>JAQTQX010000046.1 GCA_028712075.1 Desulfuromonadaceae bacterium
GTAAACACAAAACCAAGAAGCCACTGTGTGGACAGGCACGGGAAGGCTTCTCTTGAAAAGAAATAATCACTTTCGGGTGCGTTTCATTTTAACATCCCGGTCTTTCATGAAACTATTGACACTATCGCATCAATACGGATTTCTTGCTCTGTTTCATATATAGATCTCTTTTTTTAAAACGCTGTGAAATCTTGCGTTAATGGATTCACGGCGTTTTATAAAAATCTGCGCTTCAAAGGTCTTGCTTCGCTTTCCATGGGTTATACGACAGATTTTTTGTAAAGCAATCAGAACCGACAATTAATATCTCCACTGTAACGACGGTATCAGTTCAGAAAGCAGCTTTTGAGATTCTCCGCTTTAAATACAACGCTTTCAGGACGGCAGGATTGTCGAAGAGCCCTTCACCCTGGCAAGAAATGCCTGCAAGCTGCGCCAACTAAGCACCAATTTTCCCTTCCAACTCCCTGATTCGCTCCTTCAGTTCCACCATTTTCAATTCCCTCCCCACAAAAACCTTGTTCATCTGCTCAAGCTCACGATTTCTCAGTTCAAGATGCTCTTGATACGTACGCAGTTCTCTATTGGATTCTTCCCGGCGTATTCCGGCAAGTCCCATCTCGCCAATAATGCGTGCAAGACACATGAAGAATTCCATCATCGTCCGCACCTGCTGCTCGGAGAAGACAGGGACTTTGTGCAACGCCTCAAGATAGCTTCTTTTGTCAAAACCGAATTCCTTCGCCTGGGCGACGAATGGTTCCTCGTCCGGGGGGTAAAACAAGAACTGGCCGGTGAAAAAATTGGCCACATGTTCTCCGCCGACAATAATAGGGACGGCAACATCGAACAGGCCGTTCTTGCATTTGTAGACGTTATAGGTTCCCCCCTTTTGCAATTGACCGGCAAGAACGGTATCACTCTCTGTACAGCGGCATGCTGTCTGAGGATTCACACGATGAAAACGTAAGCAGATATCCTGCCAGCCGGTGGCGACAAGAACATTCCCTTCCAGGTCAAGGATGGCAGTCACTGCGCCACTGAGAGCGGTGAAACTCTCGCACAACTCCCGCAACTCGTCTATGTCAACAAACTCTGCAAACTTCATGGAACACCTCTTTGGCATATCCTTCTATGAGCTGATTAAATGTATAGCCGGTCATGCCAGTCCTCCAGAAGTCTGATGCTTCTCCAGTTCCCTGATCCGCTCCTTCAGCTCCACCATCTTCAGCTCCCGACCGACAAAGAGTTTATTGAAACGCTCCAGCTCACGGTTCTTCTGCTCCAGTTCGTCGCTTTTGGCCTCCAGCTCGGCGGTTCGCTCCTGTACCCGCAACTCGAGACGCTCATTCAATCGTTCCAGCTCTTCCTGCGCTTCCTGGCGCTTTTCAATCTCCTCTTCCAGCAACAGCGCCTTTTCCTGAAGACTCTCCTGCGCCATCTGCCGCTCCGCCACCTCTTCTTCAAGTTCTGCCGCCTGGAGATGCAGCTCTTCCTCCGCCAGCTTGCGCTCGGTGATATTGTGCGCCGTGCCGCGCAATCCCACGATGGCACCGTTTTCGTCGTGCTTCACCTCACATCGCGCCACGATCCAACGTGTCGTCGGAGTAGGGCCGGCCAGTTCCAGATCTACTTCGTACGGCTCGCCCGATTCCATGGCGCGTTTCACCGCCGCGTCCAGCCGTTCAGCGCTTTCCGGTGTATAGACCCGCAAATGATCCTGATAA
The DNA here is from genome assembly GCA_028712075.1 of Desulfuromonadaceae bacterium. GTDB lineage: Bacteria > Desulfobacterota > Desulfuromonadia > Geobacterales > Pseudopelobacteraceae > JACRCG01. The sequence continues at coordinate 1,728 of JAQTQX010000046.1, forward strand.
TTCGGCGGCGGAGTGCCGGGCTCGAGGCCGTAAATCCGGTAATACTCGTCCGACCACCAGATGACATCATTGACCGCGTCCCAGTCCCAGCCGCCGACCTGACCGACACGCTGCGATTCGTTCAGCATTCGCTCGCGCATGCGCACCGCCACTCCGCTTTGGCGTAACGACTCCTCCACTTGCTTGCGTTCGCTGATGTCACGCACCGAGGCGCAGTTGTATTCCTGGTCGCCAAATTCGACATGGTTCGCATGAATCTCGACCGGCAACAGCGTGCCGTCCTTCCTGAGAAGTGAAGCTTCAAAAAAAAGCGTCTTCTCGCGCTTCAGTTGCTCCCAATGAAACTGCCACTTCTCTGTGTGGTGCACAGGGTTGATGTCAGACGTCTTCATTCCCAGAAATTCCTCAAGGTTGTAGCCGAGAAGACGGGAAGCGGCTTCGTTTGCGTAACAATACCTGCCATCCGGGCGAACCCACATGATGCAGTCGGCCGCGTGGTCTACCGAGAACTGGGTCAGCATCAGGGTATTCTCAATCCGGCCCTTTTCGGTCAGCTCGATTTGCAACTGTTGGTTGATCCGCCGCAGTTCCTCTGTGCGCTCCTCCACCCGCTGTTCGAGTTCCTCGTTCGCCTTGCGGAGTTTCTGCTCCAGACGCCCGAACTCCGTAACATCGTGCAAGATAGTAACCGCTCCGAGCTTTTGTCCCGCTTCGTCCTGTATTACGCTGCCGTTTGCGAGGATAAATCGAATCGGCTGTCCTTTCGCCCTGATCGCCATTCCCGCATCTCTGACGACCTCCCCCCTGAAGGCACGGGCAAGCGGGACCTCATCGGTCGAAAGCGGAGTGATCCCGTCCGAACGGAACAGGTCGAAGTGCCGCGCCCATTCATCGGGAGGAAGTCTCAGGGGATCCATCCCGTGCCACTCCCGGGCCGAACGGTTGAACAGCGTCAGGATGCCGTCGGCATCGCAGGCGACCACGCCGTCAGCCATGCTTTCAAGAAGGCAGCGGCTGAATTCTTTCTCCCGCATCAATGCCGGTTCCGCCTGCTTCAGGTCGTCGATTCCGGATTGGTCGATTCCGGGCGTCATATCTTCTTCCCCTGTGCTGTTTCCATGTGAAACGCGTTCTATCAGCATTTCTGCGCTACCTCCCCCCTTCCAGCTCCTCGATCCGCTTCTTCAGCTCCACCATCTTGAGTTCTCTCCCCACGAACACCTTGTTCATCTGCTCAAGTTCACGATTTCTTTGTTCAAGTTCTTTTGTACGCTCACTGACTCGCTGCTCCAGCTCTTCGTTGAGCCGGTTAAGCGCCTCCTCCGCCTGCCTGCGTCTGGTAATATCGAAATTGACGCCGGTCATGGGCGATCTGGCATGCGAGCGCGGCTACATTGTTTATCCCGGAACCGAGACCTATCAAATGGCCCCGCGCATAACCGCGCTGCCGGTGACCATGCTGTACGAACTGGTGCCGTAGCGCTATTCACCTTGATTTTTCCTCCAGTTCCCTGATCCGTTCCTTCAGTTCCACCATCCGCAATTCCCGCCCTACAAACAGCCGGTTCATCTTGTGCAGCTCCGCGTTCTTCTCCTCCATCTCAGCTGTACGTTCCTTGACCCGCTCTTCCAGGCTCTCGTTCAGACGCTCCAGCTCATCCTGCGCTTTTTGGCGTTTTTCGATCTCCTCTTCCAGCAGCAGCGCCTTTTCCTGAAGATTCTCCTCTGTCATCTGCCGCTCTGCC
>JAQTQX010000028.1 GCA_028712075.1 Desulfuromonadaceae bacterium
ACCTTTCTCCTATCGCATTGGGTATGGTTCCGTAGACATAGGACCGACACATTTTTTTGTCATGCCCTTTGCGGGACAGTGCACCCACCGGGCAACGTTTGATGCATGCTCCGCAAGTGCCCTGGCGGTAATGGAGGCAATTGGAACGGTGCTCGGGATAAGGACGATGCGACGGCTCAAGTCTCAGGTCGGTAATGACACTCCCCAGTCGGTGGGAAATGCCTTTGGGAGTGATCAGGGCATCGTTCAAGCTGAAGGTGCCCAGCCCGGCTGCATAGGCGGCATGGCGTTCCGACCAGGTCGAGGCGATCCCAACCGGAGTTTCACGGAATTCGTGCCAGGTCGGCATGAGTTGTGGGGCATCAGACCTGAAACCTGAATCCTTAAGCCAATTGATCAGATGCTGCCGCAGAATCGTGTTGAATTGCTCGCCCAAGCTCCTCGTCTGCGCCCATTCACGTGAAGGACAGATAGTTTCACTTCGATTGGAAGCTCGGGTCCTGTCGGTAATTGGCAATACCCAGCAGATCACCGTGGTCGGCAGCCATGGCTCCTCCGGCCACGAAGCGGCAACAAGTTCATGGGGGGTGAGGTGGAAGTCGCCAATGACGGTTTTGTACTCCGTGAAGATCGGATCATCGGCTGCCGCAAAGCCGATCAGCGGCTCGTCGAAATACGGTTCAATACTCCCCGGAAACCGGTTATCCTTGCTATTACGGACAAAGCGTCTTATTTCTCCTCGAATTTTCTTTTCCATGGCATTCTCCATATACGGCGCATTGAAACCCGGGCATTCACACTTTGATATTCATTATTTGCTCAGAAATCGATTTCCACCTGCAGCGAGTCAAGAAATTTATTGAAGGCGGTGAACAACTCCATCACGCCAAGCGCCTCCACGATTTCGGCATCTGTTGCGCCTGCACCGCGCAGGGATTTGAATTCGGCGTCCTCAATCCTGAGCGGCGACGAGTTCGCCTTCCTGGCAAAACCGATGAGTGCCTTTTCCTTGCCGTCGAACGCCGCTCTTTCGATGTCCTGTTCGATGTGGGCAATCTCTTCATCCGAGATACCGATTGCCTCCAATGCCCCGGTATGAGCCGCCACGCAATAGGCGCAACCGTTGTCCTTCGAAACCAGCACCGCAATTGTCTGCTTCACCTTGGGGCTTAGGACCCCTTCCATCATGACCGCTTTGACCTTGTTCCAGTTGGCCTTCAGCAGTGGCGGATGATGGCTGTAGGCCTTGAACAGGTTCGGCACCATGCCGAACGCCCCCTCGATCTCCTTGAATATTTCCGCAGTCTCCCCTGAAATTACTGCTGCTTCCACCAATGTAATACGTGCCATCTCTGTTCTCCTTTTTGCTTTGATTTTTCCCGTATAAGTGGGATTCACAACGATTCGTTTGGATTGTTGAAAATAAAAAACCGACCGTACGGTATGTTTTGAGAACAAAAAATTATGCTCTCAGAGCCGCAACAAGTCGTGAATTCCGGTGAGGGCATCGCTGAGCGGTTTCTCATTCTTTTTCAGCCGAGCCATCATGATTCCCCCCTCAATGGCAGCCACCACATGCCCAGCCAACACGTCAGCTGGAAGGCTGCTGCGCACCTCTCCCAAATTTTGGGCGGCTGCAATGACGGTCCGCAGTCTCTCAATCCACTCCTCGAAGACTTTTTCAATGACCGCCGCGAAACTACTCTCTTTATCTCCCATCTCAAGAGCGGTATTACCAAAGATGCAGCCGCCAACGAAGCCTGTCCTCTTATGGGTCTTCATAACCTTGCTAAAAAAATTGTCTAACTGTTTTTCCGGAGTAGCGCCGGTGAGAGCAGCATCAATAAATGCCAGAAAATCGACTCGCGCTTTCTCCAAAATAGCAAACCCTAAGGCTTCCTTGCTTGAAAAATGAAAATAGAGGCTCCCTTTCTTCAAACCGGTTGCTCCCAGCAGATCATTAATACTGGTAGCTCCAAACCCCTTCCGGTTGAAGATTTCAGCCGCCGTTTCCAAAATTCTGTCTCGTGTCGCTTCACCCTTTGAAATCATAAATACCTCAAAAAAACCGACCGTTTGGTCTAAAATATATTCTCAACTGGACTTTGTCAATTTAAAAAATAGACTGGATCAAAAATGATCTCATGAGCAAATGGATATATCTTTAGAGATAACGTTCACTTGGATATGATGTGGCGTGTTCCTAATCGCAATCACTGAAATAATGATGATTCCAACAGGGTTACGACCTGTCCGAAAAGACCGGCAGGTCAAAACCATGCCTGTTACATATTTGTCTGTTCTTCCCATTGCCCGGATTTGTTCGCGATGGGGAGCCAATTGATACACGAAAAGTCGTTCCCGGGGTGCTTCTATACAGCGTGAATTATTATGAATCCGATTGAACTTAAATGGACTTTTGACACACTGAAGGTATTGATAACTATTTGAAATTATGTTAGTTTTAAAGCATACTTTCCGTAAGCACTTGATTCTGTTGGTTCAGAATCCCGTTTCCCGCTCCAAAGAATTCAAAGGTTTAACCAGAAATAGTTAAGCCCGTTTTCTTTGTGCGCCAGGTATGGCGCGTAGCGCGTAAGCGCCATTCAATTAGCTGTGGTGGTGAGAGTCCTCTAAGGGCTGGACAATTTTGGCAATAAACATGATTATGTCAACAGAGTCCTAGACGTTTATCGGATATTGAGCCGATTGAGGAGATAAATTTTACTATGGACACTCGCGATTCAAATTCTTTACTCGAAGAGGATGTCTGCGGGCACATTTTTACCGTCTCAGCGGCTATGGTTGGCGTCTGCATGACGGTCATCGGCATACTGCGTCTTGTGATTACCATTCAAAAAATCAACACTCTGGCCGATGATTTTCTCGCTGTTGATGCCTTGCTGTTTCTCACCTCCTGTATCCTCTCCTACTTGGCGCTGCGGTCACGTGGCTATACCCGGATGCACCGCATTGAGCGCATTGCCGACGGTATATTTATTCTCGGTTTACTGGGTATGGGCGCTATATGTGTATTCACTGTGTATGAATTTGCTGTCGTGTAACCGGTCGACTGCCAGGGGATTGCGGGTAGTTGCCCTCTTTGAAGGGGCAAAAGGGGCTCTCGTTCTGTTGGCGGGATTCGGCCTCCTGACCTTTATCCATAAAGATGTACACAATGCGGCCGTTCAACTTGTTGAACACATACATCTTAATCCGGCCAGACATTACCCGCGCATATTTCTTGATCTTACGGAACACATTACCGACAATCAGCTCTGGCTCCTGGCGTGTGCAGCATTGCTCTATTGCGTGGTGAGAATGGTGGAAGCCACAGGATTATGGCTGGGAAAGAAATGGGCGGAGTGGTTCGGGACCCTGACCGGCGGGATCTACATTCCCGTCGAGATATATGAAGTTGCACGAGGCGGAACCTGGCCAAAAGTAACCGTGCTTGTTGTAAACCTTTGTGTCGTTTCATATCTGCTGCTGGTACTCATCAAAAATAACAAAAAAGGATAATGAATTTGTGAGTCAGGGATTTGATATGAGAATGTAGTAGAACTTGTGATAGAGGAGTAGTGGTACATGAAAGTACTGGTAGATTTGTGTAACGGATGGGCAGTTCTCATGTAACAGGCGCCGTTGTATTCGGTTGCGATCAGAGCATGATAGGAAGTTATCATGGTAAGAAAATCTGAACTCTCACATATATCTGCTGGCTTTATTGCAGTACTGGTTGGCTACACGAGTTCGGCCGCCATTGTTTTCTCCGCAGCTACTGCTGCAGGCGCCAGTGCCGCACATATCAGCTCCTGGCTATTGGCATTAGGTGTTGGTATGGGGATAACCTGTATTGGACTATCACTATACTTTCGCAGTCCGGTGTTAACCGCCTGGTCGACCCCAGGTGCGGCACTTTTGGCAACTGCACTGGTCGGTGTGCCAATGAGCGACGCCATCGGAGTATTCCTCTTTGCTTCTGCACTGCTCACGATCTGCGGCGTAACCGGATGGGTTGAAATGCTCATGAAGCACATCCCAAAATCTTTGGCTGCTGCCATGTTGGCGGGGGTATTACTGCGTTTCGGTCTGGGAGTGTTCGTCTCCCTGAATTCCCAGCTCTGGTTGGTAACACTGATGCTGCTGATATTCTTTGCTGGTAAAAGAATGAATTCGCGTTACACGATTCCCCTGACCTTTCTGGGTGGTCTAATCTGGGCGGCTCTGAGCAGATCGATTCACTATGAAGCGGTAACTTTCTCACTGGCGCGGCCGATATTCACTGCACCAACTTTTACACTCTCGACAATCATAGGTGTGGGAATACCGCTGTTTATCGTTACCATGGCCTCACAGAATGTGCCGGGGATTGCTGTCCTGAGGGCTAACGGCTACCAGACACCGGTCTCACCCCTTATTGGCTGGACCGGATTGACCGGTTTGCTATTGGCACCTTTTGGAGGTTATCAGTTCAATCTGGCTGCCATAACAGCTGCAATCTGTATGAGCCCGGAAGCTGATCGGAATCCAGAACAACGCTATCTGGCAGCGGTATGGGCCGGCATATTCTATCTGGCAACCGGTCTGCTTGGTGCGACAGTGGCCAGCGTCTTCACCGCACTGCCAAAGGAACTTGTTGCCGCCATTGCCGGTATTGCTCTTCTTGGCACTATCGGGTCCAGTTTATCAGGTGCGCTCAATGATGAGCGGGAACGGGACGCGGCCCTCATTACGTTCCTGGTAACCGCATCTGGACTTACCCTGAGTGGCATTGGCAGTGCTTTTTGGGGTTTGCTGCTTGGTTTGGCCGTTCTGAAGATAATCCCGCGTAAAAAATGAAAACCGAAGGTATTTCATGATAATGACCGGAACTATTGTCAATGTCGCTGCAATCAGTGCCGGAGCGCTGGTCGGACGCTATGCTGGCCGCTTTATCCCTCACAGGATTCGCCAAACGGTTATGGCAGGTTTGGGACTGACTGTGCTATTGATAGGACTGCAGCTGGCATTGAAAAGCAAGCAGCCTATGATTGTTATTGGCAGTTTGATCCTCGGCGGTGTCCTTGGTGAACTGATGCACATTGAAGCACGTCTGGAGTCATTCGGTTTGTGGCTGCAGGGACGGTTCACCAGCGCCGGTAATATCGCTGAAGGATTTGTAGCCGCAAGTCTGTTGTACTGCGTCGGAGCCATGTCGATCATGGGTTCATTGCAGGATGGCTTAACCGGAACACCGTCGATCCTTTATGCCAAATCCGCACTGGACGGTGTTGCGTCTATTGCATTGGCTTCGACATTGGGAATAGGAGTGCTGTTTTCAGCCCTGTCAGTGGCAATCTATCAGGGATGCATTACTATCGCAGCCGAGTCTGCCAGATCTCTTCTGACCGAAACCGTGGTGCTTGAGATGAATGCTGTCGGCGGCCTGCTTATTGTTGCGATAGGGTTTGATCTTGTCGGAATCAAGAGGTTGCCGGTTGGTAATTTGCTGCCAGCGGTCTTCGTTGCCGTAGGACTTGTGTGGATGTTCGGGCTGGCGTAAATGTGCAGACAACGGAGGCTGGATGTTTGGTAGTGGAGCTGCTGCAGCCGGCTCCAATATACAAATCCAACCTTTTCACCCATCTTTTTGTAGAGGTTATACCTAATGAGGCTTATTTCGTGAAACCAAAACTGAGCAAACGTACTACCAAGGCCGAGCTGCTTGCTGAACTGCAAGCGTTACAGTTGATAGAGGAAGAATATCGGCTGTTGCTTGATGAGTCGAGTGACCCGATTTTTGCCTTTTACCCCGATGGTCGATACCGTTATGTGAATCTGGCTTTTGCAGACGGTGTCGGTTTTGAACGCATTAACATCATAGGCAAGAAAATATGGGACATCTTCTCCAAAAACGAAGCAGACAAACGCTTTGCGGTGGTCAAGTGGGTATTTGAAAACAGGCAGACAAGGATCATCGAAGTACGCGTTCCCCGACCAGACGGAGATCGCTATTATGTGACAACGGTCAAGCCGATATTTGATACCGTCGGAGCGGTGGTTTCTGTTATCTGCGTTTCAAAGGACATTACCGATCGCAAGATGATGGAGGAAAAACTTGCGTATATGAGTCAGTACGACAGCCTGACCAATTTACCTAATCGGACATTGTTTTCCGACCGGTTGCAGCACGCCATAAGCGAGGCTATCCGGAACCGGACTCGGCTGGCATTACTGTTTATGGATATCGACTATTTTAAAACGGTGAACGATAACTGTGGCCATATGGTGGGAGATTTACTTCTACAGGCGGCGGCGCAGCGTCTGCAGACTTGCGTTCGCAAATCGGATACGGTAAGTCGTCTTGGTGGCGATGAATTTGTTGTCGTGTTATCTGCCATTGAGGACGAGCACTATGCGCATTCGGTGGCCGAAAAAATTCGCCATGCTATGAATCAGCCGTTTGACCTTGAGGGATGCCAATGTCAGGAGATTTCAATCTGCATCGGCATTGCAATTTATCCGGATCATGGCTCAGATGAAATTGAGCTTACCCGCAATGCTGATAAAGCAATGTACCAGGCCAAAGATAGCGGGCGTAACGGTGTAAAACTATTCCAGCCTGCGGACTCCTCGTTGACGAAAAATTGAAACTATGTACTTTGGGGCATGTCACATGAACTCTGTTTCTGAGCAACTATATGAAATAGGCTGGGACGAATGGTTTGATGCACAGGCACATGAAAAGGGTTTGGCAGGGCACCGTCTTGCACGTGTTGTTGCAGTGGATCGTGACCAACTTCTTGTCATAGATGAATCTGGTGAATATCGCGCAAAACTTGCAGGCCGTTTTCAATATATGGCTGAGCAACCAAGTGATTTCCCCTGTGTTGGAGATTGGGTATGCATTCAATACAGCGGCTCTGATCAGTTCGGAATAATTCATGACGTCGTTCCGAGAAAGTCGTTTCTTCGCCGTAAGGCTGCAGGAGATACCATTGCATACCAGATGATTGCGTCGAATATTGACGTAGCTTTAATAGTGCAGTCCTGCCATTTCGACTTTAATGTCAACAGACTTGAGCGCTACCTGGTAATGGTCCGAAACGGGCACGTACATCCTGTCGTATTACTCACCAAAACTGACCTGGTCAGCCCTGAAGCACTCCGACAACTGATAAAGGAATTGAGAAGCTCTGGAATAGATACGGAAGTAATCGCGCTTAGCAACGTCACCGGCGATGGAGTTGACACTGTGCGTGAAATTCTGCACTCCGGGAAAACCTACTGTCTTTTAGGTTCATCAGGAGTTGGCAAGAGTACACTGATCAACAACTTGATTGGGCGGCACATACATGAGACCAAAACGGTGAGTGGCACTGGAGAGGGGCGACATGCGACGGTGCGTCGCGAACTCATCGTTTTGAATAACGGTGCAATGCTGATAGATAACCCTGGAATGCGTGAGTTTGGCATTTTGGGAGCTAAGGAAGGAATCGGTAGCAGTTATGCTGATATCTATGCGTTATCATCGCACTGTAAATATAGTGATTGCTCCCACTCTAACGAACCGGGTTGTGCTGTTTTGAGTGCAATCGAGAACGGGAATCTCTCCCGGTCGCATTATCAGAACTTTATCAAACTCAGGGGTGAATCAGAGTTTCATGATTTGTCGAATCTTGAAAAGCGAAATAAGGATAAGGCCTTTGGTCGTTACATCAAGTCAGCCAAGAAAGATCTGGAAATCTTTCGCAGATGAAAATCTGATCAGCATACATGTGTCTTATCGTATTTGCATTTGACTGCCATCCGGACTACCAGCTTATCCTCGGAGCAAACCGAGATGAGTTTCGTTATCGTCCCACCGAACCGGCTGGATTCTGGAATAGTGCCCCATACCTGTTAGCAGGGCGTGACAAGCAGGCCGGAGGAACCTGGATGGGGGTGACGACAGCCGGCAAGTTTGCAGCCATTACCAATTACCGTGATCCACGCCTGCAGGTAATAGATCCACCGTCACGAGGCACGCTGGTCTCCACCTATTTGCTGGATGCACATGTGACCCCAGAGGAGTATCAGGCAACGCTCAATCGAGATGGTAAGCAGTACGATGGTTTCAATTTTCTGTACGGTACCAGAGACAAGCTGTACTACTTCACCAACCGGGGCGGCTCATCAGGGCCGGTTTCTCGGGGTATCCACGGGCTATCCAACCATCTGCTCGACACTCAGTGGGCCAAGGTAACGACTGCCAAGTCTCGCCTTGAGTCTATTGTGCAGCACTATGCCATAGAATCGGAAAACATATTCGACGCACTTTCTGATCCAGTCCCATTCGCTGACAACCTGCTGCCTGACACCGGGGTCGGCCTCGATCGGGAACGAATGCTATCGCCGCTCTTTATTGAAAACGAAACATATGGTACCCGTTCAGCTACTGTTATATTGGTGGCCCGAAACGGTAATACGACTTTCATTGAGCGAGTTTTTGACCATTCTTCCGGTACGTCTTCAACACAAAAGTTCACCTTTCAACAGCAGCTCTTACCATGAATTTTTGAATTCACATCAGGCAGATTCAGAGGGATTTTCGTGTTACGCATATATTTAAGCATTGCGGTATTATTTTTTCTCATTCCCATACCGTCCTATTCTGCTGTCGTTACTGAGCCAGACCTCTCAGGATTTCTAGAACTACAGCATACCATCGAAGGACGCTGGAACGAACTGATGAGACAGATTCGCGACCAGGAAATTCCAAGGGAAAAGGCTCGTTCCAATCTGCTCAAGCTGTCAGTCGAAGCTCGTGACGTCTATTATAACGCTGGAGGAAAAGAAGTATCAAAAGCGGAATGGTTTTTTCCCGTAGCAGGTCTTGATACCCATGCAATTGCCGGAGGGAGGCGACACGGCTACAGTGCCCGCGGCTACGATTTTTTCACCGGCAACCGTCATGGAGGGCATCCATCTCTGGACATATTTATCCGCGATAGAAACCACGACTGTTGTGATGATTTCACCGGGAAACCGGTACAGGTGCTGTCAATGACTGCCGGACTGGTGGTTGCCGCCGAAGATACATGGGCGGCAGACAGTAATCTGCGTGGTGGAAAATATCTGTGGATTTATGATCCTGTCAATGATCTCCTGGTCTATTATGCCCACAACGAGCGCCTGCTGGTTGGTGTTGGTGAACTGGTGCGACCTGGTGACGTCATTGCCACAGTGGGGCGTAGCGGTTACAATGCCGCCAAGAAACGCTCGCCAACGCATCTCCACTTGACAGTGCTCAAGGTGGATGGCGGCACACTGTCGCCAGTTGACGTCTATTCTGACCTTAGGAAGGTTAAGCGGCTAAAATTGCATGATATTTAAACACGTACCGGCTCTGCTCAAACTTGCAATTCCGATGATCCTCTCCACTTCTGCAATCGCGATGATGCAGATAATTGACGCAATCGTATTGTCGAGATACTCCAGTGATGCTGTTGCTGCAATAGGGCCTTCAGGCCTTGCGGTCATCCTGTTCCAGGGATTCCTTTTTGGTACCGCAGGATATGCTGGAACCTTTGTGGCGCATAGTCACGGACGAGGAGATACTCATGGTGTTGGAACTTCTGCCTGGCTTGGTATTTATACTGCGTTAGCGTCAGGCGTTTTGGCCCTTGCAGTTGCATGGCCAGTTGCTCAATTGTTTCTTCTGGCAGGTCATGAGCCGCAAGTTGCCGCGTACGAGTGCATCTATTTCTGGATCTGCATGGCCGGCTCAATATTCCCGGTACTGGGTGGTGCTTTGGCTGGCTGGCTTTCAGGAATTGGTCGGCCAGTCATTGTAACAGGAGTTACCTTTGTATCATTTGCAGTGAATGCGGTATTAGCGTGGGGGTTGGTGTTAGGTGAATGGGGATTGCCCTGCATGGGCATTGCCGGGGCAGCGTCCGCGACTGTTGCCGCACAGGCGGTAGCTGTCATTCTCTACGTAATTATGTTCGCTCAGGCGGGGGGCTTGACAGACCCTGTTGTCCGGCGGTTCGATTGGGTGGAATTTTGCCGATTTCTTCTGCTCGCGGTCCCAATGGGGGTCCGCATAAGTGTGGAACTTGCGGCGTGGACGCTCTTTTTGATTGTGATCGGACGTCTTGGTACTGTCGAGCTTGCTGCGTCCAGCATTGCTTTCAGAATAAATGGGACGGTGTTTTTTCCTGCACTCGGACTCGGGCAGGCGGCCGGAGTTCTGGTGGGACATGCCCGTGGTGCCGGGCGCGATGAGGACATACCTGCTATCGGCTGGCAATCGCTCATGGTGTGCGAGGTTTGGATGCTGGCGATGGCGCTGATCTTCGCTCTGACCCCGGCGCCGCTTGTTTCGATCTTTGCGGGTGACGGCCCGGAAAGTACGCGAATCATTGAAACCGGTTCCTTGCTTATGAAATTTGTTGCTTTCTACTGTATATTTGATGCTGCGAACATCGTGATTGGCAGTATTCTGGCTTCAGCAGGTGACACTCTGTGGATTGCGCGCACCTTCTTTGTCTGCTCTGGCATCTTCCTGGGGCTGCTATGGCTCATCGATCAAAACATGCCAAGCCTGGTTGCAGAGTGGTCACTGGCAACGTTCTTCGTATTTGCTACAGCGGTAATCTGGTCACTTCGTTTCCAAGCTGGCGGATGGAGAAAAAATGAGGTGATTCGCGCATAGGAAGACGTAATGCTATGCCAGCAGCCTGTCCCGGTCGCGTTCTTTTTTCATTTTCAATACTGCATGCAGTCCTTTTTCTGCAGCAGGTTCGATCGGCAGATGCCACGCAAGACCGATCCCCGGGACGACACCGGAGTGCCCCCACGCCTGGATGCGTATGACAGATGCGTCAATGGCTATGTTCAGTGAAGGGAACTGAACGATGATGGCATGCCCGACGTTCATGGCACCAGGGTCATTCATGACAATAAACGCCCCGCTCCACGATACATCCATGGTGAAGCTCTGCAATTCATCGCACACTTCTTCCTGTCTGATCAGTACCGGGAGGTGGTATTTGTGGCGCTTGTAGGTGCGTATCCTCCGTGGCACAAAGGTTCTGCCGGCATTTTCAAAAAACCTCGCAATAGATTGCTCTCCTTCACACCCACCAGGCATGATAATAGGCAAAATCAGATCGCCTGACACTTTTGCCCTGAGAAACGGATAAACATTCTGCAGGGAGGATGCAATCAGTTTTTCTTCACCCCTGGCTTTAATGACGGTAGGAATATCGGCAAGCACACCGCTGAAAGGATTGCTCAGCGCAAGATTTTCAGCTTCACGAAAAGAGTCGCTCACAGTATAAGGGACGTCCTCGGCATCGAGAATGCCAGACATTGTAGCCCGGATGTCTGCGTCATATGAAATAATCAAAATGGGGCTGGTGAGTCTCACACGCGTATCCTCTGTTCCTTATCAAACGTGTTCATTGCGCCGGAAATTAATTGTGGTGTTCTTCAAGCAGATGGTGGCGGACCAGTAAATGCTTGAGCAGATTAGTGGAACAGGGCTTGGTGACAAAATCGTCTGCACCTGCAAAAAAGGTGTTTTCGATTACCTCTTCTGATTCGTGGGCGGTGATAATAAACACCTGGCTCTTTGCCCCGCCGTCTTCTTCAGTGGCGCGTATTTTTTCCAGTACCTCGCAGCCGCTTAATCCCGGCATTTCGATGTCGAGGCATATCAAATCGTATGCCGCCCCGGATTGTCGGGCGGCCAAAAACAGTGCGAGTGCTTCTTCTCCGTCGCAGGCACCTTGACAATCGCCAAATTCCTGCAGCATCGTTATCAGTACCTCCCGGCCAAACGTGTCGTCATCGGCAATCAGAATTTTCATGTTGTGTATCTCCTTTACACGTTGTGCCATCTCATTTTGCAGCGGTCGACTTCATGTACATTTCTGTTTTCCGGAGCTCAATATATTTACTGTAGGCATGATCAACAGGAAACGGGTCAAACAGAAAAACAGCATGGTAAATGCCGTCACCTCCGGACGTTCTGAGGACAACGGCTGTATCAATGGTGATCTCGTGGATGTCTTTGGTTTCCGGTATGCAAAATTCCACGGCAACTTGAGCCTTCTCGGGAAAACGCGGTCTTTCTTTTAAACGGACTTTGATCGAATCAAGCGACATATCCAGGATCATGCCCTGCGTCGACCCACTCGACTGTTCTGAAATCTGGATCGAAATAAAATGGGCTGGTGTTATGCGAGGGTGTTTGCGTTTGTCCTCTGTGTAGCCGCAACGTGTAACAATACCATCGGTAATATGTATTTCCCGGACAGGACCATCCTTGTACTTCAAAAGGAGTTTTCCGTCGCCAAGCTCCACCGTCTCATCAGGTTTCCTGCCAATAACCCTTTCCACAACAACGGTTTGATATCCCAGCAAGCTTCTCGTCACCTCTGCGGCAGTTTTTTCCACCTGCTGATTTTTGCCGCCACGCGACCACCCGGTTAATTGGGAAAACAGTTTTTGCATAATACCTTCTTTGCTGAGAACCGTGTCTTTGAATGACAGGAATACCACGGAATTGCGCCGATCTCAATATCATAATATTCAGATCATATCAGTTTCACCAGTCCAGATTCTGCATCATGTTCCCATCCGCAAAACCTGATTCGGCAGCAAACCAGCCAAGTGCATGCTTGACCTGAATCGGTCAACGGTAGTATATCCATAACGTATCTGAACAACTCACTTAAGGGATTCAATATGATCAAAGAGCTTGCCAAGGGGTACGAACCCCATGATGTTGAAAAAAGATGGTACGCCGAATGGCAGATGCAAGGCTATTTCCGGGCTGCCGCAACCTCAAACAAAAAACCGTACTCAATAGTGATCCCCCCTCCCAACGTGACCGGCGCTCTCCATATGGGGCACGCTCTCAACAACACCCTGCAGGACATTCTTTGCCGCTGGAAACGGATGCAGGGGTATAACGTCCTCTGGATGCCGGGCACCGACCATGCAGGCATTGCCACCCAAAACGTGGTCGAACGCCAGTTGGCTGCCGAAGGAAAAGACCGCCATGATCTTGGCCGTGAAGCATTTATTGAGCGGGTCTGGAAGTGGAAGGCCGAATCAGGCGGCCAGATTATCGACCAACTGAAGCGCCTCGGAGCATCCTGTGACTGGGAGCGGGAGCGTTTTACCATGGATGAGGGCCTGTCGAAGGCGGTACGCACCGTCTTCGTGAAATTGTATGAAGACGGCCTTATCTACCGCGATAACCGCCTGATCAACTGGTGCCCGCGCTGCCATACCGCCCTGTCAGACATTGAAGTCGAGCATGAGGATCACAAGGGGCACCTTTGGCACATCCGCTACCCGGTGGTCGGCGAGCCGGGCAGGTTCGTGGTAGTTGCCACTACCCGCCCCGAGACAATGCTGGGGGATACCGCCGTTGCGGTTCATCCCGAAGACGGGCGTTATCTTGAACTGGTTGGAAAAAAAGTCATACTGCCGCTGATCAACCGTGAAATTCCGGTGGTCGCTGACGAATACGTCGAGCGGGAGTTCGGCACCGGTGTCGTCAAAATTACCCCGGCCCATGATTTCAACGACTTTGAGGTCGGCCTGCGTCACGGTCTGGACAGAATCAACGTCCTTGACGAATCCGGCATTATCAACGCTGCCGGTCACCAGTACGAAGGTATGGATCGCTTTGAAGCGCGTAAACGCATTGTCGCTGAACTGGAATCTGCAGGTCTGCTGGAAAAAATCGACGATCACCCCATGTCCGTTGGCGGTTGCTACCGCTGCAAAACCGTAGTGGAGCCGTATCTGTCCCTACAGTGGTATGTGAAAGTCGCTCCGCTTGCCGAGCGTGCTCTGGCTGCCGTGAAAGAGGGAAAAACCCGCATCCTGCCCAAGCAATGGGAGAACACCTATTACGACTGGATGGAAAACATCCGTGACTGGTGTATTTCACGGCAGATCTGGTGGGGGCACCGCATTCCGGCCTGGTTCTGCGACCACTGCGACAGCGTCACTGTGGCGATGGAAGCGCCGGAAAAATGTTCCAAATGCGGTAGTGACGAGATTCGCCAGGAAACCGACGTTCTCGATACCTGGTTTTCATCCTCACTCTGGCCGTTCTCCACCATGGGGTGGCCGGACCGGACCGCCGAACTGAAAACCTTTTATCCGACCTCCTGTCTCATTACCGGATTCGATATTCTCTTTTTCTGGGTGGCGCGCATGATGATGATGGGACTGTACTTCATGGATGGAGTTCCTTTTACGGATGTCTACATTCATGCGCTGGTGCGTGATGCTCAGGGGCATAAGATGAGCAAGTCCAAGGGGAACGTAATCGACCCGCTTACGGTTATCGACCAGTACGGCACCGACGCCTTCCGCTTTACCCTGGCCGCCTTTGCCGCGCAGGGACGTGACATCAAGCTGGCTGAGGAACGGATCGCCGGCTACCGCAACTTCTGCAACAAGGTCTGGAATGCGGCCCGGTTCACGCTCATGAATCTTGAAGGCTTCGATCCGGAAGGCCTCAGTCTTGACAAGATGGAATTGAGCCAAGGTGACAAATGGATTCTGCACCGTTTGAATGAAACCGCACGGAGCGTTGATGAAACTCTGACCGGCTACCGCTATAACGAAAGCGCAATGGCGCTTTATCAGTTCACCTGGAGCGAATTCTGCGACTGGTATCTGGAACTCTCGAAACAGGACATTTACAACGGCACGCCTGAACGGAAACAGGCTACTCAATATGTGCTCTGGTACACATTGGAAAACCTGCTGCGCCTGCTTCACCCGTTCATGCCGTTTATTACCGAAGAGATCTGGCAGGCTCTACCGAAACAGCAGGGGCAAGAGGCAAGGGACAAGGAAACTCCTTCCATCATGCTGGCAGAATACCCCTCCTATCGCAATGAGCTCTCTTTCCCCGATTTTGCTGCCGACATGGAGCGGATCATGGCGGTTATCGGCGGTATCCGCAATATTCGCGGCGAAATGGACGTACCACCGTCAAAACAGATTGCAGTAATACTCTCCTGTGACAGCGAAGCGACCCGGCTGCTGCTGAAGCACAACGAAAGTGCCATTATCAGCCTGGCCAGGGTTTCCGATCTTGCCATTGGCCATGCTATTGAAAAGCCGGAGGATGCCTCTATTCAGGTGGCCGGAGACGTACAGATTTACGTGCCGCTCAAAGGTCTGGTGGATGTCGCGGCCGAAGAGGAGCGCCTGCTCAAGGAGATAGGCAAGATCGACAAGGAGATTGAAATGTTCTCCAAAAAGCTGGAAAGCCCGGCCTTTGTAGACCGAGCCCCTGCAGATATTGTCGCCAAAGAACGCCAGAAGCTGACGGACGTTACCGGCAAGAGAGCCGTGCTGGAAGAGAGTCTGGAGAAGATCAGAAAACTGAAATAGGTGACCTATGCAGGAGTTCCAGAACGTTGCCATATTTGCAAAAATTCGAGATCCGCGGTGTCTCGGCATCGCTGCCGACCTGATCACATGGCTTGAGGAACGCGGCTGTACGCCACTGACTGAAGAGCAGATTACGCGTGAGCTTGGCTATCCGGCTTTTTTCACGATGGAAGAAATCCGTGAACAGGCAGAGCTGGTCGTGGTTCTGGGGGGTGACGGCACACTTATTTCGGTGGCACGCCTCTTCTCCGGCAAGGACGTCCCGATTCTGGGTATTAACCTGGGCAGTCTCGGTTTCCTGACAGAAATCACCATTGAGGAACTCTACACCCGTCTGGAAAAATGTCTGGAGGGAAACCCGCGTGTTTCCGAGCGGATGATGCTGGAGGTGACTCTCCACCGCGAAGGGCAGGATATCGAAAAAGGCAGTGTCCTGAATGACATGGTTATCAACAAGGGTGCCCTGGCGCGAATTGTTGATCTGGAAACGAGGGTCAACCGTCATTTTCTTACTACCTACAAAGCTGACGGACTCATCGTCTCAACTCCGACCGGCTCGACCGGCTACTCCCTTTCAGCCGGCGGCCCGATCATCCATCCACAGATGAGCTGTATCGTCATAACCCCGATCTGCCCACACACCCTGACCAATCGTCCGATAGTCGTTACCGATGAATCAGTCATTTCGATAACAGTAACATCCTCCTTTGATGAAAAAGTCTACCTGACGCTGGATGGCCAGGTCGGTTTCGAGCTGCAGGAGGGGGATTCCATCGAGGTGCGTAAGGCGCTGAAGACGACCTCGCTGGTCATGTCGCGCAGTCGGGACTATTTTGAAATATTGCGGACCAAGCTGAAGTGGGGAGAGCGCTGACAGTTCATGCTAACTGACCTGACAATAAAAAATGTTGCTATTATCGACACCTTGCAGATCAACTTCAAGCGTGGCTTGACAGTCCTTACCGGTGAAACCGGCGCCGGGAAATCGATCATCATCGATGCCGTCGGGCTGATTATGGGGAGTCGGGCAACCAATGAGATGATCCGCTCCGGCGAAGAGGAAGCGGGCGTCGAAGCTCTGTTCGACATTTCCGGTCAGCCGGAACTGCAGATGCAGCTTGCCGAAGCTGGTTTTGCGTGCGATGGCGAGTTGCTGATCAAGCGCTCCCTTTCCCGCTCAGGCAAGAACAGAATTTTCATCAACGGTAGCATGGCAACCCTGGCGCTACTATCGGACATCGCGCCGCGCCTGATCAATATTTATGGTCAGCACGATTCACAGACCCTGCTCAAACCGGAAAACCATCTGCGACTTCTTGACACATATTCCGGACTCGGCCGGAAACGGGAAGATTTTGCCCGGCTGTTCCAGCGTCTGAATACCCTGCGCAGCACGCTTGCGGGTCTGGAACAGGCAGAACGCGAGGCGGAGCGCCGCCGAGATCTTTTGACGTACCAGTCTGAAGAAATTGCGAACGTGGTATTGCAGCTTGGTGAGGAGGAGCATCTTGCTGATCAGCGCCAACTTCTGGCAAACGCCGAAAAACTGATGGGCGTCAGCGGTGAAGCGTTTGAGCGCTTGTACGGTGGTGACGGCGCTTTGTTGGGGCAACTCAGGCGCATAGCCTGCTCAATCTCCGATATTGCCGGTATCGACCATTCCCTGCAGGAGACAGCCAGCTCACTTGAAGGGGCGTATCTACAGCTCGAGGACAGCGCAATCTATCTGCGCGACTACGCCTCCCGCATAGAATCAGAGCCGGCTCTGCTGCAGCAGATCGATGACCGGCTTGATCTGATCGGCAGATTGAAAAAGAAGTATGCGCCGACTGTGGCAGGAATTCTGGACTACAAAGCAGAAATAGACGCCGAACTGGAATTACTACATAATTGCGAGCTGAACAGGCATGCTCTGGAAACCGAACGGGACGCGGTGGCAGCGGAAATGATGCAAGTGGGTGGAAGTCTGACAGACTCCCGCATCCAGGCTGCGATTACACTTAAAAACGCACTTGAACATGAAGCGCACCAGTTAGCCATGAAGGGAGCGGTTATTGAACCGACTTTGGAGACGCTTTCCGAACCACGTGCGAGCGGTTTTGAAAAGGTAGAATTTCTCTTCTCTCCCAATCCGGGAGAGATACCCCGCCCACTGGCCCGGATCGCTTCCGGTGGGGAGCTGTCGCGCCTGATGCTGGCAATCAAGCAGGTGCTGCCGGATAGTGATGTTCCAACACTGGTATTCGATGAAGTCGATACCGGCATCGGCGGGGCAACCTCGGAGCTGGTCGGGAAGAAGTTGAGAAATGTTGCTGCAAACCAGCAGGTGCTCTGTATTACCCATCTACCGCAGGTGGCGGTTTTCGCCGATCAGCAGTTGCGCGTGGTAAAGCTGATTACTGATGGTCGAACCACTACCCGCGTTCTTGAACTTGACCATAACGAACGGATCAATGAAGTGGCCCGGATGCTCGCGGGAACCACCGTTACCGATTCGGCAATTAAACATGCCACAGAAATGCTAGTGGCAACTCGAAGCCAGTAATCCGGGGTTTTCAGCATATTATTTTTTGATTGAATTTTTCTTATTTAATGGTACTGTTTTTAAAAGTTCCAAGGAGCTATGTTTATGAACCGTTCAGCCATAATAACCGGTTTTTTGATTCTGAACTTAGTCAATCTCTCACTTGCAGTTGAAATACCACCTGCGTCGGCACAGCGCCTGGTACAACTTGAACAGCGATTAGAGAAAGCTGCGGCAGCAACTGCAGGTGAATATGCTAAAAGCTTTCTTGATGCCGCAAAAGCCGCCATAGCGGATGCAAAAATCAATATCGCAGCGGGAAAGGGTAACCTTGCTACCCTCCAGACAGACCTTGCCGAAATTCAACTGAATGCTGCTGACGCCAAGGGTGCAACAAAAGAGCTTCTGGAAAAGATTGCCGTACGACGTTCGGAATTAAAGAAAATGGAAGCCCGTCTCGAACGATTCAGAAACGGGGAGGATGACTGATATGAAATGCATGAACTTTGTGCTGATTTGTTCACTTTGTCTGTCAGGTTCGATCGTATGTGCTGCGGAAAAAAATAAAACCCTGCTGCAACTGGATGCAACGCGATCTGCGGTTGAATTGGCTGCTGGAAAAATCGAAGGTAATAAAGAAGCTGCTACCGATCTGGGGCGGGCACGAACTATGCTAAAACAGGCAGAGGAACTCTCCAAGTCCGGCAGGTCGATGTTCGGTTTTGGCGATATAAGCCCAGAAGCTGAAAAGGAAATCAGGATTTCTGTAGATGCGGCTGATATTGCGCTCGAAACAGCTCTGGCAAAAGTCGAGTTCGATCGGGCTGCGGTAGAATTGGAAACTATTGAAAAACAGCATGCTGCAGTAGGTGCAAAACTCAAGCTGTTTGAAGATCGCAAAACTGAACTGGAAAAACTGCGTCTGGAAGTAACAGAGTGCAAAAAAACCGGCAAGGAACTCGAATCCGTTAAAACTGAAAAGGCTGCCTTGACGATTCAGGTGGAACAACTTGCAGCAGAGAGAGGTCGAGCAGACAGACTGAAGATGGAACAGCTTGAACTGACTCGCCAGATGGACGAGCTGAAAGCTGAAAATTCTCGGCTTTCAGCACTGTTGGAGAAACAGCAGGCGGAGATGAATACACATCCCGAGGAAGCCAAAAAGAAACCCGCAAAAAAACCGTAGATATCAATGGTCCTCTGTTCGCGTAACCTGTTCGATACTATTCCTGCCAGCCTCCCGGAAGAACTATTTCAAACCCTTGCAGAATCAGAAAAATGCCGAATTGAACGAATCGTGTCGGACGGCCATGCAACGCCGCAAGATGAATGGTACGATCAGGAATGGGATGAGTGGGTACTGCTCGTTTCCGGAGGGGCCACGCTTCGTTTTGCGGAGAGTGACTCTCCCATGATTTTGCAACCAGGCGACCACCTGCTGATTCCGGCCGGTTGCCGACATCGGGTAGATGAGACCGCTGCCGGGCAGAAAACCGTCTGGCTTGCGGTCCACTTTGAAACCGTAAAGAACAATTAATCCTGAATTCTTCCCACCAAACGGAGCAGACCGTCAAGAATGGTCAAGGGACTTGGCGGGCAACCGGGGATATAGAGATCAACCGGGACCACTCCGTCGGCGCCGTTGTGCACCTCCGAGTGATCCTTGAACGGCCCGCCGTTGATGGCGCAGGCACCTGCTACAATGACCAGTTTTGGTTCCGGAATCGCTACATACGTATCCAACAGGGCCAAGCGCATGTTTTCGCTGACCGGACCGGTAACGAACATGCCGTCGGCGTGGCGTGGGCTGGCAACGAACTGAATGCCGAAGCGCCCCAAATCCCACCCGATTGTGGAGAGCACGTTGGTGTCAGCCTCGCAGGCATTACAGCCACCTGCGCTGACTTCACGCAGTTTAAGTGACCGTCCGAACAGACGCAGCAACTTCCCTTCAAGCGCTTTCGCCGGGCGATATTCCTCTGCGGCGGCCACCGTCAAGGCGTCGCGGGTTCGGCTTGCCAACCGGGCATCCTGCGTAAAGGAAATTGCATTATGCTGGCAGACAGCAGTACACTCACCGCAAAAAAGACACATCCCCATATCAAGTTTCAGCGGGCCTGACTCTGAAATGGCACCGTATGGGCAGGCAGCGGCACAGGCGCGGCACCCTGCATCGCAGCGAGACGCATCGAGCAGCGGCAGACCACGAAAACGGGGGGGGAGCGGCTGCGGTGCATCAGGATACTTTATAGTGCGGTGCCCCTGACGGAAACGTGCGAGAATAGCTTTTAGCATAAAATCTCCGGTAAGTTACAAATCAAACCCGCAGTACGACAGGTTGAAGCTCTTGTTGCAGAGAGGAAAATCGGAAATCTGCTGGTTGCGCAGGGCGAGGGCCAAGCCGCTCCAGTTATGGAATGACGGGTCGACGATTTTATAACGCTCAAAATCTCCCCGCTCGTCAGTCAGGGCCACATGGCAGATCTCCCCGCGCCACCCCTCGGTCAACGCCACGGCACAACGATCGGCAGCAAGTGTTTTCATCTCGGCCCGGAAGCCGCCGCGCGGTAAATGGCGAATCTGTTCATCAAGAAAATCGAGCGAACGCTCAACCTCCAGCCAGCGTGCCATGGTGCGGGCATAAACGTCGCATCCGGTACATGTGATGACCGGTATCTGGCTCATACGGAAAATACCGAAAGGGTGGTCGCGGCGGATATCACGATTCAGGCCGCTTGCTCTTGCGGCAGGACCGACCAGGCCGATTTCCCGGGCATCCGCCTCTGATACCGTGCCGGTTTCCTCAAGTCGGGCCATGACTGAGGGGGTGCTCCAGAGCAGCTCAACCGCCTGTGTGACCTCTTTTCGCCCGTTCTGTAGCCGTTTCCCCATCTCTTCAACAATGGCGGCGTCACAATCATAGCCGACGCCACCCGGTCGCAGCAATCCTCGCCCAAACCGGCTGCCGCACAGAAGCGCCGTCATATTGAGGAAGTCACCTCGAATCCGACCGCAGAATGAGGCAGTAGGCAGATAACCGACATCACCGGCAATCGCGCCCAGATCGCCGATATGATTGGCCAGTCGCTCCAGTTCCAGCGCCATGCCGCGTACCGTTTCAGCCCGAGGCGATGTGTAGATGCGGGCTAATGCCTCCATGTTCATGCAGTAGGCCTGTCCGTGGCCGACAGTCGTATCACCCGCAATGGTTTCCATCATGTGCATGGTACGGGGCGTCGGCGTACCAATCATGGCCCGCTCGATACCGCGATGCTGAAAGCCGTGCGCAATCTCCAGATGAAAAACTTCTTCACCATGGCACTGAAAACGAAAATGTCCCGGTTCGATAATGCCGGCATGAACCGGACCAACCGCAACCTCATGGATTTCATCACCCTCGACCTGATAAAAATCCGTTACAGCCGGAAGCAATCCGGCGCCATCCGTTTCACTCCAGAAACCTGTTCCGGGACCGAGCGGCTTCTGAAAGCGTACCGGCTTGAACCAGGGGTGCCCTTCAGGGCGGATCAGGCATTGCTCCGCAATTTCCCGCTCAAACATATCCAGCTGCGGACATCGCGCAGCCAGGGACTGGAATGACCGACTAACTTCTGTCGAGGCGATACCAAGGATTCCGCTCCCGCCCCGGGAGGACATGACGCAGTAAAGCGTCGCCCCTTCTTCCGCCGGAATGCCGAAATAAGAGCAGACGCGCCACCCGGCCGAAATAGAGTCCTGCATACCTTGAAAGAAGGCGTCATTACTCTGCAGAGGAATCTCGGATCGGAGGAAAGAGGTGCTGTTATAAAAGGCCTTCATACCGAAACTCATGGATGTACCTCCAACAGCGCGGCACCATCACGCAGGATTGTCATCAGCGGCGCCGGAATCCAGATCCCCAGCAGAAACACCAGCAGCAGCAGACAAAAAGGAGGGGCGACAGTCCAGAAGGTGTCTTTGTACGAGGTTGTTTCGCTGTCGGTCGGCGCTTCACCCATTACCATCGGCAGTACTGTCAGCGCCATGCCGATAAAGATTATTCCGAGCGATATCAGAAACAGGGCCCCAACCACGACACGCCCCTGAATAAAAGCGCTGCTGACAATGGTGAATTCGCTGATGAACGGTGCAAATGGCGGCGAGCCGGTGATGGCGAAAAATCCGGCCAGAAAAAGTCCGCCCGACCAGGGGAGTCGCCGCAGAGCGCCACGCACATGGTCGGTATTCTTGCTATTGTAGGAGCGGTGAATGTTGCCTGATGAAAGAAAGAGCACCCCCTTTGTCAGGCCGTTGGCCAGGACATGAAACAGCGCCCCGAAGACCGCCTTCCCCCCGAGTCCGAGCGCCACAGCCATGATTCCCACATGTTCCACACTGGAATAGGCCAGCATGCGCTTGAAATCGGCCTGGCGGGCCATGAAGATGGCTGCAAAAAGCATCGAAATCAGCCCCATGGTAACAAGCGCATTTTGAAAAAAGGCGATCTCTTTGGTCGCCAGGCAGAGTTGGTACACACGCAACAGGGAAAGGAACGCAAGGTTGACCAGACCGCCGGCCAGCATCGCGCCGACCAGACCGGGCGATTCGCCGTAGGCATCCGGCTTCCATGTATGCAGTGGTGCCAGGCCCATTTTAGTGCCAAAACCAACAAGCAGAAACACAAAGGCGGCATGTACCCAGCCGGATGAAAGCTTGCCGGCATCGCGGATCAGGTCGTCAAGCAGCAGCGAAGGTTCGACCTGGGCAACAATCGTTGCATATGCCAGAAAATAGAGTCCGATCAGAGCGAGGGCAACCCCCACCGAACAGATCAGCAGATATTTCCAGGTGGCCTCTATTGAACGGGCATTCCGGTTGAAATAGATCAGCGGGGTCATGGAGATGGTGGTCGTTTCCAGCGCTACCCACATCAGCCCCAGATGGTGGGTTATGGTTACCATTGATGCAGCAGCCAGACAGACGAGCAAGCCGACACACATCACCCTGTTGGACCGTTCGCGCCGATAATACAGATACCCGATCGAATAGACGGCACAGAAGAGAAAGAGCACGCTGGTACTGAGCAGAACTATTTTGCCAAGCGCATCCAGATGAAACCAGCCGCCGGGTGATTCCGGCGGGGTGAAGCTCAGCATCTGGATGGTAATGCCGAGATGTGCCAGTGCAAAGAGCGACAGAACCTTTGGACGGAGTCGATCAAAGGGGATCAGCCAGGTGACGGCGGCTCCGACAAGCGGGAGAATAATCAGGGCAGCAAACATGGAACTACTCCTCTTTCAGAGAGGTCAGACGTGAAGTATCCAGCGAAGAGAACTCACGGCTGATGTGATTTATGACGATCCCCATGACAAAGGTTCCGACCAGCAGGTCTAGCAACGCCCCGGCCTCTACCATTATCGGCATCGCTTC
Source organism: Desulfuromonadaceae bacterium (assembly GCA_028712075.1). Lineage (GTDB taxonomy): Bacteria > Desulfobacterota > Desulfuromonadia > Geobacterales > Pseudopelobacteraceae > JACRCG01. The sequence goes on from JAQTQX010000028.1 coordinate 23,336, forward strand.
TGCCAGCAACAGGCCGAAAATGAAGATGCCGTTTTCAAGGACCAGATAGCCGAGCACCTGTGAAATCGCCTTGCGCCGAGTCGTCAGGATCAGGAAACCGGTCATCAGAGTCGCCATTGATGCTGGTACAAACATATAATTCTGGTGTTCCGGCAGCATCGGCAGTTTTCCGGCAAAACCGAACGAAAGAGCGGTAAATACCGCCCCCAGGAGCAGCGTTGGTACGTAACCCAGATATGGCTCCACTTCTCGCTTGATTTCGGCAGTGCGTACGGCACGGTTCAGGAGCATTGGAATTACAAGCCCTTTGGTAACCAGAATCATGGAAATAATCCCGACAAGATGCCATGAAAACGGATGAATCAGGCCGGGCAGTATCCCAAGAATAACGCCCTGGATCGCAACGGCGCGGATTGAAAAAATCAGACGACTGGTGCCAAGCGCAACAAAGTTGATCAGCAGGACAAGGACGAGAAGTTGGTCAGCTAAAGTAATCATTTCATCACCTGATGACGAGCAGGGTAGAGAATGCGGCCAGGATCGTGGCAGCCACCAGCAACTGGGGGATTCTGATCAGTCGCAGACGCGCCATGACCGATTCAACAATACCGACAACGACAGCCAGTTCAAGCATGGAGATGATGAATAGTACCCAGTCAAGATAGGGGTTGCCGGTCGCATACGGCAGCGCCAGATGAACGAAAAATGCTCCCAGCACGAACAGTTTCAGTGCGGCGGCATAATGTATGATCGCAAGGGCCGGGCCACTGTGGTCAAGTACCATGACTTCGTGAACCATCGTCAGTTCGAGGTGCGTATTCGGATCATCAAATGGGATACGGCAGTTTTCAGCCAAAAGGACAATGAACATGCCGCCGACCAGCATCAGGAGCGCGGCGCCGGAATCCAGCCAGACGCCAAAGCTGATGTTGACCAGCATCGGCGAAAGAGAATATGAGCCTGACAAGCGCGACAGGGTTATCAGGGCAAAAAAGAGGGTTGGCTCTGCCAGACAGGAATATGTGGCTTCCCGAGCTGACCCCATACCTTCGAAACTGGAACCGGTGTCCAGAGCAGCAGCCATGGTAAAAAAGCGCCCCAGGGCAAACAGGTAGGCATACAGGATCATATCACCCTGGAATGAGATCGGGGCAGGATGCGCACCGAATGGGATCAGCAGAGCGGCAACAGCAGCCGTTGCAAGGGCGACCAGCGGCCCGGCACGGAAGATCCAGGTGGTTGTGGTGCTGAATACGGTGCCCTTATGCAGCAAGCGGAAAATATCGTAGTACGGCTGCAGAAATGGTGCGCCGACCCGGCCGGCAAAAGCCGCCTTCGTTTTGCCGATTACCCCAAGCAGCAGCGGCGGCATGACAAGTGCCAGAAAGATGTGAATAATACTGTTGGTCATGGCAACTCTCCCCAACGCTCTCTAGTGCGCCCAGAGCATCAGAACAAACAGTGTGGCAAAAATATAGATCATGTATACATGCATCTGGCCATGCTGAAGGCGGCGCAGAAAGGTAAATGACACCCCGGCGACCGTGCAGAGGGGCAGTACAAAACGCTCCAGCAGCGTTTCTGACGGTTTGTCGTCGCACGTGGTGGCTTCCGGGAACAGGCCTTTTAGAGCCGGTCGAGTTATCTTCTGGCGGATGATGCCATTAAAGACCGAAACAGCCATCTCAGAAAACGATGACGCTCCGTACTGCATGCGGGATGAGCTGCGCTGATAGCCACACCCCCACGTTGATGTCTTCGTTACCCGGGCATATCCAAGTCGCCATCGCCAGAATAGGGCGGCAGCAATGGCAACGGCACACAGAATCAGCGTCATCATGCTGATTCTGTTGAGAATAAGAACGTAGTTTGTTTGATCGATATCGCTGACCAACGGCATAAATGAGGCAATCGCCGGAGCAACAAGCCGTAACGCCCACTGCGGCATCACGCCGACCAATAGGCAGAGGAGTGCAAAGAGAGCCATCGGCAACAGCATCGTCAGGCCAGCTTCGTGGGGATGTACTGCGCCATGACTGCGAGAGGTGCCGAGAAAAACTGAACTGTAAAGCTTGGTAAAGGCAACGACCGCCAAACCGCCAACAAGTGCCAGCAGTGGCGCCAGCAAAACCAGATACACCAGACTTGAAGTCTGAAGCTGTGAAAAGAGCCCGAAATATAGCAAAAACTCCGAGACAAATCCGTTTAACGGCGGAATTCCGCAAATGGCTATTGATCCGATCAGAAAGAGGAACGCCACCTTCGGCATACCTTTTGCCACTCCCCCCATCAAGTTCATGTTCCGCGTACCGGTCGCATGAATTATGACTCCTGAACCAAGAAACAGCAGCGGTTTGAAAAAGCTGTGATTGAGGATATGCAGCAGGGCACCGGCCATACCGAGATATGCCAACGGTGCATTTTGGCTGGAAATCCCCAGCATGGCCACACCCAGGCCGGTCGTAATGATGCCGATGTTTTCGATGCTGCTGCAGGCCAGCAAACGCTTCATGTCACGCTGGGCAACCGCAAAGGCGATCCCCAGAAGCGCCGAGCTGATCCCGGCCACAGTCAAGACGGCGCCCCAGATAAGTGGCGGATCGTGGAAAAAGGTCAGGGTGCGAAAGATGCCGTACAGCCCCATCTTCAGCATGACCCCTGACATCATGGCCGAAACATGACTGGGGGCATTGGCATGTGCCGAAGGGAGCCAGATATGAAAGGGCATGATGCCGGCCTTGGCTCCAAAACCAAAAAAAGCAGCAGTGGCAATAACCATCGCCGCAGGTGGCAGAGCCGACAGTGAACCGGCGGCAGGTAACAGATATGAGCCTGACTGACTGGCGAGCAGTGAGAAAAGAACATACAGTGCCGCGCTGCCGGTGTGTGTCGCAATCAGATAGACGATCCCGGCCCGGCGGACATCCTCATGTTCATGCTCTGTTGCCAGCAAAAAGTACGCGGAAAGCGCCATGATCTCCCACACCATCAGGAAAAAAACTCCGTTGCGGGCGGTCACCAGGATTGCCATCGAAGAAGCCAGAATGCCGTAAAAGAAGGTCAAGCCGCGTTCTGTAGAGGGATGCTCGGCAGCCGGCCAGTAGCCGAGAGCAAAAAGCGAACCGGCGGCGGCAACGAGAAAAACCGGAATCAGAAAGAAGGCGGAAAGGGGGTCAATGGTCAGCTCACAGAGACCAAACGGCAGCCCCCATGACAGGATATATGTTGATGTGGCAGAGGAAAAGAGGAGCATCAGTGCGGCAGGTAGTCCGGCCAACGCTGCCAGGATTGTAGTGACAGTCGCACACAGTTGGCCAAGGCCGGGCATCCGCAGAAAAAGACCGGGGATGCCGGAACAGCCGATAACAAGGGCAGCTACCAGCGCCACAAGCGCAGGGTCACACACCCCCTGCAGTACAGAGAACATAACAAAAACTCCTTGTGTATATGTGGGAACGGGTCAGCGTTACAAAGACGGGCTCTCATGTATTCAGCGGGGTGGCATAATGAACCTGTCACCGTATGTGTGTCAACCGGAAATTACATCGCGCCCTTCGATCAACTGCAGGATACCATGAAGCAGCTGAACCGGTGTCGGCGGGCAACCGGGGATACGCGCATCAACAGGAATCACGTTGGCCACGGCACCCAGTGAGGCGTAGCTTTCGCCGAAGATTCCGCCAGTGCAGCCGCAATCGCCGACAGCGATTACCAGTTTTGGAGTGGGAGTCGCATTGTAGGTGCGTTTCAGTGCGATCTCCATATTGACGGAGACCGGCCCGGTAACCAGCAGCAGGTCGGCAAAGCGTGGTGACGCCGTAAACTGGATGCCATAGCGTTCGCAGTTGTAGATCGGGTTGTTCATGGCGATAATCTCAAGCTCGCAGCCGTTGCACGAACCGGCGTCAACCTCCCGAATGACAAGACTGCGGTGAAAACGCTTGCGGATCGCCTTCTCAAGATGGCACCCAACCACGCCCAGCTCGGCGTCAATCGCTTCCGGCAATGGCTCGGTAACAACTCCGGTACGGAATATCTGATGCAGTATTCTCAGCATCGGTTTGCACCTTTCATGTCTTTCATCTTTAGCAGAGCGTCTGCTGCCCGATAACCCCCGGGAGCCGCTTGGGAGTTTTGATCCTCAAAACTTTATTGACATTCATTCTGCCTGACACAACCTGAATGTCGCTTACCGCAACATCAAACTCTTCTGCCAGGAAGCGCACCATATAGTCGGTCGCTTTGCCGGCTCGGGGAACAGCCTTGACGCTGACGCAGAGCTGATGCCCCTTGACCTTGCCGATAGCATCTTTTTTGGCATTGGGGGTGCCAAGGATATTAAGCACCAGGACATCGCCGTCCCACGTGTAAAAGGGCCTTTCCATTATTCCTCCCTGACTTTTCATCGACTTCCTGACGCGTCCGGCTACAGGTCGTGCCCAGAGTAAGACTGGTTAAAACTCTTGTTGCAGAGCGGGAAATCGGGAACGATATTGCCGTGCACAGCCTGTTCAAGCGCCAGCCAGTTAACACTGGAAGGGTCACGGATGGCACAACGGTTGATTTCACCCTGCGGTCCGGACTGCAGCCAGTAGACGATTTCTCCGCGCCATCCCTCAACAACAGCCAGGCTGCTGCAATCAGGCGGGACTTTAGTCAGCATTATTACCGTTTCTCCGTCAGGCAGCGTTGCCAGCAGTTCATGAATCAGACGAATTGAATCGCGTATTTCCTCAATCCGCACCCAGGCACGTGCATGAACATCACATGAGTTAAGGACAACTACATGTGGTGGAAACCGGTCATACGGGCTGAAAGGGGCCTGAATGCGGCAGTCCAGAGCCTGCTCGCTGGCTCGGGCAACGTAGCCGACCGTGCCGAGCTCGCGGGCAGTCTTTGCCGTCAATATGCCGGTTCCGCGCAGGCGATCATCCAATGATGCGTTCAGGTCATACATGTTTACGATCCGCTCAAACTCTTTCAGTAAATCTGTCAATTCCCGTCCTAGTGAAGCGGTCCCTTCATCTGCTGGATTGACGGCAATTCCCCCCGGAACGATCAGATCCATCAGATATCGATGCCCAAACAGGCGCTTGTTAATGCGCAGGAGCAGCTCCTTAAGACGCATGAACTGGTAGAAAAAAAAGGTAAAGGCAGCATCATTGGCAATGGCGCCAACATCACCCAGATGGTTGGCAATCCGTTCCAACTCAAGCATGATAGCTCGCAGCCAAGCGGCCCGGGAAGGAATACTCTGCCCGGTCAACGTCTCAAGTGCCCTGCAGTAGGTTAATGCGTGGGCTACCGTTGAATCACCTGATGTCCTTCCGGCCAACTGTGCACCGTCATTCCATGACAGCTGTTCAAAGCGTTTTTCAATCCCTTTGTGCGTATAGCCGAGCCGTTCCTCCAGATTGAGAATATCTTCTCCCATTGCCTGAAAACGAAAATGCCCCGGTTCAATGATCCCGGCATGCACTGGCCCTACCGGAATCTCGTAGACCCCCTCGCCTTCAGCTCGCACCCAGGCATAGTCCCCATCCACACGCGGCATTCGTTGACCGGCGGCAAAGGACTTGCGCAGCGGCCAGGCGTCGACCGGCCAATCCTCATGCTTGATCCAGGGGCGCAGATCTGAATGGATATGACCGGTCGGAGTCAACCCCATGAGACTCATGATCTGTCGCTCAAAGCGGAAGGCAGGTGCCAGTTTTTTTGATAAGCTGGGGAATGTGGGGTCATTATGTGGAATGTTGCAGCGGAGCAGCAGATATTCGGTTTCCCGGGCAAAACAGGCTAGCACCGCATACTGCCGCCCCAGAGGAGTTTCATCGACACCCCATTCGGCAACGAGACGAGCGCCGACATCCTTCATCAGCCAGCCGATATCGTCAAACTGCTCACGAGGAACCAGTATCTGGGGGATGGCGACGGGATAGCAGTCACCGCAGAGAGTGGCGTTCGTGGCAAAATGATTCATGATGGTATCGCGGAGCAGGTTCACCTGTGTAATTCCTTTGTATGCTGGGTGCTCATTTCAATATCTCCACCGCCAGATGGAACCAGTTCGCCAGGAATCCGGGGAGGTAGATCCCGAGAAGCAGCACCAGCGCCAGATGAAGAAACACCGGGATATTGGCGGCCGTCAGCGGCTTCTGTCCCGCCGGTATCAGCCCCGCCACCATCGGCTGCACCTTGCGGAACAGCGCGGCGAAAGCCACCGTCAGTCCCAGCAGCAGCAACGGCGCAAGGTACGGCGCATCCTTCATGGTGGCGGTAAGGATCAGGAATTCACTGGTAAAGATCCCGAAGGGGGGCATGCCGGCCAGCGCCATTACCCCCAGAAACATCCCCCACCCGACCGCCGGATTACCCCTGATCAGACCGCGGATATGGGACATTTCCTGGGTGCCGTGCATCTGGGCAGCATGGCCGACACTGAAAAAGGTGGCCGATTTGGCCAGACTATGGACGATCATATGGAGAACTCCGCCGAATGTGGCGATCGGCCCGCCGAGACCGAAGGCAAAGGTGGCGATCCCCATATGCTCAATGGAGGAGTAGGCAAAGAGGCGCTTGATGTCTTTTTGCCGCAGCATGGAGAAAGCCGCCGTCAGCAGTGAGAGGAGGCCGAAACCCATCATGATGTTTCCGGCAAACCCGCTGCCGAGGGAACCATCAACCAGCGCTTTGCAGCGGATCAGGGCGTACAGGGCGATATTGAGCAGCAGACCGGAGAGCACCGCCGAAACCGGGGTCGGCCCCTCGCTATGGGCATCCGGAAGCCAGTTATGCAGCGGCACCAGACCGGCCTTGGTGCCGTAGCCGACCATCAGAAAGACAAAGGCGAGGCGCATGACGGTCGGGTCGAGCTGACTGCTGACCCGGCTCAGGTTGGTCCAGAGCAATGCATTACCCCCCGCCCCCAGTACCCGTTCGGCGGCAAAGTAGAGCAGCACCGTACCGAAGAGTGCCTGGGCGATGCCGACGCCGCAGAGTATGAAATACTTCCAGGCCGCCTCGATTGCGGTCGGGGTCCGGTAGAGCGACACCAGCAGGACAGTCGCCAGCGTCGCCAGCTCCATCGAGATCCAGAGCACGCCGAAATTGTTGGTCACCAGAGCGATCAGCATGGCGAAGATGAAGAGCTGAAACATGGCGTGATAAAAACGCATCCGCCAGTGGCCGACCCGTCCATGTTCCCGCTCGACCCGCATGTAGCGGCGGCTGAAGACGGCGGTCGTGGTTGAAACCAGGGTGGTGAGGACGACCAGGGAGATATTCAGGTAATCGACAAAGAAGTAGGCAGAACCGGAAATGCTCCCCCCCTCGTGATAGACCTGCAGCGCCAGAACCAGCGACACGATGAAGGTCAGCAGCGAGCCGCCGATGTTGACCTCGGGCGCAAAGCGCCAATCGCCGATAAAGGCCAGAATCAGCGCCACCAGGATCGATATGCCGAGGAGAGAGAGGAGGATCATTGTCTAGTCACTTCCCCTCATTGTGCCGTGTCCCATTTGTTTCATATATGTCCCCAATGTCCCTATTAACACAAATGTTTGCATCTTCGGTTTTCGGTTTGACCGTCCGAACGGATACTTCCTCAGCGAATCTTTCCTTCTGCTATCGCCTCAAAGACTTCTTCCAAACTTTGCTGAACATAGCCAATGACTCGACGACTTCTGCCGGCGCTTTTGCTTGAACAGCAATATTGCGAATGATCAGCACTGTTTTGCGCATGTACTCCAAATCTCTAACAGCCTCCCAACTCATGGCTTCGTCAATTTGGAACAGAAGGCGGTCAGAATCTTGGAATGGGTGGCACTTCACCACCTCGTCTCTCAAAAACTGCCACGCGCCCTGCAGATCTGATAAAGCCGTCTTGCAGACGGAGTTTTGTTCTTTTACAAATGGCATCTGTAGAAGTTACCTTTCCATAATGGGCGGCATCATTCCCGCCAGGTTATGCAATTTTCCTCACACCACTCACGGGCAATCACTTTGTACTCCTCATCCCTGAACCGATACCAACCATCCTCGACGCCATGCCTGCGAATGGCGTCCTTGAACCTGCGGAACGCTCCTCTCCCGGTAATGGAACGGAACAGATCATTCGCAACCTTCAGATTTGAGACCGTGCGGCAGAAACGTTCCATGACGGAATATTCGTGTATGTCGTATCGTGAAGGTAGCGGGACATAGTCGCCGTCATCCTCGCGAGCCAGGACATCCGCAGTCATTCGGATAGCATCCTGCTCCCATTCCGGTCGGTCATCCAGCGATTCGTCACATTCGGCGGCATGGATATACTCATCGGAGACCGTTATGAATTCCCCGGTACTGCGTTTGAAATATACCGTCATTGTATCGAAAATGATCTGCATCTCCTGAACGATGTCGTTCAGGGAAACCGGCGCCCCCCTGTTTCATCAGCTCCACGGAGCGCGGCGCAGCGACGGAACGTTCGACAGCTTCCATTTCTTCCCATGTAACGCCATAGGGCGCACCGCCCTCAGTATATCCGGCGATATAGGCAAAATGCTCATCGCTATCGGTGGGAATCTGTTCGGGTATTCGCTTTTTTGGTTTCTTTTTCATGCTGATATACCTGTGCGATTTGCAGATAGAACGTTGTGGGCGCTGTGCTGGCGGCTTTTCGGTCAAGCCCATGACCTTATTTGCCACTGGCCCAATTGGCGCCCTTACTTCCAGAGATTTCTCACTCTTACGGATCGAGGAGTAATTGTCACCATTGCTCCTGCCAGCAATTTGTCCTTGATAGTTGCCAACACTCGTAGCAATAGTTTCGCCATTTCGTTAGACCGGAGTCCTTCAATACGAACCCTGACGACTGAAGGCATAATCGCCCCCTGCAAAACAAGCAAAGCATGAAAATCTGCATCAAGTGTAACGACCGTACGCCCTTGTTGTTTGGCGATAGTAAGAATTTCACTATCCTTTGACCTGTTGAGACCGACTTCTGCAGTATGCACAACATCCCAGCCTGCGTCACGCAGGATTGCTGCTGATGTTATCGGCAATCCCTGATCGAGGAGCAACTTCATCAGGCAGCCTCGTCAAGCATGGTAATGGAATCGTCCATTGTCAGCGCTGCATACGCCAAAACCTGTCTGATATCCTCACTCTCAAGTTCCGGATATTCTTTGAATAGTTCGGTATTGTCCGGATAAATCGACAGCGAATCAAGTACGCGCTTGACGGTGAGCCGCATTCCACGGATGCACGGTTGACCGTTCATTTGTTCGGGATCAATGGTGATTCTATCTAATTTTTGCATGTGATGCTCCTTTCTTACTTAGCAATAGCGACGTCATTATACATCCAGACTTTTTCTACTCACCCGCACTCCGAGCAACGTTCCTCACCGGTCTCCTCGTTATATTCCAGAACAGCTCCGCAGGTTGGGCAGATGTTTTCATCCGTGCCTCAATCGCAACAAATGTCTCATATCAAGGACAGATCCCTCCGGGTTTATCGGTTCTGGGGATTACCAGCTTGACTGGTGTATCCCCATGTTCGCTCATCTTTTCCTACTAGGTCTCTTATGATCGATTCGCTTGAAATGACGTAAAACATCACTTGAATTCAATATCATTCCATCCGTTGAATAGAATTCAAACTCATTGATCGGAGAGTAGATTTGTCGGTCGCTTCCTTCGATAATGGCAGTATTGACCATGGCAATGACTTTTCTGTCAGCGATGATTTTTCTTTGTGAACCTTCAAATGTCCCAATAAGTACTAACTCCTTTGACAGAGGAAAGACAATCTCGGTCCCTGCCACTGCATGCCCTGGGGGAAAGCATTTTTCACCTGCTGGATCACTCCACCTGAGCCTTACCGGATGATCGCAGCAAACAAAATGGCCTGCACAGTCATCAGCTACTAGCAATGTCCATTTTCTTGCCTGCAAAGTATTAATAACCGTTTCAAGCGCATGAAATTCTGCGGGGATAAAGAGTCCATTTCCAACTTTTATGTCGTATCTTTTTTCTTCATAAAACTTAAGCATTTCCTCGTACGATATATCAGGGAGATCAGTGCCATAACCATCCTCCTTCATTTGTTTTACAGAGGATTCCCATCGTTCTTTTGTGGCTAGAGTAAGACCTGTAATTTGCTCGGCAATCTGCTTGACAAAATCAGCGTGCCCTTCACGCACACGTGGGTTTCTAACTGACAACAACGCAATCAGGTTGACCGTACATAGCCACTCATCAGCTTCAGGCATTTCTCTTTTTTCACATATATACCGGATAACTCTTGCTGCTTCAGTTTCAAAAGCAGACAGGGATGTTTCAAGCGAATCAGGCGGCAAATTTTCAGCATTTATCCTGTTAAAGTCGCGTACGGTTCCGATATTCTTTGGATTTGTCGGATGCGGAAGCCACGCTCCTTTGTGCAGGTCAAAAACATATACTTTTGCAGTCTTATGCGGTTTTCTCGCAAATCCTTTTAGGTAAAATTGAGGGATGTAGTGGTGCTGCCGGGCTGTAGCCATTGTTTATCCAATTAATCCTATAAGCGAACAACTTGTTGACCAGCCCCACGCGCGCGTGAACCGGTGATCTGCCTAATATGGATATTTAGACTATGAACATGAAAATACGCTAGAAAAAAAAGATCGGTTAGCCCCCGACACCAACAAAACAGCCCATTGACTTCAAACGTGTTCAGCACACAATGCCTGATGATTCTTCTTGAGCCAGACCAGCACATCCGCACGCAGCTCATCAACAAACTCTGTTCAACTGCATCGCCTCGCCGTACAATTGTATTTTTATTCAATACAAAAAGACCGCACCAGAATCATTGATTGCCTTGTTCCTCTTATCCAAGCCCGCCACCTACGCCCTTCCCCCCGCTACAAATTTAACGCAAAACCGACAGCCTTCTGTATTTCAATCAACTTCTCTTTTGAAAGCGCAGTAATTACCGAACCGATTTTTGATTTTGAAACGGTCTGGATGTGGTCACAGTTTATGGCGCAGTTGGTATTCATTCCGTCCTGCCTTGATAAAAATACTTCGCTCGGAATGTCTCTTACGGTTGATGTTATCGGCGCAATGGTAACCTCATTCATATATTCCAGAATGGAGTTCCTTGTCAGAATAACCACGGGGCGTTTTTTGTCGGGTGCAATGAATTTGTACCATCGTACTTCGCCCCGCTTCATTCATCACCCCATTCCTGCTCGGATTCCCAAACACTGAATTCATTTGTTCCGGTGGGAAATCGCTCGTATCCATTTTTATGGCTTTTTTCGAGCATGGCGATATTCACCCGCTTAATGGCCTCCTGTAAGGCTTTTCTGGTAAAAGCGGAACGGGTCGTTTTGAGTTGTTTTACAACATTGTCTACGTCGTCCACCAGGTTATCATCCAACGTCATCTGAATTGTTCTCATAGTCACCTCTTAGTGATGTGGATATATATAGCTATAATAATCCACATTATGGCGGGAGTCAAAATTTCAATCCGTCTCCTTCAATTTTGCCATCTGCTCCACATCGAGACTCTCAAAGGTGGTATTGATATGAAAGAAAAAGATACCGAAGATAAAGGCCGCAATGAGCAGGTCGAGCGCCACCCCCAGCTCCACGACCATCGGCATGCCGTAGGTGGCACTGGTGGCGGCAAAGAACAGGCCGTTCTCCATGGCCAGAAATCCCAGAATCTGCGTCACGGCATGGCGGCGGGTCACCATCATCAACATCCCCAGCATGATCGTCGCCAATGCGACCGCGAGGGTGGAGCGGGTCATCAGATTGGAGAGTTCCCGGATCGGCGCCGTCAGGTGATAACTGAAGACGACCAGTATGATGCCGAGCAGCATGGTAGTGGGAACATTGACAACCGCCTCGATATCGCGATGGATCTTCAGCTTGTGCACCAGCTTGTAGAGAATATAGGGGAGCAGAATGACCTTCATTCCGAGCGTCAGGAGTGAGGAGATATACAGATGGTGTTCACCGCTGGCATAGCCGATGACCGCCGTGCTCAGTGACAGTAACAAGCCCTGCCAGGCAAAAATATGCACCAGTCCCATGATCTTGCGCTGGGCCAGCAGGGCAAAGGCACTCAGCAGTATCAGGGCCGCCAGAAGGCTGTTTAACTGGGCTGCAAAGGTGTGGGTCATGTCGTTACTCCAGAATGAAGAAGGCGATCATGCCGAGCGTTGCCAGCAGAAAGGCACTTCCCAGAAACTCGGGGAGACGAAAAATGCGCAACTTGGCCAGACCGGTTTCGATCAGCACCATGATACATGCCCCGACGACCAGTTTGGCGGCCAGCGCCACAAGCGCAAGCAGCAGCAAGCCGGTATCACCACCGGTCGCGATGCCCCAGGGACAGAAAGCGGCAATTCCAAGGGCAAAAAAGAGCGTCAACTTCATCATGCCGGCCCATTCGATGAGGGCCAGGTGACGCCCCGAATATTCGAGGATCATCGCCTCATGAATCATGGTCAGTTCCAGATGGGTAGCAGGGTTGTCAACCGGAATGCGGCCGGTTTCTGCCAGAGCAATCAGAATAAAAGCCGCCAGGGCGAAGGCGAGAGACGGACGGATGACAAATTCCGAGTGCGCCATGACCGAGACCATCTGGGTCAGCGAGGTGGAATTGCTCGCCAGTGAGACCGTAAAAATAGCCATCAGCATGGCCGGTTCTGCCAGTGACGCGATGGTCATCTCGCGGCTTGACCCCATACCTCCAAAGGCGGTGCCGATATCCATCCCGGCCAGTGCTGTAAAGAAGCGCACGATCCCGAACAGCATCACCAGGGCGATGACGTCAGCAGTTGCCGACAGCGGCAGGTCAACCGAAATCAGTGGAATAATCCCGGCCGCAATTGCTGTCACCCCGAATGTCAGATAGGGGGTGAAACGGAAGAGCCACGATGCGTTTTCAGCCAGAACGATATCCTTGCCGAACAGCCGCCGGATGTCGCGGTACGGTTGCAAAATCCCGGGCGCCGTTCGCCCCTGGACCCGGCACTTCAAGACTTTCACCCACCCGGCAAAGGCCGGCGCCAGACCAAGCAGCAGAGCGAACTGAAGCAGTTCTATGACAAACGGATGAAGGCTCATCCCAGAAACACCAGCAGAACAATCAGGGTTACAAAGGAATAGAGCAGGTAAATCTGGATGCGCCCCTGCTGCAGCTTGCCGACCTGACGCGCTATCCAGTAGGCCGCATCACCTTGCGGCACGTAGAGCCAGTTCCAGAAACGATCTCTGATCCGCAGGCGATACTGCAGGCTGCCGGGGAGAGAGGGGTGGTTGGTGTGCGGTACTACCTCTACCTGTTCGCGCACCGCAAACAGAAAACCGAGGACTCGCCGGATCGGCATGGAAAAGGCGGAGGCGGTATACTGCATACGGGGTGTCAACCTGGCAAAACCGCAATCCCAGATTGGCACACGCCGGGAGCTGGTCGCACGGGCATGCAGCAGCAGCCAGGTCACAGCGACCACCGCCAGAATCCCGATAAAAACCATCGGGCCGGAATAGGAAGCGCGCCCGTGGGCTATCGGCGTCAGCCACATCCAGCCGAATTTTCCGGCAGACTCTGCCAATCTGCCGCCACAGAGCTGTTCCGGGATTGTATCGAGCCATCCGATGACCCAGGTCGGAAAAATCCCGAGGAGCAGGCAGGAAATTGACGCCAGCAGCATACCGGCACGCATGGACGGACCGACTTCATGAATGCGCTCACGCTTCTGGTGACCGCGCCACTGCCCCAGAAAGACGACTCCGAAGACCTTGACGAAGCAGGCCGCAGCCAGTGCCCCGGTCAGTGCCAGCATCGCAGCCCCCAACGGGATCAGCAGCTTCAACAGAGGATGCGGCAGCGATGGTGAAAGCAGGAAAGCCTGAAAGGTCAGCCATTCCGAGACAAAACCGTTGAAGGGAGGCAGTGCCGAGATGGAGACACAGCCGACCAGAAAGAGCGGTGCCGTCCAGGGCATGCGATGGATCAGCCCGCCCATCTCCTCCATGTTTCGCTCGTGAGTGGCGTGCAGCACCGCTCCGGCACCCATGAAGAGCAGCCCCTTGAACACGGCATGGTTGAGGGTGTGATACAGGGCGGCAACCAGCGCCAGAGCGGCCAGAGTCGGCAGATGAAAGGCGGCAAATATCATCGACAGCCCCAGCCCGATCAGGATGATGCCGATATTTTCAACCGAGTGATAGGCCAGAAGGCGCTTCAGATCGTGCTGCATCAGGGCATACAGCACTCCCATGACCGCCGAGATCAGTCCCAGTACCAGCACGATCCCCCCCCACCACCAGGGGAACTCCTTGATAAAGTCAAAGGCAAAGCGGCAGATACCGTAGATGGAGGTTTTGAGCATGACGCCGCTCATCAGGGCCGAGATGTTGGAAGGAGCTACCGGATGCGCCTCCGGCAGCCAGACATGCAGCGGGATCACACCGGCCTTGGCGGCAAAACCGAAAAAGGCCAGAAAGAAGGCGGCCGCAGCCCAGCCGGGAGTGAGCTGTGCCGTGCGCATGGCATCGAAGGTGTAGCCGTCGAAGACCGGCCGGCCGCTCTGCCCCGCCATGACGCCGAAGGCCAGCAGAATAGCAAGCGCACCGACATGGGCGATCAGCAGATAGAGAAAGGCGGCGCGCCGGTTTTCTCCCTTTTCATCTTCATACATGACAAGAAAATATGAGGCGGCCGCCATCAACTCCCACGCCACCAGAAAGAAATAGGCATCATCAGCCAGCACCACCAGCAGCATACCGGCCAGAAAGAGCGTGTAAAAACAGATCATCTGCGTCATCGAGCGCTGGCCGCCATATCCCTTGACGTAGCCGATCGAATAGATCGAAACGAAGAAACCCATAAGGCCGATGACGACCAGAAAGAAACCGGCCAGCGGGTCAAGGCGCAGATGAAAGGGAAGTCCCGGGAGACCAAGCGTCATGGCTGCAGAGGCCACTGAACCATCTGCCACCGTCATCACCCCGGCTACTACCGCAGCCAGGGATGCCACCGCAGCCAAAGAAAACACAAGAGTAATCTGGAGTGTGCGAACCGGCCGAAACAGCGGCGCAGCTACGGCCAGCACCAGGAGCAGCAGCACCGAAAAACCGGCTATGTCGAGAGCTGCGGGCATGCGGATCCCTTACAAATAGTCACTTAAAAACAGCACTACCAGCGTAATGAGGATATACAGGACATATTGCTGAAGGATGCCGTTCTGCATGTGGCGGATCGGCTGGAAACGCGCGTAGAGTCGCTCCAGAGCAGGAGTATAGATCAGCTCAAGTACCGCCTCCGGTACGTGGCTGTGAAAGTTGGTGACGGATGGAAAGATGCCTCTGGCAACGCCGGGCCGGTGAACCTGCGGTTTGAGTACAAAGGCGAACAGGCCGGTCAGCAGCTCTGCAAAAGATGACGCGCTGTACTGCATCCGTGCAACGGGGCGCTGATAGCCGCACCCCCAGGTAACGGTCGCCCCCTGCGGGGCGGACCTCAGCCGACGGAGGTACCAAGGCAGCAGCAACCCAAGAATGACCAGCAATAATACTCCCATCAGCGACACTGACGTCAGCGGCGCAAGAGAGGTGAGTTGCTCCAGTGTGTCGAGAGGTGCCGTCAGCGGGAAGATTGTCAGAGTAGCGCGCTGAAGCAGCCCCCCCAGGAGTGCCGGAGCCAGACCGATCACCGCACAGACCAGCGCCAGAACTGTCATTGGCGCCAGCATCTGCCACCCGGCCTCGTGGTGCGCGGCATGTTCTTCTGTTCTCGGCGCTCCAAGAAACACGATACCGTACACCTTGACAAAACAGGCCACAGCCAGACCGCCAACCACCGCCAGGGCAGGAGCGGCCAGAGCAGTAGCAGCGGCAGCCACGCCGCTTTCCTGGATACCACGGAAAAAGCCGAGATATATCAGTAGTTCACTGACAAAACCATTCAGCGGCGGCAAACCGCAAATTGCAACGGCACCGACGCCGAACAGCAGGGCCGTGTAGGGAAGGCGTCGGGCTACGCCCCCCATCAGATCAATTTCACGGGTGCCGGTCGCATGGATCACTGACCCGGCTCCCAGAAAGAGCAGCGCCTTGAAGGTGGCATGATTGAGAACATGCAGCAGCGCACCGGCACACCCCAGTATGACCATGGGATGGGAACCGATTGTCTGGCCGATCAGCGCCACACCAATCCCCATGAAAATGATGCCGATGTTTTCGATGCTGTGATACGCCAGAAGCCGCTTCAAATCATGCTGACCAATGGCAAAAGCAACGCCTGAGATACCCGACACGACTCCGAGGAGGAGCACCAGCGCGCCCCACCAGAGTGGTATAGTATGGAAAAAGGAGAGGGTACGGATGATTCCATAGATGCCGACCTTGAGAATAACGCCCGACATGGCTGCCGAGACATGGCTGGGGGCATTAGCGTGCGCCGAGGGGAGCCAGATATGGAACGGCATGATGCCGGCTTTCATGCCAAAGCCAAAGAGTGCTGTCAGAAACAGCGCTGACGCTATTGGTGAAGAGGCATCAAGTGATCCAACTGCAGGGAAGAGCCATGTTCCTACGGTCAGAGTCAGAAGGGAAAAGAGTGCAAACAGACCAAGGGTACCGATGTGAGTCGTGATCAGGTAGAGTGTGCCGGCCTGGCTGACCTCGGGCTTTTCATCCTCGGTTGCTACCAGGAAATAGGCTGCAAGCGCCATGATCTCCCAGGCAAACAGGAAGGTGATGCCGTCACGCGCGACTGTTACAGCACCCATAAAACCGGACATCAGGCCGAAAAAGAAGGTTGTTTTACGAACGTTATGTGGGTAATTATCGGCGTGCCAGTAGCTGCGGGCATAGAGTGCAGCGCAACCGGGGATAAGAAAAATAGGGAGCAGAAACCAGGCGGAGAGGGGATCAATACCGATTTCGGGCTGGTCAAAGGGGAGCGTCCAGGAGAGCTGAAAAAGTTCGGTACGACCTGACAACAGAACTGCAACGCTGCCGGTCAGCCCCAAAACGGAGGCTGTCAGCATGGCGACTGTTGCCAACAGTTGTCCACGGGAGGCATTCA
Source organism: Desulfuromonadaceae bacterium (assembly GCA_028712075.1). Lineage (GTDB taxonomy): Bacteria > Desulfobacterota > Desulfuromonadia > Geobacterales > Pseudopelobacteraceae > JACRCG01. Next base: position 40,411 of record JAQTQX010000028.1, read on the forward strand.
GAAACCGGGGGACCAGCAGGAGGGCTCCGGAGAAGGCGGCCAGCAGTGTGGCGGTAAAAATCAGTGTACTCGGGGAGACCAACTCCTGCGCCATGGTGCATTACCTCCGTAGAGTAGTTTCCTCCAGCGCGCACACCGCCGCCATGATTTCAGCTTCTGAGCCGGGGCGATGCAGCAAGGTTTGAAAACCGTTGTCATGTAGCAGAAAAGCCAGCTTTGCCAGCAAATGCAGATGCGCCTTGACATTGGGAGTTACCAGAGTAAAGAGAATGGTCACCGGTTTCCCGTCAATGGCATCAAAATCGATTGGGTTTTTGAGAAAACAGAGGCTGATGGCCGACTCACTCGTCTGTCCGACTATCGGGTTACGGACGTGCGGGATGGCGATGCCGTTACCGAACGCAGTAGAGCCAAGCGCCTCACGGGCTAGCAAGGTATGCAGCAGAAATTCCGGGTCGAGTCCCGGTGGTAGTTTGAGGCGCGAAACGACCTCACGCAGTGCTATTTCAGGGGTATTTCCCGGCAGATCAAAAAAAATTCCTCCATGAAGCAACGCATCTGACAGCAGCGGCCGGTCAGGATTTTCATTGTTGTCGGCAAAAATATCCGGCGGAATTGTGATCCCGTGGGTGGTAGCCCACTCGAGTAAATCGATCCGGTTGACCTGGTAACGATCATCCCGCTTGTGAGCGGGGAGCCCCTTGTTTTTTATCCACCCAACGACTGATTTTTCATCAACGCCGATAGCGGCGGCAAGATCGGTAACCTTTAAAAACATTGCATAACTCTCCGGAATACGCCAGTAATACTGCCAGGACAGGTGCTGATTCTGGCTGACGCGGGGAAAACAATATGTTATTACCAATAAAACGTCAATCGCATTTTGTATCGATGATCAGCACTGTTTGCACGATTTGAAAGGTGATGAACCGTTATCACAACCCAAACAGGTTCTCACAACAGAGAAGGGCGCGTTATGAAACGCCACCTGCAGGTAGCCTGCGCAATCATTGAACGGGATGGAAATGTTCTTGCTGCCCAGCGGAACGCTGACATGACGCTGCCGTTTAAGTGGGAGTTTCCCGGAGGCAAGATTGAGAGTGGTGAAACACCTGATGAGTGTCTGGCCAGGGAGCTTATGGAAGAGTTGGGTGTTACTGTTGTGCTTGACAGGGCACTTTCTCCATCAACTTTCAGCTATCCGGACGTTACTGTCACCCTGCATCCGTTTACTGCCCGATTGACAGGCGGTATCATCACCCTGCATGAACATCACGCATTGCAGTGGATACATCCGCATCGCATGCTGGAGCTTGATTGGGCTACCGCAGACCTACCTGTCATAGATGAGTATCTCGCTACTCTCTCGGCCGGAAAGAATATGCCGGCATGACAATGCCACCTATACCACCAACCAGCCGGGTATATTTTTTTCTGGTGCTAACAACCTTTTTCTGGGGTGGCAGCTTTCTCTTTACCAAAATCGGTATTGCCACCATACCGCCGCAGCTGTTCGTGCTGACCCGCTTTATTCTGGCCACGCTGATCATGCTGATAGTCTGCTCCCGGCGACTGAAGCACCTCGATTCAGGCACGATCACCCGCGGTGCCCTGGTCGGCATAGCACTGGGAGTAACCAATCTCAGCTTTGTGTTTGGTGTGCAAGGAACCAGCATCTCTCGGGCCGGCATTCTTAATAACCTTTTTGTTCTCTTTATTCCATTGATAACAAAAATCATCTGGCGCGACAGGATTGGAAAAGTCAACATGGGCGGAATCGCTCTGGCTGTCGCAGGCATTGTTCTTTTGGCAACTGGTGGTGCAGGCGGTTTCAATCGAGGCGATCTCCTTTCAACCTTCTGTGCCTTTCTGATCGCCTGCCACATCATTTCCGTATCCAAAGTCCTAAAGGATGATGACGTCTACCTGGTCACGCTCGTCCAGTTTGTCACTGTTTCTTTGCTTGCCGGAGCTGCTACGCTGCTGCTTCCACTGTCACCTTTTACGATCACTCCCCCCGCACTCATATCGGTTGTGTACTGTGCCATTTTTCCGACAGTGCTCTGTTTCACCCTGCAGAACATATTCCAGCGCTATGTAACCGCTACAAGAGCAGGGCTGATTTACACACTTGATCCGGTCTGGAGTCTGATCGCCGGCTTCTTTATTCTGAAGGAGAGGCTGAACGGGCGGGAATTGCTTGGCTGCGGCATCATCTTTCTGGCTGCGCTGCTGCCGCTGCTGATGCGCCTCAGTGTTGAAAGCAGGCTGATTGTGACGTACCTCAACAGAAAAGCATAGCTGTCCGGGCAGCAAAAAAAATCTTGTACTTGTCGCATGATCAGGTGTAGATATTGCTTCAATTAATGATTGGTTTCAGCATAAGGATAGCCGAAATGAACGATAATTACTGGCGACCTATTAGCATCGACTCTATCGACCCGTCATATTTTCCGCCGGTTGCCATGTTTATAAAGAGCGGTGATAATTATGTTCTGTACAAGGACGGCAGCAGAAGTTTCACTCGTGACGATCGCCAGAGACTTGAACGGAGTTTTACCTCGTTTGTCTATATACGGACAGGCGACATGGATGAGATCAATACTTACCTTGAGAGTCACCTTACGGAAATTCTCGCAAGAGACGACATAGATGATACGACCAAGGGGAAGATTCTCTATCAGACTTCGGCAAACTGCGTCATCGACATGTTCGAATCGCCTGAGACGGCGGCCAATCTGGAGCGCAGTCGCAATCTTATCAAGCACATTATGTCATTTGTGGCAACCTCCTCGCACACCTATGAAGCACTGCAGGCCGTTGCCGGCCACAATTTTTACATATTTGCCCACAGTGTCCAGGTAACTGCTCTCAGTCTGCTCATGCACGAAAAACTGTTTGCTGTTGATGCTGATGAAATGCTTGATGTCGGTGTCGGTTCTCTCATACATGATTACGGCATGATCTTTATTACCGACAAAATTCTTGATAAGCCTGACGCCTTGTCTGATGTGGAGTATTACAAAGTTAAGCAACACACGCAAAAAGGCTACGAGTTCCTTAAAAACACCGGAAAATTTAACGAGGTCTCACTGACTATTATCCGCCATCATCATGAGCGCTTTGACGGCAACGGGTACCCGACTGGCCTCAAAGGAGATAATATCCCTCGCAGTGCCCAGATAGCGGCGATTTGTGATGTTTACAGCGCATTAACTCTGGACCGTTCATACCGAAAAGCGGCTCCGCATGCCGAAGCATTACAGACAATGGCTTCCGAGGCAAAAGGCGGTGCATTTAACCCGGAACTTTTTAAAAGTTTTGAGGGGATCATAAACCTCACCAAAGGGAGTGTCTAACCGAATCTTACAATACCATTGCCCATTTTCATGAATATGCTCCATGCTGTCTCGCACACAACGAATAACAAAGCCGTTCCGGTTTACCGGAACGGCTTTGTTATTTTCTCATAAGTTTTGTGATGAAGAGGGCGGCAACGTTGCCCCGCAAAAAGATATACAACGGTGTTGTTCTGTCTTTTGAATTTCTTGTTATGGTACAACAATAGATGCTGTTGCAGTAAAGATTTCCTTGTTGTGCAGGGTGTTATTGGTAATTTCGACCTGTCCCCGCAGTTCCTGTCCGGGAACGCTGTTTTTGCGCACCTGCACATCAAGAGTTATCTCTGACAGTCTCCCGATACCGAGCTGCTCAACCTTAAAGACCATTGTACCGTCTGCTTCGCGTGTAAACAGGGTATCCGGAGCATTCTGTAAATCAAGTTGTTGCGGCAGTCTCAGTCGAACGGCAAGGTCTTCGGCCGGCTGGGAGCCGACGTTCAGCACTGTAACACGATAGCGGAGTTTTTCTCCCGGTGCTACTTTCTGTTTTGCCAGTTTTGCAACGGCACGAACGAGCGGTGCAGAGCTGGTAACAATAACTTCTTTCCTGAAGCTGACATCGCTGAAGCGTGCTGATACGGCATTTATTGTCAGAACCGTGCGATGGCCATCAACGGCTCCTGCAGGCATCCTGAGGTTGACCTGCCCCTTGAATGTTTCACCGGGGGCGAGGAGCACACGAGCTACCGTTTCGTGCGGAGCGCCGGCCTTAACCAAAGAAGTATCGTACTCTTTGGCAGAGGAAACCGTCAGCAGAAATTCCTCACTCTCTTTCGCTCTGCTTGAAATTTCAAACGGTACGGCACCGGTGCTGCCGGCTCTAACCGTTCTGCCATCGTCAAGCCAGGCAATGTCAGCTTTTATGCTTTCTTTGGCACGCTGTTCGGCCAGCAGGCGAGCTTTTTCCAACCGCTCTTCTTCCTGTTTTATGAGAGCCAGTCGTTCCTGTTCAGCCTGAGCTCTCTCAGCACGGACTTTACGGGCGGATGCACGCAGAGTTTTGTCTGCAGCCAGAGTTTCCCCTTTTTTGTGGCGTTCCACCAATGTTTTCAACTCATCTTCAACGGATGATTTTAAACTGCTTCCCGGGAATTCACTCAGGAAAAGTCCAGCCGATTTTGCTGCACGCTCATTGTCACCTGCTTTGAGGTTGGCCCGTGCAGCAAGCAGAAGGGCTACATCACGGAGAGGTGAATCGGGAAAAGCCTCATTCAGTTGGTCGCACTTTTCAACTGTCAGCAGAAAATCTTTTTGCTGGTATGCATTGAAGGCTTCAATAAATACGGCGGAATCGTCAATCTCGGCTGCAAATGCAGGGACAAACTGAGTTAAAACCATACAGAAACAAAGAACGAAGAACCTGATACATGGTGTGATTTTTTTCATAGCGAACTTCCTAATCTACAAAACTTTTTAGTTTTTTGCTGCGACTCGGATGGCGCAGTTTACGTAATGCTTTCGCTTCAATCTGACGGATACGTTCACGGGTGACTTCAAAATCCTGTCCGACCTCTTCAAGGGTATGGTCACTTTTTTCGCCAATGCCAAACCGCATGCGAAGCACTTTTTCTTCTCGTGGTGTCAGCGTTGCAAGAACTTTTGCGGTGCTTTCCGAAAGATTGTTTTTTATGACCGCTTCTATCGGAGAAATAACCCCTTTGTCCTCAATGAAATCACCAAGATGAGAATCTTCCTCCTCGCCGATCGGTGTTTCAAGAGAAATCGGCTCTTTGGCAATTTTCAGCACCTTGCGAACTTTGTCAAGGGGCAGTTGCATTCGCTCGGCAATCTCCTCCGGAGACGGCTCACGGCCATTTTCCTGAACCAGTTGCCGACTGGTACGAATTAATTTGTTGATCGTTTCAATCATATGGACCGGAATACGGATGGTGCGGGCCTGGTCGGCAATTGCACGCGTAATGGCCTGACGAATCCACCATGTTGCATATGTGGAAAATTTGTAGCCGCGTTGGTATTCAAACTTGTCAACCGCTTTCATCAGGCCGATATTCCCTTCCTGAATGAGGTCAAGGAACTGCAGACCGCGGTTGGTATATTTTTTGGCGATTGAGACAACCAACCGCAGGTTTGCCTCTATCAGCTCACTTTTTGCGATGCGGGCTTTGCACTCCCCCTCCTCGATCGCTTTGAGTGCCGCAGCCAGGTCACGGGCTTTAAAACCGGATTCCTGCTCAATTTTCTGAATCTTGCGGGCGGCGCTGCGCAGACGTTTTTCAACAGCGGCGGTTTCTTCTTCATCCAGTTTGAGTTTATGGAGTTCAGTTATGCTCTTATCATCGTTGTTCTGTAGTTTATCGAGCAGCGGCTTTAGCTTTTCCAGAGGAATAATAGTCTCAATATCGGATAACTCGGCATGAAGTCGGTCAACTCTTCCGGACAGTTCTTTCAGGCGTTCGGCTACTTTATTGGTATGCCGGTCTTTCAGCCGCAATGATTTCAGAAGATCGGCCTGATGATCTTTCTCATCGCGTAGCTTTTTCTCGAATTCTTTTTTCTTTGCGGACGATTTGGCAGACTCGACGGATTCGGCAATTTCTTTCAGCAACTGATCCTGAGCGGCAATCGCATCGATGACTTCCAGGATTCTGGTTTTCTGGACATCTTCTTCATCTTCCTCAAGCTCTTCCTCTTCGACTTCCTTGCTGACCTCTGAAGGGTTTATCTGGAATTTGCGCAGCCGGTCACCGAGAGAGAGAACTTCCTTGACGGTAATGGGAGTATTAAGAATGACCCCGGCAACATCACGCTCACCATCTTCGATCCGTTTGGCGATTTCGACCTCACCCTCCCGGGTAAGAAGCGAAACAGATCCCATCTCACGCAGGTACATACGGACAGGGTCACTGGTGCGTCCAATGGACCCTGGCTCAAACTCGACTTCCTCCGATTCACCTTCCGCTTCTTCATCCTCGTCAAGATCACTTTTCATCTTCGGAATCTTGATCTTCTGGGCGGAATCAACTATCTCAATGTCAAGATCGCCAAACATGCCCATGACATCATCAATCTGGTCGGTGGCAATGTCAGGCGGAAGAATATCGTTCACTTCATCAAAGGTCAGAAAACCTTTCTCTTTGCCGATGTCGATCAGTTGCTTTACGTCGTCCATGTTTTTCTTTGCCATGTGTTATTACCTCAAGTCAGCTGTTATGGTTCAAGTTTAGATTTTCGTGTACGCAGGGCGTCGGCCTGTTTCAGCAGCAGAACATATTCGTCACTATTCGGGTCAACAGTTGCCAGACGGGAAGCAATCTCCTTGATCGAGGCGAGCTGTTTTTTCTCACTGCTCCGAGTGCATTGCTCAAACACTGAACGCCACTCGATATTTGCCATAGAGTCATCGGCAACCATTATCCGGGAGAGAATTGTTCGTTGCTCAGCATTCTCAGTTATTTCGGTCAGTCTCCCGAGTGACCGTGTCTCATCAGAACCGGCTAAACGATGAACAACCAGCCTCGCAAGATCAAGATAGCCATCAGTAAAGAATGTTTCAAGGCCGCTTCGAACAATTTCTGAGCGTGCGTCCGGGTAATACAGCAATAACGCCAGCAGGGTCTCCTGGATGGTATCGTTCTCAGCCCGTTTAGTGTAGTTCAACGGAGTATCCTGGGGAGTGAGCTTTCCGCCGCCCATCCGTTTTCTGAACGCATGCACCGTTATGCCTAGAAGCCGGCAGATTTCCTTTTCGTACAAATCGCGTTCAACTGAATCGGCGATTTTGCGAAAACGGGGCACAATGTCATCAATAATCCGGACTTTGTTATCGACACTGTCAGGGTGTGTTTCAGTTAGTAGCGTACGAACAAAATATTCAAATGCCGGTCGTGCCTTGTCACGCAGGGTCGTAAATTCCTCGGTTGCGTGCGTGGCGAGAAAACTGTCCGGATCATCGCCGTCAGGTAGTGCAATGACATACGCAGGAATACGTTGTTCGAGAAAAAGCTCCATTGACCGAATGGTGGCTTTTTTCCCGGCGCTGTCACTGTCAAACAATGTATAAACCCGCTCTGCATGGCGCTTTATCAAACCGGTATGGCTACTGGTCAAGGCGGTGCCGCAGGTTGCTACGACGTTCTGTACCCCCGACTGGTACAGTGCAAGATGGTCAAAATATCCTTCAACAATAATTACGGCAGCGGTCGTTCTGATTGACGGCAGTGCCATGTCAAGGCCGAAAAGCACCGAACTCTTATGATACAGTGGCGACTCCGGTGAGTTTATGTATTTCGGCAGTGAAGCGTCAAGTACCCGTCCGGCAAAAGCGATGACCTGACCTCTGGCATCCCGGATCGGAAAAATCAGACGGTTGCGCAACAGGTCATACCAACCGGCATCTGACTTACGAATAATACCGAGTTTAAGCGCCGTTTCAAGTTTGACGCCGTTATTTTTCAGATGCTTCACCAATCCATCGCGCCGGTCAGGGGCAAAACCGAGTCGGAACGCTTCCGAAATATCAGGCTTGACCGAGCGGACGGCGAGATAATCGCGGGCTGGTGCACCCTCCCGACCGTTCAGCAGGATTGCTCGGTAGTAGGATGCCGTCAGCTCGTTAATGCGTAAAAACTGGGAATATTCATCCTGCACTTTTCGTTCAGCGGGAGTGAGCTGCCGTTCCTCAATTTCAATGCCCGACTTCCTGGCAAGGTGCTTGACAGCTTCCGGAAAACTGAGCCCTTCCATCTTCATGATAAAAGAAAACGCGTTGCCGCCGGCACCGCAGCCGAAGCAGTGAAAGATCTCGCGCGCCGGGTTTACGTTGAATGACGGCGTTTTTTCAGCATGAAACGGACAGAGGCCAAGAAAATTACCGCCGGCACGGCGCAGAGGTACGTACTCTGAAACAACGTCAACGATTGAAATCCGTTCGGCAACCTCTCGAACTTTTTCCTCAGGTATCATTTCTTCTGACCAGTCGAATTACGCCATTCAGAGAGGAAGCTGTCTCCTGTCTGTGCCAGCAAAGTGGCCGATTTCGAGGCATAAACCCTGTTACGAACACTCTCCGGCATATATCCTGAGGATGCAATACTGAAAACCATACAGAGAAGCAGCGCCCCTTCAGAGAAGCCGATAAGCAAGCCACCAAGCCGATTCAGGCTGCCCAGCATGACAAGCCGCACGGCAGCTGTTATGACATTGCCGATGATGTGGGCACAGATTCCGGTTGTCAGCAGTATTATGATAAAAGCCAAAAACGACGAAAGGTGCGCGGGCAGGTGAAGTGCACTCTGTATCGGTACGGCGAGCAGCGGGTGAAATCGATAGGCGAGCCAGCCACCCGCCAACAGGCCTGCCAGAGAAGAGGCTTCGCAGACGAGTCCACGCACAAGCCCTTTCATCGCGAAAAAACAGAGTACCGATAGTGTGATAATGTCAATAAGGTTCATGGGAATACGCGGCCGGTTTACAAAGAAGGGGCCATCGTAATGAAAGCCCCTGACAGTGTTAAATCAAATTCCCGAATCAAGACGGCACATTACGCAAGAAGCTTCCGGACGGCATCACTGACAGCCTTACCGTCTGCCTTGCCCGAAGTGAGAGGAGTGACCGCTTTCATAACTCGTCCCATATCCTTGCCACCAACGGCACCTATCTCTAAAATAACCTGAGCAACAAGTGTGTCTATTTCTGTCTCGCTCAATTGAGTGGGCAGAAACTCAAGAAGAACGGCCAGTTCCGCCTCCTCTTTGTCAGCAAGATCCTGACGGTTTCCTTCCGCGTACATCCTGATTGATTCACGCCGCTGTTTGGTCAATGACGTCAAGACGCCTATAACTGCCTGATCATCGAGCTCGGCACGAAGGTCAAGCTCGCGATTCTTGATTGCGGCACATGCCATACGAACAGCCGAAAGGCGCAGGTTATCCCGCGCCTTCATGGCTGTCCGAATCTCATTGTTCAACTGCTCTTTCAATGTCATGCAGTCTGTACCACCGGATAAATAACTGGAACTAATCAATCATTTTACGTTGCTTTTTAAGAGCTCTTTTACGAGCGGCAATAGCCTTTTTCTTCCGCTTAATGCTTGGTTTTTCAAAATGTTCACGTTTGCGAACTTCTGAGAGAATCCCCGCTTTTTCGCACTGTTTTTTGAACTTTTTCAGTGCCATTTCAAACGGTTCGCTCTCCTTTATTTTTACTCCCGGCATGTGAAATCACCCCCGTCCTGTTGCAAAATTATATGGGAAACATCTAAAAACAATAAAAAATGAGTTGTGTACAATAACACATAGTGCGGCGTTGTCAACTAAAAAGCCAACAACCAAGGGTCAAGGGTCAAGGGTCAAGGGTCAAGGGTCAAGGGTCGTGAGGCTTTCTCTGTTAATCCTGAAGTTCCGAACCGACGGCGGAGTTCATCGTAGACCGCAGTTGGATTAATATTCTGATGTCCGAGAAGCACCAGAAGGTGGAACACAAGATCAGCGGATTCGTAGACAATTTCCTGCTCAGCGCCACCTTTAGCGGCTATGACAACCTCTGTGGCCTCTTCGCCGATTTTTTTGAGAATCTTGTCGATTCCCCCCCGCATAAGGGCCGCTGTGTATGAGCTGTCACTCGGATTCGCTTTGCGGTCGAGGATTACCGAATAAACAGCCTGGAGAATATCATTTTCTTCGGTCATAGCCGGACATTGACCCCTTTGTTATGGAGATACTGCTTTGCTTCTCCGATAGTGTGCTCTCGATAGTGGAAAATCGAAGCGGCCAGACAGGCACTCGCTCCCGCGACGGTAAAGCCTTCGTACAGATGATCAAGATTGCCGACACCACCGGAAGCGATTACCGGAATTGACAGCGCATCGACAACGGAGCGGGTCAGCTCCAGATCATAGCCGTCCTTGGTGCCGTCACAATCCATGCTGGTCAGAAGAATTTCCCCGGAACCATATTCTTCCATTCTGACCGCCCACTCAACAACATCAAGGCCGGTTGGTGTTCGGCCGCCATGCGTATATACCTCCCAACGTAATTCGCCGGGAACGCGGCGGGCGTCAATAGCCACAACCGTACATTGCGAACCAAAACGTTCTGCCGCTTCACGGACAAATTCGGGACGGTCGACCGCCGCAGTGTTAATGGATGTTTTGTCAGCACCGGCATTGAGCAGGCGGCGAATGTCATCAACCGTACGGATGCCGCCTCCAACCGTAAGCGGCATAAAAACACGCTCAGCGGTCCGTCGTACAACGTCAATAATGATGTCACGGTCATCGCTGGAGGCCGTAATATCGAGAAAGGTGAGCTCATCAGCGCCTTGGCTGTCGTACATTTCCGCAATCTCAACCGGGTCACCGGCGTCACGCAGCTCAAGAAACTGAACACCCTTGACAACACGCCCCCCTTTGACATCCAGACAGGGAATTATACGTTTGGTCAACATGTCAGGCGTGTCCTTTGGTGAGTGCAATTGCTTCTTTCAGCTTGATAGCACCGGTATAAACAGCCTTTCCGGTAATGACGCCTGTAATGCCGGACGATTCGATGGCCATCAGGTTTTCAATATCCTTCAGACTCGAAACACCGCCGGAAGCGATAACCGGGATAGAAACTGCCTCAGCCAACGCCCGGGTCGCCTCCAGATTTGGTCCCTGAAGCATGCCATCCCGGGCAATATCTGTGTAGATAACAGCAGCTACGCCAAAATCCTCAAATTTTCGTGCGAGGTCAATTGCAGTGATATCGGTCAGTTCCGCCCACCCTTGTACCGCAACCATGCCGTCTTTGGCATCGATGCCGACGACAATTCTGCCGGGGAATTTCGCACATGCCTCCCGTACCAGATCAGGATTCCGTTGCGCGGCCGTGCCAATGATAACCCGGGAAAGCCCCAACGACAGATACGCCTCAATGGTCACAATATCTCGAATACCGCCCCCCAGTTGAGCAGGAATGGTGATGGCATTAATGATATTCTCAATGGCGCCCCTGTTCTTTGGTTGGCCAGCAAAAGCGCCGTCAAGATCGACGATGTGCAGCAGTTCGGCGCCCTGATCCTGCCAGGCTCTCGCCTGCGCACCCGGATTGTCGTTAAAAACAGTATCCTTATCCATCAGCCCCTGTTCCAGACGGACGCACTTTCCTTCTTTCAGATCAATGGCAGGGATGACAATCATTTTAACTCCGCAAAATTCTTTAATATTTTCAGTCCAACCGCCTGCGATTTTTCCGGATGGAACTGGGTGGCAACAACATTGTCTTTCCAGATTGATGAGCAGAACTCGGTGCCGTAATCAGTTGTTGTGGCGATGACACTGCTGTCATCAGGTTTGACATAATAGGAGTGGACAAAATAGACATTGCTGCCGTTATCAACCCCTTCAAAGGCAGGCGGTCTGCGCTTGAAGGCGAGCTGGTTCCAGCCCATCTGCGGAACTTTAAGCTTCTCGCCGGCAACAGTCATCTGATCTGAAAAGCGGAGCACATGACCGGGAATAACATTTAACCCCTGATAGAGGCCAAATTCTACACTGTCGCTAAACAACAGTTGCATGCCGACACATATCCCCAGAAACGGCCTGCCATCGGCAATAACCTTCAGAATCGGCTCGACAAAACCGCCCTGTTCAAGATTATTCATGCAGTCGCGAAAAGCGCCAACACCGGGCAAAACTATTCGCTCAGCCTGAAGAACAACAAGTGGATCTGCGGTAACAACCGCCTCGCTACCGACCTTTTCAAATCCTTTTTGTACGGAACGGAGGTTGCCCATTCCATAGTCAATAATAGCGATCATCTGATGCCGTTCTTGTTAAGATGGGGACCGTAACGCTGATCGACCCCTTTGATGTGGTTGATCAGCCAGTCCTGCAGAAAGTTTATGACGTCCTGGGCAATGAGTGGTTGGCCGGCATTAAAGCTCCCGATCAGTACGGTAACCTGGTCAAGCAGTTTTTTGTGCAGCGCTTTATGTTGTGTTTCTTCCGGATAATGTGTCTGGGAGAAACTCCTCTCCTCATCGGCGAAGTGATTAATCGTGTACTCCGCCAGACCGTTCAGCACACGACCAACGGCTTCCTTGCTCTTTTTCTGCTGCATGGCATCGGCCAAGTCGTTAACCATATTGAAGAGAGCTTTATGCTGCTCATCGTACTTTGCGACGCCGGTGGTAAATGAAGGATCCCACTCCAGCGCTTTTGAGAGGCGGAACTTGCCGACCAGTTCATGCAGATTGTCAACTTCCCTGGCAAGCGTTGTGGTCGCCTGAGTAGTACTCCGGGCATTTTCAACATTACGGTTGACGACATTGGTGATCATCTGGATATTGTTGGTGATCTCCTGTGTCGTTGCAGTCTGCTCCTCGGCAGCAGTTGCAACCTGACTGATCTGCATGGTCAATTCATTGATCTTGTTCAGAATGTCTTCCAAGGCTTCCCCGGATCTGGCTGTCTCGGCGGTACCTCGTTTAACCTCTTCAACCCCTTCCGACATTGAGCCGACCGCACTCTGGGTTTCATTCTGTATTGCCTTGATCATGGTGGCAATTTCTTTCGTTGCCTTGGTCGTGCGCTCCGCCAGAGCCCGCACTTCATCGGCAACAACCGCAAAGCCGCGCCCCTGTTCACCGGCACGAGCAGCCTCAATTGCCGCATTCAGGGCCAAAAGATTGGTCTGATCGGCAATATCCTGAATAGTGTTTACGATTGCGCCGATCTGATCGGAACGCTGTCCCAAGCTTTCTACTGTTTGTGAGGATACATTGACACGCTGCGCAATGTTATCCATTAAACGCGAGCTGCTCTGCACCAGTTCTGAACCGCTGTGAGTCTGCTCTGTTGCTTTCTGGGCACTCTCAGCCGCGTAGAGACAGTTGCGGGCGATATCGCCGGAGGTGGCTGACATCTCCTCGCTCGCCGTAGCAATAGTACCCGCCTGCATGGCGACATCTTCGGCAGCGGAGGCCATGGCATCAGTTGTGGAACGAACCATTACAACCGAGTCGCGCACCGTGTCAGCAACTGAAAAAAACTGGCGCATAGCCTTGTTCATATCGGTCATCATGCTGTTGAAAGCGTTAGCCAGGCGCGCAAAATCGCCGTCGCCCGTTACTTCTGCTCTGACAGAGAGGTCGCCACCAGCCGCCTTTTCAAGCGCCACAACTATCGCGACCAACGGCTTAAATGCACTGCTGCTCAGCATACCAAGGATGGCGGACATGACAATCAGCAGCACTACTCCTATTGCAATTGAAACAAGCGGATTACCAGTGCTGTTGAAAAGCGCCATCGCAGCAACAGCCAGAATGATTCCCAACGCATTACCGATAATGATTCGCAGTGTAAATGGCATGGAGTGCTCCTTTTTGATATAATCAGCTAAAAATTGCGATCAGGCTAATCGTGAAAAATCGGCTATTTTACTGAACATTCGCGCAATCGCGGTCAACAGTGCAAGGCGGTTGGTCTTAACTCTCTGGTCCTCAGCCATGACCATGACCCGGTCAAAAAACAGGTCCACCGGACCGCGCAGGGTGGCAATCTCGGTCAGCGCATCCAGCCAGGAGCCGGCAGCAACCCTTGTTGCGACCGATATTTTGACCGATTGAAAGGCGTCGTAGAGCGCCTGTTCTGCGGTATCCTCGAAAAGGGCCGGATCAACCGGCGCATCTGTGCCGTTCTTGATGATGTTGCCGATGCGCTTGAAAGCCACCGTCAGCGGCTCAAAGTCGGCGTGGTTTTCAAACTCCGCCAATGCGGCAATGCGGGCTTTAACCTCGACAAGATCGTCAAATCCTGCGGAAACTGCCGCATCAACCGTACCGGTGGCGAATGAGCTTCCCAGCAGATTAACAAACCGGGCACGGAAAAATTCCCGCACATCACCGGCAACCTCTGCGTTTGGCCGGGTCAATTTGGTGGAAAGCAGGGACAGAGCGTTGTCAATCAACGTGTTGAGCGACAGACGGCACCCCTTGTCAAGAATGATCGCAATAATGCCGATTGTCGCACGCCTGAGTGCGTACGGATCGGCGGCGCCGGTCGGAATCAGGCCTACGCCGAAACAGCCGCAGATTGTATCAAGCTTGTCGGCAATGGAAACAAAGGCGCCGATGTCCGATGCAGGAAGTTCTCCTCCAGCCTGCGTCGGCAGGTAATGCTCGGCAATGGCAGTGGCAATATCGGCATGTTCGCCTTCCAGCAGCGCATACTCGCGCCCCATGATCCCCTGCACTTCAGGAAATTCACCCACCATTCCGGAAACCAGATCGGCCTTACAGAGCCAGGCGGCACGTGCAGTCTGAGCTTTGACCGCCGGGTTGAGCTTCTCGGCCAATCCTTCCGCAATAATTCTGAACCGCTCCATTTTTTCATACGATGTTCCCAGTTTTTGCTGATAGACCACCTTTTTGAGCGACTCGACCCGCTCATCAAGACGCACCTTCTGGTCTTCCTCAAAGAAAAAGCGGGCATCTGACAGGCGGGCACGCAGCACTCGTTCATTACCTTTGACAACAACGGAGGGATCTTCGGTCAGGGTGTTGTTGATCGTAATAAAACCGGGCATCAGACCGCCATTGGCGTCAACTATAGAAAAGTAGCGTTGGTTGGTGCGCATTGAGGTAATCAAAACTTCTTTGGGGACTTTTAAAAATTCTTCAGAAAACGTGCCGCGCACAGCACTCGGATATTCAACCAGATAGGCAACCTGCTCTACCAGCTCCTCATCCGGCAGCAGATGGCCGCCGGATGCGACGGCAACTCGGTGCGTTTCCCGGCGGATAATTTCTTTTCTTTTTTCAGCGTCCGGGATAACAAAATGCCGCTCACACTCCTCCAGATAATGGGCAAAGCCGTTTACCGGGAAGGGGGTGTTTGCCATGAAGCGATGGCCTCGTGAAACTTTACCGCTCTCGATCGTACCAAACGAGAACGGAACAACCGTACCGTCGAAAAGGGCTACAATCCAGTGGATCGGCCGGGCAAAACGGACATCGCCGTCACCCCAGCGCATTGACTTTTTGAAGGGAATAGCGGCGACCAGCGCCGGCAGTAGTTCTGAAAGAATCTGAAATGTCGGGCGGCCGTTTTCATGCTTGCTGACGAAGAGGTATTCGCCTTTTTCTGTGGTTATGGTTTGCAACTCTGAAACAGCAATCCCCTGACCACGGGCAAAGCCTTCTGCCGCTTTGGTCGGATTTCCTGAAGCATCGTAGGCGGCTTTCACTGAGGGGCCGGTAGTGGTGATTTCAGCGTCAGGCTGTACGCTTGGAATCCCGGTTACCACCAGAACAAGGCGTCGCGGCGTTGCCATGGTTTTTACTTCGCTGAAGGAGAGGCGTGCCAGAGCCAGTTCCTTGATAATAAAGGCTTCCATTTCCGCCGTCGCGCGCGGTATAAACCCGGCCGGAATTTCTTCGCAGCCAATTTCAAAAAACAGTTCTTTCGTGCTCATCAGGCAGCACCCCCCTTCAGTAGTGGAAAGCCGAGTCGCTCGCGCATTTTCAGGTATCCTTCGGCACAGATTCGTGCAACGCCTCTGACTCTACCGATATAGGAAGCGCGTTCTGTAACCGAAATAGCTCCACGGGCATCCAGCAGGTTGAAGGTATGGGAACATTTCATGACGTAATCGTATGCCGGCAGTACGAGGCCTTTTGCTGCAAGACGGAGGCACTCCTTCTCGTACATGGTGAAGAGCTGCAGCAGCATGTCCACGTCAGCCTCTTCGAAGTTATGCCGTGAAAACTCGACTTCGCTTTCATGATGAATATCGCCGTACTTTATTCCTTTGACCCATTCAAGGTCATATACATTATCAACGCCCTGAAGATACATGGCAATGCGCTCGCAGCCGTAGGTGATTTCGGATGGAATCGGCTTCAGATCGATGCCGCCGGCCTGTTGGAAATAGGTGAACTGGGTGATCTCCATGCCGTCCAGCCAGACTTCCCAACCAAGCCCCCACGCACCGAGCGTCGGTGATTCCCAGTCATCCTCAACAAAGCGGATGTCATGTTTGGCAGGGTCAAGGCCGAAGGAGCGAAGGGAGTCCAGGTAAAGATCGAGAATATTGAGTGGAGACGGTTTCATAATGACTTGAAACTGGTAATAATGCTGGAGCCGGTTGGGGTTTTCGCCATAACGTCCGTCGGTGGGACGGCGCGACGGTTCCACATATGCTACATTCCACGGTTCCGGACCGAGCACGCGCAGAAAAGTGGCAGGGTTGAACGTTCCGGCACCTTTTTCAGTATCATAGGGCTGCTGGATAACGCATCCCTGTTTGGCCCAATACCCTTGCAGGGAGAGAATAAGATCTTGAAATGTCACGCTGATACCTCCGGTCGGGGAGTATGATGAAGTCACACGCAAAAAGAGCTATCTAATAGCAGGAATAGTCCCTTCGGTCAAGGCGGCGAGTGGAACGTTCCGAAAAATATGTGTAACAGCACTTACGGCACGGTACTTCGTCCTATCAGTGTCGAGAGCGATTCGGTGATACATGTTGCCTGTCCCAGCCTCGAAGCGGGGTAGCTGTTGGTGACGGCACACACCTTCAGGCCGGCGGCGGATGCAGCAGATATTCCGGCAGGCGTGTCTTCAATGGCAATGGTTCTCTCTTGTGCAAAACGGCTCTGGTGAATAATGTGAAGTCGTGTGAAGGCAAGCTGGTAACATTCGGGGTCAGGTTTACTTGCCGCAACATCATCTGCAGTTATGATGACGTCAAACAGGTCTGAGATGCCGAGCATGGCAAGGATGGGATCGATGTCTGCACGGAGTGCTCCGCTGCAGATTGCGAGCGGAATGTCGTGAGTATGAAGATGATGTATCAGGTCAAGCACTCCGGGATAGGGTGAAACGTCCGAGCGGATCACCTCCTGAAAAAACGCTGCTTTTTTTTCAATCAGAGCGTGCAGCTCATTCTGGCCGAGCGGCAGATTTTTTGCCAAAAAAGCGTGGCGGAAGGCGTCTCTGTCATCAAAACCAATATAGGTTTCGACATATTCCTCCCAGGTGAAATGAAGATCGAGCGGCTCTAACGTCCGCTGGAACGCAGTGTAATGGAGCGGTTCCGTGTCGACAATAACTCCGTCAAAATCAAAAATGACCGCTTCGACCTGAATTCCGTGAGGAAAGTTAATCATTGTCTGTGGGACCCCGTTTCATTCCTCTATTGGATGATATCAGCTATAGATAAAGGCTTTTACCGTAGCCCACACAAGAACTCCGCCTGTCGCAAGAGCGCACAGCAATGCCGATGCACGATCAAAATGATTTTCCCTGCGGCGTTCACTGTACCCAAGGATGGCTCCAATAGCAATGCCGCCAATTATTCCGCCACCGTGCCCCCAGTTATTAATGCCCGGAAATATCAGACCAAAAACAAAAAGGCTGATAACCCAGCCGCTTACCTCCCGATACACAGCACTGCCATACGCACCGCCTCTGCTTTTTCCATAATAGAGCAGGGCGCCGATGTGAGCGCAGACCGCTGCCGATGCACCAATAGTAAACGGTACCCCGGCAAAGTAGGAAACACCATAGCCTGTTACTCCTCCCAGCGTGTAGATGGTAAACATTCGACTGGTGCCGTACTCGTTGGAAACCCGGGGTGCAATCTGTTTCAGGGCCATCAAGTTGAAGATCAGATGAATGATGCCGCCGTGAAGGTAGTTCGCTGTAATAACTGTCCAAAAACGGCCAAAATGGTCAATCGGGTAGGTGCCGGTTGCCCCCAGCAGCATGAGGCTTGTCTGCCCAGGAGAAAAAAAACTACTGGAGCCGACAGTTCGTGCACTCAAAACGAGCGATAAAGCAAAAAGTATGATGTTGACTGTAATGAGGGTTTTGATTACCCAGTCGCCATCCATCACGCCCTTAGACCAATTGATAAACTGCCACCACGGAGCAGAGCGGGCTGTTCCGCACCACGAACAGACGGACTCTTCACTTCCGACGAGGCGCCTGCAGCGCGGACAGAGAATTGCGCGCTGTGTCATCGTCTGTTACCGGTAAGTCTCAGCAGTTTGAGAAATGGGTTGGTAACACTGCATTGACGAGCCTTGGAGAGGAAAATAGTGCCATTGCCAAAAAAACTGTGATGATGTGACTTGCCCCCATTCATGCATCTACCTTTCGGATAAGAATGTTCCGCCTAACGATAAGGTGCGTATCATTGTGGCTGTAGCCGGTGTTTTAAATCATTCATGAAGAAGCCACTTTTTACCTCTGTTTTATACCATAGTCTAAAGTACATAAAACAAAAAGTGAGTATGACGCACAATAAACGGCTTCTCTATCAGTCGGGGGCGGTATCTCTTGTATGCCGGCGTACTGAGTCTTGCGCGAATGGTTACCAACCAGCCGGATGTGCCTTTCAGCAGGTATACTCATTTAATACACGCTTGATTGCCATATACATGAAACGTAACCTGCCGAAATCACTATACTCGGTTTCTGGTTAGCGATAATTAGTATTATTTTTTCATACAGCTACAGGTATCTGCT
>JAQTQX010000004.1 GCA_028712075.1 Desulfuromonadaceae bacterium
CCTCCCGCACTCGGGGCAGTGGCGCTTTCCGTGATGAGATAGCCGGTAACACCAACCGCATCGCTGGCAGCAAGGCCGGAGACCGGTACCGTTAATGAAGCCGCAGTAGCGGGAAGGCTGAAACTGGTGACAGTTGGTGCAACAGCGTCCGGGAGTGTGATCGTGACTGCAGCCGAGCGGGCGGAGGATACGTTGCCGGCGGCATCTTTCGCCCAGGCGTAGGCGGTTTTGGCGCCGGCTGAGCTAAAGGTGTAGCTCGTCGGTGCAGTGGCGCTCCAGCCGGAGGCGGAGGCGCTCGGAGCTGATGCGCTTTCCGTAATAAGGTAGCCGGTGACACCGACTGCATCGCTGGCGGCAAGGCCGGAGACCGATACCGTCAGAGAGGTCGCAGTGGCAGGCAGGCTGAAGCTGGTGACCGCAGGGGCAACGGCATCAGCGAGTGTGATGGTGACACTTGCCGAGCGGGCAGATGAGACGTTGCCGGCGGCGTCTTTGGCCCAGGCGTACGCGGTTTTGACGCCGGCTGAGCTAAAGGTGTAGCTCGTCGGTGCGCCGGCGCTCCAGCCGGAAGCGGTGGCGCTCGGAGCTGATGCGCTTTCGGTAATGAGATAACCGGTGACACCGACTGCATCGCTGGCGGCAAGGCCGTAGACCGGCACCGTCAGTGAGGTCGCAGTGGCAGGCAGGCTAAAGCTGGCCACTGCGGGGGCGATTACGTCAGGCAACGTAATGGTGACACTTGCCGAGCGGACAGAGGAGACGTTGCCGGCTGCGTCTTTGGCCCAGGCGTACGCGGTCTTCGCACCGGCACTGGAAAAAGTAAAGCTTGTTGGTGCAGTGGCGCTCCAGCCGGAAGCCGAGGCGCTCGGAGTACTGGCTCCCTCGCTGATGAAATAACCGGTGACGCCGACAGAATCAGTGGCAGCGAAGCCGGAGACCGGCACCGTCAGCGAAGTCGCTGCTACCGGAAAGCTGAAGCTGGTCACTGCGGGGGCGATTACGTCAGGCAGCGTGATGGTGACGGAAGAGGAGCGGCTTGATGAAACATTGCCGGCAGCGTCTTTGGCCCAGGCGTACGCAGTCTTCACTCCGGCACTGGCAAAGGTGAAGCTGGCCGGTGCGCTGGCGCTCCAGCCGGCGGCTCCCGCACTCGGGGCAGTGGCGCTTTCCGTGATGAGATAGCCGGTAACACCAACCGCATCGCTGGCAGCAAGGCCGGAGACCGGTACCGTTAATGAAGCCGCAGTAGCGGGAAGACTGAAACTGCTGACCGTTGGTGCAACAGCGTCCGGGAGTGTGATCGTGACTGCAGCCGAACGGCTTGATGAAACGTTGCCGGCAGCATCTTTCGCCCAGGCATAGACGGTTTTGGCTCCCGCAGTGGCAAAGGTGTAACTGGTTGGTGCAGTGGCGCTCCAGCCGGATGCGGAGGCGCTCGGGGCAGAGGCACTTTCCGTAATGAGATAGCCGGTGACGCCGACAGCGTCACTGGCAGACAACCCGTAAACCGGGATGGTCAATGCGGTTGCAGTGACAGGAATGCTGAAACCGGTGACTGCAGGTGCAGTGATATCGGGGAGCGTAATGGTGATCGAAGCCACACGACCTGATGAGACATTTCCGGCGGCGTCTTTCGCCCAGGCGTAGGCGGTTTTCACTCCGGCACTGGCAAAGGTGAAGCTGGCTGGTGCGCTGGCGCTCCAGCCGGCAGCTCCCGCGCTCGGGGTGCTGGCGCTTTCCGTGACAAGATAGCCGGTAACGCCGACAGCGTCTGTAGCGGCAAGGCCGGAGACCGGTACCGTCAGCGAAGTTGCCGTGGCGGGGAGACTGAAGCTGATGACCGCCGGGGCAACGGCATCGGCAACCACATTATTTACCGTCACGGTCACTGACGACGATTGCGTTGAATTACCGGCATTGTCAAAAGCCCAGGCGTTTATCGTATACGTACCATTACTGACAGTTCTCGTATCCCAGCTGAAATTATACGGAGAAACGTTGGTAGCGTAGAGAAGCACACCGTTGCCGTAAAATTCGACTCTGGACACACTTACATTGTCACTCGCTCCGGCACTGATCGTGGCAGTTCCGCTCAGAACGGCGTTGTTTACCGGCGATGTCATGGCAACCGTCGGAGGAATGCTGTCATTTACAACCGTCACGGAGCGGCTCGACTGACTGACGTTGCCGGCCGCATCATACGCCTTGGCCATCAGCGTATAGGCACCGGGCGTTACTGATGACGTATCCCATGAGTAGAAATATGGCGCACTGGTCTCTGACGCTTTCAGTTGGTCATTGATAAAAAATTCAACCTTGGTGACGCCTACATTGTCAGCGGCGTCGACATTGATCGAAACAGCGCCGCTGACATTGACACCTGCGGATGGGGAGGTAATGTCAACCGTGGGAGGGGCCTGTTCCTCAATGGTCAGCGAATTTGAAAACAAACTCTCAATTCCGGCGTTATTGTATGCAGTGACCGCAAAGGTGTAGGTAATACCGGGGTCAAGGTCGTCAATAGTTGCCGTGGTCTGATTAATGACATCCAGCGGTGTAGTACCTTCAAGTATCGTGGCTCCGGCGTTATGATACACGCGGTAACCTGCCACGTCAGATTCACTGTTCGCATTCCAGTGGAGCGAAACGCTGGAAGCCATGGCTGGAGCACTAAGGCTGAGTGAAAGTATCGCTGCAAGCACTGATTTGACCAGCATCTTCTGAAGACGGAAACCGCTTTTGAGCTGGTCCGGCTGGACATACCCCTCTTCAAGAAGTACTTCACCGATTTTTTTGTGGGAAAATCTCTGTTTATGGAGTGCATCTTCCAACTGATCACGGGAGATATTTCCCGTGGCGATAAGCAGCTCACCAAGTCGCAATGGGCTGTATGTGGAGGTATTGCTCTGGTTCTGCTGAAATTCGAGCAGCGCCGCAAGTTGGGGCTCCGTCAGCATGCCGAGGCGGGTAAACACATCGCCTAACCGTTCGCCGGTCCATTTCTGCTCGGCAATGGCCCGATCAAGCTGCTCGCCGGTTATGCGCCCGGACTGAACCAGCAGGGCACCCAGCAACTGACGTTCACCGGCAGCAATCTTGACGGCATCTCCAACAGTAGAAAGATGCTCCTGAACCTTCAGGGGAGCATCAATATCCTGTTCCTTGAGCACCCCCATCCGCACCAGAACCTGGCCAAGAAGTTCCTTGACCAGTTTTTGCTCTTCAAAAGCCAGATCAAGTTCCTTTTTGGAGATGAAACCCCCATCCAGAAATATCTGACCGATACGATGCCGTACGCTGTTTGCCATGACCGCACCCCATACCTGAGCCGTGGTGGACTATCTATCTATTCTACTCAATCGGGCTCATTGTAACACTTTGAATATACAGCGTCAAACGATTGTGCGGTTTTTTTCAATACGTTACGAGACATCGCCGCTCTTCTGCAGGAAAAACTGCGGCGGATTGTTTAAATATCCAAAACCGTCACTTTATGGAGTAATACCGTTTGTACCACAACACAAATCGTTCCAAGCCGTCCGCCAAAGCTGTCGCAGGCTTAAAACCGACGTCCTGCATCAGGTCATCAACAGTGGCGTATGTGGTCGTCACATCGCCTGGCTGCATCGGCAAATAGTTTTTGATCGCCTTTCTGCCCAGCTTTTCTTCCAGTATTTCAATAAACAGACCCAGTTCCACGGGATTATTGTTGCCGATATTGTAAATACGGTAGGGAGCGGAACTCGTGGCCGGATCGGGGACCTCCCCCTGCCGCAACCGCTTCGGCTGCGGCGGCCGGTCAAGAACGCGAACAACACCTTCCACGATATCATCAATATACGTGAAGTCGCGCCGCATGCGACCGTGATTGAAGACATTAATAGGCGTACCGTCAAGAATATCCCTGGTAAAGGAAAAATAGGCCATATCGGGGCGCCCCCACGGGCCATACACCGTAAAAAAGCGCAGCCCGGTCACCGGGAAACCGTACAGGTGAGCGTAGGTGTGCGCCATCAGCTCATTGGACCGTTTGGTCGCGGCATACAGGGATACCGGATGATCGGCGCCGTCATGTTCAGAGAACGGGATCTTCGCGTTGGCACCATACACCGAGCTGGACGAAGCGAAAACCAGATGCTTGATCGCGTTGTGACGGCACCCTTCCAGAATGTCAAGAAAACCGACCAGATTGCTGTCGATATACGCATACGGGTTCTCAATTGAATAGCGCACGCCGGCCTGTGCCGCCAGATTGACCACGGCGTCGAACCGTTCTGAGGCAAACAGTGCGGCGACTGCGTCACGATCTTCAAGCGCACAGCGGACAAAACTGAAGCCGGTCTGACCATCAAACTGCTTCAGGCGGTCATGCTTCAGGGTGACGTCGTAATAATCGTTGATATTGTCAAGCCCGACAACCTCGTCACCCCGCTCAAGGAGACGAGTGCAGAGCTGTGAACCGATAAAGCCGGCAGCGCCGGTGACAAGAACTTTCATAAGACCACCCAATGCTTCGTAATCGAAAACGGAATATAACGGGAGTAACGGGCCTATTCGCTAATAATGGTAACGACACGCAATTACAACCACATCTGCACCATCTACAACATTATACCAGACGATTTGTTTCATCAACGAGACGGGACCGGAAGCCGGCCCGATTTTCCCGCAATGGCTCAGGCTTGCCGATGCCTTTAAACGGGCTGCGCGTGGCATCCCGAATCAGCAGATTGGTGCGTTTCAGCGTCTTTTATCCTGTACCAGCCGGTATTGGCAGCCTTCCCGGACAGACAGAGGCCATATCAGCCGTTCAGGCATCTGCAAGCGTTCCAATTATCGTTTTTCCCGCTCGAAACTGCTCAATTGACTGTGCAAGGTGTACTGCATTGGCAGGAATCTTTCAAGAGATGAACCGTCTCCTTAAGAGTGTTAAAGGCAGCTAGTACCGTGTAACATCTAAATCTAACCCCCCTCAGTCCCCCCTTACCTAAGGGGGGAGCCTTGAAGTTTCCCCCTAGGTAAGGGGAGATTGAGAGGGGTTAGGGGTTTGCCGGGAAATAATCGTAAAAACTGAATCAGCTGCCGTCTGGTCAACCACACGCTTACAATTATAACGCGCCTCAGAAAAATGGGCACCGTGCATTGGCCACACCTCTTGTTCATAAAGCGACACAAGTCTACTTTGTTACACGGCACGCGTCAAGGGCGGATTATCAGCTTGATCCATACACATATGTAATGTTTTACAATGAAAAGCCCATGGCACCATAGCGAAATCAATCATCACATCTCTCGATTTTGATTACGCGTTTTCGGGCAGATTCAAAGGTGAAATGCAGAAGCGGAGAAAATTTTCAACATCAGGATGAAAATGATCTCATGACCTGACATGAAAGCCCTTGTCGGAATTATTTACAAATAGTGTGCGACAACGTTATTGGTTCTTCAGCCTCGGAATACATCAAACTATTCGGCATTTGCTGCAAAGGCATTCTCACAGGGATAAAAGAAGGATAGAACGGGATAAACCCGGACAAGCCGGAACCAGGATAATCAAAAAGCATGGTTTTAAACAAAAAACCTTTCACGAGTGCCGTTATCCGCTGTTATCCCCTTGATCCCTGTTAAACGAATTTGTGCATCAGCGTATCGTTCCCAACATAGTGCCAAGCAGTCCTCTTCTCAACAGACACTATGATGTCAGGCTCCCCTTGACCCTGTTTTCAGATTGTAAACGTTTCCGACACTCGTTCACCATCAAGCCGCCAACGGCAGACTAACCACGCCACCACGTTTCCCATGCGCACATTCAAGCCTGAAGTCACTTACGGTACGCTTACCCGACAAACAGAAAAGGCGCTGCAAACGCAGCGCCTTTTCTGTTAAATCGTATGTATGGCCTGATCTTAGGCGTTTTTGCCCATGCGGCGTTTGCCGAAAACTGCAAGACCGAGCATACCCAATCCAAGCAATGCAATCGTGCCGGGCTCAGGAACCGGAACCTCTTGATACACAACATCATTAGCACATGTTACTGCATAACCGATAATAAAGTCAGAACCAAAAGTCAAAGCACTTTGGTAGGCAGCAAAGTCAAAAGTAATGGCTGAGTTAGTCGATGTATACATAACATCCCCAATATCAGTGCTCCGACCAAAAGCTGATTCCAGAAGACCGACAGGGAGACCGGAGCGGATATTATAATTGGCTGAACCATCAGTATTGCCACTATTAAACGGATTATAGCTGGAAAGCGCATACGTATCTGACGCATGGATAGCAATAGGGGCTGCGAACGAGTAAAGATCAAGGCTAAGGGGAGTTGATGTTTCCAAGGTATTACCCAAACCGCGTACAACGTAATCCCACGTCTGGTCAGCATTAGCATCAATGAACAGATCACCGGAATAGACAGAATCCAGATGGGCAGCAATGCCGGCTCCCTTGAATTGTATCTGTTTCAGCGTGTAGTCATCCATTGTTACCGACGTTGAAGTAATGCTCGGTGTACCCAGCGGATCACTTGCATTGTTCGCAGTTGCGGTCCACGTAGCCCAGTTTAAAGCCTTATCGGCGTAATCTGTGACCGTTGTTGCCTGTGCGATTTGACTAAAACCCATTGCTGCAATAAAACCAACTGCCAGTGCTGTTCTTTTCATAACGTTTCCTCCAGTTTTTTGGTATTAATGATCTAACACCTTAGTAGATAGTTTGTGACTGCTTCAACAATATACACATTCCATGCCAATCTCATAACAGACTAATTATCAAGCGTTTTACCATTAGAGAGAAGGACGTTTCACATATATGTAAAAAAGTTCGACACAACAAACATCAGGGGAGCCTTCGTATTAATAGCCGATATCCGCGATCAACGGCAGATGATCCGAGCCTATGTCCGGTCCGACCGCGCACACGAGCGGCACCGCAGTTTTTCCGGTCAGAATATGATCGATCCTTACCGCTATCGGGATGCTCCGAAACCTGTTAAATTCGGTCCATCCGTAGCCTCTGCCGACTTTTGAAAATGCATTGGCATACCCACTCCACACGTCCTTATAAATCGCGCTTTCAATCGGCATGTTAAAATCTCCGGCAACTATCACCGGCAATCCGCTGGTGGCCACCAGAGCCTGAACTGCTCTGGCTGTATTCGTTCTGTTGGCGGTTTCATCATCAAGCAGCTTTCTCCGGGCAATGCTTATGACGCTATTCCGATCCATCATATTCTGCAGGCCAAAGCGGGGGCTCGGCAGATGAACCGTAACAAAAGAAATATCACGGCCGGGTACACTGACTACACAGTGAAGTGCGCCAAGGCGTGGCCATTTGTGTGGTGGATGCATCGCATTAAGAGAGGCTACTTCCCTGATGGGGAATCGGGAGATAATCACCAATTCACCTTTCTGGACAACATGCAGATTGCCGGGAATTTTCTCTTTCAGGCCAATGGGGCACTCCTGCAAGGCAACAATATCAGCGGCACTGCTCTGTAACACCGGCAGCAGTCGGGCAAGGTCAAATGAGGTATATCCGACATTACAGGTCAATACCCTGATTACGTTTTTCCGGTTCCTGGATTCACCCAAAAAAGACATCCGCAGGTCAAGCAGGAAAACAAATACGGCTACAGCGCAACATATCAGCAAAACGAGCATACGCCGGTTTATTAAAACCGCTGCAATCAATAAAAAAGGAAGCGGCACGATAAAAATCCAACGCGGCCCAAAGAGCAGGTAGGTTCCCGGCCACCAGCGATCACCGCCGACATGCAGAAAAAAAAGCGCCACCAGCACAACCGCCGCATACGTGTACACCATCCATGAGAACAACCGTTTATATGTACGGGGTGCAGTTGTCAAAATCGAACATCCTTGCATTGGGGACTTGAATAACAATATGACTCATCACTGAACATCGTCGGCAGAGCACGTCGATTACTCCGACAATTCAATGACTATCTTTGGCCTGAGATAGCCATCAAGCGAGCTCGGATTCGATACTACCGTTTGATCCCAGCCCGACGCTTTAAACGTAACCGATTTTTCCAACGCCAATCGATCACTTTCCCCAATAACGGCACCAGCACGCATCACACATGTCATACGTGCCATTTCACCCGGGCCGAAACCGGTTTGAGCCGTAGATCCGTCTGTAATCACAATCGACAACATGTTGGCAGAATAGGTGCCAAATAGTAATGAAGGCCCGGATACAACAGCGGCAACCGCACTTCCCGGAGTCAACCCGCCCGAAATCAAGCCGTTATCAGCCGTCGTCACATCAAGAGCGGAAGGCAGCGGGGCAATCAACTGTACGCCGTTTATCCGAAATGGAAGTCGTGCCGTACTCACAAGTGAAAACGAAATAGTCGCCCTGGAGAGTGCCCCGTGCATGCCGCTCTCAGGCGCACCACCGCTGCCACAGCCACAGACAAGCGCCACTATAAAAAAAACGGTCAGATGTACGAACGTTCTCGCCACGCTGGCTCCCCTTCCTGTTACCACGTCAACTGGCCAACCGATCTACGAAGAATTACAATGACATCATCAATATCTACCCTGCCGTCGGGACTCGATTGTCGGGTTATCATGTCAAGAGGTGCGACATCAAGACGAGTAAAAAGCTCCATTGTCAGAGTTTCCAGACCAAGAACGTATCTGAGTGACAAGAGAGCATCGTTAAGCGTGCTGTAGCCGGTTACGTTAAGTCGAATATCCGATGACTGCGTCATATTGCCGGCAATATCATATGCAACAGCAAATACAGAATAGCTTTTTTCCTGTATTTCTGTTGGCCTCAGGGTGAAGTCAAATGGGGCCGTTCGCAAAGTGTCGTGAAGCACACTATCAACATAAAATTCTACCCTGGCAATGCCACCGGCATCAACAGCACTGACACTCACGACAGTATTTCCTGTGGTGGTTCCATTATTCTTCGGAGAGATAATCGAAACAACAGGGGGAATTATGTCGTAAATCACGACAACATCTGACAGGAGGCTCTCAATGCCGGCTGTATTGTAAGCCGTCGCAGCAAGAGAGTAATTCAAAGCAGGATCAAGTCCGGTAAGAGTCACCGCTGTTGCAGTATGGACATCAATTGGTGACGCCCCCTCTGCAGCCCCGACTCCAGCAAAAGGCGCATCAGCTAATCCAACCTTATAATGGATTTTATACCCCTCAAGATCCGCCTCAGAATTCGGGGTCCAGTGAACTGAAACATCGCGTGCGAAGCACAATGAATGTGTGAGAAACAAGAAAATGCTTGCCAGTAATAACTTTAAGCCACAATTCATTCACAAAATCCCGTAACAAAATGCATTCAGCTTCAGAATTGCAGATAGAAAAAACTCTGGGCACTCACGCCATTAAACCCAAAAAAAGCATTTTAAACACGGAGAGACGGAGAACACGGAGTAAAATTGAAGAGTTACAGATAAAATATGAGGCCTTATGGTTCACCAAAAAGGTATTTATGTTTTCGACCTTAAGCCTTTGATTTCTCAGTGTTCTCCGTGTCTCCGTGTTATTGAACTGTCGGTTTTAGGTTAAACAAAATCAAATAGCAGAAAACGCCAAACACACACCCTTTTGCTCAAAAAGGTACTTTATCAAGCCATGATAATTCACCAACTTGTTCCAGACTCACCATCGGGTAGTGCCGTGAGTACGACACAGGTCAACAATCTTCATTCCGGCTTGGGCTTGTTTCAGGATACCGATGATCTGCTCTTCGGTGAATCGCCTTGGTTTCATGTCCAGACTCCTTTTGGGGGTTCCAGACCGAAATCACTAAGTTTGCAATGGTTCATCTGGAGGGAGGGCTAGGAGGCAGAGGAGCACCGATTTTATATTTGTAACCATCACTGTTAACTGCGCCATTTGAGTCAACCACATAGAGGTAAGCAATCTGACCTGGTGTGAAATTTCCCGAGTTGAACGTAATGGTTATTTGACCGCTGCCCCATGCTGTAGGAGGCTGTATTTCGCAGTGAGTTTTTGCCCCCCATGTTGAGGTATCACACAATTCGACTCGTGCAAAAGTATTATCGATGTAAACATTGTCAAAATAAAATTTCATATTTCCGAGAGTTGTAGGTAAATTATTTGAATCATTTAAACTTTCCAATCCGTTGGTTATCATAAAATAACGCCATTTATCATCACCTACCGAATGTGTTATTAAATTATTCCACGTTGTCGTTAATACTCCATTACAATAGGAAAGTATTTGACCATCTGCTACATCAGGTGCAGAAGATAATTTAATTACTTGCTCAAATCTAAACCAAGTATTTTGGTCACCGTACATGTTTCGATTGCCGGGGGCAAAGGAATGGTCGAAGCCTGTTGCTCCAGATTTGGAATACACATTGCTACCACTGTTGTACCATCCCAACTTAGTGGGTGGATCGTAGTATGCCGTAGTCGATGAAGTCCAAAAAGCATTGATATGGACACTAGATACATTTGTTTGTACATCAGGATAATTGTTTGCGTAATAAACATTTGGGTGACTAGACCAGCGCCACACCTTCCACTGATACCCACGGTTTGTATCATTTTTTTCAATAAAAATGTTGGCACTTAAATACATTTTATCAGAAATTGAATTAGCCCCTAAATCACGAATCATCTGATTATAAGAACCTTTATTGATATTGGTACTATCTAAGGCTTTACTACCACCATATGCTTTTGTATTTGAAACAACTGGATTTCCGGACAACCTTGTCCAACCTGAGGGGGGAACCCCCATCAAATCCGATTCTAAATTATCGAAAACTAAAGGCTCAGCGCTCGGTTTTGTACCAAAATTATTGCCTGATATAACAATATCTTGATTACTCAACGGTGGTCTTGATAATGACAATATACTGGGTGCAGCACAAACCGACCCACTAAGCGTAAAACTTGCAAATAATATAGCATTAACTATAACCCAAAACTGACTTGTGTTCATAAAGCCGCCTCCCCTCTCGCATAAACGATACCTTTCAAAGTAACGCAACTGAGGTGTCCTGTCAATCGTGGACACTGACATCTCAGGCGGCCACCGCCAGTATATTGAAATTCTTTACACTACCCACTACCGTCACATGGCGGCATCTCCTTTCGGTTTATTTGACAGTTCGGTTTCTGGGGGGAAGTCACAATGGGGTAAGGTCAAACTCACAACATGTACGTTTGATAGTTCACTCAATAATATTGCTTTACCTTCTGCTAAGTAAAATCAACTTTGCTTCAAAGCGAATAATAGTTGTCTAATTTTAGAAAATTAGGTGTTAGATTCATCCAGTTAGATGATTTAAGCAGTTCAACCTCTGCATTATACGGTTCATACGTGGTACCCGGGTGAACCATTAATTCTATCGAGCTCAAATGAGGAAGAGTACCATTCTCAATAATTTTATAAAAAGTTGAAAAACCGCAAAAACCTTCTGCGCTCCTTGTTGACCATATTTTGCGCAATGCAATACTGAATACAATTTTTTTTATGTGCCTTA
Source organism: Desulfuromonadaceae bacterium (assembly GCA_028712075.1). GTDB lineage: Bacteria > Desulfobacterota > Desulfuromonadia > Geobacterales > Pseudopelobacteraceae > JACRCG01. The sequence continues at coordinate 11,510 of JAQTQX010000004.1, forward strand.
CTATCGACATCCGCTGCCCTGGAGGGAGCAAATTAATAGTATTTCTGACCCTTAGGATGCCAAACTGCCGTTGTAGCGACTTTAAAACAATAAACAACTGAGGCATAGTATGAATATGTTGGTGAGAATCAAAATGGCTTATAGTGATGCCAAAATCAACAACTCTCTGTACCTGAGCAATTAACTCCATTTGTAGTGCATTAGTAAGATTCTTTGAAAACGGGGCACCAAATATTTTTTCAGAAAGACTACCATCTTCGCTAAGTATACGTTCTAGATAATGTGATCTTGTGAGTGGCTTAAAAACGGTCAGGTTCAAGTGTACGCCAAACGAACAGTTCGGAAATCGGTATATGTTTTCAACAGCATGCTCAAATGCAGGAGCATTGGAAATAATTGATGCTGAAGTAACCAAACCCTGTTCCATCAACTCAAATATTTTATTATTCACCGTCTCACTTGCACCAAGATCATCAGCGTTGACAATTACTAGCACATTTCAATCCCTTTTACTTAATTTTGTACCTTCATGCACCGTTACCGGTCATAACGTACTTGATTTTTAAATAATAATTGAAAATCAGTCCTACGCTTCTGCCTACAAAATAAAAATAGTAAATGATATTTAACTGCAACAATTTTATTATAGCACTTGAAATATCATTATGTTGTTTATTCCACGCAATCACTTTCTTTAAAGGTTGAATATTTATGATACAAGTTATCAGCACGACTACACATGAAATGTAAAACATCTGTGCATGACAATAAACAAGCAAAGGAAAAATAAAGTGACAAATAATGAATACATTTGTCGCAATAAAAAGTTTATTAGTAAGAGGATTGGTTATATCAATTGAGTTTTTTGAGTGCCATATTTGCCTTTTAGTAATTTCGAGCACGCTTTTTGGATAGCCTTGATGAATAACAAAACACTGCTTTAATGACAGCAATTGAAACCCTTTGGAAGTAATTGCGATAGATAATTTATCATCTTCTCCTGCCGAAAGCACTTCATCAAATCCTCCACATTCACAGAACACTTCTCGACTCACAATGAAATTTGCACCAGGCAGATATTTAGTAATGAGAGTTTCACTCCCCTGACCTGAAACCCAAGCTTTTTCCAACCAAGTACCATTTTCCTTTACTAAACACCCCCCCCCCACTGCTCCAATACCAGAGCGAAACAAAAAAACCAGGGCATCCTCCAGCCACTGTTTCGGCACGATACAATCCGCATCAGTAAAAGCCAGAATTTCACCTGTTGATTCAGCAAAACCTGCATTCCTGACTGCACCTACTTTTACACCAGGCTTCTCAATTAATTTTACAGGATACCCCCTGGCAATGCTGTTTGTATTATCAGTTGATCCATTATCAACCACAATAATTTCGAGCTTATCTTTGGGGTATTCCAGACTAATAACAGAGCTGAGGCACTCCCCAATGTATCTGTCTTCATTGAAAGCAGGAATAATCACTGACACTTTCGGAAAAGCTTGTTCCATATTTTTGAACTCTGTACTCATAGGATGGAAAAGGGATTATGGGCTGTGGGCGATGCCAATTCTACGCATCAATGCTCGTAATATTATTTGTATATTGTAATACACATTGGTTTTAAAGAAATTCTTAAAAAAATTCTTATAGTTAGTTCTGTATATTTCACCACTGATTTTCTGCTGAATTGCTTCCATTTGAACATCCGGCAAACATGCCCCGCTTCGAATATTGGAACTAAGATTATGTATTTTGGCTATAAATTGGTCACTTTGTGACTTATTCATAAGATAAGGGCAATAATCATCTTTTATTTCGATAGGGACAATTTTACTTCCTGCGATTCCATTACTATTTATACTAATGACTAGTGCAAACGACTTATTTGCAGGGTCTGCATCCATATCAAAAATAAAATTCCCCAAACTATAGGCAATAAGTCCACCATTATATTCTTCTATTCCCTGCGGTGCATGGGAGTGATGCCCCAATATTATTGTTACACCACAATCAACAAGCTTGTGACAAAGTTCACGCTGCTCCAAAGATATTGAGTCCATAAATTCATATCCCCAATGCAACGAACACACTAATAAGCCATTAAAGCTAGTTCTTATTTTCTGAATATCTCGCAAAATATCATCAGCATTTTCCCGTAAAGAGTACGGTGCTTTTAACATTGGATGGTACTGTTCATAGTGCAAAGAATAGCCGACAAAACCAATGACGAAACCATTAAGCTCAAATGTTGCAAAGTTTCTATTAGAATAATCATCGCCGATAATCTTGACGCCTTTACTTGCAAGATTGTCAATTGTATCAATATATGGCTCCATGCCATGCTGGAATATGTGATTATTAGCGATATTTACAACATTAAATCCTGATCTGCTGATTATATCGGTGAAATCAGATTTTCCTCTTATTTCAACTGACGAAATGTCATAGACATTCCTGCCCTTATCACTAAGAACGCTTTCAATATTTCCAAAACAAATATCATGACCATCTATAATTGTTTTAATTTTTTCGACAAAATAATCTTTCCCATTTCTGTAAATACTGTCTTTTACACCGCATCCTGTCTTAAGTGGCGTATCCGCCAAAAAAATATCTCCAACCGCCAATAGATTGATTGACTCATTTTTCATGATTTTTGTCTTTATTGATATTTGACAAAACGAATTTTCTCTTTCCCGTTTTAATTTCATCAATTTTTTGTACTATCTGGAAATGTACTTTCAAATTATTATCGCCTTTATCTAAAATTTCATTTCTTATTTTATTCAATAACGTTTCACTAAGCATATCATTGGCTACCAACTGGACATTTAAATTAGTAACGTCTTCCTGAATAACTCGAAAATTATCGATTTCAGGATAATATTCAAAAAGTCCTGTGAAAAAATGAACAATCAACTTGTTACCGTTAGGTGTATAAATAAAGTCGGAATCTCTACCATCTATCTTTTCCAGAATATCGTAACCACGTCCGCATGAGCACGACTCTTCCTTACACATTCGTCCCACATCGCCAACTTTGTATCTAATAAACGGCATTGCCCCAGGTTCAAGACACGTCAGCACAATATTGCCCATCTCTCCCCGTGGTACCGGCATGCCAGCATCATCGACAATCTCCACAATTACATGAGGCATAAAAATATGATATTTATTGTTGCCAGCGGGACACTGAGCAGCAACCTGAATGCCTTCACCGCAGCCATAAGTGTCTGTTACCCGGCATTGAAACTGTTCTTCAATGCACTTCCTGAAGTGTTCATAGAGATTGTCGCCCCAGGTAACAACTCCGCTCATATTAAGTTTTAAGTCAACTTCTCTAGCGCGATTTGCCAGGGCAAACATACTGCCGGGATACCCCATTAAATATTTGATATTCTTTTGTTTAATTATATCAAGATAGTAGTCCAGACGTGCATCACTCAGATCAAACGCGGATGCGTAATACGTATTAAAAACCAGATCTTTTATTTTTTTAACGACACCTCTTTTAAGAGACATGCCGGTTTGAAACACGGCGTCGCCTTGCTGCCAACCGGAATAGTTTGCCCGCATCAGCATAAGTGCGCGTGCCTGACTCATAGTCTGATTATCAACCATGACCGCAAAAGGATTACCGGAGGAACCACTGGTAAAGTATTCCTTAACCGGCCAGTTGGTTTTACGTGTGCAGCCATTTGGATAACTGGCTTTCAAATCCTTCTTGGAGACAATTGGCAGTTTATGCATTTCATTTATAGTTTTAATCAGACTGACGTCAATCCCATGTTGCGCGTATAAATCTCTATAGAATGGCACCTCCTCGACAGCGGTGCTTAAAAGACGTAGCAATTTATCAGTCTGATATGCTAGCAGTTTTTCCCGTGGCCACCATTGTGCTTGATCGAAAAACGCGTGCCATTCCATAACCTGCTGGCCGGAAAGCTTGTCAGCAATTTTCAGGAACGAAGAGTTCAAAAATAATTTGCGAATGGGCATTTTAACGCATCCTTTGAGAAATAAGTGACTGCAATGAAGTCACCGTAGATGTTACGTCATAGCGCTCCACTGCCAACGGTGCAAAATCAGCAAAAATATTTCGCATGTCATTCTCCATAAAGAGTTTTATTTCATTTATGAAGGCATTCAGGTCTTTAGACGGAACAAGATGTGTTGGAGTATTTGCTGCAACTTCACGTAAACCAATACAGCCAAATGCCAATAGCGGTGTACCGCAGGCTAGCACTTCCATTGGCAGGAGAGGACAAGCCTCCCATAACGAAGGCATCACAACCAGGTCGAGCCCCTTTATCACACTCGCCACATTTGGCGTAAAAGGCAAAAACTTGAAGTATTCATCCAAACCACGCGCTGTAATGGCAGCCTTTTCCTCACGGATGAACGCACCATCCCCGAATGTCAATACAAGCGGTTTCTTCGGCAAATTCCCTGATTTTTTCAATTGTTCTATTGCATCGACGAGATACACAAACCCCTTTTGCGCCATAAAACGACCCAAAAAACCAATCAGAAAAAAATCTTCACCTACTCCCAACTCACTACGCAAATCCCTCGGTACAGCATTTACAAAACGATCACTTTCAATACCGTTCAAAATTACAACACATTTACCGTTTTTTCTTGCGAATGCGGGGAAGAACTCAAGCAGGTTCGCTTGGGCATCGTGACTGACAGAATGTATGGTATTCACCAACGACAGCGCTGCTCCCATTCCGATCTTCTTGATCCGCCCGGAGAACCCTCTGAATTGGGCATTTGAAAGGACATCGTGTGATGTAAGAATATGTGGAGTCCGGAAGAGGAATGCCGGTAACGCTGCACAGATACCAGAAGTAAAACCTTGCGAATGAACCAGATCGTACCGACCGCGCATGAGTAACTTGACTGTAGCTATGGAGAGTTCATACGCCGAAGGTCGTTCAGATACTTTTATTATTTCGAAATCAAGCCCTTCAAGATCAGCAGCCAACACATTAAGCTCAGAATTATCCGGCCCGAGAATGGTAAAATGATACTGCTTTGGGTCAAAACGGCGGTACACATAGCGCATGAAGGTGCGGATGCCGCCCACCGGCCAGCGCACTACCAGCAGAATCCTTTTTTTGCGTACTGTGACATTATTGTTTTCAGTTGCTTTCATTTTAGCACTTCCTGTCAACCTGATTAGCACTGATCTCCCACTTTTTTTCCTGGAGGTCAGGAGGGGGATGGGGGATGATTTCTGCTTGATATAACCCATCCCCACCCCAACCCTCCCCTTGAAAGGGAGGAGGCTATTTAAGGTTAGGTCTACTTATTCCCGTCAATTAGTTCTCTATACCACATCTCCAGCACCATAAGAGTCCAGATAATATAACTGTGATCACGCCGTCCCGGTACTCTGCCACCATGTTTTTCAGGTAAGCGGCGTTGAAATAACCCCAAGTCTTTCTGCTTTTGAAGTTATCCGCCGTTATCCCTTTCATCCCTGTGAATAAATGATTCTGTTTTGACTTCAAAGGCTTTTTAACAGGGATAAGGAAAGATAAAGGCGGATGAAACCTGAAAGATAAAGATCTATTTTGTTTAACTCCAAGTATTCGTTTCGCTTTTGAAGTTATCCGCCGTGATCCCTTTTATCCCTATTTATGCCTCACCCGCTCCGCTTAAGCCGTAAAGGCGCCAAAAGAAACTGTTCGGCACATGCTTAAACTTATGAAAAAGTTTGTCGTATTCTTCCACAGAACTTGCAGATATAAAATAGAAGATGACAGGTATTCTTGTCTCAATTCACCACATAACAATAATACGTATTTCTTTGCGACTTCGCGGCTTTGCGTGAGAAAAGACTATTTATCTCGCCCGCTTCGCTCAAGCCGCCAAGGCGCTAAGAGAATCATAGACCATTTACTACTCTGGTGATTCCATCCTTTATCAGGTTTGATCCAAAATTAACAAGAAACCCGAGCTTTTTTCCAGAAAGGCGTAAATAGGTTACAAGCTGCTTTTTATGAACCGGAACAACAGACTCTACAGACTTTAGTTCGATAATCACCTTATCATCGACAAGTATATCGGCTCGAAACCCTTCACCAAGTACGACTCCTTCATATACGACAGGTATCAATTGTTGACGCACTACATCAAGCCCCCTTTGTTGAAGCTCATAGGAGAGAGCCGACTCATAAACAGACTCCAGCAGACCCGGCCCCAATACTGTGTGAACTTTATAGCAGCAATCAACAATAACTGTAGCTATTTGATTTTCGTCCATACCCGTTAATTATACCTTTCTTTGCGACTTCGCGGCTTTGCGTGATAAAGAACTTATGTCTCTCGCCCGCTTCGCTTAAGACGCCAAGGCGCTAAGAAGATCTAAAAAACAAAATGATTCTGGTTGTTCATAAAGCCTTTCTCTGCGACTTCGCGGCTTTGCGTGATAAAGAACTTATGTCTCTCGTCTTTACTGAGGCCCAGCCAATCGCTCTTTACCGGTTATGACCTTCAACGACCGGATCGGATCAAGCATCCCTGCCAGCAGCAGATGATACCCGGCGGCAAGATAGTTTTTCTCCTCCAGATAGCATTGCCCCAGCCTGAAATTGAGCACCGCCTTACGGCGTCTGACAGTGGCAGGTGGATACGGGTATCGTTTGCGGGCGGCCTCAAGAATCTTGAAACCGTTTTTCCAGCGCTCCATTGTCCGGTTATTACTGATACTGCCGCCATGCCTGCGGTATTTCCAGAGACATTTATCGATAAATAAACATCAAAGCTACGACATACATGAAACTAATGAGGACTGCTAACCTCTTCTTTGCCAATTAATACGCCTATTGCGCGTTTAGGGTTGCAAATACCGGAGGCTATAAATAACAATCCAGCACGCAAATATCGCTTTTCTTCATAATAACATTGTCCAAGCCTGAAATTTAAAACCGCGAGCCTTCCAAAAATAGTACTTAAAGGATAGTTGTATCTGGAATAGGCTTTCTTGAGAATTGTGTAACCGTTTAACCATCTTCTTTTGGCGTTTTTTTGACTTATGCTGTCCTTATGCCTTCTATAGTAAAAAAGAGAATCATCCAGGTACGCCAGTTTTGTTATTTCTGCGACCCTGATTGCCATATCATGATCTTGTGCCGCTCTTAGCGTTTCATCAAACCCCCCTGCTTTTTCAAACACTTTTTTTCGGACCAAAGAGTTGTTGGGCAGAAGAAAGTAACAATCCAGCAAGACATTATTAGGGTTTGAATATTCCTTGTGATTTTTATAATAGATCCCATGAATAATATTCGAATTTTCATCAATTATATAACCATTGGAATACACAAGGCCTATTTCAGGGTTTTCTATCAGGAAAGTTACCTGCTTTTGAATTTTATCAGGGGCAAAAAGGTCGTCACTGTCCAAAATAGCTACATATTCTCCATGGCAATTTTGTAATCCCAGATTAATCGCCGCCGACTGACCACGGTTCACCCTGCCCGGATGTTCCAGAATCGTCAGAGAAGTACCAAATGATTCTAGAAGGGCACGGGATCCGTCAGTACAGCCATCATCCACGACAATCAGTTCAATATCAGGCCAGGACTGAGCCAGGACACTTTTTATGGTATCAACAACGAATTGCTCCCGATTGTAGCATGGGATGATAACACTGACTAAATCTGCTTTAGCATAAGAATTATCCACATACATAATGTCATGGTTTCCTTTTAATGCTGCCTTTACCAACGTATTATATTTTTCCTTTATGGCTCAGCCACAAAGATTAACCGGGAATTGTACAGACAGGAAGTTGTGTTTAAAAAAACGCCCGGAGTGGTAGGGCACGGTATGCTTCTATCAGCAGGTCAGCTTGCATAAGCCTCGTCCTCATGGTAATCCTCTGCCAGCTCACGAGGTTGCCGTTCACTTGACAGGGCGTTACAGACCGTAGCGACACCTCCAAAAAAGTACCATTCCCAGCTAACCAGACCAAAACAGGAAAGACTGTAGAAGAGATCCATGATGACCCAGACCAGGGTAGCCGAGCTCAACCGCCAGAGCCAATCGTCTTTACCATACCCTTTACTCAGCAGCGTCTGGCGCGCCTGCCGCAAGCCATTGACCATTGCGGCAATAAACAGCATGAACATCGTGAACCCTATAATACCATTACCTTGCAGTATCTCAATATAAAGGTTATGGGTGATTTGGGAACTGCCACCCATAATATTCCAGTTTACTTCTCTTGAAGTACCAAGCCCATTGCCAAATAGCGGGTTATGCGAGATTGTTCCCAACTGGCGAATTAAGGCAGTAACCCTGCCTTGCCTTGTATCAGCACCTGCAACGTCTGATTCAACGAGGGAAAGGTATCTGGTCTGCATATCTGAGGATAACTGCCCGATCATCATTATCGTCAGCGGCAATACAACCACCATAACAATCACCAGGTTACGCATTTTCCTTTCACTAAGCAGGATAATACCGAAGATTACTGCACCCAGGGAGAGCAAGCCGCTGCGGGCACCAGTCAACAGAAGCGTTTTTACTGACGGGATCAATAGTACGACACAAAGTAGTTTGCACCACTTATTACCATTCCAGAGCAGGTAGAACAAAAACGGGACGATACCGACAACTACCCAGCCCAATTGTGTTGAGTTCACCACATCAAACGGTGCTCCGCCGAGGCGGTTAAGCCCACTCATGCTCCCTCCGATATGGGTATATGCCACATCGCCCCAATAACCGGTGGTTATATGCATATAGAGCGGTTCCAGCGTCCGGAAAAGCTGGCACCCTATAAATATCACCATTAACAGTCGCAACTGTTTTTCCGTACGAACCGCTCCCACGACCAACAGAAAAAAAAGTGCCACCTTGATCCAGTCGTCCAAGTTGTTTTTAATGACCGAGCCGGGCCAGGTGACAAATGGCAGGCTGATGAAAACATACAGCAAAAATTGATTCAGGCGCCGGGCGGTCAGTTGGTCGAGGCGCAGCGCATTCACTCCTTCCCGAATAAAGACCGCCACCAAGGTACTCAACCCCAGCACCATATCAAGGTGCAGTGCCCCTAACATCGGTACACGAGCTGTCAGATGCAGGAAGTAGCTTATGGTAAACAGAATAAGGAGGATCATTGCCATATATTGCTCATGATTTTTCAACCGTCTGCAAGCCAATTTTTTTCATCACAAGCTGGCGTTCTTCCGTCGTAATTGAAAGCAGGAAAAATGCAGGTAAATAGAGGCACATCGAGAAAGTCGCTATCATGAGAACCTGAAGCAGCGAAGCAGGAGAATGAAACCAGCAGCATACTCCAATCGTAGCCACGAGAACCCCCGAAGGAACCAAAAGAGGTACCAGTACTTTTACCGCATACCCCCAAACAGTCGTTTTCAGCACCTTACAAACCTTGACAAAGTAAAGCGGTTCGCATACAAGCGCCGGAAGCAGTGTCCCTAGCGCGACCCCCTCCTTCCCAAGATACTGCACCAGGACCAGACTGAGCCCCAGATTAAAAAAAGAAGCTATAATAGCAACCTTGGCCATGATGCCATGCTCTCCATAACCGACCAACAATTTGCTTGCCAAAGGATTTAACCACCCTACGCCATAGGCTGCTGCAATTATGTAGATCACTAATCTGCCGCTTTGGGCATACTCCGCACCCATCCAGTGTTCCAGAAAAGAAGGGCCAAGCATGACCATGCCGATCAATAGCGGCAGGATAATGCCGATCATAAATCGGGAGGCCTTAAAGTAAAGCCTCTGGGCAGCTTCGCCATGATCAAGGGCGTCAAGTTCGCTGAATAACGGCATAAAGTTGCGGGACAAAGCCCAGACCAGGTCACGACCTTGGCATATGAAGTTGTACGGAATAATGTAAAGTGTGACGATTGCCGGCCCTAGAAAAGTTCCGATAATGAGGGAGTCCGTTACGGTAGATATTCTCAAGGCAACCGCATAGACAAGATTTTTAAATCCAAACGAAAACAGTCCTTTGAGGGTTACAAACGAGGTGTCGGCAAAACGGAACCTGAAACTGCCGAACCGATTTGTTGCCAACATAATACCGTAAATCGTGAACTTGATAGTTAAGCCGGCAGCATTGACTACTGCAACGGCCAACAATCCCCCACCGCTCTTCAATAAAAAATACAAGACCAGATTTCCGGCAACCATCATGAACACTGTGGTGTAGTTACGAAGCTTGTACTTCTGAAAACCTTCCAGAAAACAATCAAAAAGTGAACCGACAAAAGTAACAAATGTAATAGCAGCTACAATCAGGATAAAAATGAAATATTTTTTAGAATCTCCTACTACAGCCCCCTGCATGATCAATTTAGGGGCCCAATAGGCCATTGCAATCAGAACAAGTGCCGTGGCAAGTCCCACCAGTAAAAAAAACGCCATGGAGCTGCTATAGATTCGTTTAAGTTCTTTATTGTCTCCAAGGGCATGATGCCGAGACACATATCGAACAATTGCGGGCGCCAGACCCATGTCGAGTATTCCCATATACCCAACAACCGCAAAAACCATCTCCCAGATACCATAGTCGTAGTTACCTAAACCTCGAACAATTAAAGGTGATACGATAAAGGTAATTATTACTCTTATAAATGGTACCAGACCTCCCGACAGGGAGTTACCAATTATGCTTCTAGCGCTTAGTGATGACATTTAATAGTCTGGCGTGCATTCAAGTTACTTTACCTTCCTCGTTCTGTAGGCAAGTGATTCGCCTCCATAAAGTTTCCAGACAAAATCGATGCAGTTATCGTTTATCCCCATCCGGGGAGTTTGGAAACGGTCCCACGAGGCAAGGTCTGTACCAAAGACAGCCCCACTGTATCCTGCCCTGTCTACGGCAGCAATAACGTCATTGTTGATATCTCCGGGGCCACTGTTAGGGTAACAGAAAGAACGTACCGGGTTGCCTAACCGTTCTTCCAAAATCTGCTTACACGTTCCGATCTCACGATCCAACGATTCTGGACTAATCTTTGACAGAATCGGATGGCTCATTGTGTGACCACCGATCTCAATACCCCCTCGCTGCATTTCGCGCAGATGATCCCAGCTAACAGCACAATATTCAGGGGGGGGAGTTGACGGCAGTTCAACCGCAAGCAGTTCTAGAACCTGCCTGATAAATGACAGGCGTTGGTTCTCTTCAGATCGGATACAATGACTGATAAAGAGTTGCCAGGCTGACGACCGTTCGCTTTCATTTTTCAAAGAGAGCAAAACCTGTTCGCCGGCAATGCTTACGCTGCAGCTTGTGCAGTCAGTCTGATTCAGTGCGTATTCAAGCTGGTCAGGCCACAGCCAGAAAGAGCCGTCAACAAAGCGTGTTGTAACAAAAAAAGTGGCAGGCATCTTCCGGCGAGCCAACTCGGGCCAGGCCCACTCATACATATCACTGTAACCGTCATCAACAGTCAGCACCACACAACCTTTTGGCCAGAAGCCATGGTGCAGAAACCTGGCAATGCAGTCACCGAAAGAGATTACATCGAAATCTTTTTGAATAGTGTCAAGCTGCCAGGCGAAAATATCAGCGCTAACCCGGTGTGGCACTGCTACACCGGATGGCGCAAAGCGATGATAGACCATGACTTTGGGGAAATTACCGGTGCTGCGGTTCAGTATGTGCAACAGCAGTCTGCTATCGGTGATGATGCGTTTCAGACGCTGTCGCATGTTATGGTATCCCCATTTTGCGATGATTGAAGTTGACGAAGTCCCGGCTTGACTCCAGATTGATGACCTTTGCCGGGATACCAACAGCAACAGCATTGTCCGGAAGGTCCCTGGTGACAACAGCGTTGGCACCGATCGCAACATCATTGCCTATGGTTAATTTACCAAAGAGTTTAACTCCGGGAGCAATATAGACCCGGTCACCAATCCGGGGGACGTGGCGTTCGGCGCCCCTTCCGGCCTCGCCTATCGTTACACCTTGAGACAGGTTACAGAATTCACCCATTACTGTACGGGTTGAAAGGATAATTTGACCAAAATGTCCAATATACAGCCCACGACCGATCCGTGCGGTGAAAGGAATATCAATACCGGTGGCAATTTCGACGATTTTCTGACAAACGGTAAGACATGGTAGCAGCAGGCGCACCAACACCCCTAACCGTTTACTGTTTCTGACGCACCAGAACCCGGCACGGTAGATGATCAATGCCCAGATCCCCTGCGTAAGAACAATCAGACGAAGTTTCCCGAGAAACGAAATTGTTTCTGTTTGGTCATCCGGATAGAAATAGCGGTACAGGTCATATTTCAGGTACTGATCATTACTCGAATTCGTCATAAGTAGTCGATATCTCCTTCGCCGTGAACAAAGTTGAGGTCAGACCATGAAATGCCCTCTACGAGTGCAGATGGTGAAAAAAAACTAAAATGAGGGGTCTCTTTCATACAATAAAAGCCCTGTTTTCGCAAGGTGCTTCTCAGTCTCCGATGCGTTCCCCACGCTGTTATTTTACTGGCTCCCATCCGACGAGAAAATTTCTTGGCAATGGCAATGCTTGTTGACGGTTCGTCAGCCGCATTAACATCCCAGATAATATCAACGAGATAAGCGCAATTTCCGCTGAACCTGACTACAAGAAACGAAACAGGCTTTCCGCCAACGCGCCTTAAGAAGAGATGATATCGCTTGTGCGGAATGCTTCGATACCTCCAGTTAAGATATTGAGCATCTTTCCGGACACCATCACAAATTATGTCAGCGACATCATCAGGAATTTCACCGTGTAGAAGCATATCGCTCAACAGATCATCAGGCACGATATCCTTGATTACCTCTACCGGTCGATTAAAAAAGCGTTGAAGCACCCATTTTACCGGATCGATAATGCAGCTTTGAAAAGTGTTGGGCATGATATCACGGTAACCTATTTTTTTGAGTACCGTGTACATTCCTTGTGCCGTTCCCTTTGAAAACTGTATGGCTTTACTCTCTTCTGCAGCCAGCATATATAGTTTCTGAATAATCCCTTGACCACGCATGTCAGGCCTGACCATAGAAAGAGAAGCAAAAAAAACTGTCTGCGACGCACCATTTACTAACAGCGTAACAGGCTGCCTTACTGTCAATCCGACCAATTGCCCATCCTGAAACGCACAGTAAAACCTGATCTCCGAACTCCTCGGATGATGTATAAACTCCCAATCCCAGCGCTGTCGCAAAGAGGTAGAAACCCCATAAACCTGCTGTTTAAGCTGAAAAACAGCTTCGGCAATATCTGCCGTTGGTTGTGTAAAACTATACTGTATAGCGCTATTCATCTTCTTTCCCCTGAGCACTTTTTTTAAAACGAGTGTACATGGCCTCAAGGACTCCCAATAAATTACCTTTAATCGTTTTATTATAAACGACTAAATGATCTCTGTTACGCAGGCTATCAACCCAGTCGAACTTGTAGGAATCGGCGCCTTGCAGGTAATCGAGTGTACGTATTTTGTCCTGCTCCATAATGGTGCGCAACATGCTTTCACTGAGCACAGTTCCCGGCGAATACTGCTTGTACTTTTCATCATAAAAAAGTTTCAGAACAGAGGCTGCTTCATCATGCACAAACCAGAGTTGGCAGGCAATTGGCTCAGCATTAAAATCCAGAAAGCCCAACCTGAGCCACCCTTTAGCTGCGGCCATTCTTACCAGATCACGGTGAAAAGTCGGGCCGAGATATTCACTCTTTTTCCAGCTTTTTGCGTAGAGCTGATAATAACTGTCCATAATGGTGTCGAGGTTGTTATCGTTTTTGACAAGCCGAAATTCCAGCGTACCCTCACGCTGCATCTTTCTACGATAGTAGGGGGCGTTTTTCCGCACGGTGGCAGGCCGAGCTTTTAAATAATCATCAGCAGTAAGGGTAATGCCATCCTGATAACAATTTTCGTAAGCGACTCGCCTGCGGTAGCGCAAACCACAGCGTCTTGCTGCCTCCATTATCTGCTCGCTGTTCCCGTTTTCCGGTTGCAGTCCGTACAGATCAAGGAAATCCCAATCCGGAGCGTGTTTCGTGAAATAGCTTAACAGCCATTCCGCCTGAAGTATTCGCTCTTCCGGATCAGTACTATCATGGATGATAGCCCGGGCCTGAGTGTAAGCATTTCCTGCAAAAGCATATACCTGCAGAGGAATGCCGCGTTTATTAACTGTCTTCCTCTCCATCGGCATAATGGCGGCCACTGCGCCGTTACGGTACAGCACCGGAATAAACAGCTGCGTATCGGGAAAATGTTTGAGCCAGGTAACAAACCAATCAAAACTGAGAAACGGGAAATATGAACCGTTATTCATCGCCAAGCGGTCCCAGTCATCTTTCAAAGAGCGGAAACCTTCCACGCCAATAGCAGGGATTACGGTGAAATGTGAGTCAATGGTGTATTTCATACTATTTATTTCAATTTCCCGTGGTAAAGGCTAAATCCTTGCGAAATACAATAAAGGCGCTTTAACAGGGATAAAGGCGGATGAAGGGGATAAAACCAATCTATACGTATTATGGTTTAAACCCAAACTCAGTTGAGTCCCTACGTTTTAAGCCGTTATCCGCCTGCATCCCCCGTATCCCTGTTAAAAACGGATGTTACTGTTTTTCATCAATGCACAGGCTTTACGAACCGGTCTTTTAGCAATTCAATAAATGGTTTTGTATCACTCAACGATAAATATGCAAAACCAGGGTTTCTGAATAACAATGCCAGATGTTTCAGGATGTAATAATCCTTTCTGCGGAAATAGTACTTCAACCCATAGCCAACAGAAGGTTCACTGAACCACGCAGAAGGCTTTTTCCGAGGTTTTTCCGCAGCTTCACCAAGCATTTCTCTACAGACGGCCGCGGTAAGATTTACTCCACCAGTCACGGCAATATATGACTGGAAATCGTTTCTGCCGACGGTAGGTTCCATAATGTAGAATTTGCCGTTACGGGGGTCTTTCTTGTACTCCATCGAGCCAAGGCCTTGATATTTTACTGCATCAAAAATAGCTACCGTCAGATCTCTGGTTTCGTCCTTTTCGTCACTTACTGCAATAGCTGTGGAACCACCAAGCGGAGGCCACTGCATAAGCTTGCGTCCACTAAAATAGTTTACCAACTTACCTTCGCTGCTGTACTGGACAAGACAGAAGTATACTTCGTCATCTCCACCAGGAATCCATTGTTGAACAAGCATCGTGGGAGCCACATCAAAAAGCATCCGGGGGAGCCTTTCGTACTGTTTGTGGGTTTCCAGAATAAAGACCTTGTCATTTGGCATTTCATGATTCCACAGCCAGGTGCGGTATAGCGGCTTCAGCAACACTGGATATCCGATCTCACGGATAGCATTGTCCAGCTGTTCAAAACCGGTAACCTCAATGGTTCTGGGAAAGGGAAACCCGTGCGCTTCTGCCCAACAGAAAAATTTGGATTTGTCCAGCAACATATCCACTGTTTCGGCATCCGGCATAATAAGAATACAAGAAGGTGGAAGCTCATGTCGCCTGTCAGAGAGTATCTTTACACAATCATCATCGGCAGGAAGCAATAACAGGCGGCCCGTTCTCCCGGCAGCAGTTGCCTGAATCGCTTGCATCATCGCTTCAGGTGTCCGTTCAATAATCAGCATGGAGGACCAGACCGATGAACGAAGACATGGGCTTTCGCCAAAGGCGATGCCCATAATATCGACCGCCAGGCCACGCAGAGAGCGGGCGGTCATCAGGCCAGTGGGGTGCTGCGCGCCCAAAACAAGTACAGCAGTTTTCTCATCGGTAATCATGCAGCCGGTCATGCTAACAGAGTTTCATAGTAGTCACCGGTTTGAGTTACCATTGCTTCCATGGAGTACCGTTTGGGGACTTCCTCCCGGTTAACTATGGAGATTCGCTTACGTTCATCAGGCTTGGCCAGCAGGCGCATTATCGCACCTGCCAGCTCATCTGTATTGCCAACATCATACAGGAATCCGTTTTCTCCATCCCGAACCATTTCAATATTGCCTCCAGCCCGAGTAACCACGACAGGTAACCCGCAGGCCATGTATTCGATAATGGAATTGCTGAATCCTTCCGTCTCGGAAGTCAAAACCCCCACGGTAAGTTGTGCTACATAATCAAGTGGATTGGGCACATTGCCGGTAAAGGTGGTACAATCCTTAATACCAAGGTCGGCGGCCTGTTGTTCAAGACTTGGCTGCAGTCCTCCACCACCAACAACCAGAAATGTCGTTTCAGGGTAATGTTTATGGACGATGGACATAGCCGAGATAAAGTCCTGAACCCGCTTGACAGGACGGTTCAGATTGGCAACTATCCCGACCACCGGAGGTGCATCAGGATCCTGCGGTATCGTGGCAGCGGCAGGGATTGCAGTGAGGTCAAAACCGTTGTAGACAACCGTAATCCGTGAGGAGGCAATACCGTCTGTGTTACAAAAGTGATCCTTTACCGCCTGGGAGTTGGCGATAAATCCGTTATAGAATGGATAGGCGAGCCTCATTTTGCGCGATTCACCGGGTGTACGCCAGAACCCGAGATCCAGAAAAGTGCCGATCAGTTTTACATCGGTGAAGGACTTGACCAGAGCGCCTAACAGGCATGGATCCTGAAAAAAAGTCTGCACAATCCCGATTTGATTACGGTTGATAAAACGAGACAATCGCCAGAGTACTCCAATCAGTGATGGCTTGACGAAGCTGGAAAAGTTGAGACATTCCTTGGGGATGTCAAGCTCGTCATACAAACCGCAAGAGGGCTTGAGGGTGCAGAGATGTGGTCGGAATTGACGAGGATCAGAGTTCCGGATCAGTTCCGCAAGCTGTCGCTCTGCGCCACCATGGGCCAGACTGTCAATAAGGTATAGGACGTTTATTGGGTTCATTGGGTTCATTGCGTTTATTGTGTTCGTTAACCAAAAAGAACTTCAATCTATTGATTCTGGGATTTTTCGTGCCTCTGTGCCTTCGTGTGAGCCATTATTCCTACAAAAGCATGTAACAGGGATAGAGAAAGATAAAGACAGGTAAATCCTCAAAGACCAAAAACATTATAGTTTAACCCCAAAGTATTCGTTTCGTTTTTGCAGTTATCCGCCATTATCTCTTTTATCCCTGTTAAAATAGTTTTTCGGTCTAACTTCAGAGGCTTTTTACAGGGATAAAGAAAGATGAAGGGGATGTAAACCCAAAAATCAAGAGAATAATTGTTCAACAAAAAATGATTGATGTTTTTGCTTTATCCCCAATAATGTTTACTTTTTCAGTTATCCGCCTTTATCCCCTGCATCCCTGTTAAAAATGACTTTCAATTATTTAACCGCAAATATACAGCCAATAAAAGCTGAATTATTAAACCTTTTTGAGGCAAGCTAAAACCATCGTCTTTCCTATTAGGTTCTAAAACGGCGTACATTGGCGGTTCATCGATTTTGTTGATCTTTCTGTTTGAGAGTAATTGCTAAAGCTATAAAATGATCTGTTCCATAGTCCCGGTGCTTCTCAAAATCTGCAGCCCATAGAGACCTGGCGCGCCATACTGGCTGGACAGTTTTTGTTCGAGTTCAGGCGTAAGCTCAATGTCATCCGGGAGACTTATAACTCCTTCGATCCCATTACGTGTATGAATAATCAGTGGGATAGTATCAATGATCCGGGCAAACTTTTTAGAACTGCCGCGATTAAACAGGTAGACCCGGGATGTTGCTCCTTCAAAAGCACCTGTTTTAGCACCCCAGTGCTGTTTGGTCAGATAGACGCCGTTGTTTAAAAACGGAAGGCTATTCATAAAATCAACTTTTTGATAGCCCTGTTCTCTGGCATATTCCATCAGGTAATAATACCACGCAGACATTGCTCCCATCTTCAGGTATGAAGGGTCACCATCACGTAAACCTGAACGGTATGCCACAAAAGTTCCTTTATCCTCGTAACAGAGAACGCCGGAAATTGGTTCTCCTTCATACAAGACTAATAGTAATATTCCCTTTTCAAAAAAGAGTTTCAAATCATCGTAAGTAGCTTCCATTGCCGCGTCACCAAACTTGTTAATTAAGGGCTTTGCCATCCGATGATAGAAAAAATCAAAATCTTCCTGAGAGTGAGTAACCCGGCAGGTTAACCCGTACTTTCGTATCGTACTATTTACCGCTCTCTTCCGGTCACGAAAGCGTTTATTTGCATCCACTGTTTCAATATCTAATTTTTGATTAACCCGTGTCTGCATGGTGTAAGTAGCAGAATCATGAAAAAGTGGCGCATGACGGAGCGAAACATTGGCAAAACAGATATCGGCATCGAACCCGCGCGAATCCAGCAGGCGCTTCAATCCTGGGACCCAGCAGCGAAAGGTACGGACGAGTTTTGGTGATTCCTCAAAAAGTGCGTGCAGCACCTGCAGATAGAACTTGTCATTATCAACAAACAGGCATTTGACAGAACCGTTTCCGGATTTGAGCGTTCCTTCGTACAGATAGGCCCGAGAGAAGTAATTCCGGTATAACGGGTAAAGCCTGCTTTTAAGTGCGCTGATCGGGTTCATAGCGTTATGGCGTTAGTTGCGCTTATTGCGTTAGTTGCGTTTATTGCGATGTTTTCCATCTCTTCACGACTCAAACCAGATGCAAACGAAGGGCAATTTTGGATTGTAAAACTTTTTAGCCTCGGGATTACCGTGATTTCTCTGAATTTCACCGTCAACGGCTTTAATTCCGGGCAATCCAGAACGAAAACCTTATTACCGGAAAACCAGCGCAAGCACAATTTCAAGATCTGGAAAGATGCCGACAACAACCGTTTCCTCACCACCGTACACATCAGGGCGCCCGTATCTATTATCAGCTCCCAGTTTGAACACAGTAACGGTATTTGCTGACGGATCAACCAGCCAGTATTCTTTTACCCCGGCATGTTCATAGCAAAAGAATTTTTCTTTGTGATCCTTACGAGAGGTAGATGGGGACAAAACCTCCGCAATCAGGTCTGGCGCACCGCTACAGCCGGCGTCATCAAGCTTGTCAGGATCGCATATAATTGAAATATCAGGTTGTACAACCGTAGCAATATCTGAAATATTCTCATCTGTTTCAGGAAGGCGCACATCAAAAGGGGCAGTATATACCTGACACGATTTTTCAAGCAAATATGTCGCAAATTGACGGGTAAGTTCTGTTACAATCTGCTGATGCCTACGGCTCGGTGCCGGTGACATATTGTATGCCACACCATTGATCAACTCCCACCGCTCATCATCATGCCATTTCAGATAATCACCGTATGTATACAATTCTTCTAATTTTTCAGCCAATGGTCTCATAAAACATACTCCCTGATCACTGTAGAACACTCTGATAGATTGCCAGATATTTTTCCGCCATTACCCGGCTGGAGTAGGTGTCAGTCACTCTCAGTTTCGCCGCTTTCACTCTCTCCCCTGCTGCTTCCGGATTGTGCATGACATTTGTAATACCACGCTCCAGCTCTTCCCGGCAATCGGGATTAATCAGGAGTCCACAACTCCCCTCCTGCAGCACTTCCGGAATCCCCCCTACCCTCGTAGCAATAATCGGCACGCCGGCCAGCATGGCTTCAAGCAGCACCATAGGCAACCCTTCTGTAAGAGATGGCATGGCAAACAGGTTGAAGAACGGAAGATAGCGCTTGGCATCCGGTATGTAACCGGGCATCAGCACATTTTTTTCAATGCCAAGCTTACTGACCGCCGCCTCATGACTCGCTCGCAACCCGCCTTCGCCCAGTATGACCAGACGGATATCCGTCCCCTGTGCAGAAAGTGCCGCAACAACTTCCAGAAGCGCATCAAAGGCTTTTTCCGGAGAGAGTCTGCCGATGGCACCAATGGTAAAACCGCTGCGGCAGAAGGCAATTATTTCCGGGTTGAGGTCGGCTTCTTTCCGAAACCCATCCCCACCCCGACCCTCCCCTTGAAAGGGAGGGGGAAAATTTTGAGAAATATTTCGTTCATCAAGCGGTATGCCATTCGGAACGACTTCCAGAGCCAGATCACGCCTGTTCTTCAGACGGGGATGATTCTGCATGGCTGAACTTACCGTGACCACCCGATCAACGCGGGAAAGGCTGAGTGAATCAAGCCACTCATATACCCGCATGCGGGTCATGCCACCGCTCCAGGTCCAGCCGTGCAGGGTTGAAATCATAGGAAAACAACGTACAAAACGGGGCAGAAAACCGAAGAGGATGTTACCCTTGTAACCGTGGGAATGGAGGATGTCGACCTGTTCGGCCCGGGCAAAACGTAAAATGT
Organism: Desulfuromonadaceae bacterium; assembly: GCA_028712075.1. Taxonomy (GTDB): domain Bacteria; phylum Desulfobacterota; class Desulfuromonadia; order Geobacterales; family Pseudopelobacteraceae; genus JACRCG01. The sequence goes on from JAQTQX010000004.1 coordinate 31,806, forward strand.
CCAACGCACCTATGAGATTCGGACCTGGTTTCATCCGGAATACTGCGACATTAAACCCCCTGCGTTTGCATTCAGCCTCAAGCGGTTTTTCAGGGATACCGGGGTCACCGATACTTGCCAGGATTGGTATATGACCCAAAGCGACCTGTTCACTAATCAGGTTCAGCAGCATGACCTCGGCACCATACAAACCGCCGCTATCTATTATATGTAAAATTTTCATGGGGTAATTGGGTCCTAAATTCAACCGAAAGATCAACTTTTTATACAGGGATGAAGGGGATAAAAGGGATAAAACCGAACAGCTTTAAAACGTTATGGTTTTAACCAAATTCTGTAAGATATTTTTGCTTTTGAAGTTATCCACTTCATCCCTGTAAAATTGCCTTCAGATTTTAAAATTTGTTTCCAAATCGTCGATATTCAAGTTTTGGATTGCCAAAGTTAATAAGAATTCCGACTCCAATGCCGGTAGCCTTGAGATAATTCATTACCTGTGCCAAATGTTCAGGTAATAAGGCTTTTACCGCTTTCAACTCTAACAACACATCATCCTCAACGACAATGTCCGGGTAAAAATCGCCAACCACCTGTCCATGAAACATAACCTTCAATGGGATCTGTGACTGGGCCTTCAAGCCAGCTTCCATGAGAGCTATTAGTAAGGCTTTGTGATACACAGATTCAAGAAAACCACATCCAAGTTCGTTGCTGACCTCAAAACAGGCTTTCATATATTATCTCGGTAAGTTCTTCATGAATCATAATCAAACCTTTATCTCACAGGGATGGAGGGGATGAACCTTAAAAAATCAGGATGATATTGTATAACCTCAAAAATCTTATAAAAGTTTTTTTGTCTTTGCCGTTATCCCCTGCATCCCCTTCATCCCTGTTAAATTTATTCATCCTTTCCTCGGTGTCCAGATAACCTGTTTTTTGCCGAGGATGAATTTACAGAACGCGTGTGCGGCCGCTACATTTACCAGCAAAAAATAGCGGCTGAAAGTCACAATGCGCCCTGCCATACCGATTCTCTCCAGATACGGAGCAAGCAGTGCAACGAGATAGCACAGGCACTGCACGGCAAAAAATGCGACATAGAACTGACTGCGACAGAGAAGAAGGGCATTGGCACCAAAAGCCCCTGCCATGAAGATAAAACAGAGGTAGCGCAGGAGCTTGTGCGACCAGAGCTGCCAGGCAAAAAGAGAATTAATCCCTGGAATCAGCAGTTGCCGCATATCAAAAAGCGCCCAGAGAGCCCGCAACGACACCCGTACCCGCATGCGGTATTCATCACCCGAATCTTTAAGCGAGGGTTCCCACAGCAGCGCTTCAGGCTCGTAAACAACCTGATACCCCTGTTCGATAACCTTGAGCGGTTGCACAAAATCCGGCAACTGATCGGCACTCAGTGGGCGATAGAGCGATTTTCTCATGGCGTCGATACCGCCATCAACGCCGACAATTGAACCAAGGCGGGTTTCAATCAAACGGAGGCTGTTCTCATATTTCATGTAGGCACTGCACCCCTCTCCGATCGGTGTGCTATCCGGATTGGCATAGATCATTTTCCCGCTGACATAGCCGACCTGCTGATCTGCAAAATTGGCAACCAACCGCCGGACTGCATCCGGTGCATACAGCGAATTGGCGTCGGAAAAAACGATGATTTCACCTTTCGCCTGCGGCACAGCGAGATTAAGGGCACTGGTCTTTCCGGCACGTGGTATCTGACGAATCAGGCGGACACGTGAATCTTCAATGGCCTGCACGATCTCATCAGTGTTGTCGGCTGATTCATCGGATATGACAATTATTTCAGTTTTTTCGAGGGGATAATCAAGAGCCAATTTGTTCCGGACGGTCGCTTCTATGGAATCCTGCTCGTTAAACGCTGCGATGAGGATTGTTACGAACGGTTCACCATCTGCGGAATGGACACGCCGGTTCACTACGGCGCCAAGTATCAGTGCCAGCAGCGGGTAGCCGGCATAGACGTAGAAGATGAGGAAAAGTGATAGGAAAAAGATGATTTCTGTCATTTGCTTTCGTTCTTTGCGTTCTTTGCGTTCTTTGCGTTCTTTGCGCTATAACGCTACAAACGCTACAAACGCTTTACTTCCCCACATAGCGGTAAAATTCGGGATAAAAGCTGTTGACAAAATCCAAAGCTCTTTTCTTGGCAATTTCTGAATTGTTGCCTTCCATTCTGGTGCTCACCCTGACGAAAGCATTTTCTTCCCGGGGGTTATTTCGCAGGCGCTGCCAGAGCATCTGAACCTTCTGATCAAATGTTCCGGAGGACGTAGTGTTGTTTGTCTGGAACCAGTAGAGTATGTACTCTTTGTCGGATTGCTGTTCGGCAACCATGGTGGAATAGTTTATTATATGGCTGCCCGGACTAGGGAGTTGATATGTTCCCTTCCCCCGCTCTGCGATACGCCACCCCTGCCCGGTGAAACAGACGAGCGGATCATGAGCGGAACCAACCTTGGCGGCGCTCCGGTAGTAGCCGATATACAGGGATACGGTGTCGTTGTCACGTCTGTAGGTTTTGAACAGATAATCATCAAGTTTAAGTGCCTCTTCGATATTTGCTCCCATTGATATATTCGGAGAGGCGTTCCAGCCAGGCAGCGAATCAAGGGCATTTCTTAAAGGCTCTTTGGTCGTTTGCTGAAGCTTGTTTACGGAAGAGTTGACAAAAATTGCTACCATAAGGAGTAACGCTGCCAGCAGCACAATTTTGAGAATACTTACTTTTCGCATTTTGCCAATCCTTTCTGAAAAATGATAAAGAACACAAAACCCAGCGCAAAAACAAGTAATCCAAGAATTGTATGCGGCGTCCCCTCGGTAAGATTGAACTTGAAGTAGTTATAGGCAATAACCATGGTAAATACCCTGAAGATATTGACGGCAATTGCGATCGGAACTCCGGCGACAACCAGAATCAAACGCAGGAGCGACGAACGGAGCGTGAAATAGCCCAATATCGCTCCCAGTGTAAGCATGGTCATGATCGATCGTAGTCCGCTGCACGCCTGTACAACCTGAAAAGTCATATCTGAGAGATGGATGACGTTGCCTTCCCGATAGATGATAACACCCATCATTGAGGCCAGGGAAACGGTTATTTTGGTGACGATAAACTGCAGTGGATTAGTCAATGCCGCGAATATCTGCTCCGGCACCGGTATCATAAAGATCAGAAATAAAAGCGGAAAAGAGCAGATCCGGAACATTTTGAATCCGAAAAAAAATATCACCGCACTCCAGATGAATAAGATCAAGGAAATTGGTGGCAGCGTAAGAACAGAGCCGAATTTTCCGAGCAGGAACAAGAACAGTGCAAAAAGTGCCAGCGGCAGGCCGAACCAGGAACCTTCAACCGGCTGTGCGACAAGCGTACTGCGGTTCTGCCATAAAATGTACGCTGACAGCGGAAGTATCAGAAAACCATGCGAATAGTCGTCAGAACCGTTCCAGGCTTTTACCAGACCGCTGAGAACCGGATAATACACCGCTGCAAATGCAGCAAACAGGAGTACCCAGACAATTATTCTGACTGGTTCTTCCAGCCGGTTTTTGTTTACCTGCACACTCATATTATTCTCCATTTTCAGTAAGCAAGCTACTCAGCAACTCAAGTAATTCTGTTTTTTTGGCATCAGAAGAACTTACACCACCATCCCATTCATCCACCAGCTGCAATCATTCCATTTCAAAAGCTATAATACCGGGTGATCCTGAAACCTTTTTTAGCCTCTGGATTATTACGAACTCTGGATTTTAATGTTGTCAAGGGGTCGAATTTCAAAATAAGCTTTCGCGCAAAGGGCGCAAAGAACCGCGCCAGAAGTAGGCGCTATTAAGCGAAGTGCGCAAAGTAAATTCAAAAACAAATGTTCCGGGCTAACGACAAAGGCTGTCTGTATTTATTCCTGGTTTTTCTTGCTTTTCTTAGCGCACCGTCTTGGTGTAGAAAGTTTCTTTGAGAAAGCCATAGCCTAACGCAAAATGTATTACAAAAAGAATAGCCGGTATCGGCATACCATGCCTTAAACCGTTCCCCAATGTAATCCTGACGGATTCTGCCATGACAAAAGTCAGATAGAGACCATACGGGACGGCCGTCAGCAGCAGTATATAGACACCGCTGAACAGATAGAGTGCCAAAGAACAGATGAGACAGATTAATCCGGCAACAAACGCCGCAGGTATCAGCTGATTCAACGTCAACGCTTCCCGGTGTTTCCGTATAAATTTCCTCCGCCCCTTGCCATACCGCGCCATCTGACGAAAAAGCCCGCGCAGATTTTCTCTCGGATAGTACCTGACCGTCAACCTGGGACTGGTATAACAGGTAAGCCCGGCCTGCTCTACCCGATAGTTGAACTCCACATCCTCGGCTGCATCAAAATTTTCATCAACATAGCCAATTTTGTCAAAAACATGCCGGGCATACGCAGCACCATTACTGACCGGACTGGCAAAACCCTCATATTCCCCGAAAATAAGCGATTCACCGCCATGCCCCAAGCGGGATGCCCGCGCCAGCGCTATCGACTTTTGAAAGCTCGTCAAACCGGGTGGATCAAGGGGTTGAGGCCGTCCAAGACAATCTGCCCCGCTCTTTGCAAAGCAATCAACAATTGTGCGAAACAACTGGTCATCAGGAATGTAACAATGGCCATCAACCACCAGAAAATAATCACCTTTACCGTTACGAAAACCAATGTTGCGTCCAGCGCCTGACTTCCGGCCAGGATTATTCATAAGTCTGATTTGTGCGTGCGATTGTGCTATCTCTTCGATAATCGCTTGAGTGCCATCATCCGACTCACCATCCGCAACGATGATCTCATATCGATCTGGCGGATAATCCTGGGATAGCAAACTCGCTAGCGTATCTTTGATGTAATAAGCCTCATTTCTGATTGGCATGACTATGCTTATAAACGGCCGATTAACATGATTGCTAATCGCCCTAGACACGCGCCCGCCTCCAGACATCATCCATAACCCTGGCAATCGCATCCCAGGTATATGACTCCAGAATCAGTGTGCGACCGGCGGCCCCATACTCCAAATATCGGTCAGGATTATTCAGAACCGCACACGCAGCATCGGCAAAATCATGAGGAGTATCACGCAGGAGAATCTGCTTCCCTTCTACAACATCCAGCCCTTCCGCCCCGACGGTTGTGGAGAGTACAACCTTTTCCATGGCCATCGCTTCAAGAATTTTGAGACGGGAACCGCCGCCAACCCGCAGTGGCACAACATAGAGCATGCTGCTGGCAATGTAGGGGCGAACATCATCGACTGTGCCGGTTACCGTCACGCCCGGAACTCGCTCTGCGAGCGCAATTAACCACTGGGGAGGTTTGCGGCCGACTACGGTAAATGTTGCCACAGGAATACGCTGCTTTATGAGCGGGAATATTTCATCGATAAAATATTTGACGCCATCCTGATTCGGGCGCCAATCCATCGAACCGGTAAAGACCATACTCCCCGGATTTAGATCAGACTGAAGCGGTGCAAAGTACTGTTCATCAACACCGTTGGGGACAACCGTTACCCGTTTGCAACCATATTTTTCGACAAAAGTATCCCGATCCGGTTCTGAAACAACCGATACTTCAGAATAGTTACGGGCTGAGTTTGCCTCATAGCGAATCAGTTTCTGCCACTGGAAATAGATGTAGATTTTTTTGAGCAGATTTGTTTCTGATTCATGGTAGCGCTCCCATATCTGAGCCTCGACGTTATGCGCCGACAAGACTGATGGAATGGTACCAATTAACGTACGGATGTTCTCGGTGTAAGGGGTCCATTCACAATGGACAAGATCAAAAAGACCGGAAGCGATCAGCGAGAGAGCTTTCTGTTCAAATGCGTCTGAAAAATGGCGGTCTACAATGTATGGTTTTGCAGAGAGAAGATTTGTCAGCAGCGCACCATAGAAGCGAGCGCCTTTTTGTTCAAGAATCGTGCTAGGCAGGGCTATCAGCGTCACATTCGGACAGTCAGGCAGGGAGGATCCCGATTCACCGTAACAAAGATAGGTAATTATATGATTTTCCTGGAGGCGCTGTACCAGGTTGTATGTTCTGATCCTTTTCCCGGTATTGAGCGGCCAGGGGATCTCTTCGTCAACGATCAATATATTCATAATGTTTGAACACCAATAAGTGGATTGTAACCTTTTTTTGCCTCAGGATTATTGATCTGTCCCTTGCATCCCCTGCATCCCTGTTACATAAAAGACCGTCTCTGATCCAATTCCAGTACTTGCGACATGGTACCGAACTGCACGTTATAAAATATTGAGCGCAGCTTACCTTCTGTTTTGTCAAGATTCAAATAATGCCGGAAGCGCGACTTCAATCCTGCGCTGCTGATTCTCGGTTGGCCAGGATCTATCTCCCACGGATGAAAATAAAGCACCGCTGGCTGCTGTTCTAAGCTGTTTATCCTCCCAAATCCCCATGTTATTACCCTTGCAGGCAGCAGGCGCAGATAGCCGCCCCCGGCAATCGGCAGGCGCACCTCTTTTCCGCCAATGTGCAGCGGCAGCGTGGTCAACGGAAACTCCGCAAGAGGCCCTGCTCCGGTCTGTAAAATATGCGGGAAGCGCTGGGCATCGGGTATGCCGTAGGTATCGTGCATAACCGGGAAGATGCTGGAGTCATAGTTGAAACCTTCCTCAACCAGAATATCCAGCGCCCAGAGTGATTGTTTGGTGATGGAATAGCTGGGAGCACGGTAGCCGCACACCTTTTCGCCGCATTGGTCTTCCAGCAGCATCTTCGAACGCCTGATATCGGCACGGAAGCGTTCGGGACCGATTGCATAAATCAGTTCATGCCCGTAGCCATGACAGGCAACCTCGTGACCGCGGCGGTGAATCTCCTTTGTCAACTCGGGCAGCCGTTCCGCCACCCACCCGAGAATGAAGAAGGTGGCCTTGATGGAGAAGCTGTCGAGCAGATCGAGGATCCGGCGGGTGTTATTATCCACCCTGAGTGGATAGCCATCCCACTGATCCTGGCGGATGATACCGGCAAAGGCATTTACCTGGAAGTAGTCTTCGACATCAATGGTCAGGGCGTTTAGCATTTGTCTACTGTCTCAAAAAACTTTCTTCACTTCCACTACCGCCTTACTGATCTGATATGAGCCGTTGCTCCTGTCCAGATCAAGCCGATTGTCGGTGTAGGTGCCGGTCAAGCCAATCGTAAGGCCGTCCTTCAGTGCGTAGTTGAACCCGGCTACTCCGGTAAGTCGATAGGGACGGTCAATGAGGGAATTGCTGACGACTTTCCATTCAAAGTGTTCACCGGTTGCCGTAAGGGCAGCGGTCAGATTTTGCAGGATTTCATAGCGGCACATTGCAGTTACAGTTGATTTGCGCCGATCCCAACTGCCGGTTTCGGTATTGACGTACTCCGAATAGCCTCCGGATAGTCCGAGAGCTCCCCTTGCAAGTAATTTATCTATTTTCCCGGTGTAGCTGGTCTCCTTGGTTGACACCGCCAGCGGGTCTTCTGTGGTTGCTACTTTGGTTTCAAGTACAACAACGATGCCATCGAAATCATGGCTGATTCCGGCATTCCAGAACAGATAGTGTGTTTGAGTGCCGTTATCGAAGCGCTGCCAGCTGTTGCCGATCTGGCCCGACAGAAACGATTTGTCGGCATATTCATATCTGAATCCGCCATTGATGTCATGCTTGTCATATTTTGCGAAAAGTTGCTGATCAGTGTCTGCCGGAGATGAATCCAGACGGGTGAAAGAGTATCCGGCGGAAAGGCTGAACCGTGAGGTTAGTTCGTGGGTCAGATCGGAAAAACCGCGCTGTTCCTGCTTGTCGATGCCATTTGTGCCGCTGTAGCGTGTATCGGTAAAGCGATAGCCGGTTTTGAGCACACTGTCACCGCGCAGGCGCCAGAGCAGATAAGGGGAGACCGAAGCAATATTCTGTTCGGTCTGATTGAGGAAAAGGCTGCTTTCAGTTGCTGCATTGCGGGAAACATCGAGCGTTACCCTCTGGTATGTGTCACTTGCGTCAATAAACAGAAATTTGTCAATCAGTGTAATAGTGCCCTTCGCCGCCCCGGTATGGTTATATTCGTCATCACCGCTGTTTCTGGCGTAGGTTCGATATTCGAAGGTATAAAACAGGTCCCACATCCAGAAGGGAGATGTGTAGCGGAACGTTGCTCCGGGGCTGACTCTGGTGGTGTATTCAGCGCGTTTGTCGGCGGATTGTTCATAAATATTGTCGGTGTATTCTTCACTGACTGACAGTGAGGGGGCAAAGGCGGTGTCCGCCGCCGCTGCAGGAAATACCGTCAGTGGGACTGCCAGTAACAGGTTCATGCAGAGGCATGCTATCGGGAGTATGTTATTACTTTTCATTTACTGTTCGGATAACTGTCACCACCAAAAACCCGGCGGACAAAACCTATTTTCGGTTCCTCAAGCGGTGTGTCTGATGGATGAATTGTGGCATTTTTCTTTAACTCTTCCAACTTTTTGTCCAGCACCTGTATGCTGGAACTGTTTTTTGCAACCTGTGCCTGCACGGATGTCTGGAACGTAACCAGTCGATCATTCTGATCTTTGAGCCCTTCATTGAGACGGTTGGTGATATTCTGCTCAACCGATTCAAGCCGGCGGCCAATGTCAACAATCATGGTATGCAGGTCAAGAGACGCCGCTGTAGCGAGTGGCGAGGCATGTTCGTCCGGTTGTGGGGAATCCTGAAGGCCGGTGCTGAGCCCCTCCATCCAGTGATAATTTTCAAAATCCAGATCGCCGATGACATCACGAACCATATCCGGACTTAATTCGGTGGTCTCCTCGGCAAAGGCCAGGAATAGCAGAAAGTCACAGATTATATTGACCAGACGTGGAATACCCCGGCTGTAACGGTATATGATATCGAGAGATTCCGGCAGAAATTGCACGGCATCAACATTGCCGGCAACGTCAAGGCGATGGAGGATATACAGTTCCAGCTCCTCCCGGTTGAGTGCCAGCAGATGGCAGTTGATGCTGATACGCTGCCGCAGCTGGCGCAATCCCGGAGCAGCCAGGATTTCACGCAGTTCAGGCTGACCGACAAGTATGATCTGCAGCAGCTTGCTGGTGGAAGCTTCGAGGTTCGAGAGCATGCGCACCTCTTCCAGCAGCTCCGAAGAAAGGTTCTGCGCCTCATCGATAATCAGAATCGGCTGATTGCCGGCGGCATACTGAGTGATCAGAAATTCATTCAGATCACGAATCAGGGTGACTTTATCCTTACCCTGGACTGCAAGACCAAAATCATCATTAATCATTGCCAGTAATTGTTCGGAGGTTACGCGGGTGTTGAAAATTTTGGAGAGCACCACCTGTTCGTAGTGTTTTTCGAGAAGATCGCGAATCAGGGTGGTTTTCCCGGAACCGATTTCGCCGGTCAGCAGCACAAACCCTGAGCGCTCCCTGATACCGTAATCCAGATAGGTGAGTGCCTTTCTGTGTGATTTGCTCAGATAGATAAAACGGGGATCCGGAAGCAAATCAAACGGTTTGACTGTCAGCTTGAAGAAGCTTTCATACATGCGTGCTATCCCTCATCCCTTTGCCCCGTAATTATTCGGTACGGGCATAGCGTTTGTAACTGGAGTATTTTTCATCGTGGCGGTCAATATAGGTATCATTGTAAATGGTGCCCAACAACCCGCATCCTTTCAAAGCGTCCAACGCTTCCTTGACGTTTTTCAGCGACGCCAGCTGCTCTTTGACGACAAAAAGCACTCCGTCAACAAGATGTGCCAGTGTGCGGGACTCGGCAAAAGGAAGTACCGGCGGAGTATCAAAAATAATAAACCGGTCGTTATAGCGGTTCTTCATTTCTCCGATATGGCGTGCAGTCTTCTGCGACGCAAACAGCTCAACAGGATTGGGAACGTCGTGCCCGGCGGTAATTATCGAAAGCCTGCCGATACCGGTCGGTATAATCACCTCATTGATCTGGGCTTCACCGAGCAGTACATCGGAAAAGCCTTTGTTCATTGTAATGCCGAGGTAGTTATGGATTGACGGTCTACGGAAGTCTGCATCTATCAGCAGCACGGTATGGTCATATTCCTGGGCCAGACTTATGGCCAGATTCAAGGCGGTGAGACTTTTCCCTTCATTCGGCACCGAGCTGGTCACCATCAGGGTATTCCGAAAAAAACCCTCACCCTTGGTCAGCTTCACCAGTTCGGCCTTCAGTTTTCGGTACTCCTCCGCAATCGGCGAAAATGGATCATTCAGATTAACCAGCAAAGGGTTTGACGGCACAACGATTCCCGGTTCATGCTCCGGAGTAGGCGGAATATGTTCCGTTTTGTTTATTATCTGTGATGGAGGAGTCTCGACCGGTGCAGTTCCGACAACGTGCCGCAACTGTGCAGCCTTTTCCATCGCTTTTTCAATTCTGCTCATGCATCCATCCTTTCACGGCAACCCCTTCGTAAACGACGATCATTCAAGGCATTTACTTCAAGCGACCTTTCACATCCTGCACCATTCCCGTGGGATTTATCTTGTCCACCAATCGGTCAACATATGTCATACCAAGCAGTTCCATGAGCGGAAAACAGAGCAGTAGCAGAAAATAAACGCCGGCCACGGAAAAGAGGCGCATGCTCTTTCTACGGCTTATTTCCAATACCCGTGGATCAGGAATGCTGGGGATTATGGCCAGCAGCGGCACGTTAAATTCTTTCATACTATCAACATTTTTAACTGATGTATCCATCTGGTCGAGCAGCAGCAGGAAGCCTAAGGCTCCGGCTATCCCACCAACGAAGCCCATCAGCATGATCATCAAGCGGTTGGGACTGACCGGTTTAACTGGCAGTATAGCCGGATCAACAATACGGAAGGTTGTCGATTTATCCTGAACCTCCATCTGTTTCGATACTTCCGACTGCCCATGACGGGCAAACAGCTGGTCATAGATATCTTTTTGGTTTTTCCGCTCAAGCTCCAGTTTTTCCAAATCCGAACGTGCAGTAGGAATTTCGCGCAACAAGGCCTGATTCGACGTGACAAAGCGCCGCTGCCCCTCCTCACTGATCTTGATGGCAGCAATCTCGGACTCTATCTTGGCTAACTCCTGCGGATCAATTTCCTTGGTGACCCCGCCTGATGTCTTCATCTGATCCTTGACGGCTTCAATCTCCCCTTTAACCTTCAGCACTTCAGGATAGCTTTCCATATATTCGGAACGAAGATCCGACAGCCTCTTCTGTAGTACGTTAAGTTTTGTCTGGAGTGGATCATTGCTGATTTTCGTGATTTTGCGCATCCCTTCGAGCTGGTGACGTCTCAGTTCCAGATCATACAGTTTTTGCTGCGCAAGACTGATTTCCTCAAAGAGCCGCCCCTCGTCTACAGCTATAATATTGCCCTTATCTCTCCTGAAATTGTTGACCGCTGTCTCTGCTTTTTCAAGTTTAGTCCTGAATGTGTCAATCTGCTCGGAAAGGAACTGGGTTGCTGCGTATGACTCGTCACGCTTCGACGAGGTGTTTTCCTCGATATAGAGACGCACCAATGTGTTGACAAAATCTCTTGAAACACGAGGGTTTTCATCGATAAATGAGATAATGAACAGATTTTTGTCTCTCACATTGACCTTAACTCTTTGCTGCAGGCTTTTTATCAATCCCTCGCTGTCTGCACTTGTATTTTTAACAACATTGACGTCCAGACTGTCAACGACTTTGGTGAGAATCGTACGACTGGTAATGGCATACGTCAGAACTTTGATGGTGTCTTCCATGGATGGTGTCACAGTGATGCCCTTGACCAGTTCACTGATGACATTTTTTTCGATAAAAACCGTGCTTTTTGCTTCATATTTTTTCGGAAGCAGATAACTGACCGCCACCATGATGGTCATGATCAATAACGCAAGGAACATAAACAGACCTGTGCGCCTGTTGAGCAATTGCAGGTATCTTTTGTAATCAAATTCTGAACTCTGCTGCATGAATTCCACCTTATCCCGGTTAAATAATCAAAAGAAACTTTCCATGACAAGGATGTAATCACCCGCTTTTAATTGGACATTTTGGGTCAAATCGCCGTTATTCAACAGTTTTTTTGCCTTGACTGTAAGCGTGGAGTCCTTGCCGTCATTCTTTCTACGGATGACAATATCGTTCTGATCCGCATATTTCGTAAAACCACCCGCCTCAAGTATGGCCTCCATAACCGTCATTCCTTCCCGGTATTCAATCGCCTTGGAGGCGTTGACCGCACCGAGCACATATACGTTGCGGTCAAGAAGTTGCGGGACAAAAAGAGAATCACCCGATTCAATAATAATATCCTCGGCCGTGTCCCCTTTGACAAAAAGGTTATAGAAGTTTTCCTTAATTTTCTTGCCGCTCCGCAGGACATAGGCCCGCTTGTAATCGGCACTCTTTGCAGCAGGAGACGACCCGGCAGCAGGGGTGCCGAGGGAACAGAGCAACTGGAGCAGTGTTGTGCGCCTGTTGAGATCATACACTCCGGAATTGATTCCGCCGCCGAATATGTAGACCTTGCTGTTGGTAATCTCCCTGACTGTTACAGTGACAATAGGGTTCTTGACCAACTCTTTCAATCTGACCGTCAACTGGGCCTGCAAAGCGGCCGGCGTGCTGCCGCTGGCATGAATATCGCCCAACCCCGGGACGGTTATTTTGCCGTCCGGACGAACCCTGGCAGGAAAGGACAGCTCCTTTACCCCCCAGACCGCAATGTCAAGACCATCCCCTTCACCAATAACGTAATCCCCGGCAACTGCCGCGAACGGGAGTACCATCAGCATGACAAAAGAAACCAACAGTATTTTAATCTTATTCATAATATTATCTCCACAATGAGCCAATAAGTCTTTGTATTTCCCGTTCCCCTTCAACCTTCAACCTTCTTTTTTCACCGTCCACCAAATCCGAACAGCACCACCTTGATTGTCTCAAAAAATATCAGCGTGTCAAGAAAGGGGCCGAGATTTTTGATATAGTACAGGTCATAACGCAATTTTTCGACGGCGTCCTCTACGGATGCCCCGTACGGGTATCTGACCTGCGCCCAGCCGGTTAACCCCGGTTTGATAAAATGCCGCTTCGAGTAATACGGTATGACCAGTTTCAGTTTTTCGACAAATTCCGGACGTTCCGGCCGGGGCCCGACAAAGCTCATTTCCCCTTTCAGCACGTTGATCAGCTGAGGAATTTCATCGATTCGTGAACCACGAAAAAACCTCCCCAGTGTGGTGACGCGAGGATCTTTTTTTTCCGCCCATACCGCACCGGTCGCCGCCTCAGCATCCTGGCGCATCGTTCTGAATTTGTAGAGCATAAAGAGTTTTTCCCGGTTTCCGACCCGTTCCTGCCTGAAAAACACCGGCCCGGGAGAGTCGATTCTGATTGCCAGGGCGATGAGTGGCATAAACGGCAGCGTCAGCAGCAGACCGATCACGGATAGGGCAATATCAATCGTCCGCTTTAAAATATGTGATACGGTCGTTCGCCGAAAACCGTCAGAAAAGATAAACCAGCTTGGGGTGATAGATTCCAGCATCAGCTTACCCTGCACAAGTTCATACAGGGTTGGTGCGTCCATCACCTGAATGCTGTTCAGTTTACAGCGGAGGACGTCTCTGAGCGGAAAGACCCCCCTTCGCTCTGTCAGCGCCACCACAATCACATCTGCCCGGGCCTGACGCACGGTATCGAGGAGATCGTCACTGGTGCCGACAATCATATCTTGTGGCACCCCGGTATCCGCTGCAGTTTCCTGGGCGCTTTCCTGCATGTCGGCACCACACGCCGCATACCCGGCCAGCACAAAATTTCTCCGGTCAGAAGCAATGATCTCGCCAATCCGGGCGGCCAGAACACCGGTGCCCAGCACCAGAACCCGTTGGGAAAAACGGGCGCGATCTTTCCCCGCCAGGTAGAGTGCATGCACGCAAAATTGGTACAGCACAAAAAACAGAAGGGAAAAAAACAGGACGCCGCGCCCTATGATGACATCCGGCACGAGATAGTACACGGCTGAGAGCAGGGAAAACGACGTCACAGTGCCAAACAGAATATTGACAATAATTTCACGTTTTCGCGTGTTTTTACTCAGGTCGTAGACTTCCATCAGATGAGAGGAAAACAACACAACAGCAGTAAAAATAAGCGTTGAGTAAATTTTGACCGGCTCCAGCTGGTTCCAGCCCGTTTCAAAATAGCCGAGACGCACGGCCATGGCGGAAAAGAACGCCGCAACCGCCAACAGAGCATCAAGAGTTATAAGAGTTGTTACATTAGACGCCATGTACCACCATTATTTTTTTAGTGCTGCAACAGCAGCCGCAGCTTCTTTGGACTCGACAAAATCACCCAGCGTCAACGACTTTTCCAGCAGCTTCAGCGCATTAGCCTTGTCACCAGACTCTTTGTAGGCCAGGCCGAGATGATAGGCAACGGTCGGATTATTCGGCAGCAGGTTGACCGCTTTTTCCAGAACTTTTTTGGCGTCTTCAAAGCGACTATTTTTGAGCAGAGCATAGCCAAGGGTATCTACTACGCCGGCATTACCCGGTTCGCGTTTGAGTGCCGTTATTGCCATACGGAGTGCCTCTTCCTTGTTGCCATAGCCCGAGGCGTACAGATAGGCAAGATTATTGAGCGCCGGGACGTAGCCATCTGATTTCTCCAATACGGCTCTGTACTTGGCAATCGCCTCTTTCTTTTTGCCGGCCTGATCAAGGAGCGTACCCTGTGCAAAAAGTGCCGGCACGAAATCCGGTTTTTTACGACTGGCGTCCTCATATGCACCCATGGCCTGAGCATAATCCTTGGTTGCAACATACAGATTCCCCAGATAGACATATGCCTGGGCATTTGCTGTGTCGACGCGGATTCCGTTTTTCACTTCACTGATTGCCTTGGCATAATCCTTCTGACTCTCATAAATCGACCCAAGAATCATATAGCCGCGCGCCGACGTCGGATATTTCTCCACTATTCTTTTCGCCTGTTCAACAGCCTTGCCGGTCTCCTTCATGGTGACGTAGGCCCCGATTTTCAGTGCCACACCAGTCTCCGGATTAATTGCCTCGACCTCTTCAAAGACCTTGATGGCATTATCAAATTTCTTTTCACCGACGAGCACGCGCCCCTTCATTTCCAGAATCGAGACATTTTTTGCGTCAACCTTCAAAGCATCATCCAGTACCGTGAGCGCTTTTGCTGCATCACGTTTTTTCATGTAATATCCGGCCAGTGACATGAACGCATTCGGCTGTTTGGTATCCGCCGCCTTCTGATAGTATGAAAGTGCTTCGCTGTCATTCCCCTTTATTTCATGCAACATTGCCAGACCAAGCATTGCCCGGACATTTTTCGGGTCATTACGCAACAATGCCGCGTACTCTTCAATCGCTTTATCGTATTTTCCCGCGGCTGCATAGTAGGTAGCAAGGTTCTGATAGGAAGCGGGGAAAGCCGGATCAATCTCCTTGGCTTTTTGAATACTTTTTAGCCCTTCATTCTGCTTGTTTTGCATAAAGTAGACAGCGGCAATACTATTGTAGAGGAATGCGTCGCTTTTTTTACCGGTCAGGCCCGCCTTGAGATCCTGCAGGGCCTTGTCTGATTTTCCGGTTCTCATGTGATATGAGGCCAGCAGCAATCTGCTGTTCAGGGCATCAGGAGCAGCTTTGACTGCGGTCTCAAGCTCCGTTTCACCCTCAGCATTCTTGCCGCGACTAAAGTAAAAATACCCTTTTTTCAGATACGCATCGACGATCTTCGGGTCAATCTTTGTTGCCCGGTTAAACTCGCGCATGCCATCTTCAAACATCCCTTTTGCCATATAGGTACTGCCGAGCAGATTGTGGGCGACCGCATCGTTGTCATCTTTTTGCAGCACCTTCTGGACTTCTGTCATCGCATCATCAACCCGTTTCTGGGCGAGCAGGATCGAGGCGGTCATCAGCCGGGCCTGACGGGAGTCGGGAACGTTATCGAGAATTTTGCGGAACTGGCTCAGTGCACTCTCCAATTCGCCGCGATTGTAATAGCAGAGACCGAGGAAATGGTACGCTTCGAGCGTTGGTGCCAGCTTGACGGAATTCTGCAGGTTGGTCAGCGCTTCTGCATAATTTTTCCGCTGATAGTAGACAAGACCCTTAAGGCGCGAACCGTCCCCCCGCTTCGGAAAGCGGCTCAACAGGTCGTCAGCGGCTTTGTCAGCCTTGTCGAGCTCTTTTTTCTCGATATAGATAAGTCCGGTTTTGTATATGGCAAGTGACTCATTCGGATTGTTTGCCATGACTGTCTGATAAATTGCCAACGCCTTGTCACTGTTGCCGGCCCGTGCTTCGATAGCCGCCAACATATAGTAGGGCCGGGTATTTTTGGGATCACTCGTGGTCAACTCCTCCAACAAGCTCTTCGCTTTTGGTTCATTGCCGGAGGCCACATACACCGCAGCAAGATCAAGCTTTGTTTTTGCCCGGGACGGGTCGGCGGCAACTGCCTGCAGCAGATACTTTTCGGCATCTTCATTACGCTTATTCACCGCACTGGCTATGCCGAGAATTTCAAGACCCTCTACGCTGCCGGGGTGTTTGGCGAGATACTGCTCGCCCAGCTTGAAGGCTTCATCCGCTTTTTTCAGCCCATTCAACACATTGGCAAGTTCCGGCAGCACTTCGTCCCGGGAAGGATTCTGTTTAAGTACTTTGTTGAATTCTTTTTCAGCTTGTTCAAGTTTTCCCATTTTCGTATAGCATTTAGCCAATTGAAAGCGGGCATCAAGATAGTTTTCATCCTTCTCCAGGGCATTCTTAAACAGAACCACAGCGCCACCCGGATTCGATGCTTCCAGCTGCTTGACTCCCTCGGTATATAACTGCTCTTTTGTCTTACTGCTGCATGCGGTAAAGATAACGAGAGTTAACAACACAAGTATCGTTCTGATCATAAATAATTGTCTCCGTTCCCAATTTGTATGACGCCCGTATATGTATATCTCAAATTTGTCAGTTGTACAGCGGTGAACTTTACAATTGTTATTAATTTTTGTAAAGCGGATACCTTCTGAAAAACAAACGTTCTTTCAGGTTGATTTCAGTTAGTTACGGCAGGCATGGGGATGCAACTCTCCTGTGAGGCAATAAGCAGGAATATGAAAATACAGAGCTGCCAGTTCAGCATTGTTCTGAAGCGGCCGCAAAGCTGTGACTCCATGCCCTATCCAGTAACCATGGGCGCCGACAGAAACCGTCTGACAGCCGCGAGTTACGGAAAAGAAAAACCGTTTGCAGGTGGAAATGATGAAGCGGCATGAGCCGGTAATCGTCGTGCTGAATTTATTATTGCGACACCCTGGAGGCAGGTAGGGATGATATTTCAGTGAGAAGGAGAAGTTTTGGATGTGATCAGAATAATTCTTCATGTGGGTACGAGCATATATTTGCTGCCTGCACGTCGCTTAACCGTCTTACAGCTACACGAGAGGTACACGCAAGCCATAGAACAAAAAAGCACCTACAGAATTAGCTGTAGGTGCTTGAATTTGCTGGTCGGTGAGACTGGAATCGAACCAGCGACCCCCTGCTCCCAAGGCAGGTGCGCTACCAGGCTGCGCTACTCACCGACGAAAGACGACTTAACTATCACAGCAGGTTTCATTGTGCAAGCTAAAAATCAACTGTGCGTTATTCAGATATGGTGGCAGCTTTGCCCGCATGCAGATATGTGCGAATTGATTCTGCTATCCCGGCACCGTCCAGGCCAAGCATGGTACGCAGTTCATGTTGCTCCCCCTGAGGAATGTATGAATCGGGATAACCGAGACGGAGTACCCGTGTGCCGCTCAGATCGTGCTGCTCCAGCAGTTCCAGAACCGCTGTACCAAAACCTCCCTGCAGGGCATTTTCTTCAATGGTGATCAGAATTTCGAATTCTGTCGCCAGCGCAAGCAGCATCGTTTCATCAAGCGGCTTCACGAAACGTGCATTCACAACCGTCAGACGTGTCCCTTCCGCATCCAGCAAGTCAGCAGCCCTCAGTGCGGCATGCACCATCGTACCAAGAGCGATGACGGCAGCGGCATTTCCTTTCCGAAGCAGTTCACTCCTGCCGATCGGCAAAAGAGTAAGTGTCTGGTCCAGCGGTACGCCATAACCGCTGCCGCGCGGGTAGCGTACTGCAGCCGGACTCCCCAGATTGACAGCGGTTGCAAGCATAAACTGCAGTTCATTTTCGTCTTTCGGAACCATCAGGGTCAGATTGGGAAGATGGCGCAGGTATGACAGATCAAAAGCACCGTGATGAGTGGGGCCGTCATTCCCGACCACCCCTGCCCGGTCAATAGCAAACGTAACCGGCAGGTTCTGCAGACAGACATCGTGACATATCTGGTCATAACCGCGCTGCAGAAAGCTTGAATATATGGCGCATACCGGACGGTATCCACCGACAGCCAGGCCGGCCGCGAAGGTGACACCATGCTGTTCGGCAATGCCGACATCAAAAAACCGCTCGGGGTACTCTTTGGCAAACCGGGCAAGCCCGGTGCCGTCGGGCATGGCAGCTGTAATTGCCGTGATGCGGTCATCCTCTGCAGCCAGCTTGCAGAGTGCATCGCCGAAAACCGCCGTATATGTGGCGACGCGCCCCTTCACCTTGGTTACTTTACCGCTTTCGACATCAAACGGACCGACCCCATGGAACAACGCCGGATTTTTTTCTGCCGGGGTATACCCCTTCCCTTTGGTCGTCAGGATATGAATCAGGAGAGGATTATCGAATTTTTTGACATTTTCAAACGTCTCAATAAGCACCGGCAGGTCATGCCCGTCTATCGGCCCGATGTACTCAAAGCCGAACGCCTCAAAAAGCATGCCAGGCGTAAAGCACCCTTTGAAGGATTCTTCCATTTTTTTGGCAAGATGAAGCACCCCCTTGCCAACTTCCAGACGTTTAAGAAAAGTTTCCGTACTCTTTTTGAAGCGATGAACAAATTCACTGGATGCGGTGCGGGAGAGAAAACTGGAGAGAGCACCGACATTTTCAGCAATCGACATTTCATTGTCATTAAGGACGATAATCATATCCTTGTTGAGTTGACCGGCATGATTAATCGCTTCGTAGGCGATACCGCCGGTCATGGAACCGTCGCCGATCACCGCCAGCACCTTTGCCCGGCGCCGGGCAAGATCCCGGGCGACAGTAAAACCGGTGGCGGCAGAAATCGAGGTGGACGAGTGCCCCACATCGAACAGATCGTGCGGCGATTCATGCCGCTTGGGGAAACCGCTGATGCCGTTCAGCGTGCGTATTGATGCAAAGCTATCGCGGCGACCGGTTAACAGCTTGTGGGCATAGACCTGATGGCCGACATCCCAGATAATTTTGTCGGTTGGCGTGGTAAACACCCGATGCAGGGCAATTGTCAGCTCCACGACACCGAGTGACGGCGCAAGATGCCCGCCGTTAACAGCGCAGGTCTGGATAATGATCTGCCGCAGCTCTTCGGCAAGCTTAGGCAACCGACCGGCCGGGAGGCGTTTGACATCTTCGGGTGATTGTATTGTTTCAATAATCGACATAGCTCCATCCGGGGGAGTGGATACGGTGCAGGTCACGTCCTACGCTGTACAATGTAGCGTGCAATGTCCCGGAGCCGGTCAGCCTCGGCACCGAAACATTCAAGTGATCTCAGCGCCTCATCCATCATTGCCTGCGCCTCGTTCTTCGCTGATGCCAATCCCATAACGGCGGGGTATGTCGCTTTACCGCGCGCTTCGTCACTCCCGGTATCCTTACCGATCTCCTCAGTGGTCCCCACAATATCGAGAATATCGTCGGCAATCTGGAACGCCAGTCCGGCGGCTTCGCCGTAACGGGTAATCGCCGCCAGCTGGTGGCCTGCTGCACCACCCAGGATCGCCCCCGACACAACGGAGGCCTTGATCAATGCCCCTGTTTTATGGGTATGAATGTATTGAACCGTTGCGAGATCAATATCATGCCTTCCTTCGCTCTCCATATCGATGACCTGTCCGCCAACCATGCCGCAGGAGCCGGCACAGGCAGCAATCTCATGGATAACCGCTAACAGGGCCGCCGGATCACACCCGCCGGTATGACGGGGATCGCTGACCAGCTTGAACGCTTCCGTCAGCAGTGCATCACCGGCCAGAACCGCAATCGCCTCACCAAACACCTTATGGTTAGTCGGATTGCCTCGCCGAAAATCATCGTTATCCATGGCCGGGAGATCGTCGTGAATCAGTGAATAGGTGTGGATCATCTCCATAGCGCACGCCGCCGGCAGGACCCTTCCAGTCTCTCCGCCGACCGCCTGACACGCGGCCAGCATCAGGATCGGCCGTACCCGCTTGCCGCCGGCAAAAACCGAATAGCGCATCGCTTTGTGAATGCTATGCGGCAAATCCGTTTCATTTGGCAAAAAAAGCTCAAGAGCCGCATCAATGCAGGATCTCTGTTCAACTAAATAGCTTTTCAGATCCATATCCTTCAGCTCCCGACAGATTCAAACGGTTCCCGCTTCAGGGAACCATCCTTCTGTTTCAGAAGGATTTCCACGCGCCGCTCGGCATCATCGAGCCTGCTGGAGCAGAATGATGCGTGCTTCACCCCCTCCTCAAACGCCTTCAGGGAATCTTCAAGCGACAAGGTTCCGGTTTCCAGACGCACAACGATTTCTTCCAGTTTTTTAAGGGATGCTTCAAATTTGTCAGTAGCCATAGCTGGATTCCTTCGGAGGAAATGAGGTAGATATACGGTGTATCGCTGTGGAGGTCAAGTTTCGCCGGAGTCGTGGGACTCAACCCGGCACTGAATCGCACCCCGACAGAGTTTCAGCTGCAGCAGATCGCCTCTGGCCAAGGAACCGGAATCGGTTACCACCATGCCGTCACCGCAACGGGTTGCAATTGCATAACCGCGCGCAAGAGTGTTAAGAGGGGAAAGCACTTCAAGACGGGCTGCATGAGCGCCAAACTCCTGCCGGCAGGCCTCCAGCTGTTGGTTCACCGCGCCTTCCGCACGCATCGACAGCAGCAGAATCCGTTGCCGCAGCGAAGCTGTCTGAGCTTGGGGATCGTTATGACGCAGGATATCCACGAGTCGAACAAAAAGGCTGCGGCGCTGCGTGGCAGTCGATCTTAATGCTGTTTCAAGCCTGCCGGACAAATCGTCAACCCGCTGGGAAAGATGTCCGAGCATCCGCCGGGGATCATGCAATGCCCGGCGCAGACCGCTGAGGCGGCCATCGTATCCGGCCAGCATGCGCTCAACCGTGGTACGCAGCCGGTGCGACAGCATATCAACCTGAGATCGGAGCTCATCGGCACTTGCTATGACCAGTTCGGCAGCAGCCGATGGAGTCGGCGCCCGCAGATCAGCGACAAAATCGCAGATGGTCCAGTCGGTTTCATGCCCGACTGCAGATATAATCGGAATTTTCGACCGATACACAGCCCGGGCCACCACCTCCTCGTTAAACGCCCACAAATCCTCCAGTGAACCGCCGCCACGGCCTACAACAAGGACATCGACCTCCGCAAGCCGGTTCATTTCGTCAATCGCCCGCGCAATCTCTACTGCCGCACCTTCTCCCTGCACCCGCACCGGGTAGAGAAGTACCGACAGTGCAGCAAAGCGGCGCTTCAGTACATTAAGGATGTCGTGAATTGCAGCGCCGGTCAGGGACGTAATAACACCGATGCGGCGGGGAAAGCAGGGCAGCCTGACTTTATGCGACTCAGCAAAAAGACTTTCGGATGCAAGCTTTTCCTTCAGCTGCACAAAAGCGGTCTGCAAAGCACCGATGCCGTCTGGTTCGGCGTATTCACAGATAAGCTGGTATTCTCCCCGCTGGTCGTACACCGAAATACGGCCGCGTACTATCAGAGCCATGCCATCTGATAAACGGTATTTAAGGTTCTTTACGGTACCCTTGAACATCACGCAGCGTAACTGGGCGCCGGCATCTTTCAGGGTAAAATAGCAGTGCCCTGAAGAGGGATAGGACAGATTGGAAACCTCCCCCTGTACCCAGAGCTGTTCGAAATTTTCCTCAAGCAGACCACGCAGCAAAGCAGTCAGGCGACTGACGGTAAGAATTGTTTTTTCCGCAAAAATATCCACATTATCCGCCCATAGAGTGCATTCCGGTATCATCCGCAACGATCAGTTTTGTCGTAGCGTATCTTCAATACGGTAAGGACGACATTACACACCAACGGAGTGATGTTGGCCAGAATCAGCGGTGTGTCACCGATGAGAATCCCGTACACCATCCAGAGCGCTACGCCAAATGCCAAAAGAAGCGGCTGCCAGATCGAGATATCGTGAGCCTGACGGCTCCGCATCGTTTTGACAACTTGCGGGATGGCGGCAACACTGGTCAGCGCCCCCGCCACGAAACCGATCGTCGTGGGGTTCACGAGCGCTTCCTTCCGTCAAAGGCGGAACTGGCCCAGTCAATCTGTGTCAACATTCCCCGCAGCACGGTAACCTCTCGATTGTCAAGATTCGCCCGAAAAAAGATTCTCCGGAGTGAGCGCATGATATGAGCAGGATTCTGGTCATTGAGAAAACCTATCTTGTTCAGAGTACCGTCGAGGTGCGCGAACAGCGCCTCCATCTCGCAGGAAGTCGCCAATTCAAGCGGCCGCCCTCCCCCCGCTGTTTCAGCGGCCTTGCCAAGTTCATAACAAAAAAGCAGCACCGATTGCGCCAGGTTGAGTGAGCCATACTCGTGCGACGTCGGAATGGTGGCATGCCAGCGACAGAGCGACAATTCCTCCGTTGTCAGGCCGTTATCCTCACGTCCGAACACGAGTGCTGCACGGCAGTCGAAAGTAACGAGTTCCCTGAATCGGCCGGCAACCTCCGGCGGCGAAAGGATCTCCTGGCGGTATTTTCCGTGCCGCCGGGTCGTGCCAACCGTCAGTGTACAGTCTTCGATAGCTGATAACAGGTCAGGAAACAGCTGTGCCGACTCGAGTAGATCGCGAGCCGCTACAGCAAATTTAAGCGACTCGGGATGGAAACGGTCACAGCCGTTGACGATTCTCAGCCGGGTAAGCCCCATGTTTTTCATGGCGCGACAGGCCATACCGATATTTCCGGGTGACTGCGGCTCAACCAGTACGATTGCAATATTATTGTTCAAGAAGGTACCTTTCGTTGTGCCCGTATGGCTCGTATCTGTGCCAGCCGCTCTCTGGCAGGTTTTTTGAGTTTCCAGACGTGATAGGCATGGCCGCACCACGCCATACCGATAATACCGAACAGCACCAGCACAAGGTACTGTTCGTAATTGGCGACGTTGTCCAGTACGAGTGACGCACTTTTGCCGAACAGGTACCCCCCGAGAGAGAAGGCTACGGCCCAGGTAAAGGCGCTGGCCAGATTTATCCAGAGGAACGTACGGGGAGCAAGATTGGTTATGCCGAGGACTATCGGCAGGACGATTCTGAATCCGTAGGTAAACCGGGAAACAAAGGCCACAAAATTTCCGTATTTTTCAATCAGCTTGAGAGCAGCGCGAAACTTTTTCGCGATAGAATGAAATCGCGCGAGCAAAACCCGCCCTTTGCTGCGGCCGACATAGAAATAGCACTGATCGCCAAAAAAAGAACCACCCCATGCAGTAGCTATAACGCCAATAATATCCAGGTAGCCCTGAAACGCCAGAAAGCCGGCCAGCAGCAGGATCGCCTCACCCTCCAGAAATGTCCCGACAAACAGCACCCAGTAACCGTGAAGCTGCAGGTACTCTTTGAGGAGTTGCTGAACATGCACCGTTTCCTCCTGCCATACCGTAAGTTATTCAGCAAGCCGCCCGGCCATTTCAGACTCCATCAGCTCGATCATTTCGTCAATACGGGTATCCGGATTTGAAGCGACAGCATCTTCCCTCACCCGGGCAACAAAAAGCGCCCGCCGGGTTGTATCACATAACTGGGCGCCCCCTCCAAGTTCAGCTATTCTCTGTTGAACGATAACGCGCCCTTCCCTCATCAGGTATGCAGAGGCAATTTCAGCAAGATCATCAACCAGCTCAAGCAGTTTTTGCTCACTAATCCGCGGAGCAACAGACTGAGGAACAACTAGCTGCAGAAAAACAGGTTCCGGGACCGTTTCGGGAGGAACATCCTGACGCGGAGTTTCATGCCTGATCCGGGCGGATTCCCACAATTTCGGCAGGTTAACCATCTGCATCAAATCGTATTGGCTCAGCTCTTCACGCGTCCTGGTTGAGTATATGTCAAAACGCGCACCGGGCAGCGCTGCTATGGCTCTCGTCTCGTCCGAAGAGGTTTCAACTGACCCCGTTCCGTCATAATAGTAGCCGATTGGCAGACCATTCCGGTAAAATACAAGCGCTGAGCGCTCTGGAGTATAGAAACGAACCACTCCGTTTGCTCCCTGGGCTTTCAAACGGGCAATGACGCTCTGAATGTCCGACTTGCGCACTTCCTCCCCGCTGAAGATGCGTGTACCAAGAGCAATGGCATAGGTACAGACGGCAAGATCCGCATTCATCTGATACACATTTATTTTGCCGCCGACCGCAAGCACTTTATCAAACAGAAGGGACAGTGCCTCAAAGCCGGTTTTTGATCTGCCATCTTCCGTACAAACAGTACCCAACAGCTTTCCTGTGGCAAAGAATCCAAGAAAGACGAAATTTGATGCACAATGGTTGATGTAACCGCTGAAACCGCCTGTTGCCAGTTTTTCGAATACATTTGGTATGATAACCTTGTCAGCTGCGATATGTTCATACAGAGGATTTATTCTTGGCAATACACGCATTCCACAACTCCCAACGACATCCGTACAGACCCACCATCAATTGGCTTGTTTAAAGCAAAAAATTGTCTGATCAGCGGTGGCACCGTAAAGGATTTTTGAAATCATGTCAAAGCAAAACAATCGTCATAAATCGCTGAATATCCAACAATTACACGGATATTGCGCTTGACAAATCACTGATGCTACAGTAGGTTTCACGACATTTTACTGACGTTAATTGTGGGGGTTTTCTGGAGGTACAGGTGCGGGGAAGGTAATGGCAATCGTTTCAAAAAAGGACAAACTGCTTGAAGATGCTCAGAAATTAGTGGCGCGAGGTCAATTTGACAAAGCTGCCAGAATATATGAGCAGATTATCGCCCTGGATCCCACGACTACAAACCTGCGCCAAAAACGGGCCGAATTATTGATCAAATGTGGGCAACATGATGAAGCACGTCAGGAATTCGAAACTATCGGTAAACATTTCACCAACAACGGCTTTTACCAGAAAGCTATTGCGGTGTATAAACAGCTCCAAAAACATTTTCCACATGATTTAACCCTGACGCTGACGCTTGCCGAGTTGAACGCGAAGCATGGCCTTGTTGCCAACTCCCTTTCCGAATACAAACGCGTGTATGAGTTTTATGAAAAAGAAGGCAGCGCTTCCGCTGCGCTCAATATACTTGTCAGAATGCAGGACGTTGACCCTCAGAATATTCCTATAAAACTTAAATTGGCGGACGTTCTCTTTCAGCAGGGAAAGGCAAATGAAGCCTACACCACCTTTTCAAAGACAGCATCTCTCGTCCTGGAACGTGGAGACAACGCCACACTCGCTACAATTATTACCCGCATTCAGCAGCTTTTCCCCGATAAAAGTGATGTACTGCTCGGAATCCTCTCCGAACAGGTTAATCAGGGCAATGCGGCAAGCGCCATTGACAAGATTCAGAATCTCCTGCGCAGTGACCCGACCAACAAACAGGCTTGGGATTTAATTGTTCTGGCCTATCAGCGGCTTGAGCAGCCACAACGGGTCAAGGTTGCGTATCAGCACTATCTGAAATTTTTCCCCTCGGAACCATCGGCTATTGTCGGACTTATAGCGTCCGTCACCGCTGATAAAGATCTTGCCGGGGCCATCGAACTGCTTGACCAGTATGAAACGCTGCTGATATCCGCCGGATGTCTGCAGCAGCTTGAACAAACCTATCGTGAACTTGACAGCATTGACCCTGTCAACGGCAGGGTGCTTGAAGGGCTTATCAGAATTGCCTCGGCGGCCGGCAATAATGACGAGGTTTGCTCGCTCACTTCTAAATTACACGGGCTCCGCGCCGCTGACGGTAGTGGATTCACCAGGACGGTCGAACCTGAACCGGCATCAGATCAGGAAGAAAGCGTTCTTTTCGAAACTGCACTCCCGCAGGAACAGACGGCCACATCTGTTGCAGTGGCCATTGAACATGAAGATTCATCCGCACCGGAACCGGCTGAAGAGCTACCTGAGCCAGTCGCTGATTCTATTGATTTTCCTGTCGAAGAGTTTGAAATTGACATGGATATCGATATCGATATCGACATCGACTTTGATAATGACGTTGATGGTGACCTCGATCACCCGGATAAATCACCAGATCAGGAAACCGGCACAGCGTCATCACCGGCTGACTGGCTGGACTCGGTCGGCGATTTGTTCGATTCAATCAACACCGCCCCGCGCGGGGTAAAATTCGGTAATGAATCTGAACAAAGTGACGCTCAGTCGCACTTTGACCTTGGGCAGGCTTTTAAGGAGATGGGACTGTATGATGAAGCAATTAATGAGTTCCGTCAGGCTTCCCTGGATCAGTCGCGACGGGTGGAATGTCTAATCTTGCAGTGTGCATGCCTGAGAGAGCGAGGAGATTCAGACAAAGCGATCACCATGCTGAAGGCTCTGCTGCAGCCGGGCCTGAGTGATGAGGAAGGTTGCGCAGTCAGGTATGAATTGGCATCTGGATATGAAGCTGTCGGAGACAAAGAGGCTGCACGTGCGCTGCTTAACGAAATAAACGCTATTAATCCCAGTTTCAGGGATGTCAGCTCACGTTTCGATGCAGCGGGACATCCCGAATCGATAGTGTTTTCAGATGAGGACCTTGATGATTTTTCGCTTTGAATACCAAGATTGACATCCCCCCCGATTATGCCGCATGTTTTTCAAGGAGGCTCAACTACATGAATAAAATCTTCTCTGCCGTACTTGTTCTTACGCTGATCAGTTGCTTGCACTCTGTCGCAACTGCCGCTCAATTACTTGATGTCAGACCGACCGTCGTTGGAAGCGCCGTTTCAGTTGATATTTCCGCCGATAGCGCAATGACATATACCTACTATAAGGTTCCGGGTCAGGCTCGGGCGGTAGTAGATATCGCCGAAGCAGATCCTGAAAAAATCGAGCCGCTGATTGTTGTCAACAAAGGGAACGTCGCAAGCATCAGTGTTGACAAGGTCGAAGTGAGTGGCCTCGTCGTCAGCAGAATCATCTTCAATCTGATTTCTGAATCTGATATTTCGGTCGCCTCCACATTTGACCGAAAGAAGCTGACCGTGTTATTTGCCGGTTCCCCGGTCGCCGACGCCTCTTCGGAACAAGCGTTGCCGATGCCGGCAGAGCCTGCCGCACCTGCGGCTGTCGCAGCCCCTGCAGCCATGATCCTCCCCAACCGTGACGCACCGCCTGCCAAACCGGTGCTCCCCTCACCTCACACGAAAACAAACACAGGTGACGACCAGACTCCTGCACCTCCGACAATCCGTACCGACAGACTGGAACCGGTTGTTCCTATCGCCATGCCGGGCAGTTCCCCGGTATACAATACGGCATTGACGATAACAGCCATTACCGCCGGTACATCATATATCGATATCCATGCCAACCGGACTTTAGCCGAGTACAAAGCGTTCCGACTGCACACTCCCGAGCGCCTTGTCATTGATATTCCCACGGGAAAAGTCAGTCAGAAACCGGGAATGGTTGCGATAAACAAGTTCGGCATATCAAAAGCCCGCATCGGAGTTTCCCTGCAATACATCCGCGTTGTACTTGATTGTGCCAAAACCGCGTTTCCTTACTACACAATCAGCTCAATTGACAACGGACTGCGCATCCGTTTCAAATAGCGCATATAGCCAAAGTTACGTTGTCCTCAGCGGTCAACCGACCAATTTCAGAAACAGGAGCATTACCATTATGGGAATTTTTGCGGGAGTAGCCAAAAGCACCGGATCTTCGGAAAGTAAAAAGTTTCACTCTGATTTTGGAAAACTGCTTATGGACGGTGAGATTATTGAGGTCGGCTTTGTAGTTGTCAGGGATACTCTCCTGTTCACCAACAAGAGATTGATTCTCATCGATATACAAGGTATCTCCGGAAGGCAGATTGAGTACCTTTCCATTCCATATAGTAAAATTACCAAATTCAGCATTCAGACCGGCGAAAGCTTCGACCTAAACGCGGAATTGAGAGTGTGGATTGGCAACGACACCATGCCGCTGGAAAAAAAATTCAATAAGGACCTGAATGTGTATGAAGTGCAGAAGGTACTGGCAAGCCATGTTCTGAAGTGATTATACGGGACGACCGTCTGAGCCCTTCCCGGGACCGAGTTAGTTTTGAACAGATTATATAACTATACGTTATTATTTAATTATACTGAGTTAAAAAACAGGTATACCCCTAAAAAGGCCCCCATTAAGTGAGGGGGAGCTGCGGCAGTACCCCCGAGAGTTTGCGGATTACTCTTTTTGTTCTGGCTCCGTGTTGCGAAAAAACGAAAGGGCCTCCGTTTCTGGAAGCCCTTTCGTGAGTGTCGATATTCTTTACACAGATTTCTTTCTTCTCCAGAATGCCAGTCCGGCAATGCCACCGCCAAGAAGGAGCATGGTTGAGGGCTCAGGAACGGGGGCAACTGTCAACTTCCAGTCTTCAACTTCTCCCTGATACCAAGTACCAGTGGCAGTCAAGTTGCCGAGGTTGCTTCTGATGTCTGCACTACATACCACCTGTGCTCTCAACCAGTAATCAGTGAGACTGGTACTAGTCGGCATAACGACATCCGTATAGAAAGATTTGCTGACACCTGCAAAAGAATCATTCTTATGATAACCACTTTCACTTTCAAAATGCCATACGTCCGCAAAAATGGTTTCGCCACTATCGGTAAAATCTTTGTCACCGTTCCAGTCTATCCAGACTTTGATTGCATCAAAATCGTGAATACCCCACTCTTCCTTGTACATATCAAACCTAAATTTAACGGTCTGCCCTGCCGTAATAACAGCATTCCCCCAAGTTGCACCATTATCGACAGACCAGAAGACTCCGTCATCTGAGGAGTCAATCGTCTTTGAACTCGATTCCGCATCCCACTTCGTGCCAAGTCGCTGCCATGAAGCATTTTGATGTCGTGCCATACCATAGCCAGTGGCATCGCCGTAATCGTATTGCGTTGCCAAAGCATCACTGGAATAACCAACTGACAAGGCAAGCACAAACATAAGAACAAAATAGCATCCGAAAATAGCGGTCGTACACTTCATGGTAACACCTCGACATTAAAATTTTAAATCAATACAACTTGTTTTTAGCAATTGCCGTGCCAAGCACCGGAGTATTAAAAGAGTGGACTTTATAGACATACAACATATTGAAATAAATATTTATTTTAGCAGAGTGATGTTATGGCAAGCAGAGTAATGATGAGGAACAGTATCAGAAATAATAAACGTGTAAATAAATTCGACAATTTTTTTCAGCAAAAAAATATAAGGATTATATTTGATACTGACCCATTGTCCGATACAGATAACCAAAAAATCTCATTGGAGAGTAGTGACATACCCTTATAAATGCCCCAATTACTCTTGGATTCCGCCATATCATAAAGAACAATATCAGATAAAGGTAATAAAAAAGCCCCTATTTTCAAGGGGCTTAAGTAATTGTCCGGATTGTACCGGACAATTTTAATGGGGTGCAGTCCATTGAACTGATAATGTAACTACACAATATTGTTATTAATACTTGTTATTAAAAAACATCTGGGCCCCTATAAAGGCCCCCTAAATATTTTGGATGATAAAGTTGCTACCTGATAAGAGTGTGCTGACTGTTAAGGTCATTAAATATTGTGTCAAATGCCTTGATAGCCTCTGAATTGTCATCACTACATAGTTGCGGGCGTAAACTCTTTAAGCTGTCGAGCGCCCTCACAATATCCGTATACTGCCTAAGCATGAACTCCTGTTGCTGAGTCAACCAGACTTGCACTGCCATGGTATTTTCCTCCCTTTAGTGTATTTTGGGGTGTCCACTAAGTGAGTGCTCCTTTCCTCAGGCATTGCCCTTGGTAAGAAATGTTTCGTAGATCGCTTCCTGAAGTGCATCCTTGCTGGCCTGTTCCATGTCTGACAATAGAGACTCAACGGCAGCCTTAGCGGCAACAGCTAGCGCAAGAACCTCATCCGGATAAAAGTGTCCATGACACTCTTGTGCCTTGGTGATAAGTTCCGCCAGGGTATCGAGCTGAGGGCTCCTGCTTTCCGCTTCTCTGAGTTGGTGAAGGTCTCCCATAACAATATCCTTTCTAAGAGGGGGCGTAGAATTACCGCCCCCTTAACTATCTGATTAAAGAGATCGGCTTAAAAATAAGCCGGACTTGCGTTTACTGTTTGTTTCTCCTGATGTAAGCGTCGTACCTGTTATCCCAGGGATCTTCACCTTTGTACAGACTTGGAGGTGTACCCACTCGAAAGGTTGCCCTAGCCTCCCGCGCGTGTTTCATAGCAATAGCCAACTCGGTTTCTTCTGTCGCTCGGGATAATGCGGTCTCATGACTAAGACCTTTATCAAGGTATTCTTCATATTTCCTCTTGAAGGCTCGGTCTTGCTCTGTTGTTTTCGCCCATACTGTTACTCCTTTTGTCGCTAGAATTCGGCCTTGAGGCCGTTTGACTGTGGTTTACTGTGAGGTGTACACTTGCCGGTACCAATCAATTCCCCTGGTCAACGTTTCCAGATCCTGAGCAGAAAGCGACTGCCTGAACTTTGCTCGCTCACTAAGCGGTAACATTGCCATCGGGTGAGCTTTACCGATGCTTTTACCTATCCCTTGCAGCGTCCCGCCTGCTGCAAGATATTCGTCCTTATACTTTCCCGCTGCTTCAGCATCGCCATAACGCAATGCCTGCTTGTAGTAGTACAGGGCATTGCTGCGGCTTGTCGGTTCAGCTGCCACGGGTTCTTTGCCCGATTTTTCCAGGTGCTTTATTGCCAGCCGCCGAATATTGTTATAAGCCGCTTCTCCTGGATCATTTTCGTATAGGTACAAGCCTTTCAGGCTATCCAGGTACCCGCGTGAAGGTTTGCCTTTCATGGCCTTGTATTCGTTTTCCAGTGCCAGAAAACGGGCCGCATGCTCTACTTTGTCGCGGATCGGTACCGGCTTGGTAATATCCGGATAGATTGACTTGCCGGTAATCAGTTCACCGGCAAGCTTGAAGAAGGGCGCTGAAGCGTTGGCCAGTTTGTTGGGCGTTGCCATAAGCATCTTCTTGGCCAGTTCACCTGATTCCATTTCGCCGTTTTTGAGCTTACGCAATGTTTCCGGATAATCCTCAAGGCCAAACCATGCCAGGGCATCAGGAAAGGCACCTTGAAAGCGGGCCGTCATAATATTACCATTGGTTTTGGTACCCAGAATCACATGAAGTTGCTGCTGGTCAGATTCGTTCAGAAGATCCTCTTCATCAGGATGCACCAGATGATTGAATGCGCTGACAGTCGCAAACAGCACCTGAGTCAGCATAACCTTTTCTGCTATACCAAGAACTGCGCCTGCAACCTTGCGAGTCCCTACGCCTGCCATGCGTGCGGCAGTGCTGCCTGCTTCACCTTTGGTTGCTGCATTCTGAAACAGCCGGTAATAACGAGGGGCGTTGATCTCCATCCAGGAAAAGAACGGAATGAACCGGGTCCGGATCTTCTCGCCATGAGCTGAAAGGTTCCCGTAATCGCCCAGGAGCTCGCGACTCAATTTA
Source organism: Desulfuromonadaceae bacterium (assembly GCA_028712075.1). Taxonomy (GTDB): domain Bacteria; phylum Desulfobacterota; class Desulfuromonadia; order Geobacterales; family Pseudopelobacteraceae; genus JACRCG01. The sequence continues at coordinate 63,783 of JAQTQX010000004.1, forward strand.
GCGGCCTTATCCTTAACATCAATCAAGGCGTCAATCTCGCTCGGTTTGCTGGCCCAATATACCTTCTTTCCCTTTTCAAGCAGCTCTTTGGCTCTGAGGTATGCCGCTTCACGTAACAGCCCTTCACGAAGCTGAGACAGCCCGGACACCCAATAGAAATATTTTTGAATAATGTTTGGCGGCGCAAGCTTGGAAAGATCACCAGAACGCAAGGCAGCGATAAATTTTTGTTGGCGTTCTGCATCGCTCAGACGGGAAAAGCCTGGCAGCTTGTTGATATCGGGTATTTCATTGATACTGATCCCGGAATCAATGACGCCACGATCAAGCATGTCAATTTCATCTTTAGTCATGGCCCGGCCTGCTTTCCTACTCCAGGCGTTTTTCCATGCGGTGTTGAAATGCTTGATAACAATGCCAGGATCTGCAGCAACAGCTGCGTCAAGATCCCCGCTCATGTTGTTCAGGTTGTATTTGATTGCCCTACGTGGTGAAAGAAGCGTCCAGATCTTCCAGGCTCCCAACATTTTCTGATTAACGGTGTCGAGCGTGGCGCTTTCTCGGTCGGTTCTGAGACTGTCCAGGGTTTTAGCAAGGCCCTTCGGAATCACTACTTCGGTTTTCTTGCCGCCCATTATGGTGACTTCTTTGAACTTCTTGGCAATGTCGGCAAAGTTCGGATTCTCGGCAAGGAACTTGGTGACGATCTGCTCCGGAAGCGTTTGGCCGCGATAGAATATGCTGCCCCGTTCCGGTTGCCATACGGTATGAGTTTCCGGAATCAGGTCTTTCCACTCAGCGCCTTCTTTCTTGGCCTGCGCCTTCAGTTCAGGCACCAGGTCATTCAGCTTCAGCACTTCATCAAGGGTTTTCTTGGTAGCCAGCTCCTTCAAGCCCTGGCTGAATACTTCAAATTCGGCTTCGAGAAAGTTTGAATTGATATCAAGCTCGCTCCCCTGCCGCCCCTTTTGCCAGCCACGCTGCTTGTTGCGAACGTCCCCAGCCGTTGACACCCCGGCCCACCTGCGGGCGTTGGCATACTCAAGCACCTGGTGCCGGAAATATGTGGTGTTGATATCATCAGAATGATACTTGCCGGTTTTTTGATAGTGCGGAAGCGCATCCGGCTTAAGCACCGATTCAACCGGCAGCAGGTCATTATCAACCAGATCCATGACCAGGGCCTTATTGACATCTGCCCGGCGCCTGATTGCTGCCATAATATCAGAATTGGCAGAAACAATTTTTGACACTGCGGCATGATCAGTCTGCAATGATTCCAGCGTGTAGCCGAAAGGCAAGCCGCGCCCCTTGTCAGCTTCATTCATGAGGTCGTCAAGAATAACCTTGCGGGTGAAAATATCCATCTTCTTGGGGCCGAATGTAGCAGTCAACGCATGCAGGTATTCTGCTGTTTTTGCCTTTACTGCCACGGCAGAGGATTCGAAGCGACGCAAGATATCTGCTGTGCGCTTATCAGCAAAACTGGAATCTTCCAATTCCGGAAAGTGGCGGGTTTCGGAAAGCATCCGGTGAATGAATGCCTTTGTCCGCTCCAAAAGGCTGGGGCCATCAGAAAGGCCGTTGGCAGCTTTCCAGCGCTGTTCAACCTGGGGATCCACAGAAGAGAAATTTCCGGACTTGTCAATATGCTGCTGCGGGATCTTTACCGTATCGTCACGTTTTACGCCGGGCTTCACAGCAAGGCCGATATCCGGGGAACCTTCAGGGTAAACGCTGTTTAGGGTTTCGGCTGCTTTCTGGCGGGCGGCCTCGTTAGTTTGACTCACCTTTTTGGGTGAAGCAAAAGGCTTCTTGGTGTTATCTTCTTTCAGCCACTGTTTGAACTGTTCAACCGATACTTCTGATATTGTGCCAATACGTTGCGGGCCGGTCTTGTCATAATTCATCAGGTACCCGTCACGTGCAGCTGCTGGGGAACCAAAACCAATCATCACTTTGCTTTCATCATACGCGCCGGTTTTGGGGTTCACCTGGTCAACCACATACACCTTGCCGCTCTGATCATCACGCCCGATAAATACGTCAAGATGATCTTTGTCAGCACCGAGCACGCCTTTGATATACCCGTAATGGTGCGCAAGCTCTGTTTCCCATGCCCGCCCGGTTTCATCAACACCTTTACGCAACGAGCCTGCCGGGTTCTCAATGGAGATATTGAGGCCGTGCAGGTTGACGTGTCCCTTCTTGTAGTTGCCCGCCTCGATCTGTGCCTGTGTCGGTTCTGGAATGTTGTTGTGTGGAGATGTTGCGGCTTCATGTGCGGCCGCATCAAGAGGGGTATTGATAGCCTTCACGTCCCTTGAACTTTTGGAAGGGAAAACAACAACCTCGTCAGCAGGGACATACTCCCCGGTTCTTGGGTTAAGTGACTCCCGCAGAACTATTCCATCGTATCCTTGATCAATAAGAATATCAGTTATTTGCTTTTGTCGTCGGATCTCAGCATCATTTATTGACTCTCCCGGCCTAACCTGAAGCGGATTCCGTTCTGTTTCGGGGAGTACGTTGAAAACAGTGTCCAGCGATTCCGCATAAAATGGTTTATTCAGTACGATGTCATGTGCTGTGACTTTGCCTGGTGCGTCAGAAAAATCTTCAGCATAGCTTTTGGCAATATCTTTCTCAGAAGAGAAATAGACACCTTTACCGATTCCACCAGAATGCAGCGGGTCTCTGTCTGCAGTTCCCCGGTATAGCGTTTTCTTGTAAGGAACTATATTTAAGTCACCTTTTTCCGATCCTACTGAGTTTGTAATGCGGGATTTTCCCGCATTACTACTTGGAAATTTGAAAGGGTCGTCCGGATTTACAGCTTCAGAATTTATTTTCTTCTGCTTCCCGTCTGCATCCTTCAGTGTGCCACGGTCAAAATTGATTGCCTGTTCGTGATTCAGATCAAACGTAACTCCATCTTTAAGGGTAACACCATCAGGTGAAACTTCAGTGACTTTGAAAACCTCGCCGTTCCTTTTCAGGGTGTCGCCTTCGTCCAGGTGATAGGCCGGGACTTCTGCAGGCTTGGCCCGTTCGGTAAGGATCATGTTTGTTTCCTGCTGCCGCTTGGCCTGGTGCAGATCCTCAACCATGATACGCTGATTTGCTGTTACGCCTTCACCGTTGATAATATTGTCAATGGCGCTGATAACCTGCTTTTTGCTGTAGCCCTTATCTTGAAAATACTCCGGGAAGGAACTTCCCCATGATACGGTTGTTGCACCTGGGGCCTGCTCATTGTAGATACTGGCTCGGCCTCCGGCTTCTCCGTCGCTAATGTCCTGACGCACCGCTTCAAGTGTGCGCTGCTGGGAAGGATTCAGCTTGACGTCAAAGATTTCTTGCCCGCCGCGTTTTCTGGTTGTGGCTGTGAACTGCTCAACCTTGCCGGGCTTAGTAACTGAGGGGGCGACTGTCTCGATTTCTGAAACCGGCACATAACCGGAATTGTCCTTTTCAGAAATAGGGCTTGTTTTTATCGGTATATTTGTGTTCCCCGAAATTGGGGAGATCAAATTATCTTGCTGATCCACAAACCGATAGCGGGCTTCTGGTGTTTTTACCTGAACCGGTTCAGTAGAGATCTGATCAATCAGAGGTTCATTTGCTGCAGGTAATACGGCTGCAGCGCTTGTGCCTCTCTCCTGTGCCGCCCGGTACTGCTTCAACAAACTATCCTGGAACTGCGCATCACTGACGCCGGTATTCTGCATCAAGCCGCGTTGGCCTGATTGCCATAATGATTTGTTGTGCTGAACGGCTTGGTCAAGCTCAGTCGGTTCTTTTGGCGCAACTTCATCAACAAAGCGAAAGCGCCCCCCTGAATTTTCAGGAGTGTTACTTTCCGGGACAATCGATTCTTGTGCACGGCTGGCAAGATCACGGGCAATATCAGGCTGAACGCCTTCCTTGATAAGGTTCTTCCGGATTATCTCCGCTTTTCCTCCACCATTCACTGATAGCAGAGTTCCTGTTATGGCGCTGGCTGCTACATCCTGGGGCTGAATGCCTCCTTCCGTCATTGCCTGTTCTGCCGCTGTCTGGACACCCATTGTCGAACCCATTGCAGCTGCTTTTGGTAAAGCCGATATGCCTGTGTTCTCGATACCGTGAAAGACTTTCCCAATACCGAGACGCTTCACACCTTCAATCGCTGCTTTTTCAAGGGCGCCAGGTGCGCCGCCTTCTCGATATCCTTCAGCGGCCCCTTTGGCGGCAGCATACGGAACGTTCCCCATGAACTCAGCCACGCCGGCAGGGGCAGCGCCGATACCCTGATATATTTTGGCGGGTAGTCCCGAAGATCCAGCCGCTTCAGCTTTGTCGCCCCAATAGTGCGCACCTTCTTTGTAAATCGAGCTATCAAGGCCAAAAGCATCATTGATAGAGTCAAGGGATTCATTAACACCCTGGGCCATACGTGAACCAGCACCGATGATCGTATCGGCAGCGCTTTCAAGCATTCCCTTCGGTTTGGCATGAATTGGGGGATTTTGAAGCTGATTGTCGTCAATGAAGCGGAATCTTGGTGCAGGGGCCCGCTGTGCAGCATCATCAATAAAGGAAAAGGCCATGTCAATGCACCTCCAACCACTGAGATCCGTTTGAGCGGTATTTCTTGCCGGTTGTGTCGTCCTGAATAAGTCGGCCTGCGTGCTGTTTCGCTGGCGGCATAACATCCATAATGCTTGGCTGCTGTGTCGGTTTTGGACTGACAAAGTTGAAGCCGCTGCCGGGCTTAACGGTTGATTTAAGTTGCTTAATTTCAAGGTTAATTGCGGGAACACTGGGCTTTATACCTAAGAGCTTTGCAGTCGCGCCTTGTTTTTCTGTAAGGTTTTTAATTGCCCTTTCTTTGATAGAATCTTCTTCCTCCCTGCTGAATGGCCGGTTTGGTAACGGCTGTGGTTTTGCGCCCAATTCAGTAGCATCAGCGTTGAGCTGTTCAATCAGAGTAATTGATTCGTTAATTGATTCAGGATCACCGGTTTTCAAAGCGGCCTGATAGTCACGAACCGCATAATGTAACCGCCGGTTAATTTCGATTTTTGCTCTAACTCTATCTTTACCCGCCCCGGAGGCATCTTTCGGCGCATGCTTCGCCGTAGGTTTCCCCACCGGAATATCATACCTTTTGGACGCTGGGTTATACTGCATCGCCTGCTCCTGGTCATTACCGACACCAACTGTAACAACCTTGGGTGCATCTTCATTGGTTTTTGGATTAGACGCCAGCTCCTTTGTGCCGTCAGGAGAGAACGCTTTTGCCCCTTGTGACAGGATTAATGGGTCCTTGCCCTTGGTCTTTTTGTCCAGCATGGTCGTCGCCATATGCTGCACTACCGCAACCTGGGTTTCATACGGCAGCATTGCCAGCCACTTCATATCCTCTTCGGTCTTGAGCTCAACCGGACTTTTGCCACTCTGCTCTGCCGCATTCAAAACCGACAACCGCGACCCAGCCTTATGCAGGAACATATCCGACGTTACAACATTCACTTCATCATCCGGTTCATTGGTGCCTCGCTTGGTAAACGGCACCTCAAGCACGGCTGTTTTATCCTCCGGATCATGTGCCTCCAACATCGGCCGGACCTGCGCCTTGCCCCCCGCCGGCTTCACCACCTTATAACTGCTCAGGTTCCCGGTCAGCACATACTTCTTGCCGGTTGCCGGATCAGTAAACTCTTTGCCCGCCCGCCGTTGTGCCGCTTTGGCCAACCCCTCATCGTCAGCAAACTTCTGAAACTCCGGCGGAACGTCCGTCGGCTTCCACTCCTGGGCATACCCATCAGGCAGCTGGTCCAGCTGACCGGCCAGATTAGCCAAACCGGCAGCCGACTGCCGGGCCTGCTCGATTTCTGTCGGATCAAACGTATTTGGTATGCTGCTATCCTGTAGATTGACCTTGTGCACCATATCGCGCAGCCCTACTGCGAAACGCTCCCGGTCTTGTGCTTTGCGTTTGCCTTCATCAATAGCCAGTTCAGAAGCAGCCTGCGCCCGCTGATCAGCATTAACCGCCAGCTGCATACTCTGCTGCTGATAAGCAGAATCTCTCTCGGCTTTCTTTTCGTCCCGCTCGGCCTTCTTTTCCGCTTGATACATCCCGGTCAGCGACAGGTACGCGTCAAGGCCATCTTTTACCCAATTATTTGTTGTTGGTGCCATGCCCATGATAATCTCCCCCTACCAATTCGTTGTTGAGCCATGCCCATGATAATATCCCCTTACCACCAGTCAAACATTGACCCAAGTGCATACACGCCCAAACCCGCTGCAGCCGCCAAACCAACACCGGGAATAAGTGAAGCGGCTCCCATGGTAGAAGTAGCGCCGCTTGCTGCTGCCGTGCCTGCTGCTGCGGATCCTCCAACTGCGGCAGTCGTCCCGGTCGCTGCAGTCCCAGCCATTAAACCGGTGTCAGCCGCCAGAGCAGTGCCGCCGAACCCCAGGGTACTCGCTCCACCAGTAGCGGCTGCTCCCGACATGGTACTGCCACCAACAGTACCGACAGCCCCGAGAGTTCCTGTGGACGCTCCCGCGCTGCCCGAAAGCATGCCTAAACTGCCAAGAGGAATGCCGCCCACCGTCAAACCGGTCGCCTCCGGGGCCATCGTTCCTATCCCTCTCGCCAAATACGAACCAATCCCCGCAGCCGTCGCATTACGTTGTTTCTCCGCAGACGCCGCTTGCTGCTTCACGGAATCATTTGTCATATTCCGTTGAGCTTCCAGCTGCGATGCCCCAACCAAACCATTAATAGCCGAATTCTGCATCCGCATGCCGGTTTCTATGATACCCATTAGATACCTCCCGTGGCTGCCGCTGGCAGCCCACCCATAGTAATTGATTTTTATCTGCTTTCACCAAGAGTCAAACAATCCGCCAATTAAGCACATTTCCTCGGTAGTGGTTTCAGTCTCCGAAGAAATGTTGTGAATATCCCGGTCAAAATCTTTGCGGAGTAATAGCGGTCTACTGATCGTTACCAAAGCGGCCCTCGCTTCCGGGACTTCTAATGCCTCACTATTGGGTGTTTCAGCCATATGGTTTACCGTTTCCATTCTGCCCCCTTTTTTGTTGGAATATTTAAAACAACCCTTTGCTGGTACCGTTCCTGCTTCCTTCTTTGCCAATCCTATGTTAGCAGCGTGTTAAATGTCCTGACGGCTGCACTGACGTCACCGGCAAGGATTGCTTTGATATGCTCTGACCACGCTTCAAGGTGCTGCAGCTTCACTGAGTCCCACCGACCTCTTAGATCGGGACGATCAAATGAATTCACCACCAACCGGATATCATCAGCAGAAACAGGCCGGGCCAGTTCTGCGCTTATAAGTTTTTCCTCGTGCTTCTCCGATAGAGTCAAGTATTCACCTGGCTTCAACTGCAGCAGCGCTGAATTGTGGCGTACTTCACACGGTTTCAGGATATGAACGGTCATTGGTTGTCCTCATCATCAAGGTTGATGTAGTGCGCCGGTCCTGTGTCAGCGGCCTGGTTGCTTACTACTTGGTCAAGAACGCAGTATTCATGGGGCTTGGAATCGTGGTGTGAATGATATTGAAGGCTCCATTTGTGGAAATAGAGCGCTATTTTGCCTTCTTCATTACGATCGTCACGAGCCTTAAAGCATTGCAGCAAGGCGTCGGGCATCCGTTCGATTTCGTCGCGGGTGTGCCTGGTTGATTCGCCTGCTTCGATCTTGGCAAGATCTTCCTCTTTGCAGCGGTTGCGCCACACGCTCCAAATGTTTGACGACAAATCCCCTATGTCGCCGCTGCCCTTAATGTCCATTTTTCCTGGAGGGTTTAGCTCGTTCTCACCCTTCCGGGCGTGCGCAACAAGGTGTACGTGACTGTTTGTCTCGTTCACAAAGTCATTGAGAAGATCCAGAAACTTCTTTTGCGCCGTGTAATCGTCGGAAGGAATGCCGCACTTCAGCAGGCTGTCAATGATGAACTGCTGGACGCCGTAACGCTGATACGCATATTTGAACACTTCCAAGATCCGTGAAACGCTGGCGGTACCAACAAGATCAAACATCCAAAGCTTACCGCCCAGCCATTCAAGCGCTGATGTAATCTCGTGGCGTTCCGGAATCTCTTTACCAAGTGCTTGCCGGGTAAGCCGTGATAGGGTTTTTCGGGGATGCATTTCAAAGCTGGCAACGCAGACGCGTTCGCCCTGGGTCATGGCGCTAACGGCTACCTGGTTGAGTACCAAAGATTTGCCGTGGCCGTTGATCCCGGTCCATAGGGACACTTCGCCGCGCAGAAACTTTACCGGGCGCTTGCGCATTTTCCACGGGAGAATGAAACCGGGGAGCTCTCCTGCTGGGGGGTAGAATTCGTCTATTACCGCCTGGCTGAAGGCAAGCGGGGCTTTCAGTTCGCTGGGGTCTTGTGATTGCGCGGCCGCAACCAGCTTTTCAATGTCAGCGGTCGTCATGCCTTGCTGTTTGCAATCGTTGATATCCTTACAGGGCAGAGTAATGACGCGGCAACGGTGACGGCCCAGGCGGTTAATAAGTTCCTCGGTAGCTTTCTGGCCTTCCTCGTCCTGGTCAAGGCTCAACAAGATCTCTTCAAAGCGGTCAAGGTGCGGAAACTCAGTATCAATCCATTGCTGTTTGCCACCTTTACCGCCTCCGAATGGCACGGACAGCGCCGGGAATCCATAACCGTGATACGTGATGGCGTCTAGTTCGCCTTCAGTCAGAATCACGCTGCGGGCATTGTCAGGGAGCGCCTGCCAGCCAAAAAGAATCGGTTCACAGCCAGGTTCAACCAGAGTGAATTTCTTGCCGTCCTTCCGCTGCAGGTGAAGATATTTCACAGCGACCAGTTCTTTGCCACGGAACGAGGGCAGCACAATCCAGGGCCCTTTCATGGCGTGTTGTGACTTCCAACCTGGGAACGGCCCTATTTCGGCAATCTCTCCGATACGGTAGGCGCTGATTGATTCGGGAGAAAGACCACGATCCAGCAGATACCGTTGCACGGCGCCGCCTTCAATTACCTTCTTGGCCGTTTTTGGGGGTACTGGCCGGCGAAAACTTTTATCAGTAAACTTTTCAAATTTCGGCTCCTGAATGCCCAAGTACTTTTTCGCCTCCTGCAGGGCCTCGGCAATGGAAATGCCCTTGACCGACTGCCAGAGGTCGAGCAGGTCGATACTTTTTCCTCCTTCGGCAAAGTCAGTAATGCGGCCCTTGTACTGGCCTTCAAGACACGCCTTGCATGACCGGCCCGCCTCACCGGCTATGGAGCCGACAACCCATTCCCGTCCCGCACGCTTACCGTTCGGTAACAGCATGGCGGCAACATCTTCGACTCGGTCGTTTAGTAGTCTGACAATTTCATGAATTTCCATGGCTACGTTCCTATAAACATGCTGTAGCGGTCGTCACTGGTCGCAGCACGTCCGCCTGATGGTGAAGTGGTCTCGTCCTCCCACCGGCGGTTATTCAACCAAGTAGAAGCGTGCGGGATGAACTTGCCGCCTTCCTTTTGCCAAGCCTGTTGACATGACTGGCACGCTACGGCAGACATAATCGATGCGACAAGCTCCGGATCTGGATCAAGCTTCTTCCATGCCTTAGCTGCGGCTACTTCGTTTTTTTTGCGGGGGTAGGCTTTCCAGAAAGTATCGAAATCGGACAAATGTTTTAAAGTTTTTACTTCTTTTAAAACCTTCTTCTCTATAGTGTGGGTTTCGCTCTGGGATCCGCCCCGGTGTTCGCCCTGGGTTTCGCATGCGCTTTTTTGATTGTTTTTGATAGTATTAACAGTATGTTGTGTTATTTGGCTTGTGGGTTTCGCTCTGGTGTTCGCTGGCTTGTTCGCTTCTGTATCCGCCTTTTTGTGGGATCCGTATAGTTCAGGGTTTTGATAACTATCGAAATTTAATACAGTAATTGTCATTTTGTTTGCGGGTTTCGCTATACTGATCATTCCGCAATTTACAAACCAGTTGTATGCCGCCCGAACCTGATCAACGGTCAATCTGCCAACACGCTGATTGCCGTTTTTGTACAGGCCAACGTTCTGCATTTCCGATATTGAAGTATGTAGTTGTCCACGTTTCAAAATATCTCCGTCCTTCCAGAAAGCCCGGCAAAGTAGCCATAACCATAACTTCAGATAGTGCGGGGGTTTATTCATTAGCTCTGAATCAAAAATTTTACGGGCAAGCAAGATGTAACCGCCCTGTATAATTTGAATTTCTCTGTTTGGCGAAACAATGGACATTCTCCGCTCCCCTTTGCGGCCCTGAAATTATCGCGAGCAGGGCCCCAGGGAAGGGCCGTTTTCACCGCCGGTCGGCTAGCTCGCGAAACTTTTAGTCTGTGCCAAATACGCCCGCTTCTTTAAACGCCTGGGCTTTATCTCTAAGCGTTCGCAAGCGCGTCATGTACTCTTCTTGAATCGCGTCATGTACTGTTCTTGAATCGCGTCTCTTGAATCGCGTCCATTATCGGGTACGTAGATGTTTAGAGTGGTGCGCTCAATTGTCCCTGAGACTTCGAGCTTTTCCTTACTCAGGCCGATAATCTTTGCCAGTTCGACAGCGGCTTTCAGCCGTTCCGGGACTTGCGCTATAGCGTGCTTTTTCCCATGCCTGTCCATGACAATTTCAATATCAACTATCGCCGCGGCTTCTGGTGGCAGCTCATGAAGTTCCAGTGGCCGGCCATCTTCAGCAACGAATTGGCGGCGATCCACCCCTGCAGTCATAGTCAGAAGTCTCAGGATTGATTGAGCGTCAACAGCGTATCTGTGTTGCAATTCTGTGCGGATTTCCGTAAGACGCTGCTGCACCTTCTTTGTTTTCATGAGCCGAGATGAATTGGCAAGGGCGGAAGTTTCTGACGATCCGGGATAAGACTTCAGGTAGGCATCCTTGGCATTGCTTGCGCTCAATACGTACTGCCAGCAAAACGCCTCAGCTTGGGGTTTTAAGTGAGTTATCGCGCCGTATCCCAGCTCACTTTCTAATGCTGGCAAGGTGGCTTGACCTGGAATGCTACTCATTAGCGGACTTCTCGCAAGACGCCATTATTGCCGCAAGTCGTTCATTCCACCATTCATTCCACCCATGGCGGTCAATTTCGTACCTGACGGGACGCGTGGAGCCGAAAACCCACGTCTGCCCCCTTGCCGCAGCCATCTCGGCAATAGCCTGGCTTGCGCCTTCCGTGTCTTCAACCCCGGAGGCGTTGCGGACAAATCTCGGCCCACAAAAGCCGCGATGTTGCCACATATATACATTGGCTACATCTAATGTATATATTTCAGCGAGCAGGTTAAGGATTTCAGCAGCAATCAAATTATATTTCCCGACCTGATCACAGAGCAATTCGCTACCGGCCGACTCCAACTGGCCGGCCAAGGCATCACGCCTGCGTTCGGCAGCGTCGAGCGCGGCGACCAGGGCAACTGCGAGAGGATCTTCAATGTAATAAGCCGCCGGGCTGTCCTCGGTCCATGTAGCTGTTGCTTCACGCAAATCACGCATGTTTTTGACTCCTCTGATTGATGAAGGTTTCAATAGTGTCGCTCCTCCATCGAGTCGTTGCCACGGAAAGCTTGAAAGGCGGGGGGAGATCACCGGTTTTGACCATCGCCCAAATTTTCCCACGGCTGACGCCCAAGATTCCAGCGACTTCGCGATCTTTTAAAAGCCTCACGTCCATAATGTTGTCTCCAATCGGTGTTTGTCGTCATGTGTTGGCAATTACATCGCAACGGTATGCAGATTCTCAACAAAAAAATGACATTTGGCGCAATTTTTTTACCAATAAAAAAAAGGGTACTCACTAAGTGAATACCCTTTCTAAGTGAATACCCTTTGAAGAATATTGTGTGTAAAGCGGGGATGTTAAGCTGTCCCTCTTATGAAGAGATTTAAGTCGATGGTCTTTTTTGATTTTGCGTTTTGAACCTTCATGATCCGGTAAACAGAGGCCACGCCGATTCCCACTTCATCTGCAATAGCTTGTTTTGTTTTGCCCTGGGCAATCAATTCCATGACCCTGACGGCCTGCGCCTTGGCGGTCGGCTTGCGCCCTTGATAGCGCCCTGCCTCTTTTGCTAGGCGGATTCCTTCCTTCTGCCGTTCCAGCATCATAGAGCGTTCGAACTCTGCGATAGCTGCCAGCATGGAAAGCATCAGCTTACCGGTCGGGGTGGAAGTGTCCAGATTGATATTCAACACCTTGAAGGAAACCTTCTTTGCTTCCAGGGTATCAACGATTTGCAGAAGATGCCGCGTGCTACGGGCGACACGATCCAATTTGGTGACAACAACTGTGTCCCCTTCCCGCAGATGGTCAAGCATAGCCGCCAGCTGCGGGCGATCCTGTTTCACTCCGCTGGCTTTCTCTTTAAATACCTTGTCTACTCCCGCGCCCTGAAGTTGCTCAAGCTGTGCGGTCAGTTCCTGGTCTATTGTGCTTACCCTTGCATAACCGATTTTTGCCATATCAATACCCTCCCTCTGTGGTTTTCACTCAATAGGTACAAGAACTATATGATAATACTATCAATAGAGTCAAGGACTTTCTTTATTTATGAGTTTTCCACGGATTCAAGGCTTGTAAGTAGCTGATTTTGCGTTGACGAGTCTATCATTGGTTTTCTATCAATACGGCATGCTCTATTGATAGTAAAAGAGACCGGCGCAAAATTGCGCTGATCTCTTGTCTGTGCAGCCATTTTGCTTGGCCTGCTCTGTTAATTCACCAATAGCAAAGCATCCGCTGTTTCTTCAACCTGCTTGATGATCAGCTGAAGGATTGACTTGCAGTAACTAACCTCGCCCGCCTGGATCTGGCTCTTGTTGCTGATATCTTCCAGGAGCATACTCAGGCCGTTGAGTGACTGTTCGATACATATCAGGTCCCCACTTGTTTTTTTGATATCAGCCATTGCAAGCCTCCGGCGGGGTTTTAAAAGCCAACACCATGCGGTCCACGTCCATTTTAAATGCCTGTGAGATTTTGTGTATCTCGTCTTTTGTGATTTCTCTATATCCGTTTTCGATCTGCGACAGATATGTCTGTGAAATCCCAGTCTGCCGCGAGAGTTCATTCTGCTTCATTTTTTGACCAAGGCGCAAGGCACGGATGCAACGCCCAATAGCCACCCTGAGTTTTTGTGCCGGCGAGGCCTCTTTTTCCGCATGAACCCCTCTGGCCTGATTTTTTGGCTGTGAGTCAAGGCCACCTGCTTCGACCATTGAGAAATACTTATTGTCACCGATTATGATATGGTCAAGCACCTTGATCCCGATCAATTCACCGGCGTCGCGTAAACGACAGGTTATAGCATTGTCATCAGTGCTGGGGGACGGGTCGCCAGAGGGGTGATTGTGTACACAGATAATTGAGTGGCTACCGTTATGCACGGCCGCCTTAAATACTTCTCGGGGATGTACTATGGTCTGGCTTAACGATCCGATTGAAACAGTCTCTCGGGCAATAATTCTGTTTTTGACGTCCAAATGCAACACTACAAAATGTTCACGATCCAGGGCCGCCATCTCCCGGCATGTCTCGTAAACTGCCTTGGGGCTTGTGTACATCAAGTGGCTTTCACGTACTTCGCAGGATATTTTTACCAGTTTCAATTCTTGCATAGTCTCCCCCTGTTCTGGATTATTTATGCTCATCAGGGTAAGCCGGAATATTTTATTTACAAGCTAGTAAAATATTTTTTATTTGTATATAATCGCTTTTAAATCAATATGTTAGTGTTCAATATCTTATTGAACACCTATTAAAAAACAGGCCGGTTCCCTTTATGGGTTCCGGCCTTTGTTATCCGCATACGAAAACGGCTGATATTTGTTGTAAACCGTATGCGGTCACGATCAAGGTTACGCTGCTGCCCTTATCGGTATAACCTTCGCGCCTGCCTTCAATCCATCCAAGTAATCAGACCATACTTGCATCATTTTCTTTCGTTCAGGCAGATGTGTTGTTCTGTTATAAGCTCTACCCAGGGCGTCACGGACAGCGTGCGCCAACTGGTGTTCAATGAAATCGGGACGGAACCCAAGAACCTCGTCAAGGATTGTTCTAGCGCAAGCCCTGAAGCCGTGCCAGGACATTTCATCTTTATATCCCATTCGGATAAGTGCTGCAGTAATTGCGCCTTCACTCATCGGTTTTAGTGGCGTGCGGTGGCCAGGGAAAATATATTTGCTGTGGCCTGTGAGCGGTTGTAACTGGCGTAATATTTCAATTGCTTGTGCACTCAAAGGGATACAGTGAGACTCACCCCTGCGCTTCGCCTTTTCCTTTGCTGTCAGTTTCATTCGCTCAACGGGAATATTTAGTTCTGCCAGTTCAAAATCAATTTCGCTCCATTCGGCTTTCCTTAAATCACCCGGACGGCAAAACCATAAAGAGGCAAGCTGCATAGCACACCTCGTTACGTACGAGCCTTTGAACTGATCTATAGCCCGTAGCAGGATTGCCAGTTCTTTTGGGTCAATAATGGCAGGGAAATGATGTTGTATTGGATCTGTCGTTAGAATATCTCTTGGCCTCAATCCCTCCAGGGGATTACGATCAAGCCGCTCTGTAGCAACACAATAACGCAAAATCATATTAAGGCTGACGTATATCCGGCGGGCTGATTCCGGGGCACGCTGTTCAACCCTATGTAAAACCGACTTTATATCTGCTAGCTTGATTTCTGTGATTGCCTTCGACCCTACCCAGGGAAATATATTTTTTTCAAGCCGTTCCAGCGTGGTCTTTGCGTGACTCGCTGACCAGGAAGGAACATTGACGGCGTGCCAGGCTCTTGCTATGACCTCAAAGGAATTATTGCACTCAGCGTGAGTTGCTGCTTTTTGAGCTTTCTTTATCTCGCCGGGATCTATACCGTTTGCTAATAATTTTCTGGCATCCTCCCGGCGCTGTCTGGCATCTGCAAGGGATAGGGCCGGGTAAGTGCCGAAAGACAACTTTTTTTCTTTATCTGAGAACCTGTACTTCAGATTCCAGAGTTTCCCGCCTGTGGGTGTAATTAATATAAATAATCCACCACCATCAGTCAGCTTATACGGTTTATCTTTTGGCTTCGCCTTGCTCACCTGGATATCAGACAGTGGTACAATCTTCTTTGGCATCGCTTTATCCTCCCTTTTGGGGGCCTCTGATTTTCTATTGGGGCTTTTACACACAGAAACGGCCCCCAAAAAACACAGATTCAATGATACCAAATGAGACATCATAAGACAATAAACAATAAATCAACAGCGTAGCACAAATAAAAAAGCCACTAAATTCAGTGACTTAAATACAACATAAGACAACATAAGACAAGAAAAGGCCCTGAAATTAATCAGGGCCTTTCGGTCAATGGTGGCGGTGCAGAGATTTGAACTCCGGACCTAGCGAATATGAGTCGCTTGCTCTGACCAGCTGAGCTACACCGCCAATTTATTTATTCTGCCGATTACAGCGAAGCCACACGTACAATTGCCATCACCGATGATGAGATAGATACCGCCTGCTCAAACCGTCCGCGTTGTATATGTCGTTTTGAGCATTTTGTCAATATCAAATTGGTCAAACAGAAGACAGGCGCTCCCCCGGAGGGTTCATACAACCTTTCTCAGGACGTGGTAAATGCTTCGGCAATAGGCATCCGAATATCAGACGTGCTGTTCATGTGTGACATATAGAGCGTGTTGATTGCGACCAAGAGCGTATTCAGCTTGTCAAGATCGACAGTGTGTGAGCCGGAGATGGTTCCCGTGCCGGTAAGATTGAGCGGGCAACAGTCACTTTTGAGTTTGCCGTCCGCTGTGTAGATGATGGGCAGCCCGTGAGTTCGGCAGATTATGGGGCGGGCTTCGTACAGGAGACAGCGGTCCTGGCTCAGGAGCGGGCAACGTTCACCATCAGCATGAGTTGAAATGTAACGGAGAATTTCTGATGATTTGAGAGATGAACGTGAGTTCAGAGCCTTTTTCAGAGCAGCCGCCTCGACCGGAAACACGGTGATAGCGGTGCAACAGGAGCTGCACCCACCCGTACAGGTTATCTGTCCCCCAAGAGCCGATAAAATATCATTACAAAGGGCATCAACCTTGGCAATCAACTGGTCATAATTTTCAAGCAAATCGGACATAAGCAACTGCCATCTCATATTTCACACTGAAGTAGTTTTAATGGCGTTAGTTCCCCTCGCTCTGAGCTTTCAGAGCCTCCATCTGATAGTACGTCCGCAGTGCGTCCGTTATTTCCCCGATATCGCCGGTCATTATAGAATCGAGACGATAAAGGGTTAGACCGATCCGGTGGTCGGTCATCCGCCCTTGCGGAAAATTGTAGGTACGAATCCTCTCACTCCGGTCCCCCGATCCAACCTGCTGCTTGCGGTCTGCAGCCAATTTGGAATCCTGCGCCTGCTGAATTGTATCGAGGATGCGAGTTTTGAGGACTTTCATGGCTTTTGCACGGTTTTTGATCTGGCTCCGCTCTTCCTGGCACGCAACCACTGTCCCGGTTGGCAAATGGGTGATACGCACAGCGGAATCAGTCGTGTTGACATGCTGACCGCCGGCGCCGGAAGAGCGATAAACATCAATCTTAAGGTCATCGGGCCGAATGTCGATGTCAACATCTTCTGCTTCAGGCATGATCGCCACGGTACAGGCACTGGTGTGAATACGACCCTGGGCTTCTGTTTCCGGCACCCGCTGCACTCGATGGGTACCAGATTCGTATTTCAACTTGGCAAAAACCCCTTCACCTTCAACTGACGCGATGATTTCCTTGTAGCCGCCGCGCTCGGATTCCGATGCGGAGATTATTTCTACTTTCCAGCGGCTGGTATCGGCATAGCGCGAATACATCCGAAACAGGTCACCAGCGAAGAGGGCAGATTCGTCTCCGCCGGTTCCGGCCCTAATTTCCAGAATAACGCTCTTGTTGTCGTTGGGATCTTTCGGAAGCAGTAACAATTGAATGTCGGCGTCAAGTTGACTTTTCTCCGTCTCCAGGTTTTTCAGCTCTTCCTCTGCCATCTCTTTCATATCGGCGTCTGTAAGAAGCTCCCGGTTTTCGGCAATCTCATTGAGCACTTTCCGGTAGCGCCGGTACACTGAAACCAGTTCACTCAGCTCTGAATGTTCTCGGGACAACTTGCGAAACTCCGGCTGATTGGAAATAATTGCCGGATCGGACAGCAATGCTTCCAACTCCTGATAGCGTCGTTCCAGCTCTTCTATCTTGTCCATCATCATTCGTTATAGTCCTTCACCACCAAAGAGCAGGAGATGTATTTCTTCATATAATCTTGTTCAACGGGTACTCGATAATTCCTTCAGCGCCTAATTTAAGAAGTTCCGGCACCACTCTGCGAACTTCTTTTTCTGACAGGATACTCTCCACGGAGAGCCAATCAGAGTTGTACAGATGGGAAACGGTCGGATTTTTGAGGCTCGGAAGCAAGGACGTAATTGCATCAACCTTGTCTGATGGTGCATTCATTTTCAGGCCAACCATCCCTTCGGCAGCAAGTGACGATTTCAAAAGAGTGGCAACCTGTTCGATTTTCGCACGGCGCCAAGGATCTGCCCAGGCTGCCTTGCTGGCAATCAGCACCGGTACCGATTCCATGAGTTCACAGACGATGCGCAGGCCATTTGCCTTTATAGTTGAACCGGTCTCGGTAACTTCGACAATTGCATCACAAAGCCCATCAACAACTTTTGCTTCGGTAGCGCCCCAGGAAAATTCTACGTTGACCGGAATGTTGCGCTCCGCAAAATAGCGCTTGGTAAAACCGACCAATTCCGTCGAAATGGTCGCACCGTGAAGATCCTCCGGCCTCTGTACTTTCGAATTATTGTTAACAACAAGCACCCAGCGGGCCGGACGGCGCGAAACTTTTGAGTAGACCATTTCACACACTTCAATGACATCGGAGTCATTTTCCCGTACCCAGTCACGACCGGCAATACCGGCATCAATCGTCTGACGTTCCACATATCTGGCCATTTCTTGCGGACGGATCAGTTTGCAGCTCATTTCACTGTCATCTACACCCGGAAAATAGCTGCGAGAGGAGATGCTGATCAGCCAACCAGCTTTTTTGAATAATCCGACGGTAGCATCTTCGAGGCTCCCCTTGGGGATGCCGAAATTTAACGTGTTTGACATATCTATCCTCTTTCCTGACTACGCTTTTTTATAAACTTCGTTCGGATCGAACAGCGGCTGTGAATGTTCTACCCATTGTCCATTCTCCCATCTGACGTAAAAGCAGCTGCGATTGCCGGTGTGACAAGCGGCCGGGCCATTTTGCTTTACCTTGATGACGACCGTATCGGCATCACAGTCGGTCAAAACTTCCATAACCTCCTGAGTATTGCCGGACTCTTCGCCCTTCATCCAATATTTATTGCGGGTACGGCTGAAAAACCAGGTTTTCCCGTCCTGCAACGTCAAATCGAGGGTTTTTTTATCCATGAAAGCGACCATCAGTACTTCGCCATTTTGGTAGTCCTGAATAACCGCCGGGATGAGCCCCCCCATTTTATCGAAATCAATTGTAATCACACTGCACCTCCCCCGGAATGTAATGAAAAACGCCCTGAAAATCTCAAGGCGTCAAAAGAGTCATCATCAAAGTACCAACAGTAATCTCTGCGTGCTCGTGTAGCATAAAATAACTGCATTGTCAAAGGAGTAAAGCAGGCTCGATCAGTGCGTACCGGCCGTCACGAAAGCTCACAGGCCAATGCCGGCAATTACTGCCTCGCACTCAGGGCACGCCCCCGCCTTTACCCTGTTGGATACGATTTTGAATCCGTGGCGTTCGATCAACAGGGCTGCACAGGTCGGACAAACCGTATTCTCACCACCGCGTCCCGGCACGTTGCCTTCGTAGACATAGCGCAAGCCGGCTGCAAGCCCTATATTTCGCGCCCTTTGCAAGGTTGCCAGCGGTGTCGACGGGCGGGAGGTCAACTTGTAAGTGGGGTGGAACATGCTGACGTGCCACGGCGTGTCAATCCCCAGATTGGTAGTTATAAACGATGCAATGCCAGTCAGTTCTTCATCGGAATCATTCAAACCCGGAATCACCAGAGTCGTAAGCTCGATCCAGATCCCGAGTTTTCGGTATTCAAGAATTGAATCAAGAACTTCGGAGAGCTTTGCCTGGACTAAATTACGGTAAAATGAGTCTGAAAAACCTTTCAGATCGATATTGGCTGCATCCAGATAAGGGGAGATTTCTTTAAGCGCTTCCTTGCTGATATAGCCGTTGGTAACGAAAACATTCAACAATCCCGCTTCCCGGGCAAGACGGGCGGTGTCGCAGGCAAACTCGAAATTGATGGTTGGTTCCGTGTAGGTATGGGAAATAGAACGGCATCCATACTCGACAGCCTGCCGTACCACTTGATCGGGAACCACCTCGGTTCCCCGCACGGGAGAATCCTGACCAAGCTGTGAGATGCTGAAGTTCTGACAGTGGCGGCAATGAAAGTTGCAGCCGACTGTTGCAATGGAGTAGGTACTGCTGCCGGGCATGACGTGAAAGAGCGGCTTTTTCTCAATCGGGTCTATCTGTGCGCTGCACAGTGTACCATATACCAGAGAGTAAAGTGTGCCCCCCCGATTCTCGCGCACGCCGCAGATGCCACGGGCACCATCGCCGATCAGGCAGCGAAAACGGCACAGACCGCAACACACCTGACTACTGTCAACACGTTCCCAAAACGCGGCTTTTTTCATAATGCCCCCACGGATTGGCAGCCTGAGCTGTTTTAACCGTCGTAGTATACTCCTGAAAAAAGTATATAAACAGCCTGTTTTTTTTGATTCAGCGGTGGTATATTACGATCATACGCACCGAGTAAAATATGTTTGGAGGTTTTTGAAATGGGAGAGACTCCACCAGACAGTGTCGGAAGCGGAAGGCTGTAGTGCT
Organism: Desulfuromonadaceae bacterium; assembly: GCA_028712075.1. Lineage (GTDB taxonomy): Bacteria > Desulfobacterota > Desulfuromonadia > Geobacterales > Pseudopelobacteraceae > JACRCG01. The sequence continues at coordinate 83,768 of JAQTQX010000004.1, forward strand.
CCGCTGATTGGAAAACAGATAGAGGTTACTTGTTTACAAGGGGGGCGATAACAATCGCAGATAATCCGCCTGAAGGCAGGTCACATAAGTTTGGTGATTTACTCCGAGGGTAGTCTGGATCGGAATAATCCTTGAAAATGGACGAGAGTTTGTGGAGTGACACGAGGCCCGCCGAACCAATTGGCGGGCTTTTCATATTAATCGACCCTTTATCAATTGTTGCCACACGGTTCATCCCTGGCGTTTTTCATAAATCGCTGCAAAATCATCCTTGACTGCGTCAAATGCCTGAAGGACTATCGGATCAAAATGCTGCGGCATGGTGCGTCCATCTCCGTTCACAATGATATCGCTGGCTTTAGCATGATCAAACGCCGGCTTATACACCCGACAGCTGCGCAGTGCATCATATTGATCAACCAGCATGACAATCCGCCCTTCAAGTGGCGCTTCCGCCCCCACCAGGCCGGCAGGGTATCCACCGCCGTCCCACCGTTCGTGATGAGTTGCCGCAATAACCGCTCCCATCTTGAGCATCCTGTGCGGAGACCCTTGCAAAATACGTTCTCCAATGGTGGTGTGCTGCTTGATGGTGGTAAACTCATCAGCGGTCAGAGGCCCCGGTTTCAGAAGTATTGAGTCAGGAATGCCGATTTTGCCAACGTCATGCATGGCACTTGCCACCGAAATATCACTGACGAAGCTTTCAGGCAATTTCAGGTGCTGTGCCAATCTCTTCGCATACATCCCTATGCGCGCAATGTGGTGGCCGGTATCTTCATCACGAAGTTCAGCGGCGGCGGTAAGACGCTCGATTATCTCCTGACTCATATGGGTAATCTCACCCAGTGCCGCATTGAGTTCAGCAGTTCTTATGTCAACAGTGCGCTCAAGTTCCGCCTTGTAGTTTTTTTCAATCCGTGTAAGACGCTTGAAGTTAACCCCTTTTTCAACCGTATGGACCAGAGCCGCTGCCCGATAAGGTTTGATGATAAAATCGAAGGCTCCCTTCTGAATAGCCTTGACCGCTACATCCAGGTCGGCATACGCAGTCATCAGGATAACCGGCGTCTCTCTGTCAAGAAAACGGATCTTTTCCAGCAGCTCAAGGCCATCCATAATCGGCATGTTGATATCAGTCAGCACAAGATCAACCGGTTCGACCACAAACTGCTTGACCGCTTCCTGGCCATTTGAGAAAGCGCTGACAGAAAAACCGAATTCTGTGAGCAGCGTCGTCACACTCTCAAGAACAAAGCGGTCATCATCGACCACAAAAATATTGCCACCGTTATTAGTGTCCATTGTCAAGCACCTCACGAATTTTCATCAGCAGCTCTTTGGGAGCGAACGGCTTGCGCAGGTAATTAACCCCCTCTTCCAATCCCCCCTGAGATACCAGCAGATCTTGCGCATAACCGCTGCAAAACAGTACCGGCAGGTGTGGCATGCTGTTCTGTATCGCATCATATACCGCTCCTCCATTCATTTTCGGCATGATGACATCAAGGATCACCAAACTGATACGCGTGCCCAGCTCACGGAACTTCTCTAAAGCATCCTCTCCATCAATCGCCTCAAACACTGTGTAGCCAAACTCTTCCAATATTTCTCGTGTCAGGGTACGGATCGCCTCATTGTCTTCGGCAAGTAAAATGCAACTGCCGTCTGTATCACTCTCCACAGTATCCAGTGGTTTCTCGCCAATAACGCCTGGAGTCTCACCAAGCAATGGCAGGTAAATTTCGAAAATAGTGCCGAGACCAATGGAACTGTGACAGACAATATTCCCGTTATGCTCTTTCACTATGCCGTAGACAATTGAAAGACCAAGGCCTGTACCCTTGCCCAACTCCTTGGTTGTATAAAACGGATCGAAGATGTGCTTCACGACGTCGGGGCCCATTCCGTTGCCATTGTCACGAAAGGTCAGCAGGGCGTATCTACCCGGCGAGCCAAAGCCATTGGCAATGACAAAATCAGTCTCAATTGTAATCTCTTCAGTGGTAACGACTATTGCCCCCCCCTGTGGCAGTACATCACGGGCATTGGTGGCAAGATTCATAAGAACCTGCTCAATTTGCCCGCTGTCGGCCAACACCGGTAGCCCCTGTGGATCAAGATTGATTTCAAGATGAATGTCTTCGCTGATCAACCGAAGCAACAACTGATGTACACGGTTGATTATTTCATTAAGATCGACCACAACCGGGTTCGATGCCTGTTTGCGGCTAAACGCCAGTAGCCCCTGTGTAAGAGTTGCACCACGCTCAGCAGTAAGGGCAATCTGCGCGGCATTTTTCTGCAAGGGGCTGCCATCGGGGAGCTTAAGCTGCATAATACTCGCATAACCGATAATTGCGGTCAAAATATTGTTGAAATCGTGGGCAATGCCCCCTGCCAACTGACCGATAGCATCCATTTTCTGAGAATGGCGCAGTTGTACTTCAAGCTGCTTCCGTTGCGTGATATCTTCCTTGATGGCTATAAAATGAGTTATATCGCCGTGTTCATCACGGATCGGGGCAATGAGCGCCTGCTCCCAGTACAGGTCGCCATCTTTTTTGCGGTTATGAAATTCACCATGCCATACGCGTCCACCACTAATGGTTTCCCACAAATTCCGGTATTCCTCGCTGGATGTTTCCCCCGTCTTTAAAAAACCGGGATTCCGGCCAACCGCCTCCTCCAGACTGTAGCCGGTCAGCTCGGTAAAATGCGGATTAACGTATTCAATTGTTCCGGCAGTGTCGGTAATAATGATCGATGCCGGATTTTGCTCGACAGCGACGGAAAGTTTTCGCAGGTTTTCCTCAGCCCGTTTCCGCTCAGCTAATTCATGCTGTGATTCTTCATTAAGTCGGGCATTTTCCAACGCCAGTGAAGCCAGATGGCTAAACTGCACCAGCGCCTCCATCTGTTGATCGTCAAAGACAGCACCTGGTTCAATAAAGGCAAGTCCAAGCACCCCGGCTACTTTGTCACCAACCTTGATCGGTACTCCGGCCATAGCGTGAAGAAGCATTCGATCAGCAGCAGGAAGCCGCCCTTCCCATTGACTGTAATTACTTACCCTGATCGGTTCTCCTTCCAGCCAGACCCTCCCGCTGACACCTTCTCCCCGCTTGACCGAGTGATGTGTCAGTGAATTGTAAATGCCGCTTTGATACACCATATTAAGCTCGGTATCGCCGCTGTTGACCAGATAGAGGAAGCAATGTTCGGTACCGATCAGCCGTCCGGAGCGGGAAACTATCATTTGTAAAACAGTTGCGACATCAAGTCGTTTGATCAGCCCCATCGTCGTATCATGCAGCGCCTGCAGATATTCATTATGCCGCTGCATTTGGAAGTCAGCCAGTTCATGGCGCTTCAACTCTTCCTCCAACTGCTGGCGCTGCCGATCAGTTTCCCTGATCAGGTCGTTAAATACCCGCCCCAGAGTTGCAGCTTCATCTTCGCCTTGTACCAATATAAACCGCGCCTCACCCTCTTTTCCCGATAGCGTTGCAACATGCCTGGTCAGCTGGATGACTGGTTCGGTCAAACGATCAAGATAGCGCCGCATGAGCCAGAACATGCTCAATGAAAGCAGCGGCAATAAAACCAGAAATATTTTTTTGATCTGTTTAACTGGCTGGTAGGCTTCGATCAGCGGAAAATTGGCGCCGATGATCCACTCTTTTGATTTGAGTCGTTTGAAGGTGGTAAGTGTTTCCAATCCCTGCGAATTAACCCTCTCCCCCGTTCCGTCAAATCCTTTTAAGGCACGATCCAGAAACTGGTTGTCCTTCGGATCATTGTCTCGCGTCATAATCCGGTTTTTATCAGGGTGGACAATAATTGTCCGTCTTGTATCAACGAGAAATACGTAACCGGTTTTCCCGATTTTTCGCTGGGAGAGCCCCCCCAGAAAATTTGACTGCAGCAGATCAATACTGCCTCCCAGCACGGCAAGTACTGAATCGTCGGCATTAAGGATAGGAACGGTAATCATGACAGCCGGGTGATTGGACTGGGAGGAAATATATGGTTCCGATACATAGGGGGTTTTCGTGGAGAACGTGACCTGCATATATTCCCTGAACGAGAAATCCCTGCCTGAGCGGGAAACTCCCTGCGGAAGTTCTGCAATGATACGTCCGCGCGAGTCGAACAAAAAAACACCATTGTCAAAAAACCAGGTTGATTCGGTTCGTTCCAAGAGGAAGGCATACGCCTCCTGGGGATCCGAAATCAGTCCGGGCGTAATTTTGCTGGCAAGAGCAATGAGTGGTTTCTGGGCTTCCGCGATATTCCTGTCCACCTCGTCAGCCAGATTTGCGACAATCTGGAACTGCTGAGTAGAAATGGATTCCTTGATATACTCCTGGAGCAGATGCTGTATCAAAAACAGCAACCCTATCAGTACCAGCGTAATCGAAAGAGGAAACAGAATGGTAATTCTTGTTTTCAGGCTGCTACTCACCATATTCGTACCCACACCTGTTTCAACAGACGTTTATTAATCACGGAGAATATCACAATTTTACCGAGATGCTTGAATCGATTTTTTCCTGTGGATTCTTATGTAAATCGATTTCACAAGAAATGCCCGATCCAGGCTGATTTTGCAATTATTTTACGCACGGCGTGTCCAACTTTTATTTGGACAAGAGACGGCCCATGCAGTACTATTGCGAAATTTAATTGCGCTTGAGGAGTTACCGGTTTGGACAAACTTATTATAAAAGGTGGGAAAAAGTTGAAGGGAGACGTGACCGTCAGCGGTTCGAAAAATGCCTCGCTCCCTATTTTTGTCGCTACAATTCTGGCGCCGGGCATCAACCAGATCAGTAATGTACCATTTCTCCGGGACATCAATACGACTATTAAGGTACTGGAATCACTCGGAGCACGTGTCGACGGCACCGGTAATGTTGTTAAAATTGATACGACCAGCATCGCCAGCCATGAGGCAACCTACGATCTGGTGAAAACCATGCGTGCGTCAGTACTGGTTCTGGGACCACTGCTGGCGCGTTTTGGCAAAGCCCGCGTATCGCTCCCGGGAGGATGCGCCATCGGCGCCCGTCCGATCAATCTCCACCTGAAAGGTTTGCAGGCGCTCGGCGCCGAAATTACACTTGAACATGGCTACGTTGAGGCAAAGTGTCGCCGCCTGAAGGGAGCCCGCATCAATTTTGACGTTTCCACAGTCGGGGGCACCGAGCACCTGATGATGGCCGCTGCAACAGCCAAAGGCGAAACAGTGTTGGAAAATGCTGCTCGCGAACCGGAAATTGTCGATCTCGCGCTGTATCTCAACCGCATGGGAGCAAAGATTGAAGGGGCCGGGACCGACACCATCAGAATTCAGGGGGTATCGGAGCTTTCTGCCGCCAGTTATGAAGTCATGCCGGACCGGATTGAGGCTGGCACGTTCATGATTGCTGCCGCCATGACCGGTGGCGATATCCGTATCCACCGCATGAAACTGGAGCACCTTGATGCGCTGGCATTCAAGATGCAGGATGCGGGGGTCGAAATCACCAGCCGCGACGGCATTGTTAGGGTCAAGGGGCCAAAACGGATTACGAGCGTCAATATCAAAACCCGCCCCTATCCCGGCTTTCCGACCGATATGCAGGCGCAGTTCATGGCCATGATGTGCGTTGCCGAGGGGGCAAGCGTTATTTCTGAGAACATTTTCGAAAACCGCTTCATGCATGTGTCGGAGCTGCAGCGTTTTGGCGCAGACATAACGGTTGAGGGGAACACAGCCACGATCAAGGGGGTCAAGAAGCTTTCCGGTGCACCGGTCATGGCCACCGATTTGCGTGCCTCCGCCTCGCTTATCCTGGCCGGCCTGGCTGCCGACAGTACAACAGAAGTTTCCCGGATCTATCACCTTGACCGTGGTTATGAAGCGATCGAAAAAAAATTTGCAGCTCTGGGAGCGGATATTGTGAGAGTCAAGGAATGAGCAACTGGATAACCATTGCGATCCCAAAAGGACGCATTCTTGAAGAATCGGTCGATTTGTTCGGCCGGATCGGCATCGACTGCCGCGAACTGCTGTCTGATTCCCGCAAACTGATCTTTGAAAATGCGGTACAGCAGATTCGCTACATGATCGTACGGGCAACCGACGTGCCGACCTATGTCGAATATGGCAGCGCCGACCTCGGCATTGTCGGCAAAGACACGCTGCTGGAGCAGGGCAAGGATGTTTATGAGCCGCTTGATCTTAAGTTCGGCTACTGCCGCATGATGGTTGCCGAACCGGCCAATCTGGCGAAAACGGATGACCCCTCTTGCTGGTCGCATATTCGCATCGCGACCAAATACCCGCATGTCGCCGAAACCTATTTTGCCGCAAAAGGAGTGCAGGTTGAAATCATCAAACTGTACGGGTCGATCGAACTCGCTCCGCTTGTTGGCCTTTCCGACCGGATCGTTGACCTGGTTTCAACCGGCGAGACCATGCGCCAGAACGGACTGGTCGAGGTAGAAACCATTGCCGAGATTACGACACGCCTGATTGTCAATCGGGCCAGCCTAAAAACAAAAAACAAGCGGATTTCACACATTATCCAGGGACTGGAGCGGGTGCTTCAGTCGAACTGAGCAAGGAAGAATATGCTTTTTCTTGATATCACTGATGCCGGTTTTGAACAAAAGTTTGCTGCCATACTGTCACGCGGCGAGGAGACAGGCCGGGAAGTAGAGCAAACCGTTCTTGATATTATCGCCGATGTCCGGCGGCGTGGCGATGCGGCAGTACTGGAGCTGACCCGCCGGTTTGACCGGTTGACGACAGAATCGATGGGTGATCTGGAAGTCACCGCTGCCGAGATCGAGGCGGCCTTCACTGAGATTTCAGCAGAAGAAATAGCCGCACTCCGGTTAGCAGCCGCGAGAGTCCGCAATTTCCATGAAAAACAGAAGCAACAGACCTGGATATCAACCGAAGAGCCCGATATCATACTGGGTCAGAAGGTGACGCCGTTGTCCCGCGTTGGCATTTACGTACCGGGAGGAAAAGCCTGTTATCCTTCCAGCGTTATCATGAACGCCATACCGGCGCGTGTGGCGGGTGTCGGTGAAATTATCATGGTGGTGCCGTCACCCAACGGGGAGATCAGCCCTCATGTACTTGTCGCGGCGAGCCTCTCCGGCGTCGACCGTATTTTCCGGATTGGCGGAGCGCAAGCTGTTGCGGCTCTGGCATACGGTACCGCTACTATTCCGAAGGTTGATAAGATTACCGGTCCCGGTAATATTTACGTCGCCACAGCCAAGAAGCTGGTCTTTGGCCAGGTTGGTATCGACATGATCGCCGGGCCGAGTGAAATCCTCGTAATCAATGACGGCAGCGGCAACCCGGCTCACATCGCCGCCGACCTGCTCTCCCAGGCGGAACATGACGAACTTGCCTCTTCAATCCTTATTACCACTGACCGTTCATTTGGTGAACAGGTTGTCGCCGAGGTTGAGCTCCAGCTGGCAAAACTTTCCCGTGAAACGATCGCCCGCGCATCCTGGGATAAATACGGAGCGATTATCGTTGCCACTACTTTGGATGAAGTTGTCGAGTTTTCCAACCGCATCGCTCCGGAACATTTGGAGCTGGCGGTGGCCGATCCCTTTGCCATCCTGTCGCAGATAACCAATGCCGGAGCGATCTTCATGGGACACTGGACTCCCGAAGCGGCCGGAGATTATCTCGCCGGACCGAACCATACCTTGCCGACCGGAGGCACGGCCCGCTTTTTCTCGCCGCTGTCGGTAGATGATTTTGTCAAAAAATCATCGATCGTCTATTTTTCAAAAGACGGATTGCAGCGCCTTGGCGCTGATATTGTCAGAATTGCCGAACTGGAGGGGCTTGAAGCGCACGCCCGTTCAGTTAGCAGGCGGCTGACCACCCCATAACCCTGGAATAGCGATGACTCTACTTCGACCAAATATTGCCGCAATGGATGCGTACATTCCCGGTTACCAACCGCACGACATCAATTCGTGGATCAAGCTCAACACCAACGAGAATTCGTACCCTCCGTCACCCAACGTTGTGGCAGCAATTCTGGCGGAACTGGGCAGCGATGGGAAACGGCTGCACACCTACCCTTCCGCATCCAGCCAGCAATTACGTGAGGCGGCAGGTGAGCTGTACGGCTTCGACTCGTCATGGATCATCATGGCCAACGGCTCTGATGAAGTGCTCAACAACCTGATTCGCGCATCTGTTTCGGAGGGTGAAGAGATCGGTTACGTTCACCCTTCATATTCGTATTACGCGACTCTGGCGGCTATACAGGGTGCGCAGGTGCGCACCTACGGCCTGACTGGCGATTTTCGCATTGCCGACTTCCCGGATCGGTATCAGGGGAAAATATTTTTCCTTACCACACCGAACGCGCCGCTGGGCCCTGCCTTCCCGATCACGTACATAGAGGAGCTGGCACAGCGCTGTTCAGGCATGCTGGTGCTTGATGAGACGTATGCCGATTTTGCCGATGGCAATGCTCTGGAGCTGGTCAGAAAACATAAAAATGTTGTTATCACCCGGTCGCTTTCTAAAAGCTACGCACTGGCCGGCATGCGGCTCGGCCTTGCCATAGCGCATCCCGAAATAATTGCAGCACTGGACAAGATTCGCGATCATTACAATCTCGACCGTCTTGCTCAGGCTGCCTGTCTCGCGGCTCTCAAGGACCAGGCATATTTACGGGAGATATGCCGGAGCATTTGCAAGACCCGTGACTGGTTTTACGCACAGCTGCAACGAATAGGCTACGCTGCCATTCCATCTCAGGGGAATTATCTGTTTGTAACACCCCCGGACCGGAACGGCAAACGGGTGTATGAGGCTCTGTACGAACGTAAAATACTGGTTCGCCACTTTTCAGACCCGCAGCTTGCCCATGGTCTCAGAATTTCCATCGGTACGAAAGAAGAAATGACTGCAACAGTGTCTGCACTTGCAGAGATTGGTTAACGAAATCCTGGAGGGGAATATGTCACGCACCGCTTCTATCGAACGAGTCACCAGAGAAACAAATATAAAGCTGACACTAACTCTTGACGGCTCGGGTACGGCCAGAATCTGCACATCCGTACCGTTTCTTGACCACATGCTCAACCTGTTTGCCCGCCATGGACTCTTTGATCTGGATGTTGAAGCGCGCGGCGATATCGATATCGATTTTCACCACACGGTCGAAGACATCGGCATCGTACTAGGGGAGGCATTCAAACAAGCGCTGGGGGATAAAAAAGGCATTCGCCGCTACGGTCAGGCGACTGTACCGATGGATGAAACGTTGGCAAGCGTTGCAGTTGACATCTCTGGAAGACCGTATCTTGTGTATCATGTAAACCTGCCAAAAGTTAAGATCGGCGAGTTTGACGTGGAACTGGCGCGGGAGTTTTTTCAGGCTTTTGTCAACCACTGCGGCCTGAATCTGCATATCAATGTCATGTACGGAGACAATGTCCACCATATCATCGAAGCCTGTTTCAAGGCTTTTTCCCGGGCACTCGACGTAGCAAGTCAATGTGACCTTCGCGTGAACGGCGTCATGTCAACTAAAGGCGTTCTTTAATCGGATACTGTTCCAGACAATGAAACGAGGGCGTCCCGTACCCCGATCGCCCTCGTTTCATTGTCTGGAGAGCGCTCTATTTGATCTCTTTCAGTAGCACCCTGGCTTTTTTAGCCTCTTCACTTTTCGGGAACCCCTCAATCAGCTTTTTAAGTACGAATTTGGCGCTTTTTACATCCTTGATTGCTTCGAAGGACATGGCCTGTTTCAACATAGCCGCGATAACCTTCTCCTTGCCCGGGTACTTTTTGATGACGTCCTGATATGAAAGAATTGCAGCCTCGAAGTTTTTTTCGCTGTAATAAGTTTCTCCAATCCAGTAGAGCGAATTGGCTGCCAGCTCATGCGTTGGGTTTTGTTCGATAAATTTGGTGAATTGCGCCCGCGCGGTGGCAACGTCACCCGCCTTAAGCGAATCAAGCCCCTTCAAATACAGTGCATCTGGTGACGAGTCCGGGATGGATTCATCCCTTTTTCCCCCGACAGCCAGTTCGGTAACTGTTTTTGACAGTGCATCCAACTCAGCCTGCTGTTTCAGGAGCCGCTCTTCAAGAGAGAAAATACGCTTGTCCGCATCGTCGCGGTAACGGGCAAGATCTTCCGCCGGTTTTTTTGCCGCAAGCGTCGCATCATCAAGTTTTCCGTTAAGCGCCTGCATGTCACTTTTAGTGCTGTCAATCGTGGCCTGAATATCTGCCGACATTTTCCGCACGGCAGTTACGTCGCCTTTGACTCCGGTTTCAAGAGCAGCGGCACGTGATTTTGATTCTTCCCGCGCAGCGGCAAGATCCCTGTCAATGGTAAAAAGACGCGTCTTCACAGAGTCAACATCGTTCCGAACATTGTCAAGAGAGCTCTGCGAGGCGCACCCGGCGACATTCACTAGTAACAGTAAGATCATAACGTGTGCATATTTTGCATTCATGAGCAGACTCCCGTATCGAAATATTTTCTCAGAACATATCATGCATATGAGCGTTTTACAAGAATCCATAACAACATGTGCATCTATATAGCTGTTGACAATCAGCTTCCACTAGTATAAGAGTGTCAAGATTTTTTGCACACAGGTATGACTGACAACTTGCACACGTTTCCGTATTATTTCTGTATCAAAACATATCCGAAGAAAGAGAGGAAAAAGCACCATGCAATTACAGATGTTCGCACCAATTTTAGGAGTTGTCGGTTTTTTCATCGCCGTATTAGTCTACAAATCCATCAAGTCACAGCCTGTTGGCAACGAAAAAATGAGGGAAATTGCTGAAGCAATCCACGGCGGCGCTATGGCGTTTCTCAACCGGGAATACCGGGTATTGGCGATCTTTATCGTTGTCGTTTTTGCTCTGATTTTCATCGGCATGGGGATTCAGACGGCTCTTGCCTTTGTGGGGGGGGCACTCTGCTCCATGCTGTGCGGCTATATAGGGATGCAGGCCGCAACGCATGCCAACGTGCGCACTACCGAGGCTGCTCGCACTACAGGCCAGGGTGCGGCCCTGATGGTTGCATTCAACGGCGGAGCCGTCATGGGCCTGTCCGTTGCTTCCGTCGGCCTTATCGGTGTAGGTATCGCCTATATCCTGTTCGGCAGTGATCCGGCTACCGCCAACTACATTAACGGTTTTGCCATGGGTGCCTCTTCCATTGCCTTGTTTGCCCGCGTTGGTGGCGGCATCTATACCAAGGCTGCCGATGTCGGCTCCGACTTGGTTGGAAAAATCGAAGCCGGCATCCCTGAGGATGATCCCCGCAACCCCGGCGTTATTGCTGACAACGTTGGTGACTGCGTCGGTGATACTGCTGGCATGGGCGCCGACATCTTCGAATCCTACGTCGGCTCAATCATCGCCACCATCGCCATTGCCGCGACCGCAAGCGCTCTGCAACTTGATATTCTCGGCGGCGAAGCCGTTCGCGCCAATGCAATGCTGCTACCGCTTGTGCTGGCCATGGCCGGTCTGATCTTCTCCCTGATCGGCGTTGGTTCCATGAAATTCCTCAAAAACATCAATCCGGCTGCCGCTCTTCGTTATACAACTTTCGTAGCAGCTGGCGGCTTCCTTGTTGCGTCATACTTCATTACCAGCGCCATGCACATCAATAACGGCGTATTCTGGGCTATCCTGGCCGGTTCCATCGCCGGTATCTGCATAGGCCTGATTACCGAATATTACACGTCAGCAGGCCCGGTTACCCGGATCGCCGAAGCCAGCAAGACCGGCCCTGCTACCAACATTATCCATGGTCTGGCAGTTGGCCTTGAGAGTACTGTTGCGCCGATCCTTGTCATCTGCGTCGGCATTTTTGTTGCCAACCAGGTTGCCGGCCTCTACGGAATAGGCATTGCCGCGGTCGGTATGCTGGCCACTGTCGGCGTTACCATGACTGTTGATGCATACGGCCCGATTGCCGATAACGCCGGCGGTATCTCGGAAATGGCCGGCCTTGGCCCTGACGTTCGCAAAATCACTGATGGGCTGGATGCCATCGGCAATACCACCGCTGCGGTAGGCAAAGGTTTTGCCATCGGCTCAGCAGCTCTGACCGCTCTAGCACTCTTCTCCGCCTACGCTACCGCAGTCGGTCTTGAGTCAATTAACCTCCTCAACCCGATGGTTGTTATCGGCCTTTTGATCGGCGGTGCCCTGCCGTTCTTCATTGGCGCCCTTACCATGACTTCAGTTGGCCGGGCTGCCGGCAAAATGGTTGATGAAATCCGCCGCCAGTTCCGTGAAATTCCGGGACTGCTCGAAGGCAAAGAAGGGGTCAAGCCCGACTCGCAGAAATGCGTTGATATTTCTGCCAAAGCAGCATTGAAAGAAATGGTTCTGCCCGGCATGGTGGCGGTTATCGCCCCGGTGCTGGTCGGTTTCGTGCTTCACAAGGAGGCACTGGGCGGCATGCTGGCCGGTGCAACCCTGGCAGGTGTTCTGCTGGCACTCATGATGTCCAACGGTGGCGGCGCATGGGACAATGCAAAAAAATACATTGAAAAAGGTGAACTGGCTGGAGAGAAAAAAGGTGGCGAGGCTCATAAGGCTGCTGTTGTTGGCGACACCGTCGGCGATCCGTTCAAAGACACCTCTGGTCCGGCCATGAACATTCTTATCAAGCTTATGAGTGTTGTTTCTCTGGTTATCGCACCGCTGCTAAAGTAACGCTATTTGTGTCAAAATAAGCAAAGTTATGTTAAGAGGCGGTGTGGGGATTACCCCTATGCCGCCTTTTTATTTGCTTACAGCCGCAAAAGGGATATAATTCGCCAGTTTTATATTCAGGCAGGTCTGCACATACGAATGACCCGAAAGGTTATCAATTACAATGAGTACACAAATCAGTAAAAAAATGCTGATCAATGTCATGCATCCTGAGGAAACCCGCGTCGCAATAGTACACGACGGGCGCCTCATGGAACTGAACATCGAAATCAGCGGCAAGGAACAGATCAAAGGCAACATTTACAAAGGTGTTGTCCTGCGGGTTGAGCCGGGTTTGCAAGCGGCTTTTATTGACATCGGCCGTGCCAAGCCGGGGTTTCTCCAGATGGGCGAACTGCACCCGGACTATTGGGAGTGGCGCGACGACGTGCCCGAAGAACAGCGCAAACGGCGTCCCCGCATTCAGGAAGTACTGCGGCGCGGCCAGGAACTGGTTGTACAGATAGAGAAAGATGAACGTGACAATAAGGGTTCCGCGCTTACCAGTTATCTGTCTTTGCCGGGGCGGTACATGGTTATCATGCCTGGCAGTGATTCGACCGGCATCTCCCGGAAAGTTGAGCAGGAGGGGGCCCGTAAGAAGTTGAAGGAAATAGTGGCAGATATGACCATTCCGGAAGGGGTCGGTTATATCATTCGCACCGAAGCGGTCGGACGAACCCCGGAAGAGCTGCAGAAAGATTTTACCTATCTCACCGAACTGTATGAGTCGATCAAACAGAAGGCGACTGAAATCAAGGGGGCTGGCGAAATTTACCGTGACAGCGGCCTGATCATCCGGACGATTCGCGACTATTTTTCTGACGATATTGATGAAGTGCTGGTTGACAGCAAGGATGCCTATCGTGAAGCCAAGGAATTCTTCAAGGACACCATGCCGGCCTGTGAAAAGCGAGTCAAACTGCACAAGGAAAAGCGACCTATTTTTTCCCGGTTTCAGCTTGAGGAGCAGATCGACCAGATTTACGAGAAAAGGGTCTCCCTGCCATCGGGAGGTTCATTAATAATCGAACCGACCGAAGCGCTGGTGTCGATTGATGTCAACTCAGGCAAATCAAGTGGCGAGCGGGGCATTGAAGATACCGCATTCAAAACCAACATGGAGGCAGCGGAAGAAGTTGCCCGTCAGTTGAGACTTCGTGACCTCGGCGGACTGATTGTTATCGATTTCATTGATATGCGTGAGAACAAACATAACATCGACGTCGAAAAAACTCTTAAGAACGCCCTCAAAATGGATAAAGCCCGTGTTAATGTCGGGCGTATTTCGCAGTTCGGCATCATGGAGATGTCCCGTCAACGAATCGCCAAAACTCTGAATGACGCCATTCATCTGGAATGTCCACACTGTGAAGGACGTGGAAAAGTGAAGTCGGTTGAAGCTATGGCGGTATCGTTCCTGCGCAAGGTGCATGCCGCTGCCGCCAAGGGGACTGTTGCCGAGGTACGGGGGGGACTTCCACTGGAAGTTGCGTACTATCTGCTTAATCGTAAAAAACGTGAACTGGCCCAGATTGAAAATGATTATGAAATAGATGTTACCGTCAAGGGTAAAACATCCTTCCTGCTCAACCAGCTGGAGTTGGAAACCGTAAAGCGTGACAAACCGCACCTTGAGGATGTTCAGAAGAGTGAGGCCGAGGCGGAAGAAGCACATAAAACCGTTGTACCAGATATGTCTGTCCATGCTGTAACAGCGCCTGACGCGGAAGCACACCACGGCGATACTGGCGGCACCTCTGCCGAAGGGGGCAAGAAACGGAAGCGGCGTAAAAAGAAAAAGAAACCTGCCGGTGAAGCCCCGCATATACTTGAACAAGAGCAGACCGATGTAACGACAGTGCATGATGCCGTTTCTCGAAGTGATGAAGTTCGGGAGTCTGCAGCTACGGATGATGCCGCAACGGGTTCAGATCAGACGGAGAAGCCAAAGAAACGAAAGCGGCGGCGGAGTCGTAGTAAAACTCATAAGGGGCTGGAGCACCCCCAGGAAGACACATTGGCCATATCAATCCCTGAACAGGGTGCACCGGAAATTGAAACCGAGCTGCCCAGAGCCAATGCCGTTGAAGCGGCACCAAAACCAAAGCGTGCACGGACACCACGCAAGAAAAAACCGGAAGCTACCGGTGCAGAACCGATGGTTTCTGAGCCGGTAACCGCGATACCTGAACCTGTAGCAGCAAAACCTCGCCGCCGGGCATCCGCAAAAAAGAGCGCAGAAGTGGTTGCAGCGCCGGTCGTGGATGTCGCTGAAGTATCTGCCAAATCTCGGCCACGCAGAAAGAAAAAAACCGATGAAACACCGTAAGCTACTTCGTACCACTGGAGAATAGAGTAATGCAGAAAGTCGCAACATACTTGATTGTTTGTGCCCTTTTTTTGGGAGCCTGCATTGCCGGGTGCGGCAGCGGCTCATCTACACCGGTTGAGGATACGTATAGCCTTCCTGCAAGCCTTGCACCCCCGAGTCCCCTGATGGGAGGCTCCATCCAGAGAACGCCGCTTGTTTTTAATAACTACAGTGTAGCAACTCTGGCGGGTACCGCCGGGCAGAGAGGGTTCAGCAACTACAGCACCAGTAATGGCCCACCGGCAACATTCAACCATCCCGCCGGCATTACCACTGACGGTACTGATATCTATGTTGCGGATTATTACAACAACATGATTCGCCAGATCAATATTGAAAGCAAAAAAGTTTCATTATTTGCCGGGAACGTTTACGGAGGCGCAGGGCGTACTGATGGGACAGGGACAACAGCGACATTTTACCATCCGTCAGATATCACCACCGACGGGACGAATCTGTATGTTACGGATTTTGACAACAACTCTGTCCGGGTGATCAATATCGTGAGCAAGGCTGTCACAACGATCGGCAGCACAGGCGGGTACGCCGGCTCCGTCGATTCAACCGACGCAACCGAAGTGCGTTTCAATCGCCCGTCGGGTATTACCACCGACGGTGTCAACCTCTACGTCACCGACTTCAATAATGCCACGGTACGCCGGATAGATATTGCAACCCGTGCCGTTACAACGCTGGCAGGCTTATCTGGAACCGTTGGTACTGCTGACGGAAAGCAGCGGGCCGCGCGCTTCAATCGCCCCGGTCGCATTACCACTAACGGGACCAGTATCTTTGTGACCGACTTCTACAACCGGACCATCCGCCGGATTGACATTTTAACGGGCGAAGTCACCACCATCGCCGGCACTTCCGGACGTCTGGGGAGTGACGACGGTGCACTAGACGGAATCAGCACGACGGCACGCTTCAACCAGCCGAACGGTATCACCACCGATGGGACATTTCTTTATGTAACTGACTCATATAAAAATACAATCCGAAAAATCAGCATTGCATCTGGCGAGGTGACAACCATACCCTTGCCTGAAAACAGCCTTCATACGCCGATCGGCGTCACAACCGATGGCACTACTCTTTTCGTTGCAGATACGGATACTTTAAACACAGATAATACCCGCATATACAGTAACAGCATCATCAGCATTAAATAATTGAACACCATATTGCGTGAAAGGTTGGCTTACCAGCATGGAAGAACTCAGTGAGCTTTTGCTCCAAAGACGCCGTAAAGTTGATGCACTGTGGGAAGCAGGCATCAACCCGTATCCCAACAACTTTAAGCCCCGTCATACGTCGGCGGACATAATTGCCACGTATAACGATGTCGAAACTCTCGATGCTTCTGATGACAATTTGAGTGTCGCCGGCCGTATCCTTGCGCGAAGATCTTTTGGCAAAGCTGCTTTTATCCAGCTACAGGACCGGAAAGGGCGCATTCAGCTATATGTGAAAAAAGATGAAGTCGGCGATGAGGCGTTTGCCGCTTTTGAAACATTCGACATTGGTGACATTGTCGGGGCAGAAGGTTTCCCGTTTCGCACGAAAACTGGGGAATTATCCCTGCATGTCCGCACCATACGGCTGTTGGTCAAATCACTCCTGCCGCTGCCTGAAAAATTTCACGGACTGACCGATATTGAAACCCGCTATCGTCAACGCTATGTCGACCTCATCGTGAACCCTGATGCGCGAGAGATTTTTATCAAGCGATCCCGCATAGTCAATCTGATCCGCAGTTTTATGACCAGCCGAGATTTCCTTGAAGTGGAAACTCCCATGATGCATCAGATTCCGGGTGGTGCGACAGCCCGCCCGTTTATTACGTATCACAACACACTCGATATGGAGCTGTATCTCCGTATCGCCCCCGAGCTGTATTTGAAACGACTGGTTGTCGGCGGTTTGGACCGCGTGTTTGAGATAAACCGAAACTTCCGTAATGAAGGTATTTCCGTACGCCACAACCCGGAATTTACCATGATGGAATTTTATCAGGCGTATGCAACGTACGAGGATTTGATGGAATTCACTGAGGAGCTGTTCTGCCATGTCGCCCAGGATCTGCTCGGCACCCTTGATTTTACCAATCAGGGGCTCGACATCAGTTTCCAGCGCCCCTGGAAGCGCCTGACTGTTCGTGACGCTGTTTTGGAATATGGTGATATTGATGCGCGGCAGCTTGATGACCGCGATCTGGCATATTCATACTCCCGCAGCATCGGGCTGACACTTCCGGAGGGGATCAGCTATGGTAAACTTCTGATGGAGATTTTTGAGGAGGTTGCGGAGCACAAGCTGATTCAGCCGACGTTCATCACCGCCTATCCCACTGAGGTCTCTCCGTTGTCGCGTAAAAATGACCATAATCCTGATATTGTCGATCGTTTCGAGTTATTTATCGGCGGACGCGAAATTGCCAACGCCTTTTCCGAATTGAATGATCCGGTCGACCAGAAAGAGCGTTTTCTGGCCCAGGTCGCTGAAAAGGACAAAGGCGATGAAGAAGCCCACTATATGGACGAAGATTATGTTCGCGCCCTTGAATACGGTCTCCCCCCGACAGCAGGTGAGGGAATTGGTATTGATCGACTGGTCATGCTGTTGACCGATTCCCCGTCGATCCGTGATGTCATCCTGTTTCCGCAGTTACGCAAGGAAGCTAAATAACCTATGTCTTTCGAATTGTTTGTCGGTTTGCGTTATTTGAAGGCAAAACGTAAATCCACCTTTATTTCAATCATTACCTTTATTTCAACCGCCGGAGTAACACTAGGCGTCATGGCGCTTATTGTTGTGTTGGCGGTCATGACCGGTTTTGAAAATGATCTGAAGGAGAAGATTCTCGGCACAAATGCGCATATTGTTGTGCTTCGAAGCGGTGCTCCGATGGAAAACTACCGCGCGGTCATGAAGGAGCTGAAAGGGTTTGCCGGAGTCACCGCCGCGACACCATTTATCTACAACCAGGTCATGCTCTCTTCCGGCAAAAATGTCTCCGGCGTCGTCCTGCGCGGCATAGATGTCGCCACCGACCGTACCGTCACCCGCCTCGGCGCATCGATTGTGGAAGGGAGCCTTGATGACCTTGAACTGAAAATGGGGCAGGGTTCGGCCGCACTGCCCGGCTTGATGGTCGGCAAAGAGCTTGCCAAACATCTCAACCTGTTTTTGGGTGACAAAGTCAATGTCATTTCACCAATGGGGAATATTACGCCGCTCGGCATGATGCCACGCATGAAACCATTCAGAATTACCGGCATTTTCAACACAGGCATGTTTGAGTACGACTCGACTCTCGCGTATATCAGCCTTGATCAGGCACAGCGTTTTTTTGACCTTGATGATACGGTCACTGGCATTCAGCTCAAAGTTGAGAATGTTTACCATACCGGTGAGCTGGCCCGCAGCATCAACAGCAAAATGGGCTCCGGTTATTACGCGCGGGACTGGATGCAGATGAATAAAAACATTCTGTTTGCCCTGAAAACGGAAAAAGTTGTCATGTTTATCATCCTGACCTTGATCGTTCTGGTGGCCGCTTTTGGCATCGCCTCCACCCTCTTTATGGTTGTCATGGAAAAAACCAGGGATATCGCGATCCTCAAATCAATGGGGGCTACCGCTACAAGTATCATGAAGATTTTTGTTCTTGAAGGGTTGATTATCGGCGTTATTGGTACGTTGCTTGGTATGGCTTCCGGTCTGCTGATTGCGCTTAATCTTGAGCCGATTATCGACGTCATCCAGAAAATCACCGGGCAGAACTTTTTCAGCAAGGATATCTACTACCTTGACCATTTTCCATCACTGGTAGTGCCTTCTGATGTGCTGCTTATTTCGGTTACGGCCATATTGATCTCTTTTATCGCCACGCTCTATCCCGCCTGGCAGGCGTCGAGGATGCTGCCGGCAGAGGCGCTCCGCTATGAATAGAAAATGTGGATTTTCCGTAATGCCGGCGTTACCCTGCGTGGTCGTTTGTGCGGAGGCGTACCACCACGGTACGCCTCCGCACTCTCCCTTGGGTGACTTGGCCTTACGAAAACTTCACGTTTTTAAAGTTGGTGAAAAATGATTCTGCTGGAAATTCAGGATCTCTGCAAAACATACGGGAGCGGCTCTAACCGCCTTGAGGTGCTCAGCGGGATACATCTTGATCTGCAGGCCGGCACCACAACTGCGCTGGTTGGGGCGTCAGGCGCCGGGAAAAGCACTCTGATGCATCTGTTGGGAGCTCTTGACCGTCCGACATCTGGGACAGTGAGATTTCGCGGTGAGGATATTTTCAAAAAGAATGAGCGGCAACTTGCCGCCTTCAGAAATAAAAGTATCGGCTTTGTATTTCAGTTTCACCATCTGCTGCCCGAATTTACGGCTCTTGAAAACGTCATGATGCCCGCTCTTATTGCCCGGATGCCTCGCCCGAAAGCGTATGAGACGGCAGAGGCGCTCCTTGAGGACGTCGGTCTCGCAGAGCGAATGACCCATCGTCCGGGGGAGTTGTCCGGCGGCGAACAGCAACGGGTTGCCATCGCACGCGCTCTGGCGCTTGGACCAGAGTTGTTACTTGCCGATGAACCGACCGGCAATCTTGATATGAAAACCAGTGACGGAATTCATGCCATGCTTGCGGATCTGCAGATCAGAAAAGGGCTGACGCTGGTGGTTGTTACTCACAACGAGAAACTGGCAGCGGCCATGGGAACAACCATTCACCTGCTTGATGGCAGAGTCGAAAAAACTACATGATATTCGGGGGAAGAGTGCCCAGTTTAAAACGTTATGCAGCCATCATACTCCTGACGCTGTTCGGTTGTCTGACACGTGCCCACGCCGATGGCGAAAAATTGACAGAAATCCGGATCGAAGGAAACCACCGTATTGAGTCACCGGCTATACTTACCGTTGTCAAGACGCATGCCGGCGACATCCTTACCAGCGATGCAACCGATGCGGATATTCGGGCAATATACAAAATGGGGCACTTCCAGGATGTTCGAGCCTTGACAGTGGAGTCAGAAAAAGGGACCGTACTGGTCTACTCCGTGCTGGAGAAACCGATTGTTCGGGAAATCACCTTCGAGGGAAACAAGGAAATATCAACGGAAAAACTCAAGGAGGCCCTTGAATTCAAGCAAAATTCCGTGTTTTCGCCAAAAGATCTGGCCAAAAGTCTCGCTAAAATTAAAAAAATGTATGGCGATGAAGGGTATTATCTGGCAGAGGTACAGTCAGAGATAAAGAAAAATGTGCCGAGCGAACTGTCAGTCGTAGTTAAAGTGATTGAGGGGGAAAAGGTACTTATCACAGAGATCCGCTTTGACGGAAACAAGGCACTGAGCGACAGCAAGCTGAAAGGGATCATGGAGACCAAGGAAAAATGGTTCATGTCTTGGCTGACCGGTGCCGGTACCTACAAGGAAGAAGTGCTTAAAAACGATGCGCTGCTGCTAGCCGATCATTACCTCAACAATGGCTTTATCAACATAAAGGTCGGCGAACCGGTCGTGAAAATGAACGATGCCAAAACCGCCCTGTCAGTTTCGATTGCGATCACCGAGGGAGAACAATACCGGATTGGTTCAATAGGATTCAAGGGGGAACTGCTTGATCCCGAGGCCGAACTGCGTAAAAAATTGAAAAGCGAACCGGGTGAACTTTTCAATCGTTCCATTCTGCGCACCGATATTGGCGTTCTGACTGATGTATATGGTGACAAGGGTTACGCCTTTGCGACCATTAATCCCCAGACACGTGTGGATAACGAGAAAAAAACCATGGACCTGACCTTTGATGTTGATAAGGGAGAGTTGGTATCTATCGAACGGATCAATATAACCGGGAACCCCAAGACGAGGGACAAGGTTATCCGCCGTGAAATGCGCATTACGGAAAGCGGCCTGTACAGCGCCACCGGCATCAAACGAAGCAAGCAGAACTTGATGAACCTCGGTTTTTTTGAAGAGGCAAACGTTGCCACTGCCAAAGGGAGCGCCAGCAGCAAGCTGAATGTCACTGTCGATGTCAAGGAAAAGCCGACCGGCACCTTCAGCATTGGTGGCGGCTACAGTTCTCTCGACGGCATTATCGCTCAGGGATCAATCCAACAGGCCAATTTTCTCGGGCTGGGGTTAAAAGCAAATCTTTCCGCCTCGTTTGGCGGTAAGTCAAGTACGTACGCACTTGGGCTGACTGACCCCTATTTCATGGACACCAAATGGACGCTCGGAGGAGACGTGTATCGCTCGGAGCGTGTCTATACCGATTATACCCGGCGACTCACCGGCGGAGACATTAAGGGGGGCTATCCGATCAGCGACACGGTTGGGACTTTCTTGATGTACAAGTATGAGGTGAAAGACCTCCTTGAGCCGAGCATTACCTATCAGACTCTTCATGATGCAGATGTGTACGATACCTACCCGCTCGGCAGGACGACCACCAGTTCCATATACGGCAGCATTACCCGTAATACGACAGACTATCGTCTTGATCCTTCGACCGGAATGATCGACACATTATCGGTGGAGTATGCCGGGTTGGGGGGGGACAATAAATTTGCCCGGTTCATCACGGACAATACCTATTTTCATCCCATATATAAACGACTGATCGCGTCAACAAAATTGACTCTCGGCTATATCGCTGAAGTTGGCAAACCGATCCCGATCGATGAAAAGTTCTATCTGGGCGGCATTTATTCGCTGCGCGGCTACAGGGTTCGAACCGTTTCTCCGACGAATACCCAGCTGGTAAAAGACATCAACGGCACCCAGAGCAACGAGCAGATCTACATGGGGGGCGTTAAGGAAATTACCGGCAACGCCGAGCTGACGTTTCCACTTCTCGCCGACGCCGGCCTTAAAGGTGTCGTATTCTTTGATTATGGCAATTCATTTGACGAAACATCAACCGCTTTTGATACCATGCTGTTCAGTTATGGCTGGGGAATCCGCTGGGCTTCCCCTATCGGCCCTCTCCGACTTGAATACGGAATACCGATCAATCCGCGCAAATATATTGATGGCAGCAGCGGCCGGCTCGAATTTTCTATCGGCACCATGTTCTAACAGTATCAAGTTTTCCAGGGTCTCAGACCCAACACCATAAAAGGAGACGTATTCATGAAACGGGTTTTTCTGGCAGGTATTGCAGCAGCGTGCATCGCGTCAACGACAGTTTTTGCCGCTGACGTGAAGATCGGTTACATTGACATGCAGAGGGCCTTAAGCAGTTCCGAGGCGGGTAAGGAGGCTAAAGAGCAACTGGCTGCCAAGGTAAAGAAGTACCAGGAAGAGATCAATCTCAAGCAGGAAGATCTTAAAAAAATAAAAGAGAATCTTGAAAAGCAAGGAATACTTCTCACTGATTCCGTCCGTGCAACAAAAGAAAAAGATTACCAGAACAAGCTAAAAGATTTTCAGCGCTTTACCAAGGACGCTCAGGACGAGCTTCAGGGTAAGGACGAGGAGCTCACCAGGAAAATTTATGAAGGGATAGCTAAAATATCTCAGGAATTCGGGCAAAAGAACAGTTACAGTTTCATCCTGATAAAAAACGATACGATGCTTTTCGCTGACGAAAAAGTCGATGTGACTGATGAAGTGTTAAAGCTGTATAACTCCAGTAGAAAGAAGTAATGCCATGACACGTACCCGGACTGTTGCTGAACTGGCCGAATATCTTGGAGGTGTTGTACAGGGAGACGGAACGACGCTAATTTCCAGCCTTGCCCCTCTTGAAACAGCGGACGCCACCGCACTGACATTTCTTGCCAACCCAAAGTATGCAGGCAAAGTTGCCGAAACGTCTGCAGGTGCGGTTCTTATGGCGCCGGGGGGCGAGCGGCATGGTCGTACGGCAATTGAAGTTGCAAATCCGTACCTTTGTTTCGCAAAACTGCTGACGCTGTTCTACACAACGCCACATCTGCCTCTCGGAACTCTTCCCGCTGCCAATGTCAGTGAAACGGCACAAGTCGGTGCCAACACGACGATATATCCGGGAGCCTGCATCGGACAAAACGTGGTTGTCGGCGACAGGACGGTCATTTATCCGGGAGCGGTGCTTTATGATGACGTGGTTATCGGCAGTAATTGCATTATTCACGCAAACGCCGTTGTCAGGGAACGTTGCCGCATTGGTAACAATTGTGTCCTGCAACCGGGAGCGGTGATCGGTTCGGATGGCTTTGGCTATGCACCTGACGGTGCCAGCTACTATCCCATTCCTCAGATTGGTATTGTCGTACTGGATGACGGAGTGGAAATCGGCGCCAACAGCTGTATAGACAGGGCTGCCATTGAGGTAACGCGAATCGGCCGTGGCACAAAACTCGATAATTTAGTGCAAATTGCCCACAACTGCCTGATCGGAGAGGATTGTATGATCGTTTCTCAGGTCGGCATTTCAGGAAGCGCCAAAATCGGCAACCATGTAACATTGGCCGGGCAGGTCGGCGTTGCAGGGCATCTCACTATTGGTGACAACGTGCTGGTCGGCGCACAATCGGGCGTACCCAGCTCGCTACCCGCCAACGCTGCCTATAGCGGTACACCGACCATGCCACACAAGGAGTGGTTGAAATCCGTCATGGTTGTGCCGAGATTGCCGGAGATGAAGAAAACACTCTCATCGCTTGAAAAACGGGTTGCCGAGCTTGAAGCGCTATTAAAACAGAATCGCCTGGAGAATTGACATGCAACTGGACATTAATGAAATCATGAAAATCCTGCCGCACCGCTATCCCTTTCTGATGGTCGACCGGATTGTCGAAATGGAGCAGGGCAAGCGCTGTGTCGGCATGAAGAACGTCACTATCAATGAACCGTTTTTCCCGGGACATTTCCCCGGCCATCCGGTCATGCCCGGAGTGCTTATCATAGAGGCAATGGCACAGGTAGCTGGAATCATGGCGTATATTGACTCAGATGAGGCCACTCGTGCCAAGGTGACATACTTTATGGCGATCGACAATGCCCGCTTCCGCAAGCCGGTTTCTCCCGGCGATCAGCTGCGCATCGAAATTACCACCACCATGAAAAGACGGGGAATATGGGGCGTAGCTGGTAAAGCATACGTTGGAGACACACTGGTAACCGAGGCAGACCTAAAAGCAACGTTTGCCGATGCACCGAAGTAAGCGCTGACTGATTTATTCAACAGATAAGTTATGGGAGAACTCCATGATCCATCCGACAGCAATAATTGACTCAACGGCTCATCTTGCTTCCGATGTCGAAGTAGGCCCGTATGCCATCATCGGTAAATATGTGACTATCGGTAAAGGAACATCGGTGGGAGCTCATTCGTTCATCGGCGATTGGACCGAAATCGGTGAGGACAACAAGATATTTCATATGGCATCTGTTGGCCCGGCTTCTCAGGACCTGAAATACCGAGGCGAAGAGTGCTGGACGCGTATCGGCGACAATAACCTCATCCGTGAGTTTGCCACTATCCATCGCGGGACAGTGACTGGCTTAAGCGAGACGGTCATTGGCAACGGCAACCTCTTCATGGCGTATTCCCACGTTGCCCACGATTGCCGGATCGGTAATAATGTGGTTATGGCAAATGCGGCAACTCTTGCGGGCCATGTCACTGTTGAGGATTATGTTATTCTGGGCGGACTGGTTGCCGTTCATCAGTTCACAACGATCGGTGCCCATGTCATGGCCGGTGGTGGCTCTTTGATTGGTCTTGACGTTCCCCCCTATATGATCGCCACATTGGGCGACAAGCGCGAATCAAAACTGCGTGGCCTCAACCTGATCGGCCTGAAACGGCGCGGCTTTTCTGACGAGACCATATCTCTGTTAAAAAAAGCCTACAAAATTCTTTATATGGCCGGCCTGAAACAAGCCGAGGCTATTGTCCGGATCAAAACCGAGATCACCGACTGTCCGGAAGTCGATTATCTGGTGTCGTTCATTGAACGTTCCGAACGGGGTCTCTGTCGCGGATGAAACGCATTATGATAGTCGCCGGTGAAGCCTCCGGTGACATCTATGGAGCAGATCTAGTTCACGAAATGCGCTCACGGGAGCCGAAAATACATTTTTTCGGCATTGGCGGTCAGCGGATGCGTGAGGCGGGGGTTGAAATTCTCGTTGATTCTGCTGACATGGCGGTAATGGGACTGGTCGAGGTGTTCAGCCATTTTGCCGTCATCACCTCGGCGTTTCGCACGCTCAAGAATATACTGATCCACTCCCCTCCTACTCTCTTGATCGTCATAGACTATCCCGGATTCAACCTGCGTCTGGCCAAAGCGGCCAGAAAAGCCGGTGTTAAAGTACTTTACTACATCAGCCCGAAGGTATGGGCCTGGAAGGCAGGGCGGATAAAGACCATCGCTTCCTGCGTAGATCATTTGGCGGCCATATTTCCCTTTGAAGTCTCCCTGTACGAAAAAGCCGGCGTACCGGTAACGTTTGTCGGCCACCCGCTGCTCGACCTGGTCAAGGGAAACATGACACGCAACGATGCAGTAACAAGCTTCGGCCTTGATCCTTCCAGAAAGATCATCGGTCTTTTTCCGGGGAGCCGCAAAAGTGAAATCGAACAGATGCTGCCGACTATATTTGCTGCCACTGCGAAGATAAAGGAACGCTTTCCCGGTATTCAGTTCATTCTGCCAATAGCGTCAACCCTGCAGGATGATGACATTATTCGGCGAATATCTGAGGTAGACCTTGACGTTACGGTCACACACGAGCGTATCCATGACGTGATCCGCTCTTCTGATGCCATAATTTCCGTTTCCGGGACGGTTACCCTTGAAATCGCCCTGGTAGGAACTCCGATGGTAATCATCTATAAACTTTCTCCGCTTACCTATCAACTGGCCAAACGATTGGTGAAAATTCCCCATATTGGTCTATGCAACATTGTCGCCGGTGAAACGATTGTACGGGAGTTGATACAGGACCAGGCCAATCCTGAGGAGATTGCATCCGAAATCGGGAAACTGCTCACAGACTGCGAGTATCACGCTACGATGGTGCATAACCTGTCGAAAATACGTGAAAAACTGGGATGTGGTGGTGCTTCTGCAAACGTGGCACGCCTCGCCCTCTCGTTATGCGGCCCGAACAATGATACGGCCACTGTTTCAGACATCGGGGAATTGAGCCAATGAAAGCATGTAGCTGGATGATCCAAGCAGCCGTTTTTTATCTGCTTACTTTGGGTATTGCGCTGCTGCCTCGTTCTCAATCAGTCCGCATCGGCAGCAACATCGGTGCATTTCTCTTTAACGTTCTGCATGCACGGAGAACTGTCGCCATTGATAATATCAGGCAGGCGCTGCCGTTCATGGTAAAGCATCCGGCCTGGACAGGCGAGTTCGAGACCGCTGAAGAGATTGCGCTGGCGACATTCAAAAACCTTGGGGTCTCGATTGTCGAGGTGTGCCGGTTGTATCACGGTAGAGGTAACGAACTGATAGATACGATTGAAGTTAGAGGCCTTGAGAACTTTCAGAGCGCCCTGGAGAAAAACAAGGGAGTGCTTTGCATCAGCGGACACTGCGGAAACTGGGAACTGATTTCGCTTTCGTTTAAAAAATACCTGAATGTTAATGTCTCCGCAATTGCCAGAAGGCAGAATAATCCGTACCTTAATTCGATTGTCGAAAAAATGCGGATGGGATACGGTAACAAGGTCATTTATACCAAGGCTGCAGCAAAACAAGTACTGACTGTGTTGAAAAACCGGGGCGTCATCGGCATGCTGATCGATCAGGCTGTGTTTGAGGATAATGGCGCCTTAATCAGTTTTCTCGGAAGAAAGGCCTGGGCGAACAAGGCTCCCGCCATATTCTCCCACAAAACAGGATCGCCGGTGATACCGGTGTTCGGCTACCGAACGCCTGATAAGCATATCCTTACCTTTTATCCTGAATTTGTACCAAGCGGCGACCGCACTGAACAGGGCATTACCAAGGATATCCAGGCATTGGCAGCATATCTTGAAGAGTACATTTGCGCTCATCCGGCTGACTGGTACTGGGTGCATCGTCGCTGGAAACGCGCCGGAGAACCGGCATGACCGTCAGAGCCAGTGATTTCATAATTCCTGTCTGCTTTCTGGTACTGACTACCATTGTTATAGCCGTTACCGGAGCAGATCTTGCGCTCTCTTCGCTGTTCTATAGTAACGGTACATGGCCAATCGGCAATCTGGAACCGTGGCATCTGCTGTATAAACTTGACAGAATTCCCTCGTTCATGCTCGGCGGGTGCAGCCTCGTTGCCGCGCTTATCGGCTTTTTTTATCAGCAGCGCCGCGTCTGGCTCAAGCCGGGGCTGTTTTTAGCATTGCTGCTCGTACTCGGCCCAGGCCTCCTGGTTAATGCGGTTTTTAAAGAGTATTGGGGACGACCACGACCACGCGAAGTGAGCCAGTTTAACGGTACAAAACAATTTCTGCATCCGTGGCAGAAAGGGGTTTCTCACCAGGGTCGTTCTTTCCCCTCCGGCCACTCATCTGCCGCGTTTTATCTCTCCGCCCCTTATTTTGTGCTGCGTCGCCGCCGCCCCCGAACCGCCTCGCTCTGGCTGACCGGGGGATTACTTTTCGGCGTGGCGATGAGTATCGCCCGCATCGCCCAGGGTGGTCATTTTCTGAGTGATACGCTCTGGGCATGGGGGATGGTTCACCTGACGGCGGTGGCGCTCTATTACCTGTTGCGGCTTGACCGGGACGAAATACTTTCGCCCTCCCCATAACCTGATTATGTTCTTTTATACGTACAACATCCTCTCCATAGTGCTGCTCGTACCGGTGTTCCTGTTCAACATCTACCGTGCCTACCGGCTTGGCTGGCCTCTGGCGATGTTTGAGCGTTTCGGCCGTGTGCCACGCAGCAGCATGACGGTAATCGCCCGACGACCGGTTATTTTGCTGCATGCTGTTTCAGTTGGTGAAATCATTGCCTCACGCCCGTTACTCAAGGCTCTGCGCAGCCGCTATCCAGATCATGTCATCGTGACGACTCACACAACTGAAACTGGTAAATCAGCTGCTGCAGGCTTTAGTGAGGTTGACCTGCAACTCTATTTTCCCTTTGATTTTCTCCCCGCTGTGCACTCCCTGCTGAGCAGCATTAAGCCCCGCGTTATCATCATCATGGAAACCGAAATCTGGCCCAACTTTTGTCATGAAGCTGCTGCACGCACTATTCCGCTGATTCTTGCCAATGGTCGAATTTCTGATCGCTCCTACAAACGCTACCTGAAGTTCAGTTGGTTTTTCCGCCCGGCACTCAGCTGTTTCTCGGCAATCTGCATGCAGTCGGATGTCGGTCGTGAACGGATTATCGCAATCGGTGCAACTCCGGAAGTGGTGTGCGTCACCGGTAATCTGAAAAACGATGTCGCATATCGGCAAATCAGTCAGCAGGAACGCCAACAGTTACGCGTGCATTACGCCATCCCGGTTGAGAGTACTGTGCTGACCGCCGGCAGCACCCGCGATGGCGAAGAAGGGTTTATTGTAGAAACCTACAGAGAACTCTTGCTCCAGCACAGCAATCTGTTTCTCATACTCGCCCCGCGCCACCCGGCACGCTGCACCGAAGTTGGCGCACTGCTCGACCTCGCCGGAGTGCCCTTCCGAAAGCTTTCCGAACTCTCCACAAACACCCGGATGCAGCATGGTGAAGTACTGCTGATAGACAGCGTCGGCGAATTGATGAACCTGTACGCGCTCGCCGATGTGGCGTATGTCGGTGGCAGCCTTGTCCCACTCGGCGGTCATAACCTGCTGGAGCCGGCATCTGTCGGCATACCAAGCCTGTTTGGTCCCCATATGGCCAATTTCCGAGAAATTGAGGAACTGGTGCTGCAGTATGGCGCAGGCATACAGGTATGGACACAGGAACAGCTGACTGAAAGCTGCCGAAACCTGATCACCAGCGTCGAACTGCGCAGCGTGCTCGGACAGAACGGCTTGAAATTGCTGCGGGATAACGGCGGGGCTGCGCAGTTGCATCTTGACATCATCGGGAGATACGTATGAACCGCTCATACCAAACCTACTGGAGAGAACTTGCCTCGGGGGTACGCACCGGCACAGCTGACAGCCTCGTGCTGCTGTTGCTGGCCCCACTGGCACGGCTGTACTCTATTGTCCTGCAACTCAGAGCGCTGATGTTTACGTTTGGCATCCTGAAAAAGCGCCGACTCTCCCGCCCGGTTGTATCGGTAGGGAATCTCACCGTAGGAGGCACCGGCAAAACCCCGGTTACCGCCTTCATAGCCAGATACCTCCTTGCACAGGGGCTCAAAGTCGCAGTACTTTCACGAGGGTACGGAGGAGCCCTGGAAGGACAAACCCTCATCGTCAGTGACGGCTCCACGATTATGATGAGCGCCAGGGAGTGCGGTGACGAACCGTATTTGCTCGCGACAACAGTGCCTGGATTGATAGTTGTCATCGGTACCGATCGGTATGCCGCCGGTCTGATGGCACTGCAGCAGCTCGAACCGGACGTTTTTATATTGGATGACGGTTTTCAGCATCAGCGTCTGCATCGAGATCTGAACATCCTGCTGCTCGATTTTTCACATCCGTTTGGCAGCGGCCTGACCATTCCGGCGGGGCTGCTGCGCGAGCCTTCCGCCGCCGTACGTCGGGCCGATCTGGTTATTTTCACACGTTCACCGGAAGGTGCAACAATCTCCGGTACTGCCCAGGGAACTCCCGCGTGTGTATCCAGCCACACGATCATTGATTTTCTGCCCCTTGACGAAGGCGCACCTGTCCCGTTATCCCGCTGTCTTGGCCATAACATGCTGGCTTTTGCAGGCATTGCCGATCCGGACTCGTTTTTTGAAGGGCTGCGCGCCAAGGGTCTGAACCTGGTACATACCATCAACTTCCCGGATCATGTCACCTACACGCAGGAGCAGTATGAGCAGATCAGCAGAGCGATGCGAGAGAAGGGTGCGGAGTTTTTAGTCACAACGGAAAAGGATGGGGTCAAACTGATGGGATTTCCGCAGGAATGGGTCGGTCAGACGCTGCTCGCCCGATTGGAAATAACCTTTGAAAAACCGGATATTGTACACAAAAAACTGGACGAACTGTTTTAATAGACTGTTCGCCATACATCAACTTTTTCAAGCACGTCCTTCACGGTAATCAGTGGCATCCGGTTTGGGCGATTCTCCATGGATATCTGATAGTCCTCCCCCGGTTCACCGTACGCATCGATCATCAACTCACCAAATTTGTGGTATGGGCCGACCCGTTTCGGGTTGGAGTAGCCCATAAGCGACACGACCGGGCGGTCAAGCGCGACCGTGATATGGAGCGGACCCGTATCAAGCGATATGACCAGTGCCGCACCCTCCAGAATACCCACTAACCCGCGCAGGCCTCCGTTGCCCAGAGCGCTTATCGGCTTATACTTTACCCTATCCATAATGATCCGTTCGCACTCAACTTCTGTTGGAGAACGCCCCCCTACCAGAATCGGCTGCAGAGCGAAATCGGCATACAGTGCATCGCACACTTCGGCCCATCGTTCAGGCAGCCAGTTTTTCTCCCGCTTGCTGGTCGCCACGACAATCGGCACCGCCGGGCGGTCGATGCTGGAGTAAAACTTTTTCTGCCATCTCCGCTCATCATCGTTCCACGGCCCGAGTCCCCAAACCACCGGGTCCCTTGGAGCGCCAAGCCAATCGCAGAATTCGAGATATTGATCCTGGACATGCTGCATGGGATGTGGGGGAATGCGATGTGTCGTAAACAGCCAATTGAGATCGCGGGCCCTCGCAAAATCAAAGCCGAGCTTTACCGTGGCATTAATAAACGAGGTAATAATATTCGCTTTGAAATAGACCTGTAGATCAATGACAAGATCAAATTGACGGGTGCACAACTGGTGTCGGGTATCGAGAAAACCCCGCATACCCCTGGTGCGATCAAAAAGGATAATTTCATCAACCAACTGGTGTCCGCGCACCAACGTGGCAGGCCCCGGCTGGAGAATCCAGGTGATATGCATGGCAGGATTAGCCCGTTTGAGCGCATGCAGCACCGGCAGGACATGCACCGTGTCACCCACAGCGCTCATCATGACAATGCAGACCCGATCTGCCGATACTTTTAGCATCTGATCTCCTGTACCAATGAAGTCAGCTTTGACAGCGCATCATCGCCAAAATCAAGCCCCCATTTTGTGCGCCACTTACGGGCTGAGCGCGTGAGCCTGTTCAGATTTCGTGAGGCAATGTCATTCACCGCCGGAAATGTCACCCGGTCAACATCAAGCAGGTACGCAATCTGTTCTGAACCATTACCGGCTATGTAGATGTTTTTCAGGTTCAGGTCGGCATGCCAGGCCCCAGCAGCAGCCAATAATTTCAGAAGGTTGGCCATTGCCATCAACATCGCCTCACGCTCATCTTTATCAGCACGTTTCCAGGCAGCAGGTGCATCCTCGCCGCACGGCAGCCGTCGGGTCATGACATCGCTCCGGGCAAACATCCCGGCAACAGGATAGATAGCATACGCGATAACTTGCGGGGTTGGAATTCCGGCAACCGCAAGTCGCAGCGAGGTCGCCAACTCATGCGGTGCCCGCGTCGGAGCAAGAAAATATTCCCCCGTCACGCCACCCAAAAGACCTCCATGACGATTTCTGCGCACAACCACCTGAATTGGCGGCGTTACCGGCAAGTCAACCGAGTACATAAGGGCGCGGCCCAGCATCTCCTCACGCACTGTCTGGGCAGCAGCCCATTCGTGGAGGGTTCCGTGAGCAAGAGCACGGATAACCGCAGAAGACGCCCAATTAAGAGCAACGACAGTGCACCCGTTCACCTCACACGGAATATACTCCTGATGCGCTGTATCAATTATCCGTTGAACCTCTAATGCTGAAAAGGATGTCATGGGTCTCAAAGAATTAAACAAGAGATGGAATTGCCGGTGTGTAGTTGTAAATATCATTCATCCCGAAACATCGTCAACATGAATCTATGGAAAATATCAGCGGCGCACAGAGTAATTTACTTCAAAAACGGTGCTGTTTATGGCATATTTATCAATCACATTTTTCATGGATAACTATGCTGCCACCTGAACTGTTACATATACTCGCGTGCCCGTCCTGCAAGGGAAAATTAGTGCAGAACTCAGATGGGCATTCCCTGCTGTGTAGCACCTGTGACGACAGCTATCCTGTCGTTGAAGGCATTCCCGTACTGCTTCCTGTTCGCACGGGCACGGCATCGTGTGATACCACTACGTACTCATCATCTAATAAACATAAGGCTACAACAACAAATGCCCGTATTTAAACGACTCGTTCTGTATATGAAGCCATACTGGTGGCGCATTCTTATTGCGGTGTTAGCCTCTTCTGCGTATGGCGGTCTCGACGCTGCTTTCGCGTGGATGGTTGAACCTCTGTTAAAGAAGATATTCGTTACCAAGGATGTATTCATTTTTTCAATTCTTCCTTTTGCTATTATTTTTATTTTTGTTTTTCGGGCAATATGCCGATACCTGAATGACTATTTTATGAGGACAGCCGCCCAGTTGGCTATGCAAGACGTTCGCAACGAGATATTTCGAAAAAATGTATTTCTTGATTTAAAGTTTTTTTATCGCAACCAGACGGGCTCATTGATGTCCCGAATAGTTAATGACGTTGCGATGATGCAAAACGGAATAGGCGGTATAATTACCGGGGTATTCAGAGACTTCATCGGACTTGTCACCCTCCTAGGTGTCATTTTCTATCGTGATTGGCAATTGGCACTTATATCCATTCTTGTAATCCCACTTACTGTTTATCCTGCCAGTATTTTGGGAACAAGGATTAAAAAGAATGCGCGCAGAGGTCAGGAGGAGGCCGGATATTTTGCCAGCATTCTTCAGGAAACTCTCAGCGGGATCAAAGTTGTCAAGGCATTTTCTCTTGAACAGGCAATGATCGACCAATTTGCTAACGCTAACAAGAAATACTATAATTTCACAGAAAAGTTGATCAAGTATAACTCGTTATCCGCTCCAATTATGGAAATCATTACTTCGCTTGGAATAGCTGCGGTGATTTTTTATGGCGGCAGCAAGGTAATGGCTAATACAATGACCGCCCCGGAGTTTTTTTCCTTTATTACCGCTATGGCACTGGTGTACTCACCGCTCAAGAAACTGATTAACGCATACCACGAAACTCAACGGTGTATCGGCGCTGCTGAGCGTGTGTTTGAGATAATTGATGCTGTTCCTGAAATTATTGAAAATCCCGATGGGCATACACTCTCACCAAACGATACCCGGGTGGAACTTAAAAACGTTCGTTTCAAATACCAAGATGATTACATAATTAACAATGTCAGTCTCATAGCTGAAAAAGGTGAAATAGTCGCACTCGTCGGCCCATCCGGTGGCGGAAAAACCACGATTGTATCGCTGATAGCCCGCTTTTTTGATGTCAATGAAGGCCAGATCATTATCGGATCAAATGACATCCGCGACATCACGAAATCTAGCCTTATGAACCATATAGCTCTGGTTGATCAGGAAACAATTCTTTTTCACGACTCGATTGCAAACAATATCCGCTACGGTAAGCCTGAAGCTACTGACGATGAAATCATAAGAGCTGCGCAGGCGGCATTCGCGCATGATTTTGTTATGGATATGCCCAAAGGCTATGAAACGAGCATTGGTGACCGCGGCATACGTCTTTCCGGGGGACAGCGACAACGACTCTGTATTGCCAGGGCAATACTAAAAAATGCACCAATCTTGATTCTTGACGAGGCAACCAGTGCACTGGATACCGAAAGCGAGCAAATGGTTCAGAGAGCCCTCGACAACCTTATGAATAACAGGACCACCTTTGTCATTGCCCACCGGCTGTCCACGGTTCTTCACGCAGATAAAATTATTGTTCTGGAACATGGAAAAATTGTTGAGAGCGGGACACATCAGGTACTTCTGCAGAACAATGGGCTCTACAGCCGCCTCTGTTCGGTTCAACTCGGTAATGGTTGAACATAAATATATTTTTGTAATTAGTTAAAGAAATCAGTCACGCATTGATTACGGTGACGAACTAAAAACGTGTTTAAACAAACACTTGCAAAAGGCTTTAAGATTGAGCGAAAAAATATCCACAACCGTTATCGTTACCTCGTATAACCAACCGTATCTACTTGGAAAGGCCTTGCGCTCTATCGCCAGTCAGTCATTGTTTCCTGATGAGGTTATTGTGGCTGACGATGGCTCACGCGAAGAGGTCTTTTTATTTTTAAAATCAATTGCGAAAACTCTTCCCTACAAACTGCGCTTCGTAACCCATCCCGACATCGGCTTTAGGCTTTCAAAGACCCGAAATAACGCCATAAGGGCGGCAAGGGGCGACCTTTTAATCTTTACCGACCAGGATATATTGTTTACCCGAGGCTACATCGAAAATTTTGTCATTAACGCCCGAAAAGGGTATTTTCTGGTCTCCTGGCCTGTAAGGCTTACCGAGAAACAGTCAAATTCCATAACCCCCATGATGATAGAGGGTTGTGATTACTCAAACGTAGTTACCGATGAGCAGATATCAGATATGTTACGGCAGTACAGAAAAGACACGTTCTACCGTTTTTTGTATGCGCTTAAACTGCGGCGGATAGGCCCGAAGTTAAGAGGGGGCGTCTGCGCAATATTTAAAAACGACCTTCTTTCGGTAAACGGCTACGACGAAAAGTACCAAGGGTGGGGTAATGAGGATGATGACATGGGTCGAAGGCTTTATGCTTACGGCTTAAAGGGCATGAATGTTACGCGAGAGGAGCTTCCGCTGCATCTGCATCACCCGGTTAACCACGGCGGCACAAGGCCCAACAAAGAGTATTACCTGAAAAGGCTAAAGGCGATCGGAAACAAAAATTATACCTGCGCCGACGGCGTGAATACGCCCCTTGGTGGTGATCAGTCACGGGTTTTCGAGTTTGACGGGTCTTAAAACAGTTACTTACTTGAGAATTGTAGAGAACCAGAATACATTTATACATTAGTTGAAAATACTCCTGGCTTGTGGATGAGAAAGATTGCCGGTGCTATTTGATGAGAAGGGTTAAATATTTATGGGGCTCATAAAATGCATCAAACGGCTTTTCGGGGTTAAGCCACTACCGAAGGAAACCCTTAAAAAGGAGGAGGCGCTTCTGCTCTTAAATGATGCGCGCCATATTTTCAAAAGCCTTGGAAAACAGATGTGGCTTACCGATGGAACTCTTTTGGGATATTTTCGTGAGGGGGAGTTTTTATCGCACGATTTTGATGTCGATGTTGGGGCCTTTATCGACGAATTTTCACAGCAGCTTGTAAATGCATTTAAAGCAGCAGGATTTGAACTAAAAAGGGTTTACGGCACGATTGATTGTGGTCTTGAGCTTACGCTTGAAAAACACGGCGTCAAGATGGACATCTTCTTCTTTTACCGCGACGGGCAAACGCTTTGGCATGGCGCGTGGCGAAGGGTTGAAAAGCAAAGAAATCTTATTCGCTACCGCTACGAACCCTTTGAATTTAAAAAGGTCGATTTTTTAGGCCACGAGTTTGAAATTCCAGCGGATACGCTAAAATATGTCTGCACAAAATACGGGGAAGGGTGGGCAACCCCAGAGAAAAGCTGGGATTGGGCCTTCGGGCCTGCTAACGCCGAGGCGACCGAGATTTATAT
Source organism: Desulfuromonadaceae bacterium (assembly GCA_028712075.1). Taxonomy (GTDB): domain Bacteria; phylum Desulfobacterota; class Desulfuromonadia; order Geobacterales; family Pseudopelobacteraceae; genus JACRCG01. The sequence goes on from JAQTQX010000004.1 coordinate 119,660, forward strand.
GCCTGACGACAAACACTCTGGAAAGTTTGAGATAAAATGAAAAAAGTCCTAACCTACGGAACCTTTGACCTTTTTCACATTGGACATCTTAAAATTCTAGAAAGGGCAAAAAGCCTGGGGGATTATCTGGTGGTTGGCGTATCCACCGACGAGTTTAACGCGCTGAAAAATAAAAAATGTGCCTTGCCCTATTGGCAACGCATAGAAATCGTCCGTGCTATAAGGTTCGTCGACAAGGCAATACCAGAAACCAACTGGGAGCAGAAGATTGCCGATATCAAGGAAAACGGGATTGATATTTTTGTGATGGGCGATGACTGGGTAGGAAGGTTTGACTTTTTAAAACCGCATTGCAAGGTGGTTTACCTGCCTCGCACTCCCGATATTTCAAGCACTGGCATAAAAACTGGGCTTGCAGCAGATAAGGATAATTTTTCCCGGGCCGATAGATTGCCCTCTCCCAGTTTTTTACCTTGGTAACTTCATTCGGGTTCCCCCTCCACTGGAGGGGGATATATTTTATTTTTCGTCAACCGGGAAAAAATGCAACCGATCAAAGCTGAAATGATCAAACATATTCTTATCCGATCAGTGAACTGGATAGGTGATGCGGTCATGACAACTCCGGCTATCGGTGTTATTCGTGAGTTCTTTCCGCAGTCTGAAATCACCATTCTGGCCAACCCTCTTGTTTCCCAGATCTTTATCAATCACTGTTGGGTCGACAGAGTCATAGCCTTTGACGAGAATAGGACTCATAGAGGTATTGCAGGGCGGATGAAGCTGGCCAGAGAGCTAAAAAGGCACTCTTTCGATCTTGCCATCATTCTGCCAAATTCCATTAATGCTGCTCTGGTACCGTGGCTTGCAGGCATACCCATGAGGCTCGGGAAAATGGGTGATGGCAGGAGTTTGCTGTTGACCCACCGTTTTCCTCGATCTCTCCAAGCTTTAGATGTTCATCAGTCGCAAAACTACCTTGCGATTCTGGAATACTTTGGCATTACAGGAAGCAAGAAGTCACAACTACTTGTTACCACAGTTGCAGAGGATTCCGCGATAGCCTCACGGCTTGCCGGGAGCGGTATCAATGAAGGTGATTTTGTGCTTGGCATAAATCCCGGTGCAACCTATGGTTCGGCGAAACGCTGGTATCCCGACCGTTTTGCTGAAGTAGCACGAACACTTGCAGTGACCTGGGGCGCGAAAGTGATCATAACCGGCGGCCCCGGAGAAACAGCCATAGCGGCGGATATTGAGCGGGATCTGCCCGGAAACTGCCTGAACATGGCAGGCCAGACATCGGTTCGCGAACTAATGGCTCTAGTAAAAAGATGCAACTTCTTCATAACCAATGATTCCGGACCGATGCACCTTGCTGCGGCATTTGCTGTGCCGCTGGTTGCCGTTTTTGGATCGACCGACCATTCCACCACGTATCCGCTGTCAGACAACGCGGTTATGGTGCGGGAATCTGTTGAGTGCTCTCCGTGCATGAAGCGCGAGTGTCCAACGGATCATATGTGTATGAAATCAGTTTTACCGCAAACCGTTATTAATAGGGCTCTGGAGCTACACAGAAGATGATGAATAAAATCACGGCTATTATCCCCACATTCAATGAGGAAGTTAACATCAGAGGGGCGATTGAGTCGGTTAACTGGTGCGATGAAATTATCGTGGTGGATTCTTTTTCCAAAGACCGCACGGTGGAAATCGTAAAAAGTTTTCCACGGGTGAGGTTGCTGGAGCATGAATACGAGCATTCAGCCGCCCAAAAGAACTGGACCATTCCCCAGGCGACGTATCCATGGATTTTCCTTCTTGATGCCGATGAGAGGCCGACGCCGGAACTCATCGAAGAGATCAAGGCTGTTGTAAGGTCCGGCACCAGTTATTCTGGTTTTTGGATTTATCGTCGTAATAACTTCATGGGCAAAAGAATCAACTACTCCGGCTGGCAGTCCGACAAAGTGATTCGCCTCTTTAAAAGAAATGATTGCCGCTACCAAAACAAACATGTGCATGCGGAGATCGAAGCAAAAGGCGAGATCGGGGCCCTTAAGCAGAAACTCATTCATTACACGTACAAGGATCTTACTTCCTATCTTGATAAAGCCGATCGTTACACTACCTGGGGGGCGCTTGACCGCGTCGATAAATTTGAGACATCCCACCGGCACATTGGTCTGCCATATCTATTTTTCAAGCCATTAGTGCGTTTCCTCAGACATTATTTCTGGCGCTTGGGGATGTTGGATGGAACACACGGCTTTGTAGTTTCTGCCCTTTCTGCCTACAATGTTTTTATACGTGCAGTTAAGATCTGGCGTTTGCAGCATGGTGAGAAGATTGAAGATCCCTTTAAAAAATAACTCTCATGTATCAATCACTTCAGGATTGGGTGAGTTATAGAATTGAATGCCGGAGTTGTAATGCAAAGCAAGAAAATTTGTTTTTTTAACAGCACGAGAGCCTGGGGAGGCGGCGAAAAATGGCATTTTGATATAGCCGGCAGACTGCATAATGCTTATGGGAATGTCTTTATGGTGGCCGGGAAAGGGAGTGTGCTCGGCAATCGTTTGGCTGAAACTGCTATACCTCACTATCTGGTGTCAATCGGGAATCTGAGTTTTTTGAATGTATTCAAAATAGTCAACCTGATAAGGCTTTTCAGGAAAGAGCAGCCTGATATACTGATCATGAATTTGCCGGCTGACCTGAAAGCCGCCGGAATAGCCGCGCGGTTGTTGGGGATCAAACGGATAATCTACCGCAGAGGAAGCGCCATTCCGGTTCGGAACACTCTTTTAAACCGTTTATTGTTCAGATTCGTTATAGATGAAATCATTGCTAATTCCGAAGAAACCGCCCGAACAATTCTCTCTGAAAACCCTGAACTTTTTCTGGCCAGTAACATACATGTAATCTACAACGGAGTCGATTGGAGCAGATTTGACTCACAACTACAGATGACGGTGTGCCGGTCACAGCAGCATAGAATTGTCTTGGGCAACGCAGGGAGGATGGTGCCGCAGAAAGGTCAGGAAATTCTGATACAACTGGCAAAGCAGCTTAAACACAAGGGATACGACTTTGAAATGTTGATAGCCGGTGAAGGCAGACTGAAAGAATCTCTTTTACGGAAAGCAGTTGAAGAAGGGGTTGCCGATCGTCTGCGTTTTATGGGTTTTGTCGAAAACATGCCACACTTTCTTAATTTAATTGACATTTTCCTATTACCCTCGCTTTGGGAGGGTTTTGGCTATGTGATCGCCGAAGCAATGTTTTGTGAAAAACCGGTGATCGCCTTTAATATCAGCAGTAATCCGGAAATTGTCAGCAATAATGAAACCGGTTTTTTGGTTGAACCGGGGAATGTAGAAATGTTTCTGGAAAAAACAGAGCTTCTTATCAATGATGTTCAGCTACGGCAAAAAATGGGGCAACGTGCGAGAAAAGAAGCTGTGGGAAGGTTTTCGATACAACATACTCTTGCACAAATTGAACAGCTTCTGTACATGAATGAATCTGAACAACGATATAAGTAGAGCGAACAGAAAGCACCCCTCACTTTATGAATTTTTTTCACACGCTATTTTCAGAAACCAGACGGTTCGTGAAGTTTCTGCTTTATCATTTCGTTTTCTGGGTTCTGTTTTTCCTGCTCTGCCGAGCGATCTTCCTGTTGTATCATCTGTCCCAGACGAAGGTGTTGCCATTGGCGACAACTGCCGGAATATTCTTGTACGGCCTGCGTATGGATTTTTCAACGGCAGCGTATCTTATTGTGGCGCCGTATGTCCTCTGGGTTATTCAATCGCTGATTCCCGTACCGTTCACGAAGCGGCTTATAGCTGTTTATACCGCTTTCATGCTGCTGCTCACAGCGCTGATCACAACAAGTGATCTGGAAATCTACAAAATATGGGGAAGCAAACTTAATTCCCAGGCTGTTACATATCTGAAATACCCAAAAGAGGCGATAGCGTCAATGTCCTCATCTCCGGTTATTCTGCTGATCGGGATATGTGCATGCATCGTTCTGGCCGGCTATTGCCTGTACGCTACACTTCTCAAACAAATCTCTTTTGAAGTATCACCACGTTCACTGGCGGCTGTCACTTCGCGGCTTGCACTGTTTTTACTTTTTTCCGGAGTGCTTATTGTTGCCATACGGGGAGGCACCGGCCTTGCTCCGATGAACCCTGGGTTCGCCTATTTCTCGGCGCAGCAATTTGCTAATCATGCCGCCTTGAATACCACCTGGAACCTGATGTACGATCTGAAACATTATTTCAGGCACAAGAACAATCAGTTCACATATATGAGCGATGCGGAAATGCATAAAAGGGTTGATAGGCTGACTGCTGTCGGGCTTCCTACCAATACGGAACACATTTTGAGCGTATCCAGACCGAATATAATAGTTGTCATTCTGGAGAGCTGGACTGCTGATGTCATTGGCTCGCTCGGCGCCGAAAAAGGCATCACTCCCAATTTTGACGAACTTGCCTCCCATGGCATTCTGTTCACAGATTTTTATGCCAACGGTTATCGCACATCATTCGGTATTGCCGCAATCCTGAGCGGTTTCCCGTCAACACCGGAAGGAAGCATTCTGAACAGGGCAAACAAGATGGAACGGCTTCCCACTCTGGCCGCCGGTCTCAAGGCCAGTGGCTACGGCACTTCATTTTATTATGGAGGTGACACTCACTTTGACGATATGAACGCATTCTTTGTTCATTCAAAGTTTGACACGGTAAACAGCAAAGCTTCGTTTCAGGGCAAGGATATGAACTCCAAATGGGGGGTACATGACCACGTGCTCTTTGAAAGAGTGATATCTGATCTTGCCCGCAAACCGGAACCGTTCTTTACCGCTTTGTTGACCATCAGCAGTCATGAACCCTTTGATGTCCCGATGGCAACCGTATTCAAAGGGGATGACCAACCGTCCCGATTCAAGAATTCGGTCAATTATACGGACAGAAGTATCAAAACTTTTATTGACAAGGCCCGTACTCAGCCGTGGTTCAAAAACACCCTGTTCATTTTTGTTGCCGATCATGGCAGTGTTTTGCCGCTGAGACGTCCCGGCGCCCATATTCCCGAGCGCTACAGAATCCCGTTACTGTTCTATGGTGTGGTTATCCGGAAAGAGTTTCAGGGCAGCACACGAACAGCCATCGGCTCCCAATCGGATATTCCGGCAACCATTTTTGGCCAGTTGGGTCTTTCGACTGAGGAGTTTGCCTGGAGCAACAACCTGTTCAATGCGAATCGTTACAACTTCGCCTTCTATAATTTTTCCGGCGGATTCGGATTAAAAACCGAGAGCCAAACAGTCGTTTTTGATACCGTATCAGGGAAGCTGATACCGGGTAATACGTCCGGGGGAATTCCCCCAACAGCCGTTGAAGAGGATTTGAAGGACGGCCAGGCGTTTCTTCAGAACCTGTATCAGAAATATTCACGTTTCTGATAAAATGAACGGGACGTTTGGTTGGAAGGCAATAACAGGCGAAAAAGTACACCACTGCAGAAATAAGGGCGGAAAGTCGTGCAATTATGTTGAAATCCAATAAAATTTTGGCGCAAAAAACAGCATTCTCACGGTCGGGCTGGTTCTTCCTTTTTAGTTTGGTCGTTATTTTTCTGCAGACGCTCTGCTATTTTGACTTTGGCGTGGCCAGCGCAGACTTTGATCTTTTGACCTGGGTATTTCTTTTGTTGGATGGGCCAGCTCACTTTGGTTCACTGCTGCTCCTGATCTGGCTGATTGGTTTTCTTCCTTGGCAGCTGTTATTTCAGGGAAAGAGATTTCCTGCCATCATCACAATTTGTCTTTTCACTCTGTTCAATATTTATCTGGTGTTGGACATCCTAGTGTTCAAGCTGTACAAATTTCATATCAACGGTTTTGTGTACGAAATGGTCACGGGTCCGGATGCAAACCAAATCTTCGTGTTTGACCAGAAACTGCTTATTAAAGCCGCTTTGGCGATCTGCCTGATTTTTGTCACCTACCTCCTGTTATACGGCGCGGCTGGAAAATTGCGGAGATTTTCCTGTAAATGGCGCTATATAATGGCGTTTATCATTGCCTGTCAGCTGCTTGCCAATGGCATGCATGCCTGGGCTGCGGCAGGGGGTTCAAGAATGATAGTTCGCGTCGCTCTCTCATATCCGCTTAATTACCCACTGACGGCCAATTCGTTATTAATAAAACACGGACTGGTTGATGCCAACAAGCAAAAGGGGCTTGGGAACCTGAAAAGCACCGGCAATATCCTGTATCCCAGGCAACGTGTAACCTCAGCCGATAACTGCACAAACTACAACGTGATCTTTATTGTAATCGACTCATGGAATTACCGCACCTTTGAGCACGAAGTCACCCCGGAAATTTCGGCTTTCGCCGAAAATAGCCTCGTGTTCAGCAATCATTACAGCGGCAGCAATGGTACTCGTGGCGGGATCTTTTCCTTGTTCTATGCTCTCCCGCCAACCTACTGGCATAATTTTGAGGCTGCCGATATTCATCCGGTCATGATTACGGAAATGCAAAAGAAAGGATATCAGATAGCCTCCTTTACCTCTGCCAGTATTGCCAGCCCACCGTTTCACAAAACTGTTTTCGGGACTGTTCCAGGCATTCCGCTCAATGTCGGAGAAGGAACCGTCATGGAACGAGACAAGCTTGTTTCCGACAAATTTATTGATTTTATTAAAAGACCACAGCAAAAACCATTTTTCGCATTTCTTTTCTATGATTTGCCGCATGCCATAACGTTTCCTGCAAGCTATCCAAAAAAGTTTACGCCGGCTTGGGATTACGCCGACTATGTGAAATTGGGCAGCAGCAGTAAGGAGACAGAACTCTTCTTCAACCTGTATAAAAACTGTGTCAATTATGATGACATGTTGGTTGGCAGAGTGCTGAACACATTGAAGGAACGAAAGCTTCTGGATAATACAATAATCGTCATTACCGGAGACCACGGCCAGGAGTTTAATGAAAACGGGAAAAATTACTGGGGACATAATGGAAACTTCAGCCGGGCACAGATAGGGGTGCCGCTTATTGTCAGGATTCCAGGTGCCCAGCAGCGCGTGTATGAGCACCGCACCACCCATTTCGATATCGTACCAACTGTGCTGACTCTGGCACTCGGTGTCACTACACCCATTGAGGATTACAGCATGGGGCACCTGCTGACTGACAGCACTCCCCGGGAGTGGCATATTGCCGGTACACAGGAAAATTTTGCTGTAATTATCGGGGATCAGATGGCGACAAGAAATTATAACGGCACAATTACCTATTCAGATCTCAAGTTAAACGAACTACCGAAAGAACAGGTGCGCAATGCCGCATTTCTTAATGTGATTCAAAAAAGCAACCGTTTTTACAAGTAGCAGGTTGATCCAAATTACTGCGTTGAACCGATGTAACGGATATTTATGACGTTTTACCTGAGACATATTAGTAATATGCTCGGCAGATTGTTCGTGCTTGGGGTCTTGTACAGCCTGAGCCGGTTTGTTTTTTATCTGCTCAACGCGGTCGCTTTTTCAGGAAGTTCAGTCTGGGAGCTCGCCAGAATTTTTTTCTTTGGTGTTCGCTTCGATTTCACGGCAATCGTGTTCTTGAACCTGCCGTTTCTCATCGCATACCTTCTGCCGTTCCGTTTTGTAGCCAACAAACACTATCAAAAGACGACAGACGTTGCGTTCATACTCTTTAACGCCGGCCTGCTACTGCTTAACCTTGGGGACTCGGAATATTTCAAATACATCGGTAAGCGCTCGACTGCTGACTTGTTCAAGTTCATCTTCATGAGTGATGATGTGGCAATCCTCCTGCCTCAATTTATTCACGATTTCTGGTATATTGGTGTGATTTGGGTACTGTTTATTGCGGGTGGCACGGTTGTATACAAACAATTCTTCCACAGAGAGTTAAGCCAGCATCAATTCACTCTGAAAACGCGCACTGCGGCACTCCTGATATTTGTACTGGTTCTGGGAGCATTCTTCATCGGGGCTCGCGGCACCGGAGTCAAACCAGTACGCATTATTACTGCGGCAAGATACACCAAGCCCCGTACTATTCCGCTCTTGATAAATACTCCGTTCAGTATTTTTCATACGCTTAGAAAAAACTCTGTTGAGTCGAAGAGATATTTTAACGACTCCGAACTCACCCGGCGATACACTCCAGAGCACGTGTATCGGCATAATCAGAAAGTACGTCAAGACAATGTTGTCATCATTATTCTTGAAGGTTTTTCAAAGGAATTTGTCGGTGCACTTAATGACGGCAAGGGGTACACTCCCTGTTTCGACACGATTATCAAGGATGGCCGGGTTTTTGAAAACGCATTTGCCAACGGTAAGCAGTCGATCGAAGCTCTGCCTGCAATTTTTGCCGGTATTCCCTCCCTTATGAGCGATCCGTATATCTCATCAGCATATTCCAGCAACGATATTATGGCGCTGCCAGCAATCCTCACTTCACACGGTTACCACACCTCGTTTTTCCATGGCGGGAGAAACGGTACCATGGGATTTGACGATTTTTCTCATTTGGCGGGCATCAAAAACTATGTCGGTATGAATGAATATCAGGGGCCGGCTGCTTTTGACGGGAAATGGGGGGTTTATGACGAGGAATTTCTCCAGTTTTATGCCACCAGTCTCAGCTCTTTTCCGGAACCGTTTTTCAGTTCAGTTTTTACACTCTCTTCACACCATCCATATACCGTTCCAGAACTATATAAACAAAGGTTTGCATCAAGTCAGGACCCATTACTGCAGTCAATCGGCTATGCCGATTACGCACTTGGCGATTTTTTTCAGACAATATCAAAAATGCCCTGGTATAAGCGTACACTCTTTGTGTTAGTTGCCGACCATACAGCAAAAGAACAATCAAGAGAATATGGCACCAGAATCGGCATGTACAGGATTCCGCTGGTTTTCTACCATCCGGGTAGGGACGATTTGAAAGGCCGTAGCAAACGGGTAACACAGCAAGCGGACATTTTTCCGTCGGTGCTTGATTATCTCGGCATTGAAAAGCCGTTCACAGCCTTCGGTACAAGTGTTTTCGATCAGGATGCCAAGGGTTTTGCAGTAAACTACCTGAGCGGCATCTACCAATATGTTCAGGGTGACTACTTACTGTCGTTCGATGGAGAAAAAAACACGTCATTGCATAACTATGTGAACGATCCATTACTTGAAAACAATCTCCTGACGACAAACGGCCTGCCTGCAGCGGAGATGGAGCCACAATTAAAGGGGATATTACAACAATTTGACACCCGTTTGAAGCGCAACTTACTGGCACGCACATCAGCTTCCAAAGTAAATTCTCCTGGCATAAAAAAGAAGCCGGGTAAGGCACCATGAAAACTTATCTCTTCGTAAATCCCTTATCCGGTCACTATTCGGCGCAAAAGTTTCAGCATATTCTGGATCAGTTGTGCGAACATAGCGTAATTCCGGAAATTTTTCAGGTCCGTACTCCGACAGAGATTTATGCCTGCTGCACCACAATAAATAAGGAACCGGACCCACACCTTGTTATCGTTGCCGGAGGTGATGGTACCATCAATGCGGTTGTCAACGGGTTGATGCCCGGAACCGCAACTCTCGCGGTTCTACCCTTCGGTACATCCAATGTGCTGGCTGCAGAAATCGGGATTACATCAATTGACGATGCCCTTGAGCGGATTGCCGCCGGACGAACTCGATCGCTCTCTGTAGGAGTAATCGAGTTGGAAGGGCGTTCACTCCGGTTCGTTTTGATGGCCGGGATAGGTCTTGACGGGGCTGTTGTCAGGGATGTCGCCCCGCAGGCAAAAAGGTTCTTGCACCAGGGAGCGTATGCACTGTCAGCTGCAAAAAATGCATTGACGTGGGATGACACCTGTTTTGACCTCAACACACCGGAAGGCGCTGCAAGATGCCACACTGCCATTATTTGCAATGCATCCCGCTATGGTGGTAACTTTGTCCTGGCTCCTGAGAGCACCCCCTTCGCGCCCGGCCTTGCCGCTGTCTGTATTACGGGAAACAGGCGGAGCAGTTACCTGTCAAGTGCGCTCGAACTATTTCGAGGACGTAGTGTCACTAACAAGAATCTGCTTCATGTCCGCTCTTCATTCTATGAAGTAAGCGCAAGACGACCGATTCAGATTGATGGCGATTTCGTCGGGTATGGACCAGCACACGTTTCCGAACAGATAGATTTTGCGCAAATAATCGTTTAGCACGACGAGAAAACAGGACAAAACAACACCATGGCACTGCACCGTTTTTCCAGAACAGAACTACTGATTGGTAGAGACGGACTCTCGACTCTTGCCGGCAAACATATCATGATTTGCGGTATCGGCGGTGTCGGAAGCTACGCGGCGGAGGCTCTGGGGCGCGCCGGCATAGGGAAAATCACCTTGGTTGATTTCGATGACATCTGCCTGACCAACATCAACAGACAAATCCATGCACTTTCCAGCACAGTTGGTCTGACAAAAGTTGAAGCGATGGCAGCGCGTCTTCGCGATATTAACCCAACTGCCGAGATCATAGCGATACCGGATTTTTTCTCACAGGAGAACGCCGAACGGCTGATGGTACCGCACCCTGATTATGTCCTGGACGCAATTGATCATTTCACGGCAAAGGCAGCACTGATTACCGGCTGCCGCCAACGAGATATCAGGATCATCTCCAGCATGGGTGCCGCGAACAAACTGGACCCGACCAAAATAGAAGTGTCTGATATTTCATCCTCAAAAAACTGCCGAATGGCCAGGAGTATGCGAAGGATACTGAAAGCGTCGGGGATAATCACCGGTGTACAGGTCGTCTACTCAACAGAACTGCACCATGAACTGAATCCGGGTGTTTCAAACGAGTGCGGCACCGATTGTATCTGTCCGAACAGGTCCGAACAGACATTCCGATGCGAGCACCGACGGGTGATTCTTGGCAGCATGTCTTACATTCCATCAATCTTCGGATTGACTATGGCGGGAGTCGTTGTGAACGAATTATTGGGTCAAGGGAAACCAATATTGCTAAAAGAATAAGTTTCACCTGTAAATTATGTTGTTTTTTATTGACAAGCCCTGAAAATAAAGGGTAACGTCACAACACCTCAGATTGAATATCCTGGCATCCGAATAGATCCCTTGCGCACTTCAAATTTCAGAACACATTCGAATTTCTTGAAAATCATATACAGGATTCATCACGCTTGAAATTCCAGGCTGACCGCCTATTGGTATTTAGTCGATACCCTATGACTTCCGCGAAAAAATATTTTACCTATGCAGAGTCCCTACAAACCAATGAAAACTACCCGCAGGAGAAAAGATGAACTTACAAGAACTTAAAGGCAAAAAAATCAGTGAGCTCAATACTATTGCGCGAGATCTCAACATTGAAGGCGCTTCAAGCCTACGCAAACAGGATCTGATTTTTGCCATTCTGAATGCCCAAACCGAACAGAACGGCTCCATATTCGGTGAAGGAGTGCTAGAAACACTCCAGGATGGTTTTGGCTTTTTACGCGCAACCGATTACAACTATCTTCCCGGACCGGATGATATTTATGTCTCCCCAAGCCAGATCAGACGTTTTAACCTGCGCACTGGTGATACCGTTTCCGGCCAGATCCGCCCCCCCAAAGAGGGAGAACGGTACTTTGCACTGCTTAAAGTCGAGTCCGTCAACCATGAATCACCTGAAATCGCCCGCGATAAAATTCTCTTCGACAACCTGACACCGCTCTATCCTCAGGAAAAACTAACCCTTGAGACAACGCCTGAAAATATGCCGATGCGTGTCATTGAACTGGTGGCACCGATCGGGAAAGGGCAGCGTGGCTTGATAGTAGCCCCTCCCCGCACCGGCAAGACCGTCCTCATTCAGAACATTGCCAATTCAATAGCGGCCAACCACCCTGAGGTGTATCTGATTGTTCTGCTTATTGACGAACGGCCTGAAGAGGTGACCGACATGCAGCGTTCTGTTAATGGTGAAGTTGTCTCTTCAACATTTGACGAACCGGCTACCCGCCATGTGCAGGTTGCAGAGATGGTGATCGAAAAAGCGAAGCGGTTGGTGGAACATAAAAAGGATGTTGTCATACTATTGGACTCGATCACCCGTCTGGCTCGGGCATACAATACTGTGCTGCCGCCTTCTGGAAAAATTCTGACCGGCGGTGTTGATGCCAACGCCCTACAAAAGCCGAAGCGTTTTTTCGGTGCTGCACGCAACATTGAAGAAGGGGGATCGTTGACTATTATCGCTACCGCCCTTGTTGACACCGGAAGCAAGATGGATGAGGTTATCTTTGAGGAATTCAAGGGCACCGGTAATATGGAGTTGCATCTTGACCGCAAACTGGTTGAGAAGCGTACCTTCCCGGCCATAGACATCAACAAGTCTGGAACACGCAAGGAAGAGTTGCTGATCGAAAAAATTTCCCTTAACAGAATCTGGATTTTACGTAAAATCCTCCATCCGATGAATGTTGTGGACAGCATGGAGTTTCTGCTGGATAAACTATCTGAGGCAAAAACAAATCAGGGGTTTCTGGATTCAATGTCAAAATAAACAGTTGCAAAAAAAATACAAACTGAGTAGTATCAACCGTTACTGTCAGTTACCGATTACTTTACGCCGTAAAGCACCATTGAAGGAGGAAGAGATGAGAGAAGGCATTCACCCCGAGTATTCAGAGATCACCGTTAAGTGCCTGTGTGGTAATACATTCCAGACACGTTCCACAAAAAAAGAGATCAACACCGAAATCTGTTCTGCCTGCCATCCGTTTTATACCGGCAAGCAGAAACTTATTGACACCGCTGGTCGAGTTGAACGCTTCAAAAAACGTTACGGTCAGGTTTGATAGTCCGTTTCGTCACCACACAAGAGGGGCTTTGTCGCAAGGCAAATCCCCTTTTTTTTCTTCTGATACTCTTATTTATCGGATCAGCACAGGACAGAAACCAAAAATGCGAGCATGCCGCCGTCTGACTAGGTAATATCGCCATCACTGTACATGCTCGGGCAGGACACCATGAACGTTACTCTTATAGAACACACTCCTAATCCCGAACGTACTATAGCGTTAGCCGCCCGTCTCTGTTACTCCCCCACTTCCATTGATAATTTACGGGAAAAACTGGCAGCTTCCGATGTTGAGTCTTTTCTGGACAAGATTATGTCGTTGGGGCATCATTCCGTGCTTGAACACGCTTCGTTCACCTTCGGCATAGAGGGAATCTCGCGCGTCACTACCCACCAACTGGTACGCCACCGTATAGCTTCGTTTTCACAGCAATCGCAACGCTATGTATCGCATAAGGAAGAATTTACCTCCATCATGCCAGACAGCATTGCTGAAAATTCAGAAGCGCGGCAGATTTTTGCCTTCATGTCCGAAACAGTGCACAAGGCATATTCGCAGCTTATCGATATGGGAATTCCGGCCGAAGATGCCCGTTACATTTTGCCCAATGCAACTGAAACAAAAATCATCATGACGATGAATGCCCGTGAACTACTGCATTTCTTCAACCTACGCTGCTGCCAGCGCGCCCAGTGGGAAATACGAGAAATGAGTATCGAAATGCTGCGGCTGTTAAAGAGAATCGCACCGATTATCTTCCGTAACGCAGGCCCAGGCTGCGCAAAAAGTCTCTGCCCTGAAGGAGTTTTTTGCTGCGGACAGACCAATGAAGTTCGGGAATTTTATAAAAATCTTGAATAACCCCAGGGGTACCATGGATAAAATTCACGTTGGCGGCCAAGCTGTTATAGAAGGGGTAATGATGCGGGCCCCTCGCTCGGTTGCCATTGCAGTTCGCCGTCCTGATGGTGAGATTGTCGTAAAAAGAGAGGTCGTGGCTCCCCTTTCAGAGCGGTTCCCCATTGTTAAACTGCCGATTATCAGGGGCGCTGTTGCGCTCTTCACTTCTTTGGTTATAGGCATCAAAGCGCTGAATTTTTCTGCAACAGAAGCAATGACCGACGATGAAAAGGAGCAGGAGAATAAAAAGGGGAAAGGGGGGAGCGAGCTTTCCTCTTGGGCAATGGCGGGAACCATGGCAGTAGCCTTCGGTTTCGGCATCTGCCTGTTTTTTCTTTTGCCGCTCTATCTGACAAAGCTGTTGACCCCGGTTATCGGCGACAATAATATCATCTTCAACCTTGTTGACGGTGTTATCCGTGTAGTTGTATTCCTTCTTTACATCTGGGGCATTTCACGGATGGAGGATATCCAGAGGGTTTTCCAGTATCATGGCGCCGAGCACAAATCGATTTTTGCCTTTGAAGCAGGCGTTGATTTAACTGTTGAGAACGTGCGCAGTTATAGTCGGCTGCACCCCCGCTGCGGCACCAGCTTTCTGCTGATCGTGATGCTGGTCAGCATAGCTGTGTTCTCACTGATCCCTAAACTCTGGCCGTTCTACCTCAAGGCGGGGTCACGGATCGTGCTGCTGCCGATGATCGCCGGCATCTCCTACGAATTTCTCAAATGGAGCGCCATGAACGACACTCACCCGCTTGTCAGAATGGTTATCGCCCCTGGCTTGTCACTGCAGCGCCTGACCACGCGTGAACCTGACGACAACCAGATTGAAGTGGCCATCCGCTCGATGAATGAGGCGCTTGAACTAAATGCTGGCTACAAGGATGATCGGTTGGTGGTGTAAACCTCACCATCACGGATTGACGTATTATGCTCTCCTTTGACATTTCCCATCACGACCACTGCCGCCGCATGGAAAGTTTTCTGCGCACCTTGATGCCGAACTCTCCGTTCAGCTATGCCCGTAAATTAATCAATAGTGGAGCTGCCAGACTGAACGGCACCGCCACATCGCCGGATACGCCCCTGATTTTTCATGATACGGTTACCCTCAAAGAGAGCGCGGCAACCGTTGGCTACATCTCGTCAGTCAGACCTGCACTGGACATTTTGTACGAGGACGGTCACATCGTTATTGTGAACAAGCCTTCGGGAATGCCGATGCACCGCACTGCAGAATGCGAAGAGAACTTGGTGGAGAATGGCCAGAATTATATGACTGAGCGGGATACACCGTGCAAGCTGTATCCAGTCAACCGCCTGGACCGTGGCACATCGGGGTCGGTCATTCTGGCCAAAAGTTCCAGTTCTGCGGGAATATACGGCCGCCAGGTGAAAGAAACGGGACTGGACAAGCTCTATCTGGCACTGGTTCAGGGGACCCCTGACGGTTGTGGCATCATCAATGTGCCTCTCGACGAGAAAGAGTCCGAAACCCGTTACCGCATTCTGCTGCAGGGCGTGGACTGCTCTCTGTTGGCTGTCACCCCGATCAGTGGACGGATGCATCAGATTCGCCGTCATCTATCGGCAATCGGACATCCGGTCATTGGTGACAAGCGCTACGGCGGGGGCGAACTTCCGGAATTTTCCGGGTTTGCCCTCCATTCTTTCCGAACGGCGCTTGTCCGGGAGACAGCAGTAAAATTAGCGGTTTCCGCTCCACTTGACGATGAAATGCTCTCGTTATGCAGACAACGCGGCATCGATACGGATCTGCTGTTTGAAACACTACTTCAGTTAATTTAGTATTTTCCTACGACAACGGGAGGCCCTATGAGCGGAAAAACCATTTTCATTACCGGCGCTTCAGCCGGGTTCGGTGCCGCCTGCGCGCGCATGTTCGCCGTCAAAGGTAACCGCCTGATTCTTGCCGCGCGGCGGATCGATCATCTCCTGAAGCTCCAGGACGAATTGTCGCTCCATGCCGAAATTCATTTAATCCCGCTCGATGTGCGTGATCGTGAAGCGGTTAAGGGAGCTGTTGAAGGCTTACCGGAGCGTTTTCGCGCTATTGACATCCTTATCAACAACGCCGGGCTGGCATTGGGGCTGGAACCTGCTTACCTGGTGAACCCTGACGACTGGGACACTATGGTGGATACCAACATCAAAGGGGTGATGTACTGCACGCGCTTTGTACTGCCCGGTATGGTCAGCCGAAATAGCGGCCACATTGTCAATATCAGCTCTACTGCGAGTGACTGGCCCTATCCGGGCGGCAACGTATACGGTGGTACCAAAGCCTTTGTCACGCAGTTTTCCCGCAATCTGCGCTGCGATCTGCTCGGTACACGGGTGCGGGTTTCCTGCATTCAGCCCGGGATGGCTGAAACCGAATTTTCAAAGGTGCGGTTCAAAGGCAATGAAGAGAAAGCTGCCGGCGTGTATCAGGGAACGGAGCCGTTGACCGCGGAAGATATTGCTGAAACGGTGCGCTGGATAACCAGCCAGCCGCCTCATGTCAACATAAATACGCTTGAATTGATGTCGATTGACCAGACATGGGGACCGTTTGCCATCCACAGGGAACAGAAATAAGGAATACAAGGATTATTGACATGGCAAAAGAACTCTACGTTGGACATATTTCGGAACAGGCTACTGAAGAAGATCTGCGCAAGCTTTTTGAGGTGATGGGGGTTGTCACGTCGGTACACCTGATTGTCGATCAGGATACCGGTGAGTTCAAACGGTGCGGCTATGTCCGGATGCTGTCGGAGGCTGATCTGAATGAGGTGGTAGAAACATTGGACGGTACCTGGCTGATTGACCGCTGCATCGTTGTCAGCATTGCCAAACCGCAGAAAGACCGCCCGGCCAAGACTCCATTTGTCAGGAGAAAACCGCCGATGGGTACACGCCAGGTAGCAAATGAGGCAAGCGGCGCGGGCAAACGACCGTTAACGTCACCGAACGCCAAAAATCCAGCTCGTCCGGTGGCAGAAGAAACGACGAAAAGCACGAGAAGTTCACGGCCGGCTGTCAAAGAGGCAGCAAAAACCGGGCGTTCCTCCGCAGCAAAAGAGGCGGTCAGAAAATTCCGTCCTGCCATAGCGAAGGACGCAGCCAAAAGTGGGCGTTTAGCACCATCAGCAAAGCGCACCGGACGTCCAGCCAGTAACAAGCAGCAGGGAGATGGGCCACGCCCGCCTGCCAAAGGGCGCAGATAAGACGCTGCAATTTTTTTGCTGTTCATCAAGGAGTATTTCATGAAAAATATGCGCTGTTTCCTGTTGCTGGTTCTTTTTGTCACTCCTGCTCTCTCCTTCTCTGCTGAACTGAAACGGATTCCGGCATCTTCACGCATAACTGCGGTTACTGTCTTCGGCGACTGCGCCCAGACAACCCGCAGCAGCCTCCTCACCGTTACGTCGGGAACCTATCTGATCTCTTTTGAAGCCTTGCCTGTCTTGATGCTTGATGACTCGGTGCGGGTAGAAGGGACAGGGACAGCAGCGGCAACGATCACCGGGCTGGAGATCAAGAGGACTTTTATGGCACAGAGTGGAGAAAAGCGGGTTCAGGAACTGCAAGAGGAAATTCTCCGCTTGGAAAAGAAATCCGATACACTTGATGCAAAAAAAGCCGGCATAGCAGCCCAGAAAATGTTTCTCGAATCGATTCGTGTCGCATGGGGAGACCGCATTTCCAAGGAACTGGCGATAGGTCGGCCGACGTTGGCGGAACTACAGGACGCGTCCGGCTTTGTCGGTACCGGGGTCATACGTGCCGAAGAACAGACTCGTGATGTCGAGTTTGAAATAAAAGGGATTAAGGACAAGGTCGATGCGTTGCGACGCCAACAAAACGCAGCCACCGGCTCAGGAAGGAAAGAAAGCAAAACTGTCGAGGTAGCGGTTGAGATAACCCGCCCTGGAAGCCTAACACTTGGACTTGTTACAATGATTCCCCAAGCAGGCTGGGAACCTGTCTACGATGTCCGTCTGGCGGCCAACGCCAAAACTGCCGAATTGACCTTTCGTGCTCAGGTACGTCAGCAGACCGGCGAGGAGTGGAACAACGTCGATCTTACCCTTTCTACTGCCCGACCGGCAGTCGGTGGAGCTCCTCCGGAATTGTACCCTTGGCGGATATCTCTGTATCGACCGCAACCGTCCATGCAGTCCCGGATACTAATGACTTCCCCGGCGACATCTGCCCGGGCCAAAAAAGACAGCCGCGTGCAATTTGAAGACGCCGGCCTGAACGAAATGAACGTACTTGACGCTCCGGCGGCTTTTGCTACGGCGCTGGTCAATGAGGAGCGATCGTCTGTCTCCTTTCACGTTCCCCGCTCTCTCGATATACCTTCCGACGGCGCAAGCCACAGCACGGTAGTCGCTATGGAACAACTGCCAGTCCGTATTGAATACCTGGCCGTCCCGAAACTCTCACCGGCAGTTTTTCTCAGGGCTGAGCTTGTCAACCGCGCCATTTATCCACTGCTTTCGGGCAGGATTAATGCCTTCGTCGGAAACAGCTTCACCGGCAGTTCACAGTTGAAAAAGGTCGCTGCCGGTGAAAAGTTTGAGCTGTTTTTCGGTAATGACGACCAGGTGACGGTGAAACGGGAAGAAATGAAGCAGCATAAGGAAGGTCGACTGTTCGGCAAAAGCCAGGTCAGCTACCGCTATCGTTTTAAACTGGGCAATTTCCGCACGGAGCCACTAACCCTGACCCTGCGTGATCAACTGCCGCTTGCCGGCAATGAGGAGATAAACGTTTCGCTGGATGAACCGTCTCTCAAGCCTGATGAAGTAAAAAATGATGGTACAATAATCTGGAAGACTCCGCTCCAGGCGGGAGAAAAGAAGGAGTTGACCTTCGGCATCCTGGTGGAATACCCGAAGGAGCGGGAAATTACGGGATTATAAACCCCACGTTTCAAGCGACACACAGGAAATGATCATATCTCCGGCAGGAGGAGAAGAAAAATGTCAAAGGATCAAGATGCCGCCACAGAGATGAGCAGCGTTATCGAACTATCGAAACAGGGGCATGCACTGCTTAAGGCACAGCGTTTTGCTGAAGCACACTCGGTATTTCAAAAGGCATTGACGCTGGACCCGAAAAATCCGTACGTGCTGACCGGTATGGGTGACCTGTTGCGGCAGAAAAAAGACTTCCCCGGGGCGGAACAGTATTACCTGCAGGTTCTCAGTCGCGACCCGCATAACCTCTTTTCTCTGCGCGGTCTTGGTGATACCCTGCGTGGCCAGTATCGCTTCAAGGAGGCGATTCACTATTGGGAGCTGTACCTCAATGAGCACCACCAAACCGATATCTTTGTCCTGACGCGGATTGCAGACGGGTATAAAACTCTTGATGACTACGAACATTCACTCACTTACTATCAGCGAGCACTCGGCCTCAGGCCTAACGATCGGTACGCTCTGATAGGTCTGGCGGATCTGTATAGGAAAAAAGGACTTGATGAGCTGGCAATCCAGCAGTACGAAAAAGCGGTGGCTAACGGTGTCACGATGGTCAGCATCCTGACCATCGTTGCGAACCTGTACTGGAAGCAGAATAATTTTGAAAAGGCCAAGTCGTATTACAAGATGGCTTTACAGCAGGAACCGCACAATTTTCATGCTCTGTACGGGCTCGGCAATTATTATCGTATCATGCATAATTACCAACTGGCGGTCGAGCTCTGGGAGCAGATTGTTGCAAACAATGCTGGTACCGTCAACCTGCTGGCTCGGCTTGGCGACGCGTACCGGAATCTCGGGCGGCTTGACGACGCTGAACGCACCTATTGCAAAGGGCTGGAGCGTGGCTACGATAAGTTCACTCTTGCCGGCATGATGAAACTGCATTGTCAGACGGGGCGACTGCAGGATGCCTGTACCTGCTATGACGAACTGTTGAGCAATGAAGGCGAAGATTCCCGTTTTTTTGCCGAAGCGAGCCAGTTACTTCTTCAGCATGGTTGCCGCGACATGGCCCTGGATTTTCTCCGGCATGTTGCAGAGGTGCAAACTCATTCGCCTGCTATCTGCCACATGGTACACGAGAACATTTCACATCTTTTGGCAGAACAGGATTCCTCCGAGCCAAAGTAATAGCAACTCCATCCGGTCAGACCGCCTGGAGAACACAGCACTTGAGGTATTCCGACTCCGGAAATTTCAGAAGCACCGGGTGGTCCGCCGCCTGTGAACGGGTTTCCACCAAACGTACGTCACGTTTGGCTAAACGTGCCGCCTGGGTCAATACTTCGCGAAACGCTTCACGTCCCATATGGAATGAGCAGGAGCAGGTAATCAGGTAACCACCAGGTTCCAGCAACTCCAACGCCCGGCGATTGACCGTCAAATACCCCTTCGTTGCTTCGGCGATATTCCTGCGGTTCTTGACAAAGGCCGGTGGGTCCATGACGATCACACCAAAACGCCTTCCTTCCCGATACAGAGAGCGAAGCCGCTCAAATGCATCGCATTCCTCAAACCGCATCAAGTCAGACACCCCATTCAGCCCCGCATTGATGACGGCCTGCGCCACCGCCTGGGCCGAAATATCAATACCGAGTGCGGACTTTGCCCCGAACGAAGCGGCATGTACCCCCCATCCGCCGGTATAACAGAAACAGTCGAGGACGTTTTTTCCCGAGCAGATATCCCGCAGTAGCAGATGATTCTGCTTTTGATCAAGAAAACCGCCTGTTTTCTGCCCTCTCCTCAGGCTGATCTGGAAGCGAAGCCCGTTTTCTTCCATTTCGATACGTTCAGGAATATCACCCCACAGCAGCTCAACCTTTTCCTCCAACCCTTCTAGCGTGCGAACGGCTACATCATTGCGGGCAATAATACCTGCCGGGTTGAATACTCTGCGCAATGCATCGGTAATCTGCTGGCGCCGACAGTCCATCCCTGCCGAGAGGAGTTGCAGTGAAAGACAATCTCCGTATTTGTCCACCACCAGTCCCGGCAGAAAATCGCTCTCACCATAAACGGCCCGGAAGGTAGCCAGCCCTGGATAGCGTGCCGTGCGATGGGCCAGAGCACCGGCAATGCTCCGTTCAAAGAAATCCACAGAATCAATATCTTCCCTCTGTCGGGAAACAAGTCGGAAAGCAATCAGTGAATGTGGGTTGTAGTGACCCAGACCGATAAAAGAGCCCGATGCGTCGTACAGCTCAGCCACAATTCCGGGGGAGCTTTCTCCGGCAACTTCGTGGATTTCATTGCTGAAAACCCAGGGGTGCCCAGATTTTATTCTGCGTTCCTCATTTTTTTTGAGGGTGATTCTGATCATAGGATATTCCTTCGCGAACAAGCGTCTACACGATGTCAATAATTTCAGCAGGTATGCTATCGGTCATGCTTGACAGTCGACCCCTTGTACACCATTATGGCGAAAATTACTCTTCTAACAGCAGAGGAACCTGCATGATCGATTCTGGAATACTTCTCATTTTTTTTACCACATCAATACTGCTCGCTCTCTCCCCCGGGCCGGATAACCTGTTTGTCATGACCCAGGCAGCCCAGCAGGGGCGCACAGCCGGATTGCTTGTCACCCTGGGGCTCTGCACCGGCCTTCTCTTTCATACAGCAGCGGTGACCTTTGGATTAGCTGCACTCTTCAAGGCGTCGGCTGAGGCATTCACGCTTCTGAAGTTTGTTGGCGCCGGATATCTGCTGTATCTGGCATGGCTTTCCTTCCGGGCCGGAACAGTGGCAAGTGCGGCGCCAACAATCAATCTCCTCAGTTCAGCGACACTCTATCGACGCGGCATCATCATGAATATTACCAATCCCAAGGTGTCAATCTTCTTTCTCGCTTTTCTGCCGCAATTCACCGATCCTGCCAGAGGGGCATTGTCCGCTCAACTCCTGCTGCTGGGGGTGATATTCATCATCGCCACGGTCATCGTGTTTGGCGCGATTAGCATTTTGGCAGGATTTTTTGGAGAGCAGTTTCGGAAGTCTGAATTTGCCCAGAAGGTTCTTAATCGTGCGGCTGCCAGCATTTTCTCAGGTCTGGCATTGAAACTGGTACTGGCACAGCGTTAAGGTTTATCAGCAAAGTCCATCCAGAGGTATCAGGATGGACTTTGTGAGGTAATGTAACAACAAAAATAGCGTAGACACTATCGGTCCAATATTTCCCGCACTTTCAGGGCAAGTTCAGAGGGGGCCAGCGGCTTCATCACCAGCAAAGCATTCTCATTTAGCAGATGCCTTTCATTGATGACGTCGTATGGATACCCGGAAATAAACAGAATTCTGGCATTCTCATTTATTCCTCTGATTTCAAGAGCCGCTTCCGGGCCGTTTTTGCGCGGCATGATAACATCCATCAGCACCAGATCGACTTTATTCCCTATTTCGCGGTACCGAGTTACCGCTTCCCTGCCATCAGACGCCTGATAAACGGTGTATCCAAGCGTAGTCAGAAAAAGGTTCAAATATTCCCGGATCGATTCTTCATTATCAACGACCAGAATCGTTTCGCTTCCGCCGGGAGGCTTGACGTACGAGGGAGCAACATCTCCAATTCCAGCCTCTTCAACCGTCAGCGGCAGAAGGATGCGGAATGCTGTTCCCTGCCCCGGCTCGCTGTACACATGAATATGCCCGTTATGCTGCAGAATGATCCCGTAGACAATTGCAAGCCCGAGACCTGTACCCCGGCCAGGCTCTTTGGTGGTAAAAAACGGCTCGAAAATATGTTGGATAGTATCTGAATCCATACCGACGCCGGTATCGGACACGGAAAGTAGCGCATAACACCCCGGAGTCCCATAGCCATGCATACGAATGAACGCTTCATCAATAACAATTGTTTTTGTTTCCACCGAAAGCGTCCCCCCTTGCGGCATGGCATCATGAGAATTCACGGCCAGATTCATCAATACCTGTTCAATGTGGCCTCTGTCAGCCATAATGGGGATCTTATCAGATGCAGGGGAGATGCTGAGGATAATATCATCTCCGACCACGCGACGGAGTAAAGTTTCCACTCCTGAGACGGCATTGTTCAAATCCAATAGCTGCAGCTTTACCGGCTGCTTTCGGCTGAAAGCCAGTAGGCTGCCTGTCAAATTTATTGCCCTGTCGGCAGCGTTAAGAATATGATCCAGTTTGTCGCGTTCGCCATCGGCCAAAGTACTCTTCATCCGCATGATGCCGCCATAACCGATGATAACCGTCAGAATATTGTTGAAATCATGGGCTATGCCAGCCGAAAAACGTCCGATCGCTTCCATCTTCTGCGCCTGCCGCAACTGTTCTTCCAGTTTTTTCTGTTCGACAATACTCTGTTCCAACTCCCGATTTGCCTGCTCCAGATCAGCCATTTTCTTTTCAAGCTTGCGGAAGAGCGCCTCGCTATACTCCTTCAGCATCCCGGTATCATCAGGAAGAGAGGTGCTGCTGTTTACCGTTGATCCTGCCAGCACATCGCGTATAACAGCCATCAGACCTTCCGGTTCCATCGGTTTGATTAAAAACCGGTCCGCACCAAGACTCAACGCCAGTTCTTCATCTCTTTTCTCCGTAAAGGTTGCTGTGTAAAAGATGAACGGTATGGATTTCAGGCGCTCGTCACAGCGCCACTCCCGGCATAACGTATAACCATCCATTACGGGCATGAGGATATCACTGATGATCAGGGCAGGAACTGTTTCACGTGCCAAAAGGAGGGCCTCCGTACCATTTAAGGCCGATGCCACTTCAAAACCGTTCCCTTTCAGGAGAACCTCAAGAAAATAGAGGTTGTCAGGAATATCATCAACGATCAGAACTCGCTGCATTGCGTTACTCCTTATTGGAAATGTTGTTCAACCTGCTGCATAAATGTATCGGGGTTGATCGGTTTTTCAATGTAACCGGTGCATCCGGCGGCCAGTGCTTTGTCTCGATCACCTGCCATGGCGTAAGAAGTAACTGCCACTATCGGAATATCCGCCAAATGCGGGTTTTCCCGCAGATGTCCGGCAACCTCATAGCCATCCATTCTGGGAAGCTGGATGTCGAGCAGGATCAGATCAGGTTTTACAACCGCTGCCAGATCAATCCCTTCCTGTCCATCGGTTGCAGAGGCAACTTCATAGCCATATTTTTCGAGGATAAAGGTAACAAGATAAAGGTTTTGTTCGTTATCCTCGATATAAAGAATTTTCTTTTTCATTGCAGAATCCTTTCCATTATAACAGTGATATCAGCAAATTACGGTTCGGTCAAAGCTATTGGAAGGGTAAACCAGAAAGTGCTCCCCTTGCCGTATTCGCTATGGGCGCCTACTTCTCCCCCCATAAGCTCTGCCAGTTTCTTGCAAATCGAGAGTCCGAGGCCGGTTCCTTCATAATTGCGGCTCAAACCATTATCAATCTGATGAAACGGCATGAACAACCGATCCAGCTCATCATTCCTGATGCCGATGCCGGTGTCGGTTACACTGGTCAGATAGCAATCCGCTTTACGAATGCAACTGACGAGAATGCTCCCCTGCTCCGTAAACTTGACTGCGTTACTGAGCAGATTGAGCAGTATTTGTTCTGCTCTCCGCCCGTCGCCGTTCACAGTCACAGACTCTTCAATGATATCGACATTAAGCTCAAGACCTTTATGCTCCGCCATCGGGCGCACAGTCTGAACTTCCTTGAGGATTGATGCTTTCAGATTGAAAGGCTCGCAACTCACGGTCAGTTGACCCGCCTCGATCTTGGAGATATCCAGAACGTCGCTGATCAGGGAGAGGAGGTGATTAGCGCTGTTTTTCACCATGCCAAGCTGCTTCGCCTGCTCCTCGTTAATCGCCCCGCTCATCCCCTGCAGCAGGATGCCGGTAAAACCAATAATGGAGTTAAGCGGCGTACGAAGTTCATGACTCATAGTAGCAAGGAATGCCGATTTTATCCTGTCTGCCGCCTCAGCTAGCTCCTTGGCCTCCTGCAGTTCTACAGTATAAATGGTACGCTCCCGAAGCAACTCCTCCAGATGCATCTGATTTGCCTGCAGCTCCTCTTCTGCTTTCTTGCGGATAGCTATCTCTTTCCCCAGGCTCCGGTTCCAGAGCAGAGACAGAACCACAATAACCAGCGCAGCTACAACAACCTTCCATATTATTGAATAATCAACCTTGTGCTTATACTCCAGAGAAACCCATTTGCTGTAGATTGCATTCTGTTCCGCTTCTGGAACAGCGCCAAGCGTTTTATCCAGGATGGCGGCCAGAATCGGGTTATTCTTTGAGACAGCAATCTGGAGCGTGGATTTTGGCCCATCCAGCTTCCCCATCAACTTCAGATTATTGAGCAGTTCCTTTTCTATGAGGTGGATGACCACCGCCCTGTTTCCGGCATAAGCATCAGCTTCACCACGTGAAACGGCATCAAGGGCTTCGGAAGATGAGGCGTATTCACGAATCACAGCTTCAGGAAAATTTTTCCCGAAATGAATAACATTAAAAAACCCACGTTCCAGAGCAACCGTTTTCCCCTTCAAATCCTTTTCAGAATTGAAATACACTCCATCCTTGCGGCCAACAATGACATGCGGGATAACGATATAGGGACGTGTAAAGTTGAACAGAGGCTCTCTGTCGGGCCGCTGGGTTATATCCATTATTGCATCAAGCTGCCCGTCCAATACCCGATCATAATTCTCCTTGAACGGTGCCGGAACCGGGACAAGTCGACCGCCGAGCAGCTTGTTGAGCGCCCCCAGATACTCGACACCGATACCACTGGGTGTTTTGTTCTGATCAAGATAATTAAGCGGAGGCCAGGAATCCATAACTCCAACATAAATACGGGGATGCTCCGTCAGCCAGTTTTTTTCCTCTACAGTCAACCGAATCTCTGTCTGTTCAGCCGACCCTGCCGAAACCGGTAACGGGTATAAAATACGGGCAAAAATTGCCAGCAGCAGCATCAGTCCAAGTATCGGTAATGGCATATGCAAAGTAATATTTTTCATGCAGCTCTCTTTTCAATCGACAATCTAAATCTGAGGGTACTCCCCCACACCTGAAATGCTGTTCAGTTGAATGTCTACCCCCATCAACTCGACCAGTTTTTACTGATTGTAAGTCCCAAACCAACTCCTTCATATTTACGGATTAGACCTTTATCTATAGACATGGCGCAGTTCCCGCCCCTCTTGCCGTGCGATATGCTCAATAATTTCAATAAAGACTCCGGAGGGCTTGCCGGCTTCTGAGGTAAAGACCTTGGGTGCATTTTCGTAGATGTCGACTTTGACGATTCGGGAGACGGCATGTGCAGGAAAGGTAGCAAAGCGTAAAAAAGTCAGAAGAAGAAGGAGGCTGCCGGGGGCATGCCTTACAGCAGCACAGAACACTGAATAGATGAAGACGGATATGTGTCCCGTGTGACTCATGAAAATTCCTCTTCACCAAGCAGTCATAGGCAGACATACAGAAAACAATGGAACACGTTCACATATATTTGTTATTCATAAGTGTACTCAAACAAGCTGATAACACAATCACGTTAGTGTTTATTTAGCATTATTAAGCGTCAATTTGCGAACTAATATTTGTACTTGCAATAAGTTGACACTTACCGGATTACCCTTTATATCTGGCATAATTAGTACGGCCACGCATTCGTTGCGCTATCAGGAGACTGCATGATTGCGACTCTATACATTATCGCCACGCCGATCGGCAATCTGGAAGACATAACCTATCGGGCCGTCCGCATTCTCGGAGAGGTTGATCTGATAGCGGCTGAGGATACCCGGCACTCGCTCAAACTGCTTAATCATTTTGGCATAACCAAGCCGATGACCTCGTATTTCGATCATAACAAACTGTTCAAGGGTGAGCGTATCCTGAATGCCCTGCGTCAGGGAAAGTCTGTGGCGTTGATTTCCGATGCGGGAACCCCCTGCATCTCTGATCCCGGTTATCAGCTGGTGCGTGATGCCATTGCCGAACATATTCCGGTCATTCCGGTGCCGGGTGCCTGCGCGGCTATTACCGCTCTTTCGGCTTCCGGACTCCCGAGCGACAACTTCTCGTTTGTCGGCTTCCCCCCCTCACGTCAGGGCAAACGACGCGCGTTTCTCACAAAACTGGCCAACAATCCCGGAACGCTGATACTGTATGAGGCACCCCACCGTTTGGTGGAAACGCTCAGGGATATCCACGAAACGATGGGAAACCGTCGCATCGTTGTGGCACGCGAACTTACCAAAATATTTGAGGAACTGCTTCGGGGTGAGGTTGCAAGCGTCCTGGAGCTGGTTTCAGAGATAAAAGTACGCGGAGAAGTGGTTGTTCTGATTGAACCGGGTGAAGATACACCGCTTGAGACGGAACCAGTTGAAGAGGTGCTCTGGCGCTTGTTGTCGGATAGAACCATTTCAGTCAAGGATGCAGCAACAAAAGCAGCTGAAATTACTGGAGTTTCTCGTAGCGTTGCCTATACTAAAGCTCTGGAAGTGAGAAACGGTGCTGATTGTGATAAAAAACAATAGAATTACAATGAGATAGTGTGTTATTAAGTTCAAATATATATCCGTTCTGGAGGAATAAATGAAAATCTGTATTTTCGGCGCCGGTTACGTTGGCTTGGTTGCTGCTGCCTGTTTTGCAGAAAGCGGCAATAACGTCATTACTGTTGATATCGACCAGGCCCGCATTGAAAATCTCAAACAGGGGATCATTCCGATTTACGAGCCTGGGCTCAAAGAGATGATTCTGCGCAACCAGACCGAGGGGCGCCTCACATTTACGCTGGACATGGAAGAAGCGGTCAAGAGCTCACTGGTCTGCTTCATCGCCGTTGGCACCCCTCCGGGAGAAGACGGTTCGGCCGACCTCAAATACGTCCTTGGTGTTGCCCGGGACATCGGCCGTGCCATGAACGGCTTCAAGATCATTGTCGACAAATCCACCGTTCCGGTCGGCACCGCCGATAAAGTCCGCGCCGCAGTTCTGGAAGAGCTCCGGATCCGCAGCGTTGATATTGAATTCGATGTTGTCTCAAACCCCGAATTTCTCAAAGAAGGAGCTGCCATTGATGACTTCATGAAACCTGACCGGGTCGTCATAGGCTGCGACAATGTACGCACTGCTGAAATCATGAAAGAGCTGTACGACCCGTTCATGCGCAAACAGAATCGCATGATTGTCATGGACGTCCGCAGCGCGGAAATGACCAAATACGCCGCCAACGCGATGCTCGCCACTCGTATTTCCTTCATGAACCAGATCGCTGGCTTATGCGAACGAATGGGGGCGGATGTCATGGCCGTCCGCGAAGGGATCGGCTCGGACTCCCGCATCGGTTATGACTTCCTTTTTCCCGGCCCCGGTTACGGTGGTTCCTGCTTCCCGAAAGATGTCAAGGCGCTTATCAAGACCGCCGAAGAAGCAAACTATGACTTCCTCCTGCTGAAAGCGGTTGAAGACGTTAATGAACTCCAGAAAGAGGTTCTGGCGGACAAGCTGATCAAGCTACTTGGATCGCCCGATGAAGAACAGCAGCCGCTCACCGGTCGCACGATTGCTTGCTGGGGGCTTTCTTTCAAACCTCGCACTGACGATATGCGCGAAGCTCCTGCCATTACCATCATTGAACGGCTACTGGTTGCCGGAGCAACCGTGCGCACCCATGATCCGGAGGCGCTGAAGGAAGCTAAAAAACACTTCGGTGACCGGATTGAATACAGCAGCAACCAGTATGCCATTCTGGACGGTGCTGACGCCCTGGCGGTCATTACTGACTGGAACGAGTATCGCAATCCGGACTTCGACCGAATCAAGGCAGCTCTTAAAGCTCCGGTGATTGTGGACGGACGCAACCTGTACAAACCAGATCGCATGGCTGCAAGCGGCTTTACCTATATCCCGCTGGGACGAACCGGCGGCGGCATCAAAGGCGAGGTTAAATAGCGTGCGGATACTGGTTACCGGCGGAGCCGGATTTGTCGGATCACATCTCTGTGAACGTCTCCTCTCTGAGGGGCATGACGTTATCTGCCTCGATAACTTCTTTACCGGAAATAAAAACAACATCATTCACCTGATGGACAGCCATCGCTTCGAGCTTGTCCGTCACGATATTACCGAACCGATACTGCTGGAAGTTGAACGCATCTACAATCTCGCCTGCCCCGCCTCTCCGGTCCATTACCAGTATAATCCGGTGAAAACCATCAAAACCAGCGTCATGGGTTCAATCAACATGCTCGGCATGGCCAAACGGGTTAAGGCCCGCATCCTGCAGGCATCTACGTCAGAAGTGTACGGTGATCCCCATGTACACCCACAGACTGAAGATTACTGGGGCAATGTCAATCCGATCGGCATCCGCAGCTGCTATGATGAGGGCAAGAGAGTTGCAGAAACCCTGATGATGGACTACCACCGTCAGAGCAGTGTCGATATCCGTATTGTCCGCATTTTCAATACATACGGACCCCGCATGGCAGAAAACGATGGTCGTGTAGTATCCAACTTCATTCTGCAGGCGCTTCGAAATGAGGACATCACCGTGTACGGCGACGGCTCACAGACCCGCTCGTTCTGCTATGTTTCTGATCTGGTTGATGGCATGATCCGCATGATGGAGTGTGACGGTTTCACCGGACCGGTTAATCTGGGAAATCCGGTGGAAAATTCAATCCTTGAGTTTGCTGAAAAAATCATTACAATAACCGGCTCACAGTCTAAAATCATCTTTCAGCCGCTTCCACAGGACGACCCGAAACAGCGCCAGCCCAATATTTCGCTGGCAGGCGGAAAACTGGACTGGAAACCGCTGGTCACACTGGATGACGGGCTGAAAATGACGGTAGCGTATTTTTCCGGGTTGCACAGGAAAGGGTAAATGTTCAAATTCCCCCTGCAAAAACGGATGTATTTCGTTCCGGTCGGGTGTCTCGCGTTCATCCTCTTTTTTACGGTTTTCGGGGATAAGGGGTTGTTGCGCATTGTCGAGTTGAAACAGGACAAGAGTCAAATTGAGGCGCGCCTTGCTGAAAACAGAGCCGACAATGAAAAACTGAAACGCGAGATTGTTGCTCTCAGATCAGATCGGCGTTATCTTGAAAGCATTGCCCGCAAAGACTTTGGCTTGGTGCGCAGCAACGAAGTCATCTACCAGTTTTTACCAGACAAGAAACAACCCGAAACAGTACAGGGATACTGATATGTCACAACAACGCTGTGTTATGTGCGCTTGGCGCGAAACCTGTTCGAAGCGATTCTGCATCCCCGATGGCGGCGCCCGATGCCCTGACTTTACCCGGGATGTCAGCATTAAGAATGATCCCGATGATAACGACAAAACAACCGATAAGAAAGAATAGTCCTTACCATGATGCGAAACCGAATAGCCCCTCTGCTTGAATCTGCTCTCATCAAGGCTCACGCTGCACACGAATTGACAACATCCCCTCTGCCGCCCATCACTCTCGGTCATCCTGCTAACCCGGAACATGGAGATTTTTCCTGTAACGTTGCCATGCAGATGGCAAAAGCGGAACGTAAAGCGCCACGGCAGGTGGCTGAAATCATCATAAAACATCTGGGCGACGGAAATGGCCTCCTGACAAAATGTGATATAGCCGGTCCCGGCTTTATTAACCTGTTTGTGTCGCAAGCGGCGTGGCAGACCGCGCTTCTCGAAATAGAGGTGCAGAGCGAGAACTACGGCCGCACCGCAAGCGGTGGCAACCGTAAGGTACAGGTTGAGTTTGTCAGTGCCAATCCAACCGGTCCTCTACATATCGGTCATGGCCGTGGTGCGGCAATCGGCGACACCCTCTGCCGTGTTTTGAATGCCGCCGGTTGGGACGTAACCCGCGAATTCTATTATAATGATGCCGGAGTGCAGATCAGCAACCTTGCCCTGTCCGTGCAGCTGCGCTGCCTGGGAATTGAACCGGATGATGCGCGGTGGCCTGAGGGAGGCTATCAAGGTGAGTATATCAAGGATGTGGCACGAGCCTACCTTGCCCGGGAGACTGTCGAGTCAGCTGATCAACGGACAACTGCCTGCGGAGATCCCGTGGACATCGATAATATCAGAAGATTTGCCGTCGCCTGGCTGAGGCGCGAACAAGACCTCGACCTTGAGGCTTTTGACGTAAAATTCGATGTGTACACGCTGGAATCGTCACTCTACAGCGAAGGGAGAGTTGATGCGGTCGTGCAGAAGCTGATCGCCAACGACCACGCCTACGAACAGGATGGTGCTCTCTGGCTCCGCTCCACTGATTTTGGCGATGACAAGGATCGAGTTATGCGCAAGGCTGATGGCACATACACCTATTTCGTTCCAGATGTCGCCTATCATCAAGCCAAGTGGGAACGCGGCTTTACCCGGGTTATCAACGAGCAGGGTTCTGACCATCACAGCACCGTCACCCGTGTCCGCGCGGGGCTTCAGGCACTTGATATCGGTATTCCTCACGGCTGGCCGGAATATGTGCTGCATCAGATGGTAACCGTCATGCGTGGCGGTGAAGAGGTTAAAATATCCAAGCGTGCCGGGAGCTATGTCACGCTGCGTGACCTGATCGATGAAGTCGGACGTGACGCAACCCGCTTTTTCTTTTTGATGCGCAAACCGGATGCCCAGCTGGTATTTGATATAGATCTGGCCAAGCAGCAGACCAACGATAATCCGGTATATTATGTACAGTATGCTCACGCCCGCATCTGCAGTATTTTTGAGAATGCTGCCGAAAAAGGATTTGTCACACCGATAAAACCGGCACTTTCTGATATTTCCTGCCTCTCAACGCCTGAAGATCTTCAGTTGATCAAGTTTCTGGCTGCGCTGCCAGATACCATTGATGATTGCGCTGTTCATTTTGAGCCGCACCGCCTGACCTATTATCTCAGTGAACTCGCCAGCTGTTTCCACAGTTTCTATAACAAGAACCGCGTTATCAGTGAAGATGACCGGCTAACTGCAGCGAGACTTTATCTGCTGAAACGCACCGCCCAAACCTTGAAAAATGCTCTCTCCATCCTTGGAATATCGGCTCCGGAACGGATGTAGCGGAGGCAACTATGCGCATTGATTACAGTGATCCGAAAAAATCGTGCAGTGTTCCCCAGCCTGCACATAACCGTCCACGCAAGGAAGCCTCGAGCGGTATTCTCTTCGCCGTTATTATCACGGGGACTCTCTGCCTTGCACTTGGTTTCGGCAGCGGCTGGCTGCTGTCGCAACGTTCAGCAAAAAAGGCTTTCAAAGCGGCAATGGAACAGCAGAGCCTTGAAAATTCACCGCGGCATGACAATATACAGGCACAGATTCCTGTACCACAACCTGCCATACCTCAACCGGCGGCTGCTGGTACACCAGCGACTGAGGTCACACTACCAAATCCTGTTCCATCTGCTGGTGATCCACCCTTAAGTTTTTACAAAACCCTCCCGAGTAGCCAGAAGAGTGCAGCACTCGGCAGTGGTATCAACACCAAAGAGGAAAAACCGGGGAAGCAACCACTTCAGGCAGCTATACCTTCCAACGTAACCAGACCAACTGCCGCAGCAAGCGATGGTGTCGGGCAAGGTTCCCCTGTTCCCGGGATTATAAGACAGCCAATTATTACCCGTCCTGATTTAACTGGCTTTACTGTTCAAGTTTCTTCTTTCAGCCTGAAGTCAGATGCTGAGATGACACGCAGCAAACTTGCAGCCAAAGGGTATAATGCACATATTTCAGAATCAAATTTAGGCGAAAAAGGAATCTGGTATCGCGTTCGCGTCGGTACGCGCCTCGACCCTGATGCAGCGAAAGAATTAGCAGTAAAGCTGGGCAAAGGCGCCATTGCCATTCCCGATAAAGAGTGACGCAACTGAGTTGCTTTTTAAATAAGATGCGCATCCGTAAAAGTTTCTGTTGACAACAACTCACTTGAACTGTTATATGTTTCGTCCCTGTCGCGGGGTGGAGCAGTCTGGTAGCTCGTCGGGCTCATAACCCGAAGGTCATAGGTTCAAATCCTATCCCCGCAACCAAAAAACTAAAGGGAATCGCTAACCTAGCGATTCCCTTCTTTCGTTTTGATCTACAGTAAGATCCTATTTATAGGGTACATATCTGTTTTAAATCGCATCTATACCAAGTAATATTAGCGAGTTATTAATTCAAATAACCTTCGGGGTCATAAATTACACTCTGAAAACGTTATCAGTGTGCCCTAAAGTGTACCCTAACTTGACAAAACTCGAGAAGGTGTCATGCCAACCGGCGAAACTATAACTGCACCGCATTTAGATTTTGTGCACCTTGCAGTTGATCAACGACTCGTCCTTGCTTCAACAAAAGAACAGTCGGAATGCCCCCTGAGTCCTTCCATATCTGAAGGAGTGCGGTTACCTGTTCCACATGACGGGCATGAAATTTTTTAGCTTAAAGTAGCCATATCAACTCACCTCTTCTCGCTGTTATTCTCAGAAGGATATTGCCGTCTTAATCTTTCCAAGCCTTTCTGCCAACTCTCAGCATCGCCGTATTCAAAGAATCGTGGGTAATGTTCATGGGCGGCTGTGATCCGACGGGCATGCTTGATTGGACACCAGTACTGTTCAGTGCGGGCAGCGATTTCGCGGCCATACGACATAAGTCCGTTTCCGTAGGAACAGTAGAAACAATTGAATTTCTCGATAAAGTTCAGATAGGGAAGATCCTCCCGATCAAAGATCAAATACTCGGATCGCTTTACCTTTGGAATTCGGTACACCGGGAAGCAGATAGACTGATACAACCAGAGAAACAGATCCAGCAATATGAACGGAATGAATCCGGCGTAGATGAATGGAGCGGTCAGTACGTTAAGCGGCTTGGCTTTGATCAGATAACGGAACCAGCCAATTTTTAGACGACGTTGCTGTCGCGCTACCTCTTCGGCAAAGCGAACACGCTTTTCCTCTATGATGAACTCGAATTCATTGCGTTTTTTCTTAAACTCGACTTCGAGTTCTTCCTGCAGATCCTTGATCCGTCGTATGAGGTCGTCAATAGTTTGGGGCATTACGCATCCCTTTGGAAAATAGATTCTGGTGATTTCATGCTTTTAAATTTGCTAGACCTTTTCTAGGCGAAGACCGTTTTTGTTTAACGTTTACACTGTATAGATAGCTGTCTGCGAGTTGGAGCAAGTCGTTGATTCCGAATTGGAAGCTCTGGCATGTGACTGCACCGATGCTGAATGTTATAGGCCAGTTGTTCCCATTCATTGCATCCAACAGCCTACTTTGCAACTTTCTGAGCACTGAATCAGCCGTAGCATGATCTGTTTCCGGCAATAAGACAACAAATTCGTCTCCGCCAAACCTTGCCACGATATCGGCCTGCCTCATATTTTTCCTTATAGTATCTGCCACTAATTTCAGTGCCCTGTCCCCTTCAAGATGTCCCTTCAGGTCATTAACCTGCTTGAAGTTGTCCAGATCGAAAAATGCCAGGGTAAAGGGTCTTTTGTGCCTGGATGCTTCGTGTAATATCTGCTGCGCCAGGAGAAAAAAGCTATTCCTGTTGCTGACGCCGGTCAACGAATCGTATGACGCCATATATTCGGCCTTCAGATGATGCTCTCTCAGTGTCGATGTTGGTATGCTGAGGTGGTGAGGACAACTACTTCCAATCCCATATTGACATAATGCATTGCCATGCTTTGAGCATTGAAGAAATAGTACGACAAAAAGATGCCTGCTCCGGATAAAATGGTAACGATCAGACCTTGCAGTCGACCTGCATACCAAGAAGGAAGCAGGATTGCCGGAGCGTAAATAACTTCCAGTGAAAAATCGCCGGTGTAGTAACTTAAAAACGAAACCAGTATAACGGCGAGTACTGATGTCGCTAGAATGGCAAGCTTTATGTTTTGGCTGTAGTCTCTCATTGCTGTTCAGAGGAAAGGGGCACCATGACTTCCCTTTCTTTGTCATTCCGTAAGATTGAAAGTTTTATCGGTTGGCCGACTTGAAAATCATCCAGGCGAGACATCAGCTTAGCTATGGTTTCGACTTTTTTGCCTTGCACTGCAGTGATGATGTCGCCAGGGGAAACGGTTCGATCCATGCCTTTTAGCCCTGCTTGTGCTGCCGGAGACCCTTGACGCACCTTGAGTATCACAACCCCTTTGACACCAAGTTGCGCAGTGATTGTCTCGTTAATATCCGCATCAATTTCTATTCCCAAGGAGGGCCTGGCATATTTGCCGCGCCCGATAAGCTGTGGGATCACGCGGTTGACTGTATCCATCGGCACGGCAAAACCGACCCCGGCAGATGTTCCTGATGGGCTGTAGATAGCTCAATGAGTCGTCCCGCTGAGTCAAGTAACGGGCCACCTGAATTACCTAGGTTGACGGCTGCGTCGGTCTGAATCAGGTGTTCGATTACGCTGCCAGATTCTTCTGTAAGTGACCGGTCCAGAGCTGAGACGATGCCCGTGGTCAAGGTCCAGTCAAGACCAAACGGGTTGCCGATGGCAAAGGTCTTCTGGCCAACTCTCAAATCATGGGATGTGCCGAGGGGTAGTGGGTGCCGTTTTGGCCCGTCCCCAATCTTCAAGACAGCCAGGTCGTGCATAGGGCTTGCGCCAACCAGAGCAGCCTTATATTCCTTGCCGTCCGACAACCTGATCATAGCTTCCGATGCGCCGGCAATTACATGGTAGTTTGTAACCACGTGTCCCTTGTCGTCCCAGATAAAGCCTGATCCTGTTCCGCGTTGTATAGAGAGGATATTACGGCTCCAGAAGTCCATAACCCGTTCCGAGGTAGAAATTCACGAGACCGCTCGAACAGTTCAATGGTTGATTTCTCATCGGCAGCCAGATCCCCGCGGGCTGTTACCGATTTCGGGGCCGCCGACTGCTCGGTCTGCCCACGACAGGGCATGCCAGGCCACCAGTTTGGCGATAATAGCGATGGTAAGCCAGCGAACTCGACGTGCAAACTGATCGGAAACTGGATATTGGGTCATATGAACTCTCCGGTGATGCAGATTTAGTTACTGGCTATGCTCAAGCCTGAGAAGTCTTCGATCAGCTTCTATGTTCCAGATCATCGATTCGGTCTAACAGTTCCATGACTAAAACTATGGCATCAAAATTAAGCCGTAAATCCCGCTTCAGTCGTAATGCTTTACGGGCTCTCACCACAACACTCCGATCAAATATTGGTGTGACTCCGCCTGATAATGGTTCGATAAGACCTATCGAAAATAGTCGTTTCGCCACCGATACGCGACACTCGCACAGTCTGCTTAATTCTGTGATAGTGATCCCCGGAACTGATACCAGTTCATGCCGTTTGCTGATAATAATGTCGTAAGAATGCATTGTCATGACCCGTTCCTCTTATTGACGGGGGTTGAAACGTGATTCAACAGTCAGTTCTTCAAAAAGTTCACGTTCACGCTTGGTCAGGTTGGATGGTACTACAATACGGGTTGTCACTATGAGATCGCCGAATTGTCCACGGCTAATCGGCATTCCCTTACCGCGTACTCGCAGGCTCTGACCGCTCTGGGTGCCAGCAGGTACCGTGAGACTGATGCGAGCATCGACTGTCGGCACAAGCACTTTTGCGCCAAGAGCTGCCTCCCATGGGGTGATATCCACAGTGGTGCTCAGGTCATGCCCGTTAAGGGTAAAGCGGCTGTCTCTAAGTATGTTGACCCGAAGAAACAGGTCACCCGCGTCCCCACCACTGCCATTCTCTCCTTGGCCAGCCAGGCGTATCAGCGAGCCGTCTGTCACCCCTTGTGGGATTGTGACTTCATAGCTGCGCCGGGTTCTGGTCGGTCTGCCATCACTCCCTTGGACAGTCTGCTCTAGTTCGATGCTCTTTTTTGTGCCGTGATAGGCATCTGTCAGCGTGATATTGATGGCAGTCTCATGGTCACGACCTCGACGTCGCCTGACGCCCCCACCTCGAGTTTCGGATTCGCTCCAACCTCCACCACCGAACAAGTTCTGGAAGAAGTCACTAAACTGGCCCATATCGGCATTGGAGAAATGGTAGCTGACATTGTCGCCTCCATGATGCCCCTGATTGGTAAATTGCCCATCCCAACCGCTGCCGAACTGATCATACTTGACTCGTTTTTCCGAGTCACCTAGCACTTTGTAGGCTTCGTTGATCTGTTTGAACTTCTCCTCGGCAGAGCTTTCCTTGTTGATGTCAGGATGAAACTTGCGAGCTAACTTTCGATATGCTCGTTGGATATCTTCCTGAGAGGCTTTTTTTTCAACACCGAGAGTCTTATAGTAATCCTGATAGTCGTTCATAACTTTCCCCTGCGATAGTCATCATGGCGAAATGTTGAGGGCCGCAAGAGCGGCCCTCTGTACATCATATTGCTCAGGATACCGGCACCCGGTAGCGGGCCTGCCGTCCTTTGTCCGGCTTGGGGAGCCGAATGGTCAGGACCCCGTGTTTGAGATCCACTGCAATCAACTTCTCATCTATTTCGTACGGCATCTGGATGCTGCGAGAGAAGCTGCCGTACCTGCGTCCTGAAATATGGCACCCATCACCTCCATTCTGTTCACGTATGACTCTTTTTTCTCCATGTATTGTTAATCGCCTGCCGACAAGCTCGACTGAAAAGTCTTCTATATTCAGTCCGGGTACTTCTGCCCTGACAATCAGTTCATCAGGGGTTTCTTGCATGTCCAGCAGCGGACCACCAAGTTTCATGAATGCTGGAAGGGTATCGGCTGTTATCTTTTCTGGTGACGGTTCCTGATTCTTCCACGGCACCAGTCTGTTTAGGAAATGGCCGACTTTGTCATGAACCCGTTCCAGTGCCTCGCTCCATTTTTCAGGCAACAGGTTAGACACTGTGATCACCTCCCGATAAATGCCACTTTCCTTAACCAACCTGTACTGAGATCCGTTTTGGTTTAGCGACTTCCGCCTTGGGCACCCGTAGAGTCAGAATGCCGTTTACGTACTCTGCCTTAGCCTTTTCGTGATCAAGGCTTTCTGGTATCGTGAACTGACGGTAGTAACTGGCAAGCTCAAATTCACGATAGGCAGAGGTCCCCGGCATGCTCTGTTGTGCCGGTGCGCTGATGGTCAGTATGCCCTTTTCGACGTTAACATCGAGAGCCTCTTTCGATGCACCGGGAATATCTGCCGTAAGGACAAGACCTTCTTCGGTCTCGATGATATTCACTGCCGGACGGATATATTTTTCGTTCGACCGAGTCTCTTCACGCGCCTGAACATTTCTTTCATCATTTCTTTCCGTCAAACTGTTTGCTGCCATGATAATTACCTCCTTTCCAAGTGATCTGAGTGATTATGAAAGCTTGATTTCAATTTTTTTTGGCTTGGCATGTTCAGCCTTAGCCAGGGTGATCTGCATGATACCGTCTTTGCACTGAGCCGTGATTTTCTCAGGATCGATATCGACCGGCAACTCCACAGTACGGGAGAATTTGCCTGAACCGAGTTCCGAGCGATGCACTATCTGCCCTTCTGTTTCGACAAACGGCTTACGCTCACCGCTGATGGTGACCGTGTTACGCAGTACGGACAGATCGACATCCTTTGGATCTACGCCGGGAACAAGTGCCTCAATGTAGACGTGCCCTTCGTCCTCGCTGAAGTTGACCAACGGAAAACGACGGGTTGTTACCGGCGAAAGGAATGTCGGACCGAATGGTTTATTGTAACCTGCGCCGCGAAACGCTTCATCGATCTCCCTTCTTAAAGTGTCCAGCTCTTTGAAAACATCCCAGGTTGCCATGTGGATTACCTCCTTTCATTGTGTGTTTCTGGCATATAAATAAACAGCTTTTTTCAAAAATCAAGGGGAAGTTTATTTTTTATATTTTCAAGTTAACACTTTAGTATTGTTGGTAATAATAGAAATTTGACGCTTGATTTTATGAAAAATAATTGCTATATTTCTAGCAGTCAACAGGTGAGAGTGCTAATACAAATCACATTCAAACAGGAGGTGCGTTATGGTCGCCAATTACCCGGTTGTAACTGACAGCCTGACGCTGTATTTGGCTGAGATCAGACAATTCAAAATTCTGAGTGAAGATGAAGAACGATTCCATGCCGAGAGGTTGTTTGAGGAGAAAAGTCTGGAGTCGGCACATGCACTTATCACTTCCAATCTTCGCTACGTTGTAAAGGTTGCATCGGAATATCGTCATTATGGTCTCAAAATGCTTGATCTGATTCAGGAGGGAAACATCGGACTAATGATGGCAGTACGCAAATTCAACCCGTACAAGGGCGTGCGCCTTATCTCATATGCCGTATGGTGGATTCGGGCCTATATCCAGAATTACATTCTTTCTGCATGGAGTCTTGTGAAAATAGGAACGACTCAGGCACAGCGGAAACTGTTCTATGGCTTGCGCAAGGCAAAGGAAAAGCTCTTTCAGTTGACAGGGCAAGAACCGGACATCTCCGGAACGGCTCATATGCTTCAGGTATCTGATCAGGATGTGACTGATATGGAACTGCGCATGAAAGGCGAAGTATCACTTGATCGCCGCATTGGCGATAGTGAAGATATAACGGTTCTTGAGACCATCGCGGATGAACGAATGAATCAGGAGGAGTTACTGTCTACGTATCAGGAGGAGCATGACCTGAAACTTCTAGTCCAAAAAGCTTTGGAAGGATTAAACGAGAAGGAACGCTTTATCATTGAGCATAGGGTAGCAAGTGATGATCCGCTTACACTGCAGGATATAGCAGATCATTTTCACATATCACGAGAACGGATACGGCAGATTGAAGATCGGGCCTTGACAAAATTGAGAAACCTTATTCCTAAGGACTTGGTATATTGTGGTTAATTTCTTTAGTTGCTGACTGAATATTGTACCCTAGATTGTACCCTAAAAGGCTTGAAAACATGGCAAGAGTGATGTACATAGATACGAAGTTTTAACTATGGAAATATAACTATTTCAGTAAGTTGCTGAAATTATAGAAGTGCGTAGGGCATGAGTTCAGCCGCTCATAACCCGAAGGTCATGGGTTCAAATCCTATCCCCGCAACCAATAATTCAGCCACTTAGCTTAACAGCTCGGTGGCTTTTTTGTTTTCTATGCAATTTGGTGGAAGTTTGACCGCAAGTCAAAGGGCACTGACTCTTGCCGATCTCACAAAGGGTACCCGTGTCTGCCGCACGAACCCACGCTTCAAGGGTGGATTTCGGCAGAAAAAACGAACGAATGCTTCTATTATCGTGAGACTTTCTTCTTTTACAAACCTTACCTATTCTTCTCGAAATTCTTTGCTGTAACGACTTTGCGGTAAATTGTATGGTAATTTACACCTCCATACCGGTATAATACCAGAGTTTGGGTCTACCTTTTCCAGCTTACCTCAATTTCCGCTCCGGTCATACTCCCTTGTCACATTCAAAAAATTAATTATGTTTACTTCCATTGAATACAGATCGATTAATAATTGGCGTCCCCGTAATGGAGTCCCTTGACCAAGCAACAATTTACAGACTTCGGCCACCTCAAGACTGGCTATAAGTGCAGGTGTAAATGAGGGGTTTCCCAGTGTTTGCTCAACACCTTTACCGGATTTCCAGGAGCCATAAATACTTTTCAATGTGTCGTCGCCTGGAAATTGGGTAGCGACATGCCCATACCAACCTGCTATGGCGCCATGTACAAGGGGTATATCTAGCGAAGTACAGACATCACCCAACTCCATCCGCACAAAGATGGAGTCCAGTGAGTCAACCACTACATGACTTGCGGCAAGCAATTCGATTCCGTTTTTACGAGAAAGTGCCACGTGAACCGGCACGAGAGTTACCGCCGGATTAATCTCTTCGACACGCCGAGATGCAGCTTCTACTTTGGTTTGTCCCAACCGTGCCGGAGAGCTGAATAATTGCCTGTTCAGGTTGTGCTCTTCGAATACATCGGGATCGATCACGACAATCCTGCCAACCCCCAGACGGGCCAGTTCCTCAATAACGTAGCAGCCAAGACCACCGCAGCCGACCACTGCAACCTGACTCTTAAAAAGTTTACGTTGTTCGCCTTGCGAAATGGTCTGGCGGTTGCGCTGGTAGCGGGCTGGTAACAAGCCGTTGTCCAAGATGACCGCTTCCGTTTCGGCTATTGATAATCCGAAACGTTCTGCCGCCTCGACCTGGTGGTGCCAGGCAAGAAGGTCTTCGACAGCATGCTTCAGGATGAAGTCCGTCACAGGAGACATTTCACCCGCCCCCAAGCAATGGAAACAGTGCCAGAGTATCTCCCTCGACAAGAACCCGATCCAGTTTGACGTGACAACTGTTAACCAGCATGATTCCCAGCTCGTTTTGTGGAAGATTTAAACAATCTGAGACATCTGCCACGGTGGTGCCTGGCGGATAGTCACCGGACTTGATTTCGAAGCGCCCGTTACGAAATGAGGCAAATAATTTAACCGTTATGTTCATGTTGTTACTCCCGAAAAGGAAACAGAGAGAAATATTTTTTCGACACCATCCGGCGCATTATCAGGCAGTTTGGACAGAATGTGCAAAAGCTCATCCAGCTCGTTACGCTCCAGAATCAGACCTCGTAAAAGAACAAGTGGACCAAGTTCAGCGAGCAACAGATTGAAAAGTTTTAGTCGCACGGTTCCGGATGTTCCTTCGGTAGCGCCACTGTCCGAAGCGTGGCTGATCCCTTGACGAAGCGCCGCATAGAATCCGCCTCTCCTCATGGTGGCACCGACGAGCCCCGGCATGGCAGCAGACAAAGTTACCCGGGATCCCTCCTGGATAATGGTCCGGTCAAGGTCGTCCACGGGTCGGTTATCGAGAAAGATGGTTGTAATGCGCTCGGTTACGTAGTCGGTCGGAATGGCCATCTGTTCGCAGAGGAAGCTTTTAAGTGTACATCCGACAATCGCCGGAACCGTTACACCTTTCTGGAAAATCGGGAAGAAGGAACTCAACTGTCCGACATCCAGTTGCGCTGTAAAGTTTTTCAAATCAGGAATGCCGGGCGGCTGTGCTGCTATTGTTTGACTCACGTCAATCTCCATATCAACAGGTGCAAGAGGGAACTAATTCCCCCTTGCACCATATGTACTACCAGTTGAATACTTCGTCCAACTCTTCGTCTTTCATAAGGAAGGTCTGATTGTGCGGAGCTATCGGCTCGTTATAAAAGAAGCGTGGGAGCCGGTCGTCGTGCTTGGTGAAACCGGCACGGGTGTTGAAATCCCGCTCGGCGGAAAGTACTTTTTTTCCAAGCGCCACAACATCGTCACCTGTCATGGTAATGCCGTAGAAGGAACCGAGCATGTCGAGCAGAGCCTGGAAAGTTTCCGGCTGATCCAGAATCGCAAAAGCGATGAAAAGGCACATACCGGTCGAGTCGATGGCAGCCGTAGCGATCTGCAGGTTGCGAGACAGTTCAATCTGACCTTCGGTCTTAAGCGGATCAACATCACCACCCACCTTGAGGATATTGGTAGCGATGGCGTAACCGGCGGTATGGTCGGCGCCCTGTGTTGTTGTTGCATAGGTGACTCCGATCCCCTGTACAGCGCGTGGGTCGTACGCCGGAAGAGCCTGATTTTTGACGACCGGCACCCGTTCGACACCAAAAACCTTGCCGGTGATTCCCGCGCCACTGCCGAGTACGCGACCTAGTGGAGTTCCTTTCTGTACCTCTTCCATCAGACGGATTGCTCCTGCTTTGTCACCGAATTCAATAAGACCCGCATCCATGGCGATGCCGATAGTAACACCCATTTCGATGGTATCAACGCCGATATTATCGTCAATACGATCGAGTTGAGCAATTGTATCCAGATCGTCGATACCGCAGTGACCGCCGTGTGACCAGACAGTTTCATACTCCGGCTGTTTTGTGAGGTATTTGCCGTCTTTGTCGTTGTAGATACCGGAGCATTGGATGACGCAGCCGCGGTGACAGCCATGTGTAGCGGAACCGCCACGTTTGATTTCCAGCTCTGCCTGGGCTTCGCCGCTGATCTTGGAGCTCCCGGCAAACTGGCCCGATTTGAAGTTGTTGGTCGGATAGCCGCCCGCTTCGTTCAATACGTTGGTCAGGACGTTGGTTCCGTAAGCGGGCAGACCTTCGCCGGTGACCGGGTGTTTGCGCAGCCCTTCGACGAACAAGCGGTTGGCATCGCGGAACTTGTCCAGATCTTTGGCAGGACGCATCTTCATGCCGGCGTCGTCAAGAATGATTGCCTTAACGCGTTTTGCACCCATAACTGCGCCAACACCACCACGTCCACAGTGACGAGTCGGACGCAATTCAGGGTCAGTGCAGGCGATAGAAGCGGCCAGCAATTTACGTTCTCCGGCTGAACCAATCGTCATGTACGCTACCTTGTCGCCGAATTCCTGGCGCAATTTGGCCACCAACAGATAGTTGTCCATCATTTTCAGGCTGTTATCGACAATTACCTTGATACCATCCTTGTTAATAACAATTTTATAGAGATCGTCACCCACCGGTTTTCCTTCGAGGATGACAGCAGCATAGCCGAGTCTGGCCAGCACCTGCGCCGCTTGCCCACCGGCGTTGGATTCTTTGATGGTGCCGGTCAGCGGGCTTTTACAGCCGACTGACAGACGACCGGTCATTGAGCCGGTTGTGCCACTGAGCATACCGGGAGAAATGACCAGTTTGTTTTCCGCGCCGAGCGCGTGGGCGAGTGGATGAACCTCAGCTGCAACCACCAGAGAGGTCATTGCTCTACCACCGAGACCAGCATACTCACCGAGGTCGCCGACTGTAACCTTTGGGCCGCCTGCGGCCCCCATGTCAATCCTTGCAATCTTGTCCATACGTGTTTCTCCTTTCCCTTTTTCTGTGCTGCGCACAGATGAAATTCTCCTTCTCAAAGGAAGGCTGCGCCGTTTCCCGCGCAACCCAATGGCCTGTCGCCATGGGAGATGTCCGGTAGGCGGTCAGGCTCGGAGTAAAATTGAACACTGTTATATACTCTGCTCCATTTGCCTGAAAATGGCAACACGATAACTGGCAAAACATCTGCG
The DNA here is from genome assembly GCA_028712075.1 of Desulfuromonadaceae bacterium. Lineage (GTDB taxonomy): Bacteria > Desulfobacterota > Desulfuromonadia > Geobacterales > Pseudopelobacteraceae > JACRCG01. Next base: position 163,555 of record JAQTQX010000004.1, read on the forward strand.
ACTCAAACAGCCGCAGAAGACGCCAGCACCGTATGCTAGCTGCTCCATAAGATAGATGCCGACAAAAATTGGAAACGATAGTTTAGGCTTCTTGACAGTATAGTCAACCCCGGCAGCAGAGGTCAGAACAATCCCGAACAGTATCCAGACAACAGGCACCAGCGGGATGATCGCGATCAGCGGAATTGAGTAATATCTCACCAGATGATAACTCAGATAGTAGCAGAGGCTTCCGAGAGCCCGAAGACGTCCGGCAAGAATTGCCGCCAATGTGAGAGGCAGTCCCTGCTTACCGGTCCGGAGTCGCACGTCCGCCGCATCAATCAGCTGCAGAGCGGACGCCGGCAGCAGCGGCCACCAGCCCAGAAAAAACGTCATCAGGCAGAGCGCCAGAATGAGTGCCAACAGCGGCGGAATGACCATGCGTTTGTGACGGGAAGGGTGCAGGATTTGTAATATACCTTCAGATGTGCCGTAGTCGAAACGACGCGACATGAAGGAACGAATTGAACTGCGGTGCGCATGGAGAATATTGCCGAGCGGAAGATAACAGATGCTCCAGCGCCTGTCGCGCAGACGCCAGGTCAAATCAACATCTTCACCGACATGCATGCTATCATCAAAGCCGCCAACACTCCTGAAAGCGCTGCGCCGCACCAACAGATTGCAGCTGGGTAGGTAGAAAGTGTCAGTGCCACTGTTCCCGACCCGCTCCCGTGAACTTATGGAGAGACTTGACATGACCGCCTCATAACGATCTACGGCGGATTCGCTGCACATTCCGTCAACCTGTCCGCCGACGGCCGCCAGGTCGGAGTCGTTAAATGTGGGGATCAGCTGACAGAGCCAATCAGGAGAGGCGCTGCAGTCGGAATCGATAAATGCCAGTATTTCTCCGTCAGCCACGGAGGCGCCCACATTACGGGCCGCAGCCGGGCCTCGCCCTACCCCGCCTGACGGCACCAGTAACGCGCCGAACTCGCGGGCAACATCAGGAGAAGCGTCACTGCTGCCGTCATCCACCACGATGATCTGCAGTTTCTCATGCGGATAGGTAAGCTGTGTGAGCGAAGTCAGGCAGCGTCGCAGCTCATCAGCACGGTTCATGACCGGGATAACAACACTCACTTCGGGGAGCGACGCGGGCTGTTCCGAAACAGTGCGGACCCGTTCAGCGAAACCTTTTGCCGCCAACTGTTCCATGACGCCACGTTCCGATTCGGCAGCGATTATCACTCTTCCTTCGGCCCCCCGGCCAAGCAGATCGGCCAGAGAGCGATTGAGGCGCATGGCGCAGAGTGGCGTTTTGGACATGAGAAACAGTTCCCCTTCCCGTTCCACCAACTGCACGTTGTGCCTCAGACGATAGTTCATGGCGCCCCACCCGCTATCAATCCTTCTTCACGGAAGATGTCCAAAAGAGCGTTGGTGGTGTCATCGGCGGAAAGCTGGTTCAGCTTCCCGCTGCGGGCTTTGATACCGCCGGAGAGGAGCGATAATATCCGCTCAAAGGCGGGAAGTGACGGGTCGGGAGTTACCACCCGGGTCGGGTCAGGCCGGGGCACTCCGAAATCATCCGCAGCAAGATAGGCGCCGGCTGAGCCGATTTCCCAGAAGGGGAGCCCGAGATGTGACAGGTCCCATTTTTCGATGTTTGCAGACAATGATGCGGTAATGGCGTCAATCGAAGGGTAACGCGGCGTACGAACCTCCTCGAAGAGGACCGCACAGGGAAGCGTGGCGCCGACAACCTGCCGGGCTCCACGGTCAGACTTGCGCTGCACCTCTACACAGTTATTACCGGGAAGAATTGAAACTGCAGCGCTTATACAGGGCATCGCTGTCGCGACGGCAGCGACTGCCGGAACCGGATCGTCACCCCGGTCCACAAGACGATTGCCGGTGAACAGAAACGATGGCGCAAGGATGGTTACGATGCGGGCCAGTACCCTGGCGTCAGTCACGGCATCGCCACCTTCCATGCCATGATCCCAAAAACGGATTGCCCGGTCAGCCCCCATGGAAAACGCCAGTCGCAGAGTATCATCGAGACGCCCCGGGCCAACCGCAAGCACCGTCACCTCAGCACCGAGAGAATCTTTCAGACAGAGCGCCTCTTCCAGCGCGGCCAGATCAGCCGGGTTTGGCATGCGCCGCAGGCCACGCTCACTGATGGCCGCTCCCCGTGCGGTGACACGGGCAGGCGGGCGGGGATCATTGGTCTCACGGAGGAGAACGAGGATGGTATGTTTATTGTTTGGCATGGATAACTCCTAAAAAACGATGAGAGATGAGGGATGAGAGACTAGAGATTGCTTGTTTGTTTCATCCCTCAACTCTCATCTGTCATCCTTGTTTTTACGTCATTCGGTACGCGACCCCGAATCCTCCCCGGGGATAGCGCCAGCGGGTAAAGGCGTTGCGATGACAGACGACATAGCAGGTGCCGCATTCCAGGCAGCCGTCATGGACGAAGGTCATTTTCTGCTCTTCGCCCGACCAGGTGTAGCATTTGGCCGGGCAGGAATTCACACAGCCACGGTTGTCGCAGCCGGTGCAGACAGCATAATCGAGGACGATATGCGCTTCCCGGTCGATAGTGAAGCTGGTGTGGTCAAAAATCTCGTCGATATTCATAGTGCTCTCCAGGCGCTGAAGCCATCCGCCAGCAGATTGCCCAGGCCGACTTTTTCTTTGGCCGATTTGAGGAACAGCTTGGACAGATTCTCCTTCGGCGCCCCGTCAATACGATAGATATACTCCATGAAACTGCACATAAGCTCCGGATATTCATTGTAGATGCGGTCGTTGTGGAGCATGTGCGGCGCCTTGCGATAGAGCTTGAGGTCTTTGATGACGTAGCTCTCTTCCATGAGTTTTTTATAGACGGATAGACCCTGCTTGCTGAAGTTCCTGTTCTGATGGGCTTCGATTACCGCTTTGCCTGCAAGTACCCCGGATTGTGACGCCAGATTGATCCCCTCCAGATTGAGACCGGTGGCGTTACAGAGCGCGGCGGCATCGCCGGCGACCAGAATGCCGTCGCCAACCAGCTCGGGGATCATCTCATAGCCCCCTTCGGGAATCAGATGCGCCGAATATTCCTGGAGTCTGCCGCCACTGATCATTTTTGCCAGTTGGGGCTGCTCCATAAAAGCGTTCAGGAGGTCATAGGGGGTCTTGCCGCTGACCCGCAGACTTGCCAGGTGGAACACCAGACCGACCGAGAGGGAATCATAATTGGTATAGAGGAAGCCGCCGCCACGCACACCGGCGGTGCAGCCGACGAATTCATTGGCAAAGCCCTGCTCGCGCACCAGGCCGAAACGGTCATCAATCATCTCACGCGGCATATCAATAAGTGCTTTTACACCGACCGCCATCTGGGCCGGATTGAAGGTTGGCTGCCTGAGACCGGCTTTTTTGGCGATAAAGGAAAGTACGCCGTCGGCCGCTATCACCACAGGCGCCAGCAGTTCTCCGGTGCGGCCGACAATGGAAACGCCGGCCAGTTTACCATCCTTGTAGACCAGATCATCAACCGTAGCGCGAGTGATGAGCGTTGCACCGGCTTTGACCGCTTCCTGGGCCAGCCAGTTGTCAAAACGGGGGCGGAAAATGCTGTAGCCGTTGTAAGGCGTTTTATCGAAGTTGCCTGATTCGATGACCGTGCTGAAGCTGGAGTCGCCGGTCATGAAGGTGACACTTTTTTTGATGATGTGCCGCCCCAGAGCCGCCCGATCCCAGAAGTCGGGGAAAATCTCCTCCAGAGCCGGCAGTCGGTGCAGCACACCGCCGAACATATTTTTTTCACCCGGGAACGTGCCACGTTCAACCAGCGCCACGTCCAGTCCGGCGCGAGCCATAATCAGGGCGGCGGATGAACCGGCCGGACCGGCGCCTACCACAATTGCCTGATATGTTTTACTCATGGCGCACCTCCTGTTCCGGCTTTAACCTGTTTCAGAAGGCGCGGCAGCAGCTCCTTCAAGTCACCGACAAATCCTTCATCAACGTTCGGAAAGATCGGGGCCTTGGCGTCACTGTTGACCGCAATGATCCGCCGGGAATCCTTGATGCCGCCAATATGATGCATGGAACCGGAGATCCCCAGGGCCACATACAGCCGGGGTGTCACCGTGCGGCCGGTCTGACCGACCATTCTCTCGAAACCGGTCCAGCCGAGATCGTACACCGGGCGGGTAACGCCGAAGGAAACGTTCAGCTCTCTGCACAGCTCTTTAAGCTGTTCAAAAGTAGTCGGATCACATCCCTTGCCTGCACTGAAAATCACTTCCGCTTCGGTCAGGTCTACCGTCTGCGGGTCGGGAGGAATCCGGCTGATAATCGTGGCCATCACGGCGGAGACAGGAGCAGCAGGACACCATGCAATCAGGGATGGTGAACTCGGACGAACGGTAGCCATGATTACCTGACTCAGTGTGCGCGGCGGGATCGTTGCGATCAAGGGACGTGAGCTGTCCCATACCCTGGTTTCTGCGATACGAACACCGAGCGTCTTGCGGGAAAGCCGTACGCCATCCGCACTCTTCCGGACGGCAACCAGTTCCGTCATAATCGCGCCATCAAGCACATGGGCCACGATGGGCGCTATGGTTGCGCCGAGGTCATTATGGGGAAGGAGCACCACGGTCGCCGACTCGTCCCGGGCCAGTTGGGCAAGATGTTTTCCGAGCAGTGTTGGCGTATCAAGCAGTGCTGCTCCGCCTTCCATGCAGACAACCTCCGGAGTGCCGTAGGCGCCGAAAACGGCAAGCTGCTCCCTGTCGGGCATAACGGCTACCGCCGCGCTCCATGAGGCGCCAAGAGTCCCGGCCAGGCGCGCAGCGTAGGAGAGCATCCCCCTGCCGGTTTCATCGAGTTCTCCGTCGGGGAGATCGACAAAAACAAGGATTTTGCCGCTCGCGCCCATCAGATCTCCCTCCCGAGTTTGTGCCCTTCCCAGATAGCCATATCGACCTTACGCGGGGAGACACAGTCGCCGATCCGGTACAACTCCGGTACCGTACCCTTCAGGCTCATGTACAGGTCGTCGTCCACCTGCTGCCCCATAACCAGAACGAGGGAGTCATAGGGGCCCCAGTCAAACCAGACATTGGAGTAGACATTGAATCCCTTTACGGTCTTGGCACCTGCTTCGCCGCCGACTTCCATCACAGCGATGTCGGGGGTAAAGGTGACCCCCTTCTGCAGCAGCCGCTGACGTGACGAGTAGAGGTCTTGAGTTGGTCCAAGCTCTGCGCAGATAAAGAGGCTGGAGGTGATCATATCAACCTTTTTTCCCTGGTTGGCAATGAACTCGGCGGTGGCGGTAGCTCGCTGGTGCCCGTCGTAGTCGATCAGGCAGACTCTCTCGCCCAGCTCGGCCTCGCCGTTCAGCACCTGCACGACATTAAATATCGCCGGGCCGTCGGCGCCACCCACCGGGTGCTTCTTGGGAACGCTGCCGGTTGCCACGATCAACACATCCGGCTTCTCAGCCAGGAGTTGCCCCTTGGACGCCTCAACGCCAAGTTTTACGGTCACCCCGGCTTTCTCCACCTGACTCTTCTCGTTTCTGATGATAACGCCGAATTCGTCTCGTCCGACCCCTTTCATAGCGGTCACAACCTGTCCGCCCAGAGCCTCGTTCCGGTCGATAAGGGTAACCTTGTGGCCGCGCCTGCCGGCCATCTTGGCAGCCCACATGCCGGCCGGTCCACCGCCGACGATAGTAACGTTCTTCTTTACACTGGCCTTTTCCAGAGTCCCTTCGCCCCACTCCTTTTCCCGACCCACTGCCGGGTTCTGGACGCAGCCGAGGGATTTGTTCATGCCGATCCGGCCGATGCAGCCCTGATTGCAGGCGATGCAGTAGCGGATGTCGTCCACTCGTCCTTCCTGCGCCTTCCTGGGGAGGAACGGGTCACAGATCAGGGCACGGCACATGCCGATCATGTCAGCCTGGCCGGCAGCCAGCACCTTTTCGGCCATGACCGGGTCGTTGATCCGGCCGGTGCAGAAGACCGGTAACTTGATTTTTTCGCGAATCCCGGCGGCCAGCGGGATGGTATAGCCGAGCGGGGAATGCATCGACCCTTCCACCAGATAGAGGTTGTAGAAGGTGGCGATGGAAAGGTCCATGAAATCGATCAACCCGGATGCCTCGAAGAGGGCACATATTTCCTGCACCTGGGCCAGGTCGAGCCCGCCCGGAATCATCTCGTCGGCACACATGCGGATGCCGAGGGTGAAATCGTTGCCGACCGCTTTTCTCACTGCCGAGATAAACTTGAGCGGCGCCCGCATCCGGTTCTCCAGGCTCCCGCCGTATTCGTCGGTGCGGAAGTTGGTGAGCGGGGAGAGAAACTGACGCGCCAGGCTGGAGTGACCGAACTGGATCTCTACCCCGTCGAAGCCCCCTTCACGAACATGAATGGCACTCTTGGCAAAATAACGGGCCACTTCCTCGATGTCCTCCGGTTCCATCGCCTTCGGGATCTCCCGGAACAGGACGTCCGGAATCGGCGACGGGGCCCAGATCGGCAGACGGGAGAGGCTGCCGTCCCCCTGCTGTCCGTTGTGATTCAGCTGGGCAAAGATCTTGGAGTCGTACTGGTGCACGTAATCGGTAATCTTCTTGAAGCCCGGAATCACTTCCGCATGGTACACATCGATAAGCTTTTCGTACGCCATGTCGGTCGGATGGACCGTCAGTTCCTCGGTTATAACCAGACCTGCTCCCCCCTTGGCCCGCTCGCCCCAGTAGTACATCTGGCGTTCGCTGGGGAGATTGCCGATGGCCAGATTGGTAAGATGTGGCTGGAAGGAGATGCGGTTTTTCACCTCGGTAGTGCCTATTTTGAGGGGTGAGAACAAATTCGGAAACATCATGGTGGTAGCTCCTGTTAATGATCCTGATTTGATATCGTAGGGGCGATCCTTGTGATCGCCCGCTTTTGCTTGCGATCACCATCAAACCGGGCGAATACAAGATTCGCCCCTACGTTTAACGTTTATGATATTACGCAGCTTCCGCCAGTCGGTTGTCGGCAATGCTCGTCACACATCGCTCCAGACATTCCGGATCACCGCCGTTGATATCGTTTTTAAGATGCCACGCCACAGCCGGGCAGCCGCCATGACATTGATCGAAACGCGTACACTCCTCGCAGGAATGGATGCGCAGGTTACGAAATGACGCGTAAATTTTCGATGTGTCCCAGATTTCCTGAAAGCTGCTGGCACGGAGATCGCCCGCTTCAAAGCGGTCACTCTGGAGAAAAGCGCAAGGATACATATGACCGGTCGGATTGACACAGCAGGTAAGCTTGGCCGCACCGCACAGATTGAGACCCAATCCCTGGCGTTCCTGTGTCGTCAGCGAGAAGAAACTGTCGCCGGTGCGTACGTCGCCGCTTTTGGCCAGCCAGTCGGAAAATGAAATCAACTGTTCAGGAGTCGGCCGGAGCGATTCCCAGTTATCAGCTCCGCGCCCTGAAGGGCGGAAACGGCTGACGCGTAGCGATACGCCGAGAGAACGGGCCAGTTCGTGCATGGCCGGAATCTCATCGGCATTGTGAGTGGTAAGAACCGTATTGATGCTGGCAGGGATTGAAGTTGCGGCCAGAAGCTTGACCGCCTTTATCGCAGCGTCGTAGACTCCTGCCCCGCGAACAGCATCACAGGTTTCCCTTTTTGCTCCGTCCAGGCTCACCTGAATTGCAACCAGACGGTTGGACGCAAGTCGCGAGACCAGTTCGGGAGTAATCAGCGTGCCGTTGGTGGAGATGCAGGTCATGATGCCATGTTTGTGGCAGGCGGCCAGGATCTGTTCGAAGTCCGGGCGGATAAATGGCTCACCGCCGCCAAAATTAACCTGGAAGACACCAGCCGTGTGCAACTGTTCAACAAGATCAAGCGCTTCGGCTGTGGAGAGCTCGTTTTTGGCCGGATCACCGGATGACGAGAGACAGTGGCTGCAGCGGAGGTTGCACGCTTGTGTGACTTCCCAAGTCAAGTTTACCGGGGAGCGCATCCCCATTTCGACATATTTATTGCTCATGGAGAAATCCTTTTTCCAGGAGTTGAGTTACGAATTTTTGTAAGGCTTTCTTCTCGGATTCAGACGTACCAGCGGGAAATTCATCTCTTCTGCGTACCGTTCCAAAGTAATCGGCTGGAAGAAGAGTGCCAGTTGCAGCGAAGAGGAGGCGCGGTCCCTTGCAGTCATAAAACAGGAGACCGAACCTCTCTTGCCGCGTGCGACAGGATGGATGCAGCTTAATCCCTGCCGCAGCCATCTTAGTAAACCCCGCAGATGCCATCGATTGCGAGTTCCTCGATCTGAATCTCCTCAAGGATACGCGGTTCTTCACTACATGTTACTTCCGTCAGATTTTCTACTTCCATGTCATTCTCCTTTCGTTCGCTTGTTACATCGATAAAAGATGCACATTGGTATGTGCATCTTTTATTGCAACCGTAATGCCAACAAATACAAGGTCAATTTATTTAACAATTACAGCGGGTTTATGCGCACGACACCACCAGCAGCAGCATGTTTGGGGAGAAATTGGACCTTGGGAGTTGTGTTGATTAATCCATACGGCCAGCAGTGTGTAGCAAATAGCAACAGTGGGGATATTATCTACATAATGATAAACATGTGTTCTGAAATACAGGGGGGTATCGTGGTATTACTCGGAAGTATAGCGTCAAAATATCTGCGGAAGCTCCCGCTGGTTGGATGTCGTTAGCTTCATTGTCTTTGCATGGGTTTCAATAACAGATACATTGCCTCGTTCATAAGCATTGACGTGCTTTTCTGAGTATGGCGCTTCATTTCATCCAATTGTGCCTTCTGTTCGTCAGTAACCCGTATAGATAGAATATTATATTTTGGGTTGTCTTTATATTTTCCCATTGAACCACTCTCCTGATCAATTTTAGTACGTTCTTAAGATGCTATATTCTTAATGTAATGCGACTGATGGCTTCCTGATTACAGCTCTGCCGGTTCGTCGACTTTTCGTATTCTGTAGCGGAGTTGCAAAATTTTCCGGCTGTTTCCGGGGTCGCCCCAAACTGTCGGAAAATTGTGTTGCTTCACTTTGTAGCAACAAGATCAAATCATTAACAAGAAGTCCGCCTGCGAGACGCATTGCTGGCCCTGAAATGCATAGCGATCCAACAATGGCGCCGTTACCGCCAAAGACCGGAGCGGCAATCTCCATGACCCCGATATCATGTTCCTGGTCCTCGATGGCATAGCCCTGTTGAACTATTTTGTTCAGTTCACTCCGCAGCGTTTCAGAGTCGGTAATTGTATGTGGAGTAAAACGTTTCAGTTCCATGTCATGTATCAGAAGATTCATTTCTTCCTGCCCCAGAAAGGCCAAGTGTACCTTGCCTGCAGCGGTGGCATGCAATGGCAGACTACTGCCGATTCGGTGGGCTGCCCGCACCGGGAGATCTGATTCGACGCCATCAAGATAATAGGAGTGAAATTCTTTCTTGACTGATAAATAACAATTTTCGCGGCAGAGTATTTTCAGTTTGTGCAGGATAGGGCGCGCCTGGCTGATAATATCGTTCTGCCTGGTGGCGGCCATCCCAAGTAGACTGGTTTTCATACCGAGGCGGTACTTTCCTGTTAAATCGTTTATTTCCAGGTAATTACGTGCCTTCAATGTAGCGATAAGCCGAAAGACATTGTTCTTTTGCAGTTTAAGCCGTGAGCTCAAATCAGTTAATCCGAGTTCCATATCGATTTCAACAAACTGTTCCAGTACGTCGAGGGCACGTGTAACTGTCTGAATATTGTAATTGGTCATGTCTGCTATCCTTTCTGATGTGAATCGATGTGCCTTATGTATCATGCCTATAAAACATGGCTTGACTATTAATTAGCAAAAAACGCGCCAACACTGTAACATACCGTTTTTGTACATTTTACCCTGATATTTATGAAGTGATGATGAGCAGGATGGGAGAAACTGCAGCGGTAAATAAAACAGGGTGTGGTAGTTTTCAACAGTGGCAAAACGTATCAATAATCCTGCGGGCAATGCTGCGTGTGGGGGGAAGAGTTGGTAAACCTGAAATAGGGAACCAGCGGGCGTCTTCGAGTTCAGCATGATCTACAACAAGATCACCATTAGCGTATCTGGCGACAAAACCGGCCATGAGCTGGGAAGGGAAAGGCCAGCTCTGGCTTCCCACATAAGTGATATCGGTAATGTCTATTCCGGTTTCTTCTTTAACCTCGCGGGCCGCACAATCCTCCAGTGACTCGCCAAAATTTAGAAAACCGGCTGCCAGACTATATCGACCGGTTGGCCATGCTGCATTTCTGACCAGTAACACCTCATCATCACGCCTGACAAACACTATCGCACATGGAGAAATTCTTGGAAAATGCTTGGCATTACAAACAGAGCAGGACCTGCCCCATTCACGCGCGAAAGGGAGGGTAGGACCACCACAAACGGAGCAGAAGCCACTCTGGTGTTCCCAATAAAGAATTTGTTTAGCGATACCGCCAATACCGAGGATGGCGTTGTCTATGGTTTGTATCGCTGTATTAAGTGCCTCGACCATAAACGGTTCTTTGACGATACTGCGTACGTCTGCTGTAAAGATGCGCAGTGGCCGCCCGCGCCACAAGCCGATAGTAAGTGGGGCGTCAGGCACATCAAGCCAGTCGGGAAGATCTCCAAAGGGGAGAGTTGGCAGAGCTTCTCCGGATAGCAGAATCATCTTATTGCCCTGAATGATGACCCAGTATCCTGGTTCATGCGAAGTTGGCGAATAATATGGTACTCCAGGAACAAACATATCCCGTATGAAGATGTTATTAAAGGGAATATTTATGAGGTCGGGGTAGCTGGACACCTTATTGGTACTCCTTTGAACTATCCTTTACTACTTTTGAAATTACCCGCTTAATACATGTCTATCTTTGATCCGCCTGTTCCCGGCAGACGGGAAGCATAACAGTAAATTTCGACCCTTTGCCCACAAAACTTTCCACTTTGATCTCACCCCCATGTCTTTTGACAATGTTGTACGTCAACGCCAGACCGAGGCCGACACCTTCACCGACCTCCTTGGTGGTGAAGAACGGGTCCCATATCCGGTCGATCAGATCATGTTCTATTCCGCAGCCAGTATCTTGTATCTGAATATATATAGACCGGTTTTCCCCATTGTAGGTGGTCGATAACTCGACCACACCCCCATCCTTGATCGCATGACAGGCGTTAATCAACAGATTCATGAATACCTGACGCAGACCAGATGGGTCACCGATGATGACAGGGACATTTTCCTTGAGATCGACAGTGATTTTCATCTCGTGATATCTCGGCTGATGCTTCAGTAGTTCAAGGATTTCCAGCAGAAGCCCGTTAAGATTCACTGTGCCAAGCACACCATCCGATTTTCTGCCGAAGTTAAGCAAATTGCTGATAATTCCCTTGCAGTGGTGCGCTTCGCGAACGATGACTTCAAGGTATTTTGGAAAAACATTCAGTCTGATGTCAGTACCCAGTGAAGGTTCATCTCGAAAGCGGCGCAGGAGAGCCTCTGCATACCCGGCGACCGAGGTGAGCGGATTATTGATCTCATGCGCAATTCCGGTGGCGAGCACACCGATGCTCGACATTTTCTCGGTTTGTATCAGTTGCATTTCCTGTAGCCGTTTCAGTGTTACATCACGCATGAATACGAGTGCCCTGGTCTTCTCCCCCAACTCATCCCGTATCGGATTTGCCGTAATGTCTATGTAACGGGTATTGTGCCCTTCCCGTTCGGAAATCATGGAAGTCTCAACCCGCTCGCCGCCGAGAGCCAGTTCGACCGGACAATTGTGTGGCGAAAGGGCCCGCTCCGGATGAAAAACCTCCCGGCATCCTCCTCCAGCCAGGACTTCAGGTGGAAAAAATTGCGGGCAAACGTGATTAAGATGCTGTATCTTGCCATCATGGTCAAAGACGATGACTCCATCGTTGACCGAATCAAAAATCGCCTGCAGCTCGTTTTTTTTGTTTCGCAGCCTGACCTCGTGTTGTTTGCGTTCGGTTATGTCCTGCGTCGTACCGTACAGCTTCACAACCTGCCGGGCGATATTAACGGACGGTTCTACGATAGAATAGACCCATTTGGAGGTGCCGTCCTTCAGCAGCAGACGATGCTCGACCTCATAGTTTGCACCCTGTTCAGCACCTTGCCGGAGACGGGCCATGACGGACTCGCGATCTTCCGGATGGATCAGACTTGCCAGAATATCAGGGGTAGCCTCATCGCGGCTGATATTCATAATGCGAAGCAGTTCGTCCGAAACACGTAATACACCAGTCAAGGGATCCGAGCGCCATGATCCCACATGGGACATCGATTGCGCCTTGGCTAGGTTATATTCGCTTTCCCGAACGTACTCCTCCCATCGTTTACGTTCCGTAATATCCACCATAGCAGCATGGCATTCGTCACCAGACTCTGCGGCCATCGCCTCTATTCGTACATGAAGTGGCGGCCAGTCTCCCGGTGAGAGTTTCACTCTGCAGGTCATTTTGTCGCATCCCTGAAAGACCACCCTCAGAAAATCAACGAAAATTGAATGATCTTCGTCAGCGACAAAATCATCGAAGCGCAGGTTGGTCAATGTCGTACGAACACTACCCAGCATGTTGGCGCCGGTCAGGTTGACAGACCTGATGCTACCGTCACGATCAAAAGTAAAATAACCAACTGGAGCAAAGTTATACAGCAGGGCGTATTTATCCCGTGATGTTTCCAGTTCCGCGTTGGCCCGGCGCAGATCTTCAACCTGTTGTTCCAATTCATGCTGGAGTATCCGTAATTTTTGAAGTTGTTTGGTCACATTCATTGTCGTGCCGGGAGAAGAAGCGTCTGCCACGCCGCTGGCGGGTTGATTTTCAACACGATGTTTATTCATCAGCGGAGTGCCTTTTGTAAGACTTTCCGAGAGCATCAGCGGTCCAGATTGCTGCTTCAACCATATCTGCTGAAACAGTAAACCAGGTAGAATGGATGGTTTCTCCTCCTACGACAGCAGCCTCCGCAACCTGTCGGATGCTTTCCGGGGTCGGGTTGATTATATCAAGGTCTTCAAGACAAAGCGGCAGTCCAACGCTGGAGCAGAAATCCTGAACTTCTTTGATTGCGCTGGAAGGACGACCTTCCAATACCTGTTGGGCGAGTACCCCGAAGGCCACTTTTTCACCATGAAGTTTTTGCTGTGCAGTTTTCAGTATCGTTAAACCGTTATGAATCGAGTGTGCTCCGGCATGACCGCCATTTTCCGAACTCAACCCGCTTAACAGTGTATTCGCCTCAACAATCGACTCAACTGCCGGTGTAACAACATTCCGTTCAACAGCCAGTTTTGCTTGAAAACCGGATTCACGCAATGTCTCATAGCAGAGCCGTGCCAGTGACCTGGTTGCCAAAGTGGATTGGGATCCCCCGGTGAGTGGATTCGGCTTGCCGCTTCTGAAACAGGTATCGGATTCCCAAAAGGTTGCAAGCGCATCTCCCATTCCTGCCACAAGGAATTTTACCGGTGACCGGGCCACCAGATTTGTATCAACCAGAACGCATTCCGGATTTTTTCGCAACAACAGGTAGCGATCAAAGACGCCATCCTCGCTATACAGAACCGAGAGGGCTGAGCATGGTGCATCGGTTGAAATGACGGTCGGTACGACAATCACCGGCAGTTTCATCTCATGCGACACCGCCTTGCCGGCATCTATTGCCGCGCCCCCCCCAAGAGCTATGATGATATCTGCCCTGTAAGCAGCTCCAATCCCCGTAAGCCGCCTGATCTCCTGCTGGGTTGATACACCCTGAAAACATTCCTGGTGGCAGGTGATCCCTTTTTCAGCACAGCTTGCAAGAATGTCAGCGCCGCACAAAGACAACGCGGTTTTTCCGCCGATAACCAGGGCACATGATCCTATTCGGGACGTGTGCAGACCGATTTCCTTGATGGCGCCAGCCCCCTGGACGTAGCAACCTGGTGCAAACAGCATCCGGCTCATGTTCTCTCCTTCAGCCTTTTCTCAGTACCCGCCACAGACGCCATCCGCGGGGACCACTTTGATGGCGATCTCCGGCTCCTTTGACACCTCGGCATCAGAACCATCGTGCGGCTTGCCGATATCTTCGTAGCCGACAGACCCGTGGCCACCTTCCACACTAGGCGCTGATTCTCCCAAATGAGCAGCGCACAGATATTCAGAACTGTTTGCCTTGGCACCGCATTTACTGCATTCAACCGTTGGGTTGTCCGAAAGGCTTTTTATGCAATCGTCAAGCCCCTGTCTTTTAAGTGCACACATATGTTTGGCGTGATTTTCACTAGCGCAATTCATTGACTTTTCCTTTTTATCGTAAAATTTATATGTACCCGGTCACCAGTGGCTGCGACCTGACGGGTCGAAGGCCGCCGGCTCGCTACTCCCGCCTCGGGTGTAGTAATCCCTGGAATCATACGTTTCCGCTGCTTTGGCATCACGCAAACGTTTCTTGTCAATAGGCTCTGCCTGATCGGCATAAATGTCGCGGAGCAACTCTTCCACGACCATACTCAGGTCTTCGACTGTTTTAACAACTTCCACCTTGTCACAATACGAACCGTACAGCTCCATCAAGCAGTCACCGCGGCTCCAGGTATCACGATCTTCCGGGGTAAGCCAGAGCATGTAGCGGGCTTTCTCGCGGATTTCGTCCAGTACCCAGTCGTTGGCTTCGTCGTAGTTATTACGCGCGTCTCCCAGGATGATGAAGGCGGGTCTCCCCCGCAGGTTCTCCAGATACCTCTTCTTGAAGGCCAGAAAAACCTGGCCGAAGCTGCTGTTTTCATCCAAATCAACGATGTCACCCGTATCTATGGTTTCCATCAGGTCGTTGACCGGCATGTTGGCGAGCATTTCGGTGATTTCAGCAACCTCACGGTTGAAGATAAAACTGCGGACATCCAGCATCTGGTTATGCAAGGTATGGAGCAACAACAGCATGAAACGGGACGCATGGCTCACTGAAAAGCTGACATCGCAGAGGACCACCAACCTCGGTTTTTCCCGGCGTTTGCGACGCAGCGCCACCTGGAACGGGACCATGTCGTGGCGGTAATTCTTCTGGATTGTCTTGATGACATGTAATTTCCCGCGACTCTGATTATTCTTCATCCGCTTCATATCTTTGCGGAGACGCAGCATCATTCGGGATACCACATCCTGCATGGCGATCTGCTCTTCCGGAGTAAAAGTAATGCCCATCTGGGTACTATTGCTTTTGTTTAGTTCGATTGTGAGTGGATTTTGCGTATAGCGCCTGGTTGGACGGGGTGCTTTTTTTGCTTTCCCGCGGTACCCTTTCATCTGGACAACGATTTCTATCCCGTCCATATCGTCCGGATCGATCTCGGTCAGACTTTTTAATTCAGCCAGATCTTCCGGATTGATATCGCTGTCAAGCTTGAGCAGAGGGCCGTTATCGTCGTGGTCGTCACCCGGCAGTTGATCCAGGTAGTTGAATTCCCCCTCCATGCTGACGATAGCTGCATCCATGAGTTCAGGAACATTCATGTCCGGGTCGAAGAATTTGTATCGGCTGAAATACCGGTTAAAGACCTCGTTAAAGATAGGAATATCATTGACGTTCTTTACCAGCGTCAGGCGCAGAAGCTGCCGTGATGACCTGCGCCCTTCCATGCCGCAGATCCCGAGGGCCTGAACCGCATCCAGGCTTTCACCGGGGGAAACACGGATACCACTTTCACGAAGAGCGGCGACAAAGCCGGCGATAATCCGTTCCATGATCAGCTCAATTCCTGCAGAGCCAAATCAGTTACCTTCTGCAGGTCGGTCTGGTGCTTGGCAATCACGCCCACTGTATTGGCGACTACTTCGGGGGTCAACTTTGTCGCCTTCAGGATTGAAATCACCTGGGCCCAGTCCAGTGCTTCGGACACACTGGGGGGTTTGCGCAGATTCAGCTCGCGGGTCTTGCGCAGGAATTCCACCATCTGGCGCGCCAAAGTATCACAGATTTCGGGGAATTTTACCCGGACGATCGCAACTTCCCGCTCCAGTTCCGGATACCCGATATATAAATACAGGCAGCGGCGGCGCAATGCGTCGGAAATCATCCGTGTGCCGTTACTGGTCAAAATCGTAAGCGGCTTTCTTTTGGCTTCGATGACCCCCAATTCGGGAATCGAGACCTGAAAGTCACTCAGACACTCTAGAAGCAGTGCTTCGAACTCATCGTCGGAGCGGTCGATCTCATCGATAAGGAGCAAGGAGCGTTTTTCCGACATGAAACTGCGCAGGATCGGGCGCTGTACCAGGAAATTTTTGGAGAAGAACAGGCTCTCTTCAGCGGAAAGACGCTCGACGGCTTCTCGCAGATCAGCCGACACGGAGAGGTAGGTATCAAGCTGGGTACGCAGCAATTGGGTATAGAGCAGCTGCTTGCCGTATTCCCAGTCGTAGAGTGCCTTTCCTTCGTCGATCCCTTCGTAGCACTGCAACCGTACCAGGGGGAAATCCAGGGCGGATGAGAGGGCCTTGGCCAGGCCGGTCTTTCCAACACCGGGAGGTCCTTCGATCAGGATCGGTTTCTCCATGCGGAGGGCCAGGAAAACGGCGGTGGCGATTGTATCATCGGCGATGTAGCCACTGGTGCTGAGAAGATCCTTAACCCCTTGTTCGGTAATCATGATGGCCTCGTATCGTTAAATTTAGTGAGCTTTCCAGCACTGCTGTTTCACTGCAATCTTCACGCCTATGCGTAAAAAATATGTGCTGTTTTCAACTATTGCGCGGTTTTTCGATAAAAGAAACCGCTGGCATCCGGTGAGGGGTATCAACCCTTCGGAGCCAGCGGCATATCATTGCAATGGGAGACAATGATTCAGACAAAGACTACATGCACTGATGGAATATTTCGATCATATCCTTCAGACCGGTATCAGTCGGGTTACCTTCTGTACAAATATCGTTTACGGAGAAACGTGACAGCCCTTCAACGTCTTTTTCAAGCAAACCGAGATCCGTGAAGGTCTTGGTGATGCCCAGGTCAGCTTTCAGTTCCAGACAAGCCTGGATGAATGCTTCGCCGGCTTTCATGTCGGACATGCCGTTTGTATCAATCCCGGCTGCCTGTGCCATCATTCTGAAACGCTCAGGGCAGGCCGGGAGGTTAAATTTCATGACCGGGCCAAGACCGATGGCGTTGCAGAGTCCATGAGGAGCATCGTACATTCCGCCCAGAGCATGAGCCATGCTGTGGATAAGGCCGAGACCGGCGCTGTTGAAGCTGTACGCTGCGGCCATTTCAGCCCATACCATCGCTTCGACAGCTTTGTCATTGTTTCTGTTCATTGCCGATTGACGCAGGTTGCCGAAGATCAAGGATATGGCGCTCAGTCCGGGACCGTAGGCGGAGACTACGCCCAGGCGGGAAGTGATGGCTTCGACGCCATGTGCAAGTGCGTCCATACCGGTGTAACCGGCCAGGTCGCCAGGCATACACTGATGGATCAGCGGGTCATTGACGGACTTGCTTGGGGTACAGTTCGGATCAAAAAGGGCCATCTTGTACTTCTTGTCGGTATGGTTGATGATCGAGAAGCATGATACTTCCGAACCGGTTCCTGATGTGGTGTTGATGGCAAGCTGGGGAATCGTGTTTGCCTTGGTTGCCTTGAATGCGCCTTCGAAGGTGCGGACATCCTGGCCGTCATGGCTGTGGACGAGTTTGATGGCCTTGCAGCAGTCGTGTGAGCTACCGCCGCCAAGGCTGATGATGCCATTGAATTTGCCGGCAGCCAATACCTTGGCGCCTGCCATGACTTCATGGTCCTTGGGATTGGGTGTTACTTTGTCAAACACCGTTGATTCAACCCCGGCAGCCTTCAGCACACCCTGAATTGTCTCGACAATACCGGTGCCCTTCAGGCCGGTGGTTACGATCAGGGCATTAGTCATACCCAGTGATTTGGCATCATTGCCAACCATTGTATGTGCGCCCCAACCGACATTTACGGAAGGATACGCGTGCATCATCTTGATCGGGTATTCCAGTCTTTCATTCTTAAGGGTCCGTTTTACATCTTTGTTGTGTGACATGGGTACTACCTCCTTTTGTGGTGTGTGTTTTTTGACCTGCTTTGATTGTATTGTGCTGCTACGATCACTGCTCCATCTGTCCTTTCCTGAAATTTGCCCACCCACTCAAAACCTGGTTTTACGAACATCTCTCTATGATGAAAATGAGCCGGGTATCACTAGTTCGGGACTCATCATGAACGAGTTGTTATTGTCTTTAGCAAGTTGAATGCCAACATTAAATAATGATGTATAACAATAAGATACGAAGTGTTGTGAGGGAGGTGTCAGCAGATGGGGCAACTAAGTGGGGTGGGTTGAAACAGTTTTATATAACAATGTCCACTTTGTGTACTATTTGGGGTATGGATTTTGTCTACAGTGGGGAAAAAACTCCCAGTACTCCTGGCAGGCTCAATGAAATGAAATTTTATGAGTGATGGTAGATAGCCCGTCTCACACCGCACCGGTCATCAGCGCCCAGTACATTTCCGCAGCTCCCCCAGGCGCGCCCCATACAGCCGCCGGCACAACAAAGTTTTCCCGGGCAATCACGGCATTCCGGAATTGCCTCGGCGCGGCTCCGGCTGAGCTGAAGCAGAGATGACCAGAGCGGAGCTCCTTCGACAAAGGAAGCAGCAAGCCCTTTGTCAAAAACTCCGGTGACGGAGTATTCAACCGAGTGGCACATCACACAGGGATAGAGCCTTCCGAATGGGGTGAGGTACGGGTTTTCGATAAATGTACAGCAGTCCGGGCGGGCAGCCTCACCTGCCCGCCACTCCAATGCAGCGACCCTGCCGATCCTCCTGTAGAGCTCCCGAAAGCGGAGATCTCTGTCGAAACGTTCCAGCAGTCGTAGATACTGTTCAGTGTCGGGAGGGAAGACGGCAGCCCCTTCAGCCGCCCGTCCACAAAGAAGAATGGCGCCGCTGCTTACGGAGTTGATACCCATGCTGTCGGCAAACTCAAGTATTAAAGGGATTTCTTCCAGATTGTGACGCATTTCAGTAATAAAAAGTGATATCCGCCCTGCAAGTCCTTCCTGAACGAGCTTCAGGATTCCATCCAGCGTTCCGGTGAAGGCGCCCGTGCCACGAACCAGGTCATGGGTCGCGGCCGTTGCCCCGTCCAGGCTGATCTGGATTGAAAGTCCGGGAAAATCAAGTTCGCGCAATGCGGTCATGTGCTCACCCCTGAACAACATGCCGTTTGTCTGAAGAGAAA
Organism: Desulfuromonadaceae bacterium; assembly: GCA_028712075.1. Taxonomy (GTDB): domain Bacteria; phylum Desulfobacterota; class Desulfuromonadia; order Geobacterales; family Pseudopelobacteraceae; genus JACRCG01. Next base: position 182,925 of record JAQTQX010000004.1, read on the forward strand.
GCGTCTGAAAACCGTTTTCACGGGAATAGCGCATAAGTTCCAGCCACTCGGGATGACAGAGCGGTTCACCTCCGGTGAAACGAAGCCCCTCACCGCCCAGTGCCGCAAACTCCCTGATCAACCGTCTGAGAATCCGCGCCGGTACGTGGGCGGGCGCCGACAGCACACCTGCTTCAACCCAGCAATGACGGCAGGCGAGATTACAGGTGCCGGTGATGGCAATGGTCAGAGTTTTTGGGGGCCCCAGTTCCCATTTTCGTAAAGTTTCCATCGGTTTGCAGGAAGTCATTCCGTATGTGTCCTTATGAATGGTAGTAACCAGTTAATAACTGTCGCGGTGGGTGACGTTCGTAGAATTAAAGTATTCCTGCTTGCTCCATATTTTTTGCGTCGCAGTATCCAGAACCAGCTGAAGATCCTGAAGCTTTGCGCACGAATGGCGATTTGCGATCCTGTTCAGGACCTTGCGCGTTGCGTCGGGATTCATATACCATGGCATGTTCATAATCTCCTAACCAGCTCAAATATGTACTTTACTATTTTAGTTTGCATAAGACATACCATCTTGTAAATCCAACCCTGCTTCTCCTGCTCTTTTTGAATGGTATCCATGTCAGCTTAGGTTCAGTCCGGGATGAACAGCTGCATTCGATTGACATCACAACCATATACAGTCAGACTGGGTACTATTTCTACGCTGTAGAAATAGTACCCAGTGCTGCCGGAAGCGGCATCAATGCACCTCAAAGCTGATTTCAGCTGGTTTTGCGTGATGTAACAGGGTCGGGTCGAGGTTGATTGGCTGATTTTGTAATAGCAGAAGATCGGTGTGTAGAAAAAAGCAACGGTCATCTCTTCCGGTGAATGTGGAGAATCACCACAATTGAGGCCGTATAGTAGAGGATTACGGCGAGACGAGCAGAATATCCGTGCCGGCGCTCAAAACTCCCCCTTTCAGCACCCTGGCGAAGATTCCCTCTTTTGGCATGACACAATCTCCGGCCTGATAGTAGATCGCACAGCGGGTGTGACATTCCTTGCCTATCTGGGTAACTTCCAGAAGCGTTGAACCGATGCTGAGCCTCGTGCCGATCGGAAGCGAGGCAAGGTCAATCCCGGTGGTGGTGATATTTTCGGCAAAATCACCTGCGCTGACGGATAATCCCATGGCCCGCATCTTGTCGATACTTTCCTGGGCAAGCAGACTGACCTGACGGTGCCAGTCTCCGGCATGGGCGTCCCCTGCCATGCCATGTTCAGCGACAAGCTCAACCGACGGGACAGGTGTTTTTCGTTCACCTTTATTCAAACTGGTGCAGACTGCGAGAACAGTAGCTGACATGAATGAACTCCTTTATGTATGCTCAACCGCCGATTGACGACATGCTGAATGCCTGATGATGACACTCCTCCAGGCACATATGATGACGATCCGGTTTGGTATCTACAATTGCACACAATGCACTGGCGAGAAGCTGGTTCGAACCACTTTGCAGAGCGGATTTCAAATCCATCTGGTCCCCGGCAAAGAGACATCCTTTGGCCAGCCCCGATGCCGTTACTCTGATCCGGTTGCATTCAGAGCAGAAGTGATGAGAAACCGGTGTTATAACCCCAAGAGAGCCATGAGATCCAGGTATTCGAAAGTTGCGGGCCGGGCCTGCCATCGCAGCCTGTTCAAGTGGAATCAGCGTGAAACGCTGCTCAAGCCGGGCAAGGATTTCAGCCCCCGGCACCACCAGTCGCTGCCAGTTATGCTCACGGATTGCCGGCATATATTCAATGAAACGGACTGTTACAGCAGATGTCGTTGCCAGGTTGACGAAATCCATCAGTTCGTGGTCGTTGATACCACGCATTACCACCATGTTGAGTTTTATAGGGAAACCACACTCTTTTGCTGCATCTATACCGGCCAGGACAAATTTCAGGTCGCCACAGCGGGAAATTTGCCTGAAGGTTTCCGGATTGAGGGAATCGAGGCTGATGTTGAGACGTTGTACCCCGGAGCTCCGCAGTTCGGGAGCCATTTTTTCAAGAAGCACGCCATTGGTCGTCAATACCAGTTGTTCCAGGCCGGGGATTCCAGCCAACTGCTGCAAAAACGGGATAATCCCTTTACGTACCAGTGGCTCGCCGCCGGTTATACGAATTTTGTCAATGCCGATCGAGACGGCTACTCGAGCAATTCTGAACAGCTCCTCGTAGCTGAGAATGTCACCATGTGTAAACTTGGCGATCCCGTCCTCAGGCATGCAGTATCTGCAGCGCAGGTTGCAGCGATCGGTAACCGAAAGACGCAGGTAATTGATGGTTCTGCCAATGGAGTCATGAAGGGCCATAAATCATCCTCAGGTTTCCAAGCCGTAGCGTTCAAGTTTGCTGTAAAGGGTTTTACGGTCTATATCCAGCAGCTTGGCAGCCTGGCTCTTGTTCTGGTCTACCAGCTCAAGAACCATCAGGATATGATCGCGCTCGACAACCCAGAGTGGTGAGGCGGTAAAGGTTGAGTTTTCGGTTCGTGGTACGTTTGCAACCGGTGAGTACACCGTTTTTTGAGGTGTGAAAGGAAACAGATCCGGAGTAATAACCGGATCGTTGGCAAGGATACAGGCTCTGCGCATGGTGTTGCGCAGTTCCCTGACGTTACCCGGCCACTGGTAGGCGCAAAGTGAAGCCATCGCCTCATCGGTAATTTCCCAGTTTCGCGATTCATTTTCATTGCACTGCTGAATGAAGAACCAGGCGAGCGGGATAACATCCTCGGCACGCTGACGCAGAGGCGGCAGGGGGATCGGCAGCAGGTTGATCCGATGGTAAAGGTCTTCCCTGAATTCACCACGGCTGACACAGTCGGCCAGAATCTTGTTGGAGGCAAAGACGAAGCGGACGTTTACCCGAATATCGTGACTCCCACCCATACGTCGGAATGTGCTGGTTTCGAGGATGCGAAGGAGTTTGACCTGTACGTCAAGCGGCATCTCCGACACTTCGTCCATGAACAGAGTGCCGGTGTCCGCCAGCTCGAACAGTCCAGCCCGCATTTTATTCGCGCCGGTGAACGCACCCTGCATGTGTCCAAAAAGCTCGCTTTCCGCAGTATTGGCGTCAAATCTCCCGCAGTTGACGGTGACAAACGGTTTGCTTGAACGACGGCTTGCGTCGTGTACCGCCCTGGCAATCAACTCCTTGCCGGTGCCGCTCTCTCCGGTGATAAGCACGTGCTCGTCGGTTACCCCCCAGCGCTGAACGGTATCCAGCACCTTCTGAATCTGTGGACTTTTGCCGATGATGCGATGATTTTCAAAGCGTTTGATCTCTTTTTTAAGGTTAATATTTTCAAGTCGCAGACGATTTTTTTCGCATGCCTTGTCGATCAGCATTTCCAGTTCATCAAGCTTTATCGGTTTTGTAAGGTAATCATAGGCTCCAAGTTTTATGCATTCCACAGCAGTCTCAATGGTGCCATGACCGGTAAACATGATGATCTCCGGAATAGTTGATTCCGCTCTCATCAGTTTGAGGGTTTCAACGCCATCCATACCGGGCATCCGGATATCCTGGAGGACCACATTAAATATCTCCTCGCGATAGGCACACAAACCCTCTTCACCACTTGATGTGGCAGTCACTTTATACCCTGATCGTGACAGCTCCATCTGAAGCAGCTCCCGTAGAGATTTGTCGTCTTCGACAACAAGAACTTTCGTGTCGTTTCGAACTATTTCTGGCATGCCGGCATCCTCACACTGAATTTTGATCCTATGCCTACCTGGCTTTCAACACTGATATCACCGCCAAGGCGTTTAATAATGTTGTACGTGACCGCCAATCCAAGGCCAAGCCCCTTCCCAACATCTTTTGTGGTAAAAAAAGGATTCCAGATCTGGTCGATGGTCTCCTTGGGGATGCCGCAGCCGGTATCCCTGACCTCAAACTGTACTGTTGACGTATCGATCATGCGTGTGGAAATTTCCACAATACCTGCCCCATGGATCGCTTGATGTGCGTTCAGCAAAAGATTCAAGCACACTTGGCGAAGTCCGCTCGGATCGCCGATAACATCCGGTATGTCAGACTGGAAATTTGTCCGGATTTCGATCTTTTCGTAGCGGGATTTGTACCTTACAAGCTCCAGAACTTCGCTCAGCACATCATTTATGTCGACATTGCTGAGAGAGCCGTCTGACTTGCGGCTGAAGGAAAGCAGGCTGTCAATGATACCTTTGCAGCGGTACGATTCCCGAACGATTACCTGCAGATATTTTGGGAAATCATCAAACCGTCGATCTTCAGTCAGCGAGTTCTCCTCGGAAAAACGCCTGAGCAGGGCCTCCGCGTATCCCGCAACCGACGAGAGCGGGTTGTTGATCTCGTGGGCGACACCTGCCGCCAGGACGCCAATGCTGGAGAGTTTCTCTGCTTGCATCAGCTGGAGTTCCTGCAGACGTTTTTCCGTTACATCGCGAAGAAAAACGAGAGCACGTTTTTGTTCGCTTTTATTGTCCTCGATCGGCGTCGCTGTAACATCAAAGTAACTGTCTTTCATGTCTGAGTTTTGAGACGTCATCGAGATTTCCACCCTTTCGCCTGCCAGGGCGCGTTCAACGGGACAATCATGGGGAGCTGATTCATACTCCGGATGAAAGAGTTCACGGCATGAACAGCCAGGAAGGGTTTTTTGCGGAAAATACTGCGGACAAACATGATTTCGATGTTGCACCATACCGTTGTTATCATACACAATAACGCCGTCACTGATGGAATCAAACATGGCCTGAAGCTCGCTGCTTTTACTGCGCAGCCCGAGATTGGCCGCCTCCAGTTCGTGTATTTTCTGTTTAACCTCGGCATAAAAACCGATTTTTGAATTGTCCAGTCCAAGCAGCCGCTCAAGAGCCAATTCATCAATCTTTGCCCGAACAGCAGCCCTTCCCATCAATAAGCCCTTTCCAGAATGCGCAGAAGGTCTTCTTCATCTGCTTCACGCGGAGAAGTGACAATACAGACATCCTTGAGCGCCTGACGCGCCAATTCCGGCAGATCCTCGCGCAGGACTCCGATACTGCGCAGGCTGCGCGGGGCACCGCTGGCCTCAAGAAGCGAGTCAAGCGTTTCCTGAATTCTTTCACTGGCGGCGCTAATATCGCCATTGGCACGGTGCCCAAGCCCCCAGGCAAGTTCCTGAAGTTTTTCGGTAACAACCGGAATGTCATATCGAATCACTTCCGGAAGTAAAATAGCATTGATACTGCCATGGTTCGCGTCATAGAGACCACCTATCGGGTGGGCGAGAGCATGGACGATACCAAGCATGGAATTGGAAAAAGCCATTCCAGCATGCAGGCTGGCTCGAGCGAGGTTCTCCAGATCTTCCGGTCTGCGTTCATGAACAGCATTTGCCAGGCTGCCTGACAGAAGCCGCAATGCCTTGATGGCATGGACATCTGTGAGAGTAGTGGAAGCAATCGAGAAAAAGGCTTCCATGGCATGACTCAAGGCATCGGTAGCGGTGGTACCGACATATTCATCCGGAAGCGTTGCCAGCGTGTCCGGGTCTGTCAGGCTGATATCCGGGGCAACACAGCGACTCATGATGCATATTTTACGAAGGTTCCCGGTATCGCTGATTATTGCAAACTGCGAAACATCAGAACCGGTGCCGCATGTCGTCGGGCAGAGAACCAAAGGTGGGAGGGGGCGAATGATACGGTCCGGTCCCTCGTAGTCACTAATTTCCCCTCCGTTTGATACAAGAATGGCGATCGCCTTCGCCGCATCCATGGAACTGCCACCACCAAGACCGACAATCACATCAGCACCGTGGCGTAAATACTTCTTAACCCCTGTTTTCACCTCATGATCCTTGGGGTTCGGGGTTATTCCGTCAAAATAGATGAATTCGAGGTCAGCATCAAGAAGGCTTCGCATGGCCAGATCAACCCAACCGGCGTGAAAAAGCCCCTTGTCGCTTACCAGAAATATTTTTTTGCCTCCAAGCCGGCGGGCGCACTGACCCACCTGGCTTAACATGCCTCTGCCGAAAATTATTTCAGGAACTTCAAATTTATAATTATGCAATGTGCTGTTCCGATATATTTCCATTACATGCCTTTCGTAGCAAGCCACTTTCATATCCCATACTGATAGAGAGAGGGAGTTATTTTTACAAGCAATGCTCGTGCCCAATACAGAACCAAGTTCTATGTTTTTTGATTTTTTCCGCATTCGTTCACTAATATTTATAAAAAACGGTACCACTCAATCTATATATCAATCGAATCCTTGTATCTGCGACAATTCTCCACGGTGTAGAACTCTGCCTCATAATAATATCATATAATAAATACAGTATGTTAGAAAATATGTCCCGTTTGTCTACACTTTCATACAACAAATAGCCCACCCCAATATTTACCATAACACATTAATATCATTACAAAAAACCAGTGTTTTACTTTTGGCACTGCAGTTGCAAAAGCTTCGCCAGCTGTGTAGGCATTATAAACCAAATGGCGTGTGGCGAATCAAACCAAGACAAGCACATACGACTGGAGCGGTAATTTACCACCAGACACAAACAACCTTGCTGGTGAATACAAAATCTTGAGAAAGGAGCGGCCAATCATATTCAGCCACAGCGCCTAAGTAATAAGGTATTACCCAAAAAAATTGTGATGAGTGACCCTGTAAGTATGAACATGTCTGTTTTAAGGAACTAAATTAACTGGAAGAGAGGGGATGGATTATGAAAAGTAGTACACTATTAACACTTGGACTTCTGGCAGCGTCTTCAATGATCGCAAGCACACCGGCGAATGCAGCAGTTGTTGTCGGAGGCCCAAACGGCTGGGAGTTCAGTACCGACGGCATTGTTGATCTGTTCTCGTACTACACGTCGACAGGGAAAGGGCCGGGCGCCGGCCATTCGTTAAGCCTGCTCAGTATCGGTGGCAACGAATCGGAAAGTGATCAGCGCTTTGGTACCGGTATCGGCCTGCTGCCGTCTGTCGTCGCCTTCAACGTCAAGGCTCCTACAACCAACGGCGTGGACTCGTCCGTCAGAGTCGGTATTTATCCCGCGCTTCAGAACAGCGCAAACGGCAATCGCTTCAACACAAACCCGAATATCGATTTTCGCGAATTCTTTTACACCGCTAAAGGATCAGCCGGCGAACTGCTCGTTGGTCGCGCCCTCAACCTTTATCAGGGTAAAAACATTCTCAATGACATGACGCTGCTGTCGGCAGGAGTTGTTCCCGGCGCCGCTTTTCAGGGCAACACAACGCTCGGCCATATCGGATACGGCTATCTCTATACCAATTTTGGCCCGCAGTTTCGCTATACCACACCGGATATGGGCGGAACCAAAGTGGCCGTCTCTATCGGCGAGCCGTACAAAGTAAGTGGCGACACGACGAAAAGATCTTCGCCTCGTCTTGAGACAGAGGTTTCCTATGCCAATAAATTTGGTGACACTGCCGTTCAGGTATGGCTTTCCGGGTTGTATCAGAGTGGGGAACGTAGCAATGGAGATAAAATCAAGTCAACTGGTGCCGCATACGGAGCCAGCGCAACAATGAAGAACGGCCTCGGCCTAATGGGTTCAGGATATTACGGCAAAGGACTCGGCATGGTCAGCGTACAGGATGGCGACTTCCTTGGTTCGACCTCCATTGATGGCGCAGGAAAAGAGAGAACCCATTGGGGCTTCTTGGCTCAAGCCACCTACGCTCTGACCCCTGCGGTCACAGTGGGTGTTAATTACGGCCAGTCACGTCAGAATGAGAGCGACTACGACAAGATAGCTGTTGACTTGGCCAGCACCGGACCTACAGACACAATTAACGGTATTTCCCAAATAAAAACCCAGGGAGCGGCTACAGTATCAGTTACCTACGCTTTCAACAACTTCACCAAGTTTACCGCTGAATACACCAACGCCAAAAACACCTGGATGGATGGCGCAACCCAGAAATCAAATCAGTTTGCTCTCGGGTCAACATTTTTCTGGTAACAGACAGCAGATATCCGGTTAAGGAGGCCATCATGCCAAAGTATGTAATTGAACGTGAACTACCTGGGGCAGGACAATTACCGGCTGAAACATTACAGGCAATTTCACAGAAATCCTGCAGTGTACTTACCGAACTTGGACCGCAGATTCAATGGGTACAAAGTTATGTGACCGACGACAAGATTTACTGTATTTACATTGCGCCGAACAAGGAAATGGTACTTGAACACGCCAGACAAGGGGGATTCCCCGCCAACAGCGTTTCTGAAGTACGTACCATGATCGATCCGACCACAGCCGAATAAGTATCCCTTTGCTCCCCTCCCGGCAGCGACCGGGAGAGGGACTGTAATTTAAATTTAAGGAGAGTGTCATGACGTTAGCGCTACTTGTTTTGATCAGTATTATGTGGGTTCCGGTTGGTATGTTTTTTCTTGGGTATGGCGAGGTAAAAAGCACCGGTTTCGTCAGCGCCGTGGTTGGAACTATTGTCGTTATTGGAGCAACTATTCAGGCGGCTGTATTCGCTGATCCCTTTACAGCTGGACTGCTGTTTGTTTTCGGTGTTCTGTATCTGCAAACGGGCCATGCCCTTCTGACCGGTGTGGAAGATTTGAGAACAGTTGGAAACGGAGCTCTCCTTGTCGGTATCGTCTGCGCAGTATACGCATTCCTTTATGCCACCGGCGGCGGCGTGAAGCCTGATGGTAAAACCATTATCAGTGTTGTTCCCTATCTGGCGTTTATGAATCTGACATTTGTTGTTATCTGCTTTACCGTTACCGGTGTGACCTACGGCAAGATCAACCCCAAAGTTGCTGCAACCATGTTTATTGTCCTCAGTTTCACGTGCCTTCTGGCTCCGGCATTTGGTCTGATGGGTTATGGCAAGCTTCCGTTTTAGTGATCTTATTTCGTTTTCATCCGGATATCTGATGGAAACCATTTAACAGATCTGTACTCGAAAGCGTGAATTCACAATAAACAGCCAGGACCCATTAGAGGGATGGCAACCGTAGCGGTAAAGCTACCAAGATAACGCGATACGAGAATAGAACGGGGGTGCTTATTCGACAAGCACCCCCGTTTATTTTTATGAGCAGACACACAAAATGTATTGATGAATATCAACGTGTGAGATAAAATATCGTTTTAGCTAACTAGCAGGGAGATGTCATGGCAGAGGGTTTTGAACTGAGGAAGTTTGTGGCTCCTGAATTCATTTTCGGTGTGGGAGCGCGGCGTCTGGCCGGACGCTATGCCAAAAACCTGGGAGGCCGAAAAATCCTGGTCGTCTCCGATCCGGGTGTAGTGGCGGCCGGATGGACCGGAGATGTGACCGACAGCCTCGAAGCAGAAGGGTTGCCTTTTGCGCTGTTTACAGGGGTTTCATCCAACCCCAAGGTTGATGAGATAATGGCAGGCGTCGCACTCTACCGATCGGAACGATGCAATGTAATTATAGCAGTAGGTGGCGGCAGCCCCATCGATTGCGCCAAGGGTATCGGTATTGTCACTTCCAACGACAGGCACATCCTGCAGTTCGAAGGAGTAGATATGGTAAAGCTGCCGATACCTCCTCTGATTTGCGTTCCGACCACCGGAGGGACCTCAGCTGATGTCTCGCAGTTCGTCATTATCAGCAATCCGCTCGAAAAGGTCAAATTTGCCATCATCAGCAAATCCGTCGTCCCCGACCTGGCATTAATCGACCCGGCCACCCTGACCACCATGGACTCCTATCTCACTGCCTGCACCGGCCTTGACGCTCTGACCCACGCCATAGAGGCTTACGTTTCGACGGCCCGTTCAGCGATGACCGATCTGCACGCCATTGAGGCAATCCGCCTGATCTCTTCGAATCTCCTCCCCTCCATTGCAAACCTCGACGACCTGGAGTTGCGCAGCAATGTTATGCAGGGAAGTCTGCAGGCGGGACTGGCCTTTTCCAATGCCATCCTGGGGGCTACTCACGCCATGGCCCATAGCTTGGGCGGGGCTCTCGATATCGCTCACGGCGAGTGCAATGCCATCCTGCTCGACCACGTCATCGCCTTCAATCTGCCTGCAGCGCCGGAGCGTTTTGAGCATATTGCCGAGGCGATGGGACTCGACCTGCGCGGGATGGGCTCCGGTCAAAAAAAATCGGCCCTGCTCAATCACATCAGAGAATTGAAGTCTGCGGTAGGTATTGTCCGAACGTTGAACGAGCTGGGTGTGAGTCGCTGCGATATGAACTTCCTCACCGACCACGCCATGAAAGATCCCTGCATGGCGACCAATCCGAGAAAAGCGTCTCAGAGAGATATTGAGGTAGTATATGAAGAATCGCTCTGACACCCCTGACTCGTTGGAGGTGCTGCAGAAAAAACTGGCCGGATTTGGTGAATACTCTGTCCGCAAAACCTATTACCCCGAATTGCAGCAGCGGCTTGAGGACCTGCGCGAGAGCGAAGAGTTTCTCAAGAATATAGTCGACAATATTCCTGCCATGGTCTTCGTGAAAGATGCGGTTGAACTCCGTTATGTCGCCTTAAACAAGGCTGGCGAGGAACTGCTAGGTTACTCACGGGAAGAACTGCTGGGTAAAAACGACCGTGATATTTTTCCTGAAGAGCAGGCGGCATTCTTCACCCGGAAAGACCGGGAAGTGCTTGAACGGGGCGATCTGCTTGAAATCCCGGAAGAGATGGCAAAAACAAGATCAGGTGACGACCGCATCTTGCGCGTCAAGAAGATCCCGCTTTTTGATAACGGGGGAAATGCCCGTTACCTGTTGGGCATTGCTGAAGACATTACCGATCGCAAACATTTGGAAGAGCAGCTTTTACAGTCTCAGAAAATGGACGCGATCGGACAACTGGCCGGAGGGGTGGCCCATGATTTCAATAACATCCTTATGGTGATCATGGGCTATGGCAACATGTTGAGCAGAGATTTCGCACTGGACTCCCCTCAGAAGGAGAAACTGGAGCGTATCATTGAAGCTGCGGATAAAGCTGCACAGTTGACCCGAAGCTTGCTGACGTTCAGCCGCAAACAGGAAATACAAACCAGGGTTGCCAACCTGAATGATGTTGTGCGGCAGGTTCAGAAATTTCTCGTCAGGATCATCGGAGAAGACGTTCAACTTACATCGCAACTCGATAGTACCGAACCGCTGGTCAATATCGACAGCGGCCAGATCGAACAGGTTCTGGTCAATCTGGCCACAAATGCTCGCGACGCCATGCCGAAAGGTGGCCAACTGACCATCAGGACCGGACTGCTGGATATCGATGCATCTTTTGTTCAAGCCAACGGCTATGGTAAACCGGGGCGTTATGCCCTGATATCAATATCTGATTCCGGCATCGGGATGGACGAAAAGACCAAAAGCAGGATCTTTGAACCTTTTTTTACCACCAAGGAGGTGGGCAAGGGGACCGGACTCGGCATGGCGATTGTGTACGGGATCATCAAGCATCATCACGGCTTTATTAATGTGTACAGTGAACCGCAGATCGGCACCACTTTCCGCATCTATATCCCCCTGATCGAGATGGAACAGGCAACGGATGTGGAGATCTTCACTTCAGCACCGTCGAAAGGTGGAACGGAGTCTATTCTTGTCGCCGAGGATGACGCTACCGTTCTAACGCTCACACAGGAAGTCCTCACCAGTTTCGGGTACACAGTTATTCCTGCCAAGGACGGACAGGACGCCGTTGAAAAATTCAGGGAGCACCGAGATACAGTCAAGCTCATCCTGATGGATATCATCATGCCCCAAAAAAACGGCAAGGAAGCGTTTTACGAAATCAGACTGCTTGATCCCGACGTAAAGATCATCTATTTCAGCGGCTACACCATGGATATCATTCAGGGCCAAGGCGTATTTGATGAAGAAACTGAACTTATCATGAAGCCGGTCCAACCCCTTGAACTGCTGCGGAAGGTGCGGGATCTACTTGACAGGTAACGGTCTGCCTGTCCTGTTTAATACTGAATTGAACAAATTCACGTAATGGCTACCAAAAATTTCCCTCCCCCCGCTGGAGGGGGAGAGTGCAAAAGCGGTGGATTGGTTCTAATTAGAAGTATAAACAAATATCCTATATCATTTTACATGTGTAAATTTCTTTCGCTTTTTGTATTTGTTTGGAGTAGAATTGTTATCAATCAAACGTTTGAATGACAATGTTGCAGAATTGAGTAAAGGGGTTCATAGGTGGCTGACAATGACTGTCGTAACAACCTGATTTCAGCAGCAACCCCGTTGTTTGCTGCAAAGGGATTATACGGGGTAAGTGTGCGCGAACTGGCCACTGCTGCGGGTGTAAATCTTTCCATGGTATCGTACTATTTTGGTGGCAAAGAGGGACTCTATGCAGCCGTACTAACGGAGCAGTTTGCCATTTTGGGCAAGCTTGAAGATATCGCACAGATGGAAATAGACACACTTCAAAAATTTGAACTGTATGTACGCGCTACGGTTTCCCGCTATCGCAAGAACCCGTATCTGCTCAAATTTTATACCAGTGAACTGACTAATCCCACTGCCAGTTTTGAGATAATCATAAAACCGGCGATCAAAAAAGTGGTGCAGATGTTAATGGATACCTTCACCTACGGTCTTTCCCATGAAAAATTCAGGGAGGGCTTGAATCCCTCCGATACGGTACTGGCCTTGGCCGGGATGATCAATTTCTATTTTTTGCTTGAACCGGCAACTGCTGAACTGGTCGATCACTCACCGAAGCGAGACGAACAATTGATCAGGAATATTATGGATATATTTACAAGAGGGATTCTTAGGTAAACGGCTGGGTGTTTTTTTATGCATGGGATATAAACGAACGTTTGTTTGAATGAACGCATGAAACGGACGAATAAAAACATCACAAGAACTAAAAGGAGATAACTATGGAAACGAATAGTACGTTTGAATGTGGGATTTGTTATTACCAGAGCTTGGCAAAAGACTTCTCACCCATTACGGTCAGCGCAGATTTTTCGGCTCTTGAATGCCCTAAATGCTTGAACAACGACAAAGATTCTTTCTACGAAGTTGATACTGTAGATAAGTTGGCAGCATAGACATTAAATATAGTTCGTCCGCTTATAATGGAAATTCACAAGCCGCCCCAATCCGGGACGGCTCTTTTTTTGCGTTTCCGGAATGTGTTTCTTGAAGCCAAGTCGATAGCGCCCAAGTGAATACGGAAAAACATGGACACCTATATCAAAGGCAGAACAGATAATAAGAAGCGCTCCGGCTAGGCCAAGGTAGTGGACATTGTTTTGCGAAGCTGTCACATCGGGGCGTCAAGCATCCTGTTTGGCAGATTTGTCTGGGTGATCCCGTATCACGGCTTTCAACCTGACATCATCTGGTCATTGCAACTGGAAGTGCATTAATCATATTCATTTTCAAGTGCCGTCACTGGCCTACCGGGACGAGGTATAATGGATGGCTGCATATCGGATTGATCTGGATTGCCCCTGTCCGGTCGGAGTTGATGGTGCCAGTTCTGGTGATTTCTCTGGCAGTCGGGGTAGCCGGCAGTCATGTTCCTGCTTTCATCAGACACTAGTCGCTTGTCCACCACCGGGTACATTAATAAAACAAGAGCAGCTACTTACTTTCAGAAACCTGTCCTCGCAGTTTCCTGTAAAGCGTGTTTCTGCCAATCCCCATTATTCGAGCTGCCGCTGCGATATTCCCGCCGGTCCGGTCAAGTGTCGAAGTGATTAACCTGGCTTCAACGTCTACCAGCAATTCATTACCGCAACTTGCGTCAGACGGATTCTCAGACATGTTCGTGACAGTGATGTCACTGTCAGTCTGCTCCAAAAAATCGTCAGAGAGCTCGGCAACGGTTATTTCATGACCGTCGCCAAGCAGCGCTACAGCAGTTCTGAGCACATTATGCATTTGGCGGATATTGCCTGGCCACGGGTGGCTGCCAAAGATCCTGAAGACATCGGAACTAATTGTGACTATACGTTCCGGCCCTATAAGATCGCAAAGTATCTTCCTGGATAGCAGTACCTTGTCTTCTCTTTCCTTCAGGCTGGGCAGGGTGAGCAGCAGTCCGTTAAGACGGTAATAAAGATCTTCCCGGAAAGTTCCGGCTGCAACCGCATTCCGGACACGGCGATTTGTGGCGCAAATCACCACAATATTCACCCGATGACTTCCGGTTCCGCCAAGAGGTGAGACGGTGCGATCCTGAAGCGTTCTCAGCAGGCGCGCCTGGAGATTGAGCGGCATCTCGCCGATTTCATCAAGGAACAGCGTGCCGCCGTCCGCTTCCATGATTTTGCCGATATTTCCCTTGCGCTTTGCTCCGGTAAAAGCTCCCTCCTGATAGCCAAACAGCTCCGATTCGAATAACCCCTCCGGAATCGCAGCACAATTGATCGGTACGAAAGGACCGCTCCTTCTTGGTCCGGCTTGATGGAGTCCCCGGGCAAGAAGTTCTTTGCCGGTCCCTGATTCTCCCTCGATCATTATCGGTATGTCGTGCCCGATAACCTTGAGCGCCTTGGCTATCATCGTCTGCATGGCAGGATCGCCATGCTCCAGATCGGAGAGTGCCACCGTTTCAGCTACCGACTGCTGACGGTTTTTTACAACGTCTGATCCCTTGGAACTGATTGGCAGAAATGTGACCGGCGAAACCGTCGTGCCGGACCAGACGCGGCCATATACCTCCACGCCTGAAAGAAGCGGGAGTTTCAGCACCGGTTGCGGCAGGTAACGACTCTGCTCCAGGAGCTTTGCCAGTGACAATCCGAAGAGAGAGGAGAAGGTCTGTCCAGCACTCCTGGCCCTGTCCAAGCCAAACTGGAGCAGGGCGCAGCGATTGGCGCCAATGAAGTGACCATCCGGAGAAAAGACAACAATCCCCTCATACAGCGTCCCGATGAATTCGGGTCGCAGGTGGAAGCAGATGATGATGTCATCAGGGAATTGCGGCACGAACATCTGGTTTTCTATCATCTGGGCTGAAAGCCTTACCAGCGCCATAGTATGTTTCTGATGTGCTCGCCAATCTCCGGATACATCCAGTACCCCCAGAATCCCTCCCTTCGGATCAAAGATTGGGGTGGCGGAACAGCTGATAAAACGGTTTTTATCTATGAAGTGCTCGCTGCAGTACACCTGGACAGCGGACTGCTCTTCGAGCGCGGTGCCGATGGCGTTCGTGCCGTTAACCCCTTCTGACCAGATCCCCCCCGGCTTGAGATATACTTTTTCGGCTTGATCGACAAAGTCAGGATCACCGATGGAATGCAGCACAACTCCCTGGTTATCCGCAAGCAATACCATGCTGGAAGTGCCGCAGATCTCGTGATACAGATTTTCCATAACCGGCTGGGATCGTTGCAGCAGCGCATTATTCAGCTCCCGGCGCTGCATCAGGTCATAGCGTGGTGTGCAGCGGGTTTCGCCCCGCTCCATGCCGATGCCGCGTTCCGCTGAGCGCTGCCACGAGCGGAGAATTATACTATCCACAACCCCGGCAGGAACAATCCCCTGAGATAAAAACTCCTCGCGTACCTTGCGGATTCTATCAAGTCCATTGACTGAATTTATCGCCACCATCCACCTCCACAAACCTCGTTTGAATACAAATATAAGCTAAGTAAAAACAGCCTGTCGACCCTGGTTTTACATGCCAATAACGTGCCAGAGTCCAGACTATTATGTTCTGTTTAGTTACATGGGCAACATTGTTTTGTTCCGTTCTGGAGCACACATAAACCGCTATTATCAGTAGTTTATTAAACGAAATCCATTTGTACGGCTGTTATCATGTGCCGGTTTGGATTGTAATAAGCTGTTTTTAAAGCCGATTGAGCGTGTTGTCCTAAATAGAGTTCAATTCAATATAGAAGTTTTTTTATTGTTGGCATATGCCCTGCTCTACATAACATCAGTAACAGCACAAAACCAAAAAGGAGAGACTAGATGAAGAAAGTAAATGATGACGGCTACAAATTGTATATTGATGGTCAGTGGGTTCCTGCCAGTGATGGTAAGACCATCCCGACCTACAATCCCGCCAACGGTGAATTACTCGCCACCTGTGCCGACGCCAGCAGGGAAGATGTTGACAAGGCGGTGAAGGCAGCCTGGAAAGCGTGGGACAGCTGGAAAAAGGTCAGTCCGCAGGAACGGTCAGCATTGCTGTTGAAGATTGCCGATCTGATCGACGCCAATGCCGAAAAGCTGGCCATGGTTGAAACTATGGATAACGGCAAACCGATCCGAGAGACTACCTTGGTAGATGTGCCTCTTGCTTCCGACCATTTTCGATATTTTGCCGCCGCAATCAGAACAGAAGAGGGAGAGGCTGTTATGATCGACGACAATACTCTCAGCATTATTTTACATGAACCGATCGGCGTCATAGGTCAGATTATCCCCTGGAATTTTCCACTCCTGATGGCCGCCTGGAAAATTGCCCCTGTGCTGGCAGCAGGAGACTGCACTGTAATCAAGCCTTCATCAACGACCCCACTCAGTCTCCTTGAACTGGCAAAATTACTGGATCAGGTATTACCGCCGGGAGTTGTAAACGTAATTACCGGTCGTGGCTCTGCCGCTGGAAATTACATGATCGAGCACCCCGATTTTCGTAAACTTGCTTTTACCGGTTCCACCGATATCGGCTACCAGATAGCCGATGCAGCCGCAAAAAAACTGATTCCTGCGACACTGGAACTTGGTGGCAAATCAGCCAATATTTATTTCCCCGATTGCCCTTGGGAAAAGGCAATTGAAGGGCTGCAAATAGGGATACTCTTCAATCAGGGACAGGTTTGCTGCGCCGGTTCACGTGTTTTTGTCCATGAAGATATTTACGACCGGTTCGTTGCCGATGCCGTTAAGGCGTTCAATAACGTCAAAGTCGGCCTGCCGTGGGAAAAAGACACTATCATGGGCACCCAGGTCGATCAGAAACAGCTAAAGCAGATTCTCGAGTATGTTGAGATCGGAAAGCAGGAGGGCGCTACATTAGCGTGTGGTGGTGTCAGGGTAACCGAGAACGGCTTGGACAAGGGAGCCTTCATGAGGCCGACGCTGCTGACTAATGTCACCAACGCAATGCGGGTCGCCAGGGAAGAAATTTTCGGGCCGGTGGCGGTCGTTATCAAATTCAAGACCGAAGAAGAGGTTATTGCCATGGCCAATGACAACGAATTCGGTCTTGGCGGCGCGGTTTGGACCAAGGATATCAACCGAGCCTTCCGGGTGGCACGTGGTGTTGAAACAGGCAGGATGTGGGTCAACAACTACAACAACCTTCCGGCACACGCCCCGTTCGGCGGCTACAAGAAGTCAGGTATCGGACGTGAAACCCATAAAGTGATACTCGAACATTACACCCAGCTGAAAAACATTTTCATAAGCCTGACTGATGCCAAGGCTGGTTTTTACTGATCACTCTGCGATACATCTCCATGTTCTGTTTTAGCGCATACGAAGTAACTATGAGTTCCGTTTCGAGACACTTTTTCGTAGCAGATGGAGATGTATTTTACGTCAATCTTAATACAAAACTAATGTGATAGTGAAAACAAAATTATATTACGCTGTTATTTAAATGTTTTTTTGGGTTTAACCAAATGATCAGTCGAGCAGAAAACAAGTTTTTATTATTGGCATAAATACTGCCTTACAGTATTCCAAAAACCTATTTTACTCTCCGAGCCGTACCGCCTAAAAGAGCTCTCTCTCATGGCGGTCGGACGTTGGTTCTGCCGGAAACAGCAGTGCCTCCCTTTTTCTGGAAAGGAGAACCGCAATCGCCCCCCTCTGTATGGAGGGGGTGAAGAGGTCTCTTTCCGCTTGCGGTCAGGATCGCTTGCGGAAAGAGACCTCTTTTTTTTGCGTCAGAGGGATGTTGTCAATTAATCAGTGCAATACGAAGGGGAAAAGATGGCTCAGGTAAAATGCGCAATATGCGGCGAATCGGTTGATTCCGATGATTATCGTGTCAAACAGTGCAGCGAGTGCGGCTCATGGTTCTGTTATCTGCATCTCGGGCAGTACAAAACGCAATGTACACCCTGCAAGACCTACTCACTTAAAAACTGTTACGGGAGGTAGACCATGAAAATATGTTTCCCTGTCATAGCTGACGACGGTGCCGAGAGTATTCTCTATGGCCATTTCGCCTCAGCACCATTTTTCGCGATTATCGATACGGAGACCGGTCTGAACTGCGCCATCGCCAACTGCGACCAGAACAATCCGTTTGCCGGCTGCAACCCGTTCAGCGCTCTCAGTAGGCAGCAACTGGACGGCATTGTCGTCGGCAGCATCGGTGATGATTCCGTGCGGGTAATGAATATGTGCGGGTTCAAGGTGTTTCAGGCCAGCTCCCAGTCACTGGCCGATAACGTGGCGCTTTTCGAAAGCAGCAGCCTTCCGGAAGTGGAGGTTCTGCAGAGCCACCTTGAAGGACGCTGTAATGAAGGAGAAAGCGGACATGCCTGTAATCACCACAGTCACTAAAACCTCAAAGAACAGAAAGGGTACAAAATCATGATGACTGAAATTCCGGTTCAACAAGCGGTCGGCAGAGTACTTTTTCACGACATAACCCGCATCGTGCCGGGTGAATTCCATGGCCGGGCCTTCAAGAAGGGGCACATTATCGCCCCAGATGATATCGACAAACTCCTCCAGCTTGGCAAGGACAACATTTATGTTCTCAATCTTTCTGAAGGGTTCATTCATGAAGATGCGGCAGCGCTGAGGATTGCCAAGGCAGCGCTGGGGCGTGGTATCCAGATGATGCCGCCGACCGAGGGAAAAGTGCGACTGATGACAACCAGACCCGGTCTGCTGCGGATAAATGTAGCCGCCCTCGACAGGATTAACGCCATTGAAGAGATCGTTTTTGCCACTTCCCATACGAACAAGCAGGTCTCAGCCAAAAAGCTGGTGGGGGGAACCCGCATCATTCCTCTCTATACCGACGAAGAGAAGATCATCGAGGTCGAAAACATCTGCCGTGAGAACGCACCGGCAATAGAGGTAGTACCGTTTAAAAAGCTGAAAGTCGGGATGGTGACCACCGGCAACGAAGTCTATCACGGCCGGATCGAGGACAAGTTCGGACCGGTGATGACGGCCAAGATCAACGACTTTGGGAGCAGCGTGCTGCGCCAGATACTGGTTCCGGACAGTGTTCCGATGACCGTACAGGCGATCCACGACCTTCTGGGCGAAGGGGCCGACATGATTATATTGACCGGCGGAATGTCGGTAGATCCGGATGACCGCACACCGGCCAGCATTCGGGCAGCGGGGGGGCAGGAAGTTACCTACGGATCCCCAACCTTCCCCGGTTCCATGTTCATGCTGGCATACATCGGTACGATCCCGGTCATCGGAGTGCCGGGGTGCGCCATGTACAACAAGGCGACCGTCTTCGATCTGATTGTTCCCCGCATTCTGGCGGGTGACAGGTTGTCCAAAGCCGACTTTACCACACTCGGGCATGGCGGTCTCTGTCTCGGATGCCCAACCTGCAGCTTTCCGGAGTGCGGGTTCGGGGCATAAATCTAAACCGACCACCCCCAGCCCTTTATGCCCCAGAGGGTGCTCCTTAGCAAGGAAGGGAGATTTTAAGTCCCCCTCCTATTTCGCTTAGAAGCGCATACTTTTGGTAGGAGGGGCGAGGGGTAGTAACATTTTCAATGGGCGTATCGCCTGATGTACCAACCTAAAAGGAGGAATTACCGTATGAACAAGAAGATTCTCGTCGTCAACGGCATCGAAAGAACGCTGATCGTTGACCAGGAAGCACTCCTGTCTGATGTGCTGCGCAAGCAGCTCCATCTGACCGGAACAAAAGTTGGGTGCGGCACCGGCCAGTGTGGCGCCTGCAACGTAATAGTGGATGGCAAACTGGTGCGATCCTGTGTCGTGAAGATGAAAAAAGTTGAAAACCGGGCCACCATTACCACCATCGAAGGGATCGGCACCGCGCTGAACCTTCACCCCCTGCAGCAGGCATTCATCTCGCATGGCGCCCTGCAGTGCGGCTTCTGTACCCCCGGTTTCATCGTCTCCGCCAAGGCGCTGCTCGATGAAAATGCCAACCCGACACGCGATGAGGTTCGTGACTGGTTCCA
Source organism: Desulfuromonadaceae bacterium (assembly GCA_028712075.1). GTDB lineage: Bacteria > Desulfobacterota > Desulfuromonadia > Geobacterales > Pseudopelobacteraceae > JACRCG01. The sequence goes on from JAQTQX010000004.1 coordinate 203,083, forward strand.
GAAATACCGCAATGCCTGCCGTTGTACCGGCTACATCATGATCGTGGATGCGGTCATGGATGCGGCAAAAGTCCTGCGGGGCGAAATGCCCGCTTCAAATCTTGTGTACAAGCTGCCTGCCGATGGCAAGGTCTACGGAACCTGCCACCCTCGCCCGACTGCCGTCGCCAAGGTAACCGGCACCTGGGATTTCGGCGCAGATATGGGGCTCCAGCTTCCCGAAGGCACACTGCAATGCGCACTGGTGCAGCCTGAGGTTTCCCATGCCATCATCAAGGGAATCGATACTTCCGAAGCGGAAAAAATGCCCGGTGTCTTCAAGGTTGTCACCCACAAGGATGTCAAAGGGAAGAACCGCATCACCGGCCTGATCACCTTCCCGACCAACAAGGGTGACGGCTGGGATCGTCCGATTCTGAACGACGAAAAAATCTTCCAGTTCGGCGACGCCGTCGCGATTGTCTGTGCCGATACCCAGGAACATGCCAATGCTGCCGCGAAGAAGGTCAAGGTCGATCTTGAAGTGCTGCCGGCCTACATGAACGCTCCGGCTGCCATGGCGGACGACGCCATAGAAATTCACCCCGGCACCCCCAATATCTATTATGAGCTGAACGTGAAGAAGGGCGAGGAAACCGCACCAATTATGAAAAAGGCCGCCCATGTGGTTGAAGGCGAATACTACCTGCAGCGTCAGCCTCACATGCCTATCGAAGCGGATGTCGGCTTCGCCTATATCGATGCCCAGGAGAGAGTGGTAGTTCACTCCAAATCCATCGGTATCCACCTCCATCTGTACATGATCGCCCCCGGCCTCGGTCTTGAGCCGGACAAGCTGGTTATCGTCCAGAATCCCACCGGCGCCACCTTCGGTTACAAGTTCAGCCCGACCCTTGAGGCGCTTGTTGCAGCGGCCACCATCGCTACCGGAAGACCCTGTTTCCTCGGCTACAACTGGTATCAGCAGCAGACCTACACCGGCAAACGTTCGCCGTTCTGGCTCAAACTGAAACTTGCTGCCGATGAAAACGGCAAGTTGCTCGCCATGGAAGGGGACTGGTCTGTCGACCACGGACCGTACTCCGAGTTCGGCGATCTGCTCACCACCCGTGGTGCCCAGTTTATCGGCGCAGGGTATGACATCAAGAACATCCGCAGCGTCGGCCGTACCGTCTGCACCAACCATGGCTGGGGTTCGGCGTTCCGTTCATACGGTTCACCCCAGAGCTTCCTCGCCTCCGAATCTCTGATAGATGAGTTGGCCAAAAAAATGAACATGGATCCTCTGGAGTTGCGTTTCATCAACTGCTACCGTCCCGGCGCCACTACTCCGACCGGACAGGCACCGGAAGTGTACCCGTTCCCGGAAATGTTCGACATGCTCCGTCCGAAGTACAAAGCGGCCAAGGAAAAGGCGAAGGCCGAATCCACCGCGACCAAGAAACGCGGCGTCGGCGTCTCCCTCGGCATCTACGGTTGCGGGCTCGACGGCCCTGATACCTCCGGCGCCTGGGCGGAACTTCTCCCGAACGGCGACGTGATGGTCGGCAACTCCTGGGAAGATCATGGCCAGGGCGCAGATATGGGGACGTTGGCATTTGCCCACGAAACTCTCCGTCCGCTTGAGCTGAAACCTTCACAGATCAAGCTCTGCCTGAACGATACCAGTCTGGTGCCAAACTCCGGTCCTTCCGGCGGGAGCCGTCAGAACGTGGTTACCGGCAATGCCATCAAGGCAGCTTGTACCCTGCTCCTTAACGCCATGCGCAAGGGTGACGGCAGCTACCGCAGTCACGCCGAGATGGTGAAAGAGCAGATAGCGGTCAAACACGAGGGGAGCTGGACAACCCCCTGTACCCATATGGATGAAAACTCGCAGGGGAACCCGTTCTGTATCTATATGTATGTACTGTTCATGTCCGAAGTCGAAGTCGATGTAACCACCGGCAAAACAAACGTTATCAAGATGACTTCTGTCGGCGATTACGGCACCATCACCAACCGTCTCGTAGTCGATGGTCAGGTATATGGTGGACTTGCCCAGGGTATCGGCTTGGCTCTTTCCGAAGATTTCGAAGATCTGAAGAAACACACCACGCTGATCGGTTCGGGATTCCCGTTCTGTAAGGACATTACCGACGAAATGGAAATTCTCTATGTTGAAACACCTCGTCCCGAAGGTCCGTTCGGTGCAGCCGGTGTCGGCGAAGGGCCGCTCACTTCTCCGCATGTCGCCATCATCAACGCCATCGACAACGCCTGCGGCGCACGCATCAGGTCGATTCCGGCCTACCCGGAAAAAGTCCTGGCCGCATTGAAGTCGGATAAGAAGGCCTTCGACGTCAGCGATGCCGTGGCAGGCGGCTACATGTCTCAAGGCGGAATTGAAACGTTGAAGAAGTAAGAAGAACCGTACCACCCCCAGCCCCCTCCTATGTTAGGAGGGGGTGCTTAAAACTCCCCTCCTTGATAAGGAGGGGTTGGGGGTGGTAGCTTTTGGAGTACACGAATTATGGAACAAGACACCCTGCGGGAATGGGAATACAAATGCATCCAGGAAGAGCCCCCGGAATGCACCGCCGCCTGTCCGATCCACGTGGATGCGCGGCTGTTTGTGAAGGAGATGGGACGAGGCGACCGGGAGGCAGCCTTCAAGGTTCTCGCCAGGACCATGCCGTTCCCCGGCATTCTGGCCCGGATCTGCGACCACCCTTGTGAACTGAAATGCAAGCGTTTGGAGCTGGATGAGTCGCTCGCCATCGGCCTCCTGGAGCGCAGCTGCGTTGAGCTAACAACCGGAAAGGTGCGGGTACAGCTTCTTCCCCGCAGGGAACAGAGAATAGCCGTCTTAGGCGGTGCTCTTGCAGGTTTGACCGCCGCCTGGGATCTGCTCAAAAAAGGGTTCGGAGTAACGCTGTTCGAGCAAAGCAGCCAACTTGGCGGATCGCTCCGGGAGCTTCCCAATGCGCTTCTGCCAGAGGAGATTATTAACGAAGAGCTGGCGATTCTGGAGACGTTGAAGGGTGATATCCGCCTCGGCGAAACCCTGGATGAAGCACGATTCGAGGAAATATGCCGCGAGTTTGATTCCGTTTTCATCGACCGGGAAGCGATTGCCGGATGTAATCTGCCGCTTCAGCTGGACGACAGGGGAGATGTTTTTATCGATGCCGCCAGCGGCGCGACAAGCCGGGAAGGGGTCTACGCCGGCGGCGGCAGCCGTGACAGCGGGACATGGTCTCCGATCAACGAAACCCTTCAAGGGCGGAAGGGCTCCCTCTCCATCGAGCGTTTCATCCAGAAAGCAAACATGGAGGCCGGTCGAGGCAACGACGGGCCGTACCAGACCAGGCTTTTTACGAATCTGAACGGAATCGCCTCCACACCCAGAGTTCAACCCGCTAACCGGTCAGCCGGGTTCAGCTATGACGAAGCTCAGGCAGAGGCGGAGCGCTGCATCCAGTGTGAATGCCTGGAATGCGTCAAATCCTGCCTTTTTCTTGAACGATACCAGGCTTACCCGAAGAAATACGCCCGTCAGGTTTTCAACAACCAGAAAGTTATCCTCGGCGCTGCCCACACCAAGAATCAGTTCGTCAACTCCTGCAGCAATTGCGGTCTCTGCGAAACAGTCTGTCCAACCAATTTCCACATGGGAGACCTCTGTCTCCAGGCGCGGCGCGCCATGAATGAACAGAAGCTGATGCCCGCTTCTTTCCACGAGTTTGCCCTTCAGGACATGTCCCACAGCAATGGAGAGCCTTTTTCCATGGTCCACCATGAACCGGGGAGAGAGAAAAGCGCCTGGCTCTATTTCCCGAGTTGCCAACTCTGCGCCAGCTCACCAGGCGAAGTGCTCTCTTCATACGGCTATCTGCGGGAACGTCTGAACGGCGGCGTCGGCATCATGCTCGGTTGTTGCGGCGCTCCCGCCTATTGGGGGGGGCGAGACGACCTGTTCAGAGAGAGCTTGGCAACAGTCCGCAGCGAGTGGCAGAAACTGGGAAGCCCCCGGGTAATCACAGCCTGTTCCACCTGCAAAAGCCTCTTCATGGAACATCTTCCCGTGATGGAAATAGTTTCGCTCTGGAAAATTATTGAAGAGCAGGGACTCCCCCAAGAGGCCGGCGAAGCAGAGGGAGCAACGGTGGTCGTGGCCGATCCCTGCAGCAGCCGTCACGACCCGGAAACCCAGGAGGATGTCAGGCGTATTGTGCAGTCACTTGGCATGACCATAGAGGAAATTCCTTTGAGCGGTGACAAACCGGAGTGCTGCGGATATGGCGGGCTCATGTTCAACGCCAACCCGAAGCTGGCGCGGGATGTCGTCACACGAAGGGTTGCGACCGGGAGCGGCCATGATTACCTGGCCTACTGTGCCATGTGCCGCGACCATCTGGCCGCTGGAGGAGCACGGGTCAGTCACCTGATCGAATTGCTCTTCCCGACCATAGCGGGGGGGGACCCGGCAGCGCGCGGCTGGATTTCCTGGTCCGAGCGCCGCACGAACCGCACCAGGGTGAAGCAGGCGCTTCTCCGGGAGTTTGGTGAATCGGGAGAAGACGAGATGAACAGTTACAGGCAGGTTTCACTTATTGTGTCTCAGGAAGTACGTCGCCGGATCGATGAAAGACGGATTTTGGAGGACGACATCCGCAGGGTGATCGACCATGCCGAGCGAACCGGCAAACGGCTGCTGAACAGTCAGAACGGGCAGTACCGTGCCTCTTTGCAGTCGGAAAACGTCACTTTCTGGGTTGATTACACCCCTGAAGAAGGCCGGTTCACGGTCCATAACTCATACTGCCATCGCATGAAAATCGTGGGGGTCAAGTCATGAGCGTATCGAATGAAGCTACTGGGTGGAGCTGCAGTGCCTGCGGGGGAGAGTTGGAGATCATGAAAGTCGGATTTACCTACATGAAGGGGAATTTCGAGGTAGAACTCCCGGCCTGCCGCAACTGCGGAATGGTGCTGGTCTCCGAAGAACTGGCAACCGGCAAGATGGCTGATGCGGAGCGGATTCTTGAGGACAAGTAGGGACGGATTGCATCCGCCCTGCTCCACCGTGTACGAAACCGGTCCGTTACGTGATGTAACCGGTACGACGATCCGCCCTGGGGGTTTGACGCTGACCGACCGGGCAGTTAAGCTCTGCTCTTTTGCCGCCGGGGCTCAGCTGCTCGACGTGGGGTGCGGCGCAGGGGGAAGCGTCGAACATCTTCTAAGCCGCTACGGCTTTGACACCAGAGGTGTTGATATTTCCCCGTCGCTCATCGCAGAGGGGCTGCGGAGAAACCCCGAGTTGCCGCTTTCCGTAGGCGCTGCCGAGGCGCTATCATACCCGGATGGAAGTCAGGACGGTATACTTTGCGAGTGCGTACTTTCACTTCTTTCTGAGCCGCTACGGGCGCTGGCAGAATTCCGGCGACTGCTGCGCAGCGGCGGCTACCTGATGCTGAGTGACATGTACAGCAGAGAAATTTCCTCCGGGGCACGGCCGGATAGATATTTACGGGAAACTGCGCTCCACATGGAAATCGAAGCATGGCTCTCAGAAAACGGTTTTACCATGCTCCTCTGGGAAGATCATACCCCGCTGCTGCGTGAACTGGCCGCACAGCTGATTCTGGCGGGTGCTTCTATTGAGGGATTGTGCCGCCGGGCAGCGGGGACCGGAGGAAAGCCGGGATATTATCTGCTGGTGGCGCACAAAGAATAACGTACGGAGGATACACCAATGGATCAGATTCAATTGCGAATGATGGAGCTCTCCTACAACGGCTATTACTGCAGTCAGATCCTGGTAATGCTGGGGCTGGAGGCTCAAGGAAAGAGTAATCCGGACCTGATCAGAGCAATTGGCGGCCTGGCCAACGGCTGCGGCTTTTCCGGCGGGCCGTGCGGCACCCTGACCGGTGCCGCATGCTTGCTCAGTCTCTATGCCGGCAAAGGTACCGACGATGAATATGAGGACGAAGGGTTTACCTACATGTTGAGGGATCTGGGGGAATGGTTTGCCAAAACCTACGGGAACCGCTATGACGGCATCACCTGTGATGCCATTGTCGGCGACCGTACCGAGATTCGCCAGCGCTGTGGCGCAATCGTTGCGGAGACCTACTCAAAGGTGATGGAGCTTTTGACCGCCGGTGGTTATGATATTACGGTCGGGAAGTAAATAAATGACAGAAACCGTCAATTCCAACATCACCGCAACCGAGAGCCTCTGTCCACACTGCCTGACGCGGATTCAGGCCGAGAGGCGGCTGGAAGGTGACGACGTTTTTCTCGTCAAGAACTGTCCCGAACATGGTGAATTCCGCACTCCGGTCTGGAGGGGAGAACCTTCCCTCTCCGGCTGGTCGCGTCCGAAGAAAACGGTTCACATCGGATCGCACATGCCTTTAGAGGCGCGCGGATGCCCGTTCGACTGCGGCATCTGCTCCGGACACCGGCAACAGTCCTGTACGGTGCTGATTGAAGTAACCTCCCGCTGCAACCTCGCCTGCCCGTTCTGCTTCGCCGCCGCCGGAGCCCAGGCCGGGGCAGATCCGTCGCTTTCGGTCATAGAAAGATGGTACCGGACGGCGCTGGAGAAGAGCGGCCCGCACAACATCGTCCAGCTTTCCGGCGGCGAAGCAACTCTTCGCAACGACCTCCCAGCGATCATCACCATGGGGCGTGACCTTGGTTTTCCATATATCCAGTTGAACAGCAACGGCGTCCGCCTGGCCGCCGATCCGGCCTATGCCGGAGAACTGAAACGCGCCGGGCTCTTCTCCGTATTCCTCCAGTTCGACGGCACTGACGACTTTATCTATCAGGCCATCCGGGGGCGAGCACTGCTCGACGAGAAACTGAAAGCCATCAACAATTGTGCCGCTGCCGGGCTCGGGGTGGTACTGGTGCCGACCATAGTGCCGGGAGTCAACAGTGAGAATATCGGCGCAATCCTGAAGTTGGCAATGGAACTAGCACCGGGAGTACGGGGGGTTCATTTTCAGCCGGCCAGCTATTTCGGCCGCCATCCGAAGGTTCCTGAAGCCTATGACCATCTTACCCTTCCCGACCTGATGCGGGCTATTGAGCTGCAAACGAACGGTCTGATGCTGACGGAACATTTTTCTCCGCCGGGATGCGAGCATCCGCTCTGTTCGTTTCACGGGAATTTTCTGCGCCTCCCCTCCGGAGAACTAAAGTCGCTGACCACGAAGGGGGCTGAGTGCGCGATTGAAAACGTCGGGACCGGCCGGGCTGTTTCCTACGTCGCCCAGCAATGGTCCGCACCAGCTCAAACCAACTGTTGCTGCGGCTCGAACAGTCTGGATGCCTTCCTGGAGAACCACCGCACCAATACGTTCGCTGTATCGGCGATGGCGTTTCAGGACGTCTGGAATCTGGACCTGGAAAGGGTCCAGGAGTGCTGCATCCACGTGGTTGCGCCGGATGGCAGGATGATTCCGTTCTGTCTCTACAACCTGACCTCAATCGAGGGGATACCGCTTTACAGGAAAAAATCATGTTGACGCCGCTTGAACCATGGATACATACAAAGATCGGTCTTCCGAAGAGTACTCTGTTGACCAGAACCGCGCTGAACGACTACCAGCTGGAGCGGCTACGGGCAACTGTTGAGCATGCGCGCAGACGGAGCCCCTTCTACAGACAGAAACTGGACGGAATCTGCGGCGCCGACATCGAAAGACTGGACGATATCGCCAAGCTACCTTTCACTACTCCGGCAGATATACAGGAGGATGATCTCCGCTTTCTCTGTGTCTCTCAGGGTGCGATAGAACGCGTTGTGACTCTGCAGAGTTCAGGGACAACCTGCGCTCCAAAACGCCTGCACTTTACCGCCCAGGATCTTGAGTTGACGGCGGACTTTTTCAGACAAGGCATGAGCACTCTGGTCAAACCGGGAGAGCGGGTACTGATCATGATGCCGGGCGAGCTTCCCGGCAGCGTCGGCGATCTGCTGACTCAGGGACTGGCGAGGATGGATGTGCAGGGAATCGTCCATGGCATAGTCAGGGATGAACCTGCTGCAATTGCCGAGATTATCGCCAAAGAGATCGATTGTCTGGTAGGACTCCCGGTGCAGCTGCTTGGACTGATTCGTCACCCGGACGCGGCTACTATCCGGCACGGAAGGATCAAAAGCGTGCTTCTGAGCGCAGATTATGTCCCGCAGGCGATTGTCCGGGAAATCGAGAGCGCCTGGGGCTGTCCCGTCTTCAACCATTACGGCATGACCGAGATGGGGTTGGGGGGAGTGGTCGATTGCGAAGTGCGAAGCGGCGGCCATATCAGGGAAGCGGATTTATATTTTGAAATCATCGATCCTGCTTCCGGCAGGACGGTGCCGGATGGTGAACGGGGTGAGGTAGTTTTTACCACCCTCACCCGGAGCGGGATGCCGCTTATACGTTACCGCACCGGTGACCTTTCCCGGTTTATTCCTGAACCGTGCAGTTGTGGGACCGTTCTGAAACGTCTCGAATGGATCAAGGGGCGGCTGGCCGGGCAGACAACGGTTGGTGGACAATACCTGGTGAGCATAGCCGACCTGGATGAGGCTCTGTTTCCGCTCCCTGGTCTCCTCAATTTTCGTGCTGAGGTGACGCAGGAAAACGGCATCGATTTATTACAGGTAACCCTCTTCACTCAGGGTGGTCCGGCAGAAGCGTTATGCCGCTCGACCAGGGAGTCGCTGGAAAATATACCGGCTCTACATCTGGCGATTGCGGGAGGCGGCCTCAAGGTCGTCCCGCTGGTCATCTCTGAACAGAACTGGCTTAGCAGCGGCAGTATCAAGCGGATAATATATGACAGAAGGGAGAGTACGATATGTTGATGAGCTGGTTGGCGCAGACCATATGCGGCCTGCAAAACGATGAAGAAGACCAGGTACTGGTTACAGTCCTGAGTAAATCCGGATCAGCACCCTGTCTGGCAGGGTCCAAGATGGTGGTTCTGCGCAACGGAGCTTCCTACGGGACGGTGGGGGGAGGCGTGCTGGAGAGTGCAGCGCAGAAGCGTGCGGCGCGGGTATTCAAATCCGGTATCGCCGAAACGATGTCTTTTGATCTCAACGGTGCAGAAGCCGCCAGTATGCAGATGATCTGCGGCGGTAACGTCAAACTGTTGGTGGATTACGTTCCGGCATCGCCTGAAAACAGCAAGCTGTTCAGTTCATTGCGCGATGCACTGCAGAGCGGTGAAAAATGCTACCTGATCGCCTCACTCGGTAGAGTCGGTGGTGTGAAAGCGCCTACCCTTCGCTCTCTTGTCCTGGGGAATCGATCGCTGACCGGTGAATTCCCCTACCCGCCGGAATGGCTGGATCGGCTGATAGAAAAGGCCAGCCGTTCAACCTATCCGGTAGAGGAGACGATTGAAGGAGAGCAGTTTGTCATTGAACGCTGCTACATCCCAAGCACCCTTTATATCTATGGAGCCGGTCATGTATCTCAACAGCTGGCATCCTTGGCAACGACAGTTGATTTTCAGACGGTTGTGCTGGATGACCGCTCTGAATTCGCTAACCGGGAGCGCTTTCCCCATGCAGACGAGATCCATGTGCTGGAGTCGTTCGATGACTGTTTCACGGGATTGGTCCTGGATGGCGACAGTTATGTTGTGATCGTCACGCGGGGGCATCTGCATGACAAGACGGTACTTGCTCAGGCCTTAAGGAGCGGCGCCGGCTACATAGGCATGATGGGGAGCAGGCGCAAGCGGGAGGAGCTGTTTGCACTTCTGCAGCAGGAGGGGCACCCGGCTGAAGCGCTTGAACGGGTACACTGTCCGATCGGTCTGGCGATCAAGGCCGCCACAACGGCTGAAATTGCGGTCAGTATCGTGGCAGAGCTGATCCAGACTCGGGCGCAGGCTGTCAAATAATCATGAAGCAGTTTGCAGCCATAATTCTCGCGGCCGGATATTCGTCCCGCATGGGGGCGTTCAAGCCGTTGCTGCCGTTCGGCGAAACAACGGTGCTGGAGCGGAACATCGATCTTTTTCGTGGAGCTGGTATTCAGGATATTCGAGTCGTGATCGGGCACAAATCAAGCGAACTTCTGCCGCTGCTGGAGCGTCTGGATGTTACGCCGTTGCCGAACGAGCGGTATCAAGAGGGGATGTTTTCCTCGGTGCTCACGGCTGCCGAAAGCCTCAAAGCCGGGAGCGGAGCCTTCTTTCTACTGCCGGTGGATATCCCGCTGGTCAGCAGGGAAACCGTCGAGTTGCTGGCACGTACATACGAGAGTTCCGAAAAAGGTATTCTCTATCCGACTTTTCAAGGCACACGCGGTCACCCGCCGCTGATATCGATGGCATATCGGGAGGCGGTTCTTTCCTGGCACGGCAACGGCGGTTTGAAGGAGATGCTGATGCAGTATGAAACCGACTCGGCAATGGTAGAGACAGGCGATGAGGGGGTACTGCTGGACATGGATACCCCGGAGGATTACGAGCGGTTGCAGAAGTCGCTGCAGAGAAGAGTGATCCCGTCACGGCAAGCGTGCGAGCTGCTTCTGGCAGAGCGTTTTGCCGCTGACAGCCCGGTGATCGGGCACTGCCGGGCTGTCGCGCAGCTGGCGCTCCTCATGGCTGAACGACTGAACAATGACCGTTGCTATCTGGATCTGGAGCTTATCGAGGCGGCCGGGCTGCTTCACGACCTGGCTAAAGGTCAACCACGCCATGCTGCTGCCGGTGCCGATATGCTGAGGGGGATGGGATACGATGCCGTTGCAGGTCTGGTTGCCGTCCATATGGAACTGCCACCCCGCGAAGGTGACGCCATAGATGCCGCCGATCTGCTCTTTCTGGCTGACAAGTTGATGGAGGGAGAGCGGTTCGTCCCGCTTGAGAGCCGTTTTCGGCGGCAACTGGAACGGCATGCCGACGATCTTCAGATCCTGGGCAATATTACCCGGCGGCTGGAGAGTGCGCGCTCGATTCAACGCTGCGTCGAGGCTCGTTTTGGCTTTTCCATTGCCGAGCTGTTATCCGGAACTGCGCCTTGAACCGGGGCGAGCAGAAGAACGGATTCACCGTATATCTCATGCGCCACGGAGATTCAAGGCAGGATGAGATCCGTCGCTTCATCGGCCGGACTGATCACCCGCTCAACGAAACAGGGCGTGCCCAGGCTGAAGCTTGGGAGCGGAAACTTGCGCACATTCGTTTCGGCACTATCTGCTGCAGTAATCTTCTTCGAAGCATCGAAACCGCCCGGATCATCGGTCTCCGGCAGCGAGGGACGCTCACGATCCTGCCGGATCTGGGGGAAATCAATCTTGGTAGCTGGGACGGCATGTCGATCAGTGACGTACGACAATTATTTCCCTTGGAGTACGAACGGAGGGGATCGGATTTGATCGGCTATCGCCCGCCCGATGGGGAAAGTTTTACCGACCTTTCTGCCCGAGTGCTTCCCGCCTTTGAAAATGCAATCTCGCAAGCAGGCAAGAACATGTTGATTGTCGGCCATGCCGGAGTGAACCGAACCATCCTCTGTCACCTGCTCGGCATGCCGCTTGCCAACCTCTTCCGTCTGGAGCAGGAGTATGGCTGTCTGAATATTCTGGAATTCGCCGTTGGCGCCTGGGTGGTACGGCGGATGAATATCCCTGCGTAAATACAATGCCGTTTCAAGCTTGTCAGAATGAATTGTTCCCGCTATAGTACCTCCACATTTTGCAGTCTCCGAGTCGTTGCGCCTACCAGGGATAAATCCTCACGGTGTACGACCTGCGGGTGTCGCCGGAAACAGCGCCGCCCTCCTTTGAAAAGGGGATCTCGTGCTTGACGTGCCACTGCCGCTGGAACGTCCGCGCCCCTTTTCTTTTTTGAGAAGGGGCTTTTCGTATTTAAATTATTCCAAAAAGTGGCATGTATCCATGGTCAAACTTGTTGAAAGCCCAATTGATCCTGCTGTCGTTTATAATTCCATTTGCTCGGCCTTCTCCGGTTCCGTGGTATTTCACTATGCGGTGGTCAAGAAGCAGGCCGGTACAGGCAAGACAACTACATCTATAGAGTACAAGACTCAGGGGGACTCTTTAATGGAGTTGGAGAGTGTTGCCGGAGAGCTTGAACGCTTCTGGAAACTTGAGGATGTTCTGCTGATCCGGCGGATTGGCCGCCTTAATGTTGGCGAAATAATCTCTCTGGTAGCCGCCAGTTCTCCCAACAGTGAGGATGCCTTCGAGGCGTGCAAATCCGGGATCGCCCGCATGAAAAGAATGGGGACCATACACAAAACCGAGACGTTTACAGATTATTCTGAAATCATTCCGGACACGGATGACAAGCAGCATCAAATAATCCAGGAGGAACAAAAATGAATTTCAAAAAGACAGCAGCAATCGCAGCAGCAGTAGGCGCCTTTGGGGCAATTTCAGTGCCGGCAATGGCGTTGGAAAACGAATTTCATGGCTTGTACAAATTCATGGGCTACCAGGGCAACTTTTTTAACGGAGTGACCGGCAAACTCAGCGCCGACCCTGCGCCAGGTTTCATGGCTGAACAGCGCGCCCGTTTACAGTACATTGCAAAAGCCAATGCTGATTTTAAGCTGGTAACTCATTTCGAGCTTGATACCCGGTTTGGCGGTAAAACCGGCGGTTATCTGGGGACCACTGGTGACGATGCCGGTAACCTTGATGCCGATAAATTGACCCTCGAAACAAAAAACATTTACGTCGATTTCAACTGCCCGCTCACCGGCGCCAATGTCAAACTCGGTATGCAGCCATGGGCGGACTCGTATCAGAGCCTGTTCTTGCTCGCCGATATGACCGGCGCCCACGCGACAAAAAACTTTGGCCCCGCAAAAGCCTCGCTTGGCTGGTTCCGCTTTGACGACAACACGGTGGATGGCGGTCAAGTTGGCCGAAAGACAGCCGACCTGTTTGTTCTTGGCGGCAAATATACCGTCAGCAAGGATGTAACGATCGGAGCCTCCTACTACTATGTCAACAACGACACGACGTTAACAGTGCCGGCGTTTGATCGGCTTCACATGTTTGGACTGGATGCGGACATCAAATTCGGCCCCGCCAATATCAAGCCTTTCGTGGCCTTTCAATCCGGCGACAGAACCGCCACTACCGATTTGAACGGTTACCTGCTTGGCGCCGTTTCAAAAACCAAAGCCGGCCCCGGCTCTGTCAACCTTTCCGCTATCTATCTATCCGGCGACAGCAACGGAACAACTAAAAAAGATTCATTTACCGCGATCACTTCCAGCACATCATATTTTGTTCCGGCAAAAATGTGGTTACTGGTCCGCAGCGGCAATGCCATAAACTCATCCACTTCTATCCTTGGCAACGACCTGACCGTTGGTGGCCGCGGCCTTATCGGTGTTTTTGCCGGGTACGAAGGCACCATGGGCAAAATGTTTTATAATGCCAACCTTGGCTATGCCGAGACCGCCGAAAGCCGCAACAGCGAGAAAAGTTCCATCGGCACGGAACTTAATGCTCAGGTCGGCTATAAAATGCTGGATAACGTGAGTGTCAGCGCTGCGCTTGCCTACGCATTTCTTGGTGACGGCATGAACAGCGCTACCACTGCTGATCGTATTTCCGGCTTCGGCGTAGCGAATGCTGACGACCCGTACGCCATCAATCTGCAGTTGAGTTACACGTTCTGATTTGATACGGTTGCCGTGCTATAAAGGCGAATTGCGTTGTGCGATTCGCCTTTTTTTTTCACACGCAAATGAGTGCAGGAAGAGGAGTGGTATGAAACGTATTCATCTGATCCTTGTTTCACTGTTATTTTTCCATGTTCCTGTTGGAAATGCCCAGACTGCCGCGCAAAAAATTCAGGTATCAGAATTCACGGTTACCGGCGCTGAACAAGCGGGTGATTTGAAAACTGTGTTGAAAAACCTGCTGTCGTCGCGCATTGCCTCAAACGATATTATTGCGGTTGACAGTGAAGTTGGCGTCGCCGCGAAGATCACCGGAAGTTATGCTTCCTTTGGCAAAACGTTCAGCATTGACGCATCTGTAAAAAATGCCGCCGGTGAAACGCTTGGCCAGCGCTATGTTCAGGGAGAAAGCCCGAACGACTTGATCCCGGCAATTGGCAAACTCGCTGATCAGCTCCGCCCGCTGCTGCCGGTCAAACGCCCGGTGATTCCAGCTTTTGCGGCGGCAGGCAGTGTGCCTGTTACTCCCGAATCGGTAGAGGCTGCCGTGCGTGTTGCTCCAGTTGCCCAACCGGTGACACAGCAGACCCGCATTGAGGGTACGCTGATCGGTATTGCTCCCGGTCGCGCACTTCCCGGAAAAGAGCGAGAATTTGTCGTAGCCGACGCCAGAAGTGTGTATCTGTATCGCCAGACGGATACCCTTAAAAAGGTAGCCGAATACCCTGTTACGGCAGCGGGGAAAATCCTGGCTATTGATACGGCGGATGTCGATAACGACGGCATTCCGGAAGCGTACGTTACCGTGGTTGATCGCGAGGAACTGGTATCACTGGCGCTCGAGGTGAATGAACGGGGTTTTACTCCCATTGCCGAAAAACTCCCCTTCTTTTTACGGGCAGTCGCTTTATTCGGGCAGAAAAGGGTACTCATCGGCCAGTATGCCGGAAGAGGAGCAGATGATTTTTATGGCGATGTTCGCAAGGTCGTAAAAAAGGGGACGGCATATTCATTGGGAGAACCCGTCAAACTGCCACATCATGCCGATATTTTTTCGTTTAATTACTTTTTCGATACAGAAGGCAAGCGACGGACAGTATACATTGACAGGGACAGAATGCTCCATATCGCCGACGACGCGGACAAGGAGCTGTGGAAAGGGGCCGACCATGCCGGCGGCAGCGAGACGTACTTTCTGCGCGATGAACAGCAGATTCAGAACATCTCCCTTGATCGCTATCGCTGGCGCTTTATCGAGCAGAGAATCGAGGTGTTGCCTGATGGAATAATTATTGTGCCGCAAAACAGCGGCTCGCTTTCCGTCGGCAATCAGCGTTCATTCAGCAAGAGTTCCGTCACGGCCTATGCCTGGAACGGCGCCAGCCTGGAAGAGCGGTGGCATACCATGGAGTCCCCCGGCTATCTTGCCGATTACTGTATCGATACGGAACGCAGAGAGCTGATCATGCTGGAGCAACCCCAGAAGGAGGGCGTTTTCAGCAAGGGTGCAAGCGTGATTGTTACAAAAAAAATCAGATCGGAGGAACAGAGATGAAACGACTAATCGCAGCAGTGGCATTGCTTGGCATCTGCACGACAACAGCACATGCCGAAAAGGGATTTATCATGCTGGCCAGCACAATCGGCCCCATTGATGCCGGTATCGTTACAACACTTGAAGATGCCTTTGAAAAGGAATCCGGGGTGCGGGTGCGGCACGTTGGCGCCGGAACCGGAGCAGCCCTCAAAATTTCTGAGAAAGGAAGTATTGATCTGGTCATGGTGCATGCCAAGTCACTGGAGGAGAAGTTCGTCGCCGCAGGATTCGGCACGGAACGTATCCCTCTCATGTATAACGACTTCGTCATTGTTGGCCCATCCAGTGACCCGGCAGGGATTCGCGGCATGAAATCTGCTACGGCAGCGCTCAGTAAAATTGCTGAAAAATCCGGAACCTTTATCAGTCGCGGCGATAAGTCGGGCACCCATGTAGCGGAGAGCGAACTTTGGACAAAAGCCGGGCTGAAACCTTCCGGAACCTGGTACAAAGTGTATGAAAAAGGGAACGAGGGAAATGTCGCGACGCTTCGCTATGCAAACAGTACCGGAGCATATACCTTTATCGATCGTGCCACCTATCTCTCGATAAAAAAAGAGCTGAAACTTGAGATACTCGTTGAAGGCGATGAAGCGCTGTTGAACCGCATTTCGCTCATCCCCGTCAGTCAGAAAAAATTCCCTAAAGTCAACAGCGTGGATTCGGCAGCTTTTGTCTCATGGCTCACCAATCCATCCAAGGGGCAGAAAATTATCGCTGAATTCGGCGTTGACCGTTTTGGCGCCCAACTGTTCTTTCCTGATTCCAAAGAATGGCACACCAAACATGACAAAAAATAAAATCGCACTATTTAAAAGGAGCTCAAAATGAAAAGTTTCCGATTTGCTTCCCGTATGTTACTACTCTGCGCAGCCGTAATGATGCTGACAACAACTGTTCCAGCTCTGGCCGCTTCTAAAACGGTTATCCTGGCAACCACCACCAGCACGCAGGATTCCGGACTTTTGGATGTGCTTGTGCCGGCTTTTGAGAAAGAGAGCGGATTTATTGTCAAGACTATTTCGGTTGGCTCCGGCCAGGCGATGAAGATGGGGGAGAAGGGAGAAGCCGATGTATTGCTGGTACACTCACCTGATGCCGAGAAGAAATTTATGGCTGGTGGATTTGGCGTTACCCGTCGCCTGGTAATGCACAACGACTTTATCATTATAGGACCAGCCGCTGATCCGGCCAAAATCAAGGGGGCCACCGCCGCTGATGCCATGAAGCGTATCGCCCAGAGCGGTTCTCTGTTCGCCTCCCGTGGAGATAATTCCGGAACTCATGCCAAGGAGAAAGGTCTCTGGAAAGCCGCATCACTGAACCCGGAAGGGCAGAAATGGTATCAGCAGACCGGCCTGGGAATGGGACAGACATTGAATGTCGCAGCCGAAAAGAAGGGGTATACGTTAACTGACCGCGCCACCTATCTGGCGCTGAAAAAAGGACTCGGGCTTGAAATTTTGGTGGAGGGTGATGGTAAACTGCTCAATATCTACCATGTGATAGAACTTAATACGGTCAAGTGGCCCAAGGTTAATGCGGAGGGGGGCAAAGCCTTTGCCGATTTCATGGTGGCAAAGAAGACCCAGGATATCATCCGTACTTTTGGTGTCGAGAAGTTCGGCGCACCGCTCTTCTTTCCCGATGCCGGTAAAAAGCCTGAGTCTCTGGGACTGTAATGGCTCTGACCTTCATTGATATTACGCAGCAATTGGGGTCGCTGCAATGAGCAGCGGCCCCACGCCACTTCTGGAGGCACGGGATCTGATCGGTAATCACATGCGGATGAGCGAGTTGAAGCAGATTTCAGAGTAGGTGGGGGCTGAGCTTGTCGAATTGTTGCGCGGTCCGAAACACCAGAATGAAGAGACGGATCAGGTGCCCGTCCAAGCCTGAATAACCTGAGAGTGGAGAATATGCAAAGAGGGTGAGCGCTGCAAACGCTTCCCCTTTTTTTGCAAGCACTCAGGAGTATTGTAAAAACAAACGCCACCATACTGCTGACAAATGCTACACAATACAAGGCAACCGTAGACATTCTCCACAACATTGCCTTTTGTCTGTAGGACAAATCACTTATTTTCAAGCAGTCTCCATGTAAATCCTTATGTTTTAAAAAATGGTGTAGATTTTGCTAGTGATTCGTAATAGTTTAGCCCGAAAAATATATTGAAAAGGTGATTCACCCGCAAAAGAACGAGATACTCGTAGACAAAAACAGTAAACCTCTCCGAGCCGTTACGCCTACCAGGGAAACCTCATGGCGTCCGGCCATCGGGTCCTGTCGGAAACGTCAGTGCCTTCCTTTGAAAAGGAGAACCTTGCATTACCGGAATAATAACCGGCTGTCGGGGGACCTTTCCATGGGAAAGAGTCCCCCTTTTTTGTACTGAGCGTGCATTGGCAACCCGGCAGAGGAGACACAAAACATGCAGATCCTTATCGGCATTGACGATACCGACAACCTGGACAGCCCCGGAACCGGAGCATTGGCATCCCAAATTGCCACCGATCTGGATAGTAACGGCTGGGGCAAGAGCAGCTTTATCACCCGTCACCAGCTGCTGGTTCATCCAGATATCCCCTATACGTCTCACAACAGCTCAATGTGTTTTCGTGCTGATATCAAGGATGAGTGTCTGGAACAGGTGATCGGCCATGCTGCCGGTTTTCTTGCCCGGGAGAGTGCTGAAGGATCAGACCCGGGTCTTTGTGTTGTAGTGGTAGATCAGTTGACGGAGCCGTCCGAACTCATGACATATGGCCGATTAGCCAAGGAATCGGTTCTTACCAAGGAATCGGCCTATGAACTTGCCCGGTTGTCAAACATCCACCTTTCCGAACATGGAGGTACCGGGCAGGGGGTCATCGGCGCGCTGGCCGGCGCCGGTCTGCGCCTTGGTGGTAACGATGGCCGACTGAAGGGACAGCTGTATATCGGCGAACCCGGATCAATTGTCAGCGTCGTGTCTCTCGTTGCCCGTGACGATATCGATGAGGTACAGTCTCTGGACGGCGGAGCTGTCGAGAACCGGGATATGGTTCGGCTGGGAGAAAAGATGAAGACAGTGCTGCTGGGCGGCAAAGCCGTACTGCTGGTTGTCGCGACCTGTGGAGCGCCAGACGAAGCCCGGTGGCAGACCTGCTCGCGGCAGCAGTTAAAAAGGTATTGATATGCCGGTACATTACGAAGCAGAGATGGGAAAAAATGATTGGGCAGGCGCGGCCGTCATTGCTGCAATCTGCGAAACATTCCATCCTGACGAAGAAGACGAACAGGTCGCCGACGAACTGCTTTCCTGCTTCAACTGCCGCTATCGGCGTTGGACCGTCGCCTCGTTCAGCTGCTGTAAGGGGAAGCCGTTAGACCATTGAAGTGAAAACTGCTTACACATTTTCTCCGAGCTGTACTTCCTGCCAGGGTCTCCCTCATGGAAGCCAGCCCTTGGGTACTGCCGGAAACAGCAGCGCCTTCCTTTTGAAAAGGAGAATCTTCAATCGTGCGCTCTTGCTGCGTAACGGGAGGGGTTTCTTCTTATCTATGGGAGGGGCCCTTTTTTATTGCCCCGGTCATATGCCTGACCCTGAACTAATTACGTATGTATGGAGGAAGGAATGAATATGAAAATAACAGTACTTGCCCTCTCGGTGATTACCTTGTGCCTGTTTTCGGGGATGACATACGCAGGGCAACCCGGAACAGCTGACATGGTCTTTAACAGGAGATTCAGCGAGAAATTAACGCCGATGATGTCGTATGATCAACTGGTGAAAAGCATCGGCACTGAGGGAGCGAAGGTCGGGGAAGATAAGCGCTCATCGCCACCGGCACTGTTATATCACTGGAACGGTGAACGGAAATCGGCATTGGATGCCAGGGTTGCCGCAGGTAAGGTCGTCGAAGCAACAGTAACATCACCGAAAAACAAGAAATTCTCCATAAACCGCTCCAATTAGCACATCGAAATTGGATCAGAGCTCACATGAATGGTGATGTTCTAAAAATTGACGGTCTCTGCTACCGCTATCCCGGTGCCCCACTTCCGGCGCTCACGGATATTTCCTGCACAGTAAGGGGGGGCGAGTGTGTCTGTCTGACCGGCGACTCCGGCTGCGGCAAGACGACCCTGCTCCTGGCTATCAAAGGACTCTTGCGTGGCGGCAGTTATTCAGAGTCCATCAAAATTACTGAACAGCCAAACGATGATTGGTGGTCCACCCCGGTCGGCCTTGTGTTCCAGAATGCGGAATCTCAAATCCTCTGCACGACCGTTTCGGAAGAGGTCGCCTTCGGACCGGAAAACCTCTGTATGCCCCCGAAGGAGATCGCCCTGCGAATCAGAAAAACCCTCCGGGCAGTGGGACTTGAAGAGTGTGAAACTCGTCATGTGGAGCGTTTTTCGGCCGGTCAGAAGCAGCGGCTGACCATCGCTTCGGCTCTCTCCATGAATCCGTCGCTGCTGCTGCTCGATGAACCCACCTCGCAACTGGACAGCAAGGGGAAGCAGGATCTATACGGACTTCTTACCCGGTTCAAGAGTCAGGGCTATACCATCATCATGGCCGAGCATGACCCACGTCCCTTTACAGGCATCATCGACCGCTATCTCCCCATGACAGGGGGGAGGGTTGGCGCCCCGACCTCTGTCGTGCCTGACTCTGATCGCTACGAACCAAAAAACGCCGTCCCGGCGCCGCCGACGTACGCAGGTGAAACATCGGCCGTCATTACCATGCAGGAGGTCTGTCTCACCTACCCGGAAACCGGTGTGGCGTTGAAGCAGGTGAGTCTGAAGGTCATGCGGGGGGAACGGATACATCTGTTTGGCAGTAACGGCGCAGGGAAATCAAGTCTGCTCCGCTGTCTGGCCGGCCTGGAGACGCCCGATTCCGGCACGGTGGTGCTTGCCGGCATCACCAGTCCCCATCCGGAACAGCTGCCGGGGAACGTCGGAGTGCTGTTCCAGAACCCTTCACGGCAATTATTTGCCGAGAGCGTCTATGAGGAGGTGGCCTTTACCCTGCGCCGTATGGGGGCTTCCCGCCAGGAGACTGAACGGGTTGTTGCGGAGGCGCTCAGCCTCTGTGGTATCGGGCACCTTGCCGAGCGGGCTCCGCTCACCCTCAGTTTTGGAGAACAGCACCGCGTGGCTCTCGCGGTGGTAGTGGCCCCCCAGCCGGGAGTGCTCCTGCTTGACGAGCCGTTTGCCGGTCTCGATTTCCCGCAAAGGCTGTCCCTGCTGGATATCCTGGCGAAAATGCCGGGGAGGTACGGGACCACTGTTGTGATCGCATCTCATGATGAACTGCCCGACCATACCTGGGCAGATCGAACACTAAAGCTTAGCGGAGGGCAGCTTGATAAAGCCTGTCGTTAAAAATCCGGGCCACAAACTGCTCCGTTCGAGCGCCTATGCCTGCCAGTACATGACCCACCATTCGCCGGTACATCGCCTCGCCGCAGGTTGGAAAATTGCCGTCTGCGCGCTGCTGAGTGCGCTCGCAGTGGGTGTGCGCACCCCCCTGGAACTGCTGGCCCTCGTCGCCGTGTCACTCCTTTACTACTTCGCGGCTCGGCTGACACCTTTCGACCTGTGGCGCGATACCAGATTTTTCGTGTTTCAGGCCTTGATCGTCATCAGCCTCTACTGCCTGCACAGCGGTCTGTCCAAGGGCTTTTGGCCGGGGATCCGGACATCCGTGCAGGTGATCCTGTTCTACATTCCGGGGGCGGTGCTTCTGCGCACCACCAGCACCGGTGATATGATGAGAGGGCTCCGCCAGGTTGTTCCCTACCGACTCTCCTTTCTGGTGTTCGTGAGCATCAGGTTTGTACCGTTTTTTTTCCGCGAGCTGGAGGAGATTATGACCGCACAACGGTTGCGCGGGGCGCGCCTTCTCCCGCGCCAGCTGCTGGACCCTCGCAACTGGGGGGACCTGTTCCACTGCCTGCTGCTGCCGCTCATGGTCCGGGCGCTAAAAACCGCAGAAGATGTCTCCCTGTCGGCCGAGGCCCGCGAGTTCGGCAGACGCGAACAGCGCACCTACTTCGATATGCCCCTCCGGACCGTACAGGCCGCCACGTCACCGGAGAATCAATGCCTGGTTACCCCATCCGTGTTGCAGCCATGCTGCAACACGGACCTGAGAAACAGAAAGGATTGACATGATGCATACGAACGAACGGATGTTTCTCTGGCGCCAATTTACCTTGCGGGAAGGAATCCTCCTCGGTTTCTGTGCCACTTTCATCATCCTGGCACGTGCAGGACTGCGCCTTCACCTTCACCTCCCGGGTCACGTAATGTTCTTCACCATGTTTTTTTTCCTTCTGGCGCGGGGTTGCGTACCGAAGATCGGCTCTGCTACCCTCGTGGGGCTGATCGTCAGTCTTGCCAGCTTCCTTCTCGGTATGGGGACCAAAGGGCCGATTGTCTTTGTCAAGTTCCTCCTTCCGGCTCTGCTTGTGGATGTCGCCGGCTATGTTTTCCCTGCGTTCGTAAACAGCGTGATTGCCTGTGTCCTGGTCGGAGCCGTCTCTGCTGCCGCCCGCGCGTTTTCCGACACCTGGATTGAATGGCTGAGCGGCATGGAGGGGGAGATTATTATGCAAAAGACAATCATTACGGCATCTTTGTTTGCCTTTTACGCCGGACTCAGTGCCGTGGCGGTTCCGTCAATCATTCGCCGACTGCGACGCAACGGCCTGATAGACCACGGAGCGGATGAGGAACGGTGAAAACCGGCGAAGGAGGCATAGCGGGTCTTGCGCCCCTTCTTCTTGCATCACTGCTGCTCCATCTTGCCGTCCTCGTTGCAGCATTCAATCCAGGGCGGCAGGAAACCGGTCTTCGTCAAATGTCGACGAACATGGTCGTTGAGTATCTGACCGGTGGGAAAAATGAGGTGAAAAAACAGGGTACGGCGCCGCTGCAGAAAACCCTGCCACCGGTATCAAGACGGACCTTGGCGCACGGTGTGATGGCAGCTTCCGTGCCTCAGCCCAGGCAAATTCCTGTGGCAGTACGCTCAGTCCAGCAACGTGCGTCACCGCCGGGCGTACCGGTAACCCGTTCCGCCGCATCTGCAGGAGCCACGGGGCTAAGTATCGGCAGAGAGGCCGAAACAGCATCATCAGGTCCAGATCCAGGCGCTGTCATTGACCGGCACGCTGCTGACAGTGCGATAGTGACGCAGCAAAACAACGGTACGGCATCAGCGGCGTCATCTCCACTGGCGCGCGTTGCCTACCAGGAACAGCTGAAACGGCTTATCGAGGCGCACAAGGAATATCCCCTGGCGGCACGCAGGTCGAGGCGGGAGGGA
Source organism: Desulfuromonadaceae bacterium (assembly GCA_028712075.1). Lineage (GTDB taxonomy): Bacteria > Desulfobacterota > Desulfuromonadia > Geobacterales > Pseudopelobacteraceae > JACRCG01. The sequence continues at coordinate 225,684 of JAQTQX010000004.1, forward strand.
AGCTGCCAGCGCCAGTTCATTCTCGACCACAACGGCTCGCTTAAACATATCGAATCCATTTCGTCGTGCGGCCATCCTTTTCTCGATGAGGCGGCAACTCAGGCCATCGCCGCAGTCGGCACGTTTCCGCCCCTGCCGGACGTCTTCAAGGGGTCTGAGGAAACATTCATCATTACCATGACATTCACTCTCGCACGATAGTGATCCCGGCATAGTCCGGATTAAATAGATAGTGTCAATAGTTTCATGAAAGACCGGGATGTTAAAATGAAACGCACCCGAAAGTGATTATTTCTTTTCAAGAGAAGCCTTCCCGTGCCTGTCCACACAGTGGCTTCTTGGTTTTGTGTTTAC
>JAQTQX010000047.1 GCA_028712075.1 Desulfuromonadaceae bacterium
TCGCCCTACTGGTTCACAGTTTTGACTATGAAGCCTCACGTTAATGTGGCTGCCGCGCTTGATGGATTTGTTGCCTGGAAAAATACTGTACCCTTGTCGCACCTGTTGTTTGGAAGCCTTATTTCCGGCAAAGGCTATTGGGAGTTTCTGGGGGCACCCTTTGTGGTTGCCGCCTTGGTCGGTTGCTGGTTTGGACGGAAAGAACCGTTTATTCTTGGTGCCGGACTGGCCTACATAGTCATGGTCTTTGCGATGACCCCGCTTGGACAGCTCATCTGGAGAATCTATCCATTTTCTCTGCTGCAGTTTCCATGGAGACTGGCGGTGTTTGCGCCAGTATTGCAGGTTATTTGTCTTGTTGGTTGGTGTAATCTTTCTGGTGCTTGGCGGATTGGAAAATTATGGCTGCTTGGCGGATTTTTCCTACTTGCCTGTTGGTCGCTGAGCAACCACTTCGGGTTTCGTTCTGCAGAAACTCCAGGCTCTGCTTTACGGATTAATCACGAATCACTTGCCTGCCTGCGCAGCTTCGCACAAACTGGCAGCCCCGGTCGTTATGCGAGTACCATTGATGCCGGTGAATGGATGCCGCTGACCGCCAAAGGCATTGCCTTAGTACCTGCCAGGGGAGAAATCCGGCCAGAATGTGATGTGACACGTCAGGCCATGGCCGGGATAGCTGCAAAAGCAGGTGTGCCGGATATGTTTAGTCTGGCGCCTGTGCCCCGGCCTTTGCTGGAGGTTCAACAGCAGGACTGGCAGGTCCGACAGAACGAGGTTCATACTGCTTTCAAGCTGGACTATCATCTGAACGGTGGCATTCAAACATTGCTGACCATCAACCAGGTGTATTTACCAGGGTGGACAGTTGTAGCCAACGGCACTACCATTTCCCGCTCAACCTTGGAGCAGTATCTGTCACCTGACGGCAGGATGCAGCTGGATTTGCCGCCTGGAGAGTGGCGTATTCAGGCCTGGTATGGTGGCCCTCCAGGTTGGAGGTTGCGAAATGTGTTGATAGCTACTTTGTGTGGCATTGCTGCCATCTACTGGTTATACCGATGGCATGCGACCGGACGATCCTATGAACAACACTAAACAAATACTATCTCTCAACCACTGCACACTTTCCATTGTCTGTCCCATGTACAATGAGGAAGAATCCCTGGCAGTGTTTTTTAACCGCTTACTACCGGTTCTTGTGTCTGCGGGGGAGCCGTTTGAGATTGTCTGTGTCAATGATGGCAGCCGTGATGCCACGCTTGAACGGCTGTTTACCGCCCGGAAACTGGAACCGCGTATCCGGATACTGAATCTCTCCCGTAATTTTGGCAAAGAGGCTGCCCTTACCTGTGGTATTGACCACGCGATTGGGGATGCGGTTATTCCAATTGATGCCGATTTACAGGACCCTCCGGAACTGATTATTGAGATGCTTCAACTGTGGCGTCAGGGGTTTGATGTGGTGTTGGCCCAGCGTACTGACCGCTCAGCGGATCATTTCCTGAAGCGCAAGACTGCAGAGTGGTTTTATCGGTTGCATAATGCCATTTCAGACTCGGTAATCCCATCGAATGTAGGTGATTTCAGGCTGATGGACCGTAAGGTAGTGGAGGCGTTGAAGGCTCTTCCGGAGCGTCGGCGTTTTATGAAGGGGCTTTTTGCCTGGGTTGGTTTTCGTCAGGCTGTAATCCCCTATAGCCGCGAAGCCCGTCAGGCCGGGGCCAGCAAATTTTCAGGCTGGCATCTGTGGAACTTTGCTCTGGAGGGAATTACCTCGTTCTCTACGGCTCCGTTGCGGATCTGGACCTATCTGGGGCTTTTTATTGCCTTGCTGGCCTTTACCTATGGCAGTTTTATCGTTGGCCGGGTTCTTTTGCTGGGGCGTGATATGCCCGGCTATGCCTCGCTTATTACGGTGGTCCTGTTTCTCGGTGGAATACAGTTGATCGGGCTTGGTGTCCTTGGTGAATATCTGGGGCGTATTTATCTTGAGACCAAGGGACGCCCCGTTTACATTGTTCGGGATCATTTCGATCATGAGGCCTGAACTTTATCAGGAAATGGCAGAACTCCAGGCGGAGCACTGGTGGTTCGTGGCCCGCAGACAGATTCTGGCGACGATGATCCGTGGTCTGGTCCCTTCCGTCGGAGCCGAAATTCTTGAGATCGGTTGCGGCACCGGTGGCAACCTTGCCATGCTGGCGACATTTGGACAGGTACAGGCCATGGAATATGATGAGCACGCCCGCAGAAGCGCCGCCGCCATTTCGGGTCTTGCTATCGCTTCCGGTGGACTGCCAGAGCCGGTCCCTTTTGAAGACGGTCTGTTTGATCTGGTCTGTCTGCTGGATGTCCTTGAACATGTTGAAGATGATGGTGCAGCTTTGGTACGGGTTAAGCGACTTTTGAAGCCGACGGGGCATCTGTTGGTCACGGTGCCGGCTTATGCCTGGCTTTGGTCGGCCCATGACAGCGCCCATCACCACCAGCGGCGCTACACAGCTGCTATGTTACGGCACCGTGCCTATGCGGCAGGCTTGACTGTCTGCCGCATAGGCTATTTCAATACCCTGTTGTTCCCCCTGATAGCAGGGCTGCGCATGGTCAGGAAGCTGACCGGCAACACCGGGGACGATTCTGATGCCGCTCTGCCGTCACCTGCTATCAATGCCCTGTTAACCGGAGTATTCGGTTTTGAACGCCATCTGGTGCGACATCAATTGTTTCCATTCGGGACTTCGGTGCTGGCGGTCCTGTCTGCTGCTCAAGAGAAATACATGGTGTGATGAACAATGATCGGGTCATAATCGAACGTGATGGCCTGTGGCTTAATCTGATGCTTGGTGGTGCACATGGCATTATTTGATACTATTTTACATACCTACAATGGGTTTGAGGGTTCTGCAGAATTTGCTCTTGGCATGCAGGAATTGCGGCGACGTCTACCCTCGGTACGCCGCTGGTATGTTGTTAACGACGGGGATGCCACCAAGCCGACTGATTTTGCTGCCTGGAGCGATGCCTCATTTTTGTTGGTTATTCTCAATCCTGCCCTGCTTGTTTCAGACAATCTGCAGGATGAACTT
>JAQTQX010000029.1 GCA_028712075.1 Desulfuromonadaceae bacterium
GACAACGTAGCAATGACAATCAACCTGATCACCCCGATCGCCATGGATGAAGGTCTTCGCTTCGCTATCCGTGAAGGTGGCCGTACCGTCGGCGCCGGCGTCGTTGCTTCAATTATTGAGTAGGATACCTTAATTTCAGCGGCGTAGCAGGTATACACTTGTCGCTTGCTGATTCCATAGAAAAGGAAGCACATTTATGAGAGACATCATCACGCTTGGTTGCACAGAGTGCAAACAGAGAAATTACACAACAACAAAAAACAAGAAAACAACTCCGGGCAAACTCGAATTCAGCAAGTATTGCCGTTTCTGCCGCAAGCACACTCCTCATAAGGAAACAAAATAGTTTTACATACAGGATTGTTGTGACCGTACAGGCCAGTAGCTCTAATTGGTAGAGCGCCGGTCTCCAAAACCGGATGTTGGGGGTTCGAATCCCTCCTGGCCTGCCACAAGAACCGATTTTCAGGATGCCAGCATAAGTAAGCATATAAAACAGAAAACTCTTCATTGTTTTTAATACGTTATATGCGACAGGAGCTATAGTGTGCAAAAAGTCACTGCGTTTTTTGAATCAGTAAAACTTGAACTTGAAAAGGTCACTTGGCCGACGCGCAAAGAAACTATTGCAACAACTGGTGTCGTTGTCGTTATTGTTGTTCTGATTTCATTTTATCTTGGTGCTTGCGACTTAGTGCTGGCCAAGTTGTTGCGTCTTATACTGAGATAAAGGGTCTTACTATGTCCATGAAATGGTATGGTGTACATACATATTCAAGCTTTGAAAACAAAGTTCGTCTTAATTTGCTTGAGAGTATAAAAAACGAAGGTATGGAGAATTTTTTTGAAGAAATTCTAATACCATGCGAAACAGTAGTTGAGCTCAAGAAGGGTGAAAAGAAAACATCTTCGCGCAAATTTTTCCCAGGATACATACTGGTTAAAATGGAACTTACCGATGAAACGTGGCATCTGGTTAAGGAAACCGCTAAAGTAACCGGTTTTGTCGGCGGCAACACACCCTTTCCCATTGCCGATGAAGAGGTCAATAAAATTACCCGCCGAATGGAAGAGGGCGCTGAGAAACCGCGTCCAAAAGTTCTGTTCGAGGTTGGAGAAACCGTGCGGGTTGTTGATGGGCCGTTTCTCAATTTTTCCGGAGTTGTGGAAGATGTCAAACCGGATAAAGGGAAACTGCGGGTTACCGTAACAATTTTTGGCCGAGCAACTCCCGTAGAGCTTGAGTTTATGCAGGTTGAAAAAAACTAGGTACATTGTTGATCAGTCCTTTTTTGAGGATGGCATTCGCAGTATATAAAGGAGCACCATTATGGCAAAGAAAATAACCGGCTACATCAAATTACAGGTTCCCGCAGGCAAGGCCAATCCTTCGCCTCCAATCGGTCCTGCGCTCGGTCAGCATGGCGTCAACATCATGGAATTCTGCAAGGCCTTTAACGCAAAAACGCAGCATGACGAAGGCACGATTACACCTGTTGTTATCACCGTATACGCTGACAGATCATTCACATTTATTACCAAGACCCCACCGGTTCCGGTATTAATCAAAAAGGCTCTTGATCTCAAAAGTGGGTCGGCTGTTCCCAACAAAACAAAAGTTGGTAAACTAACCAAAGCCCAGGTTGAAGAAATTGCCAAAAAGAAAATGCCGGACCTGAATGCCGCTTCACTTGAAGCAGCTATGAGAACTGTTGAAGGTACCGCCCGTTCAATGGGCGTTGATATCGTCTGATTCGGTACACTGATATTTAATCAAGATTCATAGAGAGGTTGTATCATGTCAAAAAGCGCAAAGAAACATTCTGAAGCAATGTCAAAAATTGACAGGAACAAGGTATATCAACTTGGAACTGCTGTTGATGTTGTAAAACAGACCGCTTATGCAAAATTTGATGAGACTGTTGATGTTGCAGTCAAGTTGGGTGTTGACCCGCGACACGCAGACCAGATGGTTCGCGGTGCTGTTGTTCTTCCTAACGGTCTCGGCAAAGATGTTCGTGTTCTTGTTTTTGCAAAAGGCGAAAAGGAAAAGGAAGCTCTCGATGCTGGTGCCGATTATGTCGGTGCCGATGATCTTGTTGCCAAGATTCAGGCCGGGTGGTTCGATTTTGACACCGCCATTGCAACACCTGATATGATGGGCGTTGTCGGTAAGATTGGTAAACTGCTCGGACCTCGTGGTCTTATGCCGAACCCGAAAGTCGGTACTGTTACATTCGAGGTAGGTCGTGCCGTCAAGGAATCAAAAGCTGGCAAAGTTGAGTTCCGTGTCGAAAAGGCCGGAATTATTCATGCACCAGTTGGTAAAGTCTCTTTTGAGGCGGATAAACTCAAGGGTAATCTGCTTGCACTTGTAGAGGCTCTTGTCAAAGCGAAACCATCTGCCGCGAAAGGCACCTATATCAAGAAAATTTCCCTCTCTTCAACGATGGGAGCCGGTATAAACCTTGATATCAGTGATGTCACCGCCCAGATTTAACCCTATTTTATTTTAGCCAAAGTCAATGACAGCAGGCGCGTGCATTACGCATAATCCAGACATGGACCTGCCGAGACTTGGGTTCCGCACTAATTGCGTTTCCTGACTTTGGCCGAGGCTCTGCCTCAGATACCAAAAGAAAGGAGGAAGTCGCTTGAATAAGAACAGCAAACAGGAACTCGTTAACGAGATGCATGAGCGGCTGACACGTGCCAGAGCAGTTTTTCTCGCAGATTTTCGCGGGATGAATGTTGGGCAGGCAACCACGCTCAGAAATGAGTTGCGGGCTGCGTCAGTCGAGTACAAGGTCTTTAAGAACACTTTGTTTGATCTGGCCGCAAAGGGGACTGATATGGAGTGTATCAGCCCGTTTCTTGCCGGACCTACTGCGATAGCCATCAGCTACGATGACCCGGCAAGTGCTGCAAAAGTGCTTAATAAATTTGCAAAAGATCCACAAGGCAAATTCATACTTAAAGCCGGTGTGCTCAGCGGTAAGCTGCTTGACATCAAACAGATTCAGGCCCTGGCAGATCTGCCTTCCCGTGAGGTTCTCATCGCCAAGATGCTCGGATCCATGCAGGCACCTGCTACCAATTTTGTCGGCGTGCTTGCTGCGTTGCCAGGCTCGCTTGTACGTGTTCTGGACGCAATTCGTGTGCAGAAATCTCAAAACTAATCAGCTTCAAAATTTATTACTACCCTAACAAAAAATATTCGGAGGATTTACCCAATGGCTATCACTAAAGAAGATGTAATCAGCTTTATCGAAAAAATGACTGTTCTTGACCTTGCCGAACTCGTCAAGGAACTGGAAGAAAAATTCGGCGTGTCTGCTGCCGCTCCTGTTGCTGTTGCTGCCGTTGCCGGCCCTGCAGTTGCTGAAGCTGCCGAAGAGCAGACCGAGTTTGACGTAATTCTCAAAGCTGCCGGTGCAAATAAAATCAATGTCATCAAAGTAGTTCGCGCTTTAACCAGCCTTGGCCTGAAAGAAGCAAAAGATGTTGTTGATGGCGCACCGAGCACCGTAAAAAATGGTGTTTCCAAGCAGGAAGCAGAAGAAGCAGTTAAGCAGCTTGTAGAAGCTGGCGCAGAAGCATCTATCAAATAGCACTCGAATTTGCTGTATTTTGTGAGCCAAGGTCGCCTGGTGCGATCTTGGCTTGTGCTGTTTCGGCTCACCTCAGCCACCAGATAACTTCATTATATCAGCAAGTTACGATTTAATCTGGATCAAGCTACGATACCCGCCAAAGGAGAAGCCATGGCTTATTCTATTGCCAATAATCAACTCTTGCGTAAAAACTTTGCCAAGATAAAGAACATAATTGATATTCCTAATCTGATTGATATTCAGAAGGACTCGTACCGACGGTTTCTGCAGCAGGAATCGACTGCTGAGTCTCGCTTGAATACCGGCCTTGAGGCTGTATTCAGAAGTGTCTTCCCCATCAAGGATTTCAGCGAAAGTGCTTCTCTTGAATACGTGTCATATGTGCTTAACAAGCCGAAGTATGACGTAGATGAGTGTCATCAGCGCGGCATGACGTACGCTGCCCCAATGAAGGTTAAGGTTCGTCTTGTGATCTGGGATGCCGGCAAAGATTCTGCGGTCAAGGCAATCAAGGATATAAAAGAACAAGAGGTCTACTTCGGTGAAATCCCGCTGATGACCGATAACGGAACTTTTATCATAAACGGCACAGAGCGGGTAATTGTCAGCCAGTTACATCGTTCACCGGGTGTCTTTTTTGACCATGATAAGGGTAAAACGCATTCCAGCGGCAAGGTATTGTATTCTGCCCGCGTTATCCCCTACCGGGGTTCCTGGCTTGATTTTGAGTTTGATCACAAGGATATTCTCTACGTTCGGATCGACCGACGCAGAAAAATGCCTGCCACGGTCTTGCTTAAGGCTTTAGGTTACTCAGTAGAACAGCTATTGAACTATTATTACAAGAGTGAAGAATTTTTTGTTGCGGCAGACTCCATTACTAAAAATATCGAGCCGGAGCTCTTGACACTGCAGAAAGCCATTGTTGACGTTGCAGATCCGCAAACTGGCGAAGTTATTGTCAAAGCAAACAGGAAATATACAAAATCTTCCATCAAGAAGATGCAGGAACGTGGGATTAAAACCGTACCTGCTGTCATTGAAGACATTATCGGACGTTTTGCGTCCTCTGACATAGTTGACCCAACTACCGGTGAGATTATTGTTGAGTGTAATGATGAGATTACCCTCGATCGTTTCAATGAGCTTACCGCACGTGGTGTAAACTGCTTTAAAGCGCTCTACATTGACAATCTGCACATAACATCATCATTTCGTGACACACTGCTTATTGACAAAATAAATTCAACGGATGAGGGGTTGATAGAAATTTATCGGCGCCTGCGTCCCGGTGACCCCCCTACCCTGAAAAGTTCACTGGCTCTCTTTGATAACCTGTTTTTCAATCCGGAGCGCTATGATCTTTCGGCAGTCGGTCGCCTTAAACTGAATTACAAACTTGGTCTCAAGGTTTGGCAGGACTGTCTGGTATTGAATGCTCCCTGCATGTTAAGTAACGAAGATGTTGCAAATTTTGAGTCTCTTACCGCCAAACTTGTCAACTCGAAGGATGCTTTTACGCAGTATCTGATGATGAAGCTTCCTGCTGAGCTTACCAAATCTCTCAAAAAAATTGAGAGCGGCCAGACGGTGCCAGACAAACATAGAGATCAGCTGCTGCATGAACTCAATAACATTATTCGTGATGCAGATTTCTTCCAGAAGGAAGTTTTTGCCACCTGCGGCCTTTCCAAAGCAACCATTAAACTGACTGAGGTCATAGAACAGGGCGGATTTGACGAAAATCGCAAGGTTATAGAAACACTCCGGCGAAACAGAATGGTTTTTGAAGACCTGCTCAGTTCAGATATAAAAATTGCCGTTAAAAATGACATCCTTGAGATTGTCAGATACCTCATTGAACTGAAAAATGGCCGTGGCACCATTGATGATATCGATCACCTCGGTAATCGTCGTGTTCGCGCCGTTGGTGAGTTACTTGAAAATCAGTATCGTATCGGTCTTGTCCGTATGGAGCGGGCCATAAAGGAGCGGATGAGTCTGCAGGAGGTTGAAAACCTCATGCCGCACGATCTGATCAACTCCAAACCGGTTTCGGCGGTAGTGAAGGAGTTTTTCGGTTCTTCACAGTTGTCACAGTTTATGGATCAGACCAACCCGCTTTCCGAGGTTACGCACAAACGCCGTCTTTCGGCCCTCGGACCTGGTGGTCTGACCCGTGAACGCGCCGGCTTCGAAGTCCGCGACGTTCACCCGACTCATTACGGTCGTGTCTGCCCAATTGAGACCCCTGAGGGTCCGAACATCGGTCTGATTGCTTCATTGTCGACGTATGCCCGTATCAACGATCATGGATTCGTAGAAACGCCATACCGCATCGTGCAAGACGGGAAAGTTACGACTGAAGTTCGTTTCTTTTCCGCACTGGAAGAAGAAGGGCATGCAATCGCCCAGGCGAACGCTGAAGTTGATGCCGACGGGCGCTTCATCAATGACTACAACTCGGCACGAAAAAGCGGCGAGTTCATTCTTGTTCACCGTGATGAGATCGCACTGATGGACGTTGCTCCGATACAGCTGGTTTCGGTTGCTGCTGCATTGATTCCATTTTTGGAAAACGATGACGCAAACCGTGCCTTGATGGGTTCAAACATGCAGCGCCAGGCGGTTCCGCTGCTGCGTGCCGATTCACCACTGGTAGGAACAGGCATGGAGCGCATTGTTGCACGCGACTCCGGAGTGTCGGTTATTGCCCGCCACAATGGCGAGGTTGAATCGGTTGATGCCGGCAGGATAGTCGTCAAGATCGATGAAAACGAGGTCGATGAAAATGGCACCGGTGTCGATATTTATAACCTGATCAAATTCGCCCGCTCCAACCAGAACACCTGCATTAACAACAAGCCGGTGGTCAAAGTTGGCGACAAGGTCAAACGCGGCGCCGTAATTGCCGACGGCCCATCAACTGACATGGGTGAACTGGCCCTTGGCCAGAACATTGTCGTCGCATTCATGCCGTGGGGCGGTTACAACTACGAGGACTCTATCCTCATTTCCGAAAAACTTATCAAAGATGACCGCTACACTTCCATCCACATTGAGGAATTCGAGTGTGTTGCCCGCGATACGAAGCTTGGCAAGGAGGAAATCACTTCTGATATTCCCAACCTTGGTGAGGAAACGCTGAAGGATCTTGACGAATCCGGTATCATCCGTATCGGCGCTGAAGTCAAGCCGGGAGATATCCTGGTCGGGAAGATCACGCCAAAGGGCGAAACACAACTTTCTCCAGAGGAAAAACTGCTGCGTGCTATTTTTGGTGAAAAGGCTGGTGATGTCCGAGATACGTCATTGACTGTCCCTCCCGGTGTTGAAGGAACCGTCATCGGTGCCAAGATTTTTTCCCGCAAAGGAAATGATAAGGATTCCCGCACCGAATTAATCGAGAAGGCTGAAGAGGACAAACTCCGTAAAGATGAGCAGGATGAAATTCGCATCATACGTGATTCTGCCATCGGCAAGCTCAAGCGGCTGTTGATTGGTAAAACACTGGCAGTCAAGCTTGAGGACAGCAAGGGAAATCTCATTCTCGCCAAGGGCAAGCAGATCACTGAGGAATCGCTGAGTGCTCTCGCCAGTTCCGTGTGGGGAACCATATCGGTAAATGACGACAATGAAACCGACGATAAAGTGCAGCAGATTCTGGAAACACTGAATCGTCAGATTGACCTGATTCACAATGTATTTGAAGACAAAATTCAGAAGCTGAAGCGTGGTGATGACCTCCCTCCTGGCGTCATCAAGATGGTCAAAATTTATATTTCTATTAAACGTAAGCTGCAGGTCGGCGATAAAATGGCCGGACGTCATGGAAACAAAGGTGTTGTCTCCCGTATTTTGCCGGAAGAGGATATGCCGTATATGGAAGATGGACGACCGGTCGAGATCGTTTTGAATCCGCTTGGTGTTCCGTCGCGTATGAACGTCGGCCAGATTCTTGAAACACATCTTGGCTGGGCAGCAAAGGGTATCGGCTGGAAAATTGAAGATATGCTTGAAAAGCATACCTCTGAGGAAAATTTGAAGAATTACCTGAAGGACGTCTACGGTGATAAGGAAGTCGGCGCTTTCATTGACGGTCTTGACCGTGATGAACTTATGAAAGTTGCCCGTCGTCTGCAACGTGGGGTCGCAATGGCTTCTCCGGTTTTTGAGGGAGCAAGCGAGGCACAGATCAAAGCGATGCTCGGCAAAGCCAATCTGCACTCATCTGGTCAGGTAACTCTTTTTGATGGACGTACCGGCGAACCGTTTGACAACAAGGTCACCGTTGGCGTCATGTACGTACTCAAACTCCATCATCTTGTTGATGATAAGATTCATGCCCGTTCAATTGGACCTTACAGTCTGGTAACCCAGCAACCGCTGGGTGGAAAGGCGCAGTTTGGTGGTCAGCGCCTCGGTGAGATGGAAGTCTGGGCTATGGAGGCATACGGCGCCGCACATGCCCTCCAGGAATTTTTGACCGTCAAATCTGACGATGTTTCCGGACGTACGCGCATGTACGAGGCAATCGTCAAGGGTAAACATACCCTTGAACCGGGACTGCCCGAGTCGTTCAACGTTCTTATCAAGGAACTGCAGTCTCTTTGTCTTGACGTTGACCTGCTTGAAGGTGAAGAAGAATAGAATAATTTAGATTTCCTGGCCGAAATCTGTTCAGTCAGACGTACGGTATCAGGCATACGGAGGAGAGCATCGTGGAAGATTATTTCAGCTTTTTTGATAAACCAAAAGATCCACTCCACTTTTCAGCTATACGTATATCAATTTCATCTCCTGACAAGATTCGGGAGCGTTCGCACGGTGAAGTAAAGAAACCGGAGACGATAAACTATCGTACGTTCAAACCTGAACGCGATGGTCTTTTCTGTGCCAAAATATTCGGCCCGACCAAAGACTATGAGTGCAACTGCGGCAAGTACAAGCGGATGAAGCATCGCGGCATTATTTGTGAAAAGTGCGGCGTTGAAGTCATCCCCTCGAAAGTGCGGCGCGAGCGTCTGGGTCATATTGACCTCGCGACTCCGGTTGCCCATATCTGGTTTCTGAAATCATTACCGTCCCGCATCGGAAACCTGCTGGATATCACCCTCAAAGATCTGGAGAAAGTTCTCTACTTTGAAGGTTTTGTCATTAGCGATCCCAAAAACACTCCGCTACAGTTTTGTGAAGTTATGTCGGAAGACAAATATCTCAAAATGCAGCAGGAATACGGCAGTGATGCATTTTCAGGGGGCATGGGGGCAGAAGCTATTCGTGAATGCCTGCGGGCCCTTGATCTTGAAGATCTTGCCGTAACGCTGCGGACTGAAATGGTTGAATCCACCAGCGAAGCAAAACGTAAAAAAACCGCCAAACGGCTCAAAGTTGTTGAAGCATTTCGTCATTCGGGCAATAAACCGGAATGGATGATTCTGGAGTGCATTCCGGTCCTTCCCCCTGAACTGCGCCCCTTGGTCCCATTGGACGGAGGCCGGTTTGCAACATCTGACCTGAACGATCTGTATCGTCGTGTCATTAACCGCAATAATCGACTGAAACGCCTCTGTGAACTGCAGGCACCCGAAGTCATTATTCGCAACGAAAAACGGATGCTCCAGGAAGCGGTTGACGCCCTCTTTGACAACGGTCGTCGTGGCCGCGCCATCTCTGGCCCTAACAAACGTCCACTTAAATCCCTGTCTGACATGCTCAAGGGCAAGTCAGGACGTTTCCGGCAGAATCTGCTCGGCAAACGTGTTGATTACTCCGGCCGTTCTGTTATTGTCGTCGGTCCTGAACTTAAACTCCATCAATGCGGCCTTCCTAAAAAGATGGCACTGGAACTGTTCAAGCCGTTCATTTACAACAAACTTGAAGAGCGCGGTTTCGTAACAACAATAAAAAGTGCCAAAAAGATGGTGGAAAAGGAACGGCCCGAAGTATGGGATGTTCTCGAAGAAGTTATCAAAGAGCATCCCGTTATGCTCAACCGTGCACCGACTCTTCACCGCCTCGGCATCCAGGCTTTTGAGCCGGTTCTGATCGAAGGCAAGGCCATACAGTTGCACCCGCTTGTCTGTACGGCATTCAACGCTGACTTTGACGGTGACCAGATGGCCGTCCACCTGCCACTTTCTGTAGAAAGTCAGGTTGAAGCCCGCGTTCTGATGATGTCGACCAATAATATTCTCTCGCCGGCCAACGGCAAGCCGATCATTGTTCCTTCACAGGATATGGTACTCGGTGCATATTACATGACCAGGGAGCGAATCAACTCCAAGGGTGAGTACTACAGGCCGACTGAAAATGAATTGAAAGATGGCGCCAACGTATCCGGTTGTTTCTCGTCTCCGGAAGAGGTCAGAATTGCCTTTGATGCCGGTGAAGTCAATATTCAGGCAAAAATTAAGGTGCGCATGAAAAATCTTGCCACCGATGAAAAAGCCCAGCTTGTTGACACAACAACCGGTCGTATCCTGCTGCGCGATGTGCTTCCTCCATCAGTACCTTTCTCGGCCATTAACAAGGTTATGACCAAGAAGGAACTCTCCAATCTGGTAGACACCTGTTATCGTCTTTCAGACAGCAAAGAAACGGTACTCCTTGCCGACCGTCTCAAGGAAATCGGCTTCAAGTATGCGAATTTGGCGGGTATTTCAATCTGCCTTGATGACATGGTTATTCCGGAAGGAAAGCCGGCCATCATCGAAAAAGCCCATGAGGAAGTTACCGAGATCCAGAATCAATATACCGAAGGTTTGATTACTGACGGCGAACGCTACAACAAAGTTATCGATATCTGGGCAAAGGCAACTGAAGAAATTGCCGGTGAGATGCTTGACAACCTGTCAAAGGAAATTGTCACTGCACGTGACGGCAGCAAAATCGAAACATCGTCATTCAATGCCATCCACATGATGGCTGATTCCGGCGCCCGTGGTTCCGCACAGCAGATTCGCCAGCTTGCCGGTATGCGTGGTCTGATGGCCAAACCTTCCGGGGAGATTATTGAAACTCCGATTACAGCCAACTTCCGTGAAGGACTGACGGTTCTTCAGTACTTCATCTCAACCCATGGTGCCCGTAAAGGTCTTGCCGATACGGCTCTCAAAACCGCCAATTCCGGTTACCTGACCCGACGTCTGGTTGATGTTGCTCAGGACGCCATTATCACTGAAACTGATTGCGGAACTCTGGACGGCCTGATTGTCTCTTCCCTTACTGAGGGTGGCGAGATCATCGAACCGATCGGTGACCGTATTCTCGGACGTGTTGCTCTTGATGATATACACGATCCGTTGACTGACGAAATTCTGGTTGAGATGAATCAGGAAATCGATGAATACCTGGTCAAGCGGGTAGAGGATGCCGGTATTGAAAAAGTTAAAATCAGATCCGTTCTGACCTGCCAGAGTAAACGGGGCATTTGCGCCAAATGCTACGGTCGCGACCTTGCACGCGGCCATAGCGTCAACATGGGTGAAGCTGTCGGTGTTATTGCCGCCCAGTCAATTGGTGAGCCGGGTACCCAGTTGACCATGCGTACGTTCCATATCGGCGGTACCGCCTCCCGTCATGCCGAACAGACATCACTTGAATCACGTACTGACGGTATTATCAAGTATATCAATGTTAATTTTGTTATCAACAATGACGGGCATCATATCGTCATGAATCGAAACGGTGAAATTGCCGTAATCGACGAAACCGGCCGCGAGCGTGAAAAATACACTGTTGTGTACGGTGCCAAGATCAAGATTGCACCGGACGGAGCAGTCAAGCAGGGTGCGACACTTGCTGAATGGGATCCCTATACCATGCCGATTCTGACTGAGGTTGCCGGGCGCGTTAAGTTTGCAGACATCCTCGAAGGTGTCACCATGGAGGAACAACTCGATGAAGTGACTGGACTGTCCCGCAAAGTCATTATTGAGACCAAAGATACCGACAAGCGTCCGCGCATCGCCATTAAAGATGCGACTGGCGAAGGCGGCGGTACCATCGGCCGGTATTTCCTGCCGGCTGGTGCCAACATATCTGTCACTGATGACACCGTCATCAGCGCGGGCGATATTATTGCCAAAATCCCGCGTGAAACGACGAAAACAAAGGATATTACCGGCGGTTTGCCGCGTGTTGCCGAACTTTTTGAAGCACGCAAACCAAAGGACTTTGCAGTTATCACCGAAATCGATGGACGTGTCACATACGGCAAAGATGCCAAAGGAAAACGGAAAGTCATCGTCACTCCAGAACTTGGCGAGCCGAAGGAATATCTGATTCCAAAAGGAAAGCATATCAGCGTTCACGAAGGCGATCACGTTAGGGCAGGTGAGCCTCTGATGGATGGTTCATCCAATCCGCATGATATTCTGCGGGTGCTTGGCGTCAAGGAACTGGCAAAATACCTGGTCGATGAAGTTCAGGAAGTTTACCGGTTACAGGGCGTTAAAATCAATGACAAGCATATTGAGGTTATTGTGCGCCAGATGCTGCGCCGTGTACGTATCAAGGACACGGGCGACACCAATCTGCTGGTTGACGACCAGATTGAACGGTGGATATTTGAACAGGAAAACGAAAAAGCATTCAAGAATGATAAACGTCCGGCCGTTGCCGAACCGTTGCTGCTCGGTATTACCAAAGCATCGCTTTCAACCGAATCGTTTATCTCGGCCGCCTCGTTCCAGGAAACTACAAAAGTGCTGACACAGGCGGCGATTGAAGGAAAAATTGATTACCTGCGCGGACTTAAGGAAAACGTCATCATGGGACGACTGATTCCGGCCGGTACCGGAATAGCCCGCTACAGAAATCTGCGTCTGCAGACTGAATCAATGGCGCCGAAAGAGATTCCAGCCGTGCCGGAGCCCCGCAGTGAAGACGATGAAGATACCGATTTGGAAGCTGCATAACCGTTCTGCAAAACGATAAAACAACTGTGGCCGGGAGAGGAAATCTCCCGGCCACAGTTGTTCAGCCTCACGTACAGTATTGATATTGATTACACCTACCGCATTACACTTTTCCGACCAGCTTTTTCCAGCTATTGCCCGCTAATTCAACTAGTCCGTTCACTGTACGTGTATAAAACCTCGTAACCGGTATGCTATTTACCAACAGCGCACCGTTCACCGTTTCTATAGAAACCGGCTCACCAGCATGGCACTCTGATATTTGACCATAATATTCCCC
This sequence comes from Desulfuromonadaceae bacterium, assembly GCA_028712075.1. Taxonomy (GTDB): domain Bacteria; phylum Desulfobacterota; class Desulfuromonadia; order Geobacterales; family Pseudopelobacteraceae; genus JACRCG01. The sequence goes on from JAQTQX010000029.1 coordinate 12,816, forward strand.
GGAAAGGCCGAACAAAAATTTATATAATGAACCTTCAAAACGACACGCAACGATAATGATAATCAGCTCCGGCTGACCAGTTTTATGGTGACAGCGAACAGTCGCCGTAACAAACGTGCCGGTGACCGGCGCTACTGTAGCCAGCAGGGCTTCAAGAGAAACTCCCTTTGGCTTCATTTTTCCAAGCAGCGGAAACCCCCACGGCTTATATGGAACGTGCTGGCGTGCGTTGAACAAGTCACTCTTCTCAAGCAATGTGACAACATTATTATTGATCGGTCCACCGATGGAATGTGACAGGCCGGCAGAAAATCCTCGCTCCCTGATCAAGTTGTGATTCTCAACAATCTGGATCATGCCGGTCGCACCAAGTGGATGCCCCCTCCCCTTCAATCCACCAGTTATGTTGGTTGGAAAAGCCCCGGATTCACCCGTTAGCGAATCATCAAGCAAGGCGTCCAGCAACCGTCCCCTGCTGACAATGCCGAGATCAACCATATTTATCGGCCCAAAGCCATTGAAGGGATCGTGCATATTGACGTGAAGCTTGCCTTCAAAAGAACGGATATCCCTGATACCAGCCATCCCGTAGGCATATCCGGCGGCAATGACGGTCGCCGGAAATGAGTGGAAGTAATTACGGTCGGCAATGGTGGGAATATCGGTAGCACTCCCGACGCCGCTCACAACAACGTCCTGCGGACGAGAGGTAAGAATAACTGCGGCAACACCATCAGACATCGGACAAAAGTCATGATAGCGCAATGGGTACCAGTAGTTATAATTACTCCCGTCAACTATCTGCGCATAATAGTCCGGCAGTTCGACAGGCATATTCAAATGCGCATGCGGATTGCGCGCGGCAAAACGCTGGGCTCGTTGCGTTAACAGCGCAGAGTAGGCCGTCCATTCATCATCCGAGAGACCGAGGTGTTCCTTCAAGGCTCGTGCAACTAGAGCGCCGCACGCCGGCATGGTTAAACCATATTCTGCCTCATCACGATCGATGACACCTGCAATGATACGCGTTGCCTCAAGTGTCGAAGCATCACTCATTTTCTGGACACCGAGCGCCAGAACAGCGTCATATCTCCCGGACGCTATTTCGAGATATGCACTTTCAAACGCCGAGGCGCCCGATGAGGACGCTGTATCTACAAGCACGGAGCGGGCACCGGAAATCCCGATAATGCCGGCAATCTTGGCGGCTGTATTGTCAACACCCGAAAACGCAGCCGGGTTCTGACTTCCGACAATTACCGCTTCAATGTCTCTCTTCTTGACCGGACTGCCGCTGAAGACCGCCTTACTCATCTCCGATAGTTCAAGAAAAGAGAGCTTTTGCTTTTCCTTCCCGTTGTAGCGCCCTACCGGCGCCATCCAGGAAGCGGCAATATATACAGGACGAGGTTTGAACGGCATGCTCATATCTACCCTTTCACGGTTGCCACAAATACGTCAAAATCCACAGCCGCCGCCATTTTTCTGGTGATATTTTTGATGGTACGCTTCCGCTTCCCAAAATTGAGCAGTCGGAACGATCTGTGTTGCTATCGGACGACGAAACAGATGTCTGTTTTCCAGATCAGCAACTGATGCCCTCGCAGCCTCATACTGTGACTCAGTGTGATAAAAGATTGCCGAACGGTATTGCTCACCAAAATCAGGCCCCTGCCTGTTCACCTGGGTAGGATCGTGACACTTCCAGAAAACATCCAGCAAATCAGCATAGCTAATCTTGTCAGTATCAAAGGTAACCTCAACCGCTTCGGCATGGCCGGTATCGGACCCGCACACATCCTTGTAGGTAGGATTATAGCTATGACCGCCACAGTATCCGACCCGTGTCGCCTCAACGCCCGGTAGATCCAGAAAAACTTCCTCTACTCCCCAAAAACAGCCGGCTGCAAATGTCGCTACCTCGATCACGAAACACTCCGCACACAAAAAAGGGCCCCGAAAGGCCCGCTCTTGGATTACATCAATTTTTCCATCTCATCTTCCGATATGTCGAAATTGGAATAGACATTCTGGACATCATCATTATCTTCCAACTTATCCATGAGCTTCAGCATGCTTTCAGCCTGTTTGCCCTCAAGCTTAACCTGTGTCTGAGGAATCATGGTTACCTCGGCGTCAGTGTGCTTGAAACCCTTGGTCAGCAGGGCCTCACGCACCTCGATAAATGATGAGGGATCAGAGGTAACTTCATAGCATTCATCCTGCTCGGAAACGTCTTCAGCACCCGCTTCAAGGGCAGCTTCAAACAGCTGGTCAAAATCCACCGACTTATCATAGCCAATCAAACCTTTTTTGCTGAATATCCAGGAAACACACCCTGCCTCACCCATGTTGCCGTTGCTTTTGGAAAAAATACTGCGGATATCTGAGACCGAACGATTCCGGTTATCCGTCAGGACCTCCACCAACACAGCTGTTCCGCCAGGGCCATAACCTTCATAGACGATTTCTTCGTAGGTAACCCCTTCCATGCCGCCGGCACCCTTCTTGATTGCCCGCTCAATATTGTCCTTCGGCATGTTCTCGGCCTTCGCCTTATCGACTGCAGTCCTTAAACGGGGATTTGCCGCAGGGTCTCCCCCGCCAAGCTTGGCTGCAACAGAAATCTCTTTGATTAACTTGGTAAAAACCTTGCCCCGCTTTGCATCAGCGGCGCCTTTCTTGTGTTTAATGGTACTCCATTTATTATGACCCGACATCGCTCCAGCTCCTTTGGGGGAAAATATGAACAGCCAGTTTTTTATTGCCTAAAAAAGGGGGAGATACTATCATGCGACCCCCGTGTCTGTCTAGTGGGAATTTATCGGCAAAAGGATTCTTATCACATGAAGAACACCTATAACATGCTTATATTATTTATTTTTTCATCCTGTCTGCTCCTGGTGGGCAGTTGCAGTACGACACGACACAGCACCCCTGATGATGGGCTTCCAATACTTACCAAGGATGAACTAATCCGGCCGTACGTAAAACTGGGCAGAATTCAGGTGACACGCGAAGTGTTTGTGACCGATTACACGGTTTCATCCGACATTACAGCGTGGGGTTTTGCCGCTGTACGAAATGAGGCTCAAAAAATGGGTGCCGATGCCGTTATTCTCCTTGAAGTCACCGGTCATAGCATAACAACAGGAGTCATTCCGTCAACCGAGTACCGAGCTACAGGGTTCGCAATTAAATTCAAATAGCAAAAATAGGGATTGACAGCATGGAGGGGAATTCGCTATAAATGCCACTTCATTGACCTGCGGCGCGTTATCCAAGAGGCTAGGAGCCGGTCTGCAAAACCGTTAACGTCGGTTCGAATCCGACACGCGCCTCCAATACACATGTTAAAAGGCCATGCTACCACGCATGGCCTTTCATTTTTTTCGACGATACGTTTCCGATACAATACCGAGGGTAACTCCGCTATTTTGAATTTTCGTCGAGAAAATAATTTAACAGTACGACGATATCGCGAATCTCTTTTTTATTCATATTCGAATCCGGTTTACGCAGCATTTTTATTCCGTAAGCCTTTACCGCCTGCTTGTTGAATGGCTGTCCCGTGATAGGTGCCCTGCCGGTTTGCACAGCAATAACCGTCCGCTCCATGGTGTGACATTTGATACATTTGACCAGCATAAGGTCAAACGACTGTTTGTACGTATCAGGAATGCCGTCAGCGCTGAAGGTCATTTTATCACCTCGGCCTGTTACCTTAATCCGCGCTTCAGCAATCGAATAGCCGACCAGAATCAAATAAACTGCCAGAACCAGATACCTTTTCATAGTTACTCCTTACCATGTTCTTAGTAGCGTACTACGCCCGGTTGGTGACGATCAGAAGCTGAAAGTCACACCAAGCGTGCCAACATTGTTGGAAACATCCCTTTTTCCTGCAGTGTCGTACACATCACCATATTCATGCATGTATTCGGCAGTAATCTTCAGATTCTCTATCGGAGTGTACGCGCATGTCGGAATAATCCGGCGGGTAATACGTGTACTGCCATCACTGTATACATCAAGGTACTCAAAACGGAGCGAGCCGATCAATTCCTTGAGTACGGTATATTGAAGCTCTACGGTTGCGGCTGTGCTCTTTTGAGTCGGTTCTGAATAGTTTAATTCCGGATTATCATCTTCGCCGACAATACCTGACATTTTCAGCCTGAACAATTTATAAAGCAAATCTAAATCAACTCCTGCACGATAAAACTTATTCTGGCGTAACGGCACAACGACACCGGTGTTGGGATCACCATTTGTTCCTGCATACCAGTAGCCACCGACCGTCAGGGACAAGAAATCAAAGACACTTTCCTCTTTGTCCAGATCTATTTCCGGTTCATTGGCAAGAAAATCAGCGCCACCCACCTTGGCAGAGACATGCGCATACCATTCCTTGGTGTTCTGATTTTTTCGGTTAACCGCTCCGCCAGCTATGAAAAGCCGATTGGCAAGAATCATATTGGCTTCAAGGGCATCCTGAGCCTGGTCGGCCGTAAAAAGCGACTGCCCGACAGTATAGGAATATGCCGCGTATGGATGCGCAATAGACACCTTGTTATTTGACTTCCAGAGGCCAAGTTTCGGTTGAAATCTTCCCACCTTAAGATTTATGCCCGTATCCAACGCATGCCGCCAGATGAAAAAAAGCTCTCCGATATCGGTTTTTCCGGTCATGTTTGTGGGAATGGTTGAGGTGTTGGCACTTTTATCAACGTTTTCGGTGTACAGCAGGTACGTACCAAAAAAACCGGCTTTTTCCTTAATATTGCCGCCTGCGGCAAGCTTCAGCGAGCGCGTTGAGAAATCAAATTCATTAACCGCGTCCCGGTTATATGTTCCTTGAAGATTTGCAGTAAAAGAGATCGGCAACTGCTCCGGCACTCCGGAAAGGGCAATCCCTTCCGACAGTGATTTCTGATTGGTCATCGCTGTTCTCTCATCAAGGGCGGCAGGTACTGGGCTCGAGGCAGAGGCAGGCGCCTCGGTGGAGCGGAGGCTGGCAGCCTTCAATTTGTCCAGCAAACCTGCATCACCGACGCCTTGTATGTTACTTGCTGGTACCGAATCCGCCGCCGGTTTTTCGCCAGCAGTTACAGGCGCCTTGACAGCGTCTTCAGACTCAATCTTTTTCTTCCCCTTACCGACATACACATAGCCGTTTTTCAGAAAGGCCTCGCCATATTCATTCAACTCAGGAAAAACAGTGTGACAGGTACTGCACTCAACCTTATGTGCACGGGTAAAAGCCGGGATAGCGTATGCACAGGTCGCAGAGACAAATACAATCGCAAATGTGCATAGGCTTGCTACTGTACGCTTTATCCTACCGACCCTGCCGTAATCCATGTATCTCCTCCTTACAAAAATATATCTGTATGACTGTACCAGATACTTATGGGCGTTCAGAAATGTTCCCGGTAATGTTATCGCTACACAGATATCCGAATGCAGCACTGTTGTCCATGCCGATAGTGGCGCAGGTGCTAAAGTTCAGCATACCGTCGTCAATAAGGTCTATGGAATCGTACAGCAGTCGCTTGGCATAGAACACATTGTGCGCATATGCGCCAAAATCGTAATTCAGAAGGACATAGTTAAAAGCAGCACCCATAACATCCGGACCACTGGCAGGAGCCGTAAGCCCACCAGTCCAGTTAGTAACGCGAGTGTTACCCGTGGCTGCGAAGAAAATACTCCCGGATCGATAATACATGTTCTTTGCCTCAAGACCCGCTTTGAGTACCGAAAGAGCTGCATAAAAATCTGACTTTGATCTGTTAAGGCTCTCGGCCGTGATTATGCCAGCATCAGTACCATTGTGGCATTTTGCGCACTCCTGACTTGTAATGGATGTTGCCTGACGAAGCCAGATGTCTGAGTTTTCGGAACGCTCAATGGGAAGAAACGTATGGCGGCCAGGCTTCAAATGACATGTAACACAGGGGCCGCCAGTCCCGGTACCATTCAGGTTGTCCATACCGACAGAACTGTGCTGATACGGGAGTGAGCCAGGCAGTGACTGTCCCCAGGGATACGCTCGCCCGCTGAACTCATAACCGCTCTTCTGAAAAATAGTGGCTCCGCCCGAAAGGTAGTGAGATGATATGAAACCAAGCTTGGTAAAGTCGGCGTTCAGGTCATCTGCAGCCTGAATCATCTGGCCAATTTCACGTCCAACATGACAGGCAAGGCAAACATTGGATGTTTTGACATCGTCATATATCTGAGATATCCGGATACGCATACGGTTTGGCAATTGATCCGGTGAAATACCGGCCTGTGTCGCAGAATAGTTGTAGTAGGCCGTAACCGGTTCGACACTGCGGATTTTGTAACTATACGCATTACCGGAATCATCATCGTGACAGGCATTGCATCCCAAAACCTCGCGACCTTCTGTTTCGCTTGCTCCTCCATACGGTGCAATAGTCTTGTCTTTAAGGTATGTAATGAATCCAGACGTTGTATGGCACCGCACACAGTCACTTCCAAAAGTTGTCTCAGGTGTTGCGGGTAATGCCGTTCCCATCTTTCGAAATGACCTGTTGGCCCACGGGTTTGCGGTAACATCGCCCTTGCCGCTACGCGCCCACTGATGGTGTTTTTCAATTTGAGAGGTGGTGTCATGTGGATTGTGGCACGAACGGCAGGAACCTGCGTAATTTATTGTTACGTACCTGGCCGAATAGTAACTGCCTGATGCTGCTGTATAGCTGCCGAGCGTTGGCGTGGAAAAATGATTTATACGTGTGTTGGTTGTTACATTATTGTAGATATTCAAGCCGAATCCCGCAACGCTGGTATGACACTTGGCACATTTCCCTGCACTGTCCGGGTTCTTTGTGACATGCTTTGAAGCCTCTACCAGCGTACCACCATGGCATAATTTGCAGCCGGAAGGATGCCCCGCTTCCGGTTCATGGCAATCAGCGCACCCTGCCTTATTCGACGTATTGTGCCGAGAAAGTTTCCACTCCTCAGTGATGTATCTGCCCGTTACCGGGCTCATTACACTCTGGTGGCAATCAATACAGCCCTGCGACTGTTCAACTTTGGTCACACCAGTCACCGTCACCGTTTTTTCCCCGCATCCGACCAGTGAGAATGCAAGTAATGCAAGGAGAACAGCCATGAGTGAATGTAGAAAGCTAGACATCATAATTACCTCGACGCAATAAATCCGTGACGCATTGATTATTTGAGAAGATTATACAGGTAGATAAAGGTCCCGCCGACTGAAATGCCTGACAATAAGCCGGCATAGCGGTTAACTTCCTGTGCAAACTGTACGCGCACCATGTAATCAGCAATATCTGTTGATTCTTCGGTCATGAGAGTAATGATATCCTGCCAGTCCCTGTCCCACTGGTATATCTGCAGGTACAAATCGGCGCCTCTCCAGACCAATATGCAGACAAATACGATTCCAAAGGCAATAAAACCTTTGGCGATGTCCGAGTCCTTGATTGCTGCATAAATTTTTCGGATTATTTCCAGGTTGATGGCGCACAGAAACACCCACACCGCATTTTCGACGATCTTGAAATTTCTGATCGTATTGGGGCTTGGCGTTGGGTTGATGACCAGGAAGGCACCGGCAGCGACCAAAACAAACAGCGTACTCAGGTACACGATAAGCTTATCACCGGAAATTTCAAACGTTCGACAGAATATATAGTATTCAAGAAAGCCGTGCGTAATCGTCATAATCGCTATTGTTCCGATAATATAGTGAAATGCGGTCAGTTTCTGGTAATGGCTCCACGGATTTATGCCATATGCCTGACTGAGAAAAATCAAAAAGAAACCGCTCGAAATACTTGTCCAGACACGAGCATTGCCGATACTGAAATAAAAGCTTATCGCCCCCGCAAGCCCCCAAAAAACAACCTGGACGAGGTCGAACGGATTCATCTGGGTCAACAGTTCAATGAACTTTTCCATACACCCTCCAGAGCAACAGAGTAAATAACATTACAATTCTGACCTGGCAGTGGAAAGCAGGGAAGTGAGCGCCTCCATCATAGCCCTGATTTTTATACCACTAATAAGGAGTTTTGCAGACCTTTCGATGTTTCTTACGACACTATCTACCCTTTCAGTCTCCAGCAGACAGGTATTTCCCCCATTATCCGCAATTACTTTTTCAACAATACCACGACCTACTCTGCCAACATATTCCTCTACAAGCGCTTTAACCTGTTCCCCCAATTCGTCACATTTCTGCACTACGACCTTTCTATCACGCTCCTGACGCTCAAGATTCAATCTGTCTGTCTCTGCTTTATGGCGGACAACGCAAACCTCCCAGAGGTTCTGGACATTAGTGACTTCGAGTAGATTCGTTTTTCTCAACTCATCGGCACTTTGCGTTGCATACAGATCCATCTTGGCGCCAGGCAGTCCGGCAATTTTCTGCGATTCGGTTGAAGATATTTCTATATCGCTGGAACCATCATGAAAAAAACCGAGTGGATTGCCATTTTTATAAAATATGAGTGCTGAATGATCGTCCGTATAGACGCGCAGGCAGCCATTCATCTGGTCATCCTTGACTTTTTCAAGCAGCGCCTTGATGTTGAGCAGTTTTAATTCCTGGGCTTTATAAAGCATCTCCCCTTCCACGAGTGCGTGGATGCACATTGCAAGATCCGTGGAAAGTTTATACACATTCAGGGCACCGCTCCCGGTTGAAACCATCAATTCAGACAATGTTGAAAGAGCCGAAAAACCCGACTCTTTCTCACCATTTTTCCCTTCAACAATAGCGCTGATCAAATTTCCGGATTCAAACACGAGAATAGCAGTATGTGAGGAGAAGATAAAACTGGCGTAACCGGTGAGGGAACCGTTACTCAATTTTGATAACACGTCTGGAAGTTTCAGCTTAGAAACAGCCAGACTTTCAAATATCGGATTTCCCTTGGGCAAAAGGAACATCTCAAACTCCTGAAACGACACAAGGCGCAATTGCTCGTAACCTACTGTACTTTATCAACCCTGTCAAACCTTTACGCACAGATGTGGCAGCGTAAATCTCCCGGTAACAGACGGTCTCCGGCAATTCAGCACAATAGAGAAAGGCACGGAAAAAAGATCTCTCTTTTTCCCGTGCCTTTCGAAATCAACCATACGCATCTATTGTCAAATAGACATGTTTCTGATCATGCTGTCTGAGCATCGACAACAGCAATAGCGGCCATATTAACGATATCATTGACACTGTCACCACGCTGCAGCACATGAACCGGTTTATTCATACCCATCAAAATAGGGCCGATAGCCTCAGCGCCTCCAAGATGATGCAGAAGCTTGTAGCAAATATTTCCTGAGTTCAAATCGGGGAAAATAAGAATGTTGGCACTCGTTTTCAACTTTGAGAAGGTAAATCCTTCCAGCAATTCCGGAACAACCGATGTATCAGCCTGCATTTCACCTTCAATGATCAGATCCGGTGCGCGTTCCTTGACCATTTCAACAGCCTGGCGAACTTTTTTGGACTGCGGATGATTGACCGAACCAAAGTTTGAGAAAGAGAGCATGGCGACCCGTGGTTCAATATCAAGCATGCGCACTTTTTCGGCAGCAAGTATTGCCGTTTCAGCAAGTTCTTCAGCGGTCGGGTCAATGGTCACTGTCGTATCAGCAAGGAAATAGACCCCTTTTTTGAATACCATCATGTACAGGCCATGTACGCTTGAAAGGCCTTTCTGCTTGCCAACGACCTCCAGTGCGGGGCGGATTGTCTCCGGATAGTGGGTATCAATGCCCCCTAACAGCGCATCAGCATCACCCTTATGGACCATCATGGAACCGAAATGGGTACGCGATTTGCGCCGCAACAAGCGCTGCGATTCGGAAAGTGTCAGTCCTTTTCTCTGGCGCAGCTGATAGAGGACATTCGCATAACCGTCGGTTTTGTCTGAGTCACTCGGATCAATAATCGGGACATCGAGTTCGATATGAAGATCGGCCATTTTTTGTTCAATTTTCATTCTGTCACCGATCAGAATTGGCTTGGCAATCCCCTCTTCAACCAGTTCCTTGGCAGCTCTGATGATTTTTTCGTTGTCCCCCTCAGGGAACGCAACACTCTTTGGATCACTCTTGGCCTTGTTGATGATCATACGCATGATTTCTTTTGATTTGCCCTGGGTTGATTCAAGGTGCTCGATATATTTGGCCATATCAACAATCGGCTGACGGGCAACGCCGGTTTCCATGGCCGCTTGAGCTATGGCAGGCGCAACATGCAGAAGAACACGCGGGTCAAACGGTTTGGGAATAATATAGTTGCGTCCGAAGACAAACTTCTGATTTCCGTACGCCTTGCAGACAGAATCAGGCACCTCTTCTCGGGCCAGTTGGGCCAAGGCCTTGACCGCAGCCAGCTTCATCTCTTCGTTAATACTGGTAGCACGGACATCGAGAGCACCCCTGAAAATAAAGGGAAAGCCGAGTACGTTGTTGACCTGGTTGGGATAGTCAGAACGACCGGTGGCAATAATGACATCTTTTCGTACTGAATGGGCGTCTTCCGGAGTGATTTCCGCATCCGGGTTGGCCATGGCGAAGATAACAGGATTGGGAGCCATACTGGCAACCATCTCCTTGGTAAATGCTCCCTTGGCGGAAAGGCCAAACAGAACGTCGGCGCCGACGGCCGCCTCTTCAAGCGTACGGAAATGCGTATCGGAGGCAAACAGCTCCTTGTAGGGATTCATCCCCTCGACGCGCCCCTTGTAGATAACCCCCTTGGTATCGCACATGATCATGTTGTTCGGCTTGACCCCCAGGGCGATGGCCAGTTTGGCACAGGAGTTGGCGGACGCACCGGCTCCGTTGACGACGATCCGAATGTCTTCCATCTTCTTACCAACGAGATGCAGAGCGTTGATCAGGGCAGCAGAAGAGATGATGGCGGTGCCATGCTGATCATCATGAAACACCGGTATTTTCATGGTCTTTTTAAGCGTTTCCTCAATGTAAAAACACTCTGGGGCCTTGATGTCCTCCAGGTTTATGCCACCAAAAGTCGGCTCCAGCAACTGGCAGGCCTTGATGATTTCGTCAGGATTTTCAGTATCCAGTTCAATATCAAATACATCTATGTCAGCAAACCGCTTGAAGAGTACGCCTTTCCCTTCCATGACCGGCTTTCCGGCCAACGCACCGAGATTGCCAAGACCGAGAACGGCAGTGCCGTTTGACACAACCGCAATCAGGTTGCCTTTAGCCGTGTATTTGTAGGCATCCTCAGGATTTTTCTGAATCGCCAGGCAGGGCTCGGCTACGCCGGGAGAGTACGCCAGCGAAAGATCTTCGGCGGTCTGACACGGTTTGGTGGAAATTACCTCAATTTTACCTTTGCGGCCACTTGAATGATACTCCAGCGAATCCTTGAATTTAGCCATTCTCATTCTCCATTTTTTAATTTAGTTAAAAAACATTCTGTTATTTTACAACTTTACGACCCGTATTTTATTTAAAGTGAAAAACAATAGGCTTCATAAAATGTTCTTGTCAAGCAGATAATCTAACATCGTTATTTATACTAAGAAACCGGCGCTGTAAAATCATACGTGAAACAGCGATAAAATCAAGGGGGCATCAAATTTTTCTTCAAATTTCTGTCACGAATGAATTCAGTGCGATGCCTGTAATCGATTGACTTGTTTCGCTCCTTTAAAGTAATATCCGCGCACATCATTTCATTCAACCACGCCAATACAGGGAAGCGCACCATGCAGAAGATACCGCTATCATTTGCGAAATCGGGGATGATTCTCGCGCGGGATGTTTTTCGCGGCGATACCCCGGTCGGAATGCCGGTTTGTGGCAAAGGTAGCGAGCTGACCAACGCCCTTATAACCCGTTTCGAGCAGATGGATGTGAAGTCAATCACTGTTGAGGGGCACCCTGTCTGGGAGGAGGGTGACCGTTCTCTGAATGACTATCTGCGTGAACTGGACAACCGTTTTGCCAAGACCATTCAGGAACCGCACAATGCAGTACTCCACTGCGTCTACAAGGAATACCTGATCAAAGCGATGGAGGGTTACAGTGGCCAGCAACCAGAGTGATCTCAAAAAGAGCATCATGGACACCAAGACACTGCCAACACTGCCGAACGTCATACACAAGCTGAATTCACTTTCGGATAGTGACTCATCATCGGTTCAGGAAATGGCCAAGATTGTCTCTTCTGATCAGGTTCTTTCCGCGCGCATTCTTCGACTTGCTAATTCCCCTTCATACGGTTTCCACCGCGTATCCACCATTTCCAATGCCATGATTCTGCTCGGCGTAAATGTCGTAAAGAGCCTCGCTCTCTCTTCATCCATTATCGCCATGATGGAACATGACAGCATCGGTTTATGGGAGCACTCTCTCGGCGTTGGCTCAGCCGCCAACCTGATTGCTCACAGGCTGAAACTTCCTGAATGCGAGGAGATTGCGACCGCCGGCCTCCTGCATGACATCGGCAAGGTAATTATCAAACTGAAATGCAGCGATGTGGATAAGGAAATCCAGTTACGTGTCACAACCCGCCAGATATATTCACTGGAAGCTGAACGGGAGGTTCTCGACACCGACCATGCAGAGATTGGGGGATGGCTGGCAAAAAGCTGGTTTCTGCCGGATAAACTGAGTGAACCGATTTCATTTCACCATGATGTTGAGAAATCGTGCAATAACCGGGTCAAAACAGCGGTGATTCACCTGGCTGATGTACTCATCAAATCCAGCGGTTTCGGTGATAGCGGCGACGATTTCGTGCCGTCCCTCCAAAATATTGCGTGGGATATCCTGAAATTGGACAAACAGCTTTTGGATGAACTGGTGTACGAATTGGAAGACAAACTGATAGAAGTAAAAAACTTCAGCTTTGAAATGTTGAGTAATTGATGCTTCCAACCAAAGTAACCATCATCTCGCCAGACACGCAACTCACCTCGCAACTGCACCTTCGTCTGCATGGGATCGGCTGCCGGACAACCGTTCTTTCTTGTAAAAATTCCGTCATGGATGAAGTATATACGGATACTCCCGATTTGTTGATTATTGACCTTTCTGACAACTTTGAATACGGGAAAAACATAATCTCCACGCTCAGAAATGACAGTTTTTTCAGCATGGTTCCGATTATCGGACTGCTCAGCAGCATTGAGGAGAGCATTCCTGACTGGAAACAATGTCCACTGGATGATTTTATTGGCCAACCGATTAATTTTAATGAGCTTTTCTACCGTGTTTCACTCGCTCTCACCCGCCTGAAGCGCATCTTTGACAACAACCCGCTCACTCGGCTCCCCGGTAACACTTCCATACAAATGGCCATTGAAGACGCGTTGGGAACTTCAACTGCAGTCTGCTACGTCGATATCAATCACTTCAAACCGTATAATAACACCTTCGGCTTTACGCTCGGAGATGAGGTAATCCGCATGTTGGCGCGCATTGTGCTCAACACGGTTTGTGACGCTGGGAGAGGGTTCTGCGGACACGTCGGCGGCGATGACTTCGTCTGCATCGTACCCCTGCACCGGGCCGAGCTCGTATGCAAGACCATCATTACCCATTTTGATGCTGTTGTACTTGATCTGTTTGATGATGAAATCAAACAACGTGGCTTCTATTACGGCACTACCAGAAAGGGAGAACAGGAGAATATCCCCCTGTTGTCGCTCTCAATCGGTGTCGTGCCGATGAATATGCACAAGCTTAAACATGTGGCAAAAGTTTCTGAAATTGCCGCAGAACTGAAAAAGCGGGCCAAGATATCAAGCGGCAGCAGCTACACGGTCGATAACCTTTCTTCATAGCGGTTGATACGCTCCTGCTGCTGTGGTATAGATTTTCCCACTTTTCCGACAAGGTATCCACAATGATAATGATTGACCGCCTGATAGAACAGGCACTGCTTGAAGATATCCACACCGGCGACATCACTACGTTAGCGGTGGTTGCGGGGAAACGCCCGGCTTCGGCGCGACTAATCGCGAAAGAACACCTGGTGGTTGCCGGCCTTTTCACCGCCGCCCGGGTATTCAGTGCGCTCGCAGCGGAAATAAGATTTAACGCGCTTCTGGACGAGGGAGCATCAGCGGCGCCGGGAACCGTGCTTGCAACAGTACAGGGAGATGCAGCTCCCCTTTTGATGGGCGAACGCGTCGCTCTCAACCTGCTGCAGAGAATGTGCGGTATCGCGACTCTTACCAGCAGTTTTGTTGCAGCGGTTGCCGGCACGAAAGCCAGGATTGTTGATACTCGCAAGACAACCCCCGGACTGCGCCAACTGGAAAAGTACGCCGTACGGATTGGTGGTGGCATCAATCATCGCACCGGACTGTATGACGGAGTGCTGATCAAAGAGAACCATATTACCGCCGCCGGAGGAATTACCGAAGCGATCCGTCGGGCCCGCGCCTATATCCCGCACACACTGAAAATAGAGGTCGAGACCGAAACAGTGCTTCAGGTTGATGAGGCCCTCGCCGCCGGAGCAGACATAATCATGCTCGACAATATGAGCCTTGATGAGATGCGCGCTGCAGTCGCCATTATTAACGGCCGCGCCCTGGTAGAGGCTTCTGGCGGTGTCAACCTTGAACGCGTTCGGGCAATAGCAGAAACCGGCGTTGACATTATTTCAGTCGGCGCCTTGACCCACTCGCCGCGAGCCATGGACATCTCAATGCTGATGGACTGAGGCTTCCCTATCATTACAGTTACGGAGGCGGTTGATGCACCCAAAAGCGGCTACAATACTGCGCCTGTTCCGTGACAATAACGGATTCATGTCGGGTGAACAGCTGAGCAGAGAACTTGGCGTATCACGGACAGCAATCTGGAAGCATATTTCCGCGTTGCGAAATGACGGATACCGGATTGACGCGGTTCCATCACAAGGCTACCGCCTCTGTTATTCTTCTGATGCTGTTGATCCGGATGAAATCAGGGCTCGACTGGGAGAAGTGAAATTCGGTCGACGGATTGAGTATGCAAAGCAGACACTATCCACCAATGCCGATGCCTTTCGCCTGGCCGAAAACGGTGCCATTGAGGGAACTGTCATCCTGGCAGACGCACAATCCGAGGGGAAAGGAAGGCGCGGAAGAATGTGGGTATCACCCGCCGGTGTGAACCTTTACTGTTCAATCGTCCTGCGCCCTGCGATACTTCCGCATGAAGCCCCGCAGCTGACGTTCCTCTCAGCCGTCGCAGTTGCACGGGCAATCAGACTGACGACAGCTTTGATCCCGGAAATAAAGTGGCCGAACGACCTGCTCGTCTCCGGCAAAAAGGTTGCCGGCCTGCTGAACGAGATGAGCGCAGAAACAGACGGCATCAACTTTGTCATTCTTGGCATCGGGGTAAACCTGAACATGACGGCACCCCAGTTCCCCCAGGATCTGCGTCAACCGGCCTCGTCCCTGCTGCTCGAGTCCGGCGCGCTGGTTGATCGCTCACAATTTGCCAGTACCATGCTCCGTGAGCTTGATCAGCTCTACACAGAATTTCAGGCGGTCGGCTTCGGCCCGGTACGCGAAGAGTGGCAGCAGTACTGTAATGCAAACGGGCGCCGGATCGTCGTCACAGACTCCGGGAAAGAGTGTACAGAAGGGCGGTTTGCCGGCATTGACACGGATGGCGCGTTACTGCTGCAATCCGATGATGGCGTAGCGCACCGCATCACCAGCGGAGATGTGAGGATCATCTGAATGCTTCTTGTTATTGACGTCGGCAACAGCAACATAGTGCTTGGGGTGTATAACAGCGTCGAGTTGTTGCGCAGCTGGCGCCTCTCAACAGACAAGTCCCGCACATCCGACGAATATGCCGTGCTGCTGCACAGCCTCTTTGATCAGGCCGGTCTGGCTTTTTCCGAAGTAAAAGCCGCCATCATCTCTTCTGTCGTCCCCCCTCTGACCGGGGTAATGGAGGCGATTTCTCACGATTTTTTCAACCTCACCCCTTTTGTCGTCGGCCCCGGAATCAAGACCGGCATGCCAATTCATTATGATAACCCCCGTGAAGTCGGAGCTGACCGGATAGTTAATGCCGTCGCTGGTTTTGAAAAACATAAATGCCCGCTGGTAATTGTTGACTTCGGCACTGCGACAACCTTCGATTATGTGAATGGCAAGGGAGAATACTGCGGCGGGGCAATTGCTCCCGGACTTGCCATTTCAGTGGAGGCTCTGTTCCAGCGAGCCAGTAAATTACCACGGATAGATATCGTGAAGCCTCCCCACGTTATCGCAAAAAACACCGTCAATTCCATGCAGGCCGGCATTTTTTTTGGCTACGTCGGCCTGGTTGACGGAATCGTTGAACATATCCGGGCCGAATCGAACGAAAAGTTCCGTGTCATTGCCACTGGCGGCCTGTCAACCTTGATCGCTCCTGAATCTAAAACCATTGATGAAGTTGACGAAAACCTGACGCTTGAAGGCCTGCGCATTTTATATGAAAGAAACCGTTGATTGATCCATCTGGCATGTCACGCTGACAGCATGGTCTGATTGCAGTGAAATCCATAATGCACGCAAGGAGGCAGTTCAATGGGACAATTTGAAACCAGCAAAATCCGCAACCTCGGCATCGTCGCACATGGCGGCGCCGGGAAAACGTCACTTTCCGAAGCCATTTTGTTTGACACCGGCATGATCGACCGACTCGGCCGGGTTGATGACGGTACATCAACCATGGATTTCGAGCAGGAGGAGATCAAACGCAAGATTTCCATCACCTCGGCACTTGACCACTGCGAATGGAATGGGCATTCGATACACATTGTCGATACCCCCGGCTACGGCAACTTCATTGCGGATACCCGCGCCTGCATGCGCACCCTGGATTGCGCCGTTGTCATTCTGTCTGCAATCTCCGGAGTCAAAGCTCAGACCGAAGAGATCTGGAATTGGGCAAATGAATTCGAAATCCCCCGTATCGCCTTTGTCAACAAACTTGACCGTGAACGAGCAAGTTTTCTGCGTGCCATTGACGATATGGAAAAAATGCTGGGGGCTCGTGGAGTTGCCATTCAGATTCCGATCGGTATCGAAGCCGATTTTGAAGGGGTCATCGATCTGATTTCGATGAGAGCTTATTTCTACGCCAAAGATGGTTCTGGGAAATTTACCGAAGGCCCCATCCCGGCTGGTTATGCCGAGGAGGCAGCACGTCTGCGCGAGCAGATGGTTGAGACCGTCGCGGAAGCATATGATGCTCTGACGGAAAAGTATCTTGAAAACGGGGAACTGACGAACGATGAAATTCTCGACGGCCTGCGTGTCGGCACAATGCGCAACACATTTACGCCGGTCCTCTGCGGTGCGGCTACTGCCAATATAGGTGTCGCTCAACTGCTTGACGCTATTTGCACCTACCTCCCCTCTCCGCTTGACCGAACCAAAGCGGTTGGCACGCATCCCAAAACTGAAGAGATTATCGAGCGGGCCCCGGACGAGAAAGAACCATTCTCTGCACTGGTATTCAAGACAACATCCGATCCGTACACCGGGAAAATCACCATTTTCAGAATTTATTCCGGCGTACTCAACTCTGATTCCACGATATTCAACTCCACCAAGGGAGTGGAGGAGCGGATTGGCCAGATTTATGAACTGGAAGGGAAGAAGCAGCACCCGATCAAACAAGCCGTTGCCGGCGACATTGTAGCCGTTGCCAAACTGAAGGAAACCGTGACAGGTGATACTCTCTGTGATCCTGCCAAGCCGATCATCTTTGAACCGGCAAAACAGTTGCTACCGGTCATATCATACGCCATCGAACCGAAAACTAAGGCGGACGAGGACAAGATTCATAACGCCCTGCACCGTATGATTGAAGAAGAGCCGACGCTTGAATCGCACCGCGATACCCAGACCAAGGAGTTCATTATTTCCGGCATGGGGCAGGTGCACCTTGAGGTCATCGTTGAAAAAATGAAACGCAAGTTCGGTGTGGAGGTTCTGCTCAAGACTCCAAAAGTCCCCTATTTTGAAACAATCAAGGGAACTGCAAAGGTTCAGGGAAAATACAAAAAACAGTCGGGCGGACGCGGACAGTACGGTGACTGCTGGATCGAGATGTCGCCTACCGGTCGCGGCGAAGGGTACATTTTTGAGGACAAGGTCGTCGGCGGAGTTATTCCACGCCAGTATATTCCGGCTGTTGACAAGGGGATTCAGGAGGCCTGCCTGGAGGGATATCTCGCAGGATATCCGGTTGTCGACTTCAAAGTCGCCCTGTATGACGGTTCGTTCCATACCGTCGACTCTTCGGAAATGGCCTTTAAAGTTGCCGGTTCCATGGCATTTAAAAAGGCGATGGAATTGTGCAAACCGATCCTGCTTGAACCTATCGTCAACATGAAAATTACCGTACCGGACGAAAGTATGGGAGACGTCATCGGCGACCTGAACTCACGAAGAGGCAAGGTTGTCGGCGTAGAACCGAAAGCAAATTCGCAGATTATTCGCGCTATCGTGCCGATGTCGGAAGTCTTGGCCTATTCCAACGATCTCAAATCGATGACCAGCGACCGTGGTTTGTTCAGCACGGAGTTCTCCCATTATGAAGAGGTGCCGTCGCATCTTTCGCAGAAAATTGTGACCGAGGCGCAGACAGAGAAGTAGGAAGCAGATAGTTAATTGAGGAGGGCATTCATGGAGTTTAAAACAAGTAACGATTCGAATGAGCTCAAACCTGATGATGGCGCCGGAGAAAAAAAGAGTCAGACTTCTCTCCTGATTCTTCTGCTGATACTGGTCGGAGGGTTCTCGTACCTCTACTTCTTCACTGACCTTATCAAGCCTCAGGTGGTGAAGACGGCCAGCGAAGCTGTCGCTCCGGTACCGCAGGTTGTTAAAATGCCGCTACCGCAACGCGAGGGAGCGGCTCAAGCCCCGGCAAAAACCGAACCGCCGAGTATAGCTGCGGCGCCACCGGCAGCAGCACCGACTGGTGCCAAAGCTGCCACTGCACCAGCTTCTGCCAAGCCGGCTGACGAGGCAAAAAAGAGTGCTGTTGTTAAACCTGTCGATAAAAAAGCGTCTCCGGTCGCAGTGGCGGGCAATAAAGCGGGTGCGCCAACCGTCGCAAAAACGTCTGAAAAAAAATCTCCCCCTGACGTAAAAAAATCGGGGGCAGCCCCTGCCAAAAGTGTTGCGGCACAAAACAACGTGAAAAAGCAGGCCTCCGGCGCACCAGTACCCGTAAAAAAGGTTGCTACTGCGTGGACCATAGTTATCGGAAACTACCTTCTTGAAGAGACCCTCTCCGGCGACATGGTTCGTGTGCGCAAAGCCGGTTTTGATCCGGTTGTCAAAGCGTCAATAAAGAAAAAAACTACAATGAACCGCCTTCTTGTCGCTCGATTACATGACAAGGGAGCCGCTCTCGCACAGCTGGAAAAACTGAAGCAACTTACCTCTGATGCATTCATGATCGAGCAGGGAGGCGGTTATTCCGTATTTGCCGGTTCATATATCAAGGATGAGGCGGCACGCTCGGAACGGGATCGTTTAAAGGCAGCTGGTTATTCTGTATCGCTCAAGCGCACCGACATTGCTATTCCGTCCCAAAGCCTTTCGGTTGGCCCTTTTGCAAACAAGAAGAGTGCCGATGCAGCCCTTGGCAAACTGAAAAAAGCGGGCATCAAAGCAACTCTCTCACAGCAATAACCTCAATTATGGCAGAGAAAGTCAAACTCACCATATCCCCGGCCGTGGCAACATATGTCCGGCCGGGGACATCTCCAGAGGATCGACTGGCCGGATGCATGGCAGCCGCTGCAATGACGCCTCCTGACCGTCTGATGCTCCTTTTTTGCCTTTCGAAAGACGCCGATCCTGCCATTCGCTCTGAAGCCGCATCCTGCCTGAAGCGGTTGCCGGCGCACGTACTCAGGGACTATCTCGATTCGGCCGCACCTCACCCCCTGATCCTTGATGTTATACCGCTGATCTGTGTGAACTATCCCGAGGCATTTGCTGTTTTTCCTGAAGAAGCGAAGGATAGTGACGATGCCGAGCTGGATGCCGGCGAGGACGAATCTGACCTGGCAGAAGAAAATGTGGCCGAGGAGGAAAACCTTGTTGATGCTACAAGTGAAGAGTTCCTCAGCAAATATAAGCAAGCCCAACTGCTTGGCATCGGTGAGAAAATCAAAATGGCGCTTACCGGTGACAAGGAATGGCGCTCAATTTTGGTTAAAGATGCGAACAAACTGGTTTCCAGCGGTGTCATAAAAAATCCGCGCATCACTGAAGGTGAAGTGCTGACGCTTGTCAAATCAGGTATTCAGAATGATGAGATCATGCGGTTGATCTGCGCCAACAAGGAGTGGGTAAAAAAACATAAAATCCGTAAAGCTCTGATCGAGAACAGTCGGACTCCTGTTCAGAGCGCCATGAGATTTCTCGGCACCATGGGTGAAAAAGATCTGGCATCATTGGCAAAAAGCAAGAATATTTCTACCGTCATTTCGACCATGGCAAAACGGCTGCTGCTGAACAAGAAAAAGTAACACCGATTTCACACTCACCAAGATGTGAAATTGCACTCGCACGGGAGTTTGTCATGGCGATTGTTAATCATGCAAAAAAAGAAATAAACGCTAAAATTGTCTACTACGGGCCGGTCGGATGCGGCAAACGCACAGCTCTCACCTATATTTACTCACGGATTAAACCATCCCTGCGCGGCGATCTCAAAAAGCTTTCGGCAGGCGGAGATGCACTCCAGCTCTTTGATTTCAGTCCGTTTGAAGCCCCATTATCCAATGGCTATCGTGTCCGTCTGCATGTCTACACGCTCACTGGTGTCGTAGTTAATCCGGCAACATGGAAAATGACCCTCAAAGGGGCTGACGGTATCGTGATTATGATAAACCCCGCACCCGAACAGGCAGCTGACGCCATGACAAGTGTTGCGCAGTTACGTGATCTGTTGTCTGCGTATGGGGTCGGTCTCCATGAAACCCCGGCAATAGTACAGCTTAATACATTTAACCAGTCAGTCGGATCGGAACGGGCAGCACAGGTTGCTGCGAATCTTGATTTGTCATCCCTGGTAACCTGTCACTCGGATGCCGCCAACGGCACAGGAGTCCTTGAGGCGTTAACGACTCTCTTTAAACAGGTGCTTGACCGGATCACCGCGACCGTTTCACCGTCCGAAACTGCTGCACCCGCTGCAAACCGGCACGAAAATGACGTGGTAGTACCACCACAGTACGCTGTACCTGAAGTTTTTACCGAACAACCATATCAAGGCGACAACCTGCAGGTCGCCGTATTGTCAGAGGGTGTCGTCGCAACTGAAGGCACCATTCGAATCCCTGTACTGATTTCGCAGGGAGCTGTATCCCGCACCTTGGTTGTAACGGTAAACGCAGCGTTTGAATAGCCTGCTTCCCCCCGAAAGCAGCCGTATCTGAAAGTTGAACAGCGTTTTTTCACGATCGTCTTGTATGCCAATCCGTAACATGTTATAAGCAACCAAACTGATTCACTTTATTGGAGGCTGGAGAATGGCAATAATTACCGTATCACGCGAAATGGGCACCGGCGCCTATCAGATTGCATCGGAGGTTGCCCAGAAACTGAAGTACACCCTCATTGACGGGCAGCGCATCAAATCACTTGCCACCAAATACGGACTGACCCCTGAGCTGCTTCAGATGGTTGATGAAAAGCCCCCGTCATACGTAACGGCAGAAGACCGCAAACGTGCAGCAGCTCTCCACGTAATTGAACTGATTATTTTGGAACTTGCCCGAAAGGGCAATGTGGTTATTTACGGACGGGGTGCCCAGGATTTAATGAAGGAGTGTAAAAATCTGCTCAGGTTACGCTTTATTGCCGACTTTGAAGGAAGGGTTGAGAGGTTCGCCGAACGGGAGTGGATAGACCCTGATATGGCGCGTTCGCTGATACGCCGCAGTGATCACCAGCGAGGTGGTTTCATTCATTTCTACTACGACCGGGACTGGCAGACTCCGACTTACTATGACATGATCTTCAACACATCGCATCTTTCTCAGCAAACTATTGTTGAATGCATTATTTCCGCAACCAAGGAACCGACTCTGAAGGAATATGATAAGTCAGCAGTAGCAACGATTGACAATCTGATCCTGTCCAACAGAATTGAGACCGCGCTCCTGAATTCACCCGCTTTGGAGGATTACCGCCCGTTTGCAATTTCAATATACAAGGGCGCCGTATCAATCAGCGGATATATTTTGTCCGAAAGCCAGAAAAAAAGCGCTATAGATATTATCCGGTCGGTCAAAGGGGTAACTTCTGTTGCAGACGATATCCACGTAGTCGACTATAAGGCCTATAAAGAAAAGATGTAATGCTGATTCTGGGCCTTTAAGAACCCATCGGAAATAGCGTTAATAAACAGTGTAATAGAGCTAAACATCCTACCTTGAGCCCGCTAATCTATAAGACAGATCAAGCGGGCTTTTTAGTTTTCATCCTACCATTTTTCGACCTTTTCCTACACACGGGGGGCATTGTACCGAAAGTAATCATGACAAAATAATACAATCGACAGTATCAGATATGCCGACAATGGAAGAGTAATGTATTGGGATACCGGCACAAAGGGCTTAGGCCTTGCTGTTGGTATGAGTGTCAAAACTCATGCTTTTCAATTGCTAAAAAACAAAGTCAAGCATCAATTACTGTGACGAACCAGATAAATAAAAAGGGATACCCGCTGATTAGCGAGTACCCCTTTCCTGTAGATCACATTACCAATACGATATTTCAGAGATCAAACCGTAACCCTTGGCATGACGTTTCAACCTTTAACATTCGTGGTATTATCTGATTTTCCAAGTAAGTCCTCCATCTTTGCTACCATTTCTGAAGGAATTTGGTAGATGACATTATTTTTACTATCGACAAACTTGGTCCGCACATCGCCATACTGATTATACGTCTCAATAACATGACTAATTGCACGTTCAGGCTGCTTCTGGTTATCGATGGCATCTTGAGGCTGATTCTTGTCAGATGACATTTTATCAGGATTATTGATGTCTACAGCATCCAGCTTTCCAGGTTTATTTAGTGACAGGTAACTCGATACACCGACATCCTTTGTTTGCTGGTCTGTCTGAACAGCTACATTGGCTGGTTTAAGTGTCAGAGCAGATGTTTCGGTTGTAGTCGAGTTGATTTGCATGTTTGCACTGTCCCAAAAAAGTCAGGCTATTGTCTTAAATGTTTCGGTAGCTTTCTCTGCTCCACTCTCTTTGACTTCCTGAGCGTTGGTATCACCGTCACTGACTAACTTCTGAAGAGCTTGGGGTGATATAGCCACAGTATCAGTCTTGGCAGCCTGAATTGTTTTATCAGCCTCTTGGCTTACCTGAGGTACTGTGGCAGCTTGATCTGCCTTAACCTGCGGATTTACACTCATAGAACTAGCATTGACGCTGTTTGGGGAGAGCTGAGCAATTGACACAACAATACCTCCTAGATGAAACCTACCCTTATAGTACGCTTATCGGAATAATTATGAAATTATTTAATTTATTTGAAATAAATCCACTCCCTCATACCTCTTGCCGAATTCACACACTCATGGCACTGGTACCCTATGATAATTGCCCTGCCGGAGTGTATTGAGGTAACAGCATAACGCAGGCGCATAGGAACAGATCGTGGGGTGTCCATACTGATTACCCTTTTTTCTAACAACAATCCAAACTGTAAAATTTCCCGACAGAGCAAAGAAAAAGGGCGATACCGAAGCAACGCCCTTTTTGAAAAACCAGGTGTACCGGACTGATTATGCTTTGTTCTGACGACGCTTGCCATAACAAGCAAGCCCAGCCATAGCAAGGCCTAGCAAGGCTATTGTGCCGGGTTCTGGTACTGGAGCGCCAGCTGTTGGTGGATCAGCAGCCCATTCTTCAAAGCCTGCATCGCTCCGGAAGTTTACTCCAAATCCAGAATAAAGGTAAAAATACCTGTTGGCAGATATGTCAGCAAAAATCTCTTCAGGTAATAAAACTGACATATCATCCCATCCACTACCAGGTGCCAATGTGTAATCAAGTTTTACGAAATTATCAACTGTTGCTGTATCCATGCTGTACTTCAAATTTGTAAGACCAGACTTACTACTGATGCCACCAGTATCCTGCAAATATATTTCCAATGAGTCCAGTGACAGATACCTTCCCGTTCCATTGTTGTTTTCATTGATATCCAGGCGAATCTCTCTGTATTGTTTTCCGTCTACAGTGATAGACGGAATGATTTCAGCAAAAAGGTCTTTAGTCCAAATGCCTGCCTTGTTATCAAGAACCTTGTCAGCACTGGTGTTAAATCCTTGCTCGGTCCCATTCGCCTGTAATCGTAAGAAAGGCTCATAAACCCCCGTTCCTGTAGGGTTGATTGTTCCTTGAAGAAACTTTGCCCCATTGATAAACCCAGAACTTCCCAGAGTAGTTAGGTCAAGCTCAATTGGGGTTGCCAAGGCAGAAGCTGTCAGAGCAAAAAAAGCAAAAAATGAGAAAAAAACAGGTTTAATTTTCATAATACTCACCTCACTTGCACTAGTTGTGTGATTTTCAGTGCAATTTATAAACCAACATGCATGGATCAATAAATTACGCATAGTTATAAACCTCATAACAATGGCCAGGCAGTGATCTGTAAACTATTCCGACAGCTGCCCCGTCACACCAACACCATCATACTTTGGGTTATTTTTTTGCTTCTAGGAACCCATAATTCTGTTACTTGGATTACCTCATGATTATTTTTTGCCTGTACAGCTAAGCCCAATTGATCGCAAATTAACCGTATAAAAGTTGATGCAACGCCACGCTATGGGGCGTAAGCGCTTAACCCACCCGCTCGCCCTGCTGGGACCTGTGAGTGCGTCTGCCTGCTGTTAACGGCTATCATATTGGTTGTAATGCTGCATTGATAGTGGGTTGGCTGGTTGTAGATCATAACTGTTGTAATTATTGTTCCGGTGATTAAATATTTAAACCCTGATGTAGGGGCGCTGCTTGCCGCGCCCCAATTGGGCGGAGCAAGCGCCGTCCCTACGATTTGTATATTTAATCACCGGAACAATAAAACAAATTAGTTAAGCATTGCTTCTTTGCATAAGGCCTATTAAGAGAGGAAGTAGATTTACTTCCTCATCCGTTCATACAGGGGGGCGAGCAGAGCATTGTCGAAAGACATGCCCTCCCGCCCCCTGCCTATTTCAAGCCGCTCTTCGATGCCATGAAAATCAGAACCTGCGGTCGCCAATAACCCGCACCCTTCGGCAGTACGCCGCAAAAATTCGATTTCCAGCGGCCACCCCATATTGTTGTAAACCTCAATACCATCAAGGCCATACAAGCGGAGCGTTTGTATGGCAGCACCGAGCACGGCCATGTCCCGGGTAATGCTGGTCGGATGAGCAAGCACCGCAACTCCGCCAATGCGGTGAATTTCATTTATCGCATCACATATCGGCCAGTAGAATTTGGGTACGTTGCATGGGATAAGGTAACGCTGAAACGCATCTTCAACCGAGACGACATACCCCTGTTCCAGCAGCGCCCTGGCAATATGGGGGCGTCCGATGGCTCCACGGGCAAAGGCCACCACCCTTTCATGCTGCAGAGCAGTGCGCCCTTCGGTGCGCAAGCACTCGTTAATACGTTCCAGAATTTCGTCATTTCTCCGTTCGCGCCGGTTTCTGAAGTAATCCAGCTGCTGCAGGAATTGTTCATCATGACAGTCGATGCCGTATCCAAGGAGATGCACATCCTGCCACTCTTGAAACTGAACGGAGAGCTCAACCGCCGGAATCACTTCAATGCCGGCCACAGCGGCCGCCTTGGCCGCCTCCGCTACTCCGGCAATTGAATCGTGATCGGCAATGGCGATCACGCGCACATCAAGCGCTGCAGCACGGGCAACAAGCTCAGCAGGTGAATAGGCACCGTCGGAAAAGCTGGAATGGATATGGAGATCAATAGTCATAGTTCGGCATATTACAGCGCACAGTCATAAATGTAAAACCGCTATTGCTGACAATACATCTATCATACCGTTTTATGGATTCAAGGCGACGAGGATTGAGGCGACGAAAGCATACAAATCAGTATGGTGCAAGCCAACAAATATGATGCTTTGATTTGTCACTGGAATCATATAGAATTCACCCATGAAACCTAACGAAATACACTCTTTTATTACCATCCTGCGCGAAGAATATAAAAAATGGCAGACTCCGGCCGTTACGATTGTTGCCCGGTGTAACGGTAGCCCGTTCAAAGTATTGATATCCTGCATTATTTCACTGCGCACCAAAGATGACGTCACAGCCCTCGCCTCCGCGCGTCTCTTTGCGCTGGCACAGACACCTGAAACAGTCGCGAATATACCGGCAGACGAGATTGCACGACTGATCTATCCGGCCGGTTTTTATCGCACTAAAGCGGAACAGATTGCCCTGCTCTCACGAAGACTGGTGGATGAATACGGCAGCATTGTTCCTGGCGATATGGACGAACTCCTCAATTTTAAAGGGGTCGGACGGAAAACAGCCAATCTCGTCATGACTCTCGGCTTCGGCAAACCGGGAATTTGCGTCGATACTCACGTCCACCGGATTTGTAACCGACTCGGCTATGTAACAACAAAGAATCCGGAAGAAACCGAAAAAGTGTTGAGAGGTCAACTGCCCGCCGAATACTGGATTGAGATCAACGATCTTTTGGTCGCATTCGGACAGAATCATTGTCATCCGGTATCGCCGCGCTGTTCAAACTGCAGCGTTGCAAAGATATGTGACCGGATTGGCGTTAAAACGTCGCGGTGACAATAAATCTTCAGAAAATTGGTGTTGAAGGCAAATGATTATTGCCAGCAGATGAAAACTCATATAAATTGTAACGCCATGTTATGGTAGCCAGCGACAGGAGGTAGTGTATGTTACAGAGAATCGGTTTTATTGGACTTGGTACCGTTGGGCGGCATATGGCGGTCAATCTGGTCAAAGGAAGCTATGATCTGACCGTGTATGATATTGAAAAGGCGGTTGTGCAAGAACTGACTGCCTCTGGCGCCAAGGGAGCATCATCTGCACTTGAAGCGGCTAAAGGGCGCGACCTCGTCATCGCCATAGTTCCTGAAGGGGACGAACTGGGACCACTCTTTTTCGGCGAGGACGGAATACTGGCCGGAATTGACAGCGGAACAATCCTGGCGGATATGGGCTCACACTCTCTTGAAACCACTATGAAGATTTATGAAGAATGTTTGAAGAAAAACGTACAGTATCTGGATGCCCCGGTGTGGGGAAGCAAAGACCACGCCGTCAATGGCCTCATGACGATTATTACCGGAGGCGATACTGCCCTGGCGGGTAAATGTCGTGAACCGTTCTCATTTTTCGGACTCAACACGATCCATGTCGGCCAGATTGGTGACGCGACCAAAATGAAGTTTATTGTCAATCTGGTCCAGGCGGAACTGGTGCAGGTGCTGGCAGAGGGTCTGGTGTTTGGAGAAAAAATGGGCTTCACCGCCGACAAGATTTTGGAGGTGCTGGACACCCGCGGTGTAGCATCGCCGCTTTTCCACAAAAAAGGGCGAGACATGGCAAGAGGAGACTTCTCCCGCAGTCTTGCACTCAAATATGTTAATGATCAGCTGCATATCGTCATGAACGCCGCCCGGCTGATCGGATTGAAACTGCCGGCCGCAGAACTGGCAAGCAAGGTATACCAGTCAGGAGTTGACGCTGGTCTCGGTGAGGAAGATTTTTGCGCCATTATCAAAGTTTTGCGCAAGTAGTTGCTGCTGTCCAGGCTTTTTACCACAGGCGTCCATTGAACCGGGCGCCTTTTTATTTATCAATCATCTGCTGAGATTATTCCTCCCCGAGGTCAGGGTGGGGATGTGAGGGATCTGGCGCCCTTTACCACATCCTCACCCCGCCCCCCTTGAAGGGGAGAGGAAATGTACTACAGGAACCACACCATGATTGTTCTTGGCATCGATCCAGGCTCACGCATCACCGGCTACGGCGTTGTCGAAAATTCCGGTAACCGGCTGGTTCATATAGATAATGGCGCCATATTCACCGATACTGCGCCGGACTTCCCGGGGCGGCTGAAAACAATATTTGACGGACTAATGGAAATAATTGCCCGGTATCACCCCGATCAGGTCGCCGTCGAGAACATCTTCTTTGCGACCAACCCACAAAGTGCCCTTAAACTGGGTCAGGCTCGCGGTGCCGCCATTGTTGCAGCGGTGCATTGCGGTCTGCCGGTTGCCGAATACAGTGCGCTGCAGGTCAAACAGGCGGTTGTCGGTCAGGGACGCGCCGAAAAAGGGCAGGTACAGAAAATGGTCAGGGCGCTGCTCGGCCTGCCGGAGATTGCCCAACCAGACGCATCAGATGCGCTGGCAGTGGCAATCTGTCATATCAATTCATACGGTCTTACCCAGATATCCGCGCTTACCTCCCGCTCTAATAAACTAAAAACCTCCTGGAGAGACATAAAATTATGATAGCACTTCTCACCGGTATCATTGCCCACAAGTCACCCGATCACATTGTTCTGGACGTACAGGGTGTCGGCTATCGGGTACAAATTCCCTTTTCGACCTATTATGACCTCCCCGAAGAAGGGGGCACAGCATCTCTGCATATCCATACCAGCGTCAGAGAGGATGCCATATTGCTCTACGGGTTTCGCACCCGCCTGGAAAAATCTTTCTTCCAGCTGCTGATTTCCGTCTCAGGAATAGGCCCGAAACTTGCGAGAGACATTCTCTCAAACATTCAGCCCGGACCGCTGGCTCAGGCATTGGCACACAGCGATCTGCAAAAACTCGCAACCATACCCGGCATCGGCAAGAAAACTGCTGAGCGGCTGGTACTGGAGTTGAAGGAGAAAGTCGGAAAACTTGACATATCTACGCTACCTGCTACAGAAGCACGGATCATTCCGACTGAAGACGTTTCAGAGGATGTGATTTCAGCGCTGCTGAATCTCGGCTATAAGGAACCGCAGGTGCGCAAAGCGCTCGCCGGATTGGATGCCGGCAGCGACATTTCGATAGAGGGGCTTCTGAAACAGGCCTTGAAATTATTGATGAAGTAGCTAAGGAAGCACCGATGAGCCAACAAGTCAACGACAGATCTGCACTGTATCGTTATCTCCCCTTTACAGTTTTCATGGGTTTCATCGGCCTTGATGAATTGATCCGGTTTATTGCCGGACAGGGCTTATACACACTCGAAGCATCAACGCTGTATTATCTGTATCCGATCAAAGCGGCGACGGTCGGTTATCTGCTCTATCGGTTCAGAAGTCACTACTCGGAACTGAATAGCAAAGATCTTGCCAATATTCCGGCAACGCTTCTGACATGCGGAGTCGGCCTGCTGGTATTCGTGCTCTGGATTAACATGACGTGGACGCCTGGTGCGGCAGGCGCACCGCAGGGGTTTAACCCGTCCCTCCTTCCGGGACAGAGTGTTCGGATCTTTTTGACTCTCTGCAGAATAGCAGGAGCGGTATTGGTCGTTCCGTTAATGGAAGAGCTGTTCTGGCGCTCGTTTCTGATCCGCTCGATCATTGTAAAAAATTTCGACACCGTACCCATCGGCACTTTTACCTGGGGATCGTTCCTGATTACCGTCGTACTGTTCGGTCTTGAGCACAATTACATTCTGGCCGGAATTATGGCGGGCGTCATCTATAATCTGCTGCTCTACCGCACCCGCAGTCTCGCCCACTGCATTCTGGCCCACGCCGTAACCAATTTTGCTCTTGCCGTGTATGTGGTAACCACCGGGAAGTGGCAGTTCTGGTAACACACCCAGAATCAAAAAGGGGGTATGCGCACCGCATGCCCCCTTCAGATAATACTCATAAAAACCAACCGTAACGGTCAATAAATACACTTCAGCATTTTGTACGTCTCCTGCATTACCTTCCCCTGATCATTACAATGTTCGGTAACGATATCACGGAGTTGTACAAACGAATGAACATTCAGGTTATTTATCTGCAGGCCAACGCCGTCAGCTTCTTTTCTGACGACTTTTGCATTGAACTTAAGTGATGACTGACTGGAGCTGTACACAGTAACATGAACCGGAACATCAAGCGGAATCTGGTGATCCGTTTTCAGATACATGCCACGCAGACTGACGTTATCAGTATTGCACAACACGACATTGTTGCCATAGCGTACTGAAGCCCCGACCGAGTAATCAACTCTGGTAAAATGTCTGCTATTCATAATTTTAATTGCTCCACATTGAAATTGCAGCCATTTATTAAGCACGCCAACGTCAGTGTTAGCCTTACTCACACGCTTCAAGGGATATGAATCGTATACATACTTAACTCCTGCAATGTCAAGCAATTTATGTGCCACATGAGTAACCCCCTTAATTAATGGGATTACCGACAGATAGTGTCGAAAGAAATTATGAAAGTGTTAAATAATTCGACGGCAGAGTGTTCAAATTCCCCTGTATAGATTCTGGCGGAGCAATCTCCCTGTGAACACATTTATTCCCGTTTACATCACAATTCCGAAGCTTTGTCTCCTGCTGCCAGCGGCGTTAAATTGTGCTTCTTCATCAAATCATACAGCGTCGGCCTACTTACTCCCAGTGCCTCGGCAGCCTTCACAATGCTGCCGTTCTGGCGGTCGATCTCCGCAGCAATCATCTCCCGCTCAACCTTATCCCGCGCCTCGCGCAGCGTGGCAAACGGCTGTACCGTCTCAGTGGTTTCCGGCAGCTCCACTTCACCGCCCAGATCTGCTGTTTCCAGAGCAGTCCCGCTACTCATGATGACAGCTCGCTGCACCCGATTGCGCAACTCTCTCACATTGCCGGGCCACTGGTAGCTCTTGAGAAAGTTCACCGCAGCCGCACTGAAGCGGCGCACTTTTTTATGGTGTTCCTCATTGAAGATGCGCAGGTAATGGTTGGCCAATATCAGGACATCATCACCCCGCTCGCGCAACGGTGGCAGGTGTATGGTAATTACGCTGATCCGGTAGTACAGATCCTCGCGAAACTGCGCGTTCGTGATGGCCTTGCCAATATCGACATTGGTGGCGCATACCAAGCGGACATCAACAGGGATGTCCTGTCTGCCGCCGACACGCTGGATAGTACCTTCCTGAAGGAAGCGGAGCAGCTTCACCTGCAGATTAAACGGCAGCTCGCCAATTTCATCAAGAAAAAGGGTACCCTTGTGTGCGTACTGCACTTTTCCCTGCACAGTTGCATGAGCGCCGGTAAATGAACCCTTCTCATGGCCGAAGAGTTCCGATTCGAGCAGGTTTTCCGGGATAGCACCGCAATTGATCGGGATAAACGGCTCTTTTTTGCGTAAGCTGGCCTGATGGATCGCCTGCGCAACCAACTCCTTGCCGGTGCCGTTTTCCCCTGTAATAAAAACCGACACATTGGACGGCGCAACTTTCTTGATGGTCGCAAAAACCGCCTGCATCTCCGGGCACTGGCCGATCATCCCCCCCGATTCGCCTGATTTCAGCTCAATAGCCTTCTGCAGGGAACGATTCTGCTCTTCAAGGTTGGTCAGATGAAACGCCCGGGTAATGATGACTCGCAATTCACTCAGTATCGGCGGCTTCGGCAGAAAATCGTAGGCACCCATCTGCGTCGCTCTGAGCGCATTTTCCCGCTCACTGTTGCCGGTCAGCATGATCACCTTGACGTACGGATTGATTTCAAGCAGCGCCGCCAGGCCGCGAAAGCCTTCTACAGAGGTATCTTCATGCGGCGGCAGCCCCAGATCAAGGATCACAACGCGCGGCTGGTTCTTTTTGAACACGCTGATCCCTTCATCGACATCTGCTGCCAGCAGCACCGAATATTCATCTCCCAGTCCCCATTTCATCTGCTGGCGAATATCAACGTTATCATCAATTATCAATAGTTTTTCCACTGGCAACTCCTTCTGGCTCTGCGCAGTCGGCAAACCATACAGTAAAGACCGACCCGCTCCCCTCTACACTTGTGGCTTCAATTTTGCCTGCATGCGCTTCAACTATCTGGCGGCATTGATACAGCCCAACGCCAAGGCCCTGTTTTTTGGTGGTTTTAAACGGCTTGAACAGCTCTGAGCGCAAAAACTGATTTGAAATCCCGCAGCCATGATCCGTCACTCTGATATACGACATGGAGGCAGAGCCGACTTCAATTTCAACGGGATCGTGCGGCCCGGACGCCTCAATCGCATTGAGAATGAGATTTAAAATAACCTTCTGAATCTCATTCTCATCCAGGTGGACAATCTCAGCTGTACCGGAAACGTTGACTGTGCTGCCCGCAACCAGTTGCGCAGTTCTTTGTGCCAACTCCAGCAGGTTGACCGGCTTCTTGCTGATATAATTCGTCTCACCGAGATTTTTCAGCCTGCCGATCAGTTTAAGCATCTTGTCCACGGTGTTACGCAGTGACATGATCATATCTTCCTGGAAATCAGGATTGTGTATGTAACGCGCTGCATTTTCTACTATCAGGGACAGGTTTGACACCAGATTTTTCAGGTCGTGAGCAACAAAGGTTGCCACATTGCCGATCGCTTCAATTTCGCGGGCATGGGAAATTTCCTCGGACAGTCTTTGATGCATGATTGCCAGAGACGCCTGCCGGGAAATGGTTTTCATCAGATCAAAATCTTCATAGATATACACTTCTTTGCGGTTAAGAGGTTTGCCAAGCACGATGAACCCCTCCAGGCGTTCCCGGCCAAATAGCGGTACGATGAACAACACCGCATTATTTTGGAATAACTGTACGTCCGCTTCTGCATATTCGCTGTTTTCTTCGGCAATACTGATAACCCATTCACGTTTGGCCATAAAACAGATCAGTGAATTATCTTGTGCAATCAGTTCATCCTGAAGCTGCATTTCATGTTCTGCCTGCAGCCGATAGCCACTGTTGCTTTCGTCCAGCAAAAAAAGGGCAGATCCGGAAAAACCGAAAATAGTGTTGTATGCGAGAAGAATGTGCTGCAAAAGTTCTTCTCCCGAACGGGAGGAAGAGAGCTGTTCAGTAAAGCGGAGCCATTGGGTCCGGTAATCATGTTTATGCTGATAAAAATTTTTATGCAGCGTTACCTTTACTTCCCTCCGGAAACGTTCGGAAAGGATCAGTATCAGCAGCCCTATTCCGATCAGGAACGCGACAGAGATTGTCACGACGCGCGGGAAAAAGGCACCCAAATGCTTCATGCCTTCACCCAACAGACCGAGCACGACCAGGTATATTCCGACAGCAAACAGGACAAAGGACTTGAACGCTACCTGCCGTGACACCTGAATGCGAACCTTGCCGCGACGACTGGCGAACGAATAGCCCATCAGTCCGGCTGCAACGAGATAGATGAAGGAGCGGAGCGACAGATAACTCATGTTCAGCGACCGGTACAACAACGCCTGACTGAAGTAGAAGACCTGAACGACAACGATAGTGGCCAGGCCGATAAGCTCGAATTTTATCTTTGTGAGAGCATCGGGAGATGCATTGGTGAATGTAACTTCAAAATTGACAAGAGCAACGACCAGGCACGTCATAATGGTAAAATAAAAGTAAAAACCGGTATCGCCGAGAAACAGGATCCGTTCACCGGGAAAATCAGGGGCATAAAAGAAATCATTCAGGGGCATTATGCGCGGAAAAAGTGAAAGCAGAAACGTGGAAAAAATAACGGCCTTAAGGGGCAATCCGACTTTCCAGGGGCCAGCCTGACGAGCAAAAGTCAGACTGCAGACAAGCCACAATGACGGCAGCAACGCCTCTGCAGTAAGCGCGCATTTCTTCCAGAAAAATGCGCTCTGCGGCATGGCAAGCGCCAGCAGATCGAATGACTCAAGGAGTACGGTGCAGATCAAGGCGGCAAACAGCAGGAGAGATGAGCGGGAGCGCTCCTTAAAATACGTGTAGCCACCGACAGCCAGCAATGCGGCGACAGCTGCTATCGTTATGGTAACATTACCGATATGAATCATAAGCATCACATATTATGGACAATCATAGATGCGCCATATACCACTCAAGAGCGGCATCAAGTCCAGCATCAATCGTATGGCTCGGCTGATACCCGAGTAAAACAGCCGCCTTGCTGATATCGGCCTGAGAATGCAGAACATCTCCGGCACGGAATTCACGGTAAACCGGAGTACATCCTGCCAATTGCGGATAGTGGGGCAACAGCCGGTTTCGGAGCATCACATAAAGCTCATTCAGCGATGTGCGCGCATTGACGGCAGTATTGTACACCTGGTTGAGCGCAGTTGACTCCGTTGTCGTTGCGGCCAGCAGGTTCATCTGAACAACATTTTCCACAAAACAGAAATCACGGCTTGTTTCGCCGTTACCATTGATATGAACCGTGTCTCCCTTGATAAGCGCCCTGATCCAGCAGGGTATGACAGCGGCGTATGCCCCTTCCGGGTCCTGGCGCGGCCCGAACACATTGAAATATCTGAGTCCGATCGCTGCCAGTCCGTATGTTCTGGCAAAGACGTCAGCGTACAGCTCATTGACGTATTTGGTAACGGCATACGGGGAGAGCGGCTTGCCGATGGCATCCTCTACCTTCGGAAGCGCAGGATGGTCGCCATACGTAGAACTGCTGGCAGCGTACACAAAACGAGCGACACCTGCATCACGCGCCGCAACAAGCATATTGAGAAAACCGGCGACATTGCTGGCATTGCTGGCAATCGGATCAGCGATAGAACGCGGCACTGACCCGAGCGCCGCTTCGTGCAGAATATAATCAACGCCGGCACATACTTCATGGCAGGTAATCAGTTCGCATATGTCACCTTCAACAAAGCGAAAACGCTGCCACTGCCCAGCGGTTACCAGACTCTGTACTTCATCGAGATTACACTGTTTTCCGGTTGAAAAGTTATCAAGCCCGACAACCCGCTGATCAAGCCGCAGCAGAGCTTCAAGTAGATTTGATCCGATAAAGCCGGCACAGCCGGTTACCAGCCACACCTTCGGCTCAGCACGCAGCATATGTGTAACAGACTCATAACGATTCATACCGACCTCATCCCTCATCCCTCATCCCTCATCCCTCATCCCTCGACTTTCGACCTTCAACCTCACAGCCTCCACACCCGCATTCCCGCAGCCAGCATCGCCTGCTGGTCATACATCCCCTTGACATCAACCAGCACCGGGTTTTTCCCCATCAGACGAGCAACATCAGCCGCAGACCAGTCAAGAAACTGCCGGTGGGCAACTGCGGCAACCACCGCAGCGGCTGGCCGTAGTTCCGATATTGGCGTCAGGGTAACGCCGTATTCATGAACCGCCTCATCAGGATCAGCCAGCGGATCGCAGACCTGGACGGTAATACCATAATCCTTCAGTTCGTTAATGATATCGATAACCTTGGAATTGCGCAGATCGGGGCAATCCTCCTTGAAGGTCAATCCCAACAGAGTGACGGTATTGCCGAGAATATTGTGACCGGCATGGATCATTTCCCTGATGGCGCGCTGCGCGACAAAGGTGCCCATGCTATCGTTGATTCGCCGTCCAGCCAGAATCACCTGAGGGATATAGCCGATTTTCTCGGCTTTGTGGGTGAGATAGTAGGGATCAACACCGATGCAGTGCCCGCCCACCAGGCCCGGCTTGAACTTGAGGAAATTCCATTTGGTACCGGCCGCTTCAAGAACATCATTGGTATCAATGCCCATCCGATCAAAGATAAGGGCCAGCTCATTCATCAGGGCGACATTCAGATCGCGCTGGGTGTTTTCAATTACCTTGGCCGCTTCGGCAACCTTGATAGAGGCCGCCCGGTGGACTCCGGCGGTCACAACCGATTCATACACGCGGGCAACAATCTCCAGAGTTGCAGCATCCTGTCCGGAAACAACTTTCTTGATTTTGGTAAAGGTATGCTCCCTGTCACCCGGGTTGATCCGTTCCGGGCTGTAGCCCACCGTAAAATCGCGTCCGCAGGTCAGACCGGACACCCGCTCCAGCACCGGCACGCACTCATCCTCCGTCACCCCTGGGTACACGGTTGATTCATAGACAACGATATCCCCTTTTTTCAGCACCTTGCCGACTGTTTCCGATGCCCTGTACATCAAGGTCAGATCAGGCTGATGCGCCTCATCGACCGGTGTCGGCACCGCCACGATATGAAAATCAGCCTGCGCCAACTCTTCCAGCTTTTCGGTAAAAAGAATATCGGCGCGCTTCAGATCAGCATCCGTCACCTCACCGGTGCGATCATAGCCTGCCTGCAGTTCGCTGATCCTCGCCCGGTTAATGTCAAAACCAACGGTTCGGCGCTCCTTGCCAAAGGCAACCGCCACCGGCAAACCGACATACCCGAGTCCGATGACGGAAATAATTCTCTCGTTATCCGTACTATCTCCTTCGAAATCATTGATTCATAAAGTTGAGAAAGCTTACCACATATCTGTAAACTTTCCCGACAAAAAATTCGGAGCGCCATATTTGCAGATATTTATGAAGATTCATAGCGATTTTTTTAAAAATTTTTCGGGGTAATGTAATTGTATGGAGATACAGGCCAAAGAATAAAACCTTGCGGATTTTTTATTCACGAACCTTTTCATCCGCGAATTTTGAATAAAAATCATTCATACGATGCTGTAGCAGAAACTGATGGCATAGGATTACCAGTAGTGGGAGCATATGCGGCAAAGGTGGCGATAATAATATCATTCTCGTTCGGCACATACCCATTGGGAACTGTTATGAGAATAGTCAAAAATTCACCAAGCTGGTAAATGTCGGGACTGGCAAACATTATCGTCAGTGTTCGCGAGGCGGCATCGTAATATTTTGTTTGAGGAACCTCTCCGGCAAATTGCCCGGATAAATAAACTGCGCTCGAAGAAGCGACACCAGTGGCATCAGCGGTAACAGAACAGCCTACGGGCAAAATAACAATTAAATCAAAACCGCCAATCTGCTCACCTGAGTTTGCACTGTGTGAGGTAAATTTTAACGTTGGAGTAATCGAAACGCTGGCCGTGCGGCTTGACGACACATTTCCCGCAGCATCTTTCGCCCAGGCGTAGGCGGTCTTGGTACCGGCGGAGCTAAAGATGTAGCTCGTCGGTGCGCTGGCGCTCCAGCCGGTAGCGCTGGCGCTCGGAGCAGTGGCGCTTTCGGTAATAAGGTAGCCGGTGACACCAACGGCATCAGTGGCGGCAAGGCCGGAAACCGGCACCGTCAGCGAGGTTGCAGTGGCAGGCAGACTGAAGCTGGTGACAGTTGGTGCAATGGCGTCAGCAAGTGTAATGGTGACTGACGCCGTGCGGCTTGACGACACGTTTCCCGCAGCATCTTTCGCCCAGGCGTAGGCGGTTTTGGTACCGGCGGAGCTAAAGGTGTAGCTCGTTGGTACGCTGGTGCTCCAGACGGTAGCGGAGGCGTTTGGGGTACTGGCACTTTCATTGATAAGGTAGCCGGTGACACCAACAGAGTCTGTGGCAGACAATCCGGAGACAGAAACCGTCAGAGAGACTGCAGTGACAGGAAGACTGAAGCTACTGACTACAGGGGCGACGGTGTCAGATAGCGTGATGGTGACGGAAGCAGAACGACTTGATGATACATTGCCGGCGGCATCTTTAGCCCAAACATAAACCGTTTTCGTGCCGGCACTGGAGAAAGTAAAACTGGACGGAACAGTATCACTCCAGCCAAAGGCAGAGGCCGTTGGAGTGTTGATCTCCTCGCTGATAAAGTAGCCGGTAACTTTGACCGCATCAGTGGCGATAAAACGGGTTATACTAACGGTCCGAGAAGTCGACGTGGCAGGCAGGGAAAAGTTAGTGATAATCGGAGCGGTGGTATCGGATGCCGGAGGCGTTCCTCCACCACCGCCTCCACCACCGCACGCAGCCATCAGAAAAATGAGCATACTCACCAGAGCGATAAAATATTTTGAATTGCTCATAAGAACCTCAATTAAACCAGGTATACATGATGTTCAACGGTAATTTCCGGAGACCGGACACCACCGTATTACTTATTGCCGACTGTTTTCGAGAGCAGGGCAATGGCGTCGCCAGTGTTAATTTTACCGTCAGGCACTGATACACCATTAACCATAGGTGAAATATCCAGTCGAACCATTAGTTCGGGAGTTGCCGCCATCCTTCCGGAACCAATCTGCAGGGCAAGCAGCGCATCTGCAATAGTTACACCAGGCAGTGTAATGGTGACACTTGCCGAGCGGGCGGAAGATACGTTGCCGGCGGCGTCTTTGGCCCAGGCGTAGGCGGTTTTGGCGCCGTCTGAGCTAAAGGTGTAGCTCGTCGGTGCGCTGGTGCTCCAGCCGGTAGCGGTGGCGCTCGGAGCAGTGGCGCTTTCGGTAATAAGGTAGCCGGTGACGCCCACGACATCGCTGGCTGCAAGGCCGGAGACCGGCACCGTCAGCGAGGTCGCAGTGGCAGGCAGACTGAAGCTGGTGACAGTTGGTGCAACGGCGTCAGCGAGTGTGATGGTGACACTTGCCGAACGGGCGGAGGATACGTTGCCGGCGGCGTCTTTGGCCCAGGCGTAGGCGGTTTTGGTACCGGCGGAGCTAAAGGTGTAGCTCGTCGGTGCAGTGGCGCTCCAGTCGGTAGCGGTGGCGCTCGGAGCTGATGCGCTTTCCGTGATGAGATAGCCGGTGACGCCCACGACGTCTGTAGCGGCAAAACCGGAGACCGATACCGTCAGTGAGGTCGCAGTAACAGGCAGGCTGAAGCTGGTGACTGCGGGTGCAACGGCGTCAGCGAGTGTGATGGTGACACTTGCCGAGCGGGCGGAGGATACGTTGCCGGCGGCGTCTTTGGCCCAGGCGTAGGCGGTTTTGGCGCCGGCTGAGCCAAAGGTGTAGCTCGTCGGTGCGCTGGTGCTCCAGCCAGCGACTCCCGCACTCGGGGCAGTGGCGCTTTCCGTGATGAGATAGCCGGTAACACCAACCGCATCGCTGGCAGCAAGGCCGGAGACCGGTACCGTTAATGAAGCCGCAGTAGCGGGAAGACTGAAACTGGCGACAGTTGGTGCAACAGCGTCCGGGGGTGTGATCGTGACTGCAGCCGAGCGGGCGGAGGATACGTTGCCGGCGGCATCTTTCCGC
>JAQTQX010000030.1 GCA_028712075.1 Desulfuromonadaceae bacterium
GCACGGGTAGCTGTGTGGGAAAGTAGGTCGCCGCCGGGAATAAATCATGAACGCCCCATCACTGAAAATGTGATGGGGCGTTTTTACGTCCAACAATAAACAACTACGTGAAATATGAACGATAAAAGCTTTTTTCGTTGTCAGATGAACTGCCTTCTGGTACTTATTTAATGCGGCTATCTCTTTAAATTTAAAGGTTTATACATGACTGATACGTGGCTGGAAATTGCGTGTGATGTACCTGAGGAATACTCTGATGTTGTCGCTGATTTTTTAACTCAATTAACCGGTAACGGAGTGTGTGTTGACAATCAGTCTGTAGATGCATTTTCAGTTAGTGAAATACCTGATACAGAGCGTGTTATAGTCAAAGCCTACCTATCCGCTGATGGAGATTCGTCTCACTGTATGGCTGAAGTAGACAGTTTTATCACCGGCCTATCCAATACAAATCCGTCCGCCAGTTTCAATCCACCTCTGATAGTGTCAGTAAATGCAGAGGACTGGAGCACTTCCTGGAAGAAATATTTCACGCCGCTTCGCGTCGGCAAACGGATTCTTATCGTCCCGACCTGGGAAGAAGCTGTATTACTGCCTGATGATCTGGTAATCCGTATCGATCCCGGGATGGCTTTTGGTACCGGAGGCCACGAAACAACACGTCTTTGTCTTGAAATATTGGAATCCGTAATTGAGCAAGACCCACTACTGACGTTTCCGTCGCTGCTTGATCTGGGCACCGGTTCCGGGATTCTTGCCATGGCAGCAAACCTGCTGGGTGCTGGGCGGATTCTTGCACTTGATATTGATGCAGATGCGATAGACGTTGCACGTGCAAATATTTCATTGAACGAAATGACCGGCCGCATAGATTGTGGAACTTCGCCGCTTGAGTCACTTACAGAGAATTTCGATATTATACTCGCCAACATTTTGGCAGAAGAGTTGGTACGCCTTGCTCATGATCTTACAGACCGCCTAATTCATGGTGGTGCGCTGATTCTTTCGGGAATATTAGCTGAGAAAGAGAACCTTGTCCGCCAAGGGTTCAATCTTGATGACCTGAGATACTGTGAGACAGTTCACGCTGGGGAGTGGGTAGCCATGCTGTACCGGAAGGAAGGCGAGCAATGAGTGCCCGACGCTTTATGATTACCTCACGTGCCATCCGTGACGGATATGCCTCTTTTGATGGTGAATTATTCAATCATATTGTACGGGTGCTGCGTTTAAGCCCCGGCGATGATGTTCAATTGATAGATGAAAACGGTGTGGTTCATTATGGCATTATTGACCAGGTTGCCAAAGAGTGGGTTGCCGTTAAGATTACCGCGTCTGGTCCA
Organism: Desulfuromonadaceae bacterium; assembly: GCA_028712075.1. Classification (GTDB taxonomy): domain Bacteria; phylum Desulfobacterota; class Desulfuromonadia; order Geobacterales; family Pseudopelobacteraceae; genus JACRCG01. The sequence continues at coordinate 1,344 of JAQTQX010000030.1, forward strand.
GTTGCTGATAGTATTTCAATTGCTCCACGAATTACTATCTGTCAGGCGCTGCCAAAAGGAGAAAAAATCAACCTGATCCTGCAAAAGGGGACAGAGCTTGGTGCCCACGATTTCTGGTTGTTTGGTGGACGTCGTTCTGTCGCCAAACTGCGCGATTCACAACAGGATAGTAAGCTTGAACGCTGGAAGAGGATAACAGCTGAGGCTTCCCGCCAGTGTGGCCGTATCGACATTCCTGATGTTTCGTGGAGACCAAGTGCCGTGGAAGCTGCAAATGACGCGGGCCATGAACTGCGCCTGATCATGTGGGAAGGAGAGAGGGATCATTCATTGAAAGAATCACTTTCAGTTGGTTCCCCCCCCTCCTCAGTCATTGTTGCTATTGGCCCGGAGGGGGGCTTTGATCCACTCGAAGTACGCCATTTCTCACAACGTGGCTTTCAACCGGTATCGCTTGGTACAAGGATACTGAGAACAGAAACAGCAAGTATTGCTATTCTTGCTATTATCCAGTATACATGGGGCGATACTTGATTGAAGTCGGGGAAGGAGTTGCCGATGAAATGTCCAAAGTGCGGATTTAACAGTTTTGAATATTACGACCAGTGCACTAAATGCTCTGCAGACCTGACGGCCTATAAACTGAGTTATTCAATTACTCCGCTGGTTCTTCCGCAGGAGGCAAAAGAGGTTTTGGCGTCTACGTTTGGCGCCGCTGAACATGAATCAGATATCAGCAGTGATACTGCAGAAAATCATGATGACATGTTCTCCTTTGATCTGCCTGATGAATCGTCTTTTACCGCTGCTGTGACGCATAATGATCCATTCGGTTTTAGTGAACCAACTTCTAAATCCGCTGATTCTGTGACCATGGACGATGACCCTTTTGCCAATCTTCTTGAATCGACCTCGCAGAGTGGCAACTCCGCCTTTGAGGATGTGCAACCGTCGACTTCATCTGTCTCTGCCGTAGTAGAGGCTTCACCGTTAGCGACGGAGCCAGGTGACTTTGATCTTGACAGTTTCTCGTGGGGAGATGTTCCCGCTGACGCTCAATCGGAGGAACGGGCTTCTACGGAGAGTGCTGCAACTGAGGATTTTGATGCGTTGTTTGGCGATACGGACGAGAGCAGTAAAAAATAAGACAGGCATCAATATTCTCACTGAAAGAGCGGGTTTTCCCGCTCTTTTTTCGTAGGGCGCCACATCGGAGCTGTCATGTCTCAATGTATACGCATCTTACCGGAAACACTGACCAATAAAATTGCCGCAGGTGAAGTTGTCGAGCGTCCGGCATCTGTTATAAAAGAGCTGATAGAAAATTCGCTTGATGCCGGAGCAACTGATGTAGTGGTTGAAATTACTGCCGGAGGCAGGCGGCGGATTTGCATTATTGATAACGGGAGGGGCATGTCTCGTGAGGACGCTCTACTCTCGCTTGAGCGGCACGCCACGAGCAAGATCAGAACAGATTGCGATTTAGATAAGATTACGACACTTGGCTTTCGTGGAGAAGCTCTTCCTTCTATCGCCTCAGTATCACGTTTTACCCTCGCAACACGGGAAGCTGCTTTTCCAGAAGGTGTTGAAATTATAGTTGAAGGTGGTCGTGTTCGCGATGTAAGAGCGTGTGGCATGCCCCCTGGAACCGCTATCAGTGTTGAACATATTTTTTTCAATCTACCTGCGCGCCTCAAATTTTTAAAAAGCGCTGAAACCGAAGCGGGTCATGCCGCCGATGTTATTGCAAGAATGGCTGTGTCCCGACCCGACGTGGCATTTTCGTGCGTCAGTGATGAGCGGGAGTTGATAAAACTTCAGCGTAGCGATCTGCAGCACCGTCTGGCTCAGGTTGTCGGGCGTGATAGTTCTCGATATATGTATTCGGTCAGGAGTGTGACAGACAATGTAACCATTTCGGGGTTCATTTCGGGACCATCCCTTGTCCGTTCCGGAACACAGGGAATTTATACCTATATCAATGGTCGTTTCATTCGGGATAAAGTTGTGCAGCATGCGGTCATGCAGGCATACCGGGGAGTCATTGACCGTGGGCGCTATCCGGTACTTGCGCTTTTTATCGAGCTTCCACCGGGAGAAGTTGATGTCAATGTTCATCCTACGAAACACGAAGTGCGGTTCCGCCGCCAAACACCCGTTCATGATGCGATTCAGTCAGCGCTCGAAGGCGTGCTGCGCAGCTCTCCCTGGCTGACAAGCCAGCCCCCCGCACAAACCGCGGTCGTTGCCACAGGACACGCATTGCGCGAACGTATTGCCGCTGCCGCTCAAGCTTCACTGGCTCTTCCACACCGTGCGCGGAACTTCACCGGTTCATTACAAGATGCCGGCCCGACAGAGATAGTTCCTCATCCAGTGCAGGAATATGCTGCTATTGTTAGTGAGCCCACTCCTCCCTTTCAACAGGAACCGGTTCAGCATGTATCATCAGGCTTTTTTTCGTCACTTGCACTTATCGGCCAGTTTCATAGTGAATATATTCTGTGCCAGTCTGACACGGACCTGGTGATTATTGACCAGCATGCTGCCAGTGAGCGGGTTGCGTACCAGCTTCTCAAGGAGCAAAGCATTGCCGGGGGGATAGAGTCGCAGTGCTTGCTGTTCTCAGAAACTGTCGAGCTCTCTTTCAGTGAAGTGGCTGCTGCTACAAGATTCAGTGCCGACCTTGCGGCAATCGGTTTTGAGCTGGAGCCGTTTGGCGGTACTACGCTTATGGTGTCAGCTGTCCCGCGCCTGGCAGCCGACAGCGAGCCGCTGCTCCTTCTGCGGGATATTTTGGCGGATCTCGAGCATCTCGGCACAACAGCGGCCTTCTCTGATGTCCTTGAAAATCTGCTGTCAAGAATCGCCTGCCATGCGGTCATTCGAGGCACCCATGCACTTGAACGGCGGCAGATTCGGGAACTGCTCGAAAGCATGGATCGTACTGATTTTGCCGCAAGCTGTCCTCATGGCCGTCCGGTGTCGCACACGATTACGCTTGCCGAACTGCAGAAAATATTCAAACGGACATGACCGAGCAATCGCCGGAAAAAATTATTATCGTATGTGGACCGACCGCTTCCGGAAAAAGTGATCTTGCGGTGTGTCTGGCACAGGTTCTTGGCGGTGAAATCGTTAATGCCGACTCGATGCAGATTTATTGCGGACTTGATATCGGCACCGCCAAACCCTCTCCTGAACAACAGGGGGGGATTCGACATCATCTTATAAATAGTATCGCACCTGACCATCCTTTTTCGGCCGCAGATTTTGCTGCTGCTGCTGCTGTTGCTATCAACGACATCACCTCGCGTGGAAAACGGGCCATAGTGGCTGGGGGCACCGGATTGTATATTCGTGCCCTGGTGAAAGGCTTGGTTGATTCTCCGAGTGGCGATGATAAGCTCCGTCAATCGTTGCAGAACGAGGCCGGTCTGATCGGCAACGAGGGGATGTGGGAAAAACTACGGCGAGTTGACCCCGAACTCGCGGCAACTCTGCATCCGAATAATCTGGTGCGCATCATCCGAGCTCTTGAGGTGTACCAATTAACCGGTATTCCGCTTTCCGATTCTCAGCAGAAACACGCTTTTTCCTTGCAGCGCTATGATACGCTCCAGATCGGTATTGCTGTTGAGCGGCAAAAATTGTATCAGCGGATTGACCAGCGGGTAGATCAAATGGTGGCGGCAGGCCTACTGGATGAGGTGCGCGGGTTGTTGACAGCTGGGTTTAACCGTGATCTTAAGGTAATGCGTTCGATTGGCTACAAGGAGGTGGCTGCGCATATAGACGGAGAACTGACCTTTGAGGATGCCATCAGCCTGATTAAAAGGAATACGCGTCGCTATGCCAAGCGGCAACAGACATGGTTCGGTGCTGATTCAGATATATTGTGGTTTGAATATCCTGAGAAGTTTGATACCATAACACAACATGCAATTGATTTTTTTGAATGACGGGAGGCGTAACGATATGTCAAAGGCACCGTTTAATATCCAGGATCAGTATCTCAATCAGGCCCGCAAAGAGCATGTCCGAGTAGCTGTTGTCATGATGTCGGGTGACAAACTGGAGGGGTTCATTAAGTCATTTGATAATTTTTCTCTACTGCTTGACTCCGGCGGAGATGTTTTGATTTACAAACACGCAATTTCCACACTCACTTCTGCTGATGGCGCCTTTCGGCTACACCAGTAGCCAATCTGTACCCCTCTTCGGCACTCTGGCCGGGGGAGGGGTGATCGAATATCTCCATGACAATCACAGAACATATTTGCCGGGAGGAGTGATGGCCGGCCTCAGGATTGATGCTGTTGCACCCGGTTCAATTGCCGACCAACTGGACGTGTCGACGGGTGATCGCCTGCTGGCCGTTAATGGCCGTCCGCTTCGTGATCTGATCGACTACAGCTATTATGCTGCTTCCGAAGAAGATTTGCTTTTGGAAATCGAAAAGCCTGACGGGGAGCTGTGGGAGCTTGAGGTCGAGCGTTTTGCGGAAGAACCACTCGGGCTGACGTTTTCTCCACCTGTACCCGCCCAATGTTCTAACAATTGTGTTTTCTGTTTTGTCCATCAACTCCCCAAAGGGCTGCGCAAAGCGCTCTATGTTAAAGATGAGGATTACCGACTCTCCTTTTTGAACGGTAATTATGTGACGCTGGCCAACCTGAAAAACTCCGCGCTGAACCGCGTCATTGAACAGCGCCTTTCCCCCTTGTACATTTCGGTACATGCGACCAATCCGGAGCTGCGCGAGCAGCTGCTCGGCAAAAAGGACATTCCACACATACTGGATCAACTGCAGCAGCTGGCTGCAGCCAACATTGCCATGCACACTCAGGTTGTGCTCTGCCCCGGCTTGAATGACGGAGCAGAACTGCAACGGACCGTTGCCGATCTGGCATCTCTGTTCCCTGCGGTCCAATCCGTAGCGATTGTACCGCTTGGACTAACCGCACATCGTACAAAACTTCCGTTCTTGACCGCAGTTGATGCCGACTATGCTGCTGCATTCATAACAGTCTGGCAGTCGGAGGCAGAACAGCTGCGAAAAAAACTGGGCAAACCATTCCTTTTTCTTGCTGACGAGTTTTACCTGAAGGCAGGTGTGCCGTTTCCTCCGATGAGGAGTTATGGCGATTTTCCACAATTTGAAAATGGTGTCGGCATGGTGCCGCTCTTTATTAAAGAAGCGGCCGGAGTGCTGCGGCGTGCCAGACCGCTTTCGCCGGTGCGGGCTACTGTGGTGACCGGGGGCTCAGCCATCGGGTTTGTCAGGGATTTTGTAATGCAGTTGGCCGCCAGATGCGGCATTGATATTGTGCCGTGTGTGGTGAAAAACCGGCTGTTTGGGGCATCGGTAACAGTAAGCGGCTTGATAGTCGGCAACGATATTGCGGAGGAACTGGCCGGACAAGATGTTGGCTCATGCCTGCTTGTGCCCGATGTCATGCTGAAAGAAGGTGAGAGGGTCTTTCTTGATGATGTGTCGCTGGAAGAGTTGGAACGAAGGCTTGGCTGCCTGGTAATCCCCTTCGATTCCACCCCCGGGGGGTTTTACCGGACGCTGCGCAGTATTAAAGGGGGAAAAGTGATTAACCCAAAAACTGCAAGGAAAATCAGAGAACAGAGAGAAAACAGAGGCTTAAAGCTTAATACAAAAAATCCTTTTTAGTGAACCATGAAAGTTGTTCTTCTCATGTAACTCTCCGGTTTTACTCCGTCTCTCCGAAATACATGCTTATCAAGGTTGGTTACAGTTCTCCGAAGCTGTCCCGCTCGTCCTCAGAAAACATTCGGTCAACATCCATGATAATCAGAAGTCTCTCGCCATGATTGAACACTCCGGTGATGAATTCCTGGTCAAATCCACCCGAAAGTGCTGCTGACGGTGGCGGCTGGATTTCACTGCTGTGGATGCGGATGACTTCTGATACTCCATCAACGATGAATCCGGTCAGGCTGCCTGCAACATCCATAATGATGATGCGGGTCTGGTTGTTATATTCACATTCCATCAAACCGAACCGTCTGCGCATGGAAATAATCGGAATGACCTTGCCGCGCAGATTGATGATCCCCTCAACATGCTGCGGCACGTTGGGCATTTTGGTTATGGTCGGCATACGGATAATTTCGCGCACTCTGAGGACTTCAACTCCATACTCTTCGTCGGCCAACATAAAGCTGACCAGCTGGATCAGTTCGTCATGCTTTGTACTTTCATCTATTTTTACCAGGGCGTTTGCTGACATGAGAAAGCTCCTTTGCTGTTTATAATTTAAACTGCTGCACCAGTCGCTGCAGCTCTTCGGCATTGCTGCGCAATTGCGCAGCGGCGCTGGCGGATTCCTGGGCGCCATGCGAGGTTTGTTGAACCACTTCGGTGATCTGCTGCATGTTACTGGATATCTCACTCGTCGTTGCGGTCTGTTCCTCAGCGGCGGTGGCAATCTGGTTGACCTGCATGGCGACATCATTGACCTGTTGCAGAATATCCTGAAGCGCCTGTCCTGATCTGGCCGCTTCTTCAGTTCCCGATTCTACCTGCTGGACACCCTGCTCCATGGCGGCAACCGCTCCTTTGGTTTCGTTCTGGATCGCCTTGATCATTTCACCGATTTCGCGGGTGGCACGGGTGGTGCGTTCAGCAAGAGCCCGGACCTCATCGGCAACAACGGCAAACCCTCGACCCTGCTCTCCGGCCCGGGCGGCTTCGATGGCGGCGTTCAGCGCCAACAGGTTGGTCTGGTCGGCAATGTCCTCAATCGTGCCGATGATAGCACCGATCTGGTCGGAGCGTTGCCCGAGGCTCTCCACTGTTTTTGCTGATTCCTGAACTTTTTCAGCTATCTGCCCCATCACAACAACAGTTCTTTCAACAACATGTGCACCGTTCTGCGCAGATTCAGAAGCTCGCTGGGCGCCTTCTGCGGCCAGCTGGCAATTTTGGGCTATGTCGCCGGAGGTGGCGGACATTTCTTCACCAGCCGTTGCAACGGTAGAGGCCTGTGCCGCAACTTTTTCCGTGCCGGTAGCTATCTGTTCGGCGTTTGAATTAAGCTGGTTTGCGGCTGCTGCAACCTGGGTGGAACTATCTGTCACCTTTCGTATTACTTGTGCAAATGAATCCGCCATGGCATCAAACGAATTGCCAATAATGCCAAGCTCGTCTGTTGAGGTAAAGCGGAGGCGATGCGAGAGATCACCCTGGGCCATTCCACCACTGACTTTTATCAGTGCAGATGTTGCTGCGGAAACAGAGCGGATTATTAATAATCCAAGGATCAGGGAAATGGTAATGGATATGAGGATTGCAACAATTACAAGAGTCAAGGTCTTATGATACTGGCTTATCGCAGCTTCATGGAGGCCTTTTGCCAATGTCTTCTCATTTTCATACATTTTTGCAGCAATTTCATTGGTTGCAGTGAAGAGCGGGTTGGTTTTTGTGATTGTAATTTTAGCAGCCTCTTCAAAATTTCCAGCCAGGATGGCTTCACGGGAAGCAAGCAAACCCTCTTTGACAAACTGTCCTCGTTTTTCAGCGTACTCATTAGCCATCTTTTTCTCATTCGACCCCATCAGGGAAGAGGCATACTCTTTCCAAATGGTGGTTATTTTCTCAATATTTTTGGGTACCTGATCGGTATGAAAGGTCATTGGGTGATCGTGCATGGCAACAATGGTTGGATTCTTTGGATCGTGCTGCAGGGAGAGCAATAACTGAATGCGGTTATCGCGCATAAGTCCCATAATTTCAGAAATATTGCTAACTCTGCGTAAATTCACTTTATACAGAGTTTCAATATCTCTATCGGCGTTTTTCATTCCATAAAGGCCAAGCGCCCCGGCAATAATTACTGAAATACAACCAACCAACATGATAATCATGATTTTTATCTTGATACTCAGGTTCATTGAGATCTCTCCATGTATTAGGTGTTTAGACGGATTCTTGTCAGGTCCTTATAGTAGGAATTAACCGCTTGTCAAGGCGGTTCACAAGAATAGATGTAAAAATGGGGATTCCATAATGAAATCCCCCTTGAAGTGGTTTAGCGCCTGACTGTCATGCGCCGTTGCATTCGGCCCCCCATGGAGGCCATCTGGTGCTTCTGCAGGGCACCCAGGCTTTCCAGGTGGAACTGGAACCAGAGATCTCCGTAAGCCCGCATATTCATTTTTTTCCCTTTTTCCAGGCACTCCAGATTATCCTTCAGCTTTTCGTCACCGGGAAGTTTTTTGAGTCCCTTGGCAAGAATCTCTTTAGCTCGTACCGATTCACCGCTCTCGTTCATGCAGTAAGCATACAGGCTCCATAACAGAGATTCTTTGCTGTTCCACTGCACTGCCTTGTCAAAGGTGCTGATCATTTTGTCCTTTTTCTGACGCTTCATGAACGAAACCGCCAGCATACCCATTGCCGCCCAGTTTTTGAAGAAGGACTTCTCCAGGTATGGAAAGGCATTCGAAAAGTCCCGCTTCATATAGTAAATCATGCCGATCTGAGAGTTGATCTGCCCATCTACATACAGCTGCCATTTACCGTACTGCAGGGCATCTTTCAGTTCGCGGATCGCTTTTTCAAAGCGCGGCGGTTGGGCCTGCAGGTCCTTGCCGGCAATCTCCATGACAGCCATGACCTTCTTCATAGTAATGCGCGAAAAAAGGACAAAAACCAGACCGAAGACAATCAGGGTAACGATCAATGAGCCCCACCAGGCCAATTTAAGGACGAAGATCATTATCAGCAGCATGGCAACCGCAGCGGCTGCAGAAATTAAAATGTTATACATCGAATAATCCTTTCGTACGGTAAGGCAGGGGGATGAACGGGATGTCAGCTTTTCGTTGCAGCCGGAACCATCTCGCCGTTCTTTTCGGAAAATTTTGCCACGATGATACGTCGCCCCGGCTTGAGGGCTACTTTTGTTTTCAGATTGTTCCATGCGGAGAGCAACTTGGCTGAAACTTTGAAGCGTATGGACAGAGCACTGAGGGTATCGCCTTTTTTGATAGTGTAGTATTTTGCAAATTTCCCATTTGCGGCAGCGGCTTTAGCGGTACGCCCTTCGTGGCTGAAGTTGACGGTCTGTTTTACCGGAACGAGCAAGGACTTGCCGGTAATTCTGCTTTTCACCGTCAGCCCGTTCAGTTCGGCCAAAACCGCTGATGACGTGCCGAAGCGGCGTGCAACGCTCTTGAGAGATTCTTTTTTGCGGACTTTGTAGCGCTTGTACAATACGTGTTCGGTAAACCGCTTGTCCTCTGGAACCTTGGCATATTCGGTTTCGAACAGCTGTTTTGTACCCAGGGGGATTTTCAGCTGGAAGTCGGGATAGTTTGGCGGTGTACACCAGTGGCGCAGGTCCGGGTTGAGCTCCTTCACGGTTTCATAGGTGGTTCCGATAGCTTTTGCCACCAGCTCGAGATCGGTGCGTGACGGAATCGTGACGGTATCAAACTCAATCGGTGTCAGGTAGGCAATATCACTAAAGCCGTACCGTGCAGGGTCCTTGGCAATTATTGCCGCAGCCAGCAGTTTGGGAACATACTCCTTGGTCTCGCGCTTCAGGTACGAGCCTCTCGAAATTTCCCAGAAATCGCTGCTGTCATACATATCGATGGCACGCAAAATCTTGTTTTCTCCGGCATTATAACCGGCTGCCGCCAGATACCAGTCACCCTCGAAAAGAGCGTACAGCTCTTTCAGATAGTGTGCTGCAGCGGTAGTGGCCTTGACTGGATCCTTGCGCTCATCAATCCACTGGTCTATCCGCAGGTCGTAACGACGTCCGGTGCCGGAGATAAACTGCCATGGACCGACCGCATTTGCCCATGAGCGGGCATGCATCTGGAAGCCGCTCTCGATCATGGCGACATACACCAGGTCTTCCGGCATTCCTTCGCGTTTTAAAATCTCCTTCATCATCGGGATATAGCGAGCGGAATGAGAGAGCCAGCGCGAGAAGGCCGGTTTGCCGCTGGTCTGGAAATAATACAGAAAAAACTCGACCTTGCTGTTCAGGGCCAGCGGAATGTCAGAAAGGGGGAGAGCAATATCATCAGGAAGGCCAAGGTCGCGCCTCTCATCTGCAGAATCACGCAGGTCTTCCAGAGTAAAGAGCCCTTCGGTCGGAGCGGGTACCTTGATTTCCGGCGCGGAGAATTCATCGGAGGCAATCAGTGCGGGAACATCTGCTGCTCTTCCGTACGGCATGGTATTCGGTTGAGTCAACTCAGCCAGAAGAAGCTGACCCTGTTCTGATGCGACGGAAGGCAGAGCAGGCAACATGAGTGCGCACACGACGACCGCGTATATGAACAGGTGATTTTTTTTCATGGAGGCGGGAGTATAAAGGAAGCGAGGTTGAAAGTCAATGCCGCTAAAAGTTCATAAGAACAGATAGATATGTGTTGCATCGTTGCTGGCTGACCATGTAACGGGCCTCTGGAAGAAATCCAACAAACAACTCTGTCACGCAAAAATAGACGCCCTTTCGTGGCTACCGGAAGGGCGTCTATTCAGACAGACTTCAGTAAAGCTGCTTGTTTCAGTTACAGATAAAATTGGCCTCAGTGCGACGGTTTTTCTGTTTTCCGGCTGCGGTTTTGTTGTCGGCAACCGGTTTGTCGGGGCCATATCCTTTGGCGCTGATCCGCTCGCGTGCAATGTTGAATTTTTTGATGAGGTAGGCGCGAATGCTATCGGCACGACTCTGGGACAGTTTTACGTTATAAGCCTTACTCCCGACACTATCAGTGTGCCCTTCGATAACACCTTTGGCGTTCGGGAACTCCGTGAGAAAATCGCCTAGTTGTTTTAGCTCGTCATGGTATTGTGCTTTGACATCGGATTTGTTGGTGTCAAACAGGACATTAATGACCGTTGGCTGGCAGAACCTGGCGGCTGCAACCGGTATGACAACGAAGAGATCCGCTTTACTTGATGTTGTGCCACCAGGTCCGCTGCAGTTGAGAGTATATGTTGTACTGCCGAGCGAAGCGATCTTCAAGGAACCTTGTGGTTGAACTGCACCGACAGCAGGTTCAATCTGGCATGCGGAGACATTGGTTGATGTCCAGGAAAGGGTGGCCGGCTGTCCTTTTGCAACGCTGGCCGGTGCTACTGTCAGGCTGCTGGAAGGCGAGGGAGCCGGTACAACAACCGGAGCCGGAATGGCGACCGGTGCAGGCACGGGTGCAACAACCGACGCCGGTCGTGGTGCAGGTGCAGCTTCGACCTTAGCCACAGCAGGTTTCATCGGTTGCGCGACAGGGGTCTTGCCGCCGAACGGGAAGTATAACCCTACCGTGTATTCAAGAGCCTGGAGAGTCTGGTCGTCATTATTTCTGTAGATGAGATGGCGGACATCTCCGCGCAGTGCCATGTTATCAGAAAGGAAATATTTCAGACCAACGCCATAATTAAAAGCGCCCTTGGGGTCGCTACCGCCGTTGGTAAAAGCTTCATGCTTATAATCCACAGCGGCAAAGCCAGCAGCCACGTAAGGAACCAGCGTGTGGTCCGGCATGAAGTGATACAGCATTTCAGCACCGTACCTGAAAAAGTCAACTTTGTTGTCAGTGGTGGTGCCTTTGGCCAGCGCATAATCAAAAAGCGCCTCAACGCCGAACGCATCGGTGAAGTTGTAGCCAAGTCTGCCACCATATAGTGGGCTTGTTTCCTGGTGCTGTCTTCCATCAAAAGTAATACCTCCAATAACTGGCGAGACGGAAAACTGTTCTGCCTTGTTACCGGCGTCCGCAATTGCTGAGATGGTTAACAGGGAACCTGCGACTAGAAGTGTGCGTGCTGTCTTAACCATTTTTTCCTCCGGAGTTAGTGGGATCTGCCCACAACGCTGCCCTCATTCAGTAAACAGAAAAGTTGCAACAGATGTGTCTGTTTACTGAATGAGAAAGTGGTTACTGAGCCGCATCACGCTCTTTATGCATCGCCTCTCTACCGGCTTCGATGGCGGACGCAAGTACTGATTTTTTCTCAACGAAAACTTCTTTGCCATCTTCAACGGCACTTTTGATCTTTTCCTGCGCTTCCTTGGCGTACTCCTTGATCTTGTCCACTGCATCCTCCGTGAGATCAAGGATATCCTCACGCATTTCCCGGCCGCTTTTCGGAGCATACAACAGTGCAAGACCGGCCCCTATTGCAGCACCGGCGACGAACGAGACCAACACAGTTCCTGCAGATACATCACCTTTTTCGGACATGATTACATACCTCCCCGTTTTTTTAAATAACGTTCAAGCAGATATTTCCCTGCGACCTTCGCACCGGTTGTCCATGCCGTAGTGGCGGTGAGGACATTGGTGATGACCCCTACCGAGCGGTTGATCGTGTTCAGATTTGTACCGGTTTCCCCAAGCGCGGACATGAAGCGTTTTACATCATCAGTATGTTCTGAGATGCCGCCGCCGACCGTCTGTAATTCAGTCAATACACCGGTCAACTCATGCAGAACCGGCTTCAACTCGCTCTGTACCATTTCGGCAAGATCGCCGACGGAAGCAGCGGCACGTTTAACCGACATGAGAGTCGGTATCAGGAACACCACAAGTATGCAGATTGCAACAACAATGATTATCAGGGCAATTCCGGTCAGTGACATTGTTCATTCTCCATCAAGGGAAATCCGCTACAACCATAGTGGAAGTATAGAGCAAACAGAAAATAATTCAACGCTTAAACTCTGGCATCATTTTCGTGACGACATCCTCGACGGCTGAATACGGGTCGATACGGCGGTTGATCATCCCGTCGACAATCCTGTCGATGGAACCTTTGTCGGACATGCATGCGAGGGCTTTTTTGAAAAGGGTGTCACGCAGAATGTCCATAAAGTGTCGTTGGTTACGTTCGCGCAGAAAGTCGGTAATGGAACCGCTGTCAAAGAGGAATTCACGATGCTTCAAAATTTCTGCGGTGAGTTCGTCAATACCGGTGCCACGTTGCGCTTCGGTTTTCATGACCTGAGGATTCCAGCTCCCTGTCACGACCTGACGCATTTCCAGCATGGTGCAGAGCTCGCGAGCAGTACGGTCAGCCCCGTCCCGATCTGCTTTATTGACGACAAATATGTCGCCGATTTCCAGAATACCCGCCTTGATCGCCTGAATGTCGTCACCAAGTCCCGGTACCATTACCACACAGGTGGTATGCGCTTCTTTGACGATATCCACCTCGTCCTGCCCGACTCCGACTGTTTCAATGATGATGATGTCCATGCCCAGGGCATCCATTACCAAGGCGACATCCGACGTCGACCGCGAAAGCCCGCCCAGGGAGCCACGTGTCGCAAGGCTCCGGATAAATACTCCCTCATCACACGAGTGGCGGTTCATCCTGATGCGATCGCCCAGGATTGCACCGCCGGTGAACGGACTGGTCGGATCGATGGCAACGACACCGACCTTTTTGCCCTGTGTCCTGAACGAGGCTGTCAACTGGTCTACCAGTGTCGATTTCCCGGCGCCGGGTGGGCCGGTAATGCCTACGATATACGCGTTGCCGGTATGAGGATATAGTAGTTTCAGCTCTTCAATCGCTTGGGGACGACTGTCGTCGATGTCGCGCATCAGCCGGGCGGCGGCTCGAATGTTGCCTTCTAAAACCTGTTCAGCGAGGGACATGGGATACCTGTGTGAATTGCAATGTATTTGTACCTCTGTTGACTGTCATGTCGGAGAGTCAGTCTCCCAGCCGCTTGCTGCGGACCAGATAGTTTTTGATGTAATCTGCGACCGCTTCCTCAACTGTCGTGACCGGTTCCAAGTAGCCGGCTGCGCGAATCTTGGCCGTTTCGGCGCAGGTCAGATACTGGTAGGTGCTGCGGATCGATTCGGGCATATCAATGTATTCGATGCTGACCGGGCGGTCCATGGCACTGAAAACGGCGCGAGCCAGGCGGTTCCAGCTTACAGTGGTGCCGCCGCCGACATTGAAGATGCCGTTGGCATTGGTATTCTGGAGGAAATGGAGTGTCATGGCCGCTGCATCCTTGACGTAGACAAAATCGCGCAACTGCTCGCCATCGCCATACTCGGGGCGGTGCGATTTAAACAGCTTCAATGTGCCGGTCGCGCCGATCTGTTCGTATGCCTTCAGGACGAGTGAACGCATCTCCCCCTTATGCTGTTCATTGGGGCCGTACACGTTGAAATATTTGATGCCGACGATCTTGTCGAGCACTCGCTGGCGGAGTGCCCAGAGGTCGAACAATTGCTTGGAGTAGCCGTACATGTTCATCGGTCGGAGCTGCGGCAGCTGACTCTCATCATCGACAAAACCGAGTTCGCCGTCTCCGTATGTAGCCGCGCTGGAGGCGTAGATAAATCGTGCGCCAGACGCCAGCGCCGTTACAGCGAGCTTGCGGGTGTATTCGTAATTGTTCCGGATCAGATAGGTGGCGTCCGGTTCGGTCGTTGCCGAGCAGGCCCCCAGGTGAATAACGGCGTCCAGTTTTCTGCTGCCGGCTAAGCGTCCGCTGATCGATCCGTCATCCAGTATTTTCTCAAAAGCATCTTTTTCCTGGTAGTCAATAAAGCGAAGCGGCGCAAGATTGCGCCACTTGTCAGTATGCCCAAGGTGATCGACAATCAAAATATCTTCCCTGCCAAGCTGATTAAGCTGCTGGACAATGGCACTGCCGATCAGGCCTGCTCCCCCGGTGACGATGATCATATGCACTTCTCCTGTTTTGTGCTGTGCATGCTTAATGCTTTTAATAGGTCACGTGTGCTGCGCGGTATATATTCTTTATCACGAAGATCAATACCGAGCAAGGAGAGTGAGCGTGCGATCTCGGCGACGAACGGCTCTCCCCCCAGCTCATGCTGCACGTCTGCTCGCCCAAACACTTCCGTTGGGGAGCCACCTGCAAGCAATCGCCCTTGCTGCAGTACGACAGCTTCATCGGCCCAGCTGTAAACAAAATCAAGGTCGTGAGTTGCAATGATAATGGTCATTCCTGCCGAATGCAACTCATCAAGGATTCCGGTCAGATGCTCCTGCATACTCGTGTCAAGCCCCGCCATCGGCTCGTCAAGGAGGAGCAGTTCCGGTTGCATTGCCAAGACTCCAGCGATACAAACCCGCTTTTTCTGCCCATAGCTCAGGTTGTGTACCGGCTTGTCGGCGGAATCAAGCAAATCGACCGCTTCCAGCGCGTCTTCCACACGTTGTCGTACGATCGTTTCTGCCAGTCCCATGTTCATCGGACCAAAGGAAACATCCTCCCGCACACAGGCTGAAAAGAGCTGACTGTCAGGGTTTTGGAACACCAGCCCGACTTTGGAACGGAGGCTTCGCAAGCCTGCTCGGCTGTAATCAAAAGGGGCGCTATCAAAAAGGAGTTTTCCCTGGGCGGGATGCAGCAATCCGTTCAGATGAAGAAACAGGGTGGTTTTCCCTGCGCCGTTTGAGCCGAGTACAGCGGTTCTGGAACCACGCACTAATGCGAGAGAACAATCGGTCAAGGCTGCAGTACCGTCGGGGTAGCGGTAGGAAACGTTTTTAAGCTCGATGACAGGTTTGGTCACAGTATCACCACAAACAGTATCAGCAGAACACCGGCAGCGGCGGCAATTATAGCGTGTTGCCACGAATTGTCATAGCGGTTTTCCAGAAAGCGGAGCGTGCCGTCGTTGCCGCGTGCCTCTGCAGCGAGATGGAGCGCTTGACTCCGTTGCCATATCTGCACGGTCAGGTTGGCGGTCAGTCCTCCAAGTGAGCGGATGGACAGACGTGCGGTGGCATAGCCAAGGCGCGCCGACTGGGCAACCATTGTTTCATGAACGGCTTCGGAAAGTACAAAGAGGGTGCGGTAACAGAGTGTCATAAGATCAAGCAGAGTGTCAGGAACTTTACAGCGCCTGAGCAGTGATATGGTGTCAGAAAGCGGCGTTGTGAGAGCGAGAAAGAGCAGGGCGGCCAGGCATGCCAGTGAACGGCTGCAGGCAGCGGCTACACGGGGGAATTCGCTTTTCGCCAAGTGGAACGGCATCCCCCCGGTTGTGCAGTCAAAATCAAGCGACACCAGCAGTGACAGGGCGCTTGCCAGCAGGAAGGTTAGTGCTGGAGCGGCAACACGAAGATAGCGTATGGTCGGAATTCCGGCGCCGACTATGGTGACAGTAGAAATGATGAGAGCTGCCAATAGCGCAGCTCGTGGAGAACCTGCTGCACAAGCGGCGACTATGCCACTACAGGCGAAGCATCCTTTGGCAACGGGAGAAACCTGCCGCCAGCGGTTTGTATAGGCGGATTGTTCGGTCAGCACGTGGTCGTTTTCGGGATGGCCTTCTCGTATTTTGCCCGGGTAGTTGAAATACCGAGGTAATACCCGATAAATCCGGCGCCGAGGGCGGCCTGCAGAGCAAAGAGCAGTGAGCCGACTTCACTGCTCGGGGGCTCCATCACAGGCAGTGCCCATGGCTTGTAACTAGGGGCGATGATTCCGACCAGATCTTTTGCCTTGTCGTCGGCGCCGGCAAAAATCTGTACTTCTTTGCCATCAGCTCCCGGTGCCGGCTTTTTCACCATCCAGAGTGGCAGTGCGATCAACATGGCCACTGCAATCATCATCAACAGGTTTTGATGCCGTTTCATGCCTGCACCTCCTTCACGGTTGTTACCTTCATTTCCAGAAGTTCACGGCTGTTAAAGCGTAGCAGAGCGTTCATCACCACTACGGTCAGCAACCCTTCACTGATAGCCAGCGGAATCTGGGTGAAGGCAAAGACTCCGGCAAATTTTGCAAACGATGTGATGAAGCCGCCGACAGGATCAGGAAACGCAAAAGCAAGCTGTGCGGATGTGGTGACATAAGTAAGCAGATCGGCCAGCGATGCGGCGAAGAAGATCGAAACTCCAAAAGATAATTTCAGCGCTTTAGCGGTTCGGTAAATTGCCGCAGCGGCAAACGGCCCCACAATTGCCATGGAGAATATGTTTGCTCCCAAAGTAGTCAAGCCACCGTGGGCAAGCAGAATTGCCTGAAACAGCAGCACGACCATGCCGATCGGTGCCATAGCCGCCGGGCCAAAGAGTATTGCGCCTAATCCGGTCCCGGTCGGGTGCGAACAGCTGCCGGTGACTGACGGCAACTTGAGAGCGGAGAGAACAAAGGTAAAGGCAGCAGCGACACCAAGCAGCATACGCTGTTCCGGTTTTTCCTTGATCCGTTTGTTTATGGAGCGCAGGCCGTAGGCGACGAACGGGGCTGAAGCGATACTCCATCCGATGGCATGTTTTACCGGTAAAAAACCTTCCATGATGTGCATAATATTTATTCCTCCCTCGGGTTATTTGGCTGGAGTGGTATTCCGGCTTCAGGCTTCCTACTTGCCCGCCTTCCCAGGTTTCCCCCAGTGGCTTTATTCGGGCGTTCGTTCCTTTCACGGCTGCGGGGCAGCGGAGGTATTTCACCCCTCTTCCACAACTCCATCCATTAAAACAGTAAAAACTAAAAAAAGTCCGCACCTGCCGAAGCAGCATGCGGACTTTTCGTATTCAAAGTCACATTTCGCGTATTTCACTCTCCCTTTGCCATGGGGAATAGTTGAGTGCTGAAATCATGGCAGGTCTTCTGGCTCGCGATTCATCCTCAAGGCGCCTTCCCAGTCTTTCGACCAGTGACATATTGCCCTTCGTCCTCGCTTACAGCGGCGGGTCCGCGGGGGACTCGTTCCAATTCCATATCAAGGCGCTATCTTCGTTGGTTCGTCTTCGGCTCCTCAACGTACGTTCTGTACGCCTCGTCGCTTCAATCCTCGCCGACTTGATATCATCCTTGATCTGAAATTGGAAGTTCACCCCTCTTCCCTATCAAGCCCTTGCGGGCACCGTGATTCGATATTCAATTGTCATTCAACATGCAAACAGCACTGTTGAGATACCACGCGCCCTGCATCCTGTCAAGGTGGATTGTTGTTGATAATCAACGGTCTATCTCTCTACTAAAAGCAATCAACGGCAAGTCAAACCAAGCCGCAGCTGCTCAAGATTCTTTCGCATTAACCCGATAAATGTCGCTCCACCGGCTAGATCATCCTTGCTGATATTATGCGCCCCATGGAGCATAAGAATCTTAACCCCGGTCTCCTTGGCAATTACTTCGGAAATCCGTGGCGACACCAGTTCCTCAGCGTACACGTATTTGAGCCCGTTCGATTTTACCAATTTCAGCAGCTGGGCAATCGTTGATGGAGTCGGTTCGGCGTCCGGATTTACCGCCTGCGCCGAGCGATAGGTCAGGCCATAGCGTGCGGCCAGATAACCGAAGGCATAGTGCCCACCATGAATAAAGACCCGTTTGTCGCAGGTAGCAAGTCCGGCGGAAAAGTCGGCGTCGAGCTTCTGAAGTTCGGCTTTATAGGTAGTTGCATTGGCTTTGTAGTAGCTCTCATTGGCGGGGTCTTTGGCAATGAACGCCGCCGTCAGGTTATCCACCATGATCATCGCGTTTTTGAAATCAAGCCACAGGTGCGGGTCAATACCACCGGCATGGTCGTGGTCATGTCCTTCGTCAATATGTCCGCCGTGCCCTTTTTCTTCATTGGAATCTTTCTCCGTAGTAAGCATGGTTGCCCCTGTGCTGGCATCAACAATCCGCAGTGCCGGTGGGGCAACACCGTTCAGCAGTTTTGTCGCCCACGGTTCCATGGCGGCGTTGGTGTATACAAAGACATCCGCCTTGCTGATCGTCACCAGATCGGCTGGTTTCGGTTCAAAGCTGTGTGCTTCGACTCCAGGCGGGAGCAGCAGGGTTACGTTTGATTTGTCGCCACCGATTATCCTGGCGAAGTCGTACAGCGGAAACAGTGTGGTGACGACGGTAATTTTCTTACTTGAATCTTTATTGTCAAGCGGTGGCGAGCTTTTCTGGCAGCCGGAAAGGGTAAAGATCAGCAATATACAGGTTGCAATAACGGACGTGCGCATGCACTCCTCCTCTGTTGCGTCAAACGCGAGATAGTGTGAATTTGGTCAAGCAGGTTCAGGAGAAGGTCAGGCTGGAGGTGCGCGACTCTGGCTGGTGATTGCGGCTGTTGAATGGAAACGGGCGGTGTACGGAGTATAGTCAACTGACAAGGCAATCCGTACCGGAGGAATATAAGCCGGAGATATGGCAACACAAGAAGGCTGGTGGTGGGCAACCGCACAGATGGAACAGTCAGGGTGATCATCCAAGTCGTCGTGATGGTGAAAACTGCCAAGCAGCACGGCAACGATCATCATGCCCGAGAGCGTAAGGGCGGTAAAGCGTTTTATGTCTCCCGGAAACATTCTGAAGATGTTGGATATGGTTTTATTTCCAGATCTCATTGCGGATCACTATTGGCCGATTTAGCCGCATATGTCAACACAGCAGAGTATTGGCTTTAATGTATGCAAACCGCCGCCCTTCATTCTCAACAAAACCAACACTCACGTCATACAGCAGCCCCAGCGTTTGCTCGTTAAGTACAATATCAGGCTGCCCATCTGCGACGATGTGCCCATTTTTCAGCACAATCATCTGATCGGCGAAAACCGCCGCCAGATTCGGGTCGTGCAGGGTCATCAACACAGTCAGTCCCCTGTCTGTGCCAATTCGCCGCACCATCTCCAGAACCTTATGTTGATTCCTGAAATCCAGGTGAGATGTCGGTTCATCCAACAGCATAATCGGCGCATCCTGGACGATAGCGCGGGCAATCAACGTCATCTGCCTTTCACCACCGCTGATGCGTGTGTAGGGGCAATCGGCAAGATGGCTGATACCTACAGCCTCCAGCGCCTCTTTTACTGCTTCCATATCAACGGAGGAAGGAGCGGCGTACAAGCCTATATGAGGCGCTCTCCCCATCAACACCGCTTCTGTGACTGAAAAAGGGAAAGGAGGTGTATGATCCTGAGGCACTACCGCCAGCAGGGTGGCTCGCTGCCGGTAATTAAGCGCAAGCAACTCCGTACCATCCAGCCTCACCTTCCCGGCAGACGCTTTCCAGAGCCCGGCGATACATTTGAAGAGCGTCGTCTTGCCAGACCCGTTTGGTCCGAGCAGCACTGCCAGTCGCCCTTGCTCCAGCCTGAAAGTAACATCTTCGACTACCGGAGCGGTGGCGTGGGGGTGCTGGAAAGTTAGATTTTCGACGCAGATCATAACCCCTCTCGACCTCCCCTTAACTTAAGGGGAGGAGAAGTCGGAGGAATAATCCCCCCTCTCAGATTAAGAGGAGACGAGGGGAAGATATGATTGTAGTTTTGCCTCATTGTCCCCAGCTCTCCCTTCCACCCCATTTCATCAGATAGATGAAAAACGGCGCTCCAGCCAGGGCGGTGATGATTCCGACCGGTACGTCAAGCCCGGCAAGGTTGCGCGCCACGGTATCGGCACAGATCATGAAAGCCGCGCCGCCTGCCATGCTGAGCGGGATCAGGCGGCGATGGTCCGGCCCGGCAATCATGCGGATCAGATGTGGTGCAATCAGGCCGATCCAGCCGATAATCCCGCTGACTGAGACTGCACTGGTTACCGCCAGCGTGGAACAGGCAATGAAGATGATGCGTTTGCGGCTGACATTGACCCCCAGACTGCGCGCCTCGTCATCTCCCATGCTGATGACGTTGAGCCTCCAGCGCAACAGATACACTGGAAAACACCCCAGGAGAATGCCGATACCGGCTGTTTTGACTTGATGCCAGTCTGCCAGGGCAAAGCTCCCCATCAGCCAGTAGACAATGCTCTGCAGTTTCAATGGATCGACCACGAACTTGACTATGGAGAGCAGGGCGGTGAAAAAGGCCGAGACAATCACCCCTGAAAGCACCAGCGACAGGCGGGAAATCTCTCCGCCGGAACGCGCCATCAGGCAGGCCAGCAGGACCGCCAGACCGCCAAAAACAAAGGCCGCGACCTGCAACGGCAGCCAGGACAGAAATCCGATGGCGATTGCGCAGCCGAAAGCCGACCCGGCCGAAATGCCGAGGATAAAGGGATCGACCAGCGGATTGCGCAACACCGCCTGCAACGTCGCTCCCGAAACGGAAAGCGCCATACCGGCCATACCGGCCAGAATGATGCGCGGCAGTCGTATGTCAAGGATAATGGCGGCCTCGGGCGTATTCGCCCCGGAAAACATGGTACGCAAGACATCCAGCACCTGGGGCGGGGAAAGGTCGTACGCTCCCCAAAACAGTGCCATTCCGGCAGCCATAAATGGCGAACTCATGATGATGGCGGATTTGATCCTCATAGCATATCCACGCACTGTGCCAGCTCCGCGAAACCATCGGTGATCCTCGGGCCGGGGCGGTACAGGGCGTCATCCTTCATGTAACAGACCCGCCCCTTGCGCACGGCATCAAGCATCCCCAACCGCTTCAGCAATACCTTCGATCCTTCTTTCATGTCGGTATGTCCGGCTCCAAAAATAATCAGATCCGGCCTGCTCCCGATAATGGTTTCGAGCGACAGGCGCGGATAGGGCATGCCGGAACCGGCGGCTATATTTTTCAGGCCGAACTTTGTCACGGCGTCATCGATAAGTGTCCCCGATCCTGCCACAACCAGCGGATTGGGCCAGACAACAAACAAAACCTTTTTGCCGGTTGGCGCTCCCTTCTGCTGAAGCCGCAGCCGGGTATTCCGTATGGAAGTTTCAATATTTTTCGCCATCTTGCCAAGCGCGTACTCAGCCCCGGTGAGCCTGCCGACCGTGCGCAGTTCCGCCGGAAGCTCATCCAGGTCGGTCGTCTTGAAAACGTGGGTTCTGATACCGAGTCCGGTCAGGCGTCCGGCAAGCTCCTTCGGGTTTTCCTTGTTGGCCAGGATTACCAGGTCGGGCTTCAGCGCTACTATCGCTTCAAGCGACGGGTTTGCCATCGCCCCGACCCGCGCCTTTTTGCGTGCGGCGGCGGGGCGGTCGCAGACGTTTGTCACCCCCGCCACCCGGTTTTCCAGCCCTGCCGAAAAGAGGATCTCGGTCACCGCCGGGGCCAGAGAGATGATCCGCTGCGGTGTTTTCGCTTCGGCATGCGCTATCGGCACTCCGACTGTCACAGCCATGACAAAGACAATCAAAAGCAGTCTGTTTAATCGTAATCCTGCATGCATATCAATTTCCCTAATGCCGATGTGATTTGATGTAGCTCTAAACTGAAATCAGAACGTAAAGGTTACGTCGCTGTACCATGAACGCCCCGGCGCCTTGGAGTAGGAGAAATACTGCTCATCCAACAGGTTGTTGATGGAGAATGTTGCCGTCGCCCAGGAGGCGAGCTTGTAGCGCATTTTTATGTCGGCGGTAAAATACGGGTCGTATGCGCCCTGAACATTCCGCGCCGTGTCGCTGTTCGTATCATTGCCATAGCGCTTGCCGACGTAACGCCCGGTAAATGCAGCGCCGAACGGCCCATACTCGACATCCGCGCCGACGTTGTACATATGTTCCGGCACCGTGGTCATCCGCTTGCCCACCGATGCTGGCACCGCGCTGTTTTCCGTTATCCTGGCATCGGTGTAGGTGTAATTGGCGTACAGACGGACATGGGCGCCGAACCGCTGTTCAGCTTCCATCTCCACCCCTTTGCTTTCAGCCTTTCCGGCATTGATCTGCTTTTTGGCGGTTGCGGATATTGGTGTGCTGTAAATCAGATCGCTGATGTGGTTTTCAAAGTAGGTCCCTTTGATGCTGGCCCCTTTCCAGAGCCCTTGGGAAATGCTCGCATCCCACGACGTGTTTGTCTCCGGTTTTAAATCCGGATTGCTGTTGTAGGTAACACCGCTGCCGGTGGTCCAGGTGCGGTACAGCTCGTATGCTGTGGGTGTCCTGAATGCCTGTCCTCCGGAAACTTTCAACATGGTTTGATCAAACGGCTTGTACACGAGAGCTGCTTTCGGGCTGAATGTGGTGGCGCTGCGGGAATCGAATGTTTTTGGATAACCTGCCGTACCGGCCTGGTTTGCATAACCGTCGTATGTTTCCCACCAGTCCTGGCGGAAACCGATGTATGCGGTGAGGTTTTCGAGAAGTGCGATTTCATCCTGGGCAAACAGTGCAAACGAGCGGTCAGAACCCTTTGCCTCATAGGTTAGATTACCTTTGGAACCTTCATCCCGCCAGTCTGACAGGGTGTAATCCGTTGTCCGGACGCTTCCGCCACGGAACGCGCCCCCCACTGTCAGCAGATTACACAAATACACCGGGAATGTTGCCTGAAGGTCGGCATTCCGGACGGAGCCGGGCGTGCTTGACAGCTTGCCCGCTCCACCTGCGCGTGTTGCCGAAGCCGCATTCGGCGCGACTGTCCAACTGCTTGTCTGATCCATCAGCCCAAGCGTCATTTTCAACGCCACCGGAGCAATGCGGGTCTCAAAGCCGAGATTGTAGAGATACTGGTCGTTGCCGCCGTTCACCCCAAGAAAGGAGGCCTCCTTGACGGTGCCGTATGACCAGACGTCATCTCCGGCGGCATTTTTCAGAAAGGTTTGCTGCTCTTTGTAGTCAAAACCACCGGCAGACTTCATGAAGGTAAAGCTGAGCTTTGTATCGGAAGAAAATGAGTATTCCGTTTTCAGGGTCAGATTGTCCTGCCAGGAACCGTTCTTTCCCTTGTCGCCAACCAGGTATTTCGTTGCGCCGTAGGCGTCGGTCGTAGCTGAATAGCCCGTTATTCCCGCGCCCGGTTGTGAACTTTGCGCGTTCAGATCGGATCTATATCCGTCAGTTGCCAGGTAGTCGTTGTGAATAAATATACGGAGCTTGTCTTTGAAGGAGTCTCCATAAGAAACGGCAACGCGCCTGGTGTTCTCCATGCCATCCCCGGCCAGACTGGAACCGTATCCGGTTTGCAGCGTGAACTCCCTTTTGGCCGGCATTCTGGTAATCATGTGTATGGCGCCCCCCATGGCGTACCCGCCGTACAGGCTGGATGACGCGCCTTTGACCACTTCGATCCGTTCCAGAGCTCCCGGCGATACGCTGTTGGAAAGGATAAAACCTGAAAACGGGTTGTTCAGAGTGATGCCATCAACCATGATCAACGTCCTGTTCTGACCGGGAAGGCCGCGCAGCGTAATGGCCGACATGCCGTCCATCACCCCCTTGCCGCGACTGGTCACCACTCCGGGAATCGTGTTCAGGGCGTCATCAAAGGTGGTTATATTCCGTTTTTTCATATCTTCTGTGCTCACAACAGCTACAGTGCCGGGCGCGGTATCCCGGTCGTGTTCAGTTCTGGTGGCGCTGACCACCACCTCTTCCAGATTGGTGATCGTTCCATCCATGTTTTCGGGCGGTTCAGCACCCATGGCAACGCTTCCCAGCAGACAGCTCGACACGAACCCTGACAACAGGCTTACTACAAGTTTCTTCATCATAAATTCCTCCCGCGAGATTTACGGATGGAGCGGTATTCCGGCTTCGAGCTTCCTACTTGTCCGCCTTCCCAGGATTTCTCCCAGTGGCTGTTCCCATGCGGTTTGGCACGGGTGGACGTTCGTTCCCTTCACGGCTGCGGGGCAGCGGGGGAATGGCTCCATTGAGAGCGGCACCCCTCTTCCTCGACTCCATCCGTTTAAAAAAATGCACAAAAAAAGTCCGCATATGCCGAAGCAACATGCGGACTTTTCGTATTCAAAGTCACATTACGTCTGTTTCACTCTCCCT
Source organism: Desulfuromonadaceae bacterium (assembly GCA_028712075.1). GTDB lineage: Bacteria > Desulfobacterota > Desulfuromonadia > Geobacterales > Pseudopelobacteraceae > JACRCG01. The sequence continues at coordinate 26,034 of JAQTQX010000030.1, forward strand.
TTACCACGGGGAACTGTTGAGTGCTAAGATCATGGCAGGTCTTCTGGCTCGCGATTCAACCTCCGGGCGCCTTCCCGGTCTTGCGACCAGTGACGTAATTGCCCATTGTCCTCGCTTACAGCGGCGGGTCCGCGTGGGATTCCTGCCGATTCCATATCAAGGCGCTATCTTTGTTGGCTCGTCTTTGGCTCCTCAATGTACTTCATGTACACCTCGTCGCCTCAATCATCGCCGCCTTGATATCATCCTTGATCTGAAATCGGGAGTACACCCCTCTTCCCTATCAAGCCCTTGCGGGCACCATGATTCGATATTCGATTGTAAAACACAAAGTGCCCGATTTGGGTAGCACAGCCTGACTTTGAGAGTCAAGCGAGATTAACGTGAATATGGTGGGCACAGTTGGGATCGAACCAACGACCTGCCGATTAAGAGTCGGCTGCTCTACCAGCTAATCTACATGCCCATTAACCGGAGTGTCTGTATATTTGGCCTGCACCGCCAACCAATTTGCTGAATCTAGGCAGGCGTTGATGCCTCACGCCGCCGGAGAATAAACCCGATCAACAAAGATAACCCCAGCGTCAGCGTGCCGCCAACTATTCCGGAGACGCTTGTTCCAAGTTTACTTTCTTCCGGCTTTTTCTCTTCCTTTTTATGTTCCAGTCCTGCTACCGGTTCAGCGGTATTTTCGGCTGGTTTGGCCTCTTCGGCTTTCTTGAATGAGTAATCCGGCAGGAACGCCAGGCTCTTCTGCAGAGCCGCCATCGTACCGTGAAGCCCCTGCTCTTCGCCCTTCAGTTCTTCCTGCCCGGTCACTTTGGTTATTGACCATTCAAGCCCGTCCGGATGCTCCGAGGCAAACCAGGAAAAAAAACCACCGGTTATAACAGACACTGCGAGGAAGCCGATTGCCACATTCCGTATCGGATGAACACCAATCGGGTGGGCTTCAATGGCGCTCTGCAGAATTTCCGGTCTGGCCTTGTAGACAAAAGAGATCACCGATGCGGTGACAAGACCTTCGACAATTCCGATGGCAAGATGGATCGGTTGCATGATGGCAGCGAACGTTCCAAAGGGGAGCGAGGAGATTCCGGATAAGACGGTTTCAACAACAACACCGAAAGCACCCAGCTGCAAGCCGACGACAGCGGCGATCATCGTTGCGACCGATATTTTTGTTGGTGTTGGTGTCGTCCCGACAATCTTTTTGTAAATGAGAGGGTAGGCAATGAATGCAGGGAAAAATCCAAGATTGAAAATATTGCAGCCGAGCGCCAGCAGGCCTCCGTCTGCGAAAAAAAGTGCCTGCACCACCAGCACAGAGGCAATTGTCAAAAAAGCTGCGTGCGGGCCAAGAAGTACGGCCAATATTATACCGCCGCCAAGATGTCCGCTGGAACCGGTGATCGGTATGGTGAAATTGATCATCTGCGCGGCAAAGATAAAGGCCCCAAGCACGCCCATCAGGGGCACAACTCCTTTATCAGCTTCAGCCCGGACCTTTTTTGAACAGTAGGCAATAGTTGCAGCTGATATGCTACACATTGTCAAGCCGACTGCCGGTGAAATTAGTGCGTCTGCCATGTGCATGATAATACTCCCTCGGGGGTGTGTATAAAAAATAATTTCGTAACACGATGAAGATATAAAATTTAGTATCTGATGTCAAGTGCCAAAATATATAAATCGTGCTACGCACAAATAGCGTCTTCTCTTTCCACCAAAATATCTGCTTGTCACGTTGGAGCCATGACGTTATAGTGCCGGAAAATCCACTCTCCGAGTTGCTCAGTCTACCAGGGATACATCCTCATGGCCTGCAACCTGCGGGTGTCGCAGGAAACAGCGTCACCCTCCTTTTGAAAAGGGGAAATGGTTCCGACGGGCTCCTCGTCTGGGCCCCTTTTCTATGTTGAGAAGGGGCTATTATATTTTCTGGGGCTGGGGGAACAGATGACTACAAAACAGATTCAGATGCGTATTATGACACGGGCAGTATTGATTTTAGCTCTCGTATGGGGAACAGTGGTTTGGGCAGCCCCCAAAACCATAATTCTCGCCACCACCACCAGCACGCAGGATTCGGGGCTGCTGGATGTTCTTGTTCCGCAGTTCGAAAAGGAAAGCGGCTATGTAGTCAAGACTATTTCGGTCGGTTCCGGTCAGGCCATGAAGATGGGGGAGAAAGGGGAGGCTGATGTGCTGCTGGTACACTCACCTGAAGCCGAGAAAAAATTTATGGCTGAGGGTTACGGCATCACTCGCCGTCTGGTTATGCACAATGATTTTATCATTGTCGGGCCTGCCGCCGATCCGGCAAAAATCAAGGGGGTTACTGTTGCCAGCGCGATGAAGCAGATCGCCCAATCCGGTGCTATCTTTATTTCCCGTGGTGATAATTCCGGTACCCATGCTAAGGAGAAGGGACTCTGGAAAGCCGCCGGAATTACGCCGGACGGGCAGAAATGGTACCAGCAGACCGGAGCCGGCATGGGGCAAAGCCTGAATGTGGCTGCCGAAAAGAAGAGTTACATTCTGACCGATCGAGCCACCTACCTCGCTCTCAAGAAAAATCTCGGCCTGAGTATCCTGAACGAAGGTGACAGCAAGCTACTCAATATCTACCACGTTATCGAGCTGAATCCGGTAAAATCACCGAAGATACATAGTGCAGGAGGCAAGGCGTTTGCCGATTTTATGATTTCCCGTAAAGCACAGGACAGTATCAAGGGATTTGGCGTTGAAAAATACGGCGCGCCGCTGTTCTTCCCGGATGCCGGCAAAAATCCTGCTTCACTGGGGCTCTGATGGATCTGATACTGGATGGCATACTGCAGGCGCTTCGTCTGGTGGCACATCTTGACAGTGAGGTTCTGGCTGTAACGCTACTGTCACTCAAGATTTCCTGCAGTGCCACCATGATCAGCCTGTTGCTCGGCATACCTGCCGGTACGCTGTTGGCACTGGCCACCTTTCCCGGCCGCAGGCTGGTAGTCAGCCTGATCAATACCGGCATGGGGCTGCCGCCGGTAGTGGTCGGCCTGTTTGTCACCATATTCCTCTGGCGCAACGGGCCGCTTGGTTTTCTGGAAATCCTCTATACACCGTCAGCGATGGTGCTTGCCCAGTCGGTGATTGCAACACCGATCGTGGCCGGCATCACGATAGCCTCGATCCAGAATCTGCCGGCAAATCTCAAACTGCAAGTTCTTGCGCTGGGGGCGACCCGTCTGCAGATGGTCTGGATACTGGTCAGGGAAGCGCGTCTGCCGCTTCTGGCAGCGGTCATGGCCGGATTTGGCGGCGTTATCTCCGAGGTCGGGGCATCAATTATGGTTGGGGGAAACATCAAGGGACAGACAAGAGTGCTCACTACCGCTACGGTGATGGAGACCGGCAAGGGTAACTTTGACGTTGCGATCGCACTCTCCCTGATTCTTCTGACCCTGGCATTTGGAGTCAATTATCTGTTGACGGTTATTCAGCAGCGGGAGCGCCCTCGTTGAGCAGCCTTCTGGATGTTGATAACCTGCGAATCAGGCGAGGTGGGGTGCAGGTTCTCGATCTGCACAGATTCTCAGTAGCTGCGGAAGAGAAGGTGGCTGTGGTCGGGCCGAACGGAGCCGGGAAGTCCAGTCTGCTGATGGGAATAGCCTGTCTGCTGCGACGGGAATCCGGTACGATTACCTTTAACGGCGAACCGGTTACCGAACGAGATGAAACCGCCTATCGCCGCAAGATCGCCATGGTCTTTCAGGAGCCGCTGCTGTTCGACACCACGGTGATCGACAACGTGGCTGAGGGGTTGCGTATCAGAGGAACGGGTCGGTGCGAAGCCAGAGACATTGCCCGGGACAGTCTTGAGCTCTTCAAAGTGGGGCATCTATCGAACCGCTCCGCACACAAGCTTTCCGGCGGGGAAGCCCAGCGGGTCAGTCTTGCGCGTGCGTTTGCCGTGCGGCCCGAACTGCTCTTGATGGACGAGCCGTTTTCCAGTCTTGATCTTCCGACCAGAATCGCACTTGCGGAAGACCTTGGCAGAATTTTGCACGAGTCCGGAACGGCAGCCATAATTGCAACTCATGATCGTATTGAGGCTTTTCACGTGGTGGAGCGGTTGGTGGTCATGGATGGCGGAAAGATCGTCCAGGAGGGGACCCCTGCAGAAGTTATGGCAGAGCCGGCCAACACGTTTGTGGCAGCCTTCAGGAGGACAACCGGAACTCTGTGCAATACGGGAAAGGAGAACATTCGTGTTTAAGCAGGCCGCTTCGATAATAAGGGAGGCTGATACCTTTGTCATCACCGCCGGGGCAGGAATGGGAGTTGATTCCGGACTGCCTGATTTTCGCGGTGACGAGGGGTTCTGGAACGCATACCCCGCGTACTCGCGGCTGGGTATATCTTTTGTTGAGTGTGCCAATCCGCAACATTTTGTCGCTGACCCTTCCTTCGGCTGGGGGTTCTACGGACATCGCACCAACCTGTATCGGGACACGATTCCTCACGACGGGTTTCATATCATCAGGAGGTGGATTGAGCGGAGCAGTGCCGATTATTTCGTGGTTACCTCCAACGTTGACGGACAGTTCCAGAAAGCGGGTTACGATGATGACCGGATACTGGAAGTTCACGGGTCTATTCATTGGCTGCAGTGTCAAAAGCCCTGCAGCGATGCAATTTGGACAAATGACGAGGTGATCCGGATAGATGAACGAACCATGCGTGCCCGTGAGCCGCTGCCACGCTGCTCCGGTTGCGGATTGGTAAGCCGTCCCAATATCCTTATGTTTGGTGACTGGTCATGGCTTCCGGATCGTACGCATGTTCAGGAATCCGCATTTGAACGGTTTCTGTCAGAGCATGCAGAGCACAGTATTGCAGTGATCGAGTTGGGAGCAGGATGTGCCATTCCCACGATCCGGGCAACATCGGAACGGATCGGCTGGGACCTTGAACATGCGACGGTCATTCGCATAAATCCGCGTGAACCGGAGATAAAGGCACCGCACATCTCGCTGTCATGCGCGGCACTTGAAGGGTTACGTAAAATTGATGAGATGCTGCAGGAATCAATTACAAAACCTTGTCCAGTGCCTCCCTTACCTTGCCAAGCAGCACCAGCACAGTGACCGGTTTGGTCAGAAAGCTGGCACCCTCTTCTACTATCCATTTCGGTTCGATGATATCGGAAGAATAGCCGCTGTGGAACAGTACGCGCACTTTCTCACCCATTTTACTGATGGTGTCGTAAACTTCGCGTCCGTTCATTCTGGGCATAACAGCGTCCAGAATAACAAGTTGAATACGGTCGCGGTTGGCGCAATATTTCTCAAGGGCATCTTCTCCGTTTACAGCCTCTATCACTTGATAACCGTACTCCTTCAGGGCATGGGCCATAAAGCTTCTGACGCCGTCATTGTCTTCAGCCAGCAAGATTGTCTCAGTTCCACCTGTTGCCGTAACAACCGGTTTATCCGCATGCCCGGCATCTCCTGGCTCCATTAGCGGCAGATATATTTTGAAGCAAGTCCCCTTGCCGACCTCACTGTAAACGGTCACGTCCCCGCCATGCTGTTTGATGATACCGTAGACGATGGAGAGACCCAGCCCGGTCCCTTTTCCGATCTCCTTGGTTGTGAAGAATGGTTCAAAGATTCTCTGTCGAATAGCTTCGCCGAATCCTTCCCCTGTATCGGATACTGAGATCCTGACGTACGACCCCGGCCTAAGGGAGTCGCCGATCAAACCTTCCGTCAGCTCCAGGCGCTCCGTTTTGAGGCTGATAACCCCACCTTTTGGCATGGCATCGCGTGCATTGATCGTCAGATTCATCAGCACCTGCTCAATCTGGCCGCTATCTCCCATTATCAGCAGTTCTTCCGGTGCCAGGGAGTAACGAAGTTCGATACCCTCACCTATCAGCCGACGAATAATCCTGTCGAAAGTCCTGACAATCTCGTTGATTCCCTCCGGTCTGGTCTCCATGACCTGCTTCCGGCCAAAGGCAAGGAGACTATGCGTAAGCTTTGCTGCCCTTTCTGCAGCACCCATGATGTCATCGACATAATGGCACAGGGTGGTATTACCGGCCATCTTGATCTGCAGAATACTTCCAAAACCCATAATGGCGGTCAGTATATTGTTGAAGTCGTGAGCCACCCCCCCCGCCAGGGTGCCGATCGCCTCCATCTTCTGCGACTGTCTGAGCTGCTCCTCGCTGGTGCGCAATGCCACCTGCGCAGCCTGCAGTTCTTCAACCTTCTCCTCAAGGACAACCGCCTGTTCCTGGAGCTGTTCCTGAGCAACCTGACGCTCTGCAATCTCGTCTTCAAGCATGCGGTTGGTAGTGGACAGATCCTCGGTACGCGCCTCGACCCGTGCTTCAAGGAGCTCATTGGCTTCTTTCAGGCGGCGGTTCAGATCCCGAATTTTCAGGTGAACCCCCACCCTGGCCAGTAGTTCCTCCCGCTGGAATGGCTTGGTGACATAATCCACCGCTCCAGCCTCCAACCCGTGCACCTTGTGTCCGGTTTCGGCCAAGGCAGACATAAAGATTACCGGGATGTCACTGGTGCTTTCCTGCTGCTTCAGTTGACGACAGGTTTCGTAACCGTCAATGCCCGGCATCATGATGTCCAGCAGGATCAGGTCGGGACGGGCATAATCGGCTCTGCTGACAGCGCTCTCGCCATCCTCGGCCATCAGGACGGTGTAATTGAAGCCGGTCAGGCAATCACGGACTACGGCAAGGTTGTTGACATCGTCATCAACAGCCAGAATTACCGGCTTGCGTCCGTCGATATGCAACACATTCAGTTTTCCAGAATTCATATACCTTCTCCACGGCATCGTTTCACCAGCGTCAAGACAGCCCTGGTTCTGAAGCTTCCGGCCAGTTCCTTCAGTCTTCCGGCAAAATTGCGGTAACGGACATCCCGTGCCCCAAGCTCGCCGGCCCATTGCTCAACGCCCTGCATATCTCCCATCATGGCCAGATTCAGCAGCTCATCCAGTTCAGATGACGGCGGGGTCAGCAGCTCTCCGTCATCCAAATCAAGGTATGTTTCCAAAGCCGGAGTGGTGATCTCTTTGTACTCCCATTCGATATCCAACCGGTTGCCGATTTTCTCCAGCAGCCGGTCTATTCTGATCGGCTTAATCACGAAATCGTCACAGATCCTGATGAATTCATTTTTGTGTCCGCTGTCAGTTACCGACGCCGAAGCACCGATGATCACGGTCCGGTCAAACCGGTTGTCAGCGCGTATCAGCCGTGTTGCTTCCAGGCCGTCCATCTCCGGCATTACAAGGTCCATCAGCACCAGGTCCGGCCGTTTTTCGAGCGCAACATCCACTGCCTCCTTTCCGTTCAGTGCCGTATCTACCTTGAAGCCGAGCGGCTCCAGCAGCGATACGAGCATGGAGGTATTGCCCACAGTGTCATCGACCACCAGGACCCGTTTACGCTCGCCAAGGTAGCCGGTCACAGAGACCTCCGTTTTCTCAAGGGCCCGTTCCGGGTCGGCTACCGGCGGAAGATCAAGCTCCAGTCGGAAGATGCTTCCTGTACCGACTTTGCTCTCAACGGTCAGGCTGCCATGCATCAGCTCCAGCAGGCGGCGGGTGATATGCAATCCCAGTCCCGTCCCCTCACGCAGCTGTCCATTGCCGGTCAGTTGGGTAAATGGTTCAAATATGGTTTCAAGCTTGTCCGCCGGGATACCGATCCCCGTATCAACAACGTCACAGCGGAGCCGCCCCCCCTCATGATCGTATGCAACTCTGAGAGTTACGCTGCCATGGCGGGTATACTTGACCGCATTGGTGAGCAGGTTCAGCAGAACCTGGCGGAGTTTGCGCTCATCCCCGAATACGTAGGGAGGAAGCGACGACAATTCCTCGTACAGGAAGCGCAGCTCCTTCTCTTCAGCGTTCAGACGGGTCAGATTGAAAACCTGGCGTAAAAGTGCCGGCAGGTCAAAAGCCAGCTGGTCGACATCCATCTGCCTGGCCTCGATCTTGCCGACATCGAGGATATCGTTGATAAGAGTCAACAGATGCTCTCCGCTGCTCAGCATGATATCAAGCTGTTGCCGCTGGGGATCGGTCAGGTTTTCCTGGTGCTTCAGGATCTGGGTATACCCAAGAATCGCGTTCAGTGGTGTACGGAGCTCGTGGCTCATACTGGAGAGGAAGTCGCTCTTGGCACGATTGGCCGTTTCGGCCGCTTCCTTGGCATTCTGCAATTCCACCACCCCTTGGGCAAATGCTCCGGCAAGGTTGTTAACCCCCTCGACCAGATTGCGCCACTCCCCCTCGAACTGCCCAGCATCGCTGCGGCTCTCCAGATGCCCGTTCTGAACCGCAACGATCAGCCTGTCCGTCTCCAGCAATACCTTGCGTATGGTGTGGCGCATGGCGGAGAACGAATTGGCCAGCGCTCCCACCTCATCATGCTGGTGGATTTCGAAATCCTTGCTGAAATCTCCGTGGGACACGCCGTCAGCCATCTTGACGATCTGGCGCAACGGCCGGGTGGCCACCCCCATCAGGAAGAAGGCGGCAATACAACTTGCCACGGCAAATATGAGTGACAGAACGACGCCCCGCAGCACGATGCGCCGCTCGTTATTATGCAGTGATGTTTTGGAAAAGCCGATCCTGATCCAGCCGATCATCTCCTTCGTCTTGAGTCCGCCGGAGGCACCGCTGATAATGTTGAAATCTTCCTGCACCTTTTCCGTGAAGACCGGGGCGTAAAAAACGAACGTGTCCCGATCTTCGGACATTGAGAGTGCTGTTGTTGCTGGTGGGGTGGTCAAGTGGCGGGTCAGTGGAGCTCCGTCATGGATCAGCGGTGTCATCGCTTCGTTGTAAAAAGTAACTGTTGCCACTTCGGTATTGAATTTGAGGAACGCTGCCGTATTCTTAAGCAGTTCCGGATTGCCGGAAAGGATCGGCAGCTCGCCGGTCTTGGTGGCCAGTGTGGTAATAGCTTCAGCGCGTTTGATGATTTCGCTTCGGATAACCCCCTTACCGACACGGATCGACTCCCAGGTATGGACGAACGACATCAGCAACAGCAGCGGGATCATGAAGAGCAGCGCCTTGATACGGAAGGTCATTATCGGCTTCACTCTGTTCATGGATAGGACTTTCTGGCCATACGCACTACCTCATCCGGAATCCTGATGCCCATCTTGCGGGCCGTATCCATATTCAGATAGAGTTCGAACTTGCGGGGTGGCAACGCTGACAGCTGCCCGACACCCCCTTTTTTCAGTGCCATGGTTGCATACTCGCCGATGATCTTGCCGACATCGACCATATCCACTACTAACGCCAGTAGTGCTCCCTCCTTCACATGTCGCTCGGAAATACCCAGAACCGGGATATTCTGACGAAAAGAATGCAGAAATACCTCTTCAATGGCGGTAGAATTCATGACACCACTATCCGGCAGAAGCAGGATTGCTTCGGTATTTCCCATCTGCTTGATAGTACTGACGAACTCAACCAGATTTTTTACTGAGTGAGAGCTGACCATAGAGGAGGTATTGCTGGTGAGGATATTCAGAAAATCGCGGCTGGCCACCACCGTCATCCGTTTTAAAGCAGGCAGGTGCTTGTGCAGCAGTTCGGCGTACTTGCTGGCCGGGGTCGCCATATAGAAACCGACGGTATTAGGGCGATTTATTTTTGGCGGGATTACCACCATATCATAGATTACCGGGATAGAGGTGGGGAGCGTCAGCGCCTCAGCCAGCGCTTCGCGACCAAGAGCGATCACAACACGGGAACCCTCCTGTTGCACTACGGTGGTGAGATTGCCTCTTACCTCGGAAGGCGACAAGGTGCTGACTGAGGCGCGCAGGGTTTTGCGCATGCCGAAGGTTACTTCCATGACCGGCTTCAATTGGGTGTCGGCGATGATCAGAACATCCGCAGCGAGACAGGGGACGCCGGCTAACAGGATGAAGAACAGGGTATGAAGGAGGATATGCGGCACGGGTGACTTTCTCAAGAGTGATATAAGTCTTGGGACTATAGGGAGAAATTGACAGAATTTCAATCAAAATGATACGCTGTTTGAAAGCGGTTCAAGAATAAACAGACCTCCGGACAATTTTGCTCCGAAGGTCTGTTTATTGTAGCCAGCCTGGTTATCAAAACTTGAAGCGAAGCCCCCCCTCGAACCATCGCTCCGGGTTCGGATGCAAGCCCGAACCGGTGTAATTTCCGCTGAAGATGTTATGAACCGTCAGAAAGGTATCAAGAGTTGTGCTGTCGCCGGTCCGGAATTTTTTGGTCGCGGTAATGTCCCAGATGAAGGTGTCGTAAGCCGGGTCCGGATAGGCCGGCATCGTCGGGGGGAAGTCCCACCAGATGTAGCGGCCGGTAAGGAGGGCGCTGAGCGAGCGGCGGTCGTCGTATTTCACCCCGACCAGCCAGGAGTAGAGGTCGTAGTACGGGTTGTCGTAGTTACTCGTCACGGTGTCGTTTTTGACATGCGCATAGGCGTGCCCGAGCTTCAGGGAGAGGTTGTAGAGCGGGACCGTGTCGGCCTCCAGCTCGTACCCCTGGCGGGTGGCGCCCCCCCGGTTTATCGACGTTGTGAGCGGAGGCGGCGTTGTCGGAACCCTAACTATCGCGTTATTGGTCTCATGCCGGAAGAGGGTCGCTTTCAGGTTGATCAGGTCGGCCAGGCCGGACTCGATCCCGGCCTGGTACGACCAGCCGTACTCTGCCTTCAGCCCGCTGTTGGCGGCATAGTATGGGCCGCCCCCCGCAATGGTGCCGAGCGACGGCGAGGTAAAACCGCGCGCCGCAGAGGCACGAGCGACGGTATGCTCCCCCAGCTCCCACGTAGTGCCAAGGCTCGGGCTGACAAAGCCGCCGGTGATGCTGTCGTGATCGTAGCGGATGCCGGGGGTGACGGCGAACGGTCCGAACTCCAGCGTGTCGTTGGCGAAGATGCCCCACTTGTCCATCCTGGAATGCACCTGAACGGTGGCCGGGTACCCTGCGCTCTGGGAAAGCGGCCCGACGTTGATGGTCTGGTCCAGGTCGGCACGGCTCCCCTCCGCCCCTGCCGTCAGGGTCTGGAAGCCGCTGCTCCAGGTTGCGATCAGGTTGGCTCCGAGCGTCTGTTCATCCCAGATGTTCTGGACCCGGAGCTGGCCGGGGGAGGGGGGATAGGTGAGAAGGAAGCGGACCGGCTGGTCGAAACGGTAGTTGTTGAGGTGGGCGCCGCCGCGCAGGGTCAGCTCCGGCGTGGCGCGGTATTCGAACGCGCCGTTAACGAAGCTATCGCGCAGCATCCCCTTGCCGCTGACATACATGGCGGGGAACGCGCCGTTATTCTGCTCCGGGTTGCTGAAACCGCCGCTGACGGTAATGTCCAGGTCGCGGTTCGGGGTCAGGAGCAGCTTGCCAAAGATGCTGCTCCGGCTGAAGTCGCGGCTGTTTACGAGGCCGTCTGAGTTCGTCTGCCCGGCGTAGAGGTAGTAGCCTGCCGGGCCGTTCTTCCCCCGGAGCTCTGCGGCGAAGTCGCGGGAGTTGGCCTCGCCGTACGAGGCGCTCAGCATGCCGTTCGGCATCGCGTTATCGCCGGTGCGGCGGGTGATGATGTTGACGATCCCCCCCAGCGCCGACCCCCAGGTGGACGAGGCGGCCCCTCTGATGATCTCGATCCGCTCGACGATCCTGAGCGGGATGAAATGGGTCGGGCCATTGCCTCCAGACTGGCTGTTGACCGACATCCCGTCCAGCAGCACGGTGACATGGCGGGGCTCCGACCCCTGGATAATGAGCTGGGCTGACGACAGATATTCATTGGTTCCAAAAAGGACGAAGAGACCGGGGACCCGCTCCAGCACTTCGTCGATGCTGTGGGCGTTCATCGCCTCGATATCCTTCGCGGTGATGACAGTCATGTTCTCGGCCACCTGAAATATCGGCTTTTCGCTCCTGGTGGCGGTCTGGACGTACAGCTCCTTCTCTTCCCAGAACATGAGCAGATCTTCCTCAGCGGGCGCGGCCATCGCCAGTTGTGCCTGCCCGGATTCAGCACCTTGGACAATGGGTGTACAGAACAGAGAAAATCCCGTTAAGGACGCTGCCAGAAACCTTGCAACCCGCTTGATGTCCCGTTTTTTCACCGGCACCCTCCGTAATGATAACGCATTCGCCTGCAGATATACTATCGTATTGCAACCTGTTGTCAATAGGCACTATGTAATTTGAGCGAAGGCGCGTTTCAGTTCCTGTATTGTGGTAATGGAATATTTGTTAACGCGCAAGCCGGTACCGGATAGAATATAGCCGACGCTGTTCGTGACTTTCTGTGTGATGTTTTTTTGCAGGGCATTGGAGGGGTTGCAAAAGAGTGACTCACTATGGCAGGAGAGCTGATATATTCCACACAAAAAAGCCCGGCAAAAGCCGGGCTTTTTTGTGTGGAATATGTACCCGTAACGGGGCTAGATGAGGCCGTGTGCAACCATAGCATTGGCTACCTTGATGAAGCCGCAGATGTTTGCGCCGAGGACGTAATTGCCCGGTGCGCCGTACTCTTCAGCTATTTCAAAACAGTTGTTGTGGATGTTGATCATGATGTCTTCAAGTTTTTTCTCGGTGTACTCAAAAGTCCAGGAATCGCGCCCGGCGTTCTGCTGCATTTCGAGAGCTGAAGTTGCAACACCACCGGCATTGGCGGCTTTACCCGGTCCGTAGGCAATCTTTGCTTCCAGGAACACTTTGACGCCTTCAGGCGTAGTCGGCATGTTGGCGCCTTCGCCAACAGCTATGCAGCCGTTTTTGACAAGAGTCGCGGCATCTTTGCCGTTGATCTCGTTCTGGGTTGCTGAGGGCATGCCAACCTGACAGGGGATATCCCAGATATTGCCACCGGCAATATATCTGGCATGCTTATGTTTCTTTACATAATCTTCTATGCGACGGCGCTCGACTTCCTTAAGCTGCTTGATCAGGTCGAGGTCAAGCCCTTTTTCATCGTAAATCACACCGTTTGAGTCAGAGCAGGCAACGCACTTGCCGCCGAGTTGATGGATCTTCTCAATGGTGTAGATGGCAACATTACCGGAACCGGAAACGAGGCAGGTTTTTCCTGCAAATGAGTCCTTGCGGGCTTTGAGCATTTCGTTGACGAAAAAAGTTGCGCCGTAGCCGGTGGCTTCGGTGCGTACCAGAGAGCCGCCCCAGGTTAAGCCTTTGCCGGTCAGAACGCCCGGCTCATAGCGGTTGGTAATGCGCTTGTACTGGCCGAACATGTATCCGATCTCGCGACCACCAACGCCGATATCGCCGGCCGGTACGTCGGTATGCTCGCCCAGATGGCGATACAATTCTGTCATAAAGCTCTGGCAGAAACGCATGACCTCGTCGTCTGACTTCCCTTTGGGGTCGAAGTCGGAACCACCTTTACCGCCGCCGATTGGTAGGCCGGTCAGTGAGTTCTTGAAGATCTGCTCGAAACCGAGAAACTTGATGATACCAAGGTACACTGACGGGTGAAAGCGCAGTCCGCCTTTGTATGGTCCGAGTGAGCTGTTGAATTCGACTCGGAAGCCACGGTTGATCTGCACAACGCCTTTGTCATCCATCCAGGGTACTCTGAATATGATCTGACGCTCCGGTTCGCAGATGCGCTCGATGATCTTGCGCTCAAGATACTCCGGGTGTTTGACCACAACCGGTCCAAGACACTCAAGAACTTCAAGGACGGCCTGATGAAACTCGGTCTCGCCGGGGTTGCGCTTCAGGACCTCCTGATACATTCCTTCGATTTTTGCATCTACCTTTGCCATGTTGCCTCCTGATTGACTAAAATGTGTGCATAAGTGAGTATGATTTACGCACTCAGCAATAATTGTGTGCAAATAATCAGCAGATTTCGTGCCATATGTATTCAAGTGCCAAAATAATATACAATAGCAGTTTAAAAATTAGCCACTTGCGATCCCGGTGGCTTCACGCTCATTGAGTAGCCGTTCGGGATGGTTGTAATTAATGAGTTGATCTGTCACACAGTTGAGTTTTACGCAGATTTGTGTGGCATTGATAAAAGCGGTGGGAGTGTTAGTAATGCAGTGAATTGATATGCGTTGCGGTTTCCCGCTCCAGCAGGCAGCCGGTGCGAAGATCGGTGTCTTCGGCGGCGTTGATGAGTCGTTTTGCGGCGGAGAGAGAAGGCAACGGATTTTCGGCAATTCGTTCAGCGAAGGACATTATTTTCGGCCAGAAATCTTTGGTCGCATACACCCTGTCTACCAGTCCCATATGGAGTGCCTCGGCAGCATTATAGGGATCGGAAGTCATGAAAATTTCGCGCGCAAAGTTCTTGCCGACAATGTGCGGCAATTTACGGGTACCGCAGAATCCGGTAATGATGCCGATACGCGCGCCGGGATGGGCTATCTGGAGGGTTTCCCGGGCAATTCTGATGTCGCATGACATGGCCAGATCGCAGCCGCCACCCATGGTAATACCATTCAGGGCGCCAATTACCGGCTTTGAACAGGATTCAATCAGTTCAAAGAGTGATTGGCCGAGTTCGGCAAAGTGGAGGGCGTCGGGGGGGGAGAAGTGCACCATCTGGCCGATATCTGCACCAACGGCAAAGGATTCTCCCGGATACCCGCTCAGGACGATGACATTCACCATGTCATCCTGTTCAAGCTGCAGGAATGCGCGCTTCAATTCTTTGATGGTCGTGATGGAGAGTTTGTTGAAGCGAGAACCGGCGTCAAGCAAAATATACCCGACTCGGTTCACTGTTTCTATGCGGAGTTTTTTGTAGGGCATCAGGCTCGGGGTTGAACGTTGCTCTTTACCCAGGCGACGATATCTTCAGTCGACGTGCCGGGAGTAAACACTTCACAGATTCCGGCGGCTTTCAGTCCGGGGATGTCATCCTCGGGTATGACGCCACCACCGAATACCTTGATGTCGCCGGCGTCTTTATCCCGAAAAAGCTGGGTTACCCTGGGCAGGAGAGTGTTGTGAGCCCCTGACAGAATCGATAAACCGACACAGTCGACATCTTCCTGAATGGCAGCAGCAACGATCTGTTCCGGAGTCTGGTGCAATCCGGTATAGACGACTTCAAAGCCGGCGTCACGAAACGCACGGGCAATAATCTTGGCGCCGCGATCATGACCGTCAAGCCCCGGTTTTCCGACTAGTACGCGTAATGTTCTTTCAGCCATGGTGGGTTACCTCCGTTGGATAAATGATTTCATAATGCTACATCTCGATGCCGGTTCTGGCGGGAACTCCCGCTTTGTAATAATGCTTGATATCTACCATCTCGGTTACCAGATCTGCTGCTGCGATGATACTTTTATGGGCGTTGCGGCCGGTCAGCACCAACTCGGTTTTTTCCGGACGCATACGTATCAGCTCCAGCACCTGTTCGACATCGATCAGGCCAAAACCGACGGCACCGTTAATTTCATCACAGACGAAAAGGTCAAACACACCTGAAGCCAGGAGCTCCTGTGCCTGAACAAGCGCCTTCTGTGCAACCTGGCGGTCCTCTGAAATGTCTTTGGTGTTAACCCATCCCGGTCTGCCGGTCTGGATGATCGTCAGAAGCGGCGCCAGTTTTTCTGCGGCAAGATGTTCGCCGTACCGGCCACCCCCCTTGATAAACTGGAATATGCACACGTTGAGGCCACGCCCGACCGCTCGCAGTGCCAATCCGAGCGAAGCGGTTGTTTTTCCTTTTCCGTCACCGGTATAGACCTGGACACAGCCGCGTTCAAGAGCCATGGTTAATTGCCTTCAAACTGCGGTTGTCGCTTGTCAAGAAATGCCTGCATTCCTTCGCGCTGGTCAAATCCGGCAAAACAGAGTGCGAAGGCGTCTCGTTCCAGCAAACAGGCGGTATGAAGATCGATGTCATAGCCGGCGTTGACAACCTCACCGCCGATACGAATGGCATGCGGGCTGCGGGTGCAGATATGCGTAAGTAGCTTTTCCGCCTGAACAGTCGCATCACCCGTTGGATACAACCGGTTTATCAGGCCGATCCGGTGTGCTTCTTCGGCGTTGAGCAGTTCTCCACTGTAGATAAGTTCTTTGGTTTTTGATTTGCCGACCAGCCGGGATAACCGTTGGCTGCCGCCGCAGAACGGGATCAATCCAGAGGCAATATCCGGAAAGCCGAACGTTGATGACTCGGATGCAACAATGAAATCAGCGGCAAGGGCAATCTCGAAGCCCAGTCCGGAGCATTCGCCTTCGACAACGGCAATGCAGGGTCTGCCGGTTTTTTCCAGGTTCGTCATGACCGATTGCCCAAAACCGGACAACGTGGCGGCTTCCTGGGGGCTTTTGCTCCCGGTCAGCCGGCAGCGACAGAAGCGATCATGCCCCCCTGACAACAGAATCCCTTTGACGTCAGGTTTGCCAGACAGGGCAGCAATATGCAGCTGCAGCGCATGCAACAGCTCTTTGGCGGAGCCGCCAGAGTTTCCCGTGACGGTCAATACGGCAATACCTTCTGTGCCAGGTTTGCTTGAACAAAGTTTTTCGGGCAACGGATGGTCCCTTCTGCTGGTGCTGAATGAACAGAGTTAATGTGCGGCGGGACTATAACAATTCAGCTGTATACGGTCAAGAAAAGCTTTGAGCGGATGTATTGAGAAAACATGGCATACCCGTTGCCGAATTAAAATACAGCGATATACTATGAATAATCAAGACTACCAAGGGAGAACTATCCATGAATCTGCCATCACTAGTTCGCCGTACCAGCCGCGCGTCAACAATTGCAGCTGAAGAGAATGCTGTCTGGCTGCAGAAACATATGAGCCCCTACTTTTTTCAGGCCATGGCAGATGAGGAAGATGCGCTGGCGCTGCTTGCCCGGGAGATGGGACGTTTACAGCAGAACCGTCACCTGATTCTGACTGATCAGGAAAAACGGCTGGTTATAGCCTGCATCAATCGTCCCGGCTCACTGTACGGGATGCTGCGTCGTGTGGGAGAGAGGGAAGTATCATACGCCATGTTTTCGCACTCCAATGCGGATATGCCGGGGCTCAACTTTGAAATTGAAATACAGCGCCTCGAATTTGATCGCCGCCAGAATCATGAAATCGACCTGAACAGGGAGATCGTCATCCCGGTGTCACTAGTACGAAAAATACGGAGAGAGCTGCGCGAATCATTCCCCGATTTTAATCTCGCCAAAATGGCCCGACTATTAAAAATCCTCTGGCTGAACAATGAAAATTATATCCGCATGTCACCGCCGAACAGGATCGCGTACCTGATCTGGTTATTTGATCGTGGCAACGCTTCCGGAGGAATGTTTATCGATGTTGCACAAGTTCAACGCGAGGGACGAGTTGAAACCCGTGTCCTGATCGCGGTCGGCAATCCACCGCAGGGAGAATTTCTGCTACAGCTGCTGGAGGTATTCAATCGTCTCGATATCGGCATTCGCCGGGCATACTGCCAGACCATTTCGAACGGTGTCCACCCCTATTTCCTTGGATCCTTTCTCGTAATCAGCCGCAAGGGCGAGGATATATCCCCACTCAGCATGTTAGCGCAGCAACTGAAAAGCGAGCTTGGTACGACGCAGATTCTCTCCACAGCATCTCCGGCGTATCGCTACTATGTCATTGAAGGACGGCTTTCCGGTGAAGATGCCACATTTATCAATGCCTGCATCGCGTTTTGTCATACCAGTCTGGCCCATGGCCAGCCCGACCGGTTTGGGCTTGAGGATGTGCAGGGCGCTTTCTATGATCACCCCGAAATGGCCCAACTGATGATTCGTCTGTTCAGGGTTCGCTTTGAACCGGGAATCTCCGGGCGGGATCAACAGTATACAGACCTCCTCACCGAGGTGCAGGATGCCGTGGAGGGATACAACACCGGCCACCGCTGGCTTGATACTATCCGTCGTTCGGTTTATCAGTGCTGCCTGCTACTCATTACCCATACCCTCAAAACCAATTTCTTTGTCATAGAAAAACAGGCGCTGGCCTTCCGGCTTGATCCGGGATATCTGCGGCTGCTTGGCCGTGAATTTACTGCTGACCTCCCGGAAACAATGCCGTTCCGTGTTACCTTTTTCTTCAGTCGCTATGGTGCCGGCTATCATGTCGGCTTCTCCGATATTGCGCGCGGCGGTTGGCGCACCGTCATCGCCCGCAGTGCTGATGACTACATTACCTCGGCTAATACTATTTTTCGCGAGGTGTACGTCCTGGCACACACCCAACAGCTGAAGAACAAGGATATCTACGAAGGGGGCTCAAAGCTGGCGGTTGTCCTTGACGCGTCCGATCTTGACGTGCAAGGCAGCGAGGCGGAAAACTTCCGGCTGTATAAGCTGCAATATGGTATTGCCAACGCATTCCTTGACATTTTTATTACAGAAAATGGTCGGGCGAAAGATCGGCGGATTGTCGATTATTACGGGGATGACGAACCGATCGAGATTGGGCCCGACGAAAACATGCACGATGGGATGATTGAGGCGATAGCTGCACTGTCAAAAAAACGGGGCTATATTCTCGGGGTCGGCATCATGTCCAGCAAACGCTTCGGCATTAATCACAAAGAGTACGGTGTTACCTCGACCGGTGTGGTGACCTTTGCCGAGATTACTCTGGCGCAGGCGGCCGGGATCGATATTCGACGTGATATCTTCTCACTTAAAATGACCGGGGGACCGAATGGTGATGTTGCCGGAAATTCACTGCGCATTATGCTGGAGCGCTGCCCTGGCGTACAAATTCGCCTGATTCTTGACGGTACCGCAGCACTCTATGATCCAAGCGGCATCAATCATAACGAATTGCGCCGTATTGTGCTGATGCATGATCTGGATGATTTTGTTCCGGATGCTCTCGGGGACGGCGGGTTTATCGTGTACCGAACCGGTCGACGCCAGGAAGGACTCAAGGAATCTCATCGCAAGATCACGCGTAGTGCCGGGGGACTTCTGGAGGAATGGCTGGATATTGATGATTTCAATCGCCTCTACAATAGCCTGGTCTTTACGGTCAAGGCAGACCTTTTCATTCCCGCCGGAGGGCGTCCCGAAACAATCGACGGTCAGAACTGGCACATGTTCCTCGACGAAAATAATCAGCCATCATCAGCGGTCATCATAGAAGGGGCAAATTCTTTCATAACCCCGGAGGCGCGCATCGAGTTGCAGAAACGCGGTGTAGTGCTGATGCGTGACGCTTCGGCCAACAAATGCGGCGTTATTTCGTCTTCGTACGAAATTATTGCCAATCTGCTGTTGAGCGAGCGGGAGTTTATGGAACATAAGGAGCGGTATGCCGGTGACGTCCTGAAAATTCTGGAAAAACGGGCTGCTGATGAGGCGCGCCTTATTCTGCTCCGTTGTGAAGAATCAGGTGGCACTCTGCTCTGCAGCGAAATTTCCGAAACCATCAGCCAGAATATCAACAGTTTTTATACGCGACTGTTTGAGTTTTTTACGGCACGCCCGGAAATATGCCTGGCTCCCCCCTTCCGTCAGGCCATTTTGAGCCATCTGCCGCTGATGCTGCAGGAAACTGCAGCATACCGACAGAGAATTAAAAAACTGCCGCAAAAATACCTCTGTGCAATACTCGCTGCCGAGATTGGTTCCTCATTGGTCTACAGCGGCAACCGGGATGCCGATTTTGAGGATATGATTCGGCGGCATCTGGCTCGGATGCTGTAAATTTTGCTTTTATATGGCCCGGTTGTTGTGCTAGAAACGATCAGGTATCACAAATGATTTTCGGAAATTTGCATAAAGGAGTCTGCCATGTCGAACAACAATAATAATGCCGCCGCTGCGGTCATAGCGTTTGCTTCGGGAGCTGTCATCGGTGTTGCCGCTGCATTGCTGCTGGCCCCGGCTCCGGGGCGTGAAATACGCGGGAAACTGACTGATCTGGGTGAAACGACTGCGGATCGTGTCAAGCGGCTTGCTCGCGAGGCAAAATTCAGAGTTACGCCTAAATCGAAGGGTGGCGGCTACGAGTATGACGGCGGCGATGCCTGGATCTGACACGCTTCGGAATAATGCGGTATGGAACTGAAATACGGCTCAATAACATGTCCTGTCACACTCCCGCCGGAACATCTGGCGGGAGTTATTGTCCCGCCATCGGTTGCTGCAGAACAATCTCCCGCTGATATCATTGAATCCGCGCTGAATGACTGCGCTGACAATATTGCTGCATTCACGCCGGGTGAAACGGTTGTTATCGTCACCTCCGATATTACCCGCTATACCGGCAGCGAACTCTATTTGCCGTTGTTGGTGGAGCGACTCAATCGGCAGGGAATTGCCGACAGTAATATTGAAATTCTGATCGCTCTCGGCATTCATCGCAAACAGACTGCTGCAGAACATCGAAAGATTCTTGGTCCACTCTATGGCCGGATTCGCGTGAACGACCATGAATGTGATGATCCTGAGGCACTTTCTTTTATCGGCACGACGGCCAGCGGCGTCAGTGTCAGCATTAACCGGAAGGCGGTTGAGGCTGATCGCCTGATTCTGACCGGCACGATAGGTTTTCATTACTTTGCCGGTTTTGGAGGCGGGCGCAAGAGTGTCCTGCCGGGCATTGCCAGCCGCAGCGCCTGCATGGCCAGTCATTTTGCCGTGCTTAATCCGGGTGAAGGGAACGGCAAAAATCCCTTGGCGACCACCGGTAATCTGGAGGGGAACCCGGTCCACCGTACGATGGCGGAAGGGTGTGCTCTTGCGCGGCCGAGCTTCATTCTGAATACGGTGTTGACGGCAGATAAACGTATAATTGCCGCCTTCGCCGGTGATTGGCAGAGTGCGCATGAGGCGGGCTGCCGTTTTTATCGTGAACGGTTTGCATATCCATTGACAGAAAAAGCTGATCTGGTGGTTGCATCCTGCGGCGGATTCCCCAAGGACATCAATCTTATCCAGGCCCACAAGTCGATGGAATATGCGGCACAGGCGCTCAAAGACGGCGGCGTGATGATCCTGCTGGCCGAGTGCCGTGATGGTTTTGGTAATGGGACGTTCTTCAGCTGGTTTCGCCACAAGAGTTTGTCTGAGTTTGAAACGGCACTGCGGGCACGATATGAAATCAACGGCCAGACAGCCTATTCACTGCTGCAGAAGGCGCAGCGCTTCCGGATCATCCTTGTTTCTCAGTTTCCAGCGGAGCAGGTCACGCAGATGGGGATGATTCCGGCGCAGAATCTTGATGAGGCTATGGATATGGCGGCCGGAATGCTGCCGGAAAAATGGCGCTGCTATCAGATGCCTGAAGCGGGCAGTGTGCTGCCGGTACCAGCAGGGTGAACGAATTATTTGCATAAGATGGATTATGTCAGTACGCGGGAAGTGAAACATGAGTTTGCACAACCAACTGAAATCGCTCGGCTCAGGTGCTACCACCTACAACTATGACAAACCGGATGCGGGGTTGCTCGAAGCGTTCCCGAGCCCTTTTGCCCACAGTGAGTTGAATCCAGTGGGTGCTGTCGGGACTCTTCATATCGACTGTCCTGAGTTTACCTGCCTCTGTCCCATGACCGGCCAGCCTGATTTCGGCACGATAGTTATTGATTATCAACCGGATCAGCTCTGTGTCGAGAGCAAGAGCCTGAAGTTGTATCTCGGCTCGTTCCGGATGCATGGCGAATTTCATGAGGCGGGTGTTAACCGCATCTGCAACGATCTGGTCAAGCTGCTTGAGCCGGTATGGTTGACGGTACGGGGTGAATTTACCCCGCGCGGCGGCATTCCGTTCTGGCCGACTGCTGAATACCGAAAAAATAGCCCACGGCTGTTTTGATACAATAATTCAAGGAGAATCTGCGGTCATGTTTTCTACATCTGATTTTAAAAAAGGTCTGGTCATTCAGCTGGATAGTGCACCCTGTATCATTGTTGATATAAACATCAGTTCGCCCACCGCCCGTGGCGCCAACACCATGGTAAAAACCAAATACCGGAATCTGATCACCGGTCAGGTGCTGGAAAAGACTTTCCGTTCCGGCGAGAAAGTGGATGAGGCTGATTTCGAGCGCCACAAAGGACAGTTCCTGTATGCCGATGGCGGCAACGGAGTGTTCATGGATCTTGAAAACTATGAACAGTTCGAGATGCCCGCCGAAGAATTTGAACCACTCTCGTTATATCTGCTTGACGGGACTGAGGTCGTGCTTGGTTTGTTCGAGGGACGTATGGTTAATGTTGATTTACCGATGACAGTTGAGTTGATAGTTACAGAAACGCCGCCGGTCATAAAGAACGCCACGGCGACCGCCGAGACCAAGGAAGCGATTTGCGAAACCGGGCTAAAAATACGGGTTCCCCCGTATCTTGAGTCGGGTGAAAAGGTGAAGGTCGATACCCGGGATGGCCGTTTCCTTTCCCGGGCATAACTGCTGAAAACTGTTATTAATATTACTTGACACCGCCGTACTCGTTCTCTATTATGCAATTCCCCTACGGGCCTATAGCTCAGTTGGCTAGAGCCACCGGCTCATAACCGGTTGGTCCCAGGTTCGAGTCCTGGTGGGCCCACCATTTTACACAAGTCGAGGAAAAAACGCCGGATGCCGGCCAGATATCTGGGAATGTCCCGACCCCATACCTCACCACGAGAGTGCACACCGCAAGGTTGCACTCTTTTTAATTGTAGCCGATGAAAACGCCTAAAGTAGCGGATATAGTTGGAATAGTTAATAAATTTGCACCAGTAGTATTGGCGGAACCGTGGGATAACTCCGGGCTTCAGGTTGGCGACCCCTCTGCTGAAGTGTTCCGTATCATGGTTGCACTCGATCCGACAGCTGAGGTCATAACTTCTGCGCTTGCCTCTTCCTGCCAGCTTCTTGTTACTCATCACCCTCTTATATTCAAGCCACTCACGTCTATTTCAACGGCAACCCCGCTGGGTGCCCTGCTGCACACTGCCATCAAAAACGGACTGTCAATACTTTCCCTGCACACCAATTACGATATCGCCACCGGCGGGTTAAATGACGTGCTGGCAAGCACAATAGGTCTGCCAGACTCTGTCCCACTTAAAGTAACGTCGTCATCCGAACTGGTCAAACTGGTGGTCTTTGTCCCTGCTGCACAGCTTGCTTTGGTGCGCTCCGCACTTTTCCCCTTTGCTGCAGCTCAGGGCAACTATTGTGATTGTTCCTTCTCCGGGGGTGGTGTCGGGACGTTTACTCCCACTGCAGGCGCACAGCCATTTATTGGTACTGTGGGGAAACTGTCCGAAGTTAGTGAAGAACGGCTTGAACTGCTGGTGGAACGAAGCCGGCTGTCACGAGCAGTGCGCGTGCTGCGGGACGTCCATCCGTACGAGGAGCCCGCCTTTGATCTGTATCCTCTGTTCAATGAGGGTGAAAAGCGGGGTCTTGGCCGGATCGGGAGTTTATCGGCGCCGTGTACTCTGGAGGAGTATGCCGCGCGGATAGGCACGGCATTACGGACACCGGCATTGCGCTACACAGGAGATCCACATACTATGGTGACCAGGGTTGCGCTCTGCAGCGGCAGTGGAGCGTCCTTGCTTCACGATGCGGTCAGGGCCGGTGCAGATGTTCTGGTAACCGGCGATGTAAAGTATCATGATGCACGCGAAGCAGAAAATATGGGATTGGCATTTATTGATGCCGGACATTTTTCCACAGAAATTATCATGGTGGAAGAAATAACGGAAAGATTCGGTCAAGCCCTTTTAAAGGCCGGATTCAAAGATTGTCAGGTGCAGGCGTGCCGAACGGAAGTTGATCCGTTTCATCTCCTGCCGGGAATATCACGTACAAATTTGTAGTAAGGGGGAATTGACTTGAAAAAGAGACTGGAGATGCTTGAACAGTTGCAGGAGATCGATCAGACTATCGATGTCCTCAAAGCCGGTCAAAGTGCTTTGCAGGCAGAGTTGCTCGGAATCAGCCAGGGTGTTGACGTTGCCCGGGAAGAAATTGTGCTTCTTGAAGCCGGTTTGGCAAAACAGGAGGCGGAAAAGGGTGAACTGGAAGTCACCCATGCGGCGGAGCTGGAGAATATCACCCGATCCGAAACAAACATGAAAGAGATCAAAACCAATAAGGAATTTCAGGCGGTTGGCCGCGAAATTACCGCTGCCAAAAAGCAGGTTACCGAGATTGAGGACCTGCTGCTGCAGAAGATCAGCCAGATTGAAGAACTTGCCGGCGAACTTGCGGCAAAACGGAGCTTATGCGGCGAGCTTGCCGAAAATTCCGCCCAGCGTATTGCAGAAAAGCAATCTGAAATCGATAAGATCCAGTCGGATATTGATGCTGATGTGGTACGTCGGGAAAAGGTGGTGAACGAAATTCCCGCAAGTCTGGTGAAACGTTTCACAATCTTGAGGGAACAGCGTCATGGCAGGGCATTAGCTATTGCCCGTGACGGTAATTGTCTTGGGTGCAATATGCACCTCCCTCCTCAGCTGTATAACAATTTGTATAAGAACGAAGAGCTTCTGACCTGTCCTCATTGCCAGCGGATTCTTATTCTCAGGCTGCAGCAGTAACATGCATACACGGATTTAATTGTGAAGAACGCGCTGGTATGGCATTCCGCACAGTTGCCGTTTTGGTTGAAGTAGTCCAGATGGCCGCTGCCGGTTATCCGGTGGAGGAAAGTCCGGGCTCCATAGGGCGTGACGCTGGATAACGTCCAGCGGGGGTGACCCCAGGGAATAGTGCCACAGAGAGAAGTCCGCCTGCTTCGGCAGGTAAGGGTGAAAGGGTGAGGTAAGAGCTCACCGGGTTTGGCGGTGACGCCAGATGCCAGGTAAACCCCGTCAGGAGCAAGACCAAATAGGGGGGCGTTAAGAGCGGCCCGCTCGTGCCCCCGGGTTGGTTGCTTGAGGCTGTCGGTAACGATTGACCCAGATGAATGACCATCGCCCGGGAAGGGGTAACCCGACCCGGGAACAGAACCCGGCTTACGGACTGCTTCAACCAAAAAAAAGCTGTAATTTCCAAGAGATATGCGTTAGACGCATTTTGGGGATTACAGCTTTTGTGATTTATGTCAGCGATGTCTGGATAGTTAGTCCTGCCTTGGATTGAGAAGAATAGTCAGACGCAACTTTGAGAAGTAGTTTCCTGATATTTCATGTTGGTTGAAGGCCTTTTCTGACAGGTATACTCATTTAATACACGCTTGATTGCCATATACATGAAACGTAACCTGCCGAAATCACTATACTCGGTTTCTGGTTAGCGATAATTAGTATTATTTTTTCATACAGCTACAGGTATCTGCT
>JAQTQX010000048.1 GCA_028712075.1 Desulfuromonadaceae bacterium
GGCGCAAAAAGGTCGATATCGCCATGAACAATGCCTTTGGTTTTGGCGGGCACTGTGCCTCGGCGCTGTTCGGAGTTTGCGAGTAAACGCGCCGTGCAGTTACGGCAGGCGATCGTTCAAACAAACAAAGAAACTTTCAACCTCCATGGTCGGTTGATTTTTCACACGTTCCAAATACACCAGACAAGGAAGAACACATTATGCAACTGAACAACAACACAATTTTTATCACGGGCGGCGCTTCCGGAATCGGTCGAGGTCTTGCCGAGGCATTCCACAAGCTGGGTAACAAAGTCATCATCGCGGGTCGTCGCAAATCTCTGCTTGACGAGGTCACTGCGGCCAATCCCGGCATGGAGGCCCTCGAACTGGATGTGGTCAATCCGGTCAGCATCCATGCCGTGGCTCAAACTCTGATCGCTCGTTACCCGACACTTAATGTGCTGATCAACAATGCGGGTATTATGCCCTTTGATGACGCAGCGGGACAAATTGACGAAACGGTTTCGCGACGCCTGATCGATACTAACCTGCTGGGGCCGATCTGGCTGACTTCGGGGTTGATCGAACATCTAAAGCGTCAGCCTCGCGCCACAATTATCTATAATACCTCGATCTTGGCCTATGTGCCGTTGGCTCCATCTGCGGTTTATTCCGCGACCAAGGCGGCCCTCCATTCCTATGCATTGTCCCAACGATTCATGCTGCGCGACACGAATGTGACCGTACAGGAAATTGCGCCACCTTGGGTGAATACAGATCTGATCGAAAAAAGTGACGATCCCCGTGCCATGCCGGTCGATGTTTTCATTGCCGAAACCATGCTGGGGCTGGCAACAGAAATTCCGGAAGTGGTCGTAGAAGCTGTCAGTATGTTGCGATCAAATCCCGGCCCTGGCGAACATGCGCTGATCAACGGCTTCAATGCGGATATGATCGCCAATCCGCCGCCAATGTAAGTCCAGCACCTGAACACATTACATACAAAAATATTATCCTAAAAACAGCAGTTAGCATTGAATTAACTCGTTGTCGCCAGTAATTTAAACCCATCATTTGGCCTTAAAGCTGGCAACATTTTCCGGTAAGCTCTCTTGGCAATCAGTGCAACTCCATCCGGTATCCCCAACTGCTCCACAGTACGGGCCAGTTCTTTGAAAAACCTTGTCAGTTCCTGCATTGCAGCCTGTACTACTGACGCCTTTGCATGACTGCTGGTGATGGTTACGGTGGTCTGTCCGGCATGGCTGGATTTCCTGGCAACCGATTCCAGCATAAGCGGTCTGCTGGTGATCGCCTCATGCTGTTTGTCCGGGTTTATCAATCGAGTGTAGAGTGACCACCAGTTGTAGACCAGTGCCACCATACGGCTGATGATCCGGCACCGCTGCAGGTCTTTGGTGGTAAATCCACCCCAACCCCAGTGGTTCTTCAGTTCATCAAAGCAGTTCTCGCAGTTTCCTCGATCCCGGTAGTGCTGCGCAATGGTCAGTATCTCATCCTGCAGCGAGGTGACCAATACCTGGTATTCGTACTTCCTGATGCCATCTTCTGACTCAATGAAGGTAAGGTTAAGTTGATCATCAGTGATGAGGACTTCACCCTGGATAAGGCGCTTGAGTACGATGATACGGCGGCCCTTTGTCCAGCCCATGAGTTGGATGCGGCTCTCGGCACCCCTGAAAACATGCCACTGATGCAGCAGATAACATGCTGGCTGTAAGGCTTTTTCAACTGTCTAAATTTAGGGGAGACATAAGGGAGTATTGAGCCTGCGCAAAAGTCTTTATTGCGGGCGAAGATACGAACCGGAACAAAGTCCAGACTACACGCCTCCGGCGTGCTCTGGTTTTACGCTCTGGCTCAGGTATTATCAGGCGTCAGGGGCAAAAACTCTTTGTGTAATTCCTGTGTAATTGTGCCTGGAAAATTACACAAAAAAACGGAAACAGCGGGAAACAGGTTTACTCGTCAGGCAGGGCATGTCAGAATAATATCAGGCACTTAAGAGCTTTTCGGAAAAATCCAGAAACAGTAAAACAAATTCTGAAAATCCACGTGTCGCTGGTTCGACTCCGGCTCCGGGCACCATTTCAATATACGGCTAAGGCCGATACAGTATGAGAGCCCTTGATTTTAAGGGGCTTTTTCTGTTTCTATCGTCCGTATCCGTCCAAGTGGAGCCTTTGACATCCGGGGTATGTGGGGGTATGATTTTGATAACAAGTACTCTCAAGTTCATACAGGTACCCCCAAGGAAGTCATTATGACGCTCTCGGACATCAAAATTAAGTCAACAAAAGCAAAATAGAAGGACTACAAACTGTTTGATGGAGATGGCCTGTTTCTGCTGGTAACAACCAAGGGACACAATTGTATTGGCGGTTTAAATATCGTTTTGACGGTAAGGAGAAGCTACTGGCACTGGGAACCTATCCAGAGAGGTCATCAGTAGATGCACGGCAGGATCGTGATGCTGCGCGGCGTATGGTTGCGGTTGGAGTTGACCCATCAGCGGCACGTAAGGCCCAGAAAGATGCGCGTTCAGACGCTAACGCCAACACCTTTGAAGTCATTGCCAGAGAGTGGCATCGCAGATATCTGAATACTTGGAGCTCAGAAACAGCGCGGGATAAACTGGCCCGACTTGAACGGAACGTTTTCCCCTGGCTGGGCAAACGCCCGATAATCGAAATCAAGCCCCATGAACTCACCGTTGTTTTACAACGCATTGCTGACCGAGGCGTTCTTGAGACTGCACATCGTGTGAAATACGTCTGCGGCCAGATTTTCAGGTATGCAGTTCAGACAGGACGTGCAGAGCGAGACGTCACTGCAGACCTGAGGGGAGCGCTGCCGCCTGTCAAGGTAAAGAACTATGCTGCGCTAACAGCCCCTAAAGATGTTGCCCAGCTTCTAAGGGACATTGGCAGCTTGCAAACCTGCTTCCCTGTAATGTGTGCCCTGCGTTTTGCGCCGATGCTACTTGTCAGGCCA
>JAQTQX010000049.1 GCA_028712075.1 Desulfuromonadaceae bacterium
TCCTGTTTGTGCGCAGAATTAACACCTCAACAGGCCATGTAGTCAGGATGGTTACCCGCGAGATTGACTATTCGTGCAGTGGCAGGCAGATCCTCAGTTATGGAGTCAGATAGCCGTGCGTACTGTTTTGCTTCTTGTTTCCATACTGTTCACTTTAAGCGGCTGTGCGGCTGTACCGGTGTTAAACAACACCAGTACAGCCAATCTTCCGCCTGTTATGGCTCTGGAAGAGCTTCGGCAACAACCATATCACAAGGTCGGTCGTATCCTGGTGACACGTAAGGTTTATGCTGCAGATTACGCTGTTGCTCCTACCTTGCAGGAATGGGGACTTGATGCATTGCGTCTGGAGGCCTATAAAATGGATGCAGACGCAGTGATTCTACCGGAAATATCCAGTAAAGAATCGAATATATTTATCTTTCCTGTTTTTCCTGCCACAGAGTACCGGGCAGCCGGGGTTGCCATCAAATTTCTGAGATAACATTCTCTTGACTTAATCAAGCTTTTCTCCCAGCCCCTCTTCAAGAAACTCCCGTGAATAGCGTACATAATTACCTGCTGATTTTTTGAGCCAGGCGATCTCATCCGGTGTTAAATCCCGCTTGTATTTGGCAGGGGCACCGATCCAAAGCGTGTGGGGAGGGATGATCGTCCCTTCAGTGACAAGCGCACGCGCACCAACCAGAGCACCTTCTCCCACCACCGCTTTATCCATCACCATGGCCTGCATGCCGATAAAACAGCCATTTTCCAGAGTGCAGCCGTGTAAGGTGACGCTGTGGCCAATGGTAACATCGTCACCAATGATCAACGGCGCCCCTGGATCATCGGGATGTTTTTTATGGGTCACATGAAGCATGGTCATATCCTGCACATTGCTACGTGCGCCGATGCGGATAAAGTTAACGTCACCACGGGCCACCACGTTGTACCAGATGCTGGATTCCTGGCCGACGGAAACCTCGCCGATAACGACGGCGGTTTCGGCGATAAAGGCGGAAGGGTGGATCTGCGGTTGCATACCTTTGAATGGGCTAATCATCCGGTGAATCTCCTTTATGTGTATTAGTAAGCGATGAGTATACATGTTACAATCATTTTACGTCTATGATTTCGTCTTGTTGAGATGCTTTGATTCTGTTAGTTTCATCACGCCAAATTGATCTTAATGGAGGAATGTGTAATGAAATTTGCCAAGATGCATGGTGCCGGAAATGATTATGTCTATGTGAACTGTTTTGAAGAGACGGTGGAGAACCCTGTCGAAGTAGCTATAAAAGTTTCCAACCGCAATTTCGGGATCGGATCAGACGGATTGATTCTGATTATGCCTACAGACAAGGCTGATGTACGGATGCGGATGTTTAACAGTGACGGTTCCGAGTCTGAAATGTGTGGTAACGGTATCCGCTGCGTTGCCAAATATGCTTACGATCACGGCATTGTAGACAAGACCGAGATCACAGCAGAAACCGGAGCCGGGATTCTGACCCTGCAGCTTTTTCCCAATGATAAAAACAAGGTTGATCGGGTGCGGGTCAATATGGGGCCACCCCGTCTGTCCCGTGAAGAGATACCTATGGATGGGATTCCTGCTGTACAGGTTGTAGCAGAAGAGCTGACCGTACTGGATAAGACCTTCAAGATTACCTGTGTGTCAATGGGCAATCCCCATTGTATTATCTATGTTGATGATGTCGATACCTTCCCGGTGGCAACCTATGGCCCGTTGATTGAAAATAATCAGCTTTTCCCCCGTCGTACCAACGTTGAATTTATTCAGGTTATCTCTCGCACCGAAGTGAAACAACGCACCTGGGAGCGCGGGGCTGGCGAGACACTGGCCTGTGGTACCGGCGCCAGTGCGGTCTGTGTTGCCGGAGTGCTGAATGATGTTACTGACCGGAAGATCCTGAATCATTTGGCTGGTGGTGATCTTGAACAGGAATGGGTTGATAACGGCCCTGTTTTTATGACCGGCCCGGCAACTGAAGTGTTCACTGGTGAAATAGTTATGTAGAGACGGTCTTTTACCCCCTCTATTGGAGGGGGCGCCACTAACCTGTACGACTAACCTGAGGTGCTCCAATGGATTTTTCCAAAATGCTCCACAAATTCACCGTTGTCCCTTCCTTGTCCGATGAGCTGGCTCCCTTACAGCGGATCGCCTACAATCTCTGGTGGTCCTGGGACCCTGATGCAATCGCCCTGTTCAAACGGCTGGATATTGATCTCTGGAACGCCACCCGCCACAATCCGGTGGAGATGTTGGGGATACTGCAGCAGACGACGCTGGAGTCGCTGAAGCAGGATGAAGGTTTTATGGCTCATCTGCAGATGGTGGACGAAAAGCTTACAGCATACCTATCAGAAAAGGCCTGGTTCCAGAAGGAGTACAATGGAGATGCCGGTCTGAAAACCGCCTATTTCTCAATGGAATTTGGTCTGCATGAGTCTCTGGCGGTCTATTCCGGTGGCTTGGGAATCCTGGCCGGCGATCATCTCAAGTCTGCCAGTGATCTTGGGTTACCGTTGGTTGGGGTAGGCCTTCTGTATCGTCAGGGCTATTTCCGGCAGTATTTGAATAATGAGGGCTGGCAGCAGGAGATCTATCCCGAGAATGATTTTTATAATTTGCCGCTTGTTCTGGAGCGGGATCAGTTGGGGAGGCCGCTTGAGGTGGAGCTCGATTTTGGGGGCCATAACTTCAAGGCGCATATCTGGCGGGTACAGGTTGGCAGGGTGCCTCTCTATCTGCTTGATACCAATCTGGAAGAGAATAGCCCTGAGGATCGTTTGATAACCTCGCAGCTCTATGGTGGCAATCAGGAAATGCGGATGCAGCAGGAAATTTTATTGGGGATCGGTGGTGTGCGTGCCTTACGTGCCATGCGGATTATTCCCAATGTTTGCCAGATGAATGAAGGGCATGCCGCCTTTCTGGCCAT
>JAQTQX010000050.1 GCA_028712075.1 Desulfuromonadaceae bacterium
CACCGGTTCCACCGCTGCCCACTCCGGCGCTCATATCTCCCATGCATCCCGTTATGGCAACAGCACTGATGAGACAGACGGCCAGCAACCGCCATGCAGGACAACCTAGAACTGAAGCAGGTAATTTCATAGCTGCGCTTCCTTTGGGTCAGCTGTGCGCAAACGACGTGGCCGACTCTGCCGGGAAGGCTTAAAATCCTTCTCGGTCTCCGCAAAGCTGTAAAGTCCGACACGCACCCGCTGATCCTGCCTGCGGCCTGCCTTTGCATCGGCTTCAATGAGACCGGTTATGACAGGGATCAACTCATCACGGAGCGCCTTCCAATGGGCCGTAATAAGGGGACGCAACGCTTCTGCCGACTCTGCAGAGAGTTCATCAGCAAAGACGGCCTGCTCCAAATGTTTGCTACCACCGTTAGTGACGTTGGCAACGGCTGCAGCAAGATGATCACCAACGTTGTCGCCAAGCAGGCCCAGCATCTGTCTGGCATCACCCTGAGGGACAAAATCCGTTCGGATAAGGGTAACACAATCACTATCTTCATCATGCTGGACAAGGCCAAGACGAATCAGTTCATCAAGGATGCTGCGGGGGTGAACATCACGTGTCACTTTTTGGGCAAGGGCTTCAAAACTTGGCGCTGGCCCCAGGCGATCCAACGAACGTGGCGCACCAGTTGCCTCACGGTAGGCATGATCTGTTAACCATTGAGCAACCAGTTCAGCTGCGAGTGGCTGCTTGGTTGCTCGCGCAGGGCCATTCTCCTTGGTCAATCGCGTTACCTCACGACGATTGATGCCTGTGGCAGTGCTGATGCGGCTGACCATCCCGTGCTCTGGAGCTTCCGGGTGTAACAACGAAACTTCATGTACAAATGCACGTTTAAAAATTTCTTCTACCGTAGCAAAAGTTATTCCATGTGCCAGACAAAGACGGGCAACCGGCTCCAGCAGTCGGCCCAGCACCCAGGATAGCGCCGAATCCATACCGTCGCTATCAAGTGCAGCTACACCCGAATTTGTCATATTTGCATTTGCCATGGTTAACTCGTCCTTAAATGTGCATTTTGCACATTTAAGGACGAGTGTCAATTTTTTTCTGATTGGAGTTTATTGTATCAAAAAAATCGAAGCAACTTTCTGGAGAGCCGAATGGTTGCAATCAGCTGTTTAGTCGGAAGCAGAAAACCCGCACTGAAAAAGAATCGCTCAAATGATGAAAGGTATGGCAGTATCTCACGGGCACCGGCAACACTTTGCTTGTACAGACTATTGCCAACTTGATACTGATCCACTGCCCGGTTGATAAATTCCCAGAAAAACCGTTGTGAAATCATCTGTTCACGAAAGCGGTTCGCCCCGCGCTCGGTGTGGCCCTCCATCAGTTTCTTCCAGTACAGGGTACGACTTGCCAGCATGCGGTGGGAAAAGCTGTAGTTTTCACCGTAGATCCGCCAGCGCAGGGTGGTTTCCGGCAGATAAAAGATTCGGCCATGTTGATAGAGCCGCAAAAACAGATCATCATCTTCATAGCCGGACAGACGTTCATCAAACCCTCCAACCTGGTCAAAGAGTTCTTTTTTGATCGTCATTAAACCGGGCATCACAATAATATCTTTAAAAAGAATATCTTCAATACAGCTCTTGGGATGTGGCCAGCCCATACAGTGGGTCTGGTGAATTTTATGGTATGTAACCTTATCATCACCATCAATAACATCGGCATCGGTATACACCACGTCAACGGCAGGATTTCCAAGCCAGGGAACAACCTTTTCAAGCTTGTCTGCAAACCATTCATCATCCTGATCCAGAAAACCGATGTACTTACCATTACAGTGCCGTGCCCCATAGTTTCGGGCGCTTGATTGACCTCCGTTTTCCTTAGCATAGTAGCGGGCTTGAAGGCCGGGATGACGAGCAAGAAAGTCTTCAAAGACCTGGCGGGTCTCATCGGTTGAACCGTCGTCAACCACCACCAGCTCCAAGTGGCTGTAGGTCTGGGAGACAATACTTTCAAGCGCACGGATAAAGTACCGCTTGTCGCTTCTACAGGCGTTATAGACCGGCATGATGACGGAGATCAACGGCTGGTAATTACTTTCCGGGGCAGCAAGCGGTAACGGTTCACCAGCAAACCCCTGCGAAATATACGGCGGCCCCACCGGCCACGGCCTGATACCCATGGCTCGCTGGGCCAAACCGTGTATCCCACCCTGTGTCCCTGGCGCACGACGCATGATCTGCCTGATACGCCGTGCCTTTTGTGCTCCCCAGCGTAGCGGCGCTGAGGCCCTCCAGCTACGTGACGCATACAAACTGGCGAGGTGCGCTTCCTGAGTTGCCAGGGCATGGCTGAAATCTGCCGCCTGTGCAGCCATTGTTTTGCCGAGATCGTTTATTCGACTGTCCTGGGCCTTAATCCAGGCATCCCTATCGGCAATCCAGACTTCACGCTCAGCAACCTGATGTTGCAGCGCTGCCTGTTTCGTCAGCAGGCTCTGTTTAATATAATGATGCCGGTCAGCTATGGCACCCAGCTCCGCTGGCTGGAGCAGATTAAGCCATTTAGCCAGCAATCTTTCTGTTGCCTGCCGGGTGATCGCTGTATCACCTCCTGCGGCAAGACCAACCGCCGAATCACCACCGGTGTAGTAGGTGGCACTAACCCGATCAACAAAGACAAAGGGGGTTTGCCGGGCAAGCTGCAGCCAGAAATCCCAGTCTTCGTAAATCTCCAATGACTCATCAAAACAGCTCCCGCGTTTGAGCAGATCTGATGGAAAAAGAACCGCATGGATCGGCAGAATATTGCCTAACAGTAATCTGGTAAAATCAACCCCGGGCTCCCGAAACTCCATGATTGATTCTTGTCGGCTACTGCAGCTGATGCCTCGCACGCC
>JAQTQX010000031.1 GCA_028712075.1 Desulfuromonadaceae bacterium
TTTTGCCATGAGAAAGGCCCTCCTGAGTTACGGAATAGGTTTAATTAACCTTTTACTTTTGCAACTATCTCTTCAGAAACCGACTTTGGTACAGGTTCATAATGATCAAACGTCATCGTGTATGTTGCACGGCCCTGAGTTGCAGACCTCAGATCAGTGGAATAACCAAACATTGAAGCAAGCGGTACCATTGCACTTACCACCTGTGCGCCGGCACGGGAATCCATTCCCATAATACGACCGCGCTTTGAGTTGAGGTCACCAATGACATCCCCCATATACTCTTCAGGTACAACAACCTCGACGGACATGATCGGCTCAAGGATGATTGGACCAGCTTTTGCGCAACCTTCTTTAAAGCCCATTGAACCGGCAATTTTAAACGCCATTTCAGATGAGTCTACTTCGTGATAAGAACCGTCGATAAGAGTTACCTTGATGTCAACAACCGGGAAACCTGCCATTACACCATTGTCAGTAGCCTCTAATGCACCTTTGCCGACAGCTGGAATATATTCACGGGGAACAACGCCGCCTTTGATTGCGTCAACAAACTCAAACCCTTTGCCAGCTTCCTGCGGCTCGATCTCAAGCCATACATGACCATACTGACCACGACCACCTGATTGGCGAACAAATTTACCCTCAACCTTAACTTTTTTGGTGATAGTTTCACGGTAGGCAACCTGCGGCTTACCAACATTTGCCTCTACCTTGAACTCACGTTTGAGTCGGTCTACAATAATTTCCAGATGAAGTTCACCCATACCGGAAATGATGGTCTGGCCGGTTTCTTCGTCAGTTTTCACCCGGAATGACGGATCCTCACTGGCAAGCTTCTGAAGTCCGAAGCCAAGTTTTTCCTGCTCGGCTTTCGTCTTTGGCTCGATTGCAATAGATATAACCGGTTCAGGGAACTCAATCGACTCAAGAATAACCTGCTTGTCTTCATCACACAATGTGTCGCCGGTTGTCGTATATTTCAAACCAACAGCAGCAGCAATATCACCGGCATACACTTCTTTAATCTCTTCACGTTTATTGGCATGCATTTTAAGAATACGTCCAATACGTTCCTTCTTCCCTTTGGTTGAGTTGTAGACATATGAGCCAGCCGCCACAACACCAGAGTAGACACGGAAAAACGTGAGTTGCCCAACAAACGGGTCAGTCATAATTTTGAAGCCAAGCGCAGAGAATGGCTCAGAATCAGCTGCTGCACGTTCTATTTCAGCCCCAGAGTCAACATCAATCCCCTTAATAGCAGGGATATCAAGAGGAGAAGGCATATAATCAACAACAGCATCAAGAAGATTCTGAACACCTTTGTTTTTAAACGAGGAGCCACAGATAACCGGACAGAACTTGATAGCAATTGTGCCCGTCCGAATAGCGGACATTATTTCTTCTTCCGTTAACACTTCCCCGCCAAGATACTTTTCCATAAGAGTATCATCATGACTGGAGATTTCCTCTATCATCTTTTCACGATATTCGTTGGCTTCAGCAACAAGGTCTGCAGGTATTTCTATTTCTTTGTATTCGGCGCCGAGAGACTCATCGTTCCAAATAACTGCTTTCATCCGAACGAGATCAACAACACCCTTAAAATTTTCTTCCTTGCCCACTGGTATCTGAATAGGAAGCGGGTTGGCTTTAAGACGATCTTTAATCATCTGTACACCGCGAAAGAAATCAGCACCAACACGGTCCATCTTATTTATAAAGGCAAGACGCGGAACGCCATACTTGTCAGCCTGACGCCACACCGTCTCTGATTGCGGCTCAACTCCGCCAACCGAACAAAATACAGCTACTGCACCATCAAGAACTCTGAGGGAGCGTTCAACTTCAATAGTGAAGTCAACATGACCAGGAGTATCAATAATATTAATATTATAATCTCTCCAACTACAGGTTGTGGCAGCTGAGGTAATGGTAATGCCACGCTCCTGCTCCTGTTCCATCCAGTCCATCGTTGCGGTACCTTCATGTACTTCACCGATCTTATGCGAAACTCCGGTGTAATACAGAATACGCTCGGTAGTTGTTGTCTTACCGGCATCAATATGCGCCATGATGCCAATGTTTCTATATTTTACAAGTGGTGATAAGCGGGGCACAGAATCCTCCAAATACGATTAAACTACTACCAGCGGTAATGAGCGAAGGCACGGTTGGCTTCCGCCATTTTGTGCACGTCTTCACGTTTCTTCACAGCAGAACCTCTGTTATTAAACGCATCCAGAATTTCACCTGCCAGCTTGTCCTTCATTGTTTTTTCACTGCGGGCTGACGAATACTTGATCAGCCAGCGCATAGCAAGCGACATGCGACGCTCGGGGCGGACCTCAATCGGCACCTGGTAGGTCGAACCACCCACACGACGCGATTTGACTTCCAGCATCGGCTTAATATTATCAAGGCTCTTTTTAAGGACCTTTACCGCCTCATCATTCGATCTCTGGGCAACAAGCTCAAGCGCTCCGTACATAATAGACTCGGCGACACTTTTTTTACCCGCAAGCATGAGAGAGTTGATCAGCTTGGCCACAACCTTGTCGTTAAACTTTGGATCCGGCAGTATTATTCTTTTTGGTACTTCTCTTCTTCTCGGCATATATTTCCCCTCAAATTAATCAGGTTCAGTATTATTTAGGACGCTTTGCGCCATATTTTGAACGGCTCTGCAAACGACCCTTGACACCTACTGAATCGAGCGTACCGCGCACAATGTGATAACGAACGCCCGGAAGATCTTTTACCCTGCCGCCACGTATCAAAACAACTGAGTGCTCCTGTAGATTATGACCAACGCCCGGGATATACGATGTCACCTCTAAGCCGTTTGTCAGACGAACCCTAGCAACTTTACGAAGAGCAGAGTTAGGCTTTTTAGGCGTCGTTGTATAAACCCTAGTACAGACACCACGCTTTTGCGGACAGCACTTAAGGGCTGGGGCTGTCGATTTGTCCTTTTTACTTTCCCTACCTGACCTGATCAGCTGGTTGATTGTTGGCATAGTCGTCAAATTCTCCAGATGCAAATATTTCGATAAAAGCCCGAAAACGAGCGAACGCGCAAATTAACAAACTTACAAATGTAATGTCAATACATTTTTTTGAACATTATGCATTGTTACGCAACGCACAACTACATAGCTAATGTCTGCCATAACCGGCAGCCACTAAAGACACAAAGCTCTATCTTATTGTTTTTCGTACGGACTTACTTCACAACCGGGACGCTCTGACTAATAAAAGGATGGGAATGGAATAGTTAGCAGGGTCGGAATTTCACCGACATCTCCATTCGGGTCAGTAGCGTTAAAACATCTTGCTCTAAACAAGAATTGATCTTCTACTCTTTTTGATAGTTGGATGTCAACATAAAATTACAGATTTATATAATTTTTCTTTTATACTCTGTTTACTCTGGCTTAAATCACTCGGTAAACTTTTATAATCTTTTGATAACAAAGGGATTGAGACATTTTTGTTGACAATTGTATGCACTTTTCTATAGGTATTTCTGCCGTCAAATGCACTTTCGTATTCAATGTCATCAAAAAAGGAGATCCAAAGATGAGAATTTTTCGTACCCTTTCTGTCGCCGCATTATTGATTGCATCACTGACCACCGCTGCTTTTGCTGCTACAAAAAGCATTAAAGTTGCAACTGACGCCACCTGGCCTCCCATGGAAATGGTTGATGCTAATAAGAAGATTGTCGGCTACGATATCGATTTTCTCAATGCTGTCGCCAAGGAAGCCGGAGTAGCCGTTGAATTTAAAAACACTGCTTGGGACGGCATTTTTGCCGGACTCGATTCAGGCCAATATGACGCTATTATTTCCTCTGTAACCATAACCGATGAGCGTAAGGCCAAGTATGACTTTACTGATGCATACACCAGTATCGGCCAGATACTGATCGTACCCAAAACCGACAAAACATCCAAAACCATTGCAGACTTGAAAGGTAAAAAAGTCGGGTCACAAATCGGCACAACCGGAACCATGGAAGTGAAGAAAGTTGCCGGCGTCGAATCAAAAACCTACGATGAAGTCGGCCTCGCATTCGAAGACATGGCTTCCGGGCGGATTGACGGCGTCGTGTGCGATGAACCGGTTGCTGCCCACTTTGCCCTGCAGAAAAAAGAATACAAAGACAAGTTCAAGATTGTTGGCAAAGCATTCACTAAAGAGGGTTATGGAATTGTTGTGAAGAAGGGTAACAAGGAACTGGTTAACCTGCTCAACAAAGGCATTAAAGCGGTTAAAGCCAAGAAGATCGACACCAAAATTCACACCAAATGGGTTAAGTAATCTGTTCACTCAGGGTGAGGGGCTAATCATGTCCCCCACCCTGTTCATTCTCCATGATCAACAAACAATCAACTCATACACCAATAGAAGTTGGTGACGGAGCCGCAATCCCGCACAAAGACGACAGCGGACTTTTTACCGCTTGGCGGATAGCCTTTTTCGGCGCTATCATCCTTTGTCTGTTTCTGGCGTTTGGCCGTTCTGAACAATATCTGGCAATTTTTAAATTTGTTCCGGACGGCATACTTGTAACCTTCAAGGTGACAATCGGCGCCATTCTTCTGTCCATCGTCTTCGGACTGATCGCCGGTTTGGGTAGAATTTCAAGCAACCGCCTGATCAACGGAACTGCGTCATTATATGTTGAAGTGATTCGCGGAATTCCTCTGCTTGTTCAGCTCTTTTACATTTATTATGCTCTGGGTCGTTTCATCAGAATTCCTGATATTCTGAGCGCCATCATAGCCATGGCGTTCTGTTATGGCGCCTACATGGCGGAAATTTTCCGGGCCGGCATCCAATCCATTCCAAAAGGGCAGATAGAGGCCGCGCTCTCCCTCGGCATGTCGCGCAGACAGGCCATGCAGCAGGTCATTCTGCCCCAGGCCTTCAAGGTTGTGCTGCCGCCGATCGGCAACGAGTTTATCGCCCTTTTGAAAGATTCGTCTCTGGTTTCGATACTTGCTGTTGCCGACCTGTTGCGCCGCGGTAGAGAATATGCGTCAGAAACCTTCAACTACTTTGAAACCTATACCGTCATCGCCTTGATTTATCTGATTATGACGCTCTTCTTTTCCAAGCTGATCAGCCTCATGGAGGAAAAACTCAATGACGGCCACTAGTCGCCCGATGATCGAGGTTACCGGGGTTTCAAAATTCTTCGGTTCATTCCAGGCGCTTAAGGACATCTCTTTTACCGTCACCGATGGTGAGAAGGTCGTTATCATCGGTCCAAGCGGATCCGGCAAGAGCACCATCCTCCGCTCGATCAACTGCCTTGAATCGATTGACCGGGGGAAAATTATAGTTGACGGTATGGATGTCAGCGACCCGACAACCGATATCTGTAAAGTGCGTGAGGAGGTTGGCATGGTCTTTCAGTCCTTCAACCTGTTCCCCCACAAAACCGTGCTTGAAAACCTGACCCTCGCCCAGACCGTAGTCCGCAAACGCAGCAAGAGTGAAGCTGAAGACATTGCCATGGAACTCTTGCACAAGGTCAATATCACCGAAAAGGCCTCCGCGTATCCGGCCAAACTCTCCGGCGGCCAGCAGCAGCGGGTGGCAATTGCCCGTTCGCTGGCGATGAACCCCAAGGCAATCCTGTTTGACGAACCAACCTCGGCACTTGATCCGGAGATGATCGGTGAAGTGCTGGACGTCATGAAAACCCTTGCGCTCGAAGGAATGACCATGGTGGTGGTAACCCACGAAATGGGCTTTGCCCGCGAAGTTGCCGACCGGGTTATTTTTATGGATCATGGCAGCATCGTTGAGGAAGGGACACCCGAGCACTTTTTTACCGCCCCGAATCATGAACGAGCTAAACTGTTTTTAAGTCAGATTCTGTAACTCCGGTCATCGACTGGAGCATTCTCACAGCAGGACATCACACACAGGAGGTAGTAAATGAAGAAGAGCAAAACTTTGGCAGCGCTTGTAACAATGGGACTTGCCGCAGCGGTCGCAACTCCGGCAATGGCGCTGGAAAATCAGTTCAGTGGTTCATTCACCTCGTTTTATGATCTCTCGAATTATAGTGCAAATGGAATACTTGCAAATGATACAAAGACTCAGAACTACTTTGTTCAACGGGTTAGCCTCGGTTATACTGCCAAGGCAACTGAAGATGTAAAACTGGTAACAAAATTTGAGATGGACTACAACTACTGGGGCAATAGTTCTTATACTAGTGGTGGTGGTACAGGCGGCGCAATTGGTGCAGACAGTGTGAATTTGGAGACAAAAAACCTGTATCTTGACCTGAATGCAACAAAGTCCCTGAATGCCAAACTTGGCATGCAAGGCAATAGGGATGCCTTTAAAGGGGTGATTTTTGACTCCGACATGGCGGGTATACTTCTTTCACATAGCTGCAATGATAAGATTAGCGGATCCGTTGGTTTTTTCCGCTTAAATGATGCTTACGGCAACTCCAATCTCGCCATTGCAAATCCAACCATTGGCAAAAACACTCAGGATATGTTCATGCTTGATGGTAAGTACAGCCTCTCAAAAGGGACAAAAGTAGGCGCTGCATATTATTATATCGGCGACAAGGGATTTGATGCAGCTGAACCGAATACAACTGCCGTAGTGGACGCAAAAGTGCATACACTCGGCCTGAACGCTGAAACTGTTGTTGGTCCGTTATCACTCAATGGTTTTGCCCTTGCCCAGTTCGGCGATCTTAACGCAACAGACGACGCAAAAGGATATGCTTTCAACTTAGGCGCGAAAATGCCACTGGCTGGCGGTACTGCACGTGCAGAATTCCTCTATGTATCCGGCGGGGACAACGCTCTCTATGTAGTACCCGGTGAAGGTGGGGCGTTCTACGACAATGAAATGATCATGCTCAGTCGTGACAAGAATGCAACTTCAATTGATAACGCTCTCGTCTTTGATGTCAACAACGGCAATGAAGGTGTTATTTTTGGTTCAGTCGGCTATGACTACGATTTCTCACCAAAGTTGTACGGCAGCGTCAATGCCGGCTTCGCTATGGTTGCTAAAAACACCACAAACAACAATGATTATCTCGGCACCGAGATCAACTGCGAGGCAAACTACAAACTGACTTCTGACGTAACACTTGGCGCACGCGCCGGTTACGTCGTATTGGGTGATTACTACGACGCATCTCCGTCCGTTGACAACCCTTACGACATCAAATTGCTTGCTAAATTCTCTTTCTAGTATCAGACTGACTGCGATCTCCGAGGCAATAGCGCCTCGGAGGTTTGTTTTTCCACTAGCACCACACACCACGAAGGAAGGAGACACACATGAGTTTTAAAAAAGTTTCCGCACTGTTGTTGACCGCTGTACTGGCTCTGTCTGTGACTGCCGGCTGCAAAAAGAAGGAAGAAGCACCAAAAGCTGAAGCTCCCAAAGCTGCCGCTGACACCATCAAAATTGGCTTCTTGGGCGCTCTGACCGGCGACGTTGCCATGTTCGGCAAGCCGACTCTGGAAGGTATGAAAATGGCAGCAGAGGAACTGAATGCCGCCGGCGGTGTTCTGGGCAAGAAAATTGAAATTGTTGAAGCCGATAACCGTGGCGACAAACAGGAAGGCGCTTCCGTCACCCAAAAACTGATCAGCCGTGACAACGTTGTCGCTATTGTTGGCGACCCGACGACCGGCATCACCAAAGTTGCCGCTCCGATCGCCCAGAAGGCTCAGATTGTACTGCTCTCCGCAGGCGCCACCGGCCCGGGCGTTGTTGAGAACGGCGATTTCATCTTCCGTAACACCCTTCTCGACAGCGTCGCCATCCCGGCATGTATCGACTACTTTGCCAACGACCTGAAATACAAGAAAGTCGCCATCATCACTTCCGACAACAACGATTACAGCGTTGGCTTCTCCCAGACATTCCGTGATGCCGCCAAAGGCAAAGGCATTACCATTGTTGCTGATGAAAAAATCAAGGATGGCGACAAGGATTTCAGCGGCCAGGTCACCAAC
Organism: Desulfuromonadaceae bacterium; assembly: GCA_028712075.1. Classification (GTDB taxonomy): domain Bacteria; phylum Desulfobacterota; class Desulfuromonadia; order Geobacterales; family Pseudopelobacteraceae; genus JACRCG01. The sequence continues at coordinate 8,022 of JAQTQX010000031.1, forward strand.
ATCAAAGCCAAGAAGCCTGATGTCATCTTCTTCTCCGGTTACTACACCGAGGGCGCTCTGATCATGAAAGAAGCCCGTAAACAGGGCGTTAAAGCCAACATGTTCGGCGGCGACGGCCTCTTCTCTCCTGAATTCATCAATCTGGGCGGATCCGCTGTTGAAGGCTCCATGTCAGCTCTCGGCTTCTCCCCCGAGCAGGCTTCTCCTGAAACCGCAAAATTCATCGATGCATTCTCGAAGAAATTCGCCGGTCAGGTCCCCGGTCTGTTTGATGCTCAAGGCTACGACGGCGTCATGATGATTGCCGATGCTATCAAACGCGCCAACAGTGCAGACCCGAAAGTATTCAAAGATGCTGTAGCAAAAACGAAAGACTTCAAAGGTGTTTCCGGCACAATCACTATCCGTGCCAACCGCGAGCCGATCAAAACTCCGCTCTGCCTGCTGGCAGTCAAAGACGGCAAGTTCGCCCTGAAAGCCAAAGTACCGGTCAAGATGGACTAACCCACTACGTTGCAAGCCGTACCAGCAAGCGGCGTCGGTCTTATCCGGCGCCGCTTTTGTGTACTGCAAATGGTATTCAACACTGAGACACCGAGACACTGAGGAGGAATACATTGAAGATGCCACTCCTCTCCATGCCTGATCAGAAAATGGCGACTTTCTCCATGCCTCTGTGTTGAATCAAGCCTGCAATGAATAATATTGGATCTCATGGCACATGGTTGATCCTGCTGGCTGCAATCCTCTGGGGCACGACAGGCACCACCCAGGCATTTGCACCTTCCGATGCGCATCCCCTCGGCGCTCTGCGCTTGGCAATTGGTGGTGCCCTGCTGCTGTTTGCCATACTGCGTGGCCAGATCACCCGTAACAGCTTCCGGTAACCTGGCATCATTATTCTTGCAGCTTTTCTGGTCGCCGCATATCAGATTCTGTTTTTCAAGGCGGTGATTACGACCGGAGTTGCCGTCGGCACTATGGTGGCAATTGGAAGTGGTCCGCTCTTTGCCGGCCTGCTCGCATATTTGATACACAATGAGCGGTCGGACCGACGCTGGCTGATTGCAACAACTCTTGCTGTTGCCGGATTGTTGATCCTCTTTTTTGCGACGCCTGGTGATGTATCCCAGGTAAAACCGATCGGGGTGCTCATGGCTCTGGCTGTCGGCGCTTTTTACGCAGGATACGCACTCGCCATCAAGCGTCTGCTCCCTGGAAATTCCCCTGATGCCGTTATTGCTATCGTATTCACTCTGGGCGGAATACTGCTTACACCGTTTCTTTTTGGAGCTGATCTGCGCTGGGCCATTGCACCAAACGGCATTCTTGTCGTGCTGCATCTCGGATTAGTCGCCACAGCGTTGGCATACATACCGTTTGCACGCGCCTTGCGCACAGTTCCTGCGGTTCATGCCGTTACTCTGTCGCTTGCCGAACCGCTCACTGCTGCGGTCCTCGGCATAGTTGTTCTCAAGGAGCATCTGACGCCTGCATCCACTTTCGGTATGGCAATGATTATAGCCGGATTGGGCGTGCTGGAAATAAACCGTTCCGGAAACATTAGAAAATGAGCGTTTCCGGATTGTCATTTTTTTCAGATACAGGTATGGTTGCCAACATTTTGAAATGATTCGCAGCACCGAGGCAGATTTACATCTTCAATGAGGAGCCCGCATGTTCTTCCAGCAACTGATAAACGGCATCGCCCTGGGAAGCACCTACGCCTTGATAGCTCTGGGGTACACGATGGTTTACGGCATCATCACCCTGATCAATTTTGCCCATGGTGAAATTTATATGGTCGGGGCGTTCGTCGGCCTGTTCGCAACAGCCATCCTTAAGGTGAATTTTCTGGTTGCCATGCTAATCGCCATGGTGGCCTGTGTGCTGCTCGGAGTTTTCGTTGAACGGGTTGCGTACCGCCCGCTCCGGAAATCGTCGCGCTTATCGGCGCTCATTTCTGCAATCGGTGTATCGATTTTCCTGTCAACTCTGGCTCAAATGCTCTTTGGCGCTAATGCAAAAGGCTACCCAGAGGGGGTTTTCCCGGTCAAGCAGATCACGATCGGCTCGGCAGAAATTTCAACGCTGCAGCTCCTCATTATTGCAATATCTGCCATCCTGATGATCTCCCTCGAATTCATCGTGCATAAAACCAAAATCGGCAAGGCCATGCGAGCTACCTCGGAAGATTACAACACCGCCGCTCTGATGGGGATCAACGTCAACATGGTCATCTCCTTTACCTTTGCCCTCGGTTCGGCACTGGCTGCAGCAGGTGGCGTCCTGGTCGGACTGCTCTTTAACGCGGTTTCTTTCAACATGGGATTAATGGCCGGCTTGAAGGCATTTGCAGCGGCGGTACTCGGAGGAATCGGTTCCATCCCCGGCGCGATGCTTGGCGGTCTGCTTCTTGGTGTTACCGAGGTTGCCGGCGTTGCTTTCGGCTACTCCTCATATCGGGATGCAATTGCATTTGCCATTCTGGTACTGGTGCTGCTCGTTAAGCCAACCGGATTGCTGGGACGTAAAATTCAGAAAAAAGTTTAGCCACACCCCATCCCCGCCCTAGCCTTCCCCTAGAAGGGGCGGTGGATTTGATCTTATTCCTCCCCCTTCAAGGGGGAGGTTGGGAGGGGGATAAGGTAGATCGTAAAATTATCAGAGTCGAATACCATTCGGAGTTAACACATGGGTGACGTTTTACAATCAATGCTGGGGTACATAAACCCCTATTATTTGCAGATCATCGTCAACGTCGGGATCGGCATTATTCTGGCTCTCGGGCTGAATGTTGTCACCGGGCTGACCGGCCAGCTTTCACTCGGGCATGCAGCATTCATGAGCATCGGTGCCTTTACCAGTGCAATTATTACCATCAAGCTCGGCCTACCGTTCAGTCTCAATCTGTTGTTGACCGGGTTTATTACCGCTGCTGCTGCTGCCCTGATCGGCCTGCCGATACTGCGCCTGACCGGCGATTATCTGGCCATCTGCACGCTCGGCTTTGCCGAAATTGTCAAAGTAATCTTTCTAAATCTCGACATTACCAACCGGGCACTTGGACTGTCGGTGCCTGCCGCACATACAACCATTCCGCTGCCGGTTGTTGTCTGGGTAGTCGTTGTGTTGGCAGTGACATTCACCACCTTTGTTCACAACTCCCGCTTTGGCAGGGCACTCAAGGCGGTCAGGGGTGATGAAATCGCCGCCGAAGCGATGGGGATCAATGTGACACGCTACAAAGTGCAGTCATTTGCTCTCGGCGCCTTTCTTGCCGGCGTTGGCGGCGGCCTGTACGCCCATTTCATGGGATATATCAATCCGTCTGATTTTGGCTTCCTCAAATCGGTCGATATCCTTAGCATGATCGTACTCGGCGGCCTAGGCAGCATCACCGGCAGTGTTATCGGCGCAACGATATTGTCAGCCGCACCGGAATTTTTGCGTTTTATGGCCACATACCGCATGCTCGTGTACGGCGGCCTGCTCGTCTGCATGATGATCTTCCGCCCCAATGGATTAATGGGAAGCATCAACTTTACCGATCTGGTACTCCGCACCCTGGGGCGCAAACCGCACCTGAAAAAGATTATGGAACAAAAATCCTCAGATACATCGAGAACCGACAATGGCAATTCTTGAACTGAATAGTGTAACTATCCGCTTTGGTGGCTTGGTAGCCGTCAACGACGTCAACCTAAAAGTGGAAGAGGGGACGATTCAGGCGCTTATCGGTCCGAACGGCGCTGGCAAGAGCACCCTTTTCAACCTGATAACCGGCATCTACAGCCCGACCAGCGGCTCAATCTCTTTCAAAGGGAACTCGGTCAGCGGAACTCCGACGTTCCGGATCGCCGCTTCCGGTATCGGTCGGACCTTCCAGAACATCAGGCTCTTTACCGATCTGACAGTGCTGGATAATGTCCTGATTGGTGCCCATAGCCGGGGGCGCTGGGACCTGACCGGTGCCTTGATGAAGTTTACTCCCTGGGTACGCAAAGAGGAGGGTGAACTCCTTGATCTGGCCCGTGAATGTCTGCAGATGGTTGATCTTTCCTATCGCGCTTTCGAGCTGTCTGGCAACCTCCCCTACGGAGAGCAGCGTCGTCTTGAAATTGCCCGGGCTTTGGCGCTGAAACCGGAACTGCTCCTGCTTGATGAACCGGCAGCCGGGATGAACCCGCAGGAAAAAGCCGAACTGATGGCGATGGTACAGCGCATCCGGGCGACCGGCATCACCGTGTTCCTTGTCGAGCACGACATGAAATTCGTCATGGGAATATCCGATCGAATTGCAGTGCTTGATTACGGTGAAAAAATTGCCGAGGGAATGCCGGAAGAAATCCGACAAAACCCCAAAGTTATCGAGGCATATTTGGGAAAGGGGGCCGGCGATGCTCACGCTTGATCAGCTGTACGTCAACTATGGTGCCATCAAGGCGCTGAAAAGCATTTCCTGCCACGTGAAAGAGGGAGAGATCGTTGCTCTTATCGGTGCCAACGGTGCCGGCAAGACTACCATTCTCAATGCCATTTCCGGCATTGTGCCGACGCTGTCCGGAACAGTAACTTTTCTCGGTGAGACCATCAGCCATGTTCCGCCCCATGAGATCGTCAAGCGCGGCATCTCGCAGGTTCCCGAAGGGCGCCGTGTCTTTGCGAACATGTCCGTACTCGAAAACCTGGAGATGGGCGCCTATATCCGCAACGACAAGAGTGAAATCCTGAAAGAGATCGATCAGGTTTTTGCACGTTTCCCGCGTCTGCTTGAACGCAAGAAGCAGCTGGCCAAAACCCTCTCCGGCGGGGAACAGCAGATGCTTGCCATGGGACGCGCGCTGATGTCCCGTCCCAAACTGCTGCTCCTTGACGAGCCTTCCATGGGACTGGCGCCAATGCTGGTAGCGCAGATCTTTGCCATCATCCAGGAAATCAATGCGAGCGGCACCACCGTCATGTTGGTGGAACAGAATGCCAGCATGGCTCTTTCCATTGCCAACCGTGCCTATGTCCTTGAGACCGGAGAAGTCGTCCTGCAGGGAGACGCCAAGGAACTGGCCGCTAATCCGGAAGTCCGCAAGGCGTATCTTGGGGAATAGTCAATACTTTTATAACACAGAGTATACGGAGTAACATCAGAGTATCAGGACGGTAAATCTATCTTTTTTGATTCACCAGATATGTTACTTAACGTTTTGTTCGATTTCCCCGTGTCCTCCGTATCTACTTGTTATTCAAACGCTTTTTTAGCATATGGAGAGTCACGGTGAGCAATAAACCGATCGTTAACCCCTACCTCGCCGTGCTGGTAGGGGTTTTTGCCGTCTCATTCTCAGCGCTTTTTGTCAGGCTTTCGACCGCGCCTGCCCTGATTATTGCCACCTATCGCCTGCTGTTTACGTTTCTGATTCTGGCTCCGTACTCTCTGTTCCACTATCGTTCAGAGCTTTTCACCATTCCAGCGAAACAGCGTAACCTCGCTGCAGCCAGCGGCATCTGCCTGGCTCTGCACCTGGTAACCTGGTTCATATCGCTCAAATATACCAGTGTTGCCAGTTCGGTAGTACTTGTCACCACGCAACCGGTTTTCGTGGTGATCGGCTCATGGATCTTTTTTCGGGAAAAAGTCAATCGACTGGCCATGATGGGTGGTGCACTCGCCATGTGCGGCAGTTTTATTATCGGGGCGGCAGATTTTCAGATCGGCAGGGAAGCATTTATTGGTGACCTGCTCGCGTTGTCTGCGGCAATTCTGGTTTCAGGATATCTATTGATCGGACGGCGCTTGCGCGGTAACGTAGCTCTGCCGGTTTATACCTTCTACACGTACGGCAGCAGCGCTTTGGCACTGATAATTACCACCGCGGCAACCGGCACCGCCTTCGCCCCCTACCCTGCCAGCGACTGGCTCATTTTTCTGGCGCTCGCGGTCGTCTGTACCATACTGGGGCATACCATCTTCAATTGGGTGCTGCGCTATATCCAGGCCTCCGTTGTATCGGTCAGTATTCTGGGCGAGCCGTTAGGTGCCATATTGTGGGCGTCCGTATTTCTGCATGAATATCCGACACTGCGCCAGACTATTGGTGCAGCGATAATTTTTGCAGGCCTTTTCCTGTTCACCAGCTCTTCGGTACGACAGGGATGAACCTTGAAAACAACAAGGAGAACCGGTGATGCCAAAAAAATCAAGCAGCAGCGTACAACGGGTCCGCGATGCCCTGACTGCAGCAGGATTGAACAATGAAGTGCAGGAGCTCCCGACAAGTACGCGCAGCGCGGTTGAAGCAGCTGATGCCGTTGGGTGCAATGTTGCGCAGATTGTGAAATCCCTGATCCTGAAGGGGGTAACAAGCTGCGAGCTCTTTCTGGTGCTGACCAGCGGCGGCAACCGGATCAGTCTGGAGCGGATAGCTGCCATGGCCGGAGAAAAAGTCGCCATGGCTGATGCCGCCACAGTACGTGAAAAAACCGGTTTTGCCATCGGGGGGGTCCCACCACTCGGTTATCTGCAGCCACTCAAGGTGTATATCGATCAGGATCTGATGGGGCATGGCGTCATCTGGGCAGCAGCCGGTTCACCCAATGCCCTGTTCCATCTCGCACCAAGCGATCTGGTACGAATCACCGGCGGGATGATTGTTCATGTAGCGGAAGAGGCGTGATGTGACCACTACACAGTCGCAGCACCCTGAGGCCGGTTTGGGTTTGACATACGGCATTGTCGCGTATCTGGTCTGGGGCTTCTTTCCGATCTATTTCAAGTCCATTGCTGCGGTGCCGCCGCTTCAGGTAGTTTCCCACCGGATTGTCTGGTCGGTGTTACTGCTTGCCCTGATTATCACCGTGCGGCGCAGTTGGAGCGAAGTCCGGGCGGCGGTGTCCGAACGGAACTCCCTGTTTATTCTACTCTGCAGTGCGCTTCTGATTGCAACCAATTGGCTGGTTTTCATCATCGCTGTTGAGCATGGCCAGATTCTTCAATCAAGTCTCGGCTATTTCATCACTCCGTTTGTCAGTGTACTGCTCGGCTTTCTGTTTCTTAAAGAGCGGTTACGGAGGCTGCAGTTGGCCGGACTTTTTCTTGCGGCAACTGGGGTGATTCTTCTGACTGTCCGCCACGGCAGCGTTCCCTGGACTGCGCTCATTCTGGCGCTAACTTTTGGTTCCTACGGCCTGCTGCGCAAAGTAGTCAAAACTGAGTCCCTCAGTGGCCTGACCGTGGAGACGATTCTCCTTGCACCGGCCGCCTGCGGCTACCTCATGTATGCCACCATGCGGGGTGAAGGAGTTTTTCTCGCTACCGGCCTCGTGACAACCCTGCTCTTGGCATCCGCCGGCGTGGTAACGTCGGTGCCTCTCCTGCTCTTTGCCGCTGCTGCCCGGCGCCTCCGTCTTGCCACAATCGGCTTTCTGCAGTACATCACTCCGACCATGCACTTCCTGCTCGCGGTGCTGCTCTACAAAGAACCATTCACCATGGCACATCTGGTAAGCTTTCTGTTTATCTGGGGGGGACTCTGCTGTTATTCGTACGATGCCTGGCGGGGAATGCGGCTGTTACGGCATAGCTGATGACACCCCTACCTCGGCGCCTGTTGTTCCATATACCGATTGAAGCGGCTGACGTGTGAACGGGCGACAATGCGTGACTGGTTGCTGTCCTTGGCAGATACGGCAGAAACAATGTCGCGAAGATCGGCAAGGTTTTCCCGCAGCAGTTCATCACTGAGCGGCAGATACTTCACATAGTAGGTATGGATATTGATATACAGACTTTCCAGTACGGTCTGAAAGAGCAGATTACCGCTCATGCGTGCCAGGGTGAGGTGAAGTTGTTCATCCGTCCGGATAAACGCATCCCATCCTGATGGCCCTTGATTCAGCTTGCTTTCGGCTTCGGCAAGCAGCGTCTCCAGCAACAGTAGATCATCATGCTCGCCCCGCTCAGCTGCCAGTGCGGCAACATTCCCTTCCATCTCTTCACGAAATTCAGCAAGATCTTTCAACGACACCGCGCAATTTCTGATTAACAGGCCAAGATTTTCGCTGAGTGTGTCGCTGTTCACCTCCCGTACCAGTGATCCGCCTGCCACGCCGGTACGTATCTCTATCAGCCCTTTCTGTTCCAGTACCCTCAGCGCCTCACGAAGCGTACCACGGCTGACGCCAAACTGCTCCTTCAGTTCGCGCTCCGCCGGCAGCAATTTTCCCGCAGCGAGTGTTCCGGCCATGATCGCTTCCTGAATCTGATCAACAACATCCTGATATGCCTTGTTCTGTTTTACCTGTTTAAACATCTGTGACCCCTTTTCCAATGGTTGCACCTTTATACCATTCCGAGCCGCCCTAGACAAGTGCTCGAAAATTTTCTTGACATGTTTTATCGAATTGATTAATGGTTTAACCATTCACGTTATACCCGGTCCAGCATAACATACAACCCGAAAGGATCAGCCATGGAACCAACACTCAACATAAAAACCATCACCAGAGGCAAGGATTTTTTTGCCGCAATTTCCGGCGAAAAGCCATCACTGTTCAACAAAGGGGCATGGATGGGCAAGGTCATGGACTGGAGCATGCAGAACGATCAGTTCAAAATTCAGATGTTCCGCTTTGTCGATGCCTTCCCTTCTCTGACAACCTCCAAACTGCTGACCGATCATATCCGCGAATATTTCGGCGAGGAAAAAGATATGCCGCCGGTGCTTCAGACCGGGGCAAAGATGGCCGGCATGCTCGGTTCACTCGGTGGCGCGGTGCTGAACAAGGTAATTTCCGCCAACATCCAGGAGATGGCGCGGCAGTTCATCATCGGCGAAAACACGAAGGAGGCGGTCAAAAACATAGAGAAACTGCGTAAAGACGGTTTTGCCGCAGTCGTGGATGTCCTTGGCGAGGCGACACTGACCGAGCAGGAAGCGGAAGAGTATGTCGCAACCTATCTGGAAGTGCTGGAGAGTTTAAAGAAGGAACAGCAGGGGTGGAAAGGGCTGCAAGGAAGCGGTGGCGACCCGAATCTTGACTGGGGCCATGCGCCGAAGATCAATGTGGCGGTGAAACCAACCGCCCTGTTCGCTCTGGCTAATCCTCAGGATTTTGAAGGTTCGGTCGAGGCGATGTTGAAACAGCTGCGCTGTGTTGCCAAACAGGTAGTTGAACTGGGCGGTTTTCTCTGCATCGACATGGAGTCATACCGACATAAAGGAATCATTATCGAGCTGTACAAACGCCTGAAACTGGAATACCGCGACTACCCGCATATCGGCATCGTTTTTCAGGCGTACTTGAAGGATACCGATCAGGATGTTGCCGACATGCTCGCCTGGGCCAAAGCACACAACACGAAAATTTCAATACGTCTGGTGAAAGGCGCCTACTGGGATTATGAGACGGTCAAGGCCAAACAGAACGGCTGGGCGATTCCGGTCTGGACGGTTAAGGCCGAAAGTGATGCTGCCTTTGAGCGACAGGCCCGCATGATCCTGGAAAATCAGGAAACATGCCATTTTGCCTGTGCGTCACATAATATCCGCACCATCTCTGCCGTCATGGAAATGGCCGCCGAATTGAAAGTTCCCGAATCACGCTACGAGTTTCAGGTGCTGTACGGCATGGCCGAACCGATCCGCAAAGGCATTCTCAAAGTAGTCGGGCGCATCCGGCTCTACGCCCCGTACGGCAATATGGTGCCCGGCATGGGCTATCTGGTGCGCCGCCTGCTCGAGAACACCGCCAACGAATCGTTCCTCCGCCAGAGTTTTGCCGAGGATGCCCAGATTGAGCGGTTGCTTGAAGACCCGGCCGTTACTGCAGTGCGTGAACGGAACGAGCGGAATAATCGACCACGTAAAGTTGTGACCGGCCCCGGTGGCCTGCCCCGCTTCGTCAACGAGCCGATGGTTGATTTCACCCGGGCCGATCACCGTGCCGCCTTCCCGCAGGCCATTGCACAGGTGCGTGCGAAATTGGGCAAAGCCTATCCGCTCTACATCGACGGCAAGGAACTCCCGACGAAAGAGAGTGTCAACACGGTCAATCCGGCCAATCCGACCGAAATACTGGGCAGTATTGCCCAGGCCGGTCTCGATGAAGCAAAAATCGCGGTCGCGGCCGCCAAAAAAGCATTCCCCGCCTGGCGCGACACTTCACCACGCGATCGTGCCGAATATCTGCTGAAAGCGGCTGTTGCCGCCAGAAAAAGAGTATTTGAACTGTCTGCCTGGCAGGTGCTGGAGATCGGCAAGCAGTGGGATCAGGCGTATGCTGACGTCACCGAGGCGATCGATTTTCTCGAATACTACGCCCGCGAAATGATCCGCTACGGCGAACCGCAGCGGATCGGCAACGCCCCCGGCGAGGTCAACCAGTATTTTTACGAGCCGAAGGGAATTGCCGCGATTATCTCCCCCTGGAATTTTCCGCTCGCAATCAGCCTCGGCATGGCGTCCGCCGCCATCGTCACCGGCAATACCGTCGTATTCAAGCCGTCCAACATCACCGGCATCATCGGTTGGAACCTTGTTGAGATATTCCGTGAAGCGGGTTTACCAGCAGGCGTGTTCAACTACATCCCGGGCAAAGGTTCTGTGATCGGCGATTACCTGGTCGATCACCCGGATGTGTCATTGATCGCCTTCACCGGCTCGGTGGAAACCGGCTTGCGCATAATTGACCGCGCCGCCAAAGTCTATCCCGGCCAGCCGAACGTGAAAAAAATCATCTCCGAGATGGGTGGCAAAAACGCCATCATCATCGATGACGACGCCGATCTTGATGAAGCGGTACCGCACGTGCTCTATTCCGCCTTTGGTTTCCAGGGGCAGAAATGTTCCGCCTGCTCGCGGGTCATCGTACTTGATGCGGTGTATGACCGCTTTGTCGAGCGGTTGGTCAAAGCTGCGCAGGTCTATCAAGTCGGCCCGTCCGAAGATCCGCGCTACAGTATGGGTGCCGTATCCGACGCCAACGCCATGAAATCGATTAAGGGATATATTGAAACAGGCTCAAAGGAAGGTAAATTGCTCTACTCCAGCCCGGTTCCGTCCACTGACGGTTACTGGGTGCCGCTGACAATTATCGGCAGTATCACGCCGCAGCACCACATCGCCCAGGAAGAGATTTTCGGACCGGTACTGGCTGTCATGCGCGCCAAGGATTTTGACCAGGCCATCGAGTGGGCCAACTCGACCCGCTTCGCCCTCACCGGCGGCATCTTCAGTCGCAGCCCCGAGCATCTTACCCAGGCCCGCCGCGAATTCCGGGTCGGCAACCTCTACATCAACCGCAACAACACCGGCGCGCTGGTTGATCGTCAGCCATTCGGCGGTTCCCGCATGTCCGGCGTCGGCACCAAGGCCGGTGGGCCGGATTATCTGCTGCACTTCATGGATCCGAGGGTTGTCACAGAGAATACGATGCGGCGAGGTTTTGCGCCGATTGAAGAGGATGATGACTGGGTGGAATAGAGGTTATTGAATAAGGGTATACGGACAGGCCGGCGTCAGAACGGCCTGTCCTATTTTGTGAGGGTAAGTAACGCCGGAACCTTATGGCCAAGTTTCTTCAATACTGATTCGTTGAAGAAAGCTTTAACTGAGATTGGCGCATATGCAGTGCCGCTGGAGCCTGTGCTACCGTTCAGGATTTTGGTCGAAAGTTCTCCTGCCTGCCGTCCCATGTCGGCACAGTCAGCGCCAAGGGTTACTGCGGCACCCATTGCCAGGTGCTTTTCACTGAATGTGACAACCGGCACGTTATTTTTGATGGTGAAGTTGAAGTACGCCTCTTGCGTGACAGAGGTGACTGCCGTTGTGTCAGGGATCATCCAGAGTGCGTCTACAGCGCCGTTCATCCTTTGCAGTGTGGCCATAACTGCTCTGGAATTATCCACTTCATTGGTGACAAGCTGTATCCCGACAGTACCAGCAGCCTGCTGTGCTTCCTTGACATAGTTTCCGGTACGGTTATTGTCATACACCACCCCAACCCGTTTGATCCCCATGGTTGAGAACAACTGCATATACCGTTCAGGAGAGGCCACTATCGAAATCCCGTGTATGTTGGCTGCCGAGCGCCTGCTCATATTATACGACAGCGCCATGAGCGCCATCACTGGAACCTGACGTACCTTCTTCGCCTTTTCCAGTGCAAGATCCCCGACAGCAAGCACAAGGCGCGGCTGCTCTTCCTTGACGATGCGGATCAGGTCGACTTCAGCATAGTCTGAGAGCAGGATGGTCTGGGTTGATCCTTTGTACGTCTCCTTAAAACCCGTGATGGATTTGGCGTATGCAGGCGCATTGCCTGACTGGACGATCAATACGTCCGCAGTCAGGGCAGGTAGCACGCTCATGATGATGAGCGCTATGCTAAGAAGCAACGCTCTCATCAGAATTTGAACCTCACTCCGCCTTCGATCCAGCGGGGGGCGTTTGTATACAGTTCCGTGTCGGTTGTCTGGACACCGTTAAACAGGTTTCTGGCCGAAAAGAACAGCTCTGGTGAAAGTTCAGAATTGGGACGCAGTTTCAACGAAAGGAACAGATCACATATCATGGCTCCATTTGCTGCCATTGAGTCTGATGATTTGTTCCACTTCAGATAGTTTCCGGTAAGAGCGCCACGCAAACCAACATCTTTATTGTCATAGTTAAGGGCGAGCTTAAGCAGCTGGGGCGGCACCGACCACTGGGAGTTGGTTTGAACAGTGGCACCGGTATCTTCATTCCGAACAGAGGTGAATGTATAGCCGCTTGACAGAGAAAGACCGTAGAGTGGGATAGTGCGGGCTTCAAGTTCTACTCCCTGCCTGGTCTGGTTTTGCAGTACGGAATCACCAAATGACTCCATATCTTTCAGCCAGTTCATAAAACAGGTGCCCTTGAGCCAGAGATAAGGGACATCACTGGATTCGATCCCACCCTGCACGGTGCTGATTTTCATAAGCCCGTGACTGGTAAAAGGTATCGGGAGTCCGTACCCTTTGGCCCCGTAGGCGCGAAGGAGGGTGTTTTCGGCCAATTTAAAGGTAGCTCCAAGGGTATAGTTATAGCTGAAATTTTCGCTGGAAACACCTGTGTGATCCAGACGAAGGCCGGGAAGGACGGTCAGTCGGCCAAGGGTGAACGCCGCGTTACTGTACGCAGCCCAACGATTCCAGGTGCGATCATAAAGAGGTGGATCGGAGCTCAGCAGATCTTTAGACCTGCCATTGGCGTGGGTGTACTCAAACCCGGTTGCCAAGTTATTGAGATTGTCGCCCCAGAAAAGACGACCATTGAAATTTCTAGTGTACTCTTTCGACTCTGTGTCAAGATCTGCAACAGCAACTCCGCTGTCGAGATGCCCCAAAATGCCATGATTGTCCTGTTTGGTCAGAGAACTCAAAAGCTCAAGCTTGAGCCTTTCGCCCAATGGCTGGTCAAGATTGATAAAACCGTAGCTTTGATGATTTTTATAGTTATCATGAGTTATGATATCCCAACTTGCCAGATACTCTTCGTCCATTCCGCTGTGCGATTCCAGATAGGAATAACCAATTGTGAGCGTTCCTTTGGTTGGCAGGAGATATGAGAGCTTGCCGTAAAGGTTGTTCTGGTTAATGCCGTTGTTGGGGAGAAGTCCGTCAGAATGGAGGTTGCCTCCGGAGAGATAATACCCGAAGCGGTCAACAGTGCCGGACAGTTCAGCGCGGGAGTCGCTGGTATGGCGCTTGCCGGTAGAGGCGGAGGCCATGCCGGATGTCTTCCGGTCAGGTTCCGGCACTTTGGTGCTTATATTGATAACGCCACCAAGGGCTGAACCCCAGGCAGTTGATGCGGCCCCCCTGATGATCTCGATCCGCTCGATCTGCTGCACCGGAATGAGCCCTGGCCAGGCCATATTCTGCGTCAGATCGTTCTGCCTGACACCATCGATCAATACCAGCACAGTTGAGTTTAATGCCCCTTGAACATTGAACAAAGAAAAGGTGCCGGGGGTGCGAACGTAATCGAGTTGGATGCCAGACACAGTCTGGAGCACATCTCTCAGGGTGTGGGCATTGATCCGTGCAATATCGTCAGCAGTTATGATGGTGACGTTTTCAGCGATTTTAGAGGCAGGGCGAGGAAAATGGGAGGAAACCGTCAAAGTTTCGTCGGAAACAAGACCGAAAGCGTCAAGCAACTCGTCTACTGCAAAAGAAGGCGCAGAGTATCCCGTCATAAGTATGACAATAAGAATGATAATCAGTTGTAATGGATTATGACTTCGCAGAATTAACTCTTTTGATATTATTTATTACAACCGATATGGTATACGTACGCTACTTGTGAAAAGTATGGTGAAAATAGCAGGATATCAGTCGAAAATCGAGACATTTTACTACTCATCAAGAATCAGATGAGAAATCACCCAATGGAGGGAAAGCTATGGAAACTGAATCAACAGAACTTGAAGTGTTGGACACCGGGGTAGAAGATACTGAATTGGTCTCTGCCTGCTGTGCAGCTGGTGGAACATCAGCTCGGAAGTAAAGAAAAAGCCGGGAAAGAGGGCTTTGCCCCCTTTTCCCGGCTGGAGCATTAATGCCGTTTTCCAGATATTTGAAAATATATTCCAACTCACAACTTGCTGGGCAGTATCTGCTCTATTCCACGAAAAAAGGTTCTATAGTCAGGCTCTCAGAGGCAAAACTTGCCGCGATTAATAACGGGACCCTTCCTGATAACGACATTTCCATTCTGAAACAGCTAGAGATGCTGGTTGATGATCCAGATGCGGAGCGGGCTGCCATGGCTGATATCGTGGCGCGCTCCAATAGACTGAGTAAACGCTTCAAAGCAACGGTAGTGCTGACGCTTGACTGCAACCTGGCCTGCCCGTACTGTTTCGAGGAGGATTTTCGGGGCAGGTACGCAATGAACCGCGAAACAGCAGAGCTTTTGATCGATTATGTGAAACGTGAGCAGATTGCCAAAGGGCGGGAGGTCGAGATTCGCTTCTACGGCGGCGAGCCTCTGATGGCGCTGCCGATGCTGCGGAGTATCGCCGTTCAGCTGCGGGCGGTGGCAGAAGCAAACGGAACAAAATTTACATGCAGCATGGTAACGAATGGAACTCTCCTTACCTGCGCAGTTGTTGAAGAGCTGCTACCCCTTGGCTTAACCTCCGCCCAGGTAACCCTTGACGGGCCGAAAGAGATTCACGACCTGCAACGCCCCTTTGTTTCCGGCAACGGAAGCTTCGACACCATTTTGGAAAACATCAAGGCGGTTTATACCCTGGTAACTCTGAAGCTCGGCGGTAACTTTACCCACAAGAACTACCGGGAGTTTCAAAAAATGCTGGATGCGCTGCTTGACGCTGGGATTGACCCGGCAAGACTCGACCCAATACAGTTTGCACAGATACTACCCAAGTCCGGCCAAGCAGTATTTCATGATGCCGGGAACTGCTGCCTGTCCTGCACCGAACCATGGCTGATTGAAGCGATTCTGTATCTTCGCGAAGAAACGCTGAAACGTGGTTTCAAGGCTCTGAAGCCGACCATGGGAGCCTGCATGGTGGAGTTCGACAATGATATGGTAGTGAACTGGGACGGCTCTCTCTACAAATGTCCGGCCTTCATGGGGTGGCCGGAGTTGTCAATTGGCACACTGGCGAACGGCATCAACGATTACCGGCACTCCCACGGCCTGGATATCTGGAAAAACGATAAATGCCTCGACTGCGCCTATCTCCCCCTCTGCTTCGGCGGCTGCCGGCTACTGACCATGCTGAAAAAAGGGGTCATTGACGAGGTTGACTGCAGGAAGGAATTCTACGATGCCGCTCTGGAGAAGCTGTCTATAAAATATTCATAGACAGCACATGGAATATCTGGTAGCAATGCCTAGCATAATCATATTCTAATGATTATCCGCAATTTTGGGTTGGTACTCAGAAAACGAGAACACTTTCGCTGCAATAAGAGGCTACCATGCCACGTGAAGCATATACACGCTTTCGCGCCAGTTTCCAATTTCGACTCTTTCTCTTTTTCGCCCTGCTGACGGCACTCCTTACCACACTTTTTTTCTCCCTCTACATCTTCCAGGAAATCCGTGAGCAACGCGGGCAAATACAGGAAAGGCTCCACCAGCAGGCGCTCCGCCTGGCCGAATCCATCCGTCTTCCTCTCTACGCCGAAAACCGTGCAACACTCCAGCAACTTGCCGAAGAAGAAATCCGCGCCCCGCACCTGCGATCGATAACAATTACCTCGGCCAACGGCACAGTATTGGCGGGTGTACGCCCCGCTATTTCCGTAACAGCGGAGCTGATCAGTGAAACGGTGGAAGTCCGCAGCAGCACATTGGCAGGCTCCGTCGAAGCGACTCTCAGCGGGGCACAGGACTCCGAGAATGCCCTGATCGGTTCCATCATCATAGAACGGGACATCAGCGATCTGTCGAGTAAAATCCTGCCATCTGTCATCAGCGCTATTGTCATGGCTGTCATTTTCTGGCTGACGCTCAGCGTTCTTAGCTATCTGATACTGAAAAAGGTAACCCGATCCTTTACCGAACTCATGACCGGCATCGAGCAGATGAAGGGGGGCAATTTTACCTCCCGAATCACTGTAACCTCACATGACGAGCCTGCAAGGGCTGCACTGGCCGTTAACGAGCTGGCTGCCACGCTTAAATTGCGCGAAGAGGAAAATGCCCTCCTCATGGAAGAGCGCCTTGCACTTGAGCGCCAGATGCTCCATACCCAGAAACTGGAAAGCCTGGGGGTTATGGCCGGCGGCATTGCCCACGACTTCAATAACCTGCTACAAGGAGTGCTTGGCAACATGGAGCTGGCCATGGCGACACTTGCACCCGGCACCGAGCCCCAGAAATTCATAACCCACGCCATGAGCGCAGCCCAACGGGCTGCCAATCTTTCCGGTTTGATGTTGACATACGTGGGCAAAGGATTCCTTGACAAAAAACTGCTGAACCTCAATGAGCTAATCAGGAATAACGGCGAAATATTGAATACCGCAATTTCAGCATCCGTTTCGTTAGAAATGAGTTTGTCCCCGGAACTGCCAGCCATACATGCTGGTGAATCACAGATTCAGCAGGTGGTCATGAACCTGATCACCAATGCGGCAGAAGCGATTACTGAGCAGCCCGGTTATATCAGAATCGTCACCGGCGTTCAGCAGTGTGATCAGACGTGTCTACAGAGCAGCCTGCTCGAAGAGAAACCGCAACCGGGATATTTTGTGTTTATGGAGATCACTGACAACGGCTGCGGTATGGACGGCAAGACCCTAGCCCGGCTCTTTGACCCGTTTTTCACAACCAAGTTCACCGGACGGGGCCTGGGCATGTCGGCGGTACTGGGGATTCTCCGAACACACAGCGGCGCTATATTTGTAAAGAGCGCTCCAGACAGCGGCACTACCTTCAGGGTGCTGTTTCCGGTTTCTGGGTTTCAGCCGGAAACCGTTCCCGAACCGGTCGTTGCACCGCAGGAACAGCGCACTGCGCCGGAGCAATCGCGTGCCGGAATGGTTCTGTTGGTTGATGATGAAAAGATCGTGCTGAAAATCTGCACCAAGATGTTAGAACTGTGCGGTTTCAGGGTGATAACTGCCGTAGACGGCATTGATGCGGTGACTCAATTCCGTGAACAGATCGAAGAAATCAGTGTCGTGCTGATGGATCTGACCATGCCGAATATGGATGGCATCACCGCCATGAACGAAATCTACAAGATCCGGTCGGACGCCCGGGTAATCCTGTCTAGCGGCTTCAACAAGGAAGAGCTGAGTGAACGTATCACACTGGAACACCCCCCTGCCGGGTTTATCCGCAAACCCTACAGCATGACGGTGCTGAGGGATGAGCTGCAGAGGGTGATGTCAGCAGGCCGCGAGCCTGATGGCCGGCCGCTGCATGGCGTTTCCGACTGAATTGTGTTTAAGGGTACACTCTGCCGTATGCAGCGCTTCGGCCACGGCACTCTGCCCGGCGGCAAGCGTAAAACTTCTCCCCGGAGAAAGTAGATAATCCCTGCTGTCACCACAGGTGAGCCAGATGACACCACTGGTACAGCGCAGCACCACCCCGTTCTTCTCACCTTCCAACCGCAGTAATTCTCCCTGTGCAAGACAACATTCCATGAGTGATCCCTCCGTGTTCGTGATAATGATACCCTACACCGCTCCCAACAATAATAACAGATACAGAAAATCAGTTTTGTAACCATAACAGTTTCGTGATATACAAATTGTACCCATCAAAAACGAGGATAACTGTACCTGCCGGAACCAGGCAAACGGGAGTAAGTTATGACCATGATAAACGGACAGAAAAACTGTGCGAGCACGTCGCTGCTCTACGAACAAGTCGCCGGAGAAGTAACCGGGCTGATCGAACAAGGCACCTTCCGGGCCGGTGACCGTCTCCCCTCCATCCGGCAGCTCAGCCACCGTTTCGACGTGAGTATCAACACCGTCATGCAGGCCTATGCGCTGCTGGAGGACAAACGCCTGATACAGGCTCGTCCCCAGTCCGGCTACTATGTCCGCAGCCGGGTTCCGGAGATACGGGAACCGGTTCTTCAGCCACAATCTTTCATTACTCCGGCAACAGTCACAATCAGCGACCTATGCCATCAAATCATGCGCAACATGATGAACCGAGACCTGTTGCCGTTAGGGAGTGCCATCCCGAGCGCACAGAATCTGCCGATCGACAAACTTAACCGGATAATGGCCAGTGAACTTCGGAAATGCGGAGACCACGCGGTTCTGTACCAGATGCCCCCCGGCTATGAGCGTTTGCGTGTTCAAATCGCCCGCCGGGCTCTCATGGCAGGCATCAGTAGCGGGCCGGACGATATTCTGGTAACATCGGGTTGCGTCGAAGCGGTTTTTCTGGCATTACGCGCCACTTGTCACGCCGGTGACACCATTGCGGTCGAGTCCCCCTTCTACTTCAATTTCATGCAGATGATTGCCGAACTAGGGCTAAAAGCCCTAGAAATTCCTTCCACTCCCCGCGACGGCATCAGCATCGAGGCGCTGCACTACGCCATCGAACAGGGGAAGATCAGCGCCTGTCTGGTCATAACCAATTTCAGCAACCCGCTCGGAAGCCTGATGCCGGATGAACGCAAACGCGAACTGGTGGAACTGCTCGCCCGTCACGAAATCCCGCTGATTGAGGATGATATCTACGGTGATCTCGCCTTTGGCAACGAGCGCCCCACCGCCGCGAAATCTTTTGACCGTTCGGATCTCGTAATTTATTGCTCGTCGTTTACAAAAACCATTGCTCCAGGTTATCGCATGGGGTGGGCGATTGCCGGTCGTTTTCAGGCAGAGATGGAACGGTTGAAATTGATGATAAATATCGCCTCCTCCTCACCGCCACAACTGGCCATGGCCGAATTTCTGGCAACCGGCGGCTACGACCATCATCTGCGCAGCATCCGGAGGATCCACGCCCGCAACACATCCCAGATGGCGGATGCCGTGGCTCGTTTCTTCCCTGACGGCACGCGCATGACCCATCCTGCCGGCGGTTTTATCTTGTGGGTGGAAATGCCGGCGGGAACCGATGCCCTAGCGTTGTACCACCGTGCGCTGAAGCAGGGGATCAGCATCGTGCCGGGGCCGCTTTTCTCGCTCTCCAACAAATACACCAACCATATCCGCCTGTCGGCTGCTCAATGGGACGAACGGATCGAACAGGGAATCAAGACTCTCGGGGAACTGGCGACGGAACTGCTGCCGGGGTGATATGATGAAGAGTGACGCAACTGAAACAATTGGTAATGATGTAATAAAAGCGGGCTTGGCAGCCGCCTGGCCGATCTGCCTTGGCTATTTCCCGATCGGTCTTTCGCTGGGAGTTCTGGCGCAAAAAGGTGGTTTAGCTCCCTGGCAGATGGCTGCCATGTCGATACTGATTTTTGCCGGTGGTTCACAATTTATAACCGTGGCAATGCTTGGCGCGGCGGCCTCCCCACTGGCTATAATTTCCACCGTCTTTATGGTCAACCTGCGCCATCTGCTGATGAGTTCCGCACTGGCAGTCCACTTTCCCAACGTCTCCCGCCGTTTTCTGACGCTGTTCGCCTATGGCATTACCGATGAAAGTTTCGCCGTCAACCTGACCCGTTTCAATCAGGGGGGGTGGAATCGGTATAGTGCACTCACACTCAACCATGCCGCCAATGCCACCTGGGTTACCAGCACCGTTCTCGGTGTGTATATCGGGCAACTTGTCCCACCCGGCGCGGCCGGGGTTGATTACGCACTGACCGGCATGTTCATCTGCCTGCTTGTCTTCCAGCTGCGCGGCCACATTTTCATAATTACCGCATTGATTGCTGCTACCTGCTCACTGCTCGCGTATCTCTGGCTGCCGGGAAATGCCTATGTGATTGTGGCATCCTGCTCTGCGGCCACCGCAGGTCTGATTCTGAAACGCACCCTGCGAAAGCGTGAGAGCACACGATGAATACCAGGGATTTCCTGTTGCTGATGTTGGCGCTGGGTGCAGTGACCTATCTCCCCCGCATGTTACCGCTCGTGGTACTTTCACGCCGTGCCCTGCCCGGCTGGTTCGCCGAATGGCTGGAACTGATTCCGGCCGCAATCCTGAGCGCCCTGATTGCACCGACACTGTTTGCGTATTCAGACCCGAGAATGTTCAGCCTCGGAAAAGTGGAACTGCTGGCCGCACTACCGACTCTTTTTATCGCATTTAAAACCCGTTCCCTTGCAGGAACGGTGATAGTCGGCATGCTCTGCTACTGGGGTTTGTGCCGTGTAATGTAACATCTTCCGCTACATCATACCGAAGCCCATTGGTGACGATCCTGTTCTGCCCATCATACCACCCCGGAATGCTGTCGACATGTTTTGGAATATCTGCCCGTTTCCCAACATCGGCATGTTAGTCAACGTTGTGGTCATAGTCCCCATCAGGTCCGTCATCACAGTTTGGACATTCGAGCCTGAACCTCGTATTGAGGACATATTGCTGAAGATGGTTCCCATCATGCCCCGGTAGCGATTGACATCAACACCGGAAGACGAGTTGTTTGTAAATACCTGAGGCATCTGGCTCCCCATCAGACTCGCCATGTTCTGGGCAGCAGTATGCATGAGTGCGTTGTTGGTTGCCATATAATCACTCATTAAATTAATGCCCGGCATACCGAGCTGTGTCCTCAGAGCCTCCATTGCTTCCTGTATCGTAGAGTATTTATTGGTTTCCATAAGCTCACGTAATTCTGACGACATCGGGCTGATGAAATTGCTGCTGGCGGTACCGGAAACTGCCATGGCAGGCATACTGAGAAGATAGCTGTTCGCTACGACGGTGCCGGTATCCTTGTCGATAGTCACCCCCTTCGTTGCAACGGCAACAATCGGGTATCGGCCTATATCGGCAGCATTAACATTCAGGATATAGGCACCGTTCAGATCTGTGGTGGCAAATGGTTCGCCTGAATCCATCTGATAGTTGCTGTTTTTGTCCAGAAACACGGTTGCATCTTCCAGGTAGCCGTCGGCAACTTTTCCAGAAATTGAGACCGAGCTACCAGAACTTGTTCCACTGCTGCCACAACCGGCCAAAAGACCGACGGCAAGGACTGCTGTAAGGGCTAAAATTAGTCTTTTCATTGAATATTACTCCTGTCATAAGCTTGTGCTAGAGTGCAGCCAGGACGCGTTCCCTTTTTGCCCGGACCATCTTCGTTGTTTCAGTGAGTTTGGGATTCCCGATGACGCCAAGTGCGGCAACCGGATCCATGGCCATGACAACGGTTTTGCCGTCGTCATCCCGATAGACGACAACATTGCACGGAAGCAGGGTCCCGATATTGATCTCGCTGCCGAACGCTTCCCAGGCCAGTGCCGGATTGCAGGCGCCAAGAATAATGTAGTCACGGAAGTCCCTGCCGAGTTTCTCCTTGAATTTTTCCTGTATATTGATCTCGGTCAGGACGCCGAAGCCTTCCTTCCCCAACTCGGCACGAACTCTATCCACAGTCATTTGAAACGGTGCATCAAGTTTTTTACCGAATGCATATGGAGTTGTGATTTGCATACCATTCATCCTCCTCGTTCGTAGGTTGACGGAATTCTGTTTTACATTTTTTACGAAACGCTCAGAGCATAAACGGGGATAGCGCTCAATGTCGAGAACTATCCCCCGATTTTCCAGAATAATGAAGTTGAGCTACTTGACCGTATACCAGAATTTAGCGTTGTGTACCTTTCCGTCTTTCAATTGGAACTTGCACATCACGCCATATTTACCTTTTGCCGGCAAGGTAAAATCAGAGCCGAATCCGCTTTCCATACCCATCAAATCTTTTGTCTGTTCAGATTTATCCGGAGCAAGAACCTTTATTTTCGCCTCTCCACCACTCAGCATTTTTTTTGTTTTGGCATCGGTGAACATTACCATGATGTGATGAGTTTCCTTCATCCCCATCTCTTTCATTTTTTGCTGGATGTCGATAACCCGGAAGGTCGCCTTGACTCCGTCAACTACCTCCTCGTGAGCCAATTCTCCCATGGACATCATCCCGCCATGCTCCATTTTCATTGAGCCGTCTTTGTGATCCATCGGCATGGAACCATGTTTCATCTTCATAGAACCAGTACCGTGATCCATCGGCATTGAGCCATGATCCGTTGCTGCGAAAGATGTCATCGGTGAGGTAAGGGCAAAGAGCGTTGCGAGTAGTACGGTCGTTTTTTTCATAGTTTTATCTCCTTTTGTTGGTGTTGCTTGTGTCAGTGTTAAAAGCACTCATCGTGCCAATCGTAACCAGCTAATTTTGTTTATTTTTAAAAACCAGTACCGTTGTTTCTGGAGATTATTCTACAGCAGGTGTAGTCTTTTCTCCGGTCAGCATGCTGGTTTTGAGATTTTTCCCTAGATCTCATCCGGCATAACCTCACTCTTGGTCCGGATGCGGTAGAGCTTCTCCACCGGAAGTACCGCCACGATGCCATCTCCGGACATACTGGTATGTGCAGTGTCCATAATTGCATCGACGATTGCCTCAACCTTGGCTGATTCAGTTATTATTTCAACCCGGGTATGCGTAACCATCCAGTCAGGATTGAAAAAATTGGCATATTCACCATATCCTTTTACCTTGGTTACGCTCATCCCCTTCACGTGCATATCAACCAGTCGGCCTTCCAGGTTTTCCAACACCTGATTACGTACTATTGCTATAATCATTCGTATTTCCATAGCATCCCCCGGGCCTGTCACAGCGGTTGTCAGATTCTCATCAGCAACAATCCTGCAATCACATGTGCGTTATTCAGTTTCACCATGTTCGGAAACAGAATTCAGTGTTTCATCCCTGAATAATGTAACTTCCCCTTCTTCAAGTCCCGCTTCTTCATCAGCACAAATATCACCGGAGTCATGATCAGCACGTGCACTGCCGATGAAATCATCCCCCCGATCATCGGTGCGGCGATCGGCTTCATCACGTCGGAACCAGTGCCCGCTGACCACATGATCGGAATCAGGCCGAGCAGCGCCACAGCGACGGTCATCAGCTTGGGTCGCAGGCGGAGCACCGCTCCCTCGAAGGTGGCATCGTAAATATCCTGCTCGGTACAGGGCCCGTTGATCAGCTTCTTGTCCAGCGCCTCATGCAGATAGATAACCATAACCACGCCGGTCTCCACGGCAATTCCGTACAGGGCGATAAAACCGACCCAGACCGCCACCGAGAGGTTATACCCCAGCGCCGAGACCAAATAGACACCACCAACCAGGGCAAACGGAACCGAAAGCATGACCATGCTCGCCTCCAGCGCCGAATGGAAGGTGAAGTAAAGCAGGATAAAGATGATCACCAGGCCGAGCGGGATCAGCACCTGCAGGCGCGCTTTGGCGCGAAGCTGGTTTTCCCACTGCCCGGACCAGACCACGTAGTATCCGGCGGGGAGCTTGAGGTTCTTCTCCAGAATCTGCTTGGCCTCGGTGACAAACCCACCCATGTCGCGACCACGCACGTTCAGGAAGACCAGCGAACGCAGCAGCCCTCCCTCACTGTTGATTTCAGGGGCGCCGGTGGATATTTTCAGCCTGGTCACCAGCGACAGCGGTACCTGGGCACCATCCATACCCCCCACCAGAATACGGCGGATGGCCGGGATATTGTCGCGGTAATCACGCATATAGCGCAGTCGGATCGGGAAGCGATTGCGCCCTTCGACAGAGGTTGACAGCATCTCGCCGCCAAGGGCAGTTTCAATAATCGACTGGATATCTCCGACGCTGACGCCGTAGCGTGCGGCAGCCTCGCGGTCGATATCGATATCGATGTAGTTGCCGCCGGTGACCCGTTCAGCAACGACGTCGGCAGCACCGTTGATCGGCTTCAGGATCGCCTCGGCCTGAATGGCCAGATCTTTCAATACATTCAGGTCGTTGCCGAATATCTTGACACCCAGGTCGGTACGAACTCCGGTGGAAAGCATGTTGATCCGGTTGATGATCGGTTGGGTCCAGCCATTACGCACGCCGATCTGCTGGAGTTTGCCATCCAGTTCGGCCACAATATCGGCCTTTGTAATGCCCGGACGCCATTTGTCCTTGGGCTTTAGAATGATGATGCTTTCGAACATGGAAACCGGCGCCGGATCTGTTGATGTTTCTGCCCGGCCGACCTTGCCGAGCACATGTTCAACTTCGGGTACCGCCATGATTATCTTGTCCTGCACCTGAATCAGTCGCTTGGCCTCGGTAATGGAGACATTGGGCAATGTTACCGGCATGTAGAGCAGTGAACCCTCGTCAAGCGGCGGCATAAATTCGGAGCCAAGGTTCATGAACATCGGCACGGCGATGCCAAGCGCGACAAGGTTAAGCGCAATGGTGGTCTTTTTCCAGATCAGCACCCAGCGGATAACCGGCGAATACAGTTTTATGAAGAAGGTCGAAACCGGATTGGAACTCTCCGGCGGCATCTTGCCCCGCATGAAGTAGTACATCAGTACCGGCACCAGGGTGATGGCAATAATGGCCGACCCCATCATGGAAAAGGTCTTGGTGAAGGCGAGCGGATGGAACAGTTTCCCCTCCTGCCCTTCCAGCATGAAGACCGGTACAAAAGAGAGTACAATGATCGCCAGCGAGAAGAATATCGCCCGGCCAACCTGTTTGGCTGACGCAATAACGACTTCCAGCCGCTTTGCCTCCCGCTCTTCAGGCGGCATTTCAGAAAGGTGACGGTAGCAGTTCTCCACCATGATGACCCCGGCATCAACGAGGACACCGATAGCAATGGCGATCCCACCCAGTGACATGATATTGGAGGTGACCCCCATCAGCTTCATGGTGATAAAGGCGATCAGCACGGAGATCGGCAGGGTCAGTACAATTACGAGAGCACTCTGGAAATGCAGCAGAAACGCAAGGATTACCAGCGATACCACCACCGATTCCTCAAACAGCGAGTGTTTGAGAGTGTCAATTGCCCGGGCGATCAGATCGGAACGGTCGTAGGAGACCATGATCTTGACCCCGGGAGGGAGACCCTTTTCCAACTCACCGATTTTCACTTTGACCCGGTCGATGACATCTTTGGCGTTTTCACCGTAGCGCATGACGACAATGCCGCCGACCGCTTCGCCTTCACCGTTCATCTCCAGAAGACCGCGCCGGATTGCGCCCCCCATCTGAACGGTGCCGAGGTTCCTGACGTAGATCGGCGTACCGCGCATGTCGGCCCCGACAACAATATTTTCGAGATCCTCCTTGGACTTGACGTACCCCTGTCCCCGGATCAGGTATTCGGCGTCAGCCTGTTCAACCAGTCTCCCCCCGACATCCTTGTTGGAGATCTTGATCGCATCCATGACCTTGGCAATCTTGATGTTGTAGGCAAACAGCTTGTTTGGATCGAGGTCGATTTGGTATTCCCGCACAAAGCCGCCGATAGAGGCGACTTCGGCCACCCCCTGCACGGTGTTGAGCTGGTAGCGCACAAACCAGTCCTGCAGGGTGCGCAACTGTTCCAGGTCATACCCCTTACCCTCGATGGTGTACCAGAAAACATGGCCGACACCGGTACCGTCCGGACCAAGAGTCGGAGTCACACCGGGAGGGAGCAGCGAAGCGGCATAATTCAATCGTTCAAGAACGCGGGTTCTGGCCCAGTAGATATCAGCCTTGTCTTCAAAAATGACATAGATCATCGAAAATCCGAAGGCCGAGGAAGCCCGAACAGCGCGGACCTGCGGGAGCCCCTGCAAGTTGACCGCCAGCGGGTAGGTTATCTGATCCTCGACAACCTGTGGGGAACGACCGGGATAATCGGTAAAAACGATAACCTGATTGTCGGAAAGGTCGGGAATGGCATCCACCGGAGTCTTGTAGACCGACCAGGTACCCCAGGTGATGATCAAACCGAACATCATCAGGACAACGGCCCTGTTACGGGCGGAATATTCTATAATTTTTTCGATCATTACTCGGATCCTTGTAGGAGTTGAAGTTCACAGTACACAATGACAAGGTTGCTACATCTTCATATCATCCATTTTCAACGTCCCCCTCTTTTCCGGAGCCGCCGGCTTCGCCCCCTTCGGTTCATCCATGTTCATCCCCGGCATGTTTTCGCGACCGCCGGCACCTTTCAGCTGTGATTCAGAGTCAATCAGATAGCCTCCGGAGACCGCAACCTTATCGCCAGGATTGATTCCGGACAGGATCTGAATCTTGTCATCAGTCCGCTGCCCGACCTGAACATCACGCGGTTCGAACATCCCAGCCGAGGTTTCCACCCAGACCACCTGGCGCTTGCCGGTATCCATAACGGCGGTAACCGGCACGACAATTCCCGATCCGAGCGGCACCTTGATGATGGCGTTGACGAACATGTCCGGCTTCAGCTTCATGCCGGGGTTCGGCATTTCCACACGGGCTTTGACGGTCCTGGTTTTTGGATCGAGGAACGGATAGATATAGGAAATCCTGCCGGTGAACGGTTTGCCGGGGAATGATTGTGAATTGATTTCCACATGCTGGCCGAGGTGAATGTTGGGGAATTCGTTCTCGTAGACCTCCACCTCCACCCATACACTGGAAAGGTCTGCAACATTAAAGAGAACATCGCCGACATTTACATATTGCCCCTGCTGCACCAACTTCTCAATAACGATGCCGGAGATGGGGGTGTAGATCGGAAGGCGGATGTTTGGTGTTCCACTCTTCTCCAGCTCGGCAATCTGGCTTTCCTTAACTCCAAACAGCATCAGCCGCTGCTTGGCAGAGGCAACCAGCCCGGCGCCGTTCTGTGAGATGGAGGGAATCGGAGAGGCTTTCAACTGTTCTCGGCTCTTGACCGCCAGCAGGTATTCCTGTTGCGTCGCAACAAGATCCGGGGAGTAAACCTCAGCCACCGGCTTGTCTTTATTAACGTACGCTCCGACGGTATTGACATGCAGCTTATCGATGCGGCCGGCGATCCAGGCGGTCGCCTTTGCCTGACGCGACTGGTCGTACTGCACGATGCCGACTGCATTGATCTCCTTGTTTAATGATGACGCCTTCGCCTCGACCGTAGCCACATTTGCCATGACCCGCTGGGTTGCAGACATGGAAACATGACCAAGCATATCGGCCTGCTGTTTCTGTTCTGGAGTCTGTACCGCCACATTCTGGGCATCCGCAAGCTTCTTGATCAATTCCATGCCGCAGATCGGACAGGTACCCGGTTTATCCTTGATGATGAATGGATGCATCGAACAGGTCCAGAGCGGTTTTGTCGTCTGTTCAAGATGGTTGTGGCCGTCATCCTTATGAAACCCCGGCAGCTTGGAGAGCTTACCCGACTTATACAGCCAGCTGCCGGCAACAATAGTCAGCGTGATAACGGTAAGTGGAATGGTGATTTTCTTGTTCAGGGCCATGGAGATACCTCGGAAGTATTATTTTTAATGATGTGATGAGTGATCAGAGGCAGCCGGAACAGCCGGAGGCGTTAGCACCGCCCCGGTAAGAGCACTCCCCACCGTTGCTTCAAGCCTGGCCAGTCCCATCATGTACTCAGCCTGCGACTCATACAATTCCCGTTCGTAGTTGAACAGTGTCATTCTGCCGTCAAGAAGGGTCAGGAAATCTACTTTGTTGACCCGGTAACTGATAACCGCAGACTCAAGCGACTGCTCCGCCTGTGGGATTATCCCCCCCTCATAGAGCTCCACCATATTTCTGCGGCGTTCCATCTGGGCAAGGGTGTCGTTGATGGTAAGGGTAATGTTGTTTTTCAGTCCGTTCAGTTCTTCCGTCGCCATGTTCGTCTCTGACGACGACTCCGCGAGCATCGAGTGACGTCGTTCCCTCTGGAGCGGCAGATTAAAGGTCACGCCGACAGTAAACATGTCGTACCCGGGGTCACCCATGGCCGCCTGACGGAACATGTACTCGGCAGAAAGATTGAAATCGGGATAAAACTCTTTCTGCGCCAATCGATGGGAAGCCTCCCCTCTGCTGGCAAGACTGTCCAGACTTTTCACCTGAGGCCGTTTCTCAAGAGCGGTTGCATTCAGTTGCGCCGCAGAAAGCGTTATCTGCGGTAAATCAAAGTCGGCAACCATGCCGACCGGGGTATTACCGGGGCGATAGAGGAGATAATTGAGATTTGCTTCCAGACTTTTGCGCTGTTGCCTGAGGGTAATCTGCATGTCGAGCAGTTTGGATTTTTCCAGGTTGGCCTTGTAGATATCCTGCTGTACTCCCTGACCAACAGAATACTTCGACTCGGCAATGGTCACGAAATCAGCCAGAATGTGCAGGTTCTTATCTATTATTTCAAGAGATTTATCAGTATTCCACAGTTGGTAATAGGTTTCCTTGACCATACGGGCCAATTCGAGCTTTCGTTCTTCGATTGCCCATTTATAAGACTCAGCCTCATACTGGGCAATTTCCTGCTTGATGGCCCGCTTGCCCCAGAAGGGAAGCTGTTGTGAGATGCCGATAACTTTTGCGGTTGTTGGATCATTGCCCCCCAGTGACAACGGCTCCCGTACCAGCAGGTTTTGCAGTTTGAACATGAGCATCGGATCTTCAAGAGCAGAGGCCTGAGCGGCTTTGCTGGCAAACATCTGCCACCGTGCCTGTGATGATTTCAGTTCAGGGTTGTTGGTCAATGCTGCACTAACGAGAGTTGCAAGATTTTCGGAGGGCTGCGTAGGTTCAGCAGCCCATGTGACAGCAGAAGAGGCTGTTATCACTATCAGCAGGGCAAGTATTCGTACTGTTTTCATAATGTCTCCAAAAAGTCATGATATCAGCAATTGTTCCTGTTACATGGATCATGCCAAGATATAACTAATCGATATTTAACGTTTAATTTTTTGGAGTGGTTTCTGAGTGTGGAATATTCTTCACTACACATTCTGATATTCCACAATAATGTTGGTCTGCCTCATTGTTGCTGCAGCGATACGTGAATAACACTACGAATACCATTGGGGATAAATTACAGGAGGGGTTTCGCCGTGGCCGGCTATTCCAATTCCACATCAAAGCCGTCTCTTCGTTGGCTCGTCATCGGATCCTTGAGATCATCTATGCTCTGGAATTGGTATTACACTACTTTCCCGTCTTTAAGAGTGATGGTTCGATCCGAGTAGGCACCGTTTTCCGGGTTGTGAGTTACCATGACAACCGTCTGACCGGCATCGTTCAACTCACGGAAGAGTGCCATGACTTCTTCACTGGTTTTGGAATCAAGATTACCGGTCGGTTCGTCCGCCAACAGGATGTGCGGATCATTAACAATAGACCGTGCAATGGCGACCCGCTCCTGTTCACCTCCTGAAAGCTGGTTGGGAAGCCGATCAAGCTTGCCGCCGAGATCGACCCGCTCAAGGGCATGACGTGCTACGGTTTTTTTTGCCGGGGTGCCCATCTTGACAATAGCCAGCGGCAACATGACGTTCTCGATAGCGGTCAGATACGGGATAAGATGAAATGACTGAAACACAAAACCCAGATTCTGCGCCCGAAAGTCGGCCAGTTTTTCACCCGGCAGCTGATACAGCTTTACTCCGGCCATTTCAACATCGCCGGAGGTCGGATGATTCATCCCCCCCAACACTGACAGGAGCGTGCTCTTACCCGAGCCCGACTGCCCCATGATGGTGATGAATTCACCTTTCTCGATGCTGATGTCAACGCCTTTTAGTGCCTCGACAACATCGTCGCCGCTTGAATACTGCTTCTTTACGTTATGTATTTTGATAAGCGCCATTGTGTCCTCTTTATAATGCTCTCAATGCTTCTGTCGGGTCCATCTTGCTCGCGTGCAGTGCCGGATAAATGCTTGCCAGCAAGCCCAGCACCAGTGCCAGACCGACTGAGCCAAATCCCACCGTTGCATCCCAGATCAAATGAACATTCCTGCTCTCTGCCATAAACGGGAGCGCCAGCTTTGCCCCTCCCATGCCGACGGCATAACCAAGAAAGCCGGCCAGCAGACTGACCAGGGCGGCCTCAAGAAGGATAATCCGCATGATATGGCTTTTCCTGAAACCAATGGCACGAAAGACACCGATTTCAACAGTTCGCTCATTGACGCTCCCCATCATGGTGACAAAGACGATCAGGGAGCCGATAAACACCACAACTCCAGCCATGGCGTAGGAAAAGCGCTTAAACTGATCGAGCGCCTTTAACCGTCCCTCAACCACCTGCTGAATGGCCAAAACTTTGGCATCCGGCAGTTTTTCGGCAATCTGTGTGACCATGTCGCCAATCGGGCAACCGGAACAGAGCGCCGCAACCTCAGCCAGAGTAATCCTGCCTTCTTTGCCCAGCACTTTTTGAGCTTTTCTGAGGGAGGCAAATACCAGCGAATCGTCCTGTGAACCGGTCTGGTCAAGAACACCGGCAACTTTGAAGGGCTCTCCCTTTATCTGAATGGTGTCGCCTGAGCTGACATTCAACACTTTTGAGGTGTCGCTGCCGATCAACACCTCGCTGTCCGTCTTTGGCGCTTCACCGAAGATATTCCACCACTGCTTCATCTTCAATTCGCTGTAAAAGTTGACGCCAACCAGTAAGACATCGTGGCCCCCAATGTTCACACCACCCAGGACTTTTGGGGCAATTGCCGAAATATTCTTGCTATTGGTAATGGTCTTTATTTTCGCAAGATCTTCTTCACGAATTTCACGCTGGTCGAAGGTCACTCCACCAAGACTGATGCCGCCATAATTCATGGAGAGTCCATTGCTCCGGGGTGTAATGAGAATGTTGGCGCCGAATTCATCCAACTTGCGCTCAATGTCGCTCGACATGGAGCGGGTCAGCGTCACAAGGGTAACAATGGTGGCGATGCCAACAGTCAGACCGATCGTCAGAAATGCCATCTTGGCCTTGCGGCGCTTCAAATTATTTATCGAGATGGTGTGCAGTTTCATCAGAAATATCTCGCACCGGCTTTCAGGTCACTCGCCTTGATTGATACGGTGTCACCGTTCAACTGGTGCGGTAAAAATCCGGGATTGCAACCGCCTGAAGCGTTGGGACCAAGCTTGTTGATGGCAAATTTCTGGTTGCAGTTGTTGCAGTTCATCTTGTCACCCTGCTGTTCATACCCCTTTTTGGAGCGATAGCAGGAATCGCAGGCATCAAAGGCGGTTTTGATACTTCCGTCAGCCGCCTTGACGGCAAAGAAAGCGACCTCTTTTCCCCCCTCCTCAATTTTATAGAAGTGAGCCTTGTCACTCAATTTAGCAGCCGAAATCGTCACCACACCGTTATTTGCCTTCACCTTTTCATATTTGCCGAATGAAAAAGCCCATACACTCACGGCACCTATCAACAGCGCCATTATCACTACACTTGTGACCACCAGAGATCTTTTACCGTTCATAATCACTTAACACTCCTTGGAGAATATTTTTGAGAATCTGTTGTACAGTCGCCAAATTTTACGCAACATCCACCGGCATCTGTGGGGCGTACAAAACTGACCCGTGATGCCAAAAGCGCCAGAAGCACAATGACAACGCCCGCCAGAAGTATATTGACAATCTTGCCGTTCATTATTTTACCTGATACCAGAATTTGGCCTGACGGGTTTTGCCGTCCTTCAGCTGAAACTTGCACATTATTCCGTATTTGCCGGCTTTGGAGAAATCAAAATCTGCGCCGAAATGGCCATGCATACCGACAAGTTCTTTGGTCTGTGAACTTTTATCCGGATTCTGCACTTTTATGGTAGCGGCTCCTTCGGTTACGACTTTGCCGCTTTTAACATCCTTGAAGTTTATTGCTATGTGGTGAGTCTCCTTCACCCCTTTCGGCATTTCCATTCCCATTTCCTTCATAGCGTCAGCCATGGTCTGAACGTTAAACGTTGCCTTGATTCCGTCAACGACCTCTTCGTGGGCAGCCATTGATTTGTGCCCCGTGTCATGGCCGCTGTGGTCTGCTGCAGAAACGGCAAAGGGGAATGAAAGGGCAAATAGTGCTGCAAACAGTGTGATGTTTTTCTTCATTGGTATATATCTCCTATGTAAGTGATGAACTGGCGGATTAAAGAACCAGCAGATACCGTGCCAATTATTAAACACCTATTATTACACGATAAAATAGCAGTCGCGCAGAACAATCTGTGGACTATTCTACATTGATGGAAGGATATTCTTCAGATGCGTGACCTGGCGGGCAAAGGCATCAATTAACTCTTCGACAGTTAAGAGCTGCTACTTTTTGATGATGATTATGTAGTTTTTTGCTTGCATTTACATAAAGGCCTGTCTATTATCCACCAGAATTGTAAACAAACATAAGGGTTAACAGATATACGATAATACTAAACTATCCGCGAGGATAGGACGGAAAGCCTAAGGGTCTTAACGAGACAGCCGGGTCGCCGAAATATCGTTCAAACGATACAAGGCCCCGGCTTTGTTATGTGTAAAATACGACACAGGAGGTGACACATTACGAATCGGTAGCACAGGTAAATCAGATGGCGATACACGACAATACTAAACCATCCGCGAGGGTGGGGCGGAAAGCCTATAGGGTCTCCAGGAGACAGCCGGGTTGCCGAAATATCAGGGATTTCGGTGATCCGGTTTTTTTGCGCCCAATTCCGGAACCTACTGAAATCTGCACACGTTAACAAACTGCGATTCATCCTATGATGGGCCATACGATTTTATCGCAAAATCATCCGCCGGTGACCTGGATTTGCATGGAAGCCGGCGGAGATTAAGGAGACGATATGATTACACGCGTAAAACGAACCATCACATTCATGACAGTATGTTCTCTAATGGCATTTGCTTTCATGCTAACCGGTTGCGGAGGAGGCTCCGAAAAAGTTTCTTCAAAAGTAGTGAGCGGCACCACATCTGTCGGTGCCCCGCTGTCCGGCCAGGTAAGCCTCAAGGATTCATCCACTCCAGCGCTGCAAAAATCGGCTGTCATTGCCAGTGATGGCAGCTATGCCATTGATGTCACCGGAATGGAAGCGCCATTCGTGCTTCAGGCGACAGGAAGCGCCAATGGAGAGAACTATAAGTTGCTCTCGTTCGCCGAGGGTCCTGGCACTGCCAACATCAATCCGCTTTCCGACGCCATCGTCACCGGTGCGGCAAGCGACGGCGAATCCGCGAACGCCAGTACAGCCTTGCTGAAGACAGTGGGTCGTGACAGTGATGATGACGATGATGAACGGTCAGAAGTGTATGAAACGTCGAATTCGGACAAAAATCATAAAATTATGCGGAATCTCACCAAGACGGTGGAGGTGTTGCTGAACAAACTGGAACCGCTTCTTAAACGGTACAGTGCAGAACATTCCAACCCCATCACGACGCGCTACATCATTAAACGTCTTGACCTTGACGACATGTACAAAAATGTAAAAATAACCGTTGATGGTGGAACTCTTTCGATTATCAACAGGAAGAGCGGCGGGGTAATTTTCTCCGGAATAATAAGCGACATCGCCAATGGTATTTTCGATGGAGGCTCTCTGCCGCCGACCACAACCGTTCCCGCAGCCCCAACAGGTCTTACCGCCGTCGGCAGCACTGAGCGGGTTACACTCTCCTGGACCTCCGTCAGCAATGCAACATCGTATAATGTGTACTATGCAGAAACAACCGGTGTGACAACCGCGAACGGCACAAAAATTGCCTCGGTTTCCACCCCGTATGTCCAATCGGGGCTGATCGCCGGATCAACCTACTTCTATGTTGTGACTGCCGTCAACAGCTCCGGTGAAAGCGCAGCCTCGGCACAGGTCTCGGCGAACACTGCCGCAACACTCCCGGTGCCAACAGTTCCGGCCGCACCATCAAGTGTGATCGCCACCGGCGGCACCAACCAGGTAACCATTTCCTGGGATGCTGTCAGTTCAGCTGCATCGTATAATGTGTATTATTCTACTTCCAGCGGGGTAACGAAGAGTAATGGGGCAAGGATTACCGGCGCCGCCAGCCCAGCTGTCTTGACCGGACTGTCTGCCGGCTCGGCATACTACTGTATCGTTACGGCTGTAAACAGCTCCGGTGAAAGCATTGCTTCCACCCAAGTGGCTGCAACCACACTTCCTGCCGTACCGACCCAGACGGTACCTGCGGCCCCGGCCAACGTCACTGCGGTCGGCGGCTCCGACCAGGCGACTATCTCCTGGTGGCCTGCAGTTTCAGGAGCTGCCTCGTATAACATATACTGGTCAACGTCTACTGGCGTTTCTAAATCCAACGGGACAAAAATAGCCGGAACATCCAGCCCCTACGTCAAGACCGGTCTTTCCGCCGGCACAACCTACTACTTTATCGTTACAGCGAACAACAGCGTCGGTGAAAGCGCAGCTTCAATTCAGGCCACGGCAACTACCAACGCAGCGCCTCCCGCAGTTCCTGCATCACCGACGGGAGTTACAGCCACCGGCGGGGCCAACCAGGTATCCCTCTCCTGGTCAACTGTTTCCGGCGCCACATCGTATAACATCTATTGGGGAACAACCTCGGGCGTAACCACCTCCGGGACAAAAATCACCGCAGCGTCCAACTCCTATGTTCAAACCGGACTTGCCGCTTCCACCACATATTATTATATCGTGACTGCAGCAAATGCTGCGGGTCAGAGTGTCGCATCGACACAGGTCTCAGCCGCAACCAACGCCCCTGTTGTAACGATTCCAGCTGCTCCGACCGGTGTCACAGCTGCCGGCAGTGCTGGCCAAATCAGCATTGCCTGGCCGGCTGTTTCCGGTGCCACATCGTATAACATCTATTACGCAACCGCCCCCGGTGTAACGAAAAACAGCGGGGCAAAGATCACCAATGTATCAAACCCATATCTCCAAACCGGTCTTGCTGCCGGCACCACTTATTACTACATCGTCACAGCAGTAAACAGCGCCGGTGAAGGTGCCGCTTCGGCACAGGCCAGCGCAGCCACAAATGCCCCGCCGGCTCAAACCTGCGGCACCTGTCACTCCATTCCTCCTTCGACCGGTCAGCATAGTTTTCACGTCGACAACAGGGGCTACGACTGTTCCGGATGCCATGGTACCGGTTACAGCAGCACAGCGGTAACTGCGACAACGCACATGAACGGTGTCACTAATCTGGTCAGCACGATCGGCTGGAATGCAACATCGCGAAGCTGTTCGAATTCGTGTCACGGAAGCAAATTATGGTAACATGCCAGATCCACCGATACGGTTTTGGATATTTCAACACAGTGAATTTCGCCGGTTGAGATTTGGATCACCGTTTCAGTACAGCGGGCACTGGATACAATCAGCATAAGCAGCAAAATGGGGCTCAGTTTATCTGAGCCCCATTTTGCATACTATTTTTCACATTCATCCTGGAATTATGCCGAAAACCGGCACCCGGATTTTTCGGGTATCTCAAATATATCCGCGATCAATTCTCAGCTCAAGTTCCAGATCAAGCTGTTTCAACTGTTCAAGGCTTTGTCATAACGCCCGGTTATTGCTTCATGGGACGCGACAAAGTTACGGCTGTTATGTCGTACTTCTCCATACGATAAATAAGTGTGTGGCGAGGAATGCGCAGATACTTTGCCGCAGCGGTCTGATTCCAGCGGTTGCGCTCCAAAGCCTGTACAACAATTTCCCGCTCCAGCTGTTCCAGAGAATACCCATCGTCCGGCAGATTAACAGCCCCGGAAAAGCCGCTTACCGACACGGCTCCACTGTTTTGGATTTTGTCAGGCAGATCACCGCAGGTGATGATATCACCAGAGCGCATGATCAACAGTCGTTCAACCAGGTTCTCCAGTTCACGCACGTTGCCGGGCCAGTTGTAGGCACGTAACAGCGTCAGACACCGGTCATCAAAGGTCACCTCTGGTGAGCCGTGCTTGGCGCAGAAATGGCGCAGCAGCAGATGAATATCATCACGTCGCTGGCGTAGTGGCGGCAGATGCAGAGGGATAACGGCAAGCCGGTAGTAAAGGTCCTCGCGAAAAATACCCACAGCTATGGCTTTTTCAATATCCAGGTTGGTTGCTGCCACTACCCGCACATCAATACGCTGTTCCTTCACCCCCCCAACCGGTTCAATAACTTTTTCCTGCAATGCTCTGAGCAGCTTTGGCTGGAGTTCCAGGGGCAATTCTCCTACCTCATCCAGAAAAAGGGTACCGCCATCCGCCAATTGGAATTTGCCGGTCTTATCCTTGATCGCTCCGGTAAAAGCCCCCTTGACGTGGCCAAACAGTTCGCTCTCCAGCAGTTCACGCGGAATGGCAGCGCAGTTGATAGCCATGAACGGCTCGGCGTTACGAGCACTGCCGACATGAAGCAAGCGGGCCACCAGTTCCTTCCCGGTGCCAGATTCGCCGGTAATCAACACCGAGGCTTCGGTGTCCGCTACTTTGCGCACAACGTGAAAAACCTTTTCCATGGCTGAGGAGGAACCGACCATGGTGCGGAAATCGGCCAGGTCAGAAAGTTCCGATTTCAGGCGCCGGTTCTCAGCCGTCAATCCTCTGAGCTGCAGGGCTTTTGCAACGGTCAGAAGCAGTTCATCACGGTTGAACGGCTTGGTAATATAGTCGTACGCCCCGGTTTTCATGGCCTCTACAGCAACATCAACGGTGCCAAAGGCGGTGATCATGATTATCAGCGTTTCCGGCGAGCGCCCTTTGATATTAGCAAGCACCTGCATGCCATCCATGCCAGGCATTTTCATGTCGGTGATCACCAAATCCGGGACAACTTCGTCGAACAGTCGCACCCCATCTTCACCCGAAGCTGCAGTAGCCACAGCGTAGCCTGCCTCCTGGAGGTTATATTCAAGCACTCGCCGCAGCGAAGTGTCGTCATCAATGACAAGGATTTTATACTTCATGGCACTCTTCCATTGGAAGTCGCGGTAGCGTGATCGTTACAACCGTACCCTGCCCTACAACACTTTCCACCTGTAATGTTCCATCATGGCCTTCAACAATCTTTCTGCTAATGGCAAGCCCCAAACCGGTGCCATCCTCTTTTGTTGTATAAAATGGCTCGATAATTCGTGACAGATTATCGCCCGAAATACCGGGACCACAATCTCTGACACTGATCTCGACCCCACTATTTACATTCTTGATGGCAACTGCGACGCTATTTCCCGGGGGTGATGCCTGAAGAGCATTAATGATGATATTCAAAAAGGCCTGCCGCAGTTTTTCACCGTCAGCCGGAATAACCTCATCTACCGAATCCTCTGCAATAACGATAGTGCTCTGGCACTTCTGGGCATCGTTGGACAGGAGTGTCGCCACCATTTCAAGTTCAGCCCTGATATGGCACGGGACTTTTTCAATCGCCAACGGGCGCGACATGCGGAGAAACTCCTCAACCACCCGATTGAGCCGCTCGGTCTCCCTGATCTGAATCTCAATGAACTCATGCTTGGGGTCGCCGGGACGATAGTCGTCGCGCAGAATCTCGGCCGTGCCGCGGATCGAGCCAAGCGGATTGCGAATTTCATGGGCAAGCACCGCAGCCATCTCTCCAAGCGCTGAGAGCCTCTCGGCACTACGCAGATTTTTTTCAATGGCAATGATCTGTTCTGACTGTTCCTGCAGCTTTTTGTAGGACTGTTCTAGTCCTGCAGCGGTTTTCTCCAGCTCAACGCTCCTTTCGCGTTCCCGTTGCGCAAGCAACCCCGTTACGCTACCGACAACATTGTACATGACAATTTCAAGATACTTCTCCATCTCCAGAGCAAAGCCTCCACCCCACTGGAAAAGGATATGCGGAGCATAGGCGATGCTAACGACCAGCGCACACGCCAAGCCACCGCGAAAACCAAACCAGAGCGCTGCCAAAATTACGGGAAGGTAATAGAAACGCTGAAAAATATCATGAAGATAATGCAGATGCAGGGGGGTCAGATAATGAAGCAGACTAACGCCAATTATAAAAAGCGCCAGCAGTAGAATACGTTTTGAGGCAGAAGTTTTCATACCTCTAGGTTATAGCGTGCATTTGATAGAATACAAGAACAAATGGAAATTGCTACGTGCAAAATATAGCAGCACTGTCCAGTCAATGAAACAAACAAGCGCTTGATTTATTTATGATCACTTGCTATATTTTAGCAGTCGCTTGTATAGAGTGCTAAAGTTTTTTGTGTGAGAGGTGAAATATCATGGTTGCACAATTGCCTGTTGTAGCTGACAGCCTTCGGCTTTATGTAAATGAAATTCGTAGATTTCCACTTCTGACTGAAGAGGAGGAGCATGGTTTTGCAGTATCATTTTTTGAGGACAAGAATCTGGCCGCTGCCCATACAATGATTACCTCCAACCTGAGGTTTGTCGTGAAGATAGCATATGAGTTCCGTCACTATGGCCTGAAAATGCTTGATCTTATTCAGGAGGGAAATATCGGGCTGATGATGGCGGTCAGGAAGTTTAATCCGTACAAAGGCGTTCGCCTTATTTCGTACGCTGTCTGGTGGATCAAGGCATATATTCAAAATCATATCATATCATCGTGGAGCCTCCTTAAAATCGGCACAACACAGGCGCAGCGCAAACTTTTCTTCAAGCTTCGCCAGACAAAAAGTGCGCTTCTTCAGATGAACGATGGTGATGAAGAGAACCTGACTGCCGCCCAGTCACTTCATGTAACAGAGCAGGAATTTTCGGAAATGGAGCAGCGCATGCAGGGCGATTGCTCCCTCAATGCCGAGATTCCCGGCAGCGATGGAGCAACAGCACTGGAGTCACTTGCTGATGACAGACTCAATCAGGAGGAGCTTCTGGTTGATTTCCAGGAAAATCAGAACCTGCAGCAGACCGTGGCAGAGGTTGTCAATCGGTTGAACGAAAAGGAGCGGTACATCATCGAGAAGCGGATTACAGCTGATGAGCCGATGACTCTTCAGGAGATCGCCAGCCATTTTTCCATTTCACGCGAACGCGTCCGTCAGATCGAAGAGGGGGCGCTGCGAAAAGCAAAACAAGCGCTGCTGCCGCTGCTCGCAGCTTGACTCCACAAGCTGCCACATAGAGTTTACACTGACAGAGTCTTCGACCATGTATAAGCCGCGAAATTATTTTTAAATATAACTTGACTTTCGCAAATATTTTCTTTAAATACACAAGTTCCGTTTTCTGTCTGTGCTGAATTTAGCTTGGCCCCGTTAGCTCATACTGGTAGAGCAGCTGACTTGTAATCAGCAGGTGATCCGTTCGATTCGGATACGGGGCTCCATATAGAAACTCTTATTCAGCACTGTGAGATGCGATCATCCCTGGAGGGATTCCCGAGCGGCCAAAGGGAACAGACTGTAAATCTGTCGTCAGCGACTTCGGAGGTTCGAATCCTCCTCCCTCCACCATATAAATCATCGGAATACGGTGGTTCGTAGCGACCCCAGGAGACATAGTTCGTCGCTTTAACTGGTAAGTTATGGCCGCACAAGTTCCACAAGTCTCCGTCTGGTAGCGCGGGAATAGCTCAGTTGGCTAGAGCGTCAGCCTTCCAAGCTGAGGGTCGCGGGTTCGAGTCCCGTTTCCCGCTCCAGTAAAAATGTGCCCACATAGCTCAGGAGGTAGAGCACTTCCTTGGTAAGGAAGAGGTCTCCGGTTCGAGTCCGGATGTGGGCTCCACTTATTTGACAAGATTTACCAAAGCAACATAATAAAAACAGTTATTTTCAGGAGGGCCTTTCTCATGGCGAAG
>JAQTQX010000051.1 GCA_028712075.1 Desulfuromonadaceae bacterium
CGCGCTCCATGGGCAATAACCCGGTCGGGTTTAACGTGCCATGAAAGCTCATAGAGAATGACATCCCTCTCTTCAAGTTCGGCCCTTCGACAGGGTAAGGCTTCCGGGGTTCTTCCCCGGCTTGTTTTCAGCCACCACACCGCCATGAGTGGTGGAGTCCTGTCTACTATGGCTTCTGCTGACTTCTGCTCCATCACGGCAACCTTTACAGCGCCGCGCTTTTCTTGCGAAACGCAAAGTGGAGCAGATCTCCCCGGATAAGAACGTGAACTGTCGCTACCCCAGTTACGCAGCAAGCAATAGTGGCTGCACCTGCTGCATCCTCTTAACCATCATTTTTTCGGCGGTTTTCAAGTCGTAGCTGGTTTGCAGGTTCATCCAGTAGGTCGGCGTCTGGCCAAATACCTTGCCGAAAAGAACCGCCAGTTCAGCCGTAACAGGACGCGAACCCTTGACAACATGAGATATGCGCATGGGTGAAACACCAATCGCATGAGCAAAAGCGTTTTGTGTCACGCCGAGTTCGTCAAGTATTTCTTTCAGGAATACCCCCGGATGTATGGGAGGAAGCCCGTTTTTGATAGCCATAAATTTCTCCTAGCCCAGATAAACTGGATAAGTGCGTTAACGAAATCCTTTTCTGTTTAAAAACACAGAAAAAGATTTCTAACTTACTAATGGTAATCGGTTATTTCAACATCGGTTGCTTCACCGTTTGTAAACCGAAAGCAAATTCGCCATTGGTCGTTAATCCTGACACTCCACTGCCCCGCCCTATCGCCAGAGAGAGTTTCAAGACGGTTTGACGGGGGAATCAGCAAATCAGTTACCTCGCGTGCGCTATCCAACTGCGTCAAGCGCATGATCGAACGGGTAATGATTTCTGGAGGAAGTTTTTTGGACTTTCCCGTTGCAAAGAGCTTTTCAGTTTCTTTATTCGCAAACGATGTGATCATGGCCCAAGAATAAACATTTTGTTTACATGAGTCAATGTCAAAAGAGCAATCAAAGCTAAATTCCCAGCCAGGAAGAAGCACCGGCCTGAAACCGCCGGTGCTCTCCCAAACCGTTGAACAAAATCAAGGCAAGGAGAAACCTAGCGCATTATGAACAGACCTTCCCTGACGCGATTTCTTTCAATTCAGGATTTCCGCAGTTTCTATTGGCTGAAAGTGGAATTGCTGAGCTTTTGTCGCGCAAATGCTTTAGCGACAACTGGTTCAAAAGAAAACCTCCAATTGCGTGTAGAAGTTTTTTTGAGGAGCGGAGTTGCTCCAACTGACCAGCCTTACTCCAAAACGCGGAAATCGAAAAACCAGATGCCGAAAGAACTGCTTCGAGAAACGGTAATTAGTGGCGGGTGGAGGTGCAGTCAGGCTCTTCGGGCCTTCTTCGAGCAAGAGATTGGATCTCACTTTCATTTCAACGAGATCATGCGCGATTTCATTAAACATGGAGAGGGCAAAACGCTACAAGAGGCAATATACGCTTGGAAAGCAGATCGGCAAGGACCGAAAGTGTCGAAAGAGATTGGGATGCAGTTTGAGTACAATCGACATATCCGGGAGTTTTTTCAGGAACATCACGGTGCAGCACTTGCGGAAGCTATCCAGGCGTGGAAAGCAAATAAGGCGAAACGCCGTGGATAGTTTTGAGGGGTTGTGCGGAACCGTTCGTGCGGTGGTGTGGGAGGACGGCGGGGGAGACCCCGTGTGCTTCAAGGGTCGCATCTCCATTTTCCATTTATGAAAAGCAGAGACACGACCCTGTGAAACGGCGCCAATCAAACAGTTTTACGTGATTCGCTTACCTGTACCACCGGTTCGATATCCGTGTAATTCGGTATATCCGCCAAAAGTTCATGCCCCTTTGCTGAAAAACCGGTTTCGTATTCAGCCAGAGAATTGAACAGCAGGTGACCGATTGCAAAGAATGGTGAAGTTTTTTCATCAAAACCGGCATCAACTTCAGCAGCCTGCAATCCGAACGGCTTGAGCGTATTCCTCACAAGTGCCATGTGGTTGTCGATGTAGTAGTCCAGGTTGAAGAACGTCCCTCCGGTGCGGGGGTACAAAATAGTTACTTTTATCATTGCTGTCTCCTCTGAAATATCCTTGGTTAATGGTTCGAGCGTCAAATCAGTGGTCGGCGTATTTCGCGCCAAACCTGTTTTTGTGGACAAAATCATTTACTTTTTTACGCGGCGTGGCACGCGCCTCTTGTTCCGGATATCCTAACGGGATGAGAGATACGAGTTCGTAGCCTTCGGGAAGCTGAATAACCGTTTTTGCCGCGGCATGGTCAAGCCACGCGACAACTACTGTCCCGAGTCCGAGAGCATGAGCCTGGGTGCAGATATTCTGAGTCACAATGCCAACATCGTGCATAAACCAATCCCCCAGAATTGAGCCCGGATCGTTCCCGAAAAATCCCGCCAGCCTGGTTTTCGCACAGACGCAGACAAGCGTTGAAGATTCAACAATCGCCCTGAAAGCAGGATTTTGCGAAGGAACGGTTTCCTGTAGTTTCTTTCTGATTTCAGGATCGTCAATCAGAACAAGTTCCCAGCATTGGCTGTTGTTCCAGGATTGGGCGCATTGAGCCGCGAGCAGAATTTTTTCCAGCGTCTCCCGGGAAAGCGGCTCATCTTTATACCTGCGAATCGTTCTTCTACTTTGCAGCGTTGCCAAACTATCAGTCATTTTCATTCTCCTTTTTGTTGTGTGAATTCCATGCCAAAATACACCGTATTGACATAATGACAAGTACCGACTATTTTGTGTGATACTTACCTG
>JAQTQX010000052.1 GCA_028712075.1 Desulfuromonadaceae bacterium
GATGGAGAAGGCTGGTGGCAGGAAAAACCAGTTGAATTGTTGTGCGTTGGGGCGTAGATCTGGTTCTAAGCAAATTCCGGTTTTAGTTCGTATGTCGGGGGTTCTCCTGCATACACTTTAGATTCGGACCTCTATGAATGAATTCAAACGCCCAAATACATTAACAAGCAATTATTATTTATTATTTATTCAAGGTGCTTTTGAGGGGTAGGAGGTGCTTGGTTTTACGGCGTGCATGCAGGTAAACCCTGTTGCGCAAGATCAGCCATTTGGGGGCATGAAAGCGGACAATTCGACGATACAGCCATACATAGAACGAGATAAAGCAGATACACCAAATTTGCAGAATGAGTGTTTGTTCCCAGAATAAAAGTGCTGGAACAATAATAATAAACCCCATACCCCACAAATAAGGAGCAGTCATGGAGTTTCGGCGGAGCAAGTGTTTTGCTTCACGTCGTCCAACCATCCAGCGGACAAGCCGACTGAATACCATCTGATGCAGATGCAGTGTATCTGGTAGTCCGGTTGCCTGGCCTTGGATAACTCTGCGGCGATAGATGGTAAACAATGTTTCCCAGACAGGATAAATAACCAACGTGAAAGGAAACCAGGGAGAAACACGTGCGTGGCGGGCAACCAGGAGTACCGAGATCAGCGCGATGATAAATCCCAGTAAATAGGCACCCGCATCTCCGGCAAAGATCAAACCGCGTGGGTAATTCCAAACCAGAAACCCCATCACTGCTGACAGGGAGATCAGGCAGAGGGCCAACAGCTGCCGGTCACCCACCTGAAGACAGACATAGCTTAAGGCACACAGCACCATTGCAGCGACACCGCCGGCAAGTCCATTGTAGCCGTCGATCAGGTTAAAAGCATGGCAGATGCCACCTACGGCTATAATGGTGATGACTATGGCTCCCGCAGGAAAAGAAACAAGCAGGGTATTCAGACTTATAATATCAAGCCGGGTGATGATTGCGCCAAGCTGCCAGCAGGCGATACCGGCCGATACAAATGAGGCCAGCAGTCGCCAGCTTGGGCGAACCACCTTGGTAAGATCTTCAGCAAGACCGGCCAGGAAAA
Source organism: Desulfuromonadaceae bacterium (assembly GCA_028712075.1). GTDB lineage: Bacteria > Desulfobacterota > Desulfuromonadia > Geobacterales > Pseudopelobacteraceae > JACRCG01. Next base: position 1,090 of record JAQTQX010000052.1, read on the forward strand.
CAGGGGCGAGAGACAACAGGCATCCCCACAAAAATCCCGTGGGTAAAAGTCCTTTGGTCGCTGCCACCAGACCACCACCCAGGAGACCGCACAAAAGCGAAACCCCTCCGATCCTTGGTGTAATCCCCAGATGGAATTTTTGAGGCCCCTGTGTCTGATCGGCTGTCAAATGTTGATGCACATGGAGATAGCGGATTAATAACAGCGAAGAAAACAGAGATATTATAAGTGCAACGAGCATTGAAGCAAGCATGGTTCATGTCCTGATCAGATAATCTGGGAACCATACCACACTACAAGATGGTTGTCATGTTCAGGCTACCGTCTGCCAAAGCCGTTACTTGCTTATCGTAACGCAATGGCCACGGCAGCTGTGGGAGCGCTTTCTGCATCTGTTACCGCGGTTACCACATAATAATAGGTAATTCCAGACTGCAGGGCAGTATGGGTATACGAAGGGGTTGTTGTAATTGCAACAAGGTTCTGAGATGCTACCAACTCTTCGGGTGATGCCGGAACTTTGTCTGAGACATACAGGCGGTATACGGCACCACTGGTACTGCTGGCGGTCCAGCTGAGTGCTATCTGTTGTGCTCCGGATGTGGCAGAGAGTCCGGTCGGTGCTGCTGGCTTTTTTGCCTCTGGCACAGCCATTACCTGACTACTGGTAGGGCTTTCAAAGCTTAATACGGTGCCTGCCGCATTTTTGAGCGGATTGCCATCAACGTCTGTAGCAGCAACTGCTGTGATACTATAGTAGTAGGGAGTGTTGTTGGTAAGCCCGGTATTATGCACAAAAGTCACTGGCAGCGTGACCTCTTTGGAGACCGTAAGCGTTAGCTTGTTTGCCTTTTTCAAGTCAGTAATCAATGATGTTGCCCAATAGATGTTGTAGGCGGAGATAACCGGCGCTTGTGTCGGTGTTTCCGCCGGGTCGAAAACCGTTGGTAACTGGTTCTTGGGCATATCCCAAGAGATGGCTACCTGCTGACTGGCTGCTACAGCGCTAACGGATTTGGGGGCAGCCGGTTTTGCGCTGCTGCTGCCTGCGACATAGTTGGTGGCGCTGATATCGGCCAGTGGCGTGGCGGCCATAATGCTGCTCTTGGCCCCTTCTCCTTCCGTGCTTTCTGCAGCTACAGCATAGTAATAGATCGTACCGTTGGTAAGTCCATTGTGCCTGAAGGTTGTCGTGCTGCCAAAGGCATTTGAGAGCTTGGTTGCATTGGTCAACTTGTCAGAAGCAGACCACTAAAGATTATATTTGGTTGTTGCGGCAACACCGGTGCGGTCAATGGTAAGCAATATGGCGTTATTCAGGGGGGAGATAGTAATGCCTGCAGGTGCTTGCGGCACCATCCCTTTGGGGGCTGTGGCAACCTCCAGACTTTCGGCCCCTTCAATACCTGCAACGGTCTCGGTTAATACATAATAGTAAGAGGTGCCGTTACTCAGGCCGGTATGGATATAGGGGGACTTTACGTTTGAGATCTTGAAACCGGTTTTTTTCGTCACGCCGGGGGTTTTGGACCAGTACAGAGTATAGGTGCCGGTTGTCGATGTCTTTGAAGCCGAGGTCCAGTTCAGGGTTATTTGGCGGTTGCCACTGGTAACCCCTGCGTAGGCCCAAGATGGTGCCAGATTAACCGGTGTGGT
>JAQTQX010000053.1 GCA_028712075.1 Desulfuromonadaceae bacterium
GGTCTTCAGCTCCTGCTCCAGTGCCGGTCTGATGGCACGGAAAAAGGGAGATTCGCTGCTGGCTCGGTAGTAGCTCCAGGTTCCCTGACGCTTGACCGACAGCACCCCCACCTCGGTCAGAATCTTGAGGTGTCGCGAGATGCGAGATTGTCCCATCTCAAGTATGGTAGTCAACTCCTGCACGGTAAATTCACCGCGCAGCAGGATCGCCACCAAGCGCAGACGGCTGGCATCAGCAAAAGCTTTAAGAACATCAAGAAGCATAGATCAGCTTTCATAAAACTACTATATCTACTTTTCTTGATATAACATATGTTACATCAGGCCACAAGGATAAGTTTGTTACCTTCTGTCGTTACACCCTTTATTTATTGCTATGATTTCCCAAGTTAAACAGACTTCTGGCCCAGCCTGCATCCCACGACCAGTATTGTCACAGTTGTGTTAAACTGTAGTTAGCCCCTTGTGAGTCGGCATCTTACGCCGTATTATGAACAAGAAGGAGCACTCTGTGAAAATATATCTGGTACGACATGCAGAAGCCGTTGCACGACAAGAAGGGCTGGAAGACAGTGTCCGCTGGCTGACACCCAAGGGGCGTAAAACGATACAGAAGTTTGCTCTGCGCCTGAAAAAGATGCAGGTACGGCCTGAACTGATCATTACCAGCCCCTTGACCCGTGCTGTGCAGACCGCTGAACTGATTATGGCAGCTATGGGTAAACATACCGCACTGGTGGCAGACCTGCAGCTTGCACCGGATGAAACAGCAGAGCAACTGGCAGAACTGATTTATCGCCTGAACAAAGCTGACAGTATTATGCTGGTCGGTCATGAACCGCTCCTGAGCCAAACGGCAGCTCTGCTGATGGGAAGAGAACTGTTGACCGGCCTTGCCAAAGGAAGCTGCCTTTGCCTTGAACGGCGTGAAAAAGCGGGCAAACCGGCCAGGTTTTGCTGGTATGCGGTTCCGTCCCGCAAGGTTGTGTGCTCGGTAAGGAGAGTCATTGTACCGTCTCAACAATCTCGGATACAACCGGACCCTGAACAGCATGAAGCATAGTTAATTCCAATTTACAATCAAGATGACCTGTAATCTGTAGGGGCGAACGGCTGTTCGCCCAATCGTGTCGGGCAGCATCCGACACCAAAACAGTTGTTTTTAAGTCATCTTGATTGCAAAGACGAATAAGCACCATTTAATCAAGGAGCCTGATGCATGCCCCCAAAACGTCTTGCCGCCATAGATATCGGTACCAATTCCATCCGCTGCATTGTGGTTGAATGCAATCAGGACGGCAGCTTCAGTATTCTTGATGACGAAAAGGATACCGTGCGGCTGGGGGAAGGGATTGCCGAGACCGGCGAGATTTCTGCTGCTGCCATAGCCCGTGCCGAAGCTGCCTTGACCCGGATGCACAAGCTGGTGACTGGCCTTAAGGTTAAAGCCATTGATGCGGTTGCCACCAGCGCCATGCGCAAATCCACCAACGGCCCCCGTCTGGTAAAACGTTTTTCCGAACTGCTGGGGAGCGAGATACGGGTCATTACCGGCGACGAGGAGGCGGCATTGGCGGCCCAGTCGGCACTGCGTAATTTTGATACCAACGGCAAACGGTTTGGCGTCATTGATGTAGGTGGCGGCAGTGTTGAACTGATCACCGCCCAGGGAACCCATGTAGAGGAGTTTTACTCCTTTGAACTTGGTGCCGTAGTAATGACGGAACGTTTTTTTAGCATCGACCCACCCCGTGTCACCGACTTTCGCAAGTTCCAGAAGCATATCCGGGATACGGTCAAGAAGCAGCTGGATGGGGACCGGCTGATCCTGCCGACCCTGATCGGCTCCGGTGGCACCATCAACGCCATTGGCCAGATGGCACTGCAGTTGCGCCGTAATCCGGTGGAAAGCGTGCATGGTCTTGAAGTACTCCGCTCCGAGGTAGTGCATCTGCTGGCCATGCTTCAACGCCGTGACCTCAAGGAGCGGCGTGATATACCGGGGCTTTCACCGGATCGAGCCGATATTATTGTGGCCGGTGTAAGTCTGGTGGATACCCTGATGGAGCTGTTTTCCGCCAATACCCTGCTGATTAACGGCCATGGTATCCGTGAAGGGATGATTCTCGAGGCGATCAAACGTCGTGGTATGGGACCGGAAGCACAGGCTCCCCGTTCGTGGCGGGAATCGGTCATAAGCTTTGGGCAATCCTGTCAGATGGATGATCTGCATTCCCTGCAGGTGGCCACCCTGTCACTGGAGCTGTTTGATCAGCTGGCAGATACGTTCGGGCTGAAGAAACGTGACCGGGTTATCCTTGAAACAGCAGCGTTGCTGCATGACACCGGTTACTACATCAGCTATCACAGCCACCATAAACATTCCTGCCACCTGATCCGGCATGCCGACCTGTTCGGAATTACCCCCCGCGAACGGGAAATGGCCGCTGTCATTGCCCGGTATCACCGCAAATCACTTCCCAAAAGAAAGCATTAAGAGTACCAGCGGCTGACGGTCAAGGAACAGCTTACTGTGGCCCGCCTGGCCGGTATTCTGCTCCTGGCTGATGGCCTTGATCGCCGTCG
>JAQTQX010000032.1 GCA_028712075.1 Desulfuromonadaceae bacterium
TATTTTCGTATGCTGAAATCCCAGCAATAACGATATCAGCTGCCGACGTGCGTACGGGTCAAGTCCACTGGTCGGTTCATCCATAACCAGGCTATTGGGTGACATCGACAGCACGGTGGCGATGGCCACCCGTTTTTTTTCGCCACCGGAGAGATGGTACGGCGGCTTGTTGCGCAGATGCCCTGCCCCGACCAGTTGGAGTGATTCGGTCACCCGCTTTTCAACCTCATTGGCCGGAAGTCCGAGGTTCATCGGGCCAAATGCGACATCTTCGTAAACTGTCGGCATAAAGAGCTGATCGTCAGGATTCTGAAAAATCATACCGACCGTGCGGCGGATGTCAGGGAGCGTCCCCGTTGAAAACGGCGTGTCTCCGATGCGAATCTGACCGGAGGTGGCTTCCAGACAGCCGTTAAGGTGTTGCAGTAGCGTTGATTTTCCCGCCCCGTTGGCGCCGATAATTGCTACCGATTCACCATGAGTAATGCGAAATGACACATCTTTTATGGCGAGGGTACCATCTGGATACCGGTGCCGAAGATTGATTGCCTCGACAATATGGTGACTCATGACAGTATTCCTGTGCAGAGCGTACCAAGGATGAGCGGTATATCAACCAGGCGCAGTACGATAATAAAGGCTGACCAGCCGAGTAGAAAACGTAGTTCGGGAGCAGCGAAGCGGGAGTTATTGAGTGCGTGAAAGTGCCCGCTGAAGCCCCGAGCCAGCATGGCGGTATGTACCTGTTCCGCACGCTGCCAGGTGCGCAGCAGCAGGTGCCCTGCCAGTGAAGCAAAACTGGCAACCCCCCGCCCCTTTTTACCGCACGAGCGAAGTTCGCGAGCCCGGGAAGCCCTGCCTGCCTCCTCGGCAAGTACGAACATGTACCGATGCAGGAATAACAGCTGCATGGCGAAAAACTGCGGGGCACCGAGCTGCTCCAGTGCCCTGCAAACTGCCGTGAAGCCGCTGCTTCCAATCAGAACGACTGCCGCTCCAACGGTGAGCAGTGAACGGACAAGCAGTGACACAAGTGAGATCCAGCCGCCGGATATCCCCAGCGTGCCAAGTTGGAACAGCGGAGAGCGGTCAATCAACGGATTAAATATCCCTACCATCAGTATAAACGGACAGATCAGCGCAATTTTCCGCAGCAGGTAGCGCGACGGCAATTTGGCGAGCGTAGCGGTGACGATCGGAAAAATGCAGAACGGCAGCAGGCGGGCAAGTTCGTATCTATCGAATGAAACAACTGAAACAATGAACAGCAGCGTGACCAGAACCTTGGCACGTGCATCAAGCGCATGAATCGGCGAATCGCCGCCAGCCAGCAGATCAAGTCGTTTCAGATCAAGTACGGCTGCATTGATGGAAAGCATTTGTGACAATCCTTGACGATGAGGGATAAGGGAGGAGTGATGAGAATGGAAAAAATAAAGTCATCCCTCATCTCTCATCCGGGTTGAAGAAGTAACACAAATAAATAATAAATAACACGAAAATAAGGTATACACCAGATCGTGACATTCCGATGATAATCGGCTACGATAGCGCCACCAAGAGAGCCACACAAAGGGGAAAAACACGTGGGACAGACGGTCAGATTTGGCATATCACTCGATGAAAAACTACTGCAGAACTTTGATCAGCTAATTGAAAAGAAAAGCTATATGAACCGTTCGGAAGCGATCCGGGATCTTATCAGAGCTTCTCTCGTAGAGGAGCTGTGCGGTGCCGAGGAGCAGGAGGCGGTTGGAACGGTGACCCTGGTCTATAACCATCATGTTCGCGATCTTGCTGACAAACTGACCGATCATCAGCATGTTCACCATGATCAGATTGTGTCTGCTCTGCATGTTCATCTGGATGCGCACAACTGCCTCGAAGTGCTGGTAATTCGCGGCACCGTGCTGGTGGTAAAGCAGATTGCAAATGAGCTGATCAGTGTCAAAGGGGTCAAACATGGCAAGCTGGTGCTGACAACCACCGGGGAGCATCTTTAAGCATCGGAGAATTTCCGGGATGAAAACAGCGGCGACAATAGCTTTATTCTGTGCCGGTGGCGGGCTTACCCGTTACTACCTGTCGGGGTGGGTTTACTCTCTTGCCGGGCGAGCGTTTCCGTACGGTACGCTGGTAGTCAATATTGTCGGCGCCTATCTGATCGGGCTGGTTATGGAACTCGGTCTGCGCAGTACGTTGATACCGGATACCCTTCGACTTGGCTTGACGGTCGGTTTTCTGGGAGGGCTGACTACTTTTTCCACGTTCAGCTACGAAACGTTTTCCCTGCTGGAAGATGGGCAGTTTCTGGTCGCATGTGTCAACGTCATAACCAGTGTTGCTGTCTGTCTTCTGTTTACCTGGCTTGGCATTGTTACTGTTCGATCACTGACATGAGCAAGGATGGTGTTATGAGTAAACTTATCGGTGAGCAGGTGCTGATGCGCATATTTATCGGCGAGGCAGATCGCTTCGAGCATAGACCGCTGTACGAGGCATTAGTGGAATTGCTGCACGCGGAGGGATTTTCGGGGGCAACCGTTCTGCGCGGGGTATGCGGTTTCGGTGCCAACCGGGTGTACCACAGCCAGAAACTGCTTGATATTTCGGCGGATCTGCCGTTTGTGGTGGAGGTAGTCGATATGCAGGAGAAGATCGACGCCATCATGCCGCGCATTGACGGCATGATGAAAGGTGGCATGATCACGCTGGAAAAGGCGACGGTTATTCGGTATGGAAACGCAGAATGATGAGGGATGAGGGATGAGGGATGAGGCGAAAATCTATGTAGCAGGCCATCGCGGCATGGTTGGGTCGGCAATTGTCCGGGCGCTTCAAGCCCAGGGATATACAAATCTGCTCCTCAGATCGCGCGTTGAACTGGATCTCTGTAATCAACCGGCGGTAGAATTTTTTTTTCGCGAGCAGCAGCCGGAGTACGTGTTTCTGGCGGCGGCACGGGTAGGGGGGATTATTGCCAACAGTACGTGCAAGGGCGAGTTCATACATGACAATCTGATGATCCAGAACAACGTCATTCACAACTCCTGGCTGAACGGTGTTACCCGTCTTCTGTTTCTCGGCAGCACCTGCATCTATCCGAAATATGCCCCGCAGCCAATGAAAGAGGAACATCTGCTGACCGGCCCGCTTGAGCCGACCAATGATGCCTATGCTATCGCCAAGATCGCCGGAATCTGCCAGTGCCGCTCGTACAATCAGCAGTACGGCACCGCATACCTGTCGGTCATGCCGAACAACCTCTACGGCCCCAACGATAATTTTGATCTGGAAAAGTCGCACGTACTTCCGGCCATGATCCGCAAGTTTCATGAAGCGAAACAGAGTGGAGATACTTCAGTAACGATATGGGGAACCGGCACGCCGCTGCGTGAATTCCTTCAGGTTGATGATCTTGCCGCCGCCTGCGTGTATTTGATGAACCTCGATGACAGCCGTTATGATGCACTGATTAATGATCCAGACGCACCGGCTCTGATTAATGTCGGCTCCGGCCAGGAGATCAGTATCCGTGATCTGGCGTTGTTGGTACAGGATGTGGTCGGGTTTGCCGGTGCACTGGTTTTTGATGCAAGCAAGCCTGACGGGACACCGCGTAAGCTTGCGGATTCATCACGTATCCATGCACTGGGCTGGCACCACACCACTGCTCTGCGGGAAGGCATTGCCGGGGCGTACCGGTGGTTTCTTGCAAATCACAATACACCCAAAAAACTTTCAATTTTACAGGGATGAAGAGGATACTAGGGATAACGGCATAATACCAACACAAAGACTAGTAGGTTTTAAACAAAACTAAGTATTTGTGCTCTTTACGGGTATTATCCCATTCATCCCCTTTATCCCTGTAAATACGGTTTTATTCCCCCCCCATCATGATAGTTCACAAAATGAACAAACTTCTTGCCTTTATTTTCCTTCCATACTAATGTTCAAATCATGAACGTTTTAAACGAAAAACCGCTTGATTCATCCCGTTCCCTCCAGCTTCTCTCCGAAATCAGCGGCGAAGAACCGCTGTCGCAGCGTGAACTCTCCCGCCGTCTCGGCATCGCTGTCGGCCTGGTCAACTCCTACCTGAAGAACCTCGTTGCCAAAGGTTTTGTGCGCGTAAAAAACTTCCCAAGCAACCGCTACGCCTACCTGCTCACTCCGCAGGGCATCGCCGAGAAGAGTCGGCTTGCCTATCAACATCTCAATTATTTTACCAGCCTCTACACCGTTGCGCGCCAGGATTACCTTGACCTGTTTCGCCGCCTGGAAGACTCCGGAGTGCACGAGGTGGCGTTTTGCGGTGTTGATGAAGTTGCCGAGGTGGCATATCTGTCTCTGCAGGAAACCGGATTGAATTTGGTTGCAGTCATGGATGATATAAAAAAAGGTGAAAAATTTTTCGGTATCCCGATTGTATCGGTAGCCGATGGTGTCTTGTTGGAACGTGCCCTGCTGGTGATAACGTCATTGAAGCGAAGGGACGAGTTGACCCAATTGCTCTGCGATTTAGGGGTGGCAACGGGGCGGGTATATGGTGCGGGGGGGCAATAGTTTTGCTCATACTGAGCCACGAAGAAGAGTGTTAAAGTTGTACGTTTCAGCAGTCAGAAAATATTCCTGCAGTGTACTTCAGGTTCTGGTGACTGTTCAGCCAAATGAAATCTATAATCTTGCGAGGCAGAGTTCTGTGGGGTTGTCTTTTTACCAACCGGCTTGAGGATTTTGTGGCAGAAGTGTTTAAATGCGTGGGGCTTGATTGGCGTGAGCATGTGGAGAGTGACCCATCGCTGTTGCGCCCTTCGGAGATCATGGTCAGCAGGGCCAATCCGGAAAAATCGTCACGAATGCTTGGCTGGCGGCCGAAAAAACGGATGAAGGATGTTGCGCGGATGATGGTGGAAGAGCTTATGCGGTAGGGGATGAAAAGGGGCCTGTCCAATAAATATCATTTTTGTTCTCTTCGTGTCTTCGTGCCTTTGTGTGATACCCGGTTTTGAAGTACATCGGGACTAAAATAGGTCTTTCTTGTTTATGCATTCTTAGAGGTTCAGGGAGGTGAATTACATGTACTCAACAGCCGATTTTGAAATTATTAAGGATGTGGTTATTTCCTTTATTCCCGGAGCTGAAAGTGTCTACCTCTTTGGTAGCTACGCCAAAGGTACGGCCCGGGAGCAGAGCGATATTGATATCGCGATTTTGCTTGAGCACGACCTGCACTGGCGTGAACGAAATGCTGTCTTGAACAGACTTTATAGTGATATGTCACAAAGAGGTTATAATGTTGATTTTGTTATGAAAAAATCAGATAAATTCCGTTCCGAGAGTGAACTGCCGACCCTTTCGCGGGTGATTTTACGGGAGGGGAAACTATTGTGGACGCACAATTAAAGACCATTGTCGAGCAGTGGATCATTAAGGCGGATAATGACCTGAAGACTGCAGAATATGGATTGACGGCGGCCGAGCCAACTACAGACACCATCTGCTTTCATTGTCAGCAAGCAGTTGAAAAATATCTGAAGATGTACCTCGCCTTGAAGGGAAATGATCCGTTCATAACGCATAACATTTCGTTACTTGTGGTTAAGTGTATTAGCTATGATCCCACATTCAGCGATCTGCAGAGTTTTGCTTTTTTGACTTCTTACGCGGTGTCACTTCGTTATCCCGATGATTTCTACATGCCAGAGGTCGAAGAAGCTGAAGAAGCTTTGAATGCTGCACGACACATACGGGAATTTATACTGGCAAAGACAGGACTATGATTACACAAAGCCACGAATGCTCAAAGATCATCCCCTCGCCCGGTGGGAGAGGGTGGCCGAAGGCCGGGTGAGGGGTTACGGCAGTGGTTTCAGGAATTGTGCAAAAACCGGGTCAATAATGCTGAATATTGGCAGAAGTACAGGTTGGCAGTTCAAGAAGCTGGTAGGACAGGGGATAAAATAGATCTGTCCCGGTTTACTGGTCATGAATAAGAGAAGGTAGTCTGATGACAAAGCGATAGATACGAAAACGAATGACAGGAACTGAATGACCACCACACCGACCGACCGAATATGGCTCCGCTATCTCCCGGGATTTATCCGAAAACGCCTTGAAAACCGACACGTTTTTCAGGAAGCTGTGGAGAACAGCGGTTGGCTCATCGGAGACAAAATCCTGCGTATGGGGGTTGGCCTTCTTGTTGGAGTGTGGGTTGCGCGCTATCTGGGGCCATCTCAGTTCGGCATTATGAGTTATGCAGCCTCGATGGTGGGGCTGGCGGGCGCGATAGCAGGGCTTGGCATTGACAGCATCGTCATCCGTGATCTGGTAAGGCATCCGGAAAGATCCAATGAATACCTTGGGACGACCTTTGTACTGAGGTTCACGGCTGGTCTCGTCTGCTACCTTGGCGTTATTGGCGTTGTAGCCATTATAAAGCCCGAAGATTTACTGACACAGATCATAGTTGCCATCGTTGGCTGGTCACTTACCGTCAACGCTTTTGACGCTGCTGATTTCTGGTTTCAGTCGAAGGTTAAGTCAAAGTATGTGGTCTACGCCAAGGGTATCGGGTTCCTCATTGCCGCTGCTTTCAGAGTCATCCTCATTTTGTCGGAGGCTCCTCTGGCAGCGTTCGCTGCGGCAAATCTGGCAGAATTGGCTATCGGTGCAGTCGGCCTTCTCTCTGTATACTCCGTTAAGGGCGGGGCTATCAGAAGTTGGAAGTTCAGATTACCGGTAGCGAAGGAGCTTCTCTTCGGCGGTTGGCCGGTGTTACTCGGCAGCATAGTTTCCATGATATGTTTTCGTATTGATCAGGTCATGCTAGGTCAGATCAGTGACGCCAAAGAACTTGGCATTTACGCTGCAGCGGTTCGGGTTGCTGAACTGTGGTTTTTTATCCCCAGCGCTATTATCGCCTCTGTATTTCCTAATATCATAAGGGCGAGGGAAGTTGACGAAGCGGAATTTTATAAAAGGCTCCAGAAGCTTTTCAACTTTCTTGCCTTTGCGGGCTATGCTGTCGCAATACCTGTTACATTCCTGGGCCCTTTTGTCATAAAACTACTGTACGGTGAGGCATACGCAGCCGCTGCGCCAATGCTTGTTATTCTTATCTGGAGCGATCTGTTCATAAACCTGGCCATGGCACGCGGTGCTTATCTCTTCGCAATGAATTGGATCTGGATCTTGTTCTGGGTAAATGTGTTGGCCGCGGTGGTTAATGTTGCTCTGAATCTTGTTCTCATCCCGCATTACGGAGGCATTGGGGCCGCAGTCGCTTCCTGTATTTCATACTGGGTATCTGCTCACGGCGTATGCTACCTGATCAAGCCTATGAGGAAGTCCGGCCATATGATCACGCGCGCCTTGTTGTTCCCAAAATTCTGGTGAAATTGAGGTACTTTCATGGACCAAGTTAAAAGCAGAGTTGTGATTTGGGGTGCCTCGGGTCATGCAAGGGTTGTTGCTGATGTAGTCAGACTGGAGGGCTGCTTTGAACTTCGCGGCTTCATCGATGATGTGGACCAGAAACCGCGCGAGTTTTTGGGTCTGCCTGTCTTCGGCGGATGTGAAGCTTTGGGTCGTCTGAAAGCTGACGGAGTGAGCCATATTATCTTAGGTTTTGGCAACTGTGAAGCACGGCTGAAACTCTCCGAGGTGGTCCTGAAAGAAGGCTTCTCTTTAGCTAGCGCTATCCATCCTCATGCTGTGATTGCTGCTGATGCATCGATTGGGGATGGGACCGTTATAGCTGCAGGCTCAATAATAAACCCCGGTTCCAGGGTTGGAGCAAACGTGATTATTAATACCAGGGCGAGTGTTGATCATGACTGTGAAATAGCAGACGGTGCTCATATTTGTCCCGGTGTGACTCTTGGTGGTTATGTCATGGTTGGCAAAGCAGCATGGGTGGGCATTGGATCCATTGTGAGCGATCATGTGAACATCGGTTCCCGGGCACTTATAGGTGCAGGTTCTGTCGTTGTCAGTGATATTCCAGAGTGTGTTGTTGCCTATGGTGTTCCGGCCCGAATTAAAAGAGTGCTGGAATGATGGTTAGGACGACCTATCTCATTTTTTCGAGGTAATTATGAAGGACCGTATTGAAAAACTTGCTCTCTTTGGAGGGGTACCTGCTTTTCCGGAAAAGCTGCACGTGGGGCGACCGAATCTTGGTGACCGCGAGCAGTTCCTAGCGAGAGTCAACGGCATGTTCGACCGTAACTGGTTGACCAACAACGGCCCTCTGGTGGAGGAGTTCGAGCAAAAGCTGGCGACGATGCTGGGCGTACGGCACTGCATTGCTTTGTGCAACGCCACCGTCGCACTGGAGATCACCACAAGGGCGCTCGACCTGCAGGGAGAGGTGATTGTTCCGTCGTTCACATTCGTTGCAACGGCGCATGCGTTGCAATGGCAGGGAATAACACCTGTCTTCTGTGATATTGATCCTTTGACTCACACGATTGATCCAGCATGTGTTGAAAAGATGATTACTCCCCGCACAACCGGCATTGTCGGTGTTCACCTGTGGGGTCGTCCTTGCAATATTGAGTCGCTCCAGGAAATAGCGGATCGCAAAAACCTAAAGCTGATGTTCGACGCGGCGCACGCTTTCGGCTGCTCGCACCGGGGAAAGATGATCGGAAATTTCGGGCAGGCGGAGGTGTTCAGCTTTCACGCGACGAAGTTTTTCAACAGTTTCGAAGGAAGTATTGTCGCAACAAATTACGATGGTCTCGCGGAAAAAATTCGGCTGATGAAGAATTTTGGATTTTCTGGCTATGACAATGTCGTTTATATTGGCACCAACGGTAAAATGACAGAGATATGTGCCGCAATGGGATTGACCGGACTTGAAAGTCTAGACAAAGTAATTGAAACTAACCGCCGAAACTACCATAACTATGGTAAAGAGCTGGACGATGTACCGGGTGTTCGTCCCGTTGTGTATGATGAATCTGAAAAATGTAATTTTCAGTATGTCGTTTTTGAGGTTGATGAGGAAGAAGCCGGAATAAGTCGTGATTTGTTAGTGGAGGTGTTGCAGGCTGAAAATGTGATGGCGCGGCGCTATTTCTATCCTGGATGTCACCGGATGGAGCCTTACCGGTCATATTTTCCGCATTCCCACCTGCTACTGCCGAACACTGAAATGTTGGTTACTAAGGTGATATCGCTTCCTTCAGGGACTGCAGTAGGGGGTGACGAAATTTCTACGATTTGCCGGATTATCAGAACCGCTGTCACATGTTCAGGAAAACTTCCGGCTGTGGGAGCCCCGACAAAGTGAAACTCAGTATTCTCATGATTACCTACAATCACGAGGCATACCTTTCGCAGGCACTGGAAAGCATCCTCATGCAGGAGGTTGACTTCCAGTATGAGATTGTTGTCGGCGAGGATTGTTCCACCGATGGTACGCGCAGCATACTTCTGAAGTATCAGCGTAGGTACCCGGATCGGATCAGGGCAATACTGCCGGAAAATAACCTAGGTATGATGCGAAATTTCATGGAGACGTACCAAACTTGCTGTGGAGATTATGTTGCCATCCTGGAAGGTGATGATTACTGGAGTTCCCCGCACAAATTGCAAAAACAGATCGATTTTCTCGATGCGAACCCGGACTTTATGATCTGCTTCCACAACGCGGAGACGCTTTCGGAGCTTGGTGGAAAATCGGGGGTATCCCTCTGCCCACCGCACCAGAAAGCGATTTCTGGGATAGAAGATTTGTTCTTCAATAATTTTATTCCGACGGTTACAGCCGTATTCAGGAATAAATTATTCGGAGATTTTCCAGAATGGTTTGAGCAACTTTCCTACGGTGACTGGCCTCTGCACCTTCTGAACGCCAGGTTCGGAAAAATCGGGTACCTGAACGAGATTGCGGCAGTGTACCGTATTCACCAAGGCGGCGCGGCTTCCGAAGCAATGATTGATACGTCCAGATATCTCCGGAATATCGAGGGGATTATAAATGTATATGAACGATTTAACAGCTATTATAACTTTCGTTATGAGTCGATAATTGCCCGAAGAATTCCTGAATATTACGCTTTGGCGGGAAAAAAGGCGGAGGAATCGGGACAGCTTCTCCTTGCTGCAAAATATTATCTGAAGTGTTTCCGGTTCTCAGGTTTGCCTGCAATGTGGGACCGGGTCGTTCGTCGGCTGCGGCGAAACATATCGAGAACCAATACGGAATAATTCATGAAGATCCTCCACACAGTCGAATTTTATCATCCCTCCGTTGGTGGCATGCAGGAGGTGGTCAAACAGCTTTCCGAGCGACTTGTTCGGATGGGGCATGACGTGACTGTCGCGACGACGCGGCTTCCAGAGCGAATCGACAAGGAGTATAATGGGGTCAAAATCGTTGAGTTTGCCATCAGCGGCAACCTGGTGCGCGGTATGCGCGGCGAGATTGATGAGTATCGGCGCTTTCTGAAAGAGTCCGCTTTCGAAGTAGTCTCAAACTTTGCCGCACAGCAATGGGCGACCGATGTGGCTATAACCATGCTGGATGAGATTCCGGGGAGAAAGGTTTTTATTCCGACCGGGTTCTCCGGGCTGTATCTTCCACAGTTTCGTGACTATTTCGCAGCAATGAAGGGGTGGTTGCGCCGGTATGACATGAATGTCTTTCTATCAAACAAATACCGCGACATCAACTTTGCCCGCGACTGCGGGGCTGCGAACATCATGGTCATCCCGAACGGTGCGTCTGAGGATGAGTTTATCCCTGATTCGAAAATTGATATTCGGGCTGAACTTGGTATAACTGACGATAGTTTCTTGGTCCTACACGTTGGCTCCCATACCGGACTGAAGGGACATGCCGAGGCGCTACGCATCTTCGCGGGGGCACGTATCGACAACGCAACCCTGGTTATAGCAGCAAATAATGTTCCGGGCGGCTGCGGTCGCTCGTGCCGCCTGAGGGGGACGCTGTACAATATTTGGTTCAAGCGTTTTGACATAAAAAAGCAGGTCATTGTAACCACTTTGCCCCGTGAGGAGACGGTGGCTGCCTACAAGGCGGCCGATCTGTTCCTGTTTCCTTCGCAGGTCGAATGTTCTCCGCTAGTCCTTTTTGAGTGCATGGCGTCTCATACCCCCTTTGTTTCGACCGATGCGGGCAATGCGGCCGAAATCGTCGGCTGGTCGGGCGGTGGGGTCATTCTGCCGACCCGTACGGACCGCAAGGGGTATTCACACGCTGATGTTGCACGTTCCCGGAGAGTTGTCGAGGGGCTTTGGCAGGATTCCGGGGCAAGAGGACGTCTGGCGGAGGGCGGTTTTGCCGCATGGCAGGAGCGGTTCTGCTGGGGGAGTCTGGCGCGGGAGTACGAAGGTCTGTATCGTAATATACTGTGAGGTCAGAAAGTGAAGATAATCAACTGGATCAACAAAATACGTGGTAAAAAAACGCTCGAATTGAACCGTAGCAGTGGTGAACTCAACAGGATCTGCGGCGAGTTCGAGGTTGACAACTGGGCTGTGTCCCGGTTTGTCATGGACCGGCTGTTACCGGTTGTCGGGATTCATCCCTTTCCGCTTAACGAACAGATGCTGATGGTGGCGGCCGTTTGCCGTCTACAACCGACTCACATTTTTGAATGGGGGACAAATATTGGCAAATCGGCGCGGCTCTTTTATGAAACCTGTACGGCCCTCGGGATGGCGACGGAGATTCATTCAATCGATCTTCCAGATGATATTGAGCATGCCGAACATCCCCATGCCAAGCGAGGCTATCTGGTGCGCGGTATGGCACAGGTGAAGCTGCATCTGGGGGATGGACTTGATACTTCGCTCGAAATTCTGCGCAACAGCCCGGAAATGAAGGCCCGGCCGCTCTTTTTCGTCGACGGAGATCACGGCTATACCTCGGTACAGCGCGAGTTGGCCGGCATTGTCGAGCATGTGCCCCAGGCACATATTCTGCTCCATGACACCTTCTACCAGTCGGACGAGTCGGGGTACAATACCGGGCCGTACCGGGCTATAGCGGAACTGCTCCGAGACTGCGACCAATATCGGGTCGTATCCCAGAACATCGGTCTGCCTGGGATGACTCTCTTATGGCAATCGCAATGAAAGTACGCATTGTGCCATGATTATCGTCAAATTGTGGGGAGGTTTAGGTAATCAGATGTTCCAGTACGCTGCTGCCAGGAGGCTGGCACATGCCAACGGTGTGCCCCTTAAGCTTGATACCCGCTGGTTCGTCAGTAATTCCAGTATAGATACCCCACGGTCGTACGAACTGGATGTGTTCACTCTACAGACCGACTTGGCAACTGCCACGGAGTCGCGGCGGCTGGGGGGGCTTGATACCCGACGGTGGCCGAAGGTCGCAAAGCGGTTGCTGGCTGCGTGGGGGTATACACCGCCGAAAAGCTACGTTGTGGAGAAACATTATTATTTTGACGCTGGCATCCTCCAACTGAAGGATGAGTGCTATTTGGATGGCTACTGGCAGAGTGAGAAATATTTCTGTGATGCTGCCGGGTTGATCCGGAACGATTTTACGGTAAAACCGATCCCCGATGACGCTAATGGCGGATTGTTGCGGGAGATCAATGGGTGTGAATCGGTGTCGCTCCATTTCCGCCGGGGGGATTACGTGACGAACGCCAATGCAGCTGCTTTTCACGGCATGATCCCGCTCGATTATTATGCCGCTGCTCTGAAAACAATCGGAGTGCGGGTTACTTCTCCGCGTCTCTTTGTGTTCTCGGACGATCAGGAATGGGTGAAGCAGAATCTGAAAACCGGATTCCCGGTTACCTACGTCGAGGGGAACGGGGCGGAAAAGGCGTACGAGGATATGCGTTTGATGAGTGCCTGCCGACACCACATCATTGCTAACAGCTCGTTCAGTTGGTGGGGGGCTTGGCTGGGAGCAAACCCAGACAAGACGGTTATCGCTCCCCGGAACTGGTTCATCGACTCCGCTGTTGACACATGTGACTTGATCCCTGACAGTTGGGTGCGGTTATGACGACGCTTTCCAACGCCTCCCCCCGGGTCACGGTACTCATGCCGGTATACAACGGCGGAGAGTATCTGCGTGCCGCCATCGACAGCATACTCGTACAGACGTTTCGCGACTTTGAACTATTGATCATCAACGACGGTTCCACTGATCAGAGCGTCGGAATCATTAGGAGTTTCAGCGACTCGCGGATCCGTTTAGTTGAAAACGACGGCAATTTAGGGTTGATCTCTACGCTCAATAATGGTCTGCGCCTGGCGCGGGGAGAGTACGTTGCCCGGATGGACTGCGATGATCTGAGCCGCCCTCGTCGGTTGGAAAAGCAGGTTGCGCTTTTGGATGCGAATCCGGCTATGGGTGTCTGTGGCTCCTGGGTCAGGAAATTCGGTGTGGTGACGGATAAGGTCTGCCGCTACCATACCGACTCTGGTCTGCTGGCATGCGGTCTGATCTTTGACCCGGTTCTTGCCCACCCTACGGTGATGCTGTGCCGCCGGATTTTTCTCGATCAGGGGTTAGAGTATGACCCGGAGTATCGGCATGCCGAGGATTATAACCTCTGGGTGCGTGCCGCCAGACTGTGCGAATTTGGCAATATCCCCGAGGTGCTACTTGACTATCGAGTCCACACTTCGCAGGTTTCCCAAGTCAACAATCCTGAACAGCGCGCCAATGCCGGACGGGTCAGGTGCTCCCTGCTTGCCGAGTTGGGGCTTGATCCGAGCAAAGAGGAGTTCGACATCCACCAACGGATCAGCACCTCTACGGTTTCAGGGTGCGAGTACCTTTTCCGGCATTCCGATGACTGGCTCTGCCGAATTTGGGAGGCAAACCGGGATACGCAACGTTATTGTGAATCGGAACTGTCGCTGGTCCTTGCCGAACGGTTGGTAACACTGCTCAAAAAGATGTTGGAGAACCGTGTAGCGTTGGAATTCCGGATGTTCCGCCCCCGACTTTTGAACATCACCGGCATCGGCTGGGTTGGGATAGGGCGCTTCATTCTGCAATCTATTCGTGGGGAGGCGGGCCGTGCCTAAAGTCAGCGTCATTATTCCTTGCTACAATCAGGGCGAATACCTGGATGAGGCTGTTGACTCTGTATTGGCGCAGAGTTTTCGGGACTTTGAAATCATCGTGGTGAATGACGGTTCCACGGATGAGCGGACAAATAGGATACTTGCCGGATACGATAAACCCTGTACCAGGGTTATTCACACTGCGAACCAGGGTGTTGCCATGGCTCGTAACACCGGTATAGCCCAGGCCTGCGGCGAATACATCCTGCCGCTTGACGCCGATGATCGCATAGGCAATACCTATCTTGAACATGGGGTTGAAATCCTCGAGCAAAATCCGGAGATTGGGATTGTCTACTGCCTGGCTGAATGTTTCGGAGCGCGTCAGGGACGCTGGGATATTCCTGACTTCTCTGCATGGGGAATGCGTTTCTCCAACCTGATATTCTGTTCCGCCCTCTACCGGAAGGCAGACTGGGATAATGCGGGGGGGTACAATCCAAACATGGTGAACGGTTGGGAGGACTGGGACTTCTGGCTGTCGCTTCTTGAAACGGGCAGAAAGGTGTTCCGCATTCCGGAGACGCTATTTTACTACCGGGTTGTGGCAGGATCCCGGGAACGCTCCATGGATCGATGCACCAAGGTTGATATGCACCTGCAGTTGATGCGTAACCACCCGAAATTATTTGCGGTTAAATCGCGATTGCTGCTGGAGTTATATTACCTGATGCGTGATTCAAGTCTGTACCGAATCGCCAAAAAGTTGCGCATCCCTTTTATAATCGGTAATAACATGGCGAACAAACGATAAAGATCGTCTTTCTCGCGCCAAGTAGCAAATATCCCTCAAATCTGCAATAGCCATGAAATATCGGTTTTGCTATCCGGATTTTCATGGTAAATATACTCTATGATTCCACGCCAAATACATCTTGAACAGCTCACGGACCGGTTAGTAAATTTCCCTGTTGTCGCTCTGCTCGGGCCGCGTCAGGTTGGTAAAACCACCTTGGCACGGCAACTTGCTGCACAATGGAGTGGCCCGGTCAAACATTTCGACCTGGAAGACCCGGAGGATCAGGCTCGCCTTACTGATCCTGCTTTTGTTTTGCGCCCGCTGCGTGGTTTGGTAGTACTGGACGAAATTCAGACCCGGCCTGATCTTTTTCCGCTGCTGCGGGTGCTGGCTGACCGTCCGGATACCCCGGCTCGTTTTCTGCTATTAGGAAGCGCCGCTCCTGAACTGATGCGTCATACGGCAGAAACTCTGGCCGGAAGAGTGGTGTTTCACGAACTCGATGGTTTGGCTCTGGATGAAATCGCGTTGGTTCAAGCCAACGCGGATTGGCTGGACGACCGTTGGCTGCGGGGTGGTTTCCCACGCGCATTACTGGCAAAAAATCTGGCCGGTAGTCGTGAGTGGCGTGAAGCCTTCATACGTACGTACCTGGAACGCGACTTGCCGCAATTGGGTATCAGTCTGCCGGCGCTGACCTTACGTCGTTTCTGGACTATGCTCGCGCATTATCACGGACAGACCTGGAATGGGAGCGAACTTGGGCGGGCGTTGGGAGTAAGCGATAAAACGGTGTCGCGTTATCTGGATATCCTTGAAGGTACCTATATGGCTTTTCGACTGCCGCCGTGGTCTGCCAATGTTGGAAAGCGAGAGGTGAAGTCGCCTAAAGTATATGTCTCTGATTCGGGCATCCTGCATAGCCTTCTGGGCTTGGGTAGCCTGGATGATCTACTTGCCCATCCCAAATGCGGCGCTTCATGGGAGGGGCTCATTGTCCGTGAAATAATCCGACGAACCGCTGCCCGCCGCGGTGAAATATTTTTTTGGGGAGTGCATACCGGAGCAGAACTGGATTTGCTTATTCATCAAAATGGTCGTCGACTCGGGTTTGAAATTAAACTGACGCGTTCGCCCAAAGTGACGTCATCGATGCGTTCGGCTCAAGAAATATTGGGACTTGATCAGCTTTATGTGATTTGTCACGGTACGGGGGAGCCATGGCCTCTGGCTGAGGGAATTACTGCTGTTCCGGCAATATACATGGCCTCACCGTTATGGATACCGTAGCAATGAAAATTGTCTTTCTCGCACCTTTTGGCATCCGCCCCAAGGGAACTGTGATTGCCCGGATGATCCCGCTTGCTGTGGAACTGCAGGCTCTCGGCCATGAGGTGGTTATCGTGGCGCCTCCCTACACCAATCCGGAAGACTCAGGTAAGACGGAGAATGCCCGTGGTGTGCGGCTGCGCAATATTTTTCTCGGGCCAAACAACAAGGTACTTGCCACTCCCGTCCTTACGTGGCGGATGTTCCGTGCGGCACTCGCTGAGAATCCGGACCTGATTCACCTCTTTAAACCCAAGGGATACGGTGGCCTGGCAGCCATGTTGATGATCATGCTGCAGCGCTGCGGTCTGCGCATGCCGCCGCTGTTTGTCGATAGCGACGATTGGGAGGGGAAGGGGGGGATGAATGACCTGCAGTCCTACTCCTCCGCTGAAAAACGACTTTTCTCGTATCAGGAACAGTGGCTGTCCCGCCATGCTGCTGGAATTACTGTTGCCAGTCGCGAATTGCAAATGCTGACCGCACGGTTGGGTGTGGCAGTGGAAAAGATTCTTTATCTGCCCAATTGTGTCGAAGATTTTCCCTCTGGTGATGGCCTGCGTATACGTCAGAAGCTGTCTATCGGAGTCGACATCCCGGTGGTTCTTTTGTATACCCGCTTTTTTGAGTTTTCACAGGAACGGCTGCACCGGGTACTGGCGGGGATTCGTGAGCGGATACCCGACGTCCGTTTTCTGATTGTGGGGAAGGGGAGGTTTGGGGAGGAAGAACTCCTGCTGGCGGCCTCCAGGGAAATGGGTTTTGCCGAGTCGCTGATCATGGCTGGCTGGGTGGAACCGGTTGAGATCCCGGATTATCTGGCCGCTGCCGATGTGGCTATCTATCCGCTGGATGATACTCTGGTTAATCGGGCCAAATGCCCGGCCAAGCTGACGGAGATAATCCGGGCAGGAGTGCCGGTGGTCGCTGATGCGGTTGGGCAGGCACTTGAGTATATTGACGCGGACTATTCCGGAATTCTCTGCGACCCCGACGACCGACAGGGTATGGTTGAGCGGACAGTTGAGTTGTTGCAAGACCCGGCGCGGAGAAAAAACCTGGGATTTGTCGGCAGGCGCTATCTGGTGGAGAATTTTGGCTGGCGTCAATATGTGGGGCGGTTGGTTGGATTTTATCAAAATGGAGATTAATAATGACTGAACGTAAAAAAGACATGTTGATTATCGCTGCGCTTCTCGCAGTGATGATCCTGTTCTTCTCGAAGATTCTTTTTACTCAGCAGATCATCCGTGCTCCCGATATTATCAACGAGTTTTACTGGGGAGTGAAGGGGATCGGAAGCCAACCCTTTTGGTCACTTTTCAAGTTCAACCTCTCAACCGCTGATTGGAACCTGTTTATAAACAGTGGTCACACTAATGAGGGGGGGATGGCTTCACTGCAGTTTCTGCTCTTTCAGCGTCTCATATTCTGGATCTTTCCTGCCCCGGCAAGCGTTGCCTGGTATATCGTCTTTCACCTCTTCATTGGTGCTGCCGGAACCTACTGCTATTGTCGTCTGATCGGCACCAGCCGCATGGCTGCGCTGCTGGGTGGTTTAATTTTTTCCATCTCTCCGGAGAGCGCCTCACTGATCAATGCCGGCCATGTCATGAAGATTGCCACCATCTCCTTTGCCCCATGGGCCTTCTATTTCCTGGAAAAGGGGTTTCAAACCCGACGGGTTATATTCTTCCTGACCACTGCTGTTGTACTTGCCTATCAATTTTTTCATACCCATTGGCAGATCGCTTTTTACACCTGCCTCGGCATGGCTCTGTATGCGGTCATAAGATTGGCCCTTATCTCTCTGAGCGAACGGACAGAAGGGAAGCGCGGCATACTCACGTTGCTCGGCTTTAATCTGGTACTGTTGTTCTTTTTTCTTTCCACAGTTGCGATCTCCCTGGCTCCTCTTGCGAATTGGTCCAAAGGTACCAATCGCGGCTCGGAAAGCGGTGCTAATACAGCTGCCAGCAGCAGTGGCAGCGCCAGTCAGCCAAAAGGGGGGTTGAACCGGGAAGAGGCGATGTCGTGGTCACTGCCGCCTGAGGAACTTGGAGCGTTAGTCATCCCTGGGTTGTTCGGCCTTTCCCGCCAGGAGGCGGGGCCGAATCCGGAGAGTATTTCATCATACTACTGGGGAAGGATGCGTTTTACCCAGACAGTCAGTTATCTGGGGCTGCTACCGCTGCTGCTGCTGCCGCTCCCCCTCATTTTCCGGCGCGACCAGATCACCTGGATTGCACTGACTGCCGTAGTTGTGGGCCTCCTGTTCTCCATGGGCAAGTACACGCCGTTCTACAATCTTCTGTTTGATTATTTCCCCGGCATTAACCGCTTCCGGGTGCCGAAAATGATCATGTTCCTGCCGGTATTTGGTGCAGGAGTTCTTGCGGCACGTGGGCTTGATCTGCTGTGCGATGAAAATATTCGCAAGACAAAAGCGTTCTTCAAGTATCTGATCGGCGTATGTTCAGTTCCGCTTTTTTTGCTGATAATGCTGGGAGCGGAAATTGTCGGGTCAGAGTACTGGATCGACTTGATGATAGACCTTATTTCCCAGCCGACCCGTTATGAACAGGGTGCACAGTTGATTGGGCAGCGCTGGAATAATATTGTTGCCGAGACCGGGCTGGCAGCAGTGTTGGCAGCGCTCTTTGCCGCGCTCTTTGCTGCGTACCACTGGAAACGGCTCCCTGCAAAGATGTTTCCGTATCTCCTGCTGCTGCTCTTTCTCTGCGATGTGGGGAGGATCAACAACAAGTTCATGTTTCTTGTTGATGAACCTCACAGGAATACGGGCGTCAAGCCTCCTCAAACAGAATATCTGCTGGGAAAAAAATCACCGCAGTACCGGACCCTCCCGATGGATGGTAGTGATCCGATGCAGTATGCCACGGCCGGTATTCCGGTGATGTTTACCTCCAATCCGGTCCAGCAGATGCGCTGGCAACAATATCTCGATAATTTCAGTTTGATCAGTGCGATGCCGGATATCCTGAATGTTAAATACCTTATTTTTCCTCATCAGGAATACCTGCAGCAGAAAGCGCAGATGGGGGACCGGTTTGTGCCGGTCTTTACTGCACCTGACGGTTCGCTGGTCATTCTTGAAAATCGTCATGTGCTGCCAAAGGGGTGGTTGGTCCCGTCTGTGGCGCTAATACCTGACCCGTCCCAGCGTTTGGCAATTCTGCAGAATCCCCAGTTCAATCCGGCGACGATAGCAATGGTTGAGTCGCAGCCGCCAATTCCCATGGCAGATCCAAACAGCCAGTTGACGCCGATTCCTGCACAAAACGTATCGGTACCTGTCTACACAGGGGAGCGGATTGTTGTTGAGGCCAATGCTCCCCGGAATGCGCTGCTTGTCCTTGGTGAAAAATATTACAAGGGGTGGCAGGCGACCGTAGATGGCATTAATACCGAAATCGTCCAGGTCAATCATATCCTGCGCGGTGTCTACCTCACACCGGGAAATCACAAAGTTGAGTTCCGTTTTGATCCGCTTCCGTTCAGAATTGGCAAATACCTTACGCTGGTTTCGTTTGCTTTTTTTGCGGGGATGCTGGTGAGGGAGTGGATTAATAGGGGTAAAAGGTTGAAGGTTGAAGAAAGGCGGATGAGGGATGAGGGAGAAACTGATAACAAGTGAGTAAAGGCGGTTAATAGTTGTGTGGGACATTTATGTTGAAACTATTGAAAGAATCTTTGGGGATCGACAAGAAAAAGCGCACTACTGAATATCATGATCTTGATGGTCTTGCCGGTACATGGAGTTCTTCCGACGCTGCCGAGTTTGCTCAAGCTACGGCGGTGTTTGAAAAAATAGACGAAGATATGTGGAAAAAGTCCGTATTCTTCCCTGTGTGGCAGAGGAAAGGTTGGTACGAAGCGTAGGACGAATTGATTCTGATACACTTATCAAGGTTCAGGCGGCGTTGAAAACCGTTTTCGGGATCAGATGAAGTCCGAGTTTTCGCCTCTCCTCATCAAAAACAATAAGTGTCATTGATATTGAAAATTATAGACGTATATGTTATAAAAACATATACGTCTATTTTTTGGAGGTTTAGCCATGCAGACCAAACTTACCCTTCGCCTTGAAGATCATTTGATTGAGCAGGCAAAATCTTACGCTTTACATTCGGGAAAGTCGGTGTCGCAACTTGTCGCTGAATATTTCAGATTGTTGGCATCAGAGAAAAAAGATGTTGCAGTGCCGACAGCACCTATAACTCAATCTCTGCGTGGACTGTTACGTGAATCAAGCCTTGATGAAAATGATTACAAAAAATATCTGGAGGAAAAACATCGGTGAAGATTCTGTTTGATACGAACATCGTCCTCGACGTGCTTTTGGATAGAATGCCATTTTCAGATGATGCGGTTCAACTGTTTGCCGGGGTGGAAGATGGCTCAATCATAGGGTATCTGTGCGGCACCACGATCACAACGGTTTATTATCTCGCAGCCAAAGCAGTGGGCACAGCCAAAGCAGTAGAGGAGCTTAAAAAACTGCTGACTCTTTTTGAAGTTGCCCCGGTCAACAGGCATGTCGTTGAGGCTGCCCTTACTGCCGGGTTTAACGATTTCGAAGATGCTGTAATATATGAATCTGCCTGTTATGTTGGATCAGACGCAATTGTTACCCGCAACCAGAAGGATTTCAAAAAATCTCGCTTACCCGTTTATTCTTCAGAAGAGATGGCTAAAATACTGTCTGCTCAAAAGAAGCGATAACGTGTTGACGCACGATGAACTCAAATTGTTTGACCTGCTGATCTGCCAGCCGCGCCATGGTTACCGCTACTCGCTCGATCCGTTGCTGCTGGCACGTTTTTGCCCTCAGATCCCTGTGGATAGGAAAATCATCGATCTTGGGGCCGGCTGCGGCATAATCTCACTCGTGTTGGCCCGGATCAACCAGAACGCTTCGGTGGTAGCGGTTGAAAACAATCCGGACATGGCGGCGCTGGTTGAACGGAACATTCTGCACAACGGCCTGGCTGACCGGGTTACCGTACATGAAGGAGATGTCCTCGATCTGCGTGAAAAGTATCCGGACTCCACCTTTGATCTTGTCGTATCAAATCCCCCGTTCCGCACAGCAGGGAGCGGCAAAGTCAGCCCGAAAGCCGGGCGTGATACCGCTCGTCATGAGACAACCGCACGACTTGCCGATTTTATTGCCGCTGCAAAGTATCTGGTAAAACCTTCCGGGAGGATCTGTCTTATCCAGCTCCCGTCACGCCTGCCTGAACTGACGGTACTGGCTGCCGGAATGAAGCTTTCGGTGCTGAGGCTGCGCATGATTCATAACAATGCGCTGTCACCGGTATCCATGTTCATGGTGGAACTGGCCAAAGGGAGACGGACCGCACCAGTGGTTGAGGCGCCGCTGTTTGTGCGGGATTTGAACGGCGAGTATACGGATGAGGTGTGGCGGTAAAGCAAAGTCAGGTTGAAGGTTGAAGCGGGAACCCTTCAACCTTCAACCTGAATAGCTGATTCTTCTGAAATTACTCCCTAATTTGCAGGATTAGTTCCATGGTGTCGCCGTTGCTGATATGAAGCGGGAAGCTGAGAGCGATCCAGCCTTCAGCTATCGGCAGTCCCCCGGCCGGCGGCCTGATGGCAACCGGCGGTTTGATGTTCATGATAACACCCATCTGTGATGCTTTGGCGACAACATTGCCGCATACCACGTTGACAAATTCCATAACCGTGTCATCAAGTACTTCGACCGGCTCGTGATCCACCGACTCTTCGCTCAGAATCGCCCGGGCGATTGTTTTTTGCAGTTCCTCGGATACCAGGATGAGGTAGCGTCCTTCAACATCGCCAATAAAATCAATGGCAGCCAGCATGAAATTGGCTGGAATCGTTGTCACTGCAACACATAAACCGGTTTTGAACTGAAGGCCGAGCAGGCGGGTAACCATCTTGTAGGTAAGATCGGCAGTCATTTCCCAGATGGCGCTGTTGGGGGAAGTAATTGGCAATTCTACGTCATTCGACAGATATTTGGCCTGATCAGCCGAAAACGCTTCAAGATGACTCTTTAGCTGGTCGCCGGTCAGGGCGCCGACCATTACCAGCGCTTCACCGATGTACAAATGAGTGTTTTTTTGCCGGGTGAGAACATCGTTCAGTTGATCAAGGGACAAAAGTTTCATTTCAACCAGCAGATCACCAAGTTTAATATCTCTGGATGCCTGAATGGTGTGGACCCGCTCAATATCCGCCGGCGTGATCAGTCCCATGGTGACGGCCAATTCGCCGAGTTTCAGGTTGTTTTTCTCCTGAATGTGAATCGCATTCAACAGCGCCTGGCTGGCGACTATGCCCTGCTCCACAAGATACTGTCCGAAAAATTTAACGGCCATGTCATGCTCCTGAACTTCTTTGAGTTGGATACATCAGAGTTCCCGCAATATACGCAGGACGGTGTCACTTTCAAACGGTTTTGAAATGACGTTTTTTGCACCAAGCTTAAGAGCTTCGGTGAATTTATCGCCGACCCCGCCGAGAGATGTCACCATGACAACCTTGACGTCTTTGTCCATGACCGAGAGAGTACGCAAAGCGGTCAGTCCGTCCATGCCGGGCATGTTCATATCCATGCAGATTATGTCGGGATTTTCGGAGTGGTTCATCTTGATGGCTTCAGCGCCGTTTTTGGCATGGCCGACGCTGGTAAAATCACTTGATTCGCTGATAATCTTCTCAAGCTGCCGGGCAACCGAGAGACTGTCATCAACTATGAGGACTTTTTTCATTGCGCTGTTTCCCCCTGATGAGCGTGCTGCGAGTGAACTGCTACCTCTTCGGTATAACACATAAATGCGTGAGGGAATGTATCTTAATGTAATCCAAAAGTCAAAAGTATGTTTGACTTTCACACGGCTGTTTAGTGTGCTAGAGTGCCGAAAAATCACCAATAAAGGAGTATTTGCGACAATGCATACGTTTACCTCAACTCAGTGTTTAAAAGGCTTGCTTGTTGCTGCGCTTGTTATATGCGCACATCTGGCTGGTGCTACCGATCCGGATGTTAAAAAAGATGGTGTCCCGGCGGCACCCCCCACTGTGGCGGCCCCCCCAAATGCCGTTGTACGGGTGAACGGGGTGGATATTGATGCCGTAGAACTGCGTCGTGCCCGTAAGGTCATGCTGCGTGGCCAGACGGTGCCGGCCGAACAGCAGTCTGTTGTTGATAACCAGGTGGTGGAACAGCTTATTTCTGCGGAGTTATTGTATCAGGCTGCAGTGAAGCAGGCGCCGAAGGATCTGGAAAAACAGACTGATGAGATGCTGGCTCAGGGAAAGGCACGCTTTAAAGATGAAGCGGACTTCAAAAAAACCATCAATGATCTGGAAATGGATGAAAAGAGTCTGCGTGAATATACCAAGCGTCAACTGGTCATATCCAGCTTCGTGGAAACGGAATTCGTTGCAAAAACCACCGTGCCTGAGACGGAAATCCGTGCTTTTTATGACGGCAATCCTGACAAATTTCATCAGAATGAAACCGTTAAAGCCAGCCATATTCTGATCGGTGTTGACAGTTCGGCATCGGCTGAAGAGAAGAAAAAAGCTCATGACAAAGCTGTAGCGTTACGGAAAGAGTTGTCCGGCGGGGCCGATTTTGCGACGCTGGCCAAGGAGAATTCGACCTGTCCGAGCAGCCAGCAGGGGGGCGACCTCGGCTTCTTCGGCACGGGGCAGATGGTGCCAGCCTTTGAAAAAGCTGCATTTGCACTCAAACCGGGCGAGATCAGCGATGTTGTGGAGACTCAGTTCGGCTATCACATTATCAAGCTGATAGAGAAAAAGCCTGCTGCATCCGTCGATTACACTCTTGTGAAGGCAAAAATTGAAGCGTTCCTGAAAGGGCAGAAAGTGAATGAAGCGCTACAGAAGTTTGTCGCTGATGCCAGAAAAACAGCCAAAATCGAGATGCTATTAAAATAATCGGGCTTGCTTTCGAAAAGGGAAAATCAGGTTTATGGAGCATTTATCATCCAATCTGGTGCTACTGACTATTGATGATGAGGAATCAGTTCGCAGCAGCGTGGTGGCATATTTTGAAGATTGCGGTTTTACCGTCATCCAGGCGTGCAACGGCTGCGAAGGAATCGAGAAGATCAAGGCGAAGCGCCCGGATGTCGTCATAACCGATTTGCGGATGCCAAATGGCGACGGCATGGAGGTTATCGAGGCCGTCAAGCAGCTTGACGACAACCTGCCGGTAGTTGTCCTGTCCGGCACCGGGGTGCTGTCAGATGCGATTGATGCATTGCGGCTCGGTGCCTGGGACTATCTTGCCAAGCCGGTGGCTGATCTGGTTGAGCTTGAGCTGGTTGTTGCCCGGTGTATTGAACGGGCCGGACTGGTCCAGGAAAACCGGAACTACCATGAGGAGCTTGAACGTCTGGTCATGCAGCGAACCGCGGAGCTGCGCAAGCTGAGCACCGCTGTCGAACAGAGCGCCAACAGTATTATTATCACCGATGTTGCGGGGGCCATTGAATACGTCAATCCAAAATTTACGGCCGTCTCGGGCTATAGCCGGGAAGAGGTGATCGGGCAGAACCCGCGCATGCTCAAATCCGATAAACATTCACATGCGTATTATACTGAAATGTGGCGCACGATACGTTCCGGCAGCGAATGGCAGGGTGAGTTTTGCAACATAACAAAAGAGGGGAGGCAGTACTGGGAACTGTGCAGCATTGCTCCTGTCAAGGATGATGACGGTACCATCACCAGTTTTGTTGCAATCAAGGAGGACATCACCGAACGTAAACGCTACGAAGATCAACTGTACTATCAGGCAAATTTCGATTCCCTGACCGGTCTTCCCAATCGGCACTATTTTCAGAAACATCTTGAAAAGCAGCTGCCGCTCATCGCGCATGACAGCCAGTATTTGACGTTGATGGTGCTTGATGTTGACAACCTCAAATATGTCAACGACACGTTTGGGCATGAATTCGGCGACATCCTGATACGGAAAATTGCCCACCGCCTGGAGGGGGTCTGTGGGCACAACAGCATCGTATCGCGCTTTGTGGCGGATGAATTTACCATAGTACTGCCGCCGTCAACTGCTGCAGATAATGCCCGGTTTCGTGCTGAGCAGATTCGCAGCGCCATGAATGATGTGTTTGTGGTCAGAGATACTGAAATTATTGTGACAGCAAGCATCGGTGTAGTGGTTTATCCCCAGGATGGCGACGGCGTGGAAAGTCTGCTGAAACATGGCGAAACGGCCATGTACCGGGCCAAGAAGGAGGGTAAGAATGCCATCAGCTTCTATACCCATGAGTTGAATCGCCAGCTGGAGGAACGATTTGTTCTGGAAGCGAAGCTGTATAAGGCGGTTGATAGCGGTGAATTCAGCCTGAACTTCCAGCCGCAGATTGATCATGCAAGCGGAGCTGTCATCGGCGCTGAAGCGCTTCTTCGCTGGCAGCCTGCCGGTGAACCTCCTGTTGCTCCTGCGGTGTTTGTACCGATCCTTGAAGAGAACGGCATGATTGTGTCGGTTGGTGAATGGGTGTTGTGGCAGGCCTGCTCGCAAGCCGTTGAGTGGCGGAATTCCGGTTTGCCGGAGATGCGTATGTCGGTCAATATTTCTGCACTCCAGTTCATGCGCAGTGATCTTGATGTTACTGTCACTCGTGTGCTTGAAGTTACCGGGCTCCCGCCGCACTGTCTCTGCCTGGAACTGACCGAAAGCATGATCATGTTGGACAGTGCGCGCACGTTGGAAAAAATGACGGCACTGGCTGACATCGGTGTCATGCTGTCGCTGGATGATTTCGGCACTGGCTACTCTTCGCTTGAATACCTCGGGCGGCTGCCGATCAATGAACTGAAAATTGATATATCGTTTGTTCGCCGCATGCTGACAACCAGGAATGATGCAGCGGTCGTCAATACGATCATTGCCATGGCGCAGGCGCTTGATCTTGAGTTGGTGGCGGAAGGGGTGGAAACGGAAGAACAGCTGCACTATCTGGCAGAGCGGGAATGCAGCATTATTCAAGGGTACTACTTCAGCCGTCCGCTCTCTTCCGATGACTTTGTAGCGTATTGCCGGAACCTGCAACAAAACATATCAGTCTGAATTCAGCCGTTCAAAGATTACAAAATTGCACGTAGTAGCAGGAGTTGTACTGTATGGTGAATACTGAACCCCAGCGTGTGGTTGATGCGACCGGTCTTAAGTGCCCGCAGCCGATACTCAAACTTTCAGTTGCATCCGTGGAAATGAAGAGCGGTGAGATCCTGGCCATTATCGGTGACTGTCCGACTTTTGAGAAGGATGTTACCTCATGGTGTCGGCGGCTTAATAAAACGCTGCTGCTTATCCGGGACGACGGTAATGGCCGGAAATACGCCCTGATCCGGTTCTGATTGGCGGATTATGATGACGGGTACCCAAAAAGCCGAAATTGGCGATTGACCCGGCCGCTTCCCGTGGCGGCACCTTCCTGTTATCCAAATTTCTCATTCATTTACGACAATTCACCTATGACTTGTTTGATCGCCCTTCTTCTGATAATCCAAATCAGCCTACTTTCCGAGAGTGATGACACGGGTCTTGCCTGATGAAAGTCCGTCGAATACAAATCTGCCGATATACGCACCGTTCCGGAACAGGCTCGATTCTCCCGGAGGGAGATAGTGCGGCGTACTGTTGGTGAGTGCACCCGAAAAGTGCGGGAAGATACCTGTGGTCTGCTGTTGTACCGTCACCGAAACAGGATAGCTGCCCAGAACCGTGTTTCCCGCCCGGCTTTGAACCTGTCCGGCGCGAAAACTTTCAATGAGCGAACCGGGGGAGATGCTCGCCTGCCACCCCTTTGCATCCTCAGCTGTCCGTGCGGAAAGCTGTAACTGTGCCGAACCGTCGCCAGCCAGCCGCAGGTTGTAAGTTGGTTGCCACGTACGTTCCGAGGTGGCATAGCGGAGTATCACCCTGCCGCCGGGAGGCGAAACTACTATCCGGACGGACTGTTCTGTCATGCGCTGTCCCTTTCGTGCAGCGGCAAGCCGGTCGTCGATGGTGCGGATACTCTGCGTAGTCGTGCGGCGTGTGGCATAGACCGCCTCCAGTTGGGCGATGGCGAAGTCGGTGCCTTGGCGGATACTCTGCAGAGGGTCAGGATTTGACTTGGTTTTGCGAGGAGCTTTCCCGCTTTGTGACGTAGCAGCGGCGGTAAATATTGCTTCGCGGGTCTCCAGTGCCTGGAGGCGATCCCCCAGCCGAAGCCGTTGTTCTTCAAGTGCTGCCATCATTTTATCGGTACTGTTTTCCGATTTTTTTTTATGGGTTTCGACGTTGAGGATGGTGGTGCCGGGGGCTGGCGACACGGTCAGTGTCTGTTCCAGCAGAGAGGCCGGCAGTGGAATGTCGATCACCCCTTTTGTCGCGCTCACTTCCTGCTGATACAGCGAACCATCGCGAAAGCGGGTAACAGTCCGCTCTGCAGCGGCAGAGGCGGCGGATAACAGGGTGATGCACAGGCAGAAGAGTGTGACGCGCATGGTGTTCCCCTCCGGTGAAGCTGCAGAGAATGACAAATTGAACGTGTTACAGTTGCACATAGTGGCACTTGCGGCTATACTTCGCACAAAATGCATGGAAAGGCAGCTGATATGAAAATCGATATGGATGCGGAAGTATCGGTCAAAGACATAGTCAATTTTTATGTAAAAATCAATGACTCATCCAGGGCAAAACGCGAAATCGCCCGGCTTTCGGCCAAAGACAAGGCGACGGCCTTTGAGGTGATAGCCGTTTCATCGGCCACTCGTGATTTTCGGGTAGAGGTCGCTCGTTACTTTATCAACGACCTCGATTCCGTTGTGCGGAGAAAGTCTGAACGAGTTATGGAGGAGTTGGTGCCTGATTGGGTCAGCGACCCGGCTGAAAGCATTCTTAAATTGTTGAAATCGGCCGAAAACAAGGGTGGATCGCGCCGGGACATGGCCGTCAAGTTTCTGTTCGGTATCGTCGATGCGAACAGTCTGCGCGATACGTTTACCGCTCTTCTCAATAGTCGCAACCGGAACCACATGACGGAAATCCTTTCAATTGTGGAAAGTTATATCGATAACTCCTGTGATGAATCAGAACAGGTGAAGATATTTGACGCCTGTCTTGCCATGGTTGTTTCGGATGATATCGATAATAATATCAAACATTATTCCTCAAATCTGCTCAGTGTCTTTTTCAAAAAAGTTCAGTCTACCAATCTGGGTGATATTTTGCGGCGGAAATTTATCGAGAAGCAGATCGACAAGGCCGAAGGAGTGTATCACTACCTGTGTGGTGGTGCTTCCGGACTGAACAATACGTCTCTGGAGGATCTTATCAGGCCTCTGAAGGAGGGAGGAGTCAATTATCAGATCAAGATACTGAATTATTTCAAAATGGTTCTGGAAAAAGCCAAGGATCCGGATGAGTCAGACACTGTTCTTGATACCTACCCGGACTACTGGAACCAGGACGAGCCGCCCAAAGAGGAAAAGATCCAGGCGCTGTGCGGTAAAATGCTGCAGGCGGTTGATGAGTTATGGGATGCGACCGAAGATCAGCAGGTCCGTACACTGATTGTTCAAATTCGTTTTGGCGAATATGCCAACAAACGTGAACTGCTGGAAAAAA
The DNA here is from genome assembly GCA_028712075.1 of Desulfuromonadaceae bacterium. Lineage (GTDB taxonomy): Bacteria > Desulfobacterota > Desulfuromonadia > Geobacterales > Pseudopelobacteraceae > JACRCG01. Next base: position 28,857 of record JAQTQX010000032.1, read on the forward strand.
TCAGAACAACGCTCGAAGATTCGGCATTAGCAACGGTAGCCCGTGAAAAACTGGCGATGATGCTGCGCTGTTTTTTGCATTCCGATCTGGATGATGTTCTCAGGCTGCAGGCATCACAACTGCTGTTGTTTAAGATAGGGGACCATGCCAGCCGGCTGATCGCCCTTGATTATCTGGTCACATACCTTGAGGGAAAAAGTTTGAATTCTGCAGAACAGGCGAGTATTGCCACGGTCATGCAGTCTCTGCTGGCTGAAAAACAGTTGGAAGGACCGGTTCGCAATAAAGCCCGCTATCTGATGTTCATTGCCGATCCGGAGCGTTTGAAAGGTGAAGAGGAACAGAACGCGCTGCTTATCTATCTACGTAATATTATTGAAGGAAACGGTTTCTTTAGTCAGCAAACCGAAAAACGGGTGCTTGATAATCTTGTTCTGTTTCTGGAGAAGGGGCTCTGCTGTAAAAGTCTGGAAAAGTGGGCCCAGTACCTGGTCTTCAAGATAAATAATCCAAAGAGCACTCTTACCTGGGAAACTGTTTCAGCGGCATGATCGAGTGATTCTGCCACCACCAAGCACTTCGTCTTCCCGGTAGAATACTACCGCCTGGCCGGGAGTAACTGCCTTCTGCGGTTCGGTAAACAGTAGGGTGCAGGAATTGTCTGCAGTCAGGCGCAACCGACATTCAACCGGCTGATGTCGGTAACGGATTTTACAGGTGGCCGAAAACTCGCTGCAGTCAGGCGCGATAATCCAGCTGACCCCCTCCGCGTGGAGCCCGTCTGCACGAACATGCGGCTCTTCCCCAACAATGATAACACGCCGTTCCGCATCAATCTCTGTCACATACAGTGGCTCGCTCCAGGCTATCCCGAGACCCTTGCGCTGGCCGATTGTGTAGCGATGCGTGCCACGGTGACGTCCGATGGTCTGCCCATTCAGATGAATAATATCTCCTGCGGCTGCGTCCAGCTGCCCACTCTCTTCCAGAAAAGCCACATAATCATCATGAGGGACAAAACAGACCTCCTGGCTGTCGCTCTTTTCTGCCACCGGTAGGGCAAAGTCGCGGGCCAGCCGGCGTACCTCATCCTTGCTCGTGATATCGCCAAGCGGAAAGATGACGTGAGATAACTGCTGCTGGGTCAGCGTGTACAAAAAATACGACTGGTCTTTACGGGTATTGCCGGCAATCCGCAGGTGACAAGTGCCATCGGAGTCGACCGTGTTCCGTGCGTAATGACCGGTTGCCAGAAATTCGGCGCCCAGTTCATGAGCTTTTTCCAGCAGCAGGCCGAATTTTATGTAGCGATTGCAGCGGACGCACGGGTTGGGGGTCTGTCCGATACGATACTCATCAATGAAATCACCAATAATCAGTTTGCGGAAATCAGGGGAAAAGTCGGCAACAACGTGCGGAATATCAAGATGTCTGGCAACGTTGGCGGCATCATGGACTGCTGAGCCGGTCCCGCTTGATGGCGAATCGAACAGGCACATGGTGATGCCGATGACGTCATGCCCCTGCTGTTTCAGCAGAGCTGCCGTGACGGAGGAGTCAACCCCGCCGCTCATGGCTACAGCGATGATGCTCATTGCTCTGCTCCGAGGAGAATCCGCACCACCTGGTTCGCCTGGTGGGAGGCGGCGATGCCGACTCGGGGCGCCATCAGCCCATTGCCCGGGCAGGCTTCCGATACACCGTCTCCGACGAGGTAGAGCCGCTCAGTTATCCGCCGGGTGACGATATCGTTATTGCTGCCAAATCCAGCCATACCGGAGGCGGCAACGACAGTACTCCGGGGCAGCGTTTCAAGCACCCTGTTTACCAGCATTGCCTTCATATCAGCCCGGTCAAAGGCCTCAACGACGATCCGGCAGGGGGAGAACAGTGCCGGTATGTTGTCGGCTGCCAGCAGTATGCAGTGCGTGTCGACAGTCACATACGGATTGATGCGGTGAAGGTTTTCCGCGAGAGCGTCTACTTTATGGCGGCCGATCTGATCGATAAAATACTGCTGGCGATTGAGATTTGATGGCTCTACAATGTCAAAATCGGCAATAATCAAGCGGCCGACGCCGACTCGCGCCAAGGCCACTGCGACAGCGGAACCGAGGCCGCCGACCCCGGCAATGCCGACCGTCGATCGTTTGAGAACTGCATGAACGCCGGGGGTGTGGCGTGCCGTCATCAGCCCCTCAAGTTCGTCTTTAGTTGGAATTTCGCCGCGCCGGATCAGAAACAGTTCGTCCCCATCCTCTATGACAGTCTCGCCGGGGGCTGGAAAGCCGTTACGAATCAGCAGATCGGCGTCCGGTTTATGGTGATGTGCTACGTCGCCGAGTGTCTGGTCTTTCCTGATGACGGCGGTTTTTTCGTTGATGCGGATCTTCATGCGGTATCCAGTTTGCTTGATCACTCCGGCGGGAGCCCTTCCTTCTGTACACAGTTTCTGAACTGTTCAAACGCTGATTCCAGCCGCAGCAGTTGCCGGGGAAAATCCTGCAGCTCATTATTTTTTGCCATTTCATCAATAATCATTGCTCTGTTCTTGATGCGCGGCGCGCCGATGTTTGCTGCCGAGCCTTTGATCGTATGTGCCAGATGGTGAACGTCGTCATACACGCCGCTTTCTGCAGCGGTGCGCAGCCGCTGTAGCGGTCCGGCACAGTTTGCGATAAACATGGAGATAAACTTCGGCAGCAGTTCATCTCTTCCACCCAGCCGTTCAATCAAACCGGCACGATCAAATACGGGGGGGGCAGGTTCAGGGGGAGGATAGGGAGGTTCGTTCAGGTACATTGTTTCATTCGGAGTCCCTGCCAGACGCAGCATCACATCTTGCAGCGAGGCTGAACTTATCGGTTTGGGGATGAACCCGTCCATCCCGGCTTCCTGACACTTTATCCGGTCGCTTTCGAGTGCATTTGCGGTCATGGCAACGATTGGCACATGCCCGCCACGGGAACGTTCGGCAGCTCTTATTTCCTGGGTTGCCTGCAGTCCGTCCATTTCCGGCATCTGCATATCCATAAAAACAAAATCAAAATGATGCGCCATGAACAGGTTAAGAGCTTCCCTGCCATTTGAAGCTACAGTCACCGTATGCCCTGCCTTTTCAAGAAAAATTCGTGCCAGCTCCTGGTTTATCTCGATATCATCGGCCAGCAGTATCGAGAGCGCCCTCAATGATGGAGATGACTTCATGTTCTGCACCAGGGGAGGATCGACAGTTGTACCTTCGGGCACAGTTACAAATGGGAGCATCACGGTAAAGGTGCTGCCGACATCGGGACGGCTTACAACAGAAATGTGTCCTCCCATAATATCAGTGAGTTTTTGTGTGATGGCCAGACCCAGACCGGTACCGCCAAAAGAGCGGCTTGTCGATGAATCTGCCTGGGTAAATGGCTGAAAAATCCGCTGGCACACTTCCGTGGACATACCTATGCCGGTGTCACTGATGTCACAACGCAGCATCAGCGGTTCCGTTGCTTCTTCTGAGAGTGTGCATGTAATCGTGATGCTGCCGTGCCGGGTAAATTTGACCGCATTACCAACCAGATTGATCAAAATCTGTCTGAACTTGGACCCGTCTCCGGAAATAATAGCCGGACATGTTTCTGCCACACGAATCTGCAGTGCCACGCCGCTCGCTTCGGCTTTGAGACGCAGGGGAAGGAGCGAGGCTTCAAGAATTTCCCGCAGGTTGAACGGGTAGGAGGCAAGTTCCATCCTTCCAGCTTCAATCTTGGAAAAGTCCAGAATGTCATTGATTATTTCAAGAAGATTATTTGCTGATACAGTAATGTTCGATACATAGCGCTGCTGTTCGGTGCCAAGGATGGTACCGGCAAGCAATTCCGCCATGCCGATAATGCCGTTCATCGGGGTGCGTATTTCGTGGCTCATGGTGGCGAGAAAATCGCTTTTGGCCTTGGTCGCCGATTCTGCTTGAATCCGGGCTGCTTCAAGTTCGGTAGTGCGTTGCTGAACTTTCTGTTCCAGATTGTGCATATGGTCGCGCAGCATTTCGTAGAGCGAGGCGTTTTCGATAGCAAACGCGGTGTAGGTCGTGACAATTGAAAGGGCGCTCAGCGTTGACATTTCCAGCCCCGCGTGGGAACCGGCCAGCAGGCCGACGCACATACCGCGAATACGCGAATGTGTCGCCAGTACATGCAGAATCAGCGTGCCTTCGGCTTCGGACGCCGGGTTGACAATCGGGTGATTCTGGTTGAGTGCCCAGGAGAAAGTGCCGGAAGAGATTGCCGCGTTGACTTCACGCACGACCCGCTCCTTGCTGTCGGGGGGGTCACACCAGGAAAGATTGAATTCTGAGTCGTCGTCGATCATATAAATTGCCAGCGCCTCAAACGGGATCAAGCGCTTCATCTGGGCAAAAGCGGTCTGCACGATCAATTCACTCCCCTGAAGTTCCGCAACTCCTGATGGGAAATCGCTGCAGGCCGCAACAATATCAAGCAAGGTGACATAGTGTTGATTGGTCTCTTCCAGAAAATCAACCCGCTCCTTGAGGGCCTGCAGATCAGAGGTCAGATATTGTCCGCTCATGTTACTGCTCCTCCAAGTGCTTTGCTGATTTCCTCAAGTTGATTGTCAATCTGGGCGACTATTTGGGGGAGCTGGAACGGCGAGACGGTCAAGCGTTCCCAACTGCCGGGAATGAGGGGAGGGACCCGCTCCTCGCCACTTCCGCCAAGTTCCAGAGCATGCGCCAAAAGATCGGCACAATGCAAAATAGCGCTTTCGCGAGGGAACTGTCCCGCATGATTACAGCGATGGTGGTATTCTACCGGTTCAGTCACCCTGGTCGGGAGCTTCCAGCGGCGCAGTAGTGCCCCCCCTACATCGGCATGGTCATAGCCGAGCCGTTGTCGCTCAAGCTCGTGGAGGCATTGATTGCTGTTTCGTGCTGTTTCGATCATCTCGCGACAGAGGTCGGGAAGTCGCATAAAGAGCAGCAGGCGACCGATATCATGCAGAATGCCCGCCACGAAAAAACGCTCGAGATTTGCTTCGCGTTGACTCGTTGCAAGTACGCGTGCCGCAAGTGCGGCTCCGATGCTGTGGCGCCAGAAACACTCCATGGTCACCAAATCCTTTGGCAAACCTTTAAAAACGCCTATTACAGAAATTGCCAGCGCCAGGTCGCGCACCTGCTGGATGCCGATGATGGTTACTGCCTGGGTGACTGTATCAATTTTTGAAAAATAGCCGAAGAGCGGACTGTTGGCCAGCTTGAGAATACGTGCCGCAAGTCCCTGGTCTTCGGAAAGTACTTTGGCAATATCGGCAATCGAACTGCGCGGATGGTTGATGGTCTCGTCAAGGCGGGAATACAGTAGTGGCAGTGACGGCACCGATGAAACATCGGAGAGAAGTTCATCGAGGGTAACGGGTTTATTGTGCGACAATGGTGAGCCTCCGTGCAAGGCAGACCCTCATAAGTTCTTTGATCACCGGGTGCTGAACATCATTCAAGCGGAATATCTCATCTACAGCCTGTTCTGCGGCAGCTAACACGACAGGATCAATCTCGGAATTTTCGCGTGTCGCTTCAATATCCGTTCCGTCGGGGCCATGCAGGATGTCTGCCTCTGTTACGCCCCACGTTCGGAATATTTTGATCTGCTTTTCGGCAAGCTCTGCCTCGGCGGGAAGTATCAGTCTGCCGCTTCTGTCACGGACATCCGCTTTCAGAATCATCCCTGCTTCCAGAAGATCTATTGGTATGATTGCCATCTCAGAACGCCCCGCGAGACAGATTTTCAGCTGTGACGAACGGTATGTATGTTGTCACGCTATGTTCCCTGTGGGATATAATACGAGTAAGCGAAGCGTATCAGTGTCTGCGACTGAAATCGCGAAATGCGCTTTTGGGGGGAGGTGGCTCTGGCTTTTTGGGAGCAGTGGCATCCCAGATCATTTTGGATAGCCCGCGCTCGATTGGGAACATGGTGAGTGCAAACAGAAAAAAGCCAAGGAACGCCAAAGCAAATACGAAAAGCATTCCGAGGGAAACAAGCAGCGCTTCTATTATGACCGGCATAAATGCCCCCGCAACTGAAAAAAGGATTTCATATCTGACTGTAAGTATACACGATGAATATAAAATTGGAAGTCTTCATTGATCATACGGTAAGGAGATTTGTGGTACCGGTTGTTGAAAAAAATGGTGCAATTTTTTTGAATTTTGGGGTATTGTACACAGCTTAATGAGGTGCGTTTTCGTCCTCAGTTCATAATTTACAGAGAATCTGGAGATTACCTTGGCAACTAACGAACGAAGTTTCATCAATACTGTGTGGGATTTTTTCTGCTCTCTCAAGCTGACCCTTTTTCTGTTGATCTCACTAGCCCTGACATCAATAATCGGTACGGTTCTTCCTCAAGGGGCCGTGCCACCTGAATACATTGCTTCAATCAGCCCTACCAAGTTTCAGATATATACAAAGCTGGGTTTTTTTGACATGTACCACTCCTGGTGGTTCATTGCCCTGCTCTATGTATTCAGCCTTAATCTGGTCTCCTGTTCGATCAAGCGTCTGCCGCATGTTTTTAAATTTATCAGCGAACCGACCCTGGTGCTGGGAGAAGGTCTGCGCAACTCATTTTCGTTAAAAAAAGAGCTGTCGTTTTCCGGATCTGCCGAAAAGGCCAAGGAACGACTGGCTGAATTTCTCAGGAAAGAGTTTTCTACACCGGTCATAACGGAGCATAATGGCGAGTTCCACCTCTTTGCGCAAAAAACAGCCTGGTGCCGATTGGGTGTATATGTTGTTCACTTCAGTATTCTGGTAATCTTTGTCGGGGCGATTATCGGCTCACTGTACGGATTCAAGGGATATGTAAATATTGTTGAGGGGACCGGTGCCAGCGCATTTCAGGGGCGTAACGGCCAGCAGATTCCGCTCGGCTTTGAAGTCTTTTGCGAGAAGTTCAACGTAGAATTTTATGCCAGCGGGGCTCCGAAAGAATTCAGAAGTACTCTGACGGTTCTTGAAAACGGCAAGCCGGTTCCTGGCTATTCACGGGTGAAGGTTATAGTTAATGAGCCGATGACCTATAAGGGTATCACCTTTTACCAGTCAAGTTATGGCAGGGCCAGTGAGGGGGGCGAGCATTACGTAACGGTGGCACAACGAGGCGGCGGAACCCCGGAAAAGTACACTGTTCGCGAAGGAGTAACCGTTACCCTGAAAGATGGTACGAGTTTCAGGCTGCTGGAAGCGACGGATGAAGTCCGCCAGTTTGCTCCCGGTTTCTCCGGCCCGGCAGCTCGTATGGAGGTGACTCGTAAAGGCGCAGCTCCGCAAATTTTCATAGTGTTCAAGGACTTCCCCGAGGTGAATGCACAGCGCGGCGATGCTCTGATTTTTGGTTATGAGGGTTCGAACGCCAAGCAGTATACCGGCCTGCAGGTTGCCAATGATCCGGGCGTCTGGGTGGTCTGGCTCGGGTGCACCCTGATGGTGGTCGGTATTGGCATTGCCTTCTTTATGTCACACAAGCGTATGTGGGTGGTTGTATCAAAAGGGCATGCCCGTCTGTATGGCAATGCCAGCAAGAATCAGGCTGCATTTCAAATGCAGTTTGAAGATATTTCTGAAAAATTCCAGGAAATTAAAATTTAAGGGAGGTTACGTTCTTTATGACCAGTTCCATGCTGTTTAACGTTACAACTTTTACCTACTTGATCTCCATGATCATTTTCTTTGCATTTCTCGCCAGCAAAAACAAGTCGCTTGGTCTTGCCGGCAGCTTTGTTGCGTACGCAGGTCTGGCCGTTCAAACGGTGGCCATTGCTCTCCGTTGGAAAGAGTCGTACGACATGGGCGTCGGGCATGCCCCCATGTCCAACCTGTATGAATCGATCGTGTTCTTCACCTGGACGATCATTCTGATTTTTGCCTATATTGATATTCGCTATAAATACCGGGTTGTTGGTGCCTTTGTCGTTCCGTTTGCGCTGCTGGGTATGGCGTGGGCACAACTCGGCATGAACACCGGTATCGAGCCGCTCGTTCCCGCTCTGCAGAGCAACTGGTTGCTGTATCACGTTATTACCTGTTTTCTTGGCTATGCAGCATTTGCCGTTGCATGCGGAATTTCAACCATGTACCTGATAAAAACCGCTGTTGAAGGGACAAATTCTTCTGCTTCGGCCGGAGGACTGATGTCAATGTTTCCTCCTTTAAAGGTGCTGGATGATCTCAATTATCGTGCAATTATGATCGGTTTTCCGCTTCTGACCCTTGGTATCATTACCGGTGCCGCCTGGGCCAACTATGCCTGGGGAACATACTGGAGTTGGGACCCGAAGGAAACATGGTCACTGATCGTCTGGTTTGTGTATGCAGCATTTCTCCACGCCCGCATCACCAAAGGATGGGTTGGCAAGCGCGCTGCCTGGCTATCGGTCATCGGTTTTGCGGCCACAATATTTTGTTATCTCGGGGTCAATCTGTTCCTCTCCGGTCTGCATAGCTACGGCAGCTCAAAAATGTAGCCGGAGCAATGTTGTGCTCTGTGGCATACATTATTAACTATGCGGGTGAACGCAGTGTTGTGTTTACCCGCATTTCTTTTGCGCGTCATATCACAAAGGGAACAGTCTGTCTGAATTTACCGTAATAATTCCCGTAAAACCGGGAGGCTACGTAGCTGCTTGCGAGCATCTCAGAAAAATCGCTCCCGATGACTCGGGGTACGAGATCATTCTTGCAGAGGGGTGTGCGCCAAGCCGACAGCGAAATCTCGCGGCTCGGGAGGCGCTCGGTGATATGCTGTATTTTCTTGATGATGATGCGTTGATCTCTCCTGATAATTTTATCCGGTGCGGCAGTGGCATGCATAATCCTGTTATTGCAGCGGTCGGGGGGCCATCGATTACACCGGATAGCGATAGCTGGCTACAAAAGCTGTTCGGGAGTGCGCTTGCTTCCTCATTCGGTTCCGGTGCTGTGCATAATCGTTATCGCCAGCATGGCGAACCGCGTCTTACAACTGACAAGGAGCTGATTCTGTGCAATCTTGCGGTGCGCCGTTCGGTATTTATCGATCTTGGCGGTTTTAATGAAAGTTTGTATCCGAACGAGGAAAATGAATTTTTGGAGAGAGTAGCCTCAGCCGGCTATTCTGTTCTTCATGATCCTTGTATGTATGTGTCCCGGAGCCAACGCAAAACTTTGAAGGCATTTATCCGTCAAATGTTTAGTTATGGTCGCGGCAGAGCGCAGCAGTCTCTGATGACGTCATCATATTCCATGACGAGTTTTATTCCGTTGTTTTTTGTTGCGTATCTGGCTCTGTGCCTGATGTGCCTGAAGTTTATGTTGTTGCTGCTGCCACTCGTGGTATACCTGACCCTTGCGTTCGCGAGTTCACTGTGGGAATATCGTCGGACGAAAGCCTCGTTTTCCCTGCTGCTTCTGGGGATTTTTCCGCTCATGCATGTCGTGAATGGACTTGGCTTGTTTTATGGGCTGATAACCGGGAGACCGAAACCGATCCATGATGATGCAATACGGATTCGAAGAATAAAAAGTTTTACAGAGTGGCTATAACATGGTCGGATTCGACCGGTTCACTATCTGATGCAATGATTTTTCACTGCCGTTTCACCGATGGAGATGAACGTGGATTTAAGTATCGTCGTACCGATATACAACGAGCAGGACAACGTACAGGAGCTTTATACCGCGATAGCATCTTCGTTGCAGGCAATGGGGTGTTCGTATGAGATTATCATGGTTGACGACGGCTCCTCGGATGGTTCCTACCAGATTCTGACCGGTCTTGCATCAAGGGATGCCTCATTGAAGGTTATCCGTTTTCGAAGAAATTTCGGTCAGACGGCTGCAATGTCTGCCGGATTTGATAATGCTGCGGGAGAGATTATTATTCCGATGGATGGTGATCTGCAGAATGATCCGGCCGATATATCGCGTCTGGTCGAGAAAATACATGAAGGCTTTGATGTCGTCTCTGGTTGGCGCCGTGACCGCAAAGACACCTTTATCACCCGTAAAATCCCTTCATTGCTGGCAAATGCCATGATCTCCCGCCTGACAGGTGTTCATCTGCACGACTACGGATGCACGCTCAAGGCATATCGTCGGGAAGTGCTTGACGGCATCAACCTGTATGGAGAAATGCATCGATTTGTTCCGGCACTGGCATCGCAGTTCGGGGCACATGTAACGGAGTTACCGGTCAATCATTTCCCCCGCATTCACGGAGTCAGCAAATACGGCATCTCTCGTACGTTACGAGTCGTTCTTGATTTAATGACGGTGAAGTTTCTGTTGGTCTATTCTACCAAGCCGATACAACTGTTCGGAAAATGGGGCATCTATACGATACTGGCTGGCATTGGCACCGGAACGATGACCCTTTATATGAAATTCTTTGAGCATTTCAGCATGAACAGAAATCCGCTGCTGATACTTACGGCATTTCTGATGTTTATGGGAATCCAGTTTATCGTGTTGGGACTGCTTGGCGAACTGAATACGAGAACTTATTTTGAGTCGCAAAACAAGCCTATTTATGTTGTAAGAAACAGGATAAACCTTGACTGAAAACGCATTGCGCGTGCTCATGATCGCTCCGACCCCCTATTTTGCCGATCGGGGGTGCCATGTCAGAATCTATGAAGAAGCACGGGCACTGACCAGGATGGGGCATGACGTGTGCGTAGCAACCTATCATCTCGGGCGCGACATGCCGGGAGTGCGCGTAGTACGGACGCCACCTGTCCCGTGGTATCGCAAACTGGAAGCTGGCCCTTCCTGGCATAAACCGTACCTGGATGTCCTTCTTCTCCTCAGAGCTTTATCTGAAATCCGTTCGTTCCATCCTCACCTTATCCACGCTCATCTTCACGAGGGGGCACTGATCGGGACCATCCTCTCGCGGCTGTTTCGAATCCCCCTGCTGTTCGATTATCAGGGGAGCCTGAGCGGCGAGTCCCTCAACCACGGTTTTTTTCGTGAACAATCGCTACTTTCCCGGCTGTTCAAAGCTGCTGAACTTTTCATAGACCGGCGTGGAGACATGATTATTACCAGTTCAGAAAACGGGCGTCAGGAACTGGTAAAAAAGTGGGGGATACCATCGGAAAAAGTGGTCAATCTTATTGACGGCGTGGATACGGAAGAGTTTCGACCGCACTCGCAAAGCGAAGCCAGACGCACTCTTGGCATACCTGACAACATGAGGGTGGTTGTTTACCTTGGATTGTTTAATCAGTACCAGGGAATCGACCTGCTGTTCGACGTCATAGCGTTAGTAAAGGCAGAATCACCCGATGTCAGTTTTTTACTGATGGGATTCCCGGATACAGAATACCGTGCTAAGGCTTTTAAAATGGGCATTGCAGACGTAATAATGTTCACAGGGAGAGTTGATTACGACCGCGCTCCGCTCTTTTTAAGTGCAGGTGATCTCGCTGTATCTCCGAAAATATCGCTGACGGAGGCAAATGGCAAGCTGTTTAACTATATGGCCTGCGGACTGCCGACAGTCGTTTTTGACAACCAGATCAATCGGGAAATTCTTGGTGATGATGGGATTTACGTTGAATATGGCAATGCTGACTTGCTTGCAAAAACAATAAGTTCAACCATTCATGATGACGTTTTATTGGAATCGTTATCAATACGGGTCAGAGAAAGGGCGGATATGCTGCATTCCTGGAGTTCAAGATCACTATCTCTCGATGCAGTTTATAAAAAATTATTGGCACCTTAATGCAGTTCCTTTTGACGAAAAATACAAAGTATCAGTTAAAATAATATTGACACATAATTTCAGATTTGCTATATAACGAAGCCTCGCAAGCGGGAATAACTCAGTGGTAGAGTGCAACCTTGCCAAGGTTGAAGTCGCGGGTCCGAATCCCGTTTCCCGCTCCATTTAAACACATAGAATCATTCATGATTCTTGGCGATTTGCCCCGACTATCACTAAAGCTTTCACCAAAAAGTTCTAGAAGGTAGATTCGGGGCTTCGTTCATCTGCGGAAAATCAGGCTGTTGCGTGTGGTAGGGAACAACTTGACCGTACCCGATTGTTGCCGATTGCTTCATTTTTGGTTCTGCGAAGCCTCTGCCGAAGTATTCCAGAATCTGCCAGAAATCCTCTTCAAGCCCTTCGATGTAATCTCCGTAGACTTCACAGATCATCTGCTTTGACCCATGAGCCGTACCAGAAGATTCGTATCAATCTTTAACGCAAAAAAATAGTAACAACAGTCACTTAATGTGATTTGTCATTTGTCTATAAAGTCTGCAAAGCGTATTATCATCGTTGCTGTCATTTGATCGTGCTTTCCGGTGGTTTGTTCAATTGCTTCAAAGACTATAGTTGCTATGTAGCTGTAAACCGGCATACTTTCCATGCATACCATTGAGGGTATAAAAAATACTTTCTGATTGTGCGTAACAATCTCTATTGGTATTGATAGCGAACTTTCTGCACTAACTATGTTCCCAATTAGCGGCTGATATATCGGCGAATATAGTGTTGGCAGAGTTTGCGTTATTGCATCGGCAGGTGTTAAGGTTATGGTCGCTTTCTGTAGCATAAGCGCTGACGCTGTTCCTTGGCTAAACTTAGACTTTGATTTAATGGTAAAGTTGACAATATTGTTGGTTGTAATATATGTCGACCCATCATCACATGGTTTTCCTGTCCAGGTTGCCAAATCTGCAAAAAGAGGGTTGCTTGCAGAATCTGCAGTTACCGTCGCTATTGTC
>JAQTQX010000033.1 GCA_028712075.1 Desulfuromonadaceae bacterium
CATCGACGAGCAGAATCGGGTCGCCTTTGTCGAAATGGTTCAGGATGAGGTCAAGCGTCTGCACTTTGGGATAATTGCCCGCTATCGCCTGCGGCCTGCGGAACTTGCCGCATGGCAGGAGACAAGACAAGCGCGCCGCGATAATCCCCAGCGCAAAAACGCGATAAACAGCCGCCGAAAGTTTCTTGATGATACCAAGATACTTTTGACGGCTGTTCTTGTCTACCAGTTTCTGTATATCAATTCCTGCCGATCTTTACCTTTTCCTCCCCCTCCGATTGTGTAATTTATTTTCATCGTCTGCATCTTGAACCCTTTAAAGATTCGACGCATCTCGGGATGATCGTTGATGGTCAATATAGCGCTGCCCTTCATTGTTTTCATTGTCTCGGCGATCAGGCCGTACTGTTCCAGTTCAAAGGGCACTCCATAACCCTCGGTCTCGTAATACGGCGGATCAAGGAAATGCAGAGTATAATCACGGTCCCACTTCCTCACGCAATCAGCCCACCCCAGATGCTCTATCCATGCCCTTGATAACCTGAGATGCGCCTGACTGAGATCCTCCTCGAGACGCAGGATGTTAAACCGCGGCGGGGAGCTGGGGGACGTTCCAAAAGTCTGACTGGAGACTTTACTGCCAAACGCCAGCTTTTGAAGATAGAGGAACCGCGCGGCTCTCTGAATATCCGTCAGGACGTGGGGCGGGGTTTCTTTCGACCATTCAAAAAGCTGACGGCTGGCCACGGCATACCGGAACTGCTTGGCGAATTCGTCCAGGTGGTTTTTGATCACCCGGTACAGGTTGACCAGCTCGCCGTTACAATCGTTGAGTACTTCGACAGCGGCTGGTTCGCGTAGGAAAAACATCGAGGCGCCGCCGGCGAATTCTTCTACATAGCAAGTGTGCGGGCGGCTGTTAATCAGGGGTAATAAAACTTAGCCAAGCGACGTTTACCACCTGGCCAGGCAATTACTGGATAATGTTTCATTGTGTGAGCTCCTTGTTGTCAAGAATGTTTTGACGTGGTAGGCTCCCCATGCTCTGTACAGGGCGGGGCAGCCTTCGGCTGGCTCACAGCTCGCTTGTGGGTCGGCGACCGGTAAATGCTCCAACATCTGCCGGTCGCTGCCTCTTCTCGTTATTGTTTTTGCACCTCCGGCTGTCTAAATTCCGGCGGCAGTTGCCGCCGGTTCATTTCAGATTCATAGGCTATTTGGCAATGATTCGATTGCCAAAAGAACATGGCATCTACCACCCTTCGAACTCTTTCCCACCCGCGATCCGCTCGCAGTCTCCAGCATCGGCTGGAGATGGTTTCATCTGCCCACCCCTTGAACAGGGTATTGAATAGCTGATCAATTCCTATGAGAATTTGTTCAAGCCAATTCACAGCGGCCAGCCGACGGTAACATCGTAGGCTCTCGCGTCTGCTGCTGTAGCAAGGATCGCTATGGAGTTATTATGATGTCTGTTAGCATTTGCCACTTTTGCTTCTAAAAATGAGAGCTGATTTGCTTTCAGCATCACCTTATCAACCAAATCAGATAGAGCTATTTCGCCTTCAGCCTCAACTGCCAGATTAGGAGCGTCAGTAGGCAAACCTGACACCAGAAATGCCATGGCTTCCGCCCGCTTGATCGGCCAACTGGCCATTTCACCTGCGGCGTTCAATGCAGTAACCCCATCTCGTTTGGCTTTGGCCAACAGATCGCACTCGCGGGTCTTAGCGGCTTTAACGACTGCTATGGTTTGAGCAATTATTTCAGGTGTGAGTGCAATAATCTCATGTGTAACAACAACGACCTGCCGATCTACATCGACAGTCAGAATTTCCGCGCCATATTCCTGTGTGTCAGCATCAATCGGTCCATCGGCGATTTCTGTCGGCCACCAGGCGTAATCCGATACACCGAGTGCAGGATCTGTCCAGGAAAGATCAAGCAATGATTCGGGTTTGAGGCCCTGAAGGAATTGAGGAAGCGGAGCGCTACTTGCTTCGTATGTTGTAAGATTGATTTTTTTCATTGTTTATCCCTTCCTCATAGGAGTGTTGTTACAGGCTCCACTATGTAGAAATTTCCAAATAGGTGAGTATTGTCAGACGCCTTTTGTTCCACAGCAATCCCGCATATTCGTGCATTAAAAGCGTCGAAACTGATGCTGGTATTACTGTAACCCTCCCACGTCATGGTTCCGATTGCTGAATAACCGGAAACTACCCAGTTCCCATTTACATATTTAAATCGTGCAAACTTGACTGCTGGTGACTTCTGATAGAATAGGTACACCTCCACTGGGCTAATGGAAATAATTCCTGAATTAACACCGAATGGGTATGGTGAGGCCGGTACAAATGCCCCTGTGGGGATGTTTGTCGTGTGGGCCAGTGACAGGTTTGTCCCAGTGATCGCCACGTCATAAGCACCAAAGATGGTGTTATCCTCTGTTCTATGGAACACAACTGCAGAAGAGCTTGATGTCGCTGCAACCACCGCACCTTGGGCAAAGCTTGTGTATGCGGCGGTTTTAACCACCAATGGTGTATTAATGGTTGTCGTTGTATTTGCTATTGACACCGTGGCCGCGTACAGATTGGTGCCATTCTCATATGTAACGACCCCCAGAGCGTCCGACACAAGGCACAGTGTCTGCCTTGGAGCACCACTTATTTCACTCGTAAATGAGGCTACTGCGCCGAATGAAGGGGTTGCACCTGATATGTCAATAGCCACGACACAGTTGTTTGACGCTGACGTTCTCCATAGTGCAATTGCCCGCGCACCGTCACTGAGTGCCAAAAGGTTTAATATCCCGGTCGGCGCGGTTCCAGGCAGGGCCACACGTGCGGAAAATGAGGGTACCGTCCCTGTTACAGATATAATCCATGACCCACTGGCACAGACAAAAAGGGCCTTATCAGTGCCAATCCGAATCAGCTGAATCAGATTTCGACTTGTGCTGACCGCATAGGCGGCGGTCACATCCGACCCATAGGTAACAGCCCGATTACCCTGTAAATCCACGCCTTGAGTACCCACAACTGCAATTACTCCCGTACCGGGGTCATTGATGTACACCATGAGAAGTTTGGATGCATCCAGGGCGCATACAGCTACACCCGCAACAGCTCCGGTTATTGGGAGAGAGGAGACAACCTCTGCCTTAATGTTATTTACTGCGGTACTGGTTGTGACGGTTTCAGCATCGGCGCCTCTACGGGGTGTACCACTCAGCCCCGACAAAGCACTGGAACATCCTGGTAGTTTCAATAGATGCGACATAATTAAAACTCCTGACGAGCAACAGTCCAAACGACACCGGAAGCTAGGGCGACCTGATTCCCACCGTGCAGAGAATCACCAACTTCCATTAATAACGGGGTAGTTAGGGATATTGAACTGAATGTGGTTGTTGTGATTTCCGTCGTGGCATTCACCGTCAAAGCCGCCATTTTTACTGACCGTACTAACCGTTTTGTGGCGCCGCCGTCTTTAGAGATGAATAGTAGCAGAGATGAGTCTGTTACAGTTGCGCGGGGGAGTGCTGTGATGCTGACCACTACTGACTGTTTTTCCAATGTTGGCACTATTTCAACCGTGTTGGTCGGTGCATCGCCGGTGATCGCGGCACACGCGGCTGTCGTGACCGCTGTGGTTGTTTTGATGTCCTGGGCATAGGGTACTAGAAACGTATTCATGGCAAATCTCCTTTTTAATTATATGCCGCCGTTATGGCGTGGATCTGGGCTAAAATCGTCATGTTGGAAAACGGTTCCGGATTTGGGAGCGTTGCTATTGTTCCTGCGACTGTACCTGCCAAGGCATCCACGGCATCATCTACATATGCCCGTGTGGCCGTGACGACGTAGGGGTCAATAACCATATTGACTACGTCGGAGGCGAGTACATCCAACATGCCCCGAATGACAATATCGAATACAGTGGGTCCGCCCGGCGCCGGCAATTCGATTATCTGATGCATGCCGATGGCAAGCAGAACACCGGTAGAGGACAACAGGCCAAACTCGCGGAGGGTGAAACCGCCGACATCCACGGGGAGGGGCGCATCGCAGATAATGCGGTTCGGATGGCCAAGGGCATTAGTGATCGCAAGCAACGGTATGCGATCACACTCATTGAGCAGCGCCTCCTCAGCGCCGGTGACCTCGTACCATGCTCCGTTGGCATCACCGAGTACCATCTGTGTGATATCTACAGTTCGTTCCTCCACAACGGCATTCACAAATTCCGCTTCGCCTGCAGCTGTTAATTTTAATCCGAGTACGATTGGCATGGCCCCTCCTTAAAGAGCTTGCGGCTGGGTGGTAACGGTCATGCCGGTCACACAGCCTGTTGTTATATGAATACGGGCGGGCGGCTGAAAACTGGGTTCAGGGTGCGCGGGGGTCGTAACGGTGATGCCGATCGCACTGGCGGCCGCGATATGCATGGTGCCCGGTGTGGCGAATCCCAGCGTGGCCAGTTTTGACCGCGCCGGTTTTACCTCATTTATTGCCCAAATTACCGAGGCGGCACTGACGGATGGGACCGTGATAGATTCGCACAGCAGCCACACCTTAAATGAGGCCCAGCGAGCGGGATCCTCGATACGCATATTGAACACATCCGCTTTGGTAAAACCGAACCCGGCCGTAAGCGCCTCGGCCATGGCCGACTCCCGGCCGCCTGACACCCACCAGGCATAAGCAAATCGGATGCGCTCCGCCCAATGTTCAGCGGGCTCCAGGGGATGACGGACAATGCCGCGTGCGGCCGCGAAACGGTACAAAAACGCATCATCACACCTGGATGGAAAAAACTGATCGCGCAGGCCCAGCATGTCAGTGCGCGCGGCGTCAAGAGAGTCCGCGCCACCCTCGGCCAGCATGGCCAGCGGGCCGGGCCGTTGGATGAACGGCAGGCGCAGCGCGCGGAGAAAATAGTCCCAGAAGAGTCCCATGCTACGCCTCGGCCGCCCAGACCGATGTCAACGTGATGCTGTCCAGGACAGCCAGGCTGTCACCGGATACGGCCACATCGGCCACGGGCAGGGTAAAATTGATCCGTTTGACGTTGGGCAGCATCATCGCCCAGCGGAGCCGGTCGAGAGTGACATCGCCGCCAATATCCAGGGGGGCAATCCCGTCCACGGCGGTCACCGTCGCAAACAGGGCACCGACACGATTCCCGGCGGCGGCCAGGGTGGCGGCCGCATCGCCGCCGATCAGTTCCAGTTCCGCCTCAATAGTTACGCTCACCGCCTCCGGAGCACGCACCTGCACATCGTCGTTGATAGGTATCTTCTCGTCGCCAACGCCGGTACCGAGAATATTCGCCGTCACGGCAGCGAGGAGGGCTTCGGTTGGCATGCCGGCGGTACCGACAACCAACACATCCACTGTCCCCTCGCCGCGCGGATGCTGATCGAGCACCTTCACCCGCGCCACACCGGTAACCGCCAGAGCCCACGCCTGGTATGCATATTTTGTACAGCCGTTCAGCTGTTTCCAGGCCAGCTGATACCGCAGGCGCAGCGGCTCATCCGTTTCGCTGTCGGTACCCTCGGTTGTCAGCCACCCGACACGGTTTTCCACCGCGTCGACGCCGGGAATAACCGTGACGATCTCGGTGATCTGCCCGACGCTGACGTTGGCGGCGGCGCCATACTCTTCAGCCTCGACGGTGACCGCCACCTCAAGCGCGCCGTCGGCAAGCACGGCGGCGGTCTGGGTGACAAACCGGAACACCTGGCCAGTGCCGTCCGGAAGAGTACGTACAACCCGCCCGGCCGGGATCGGCACATTGCCCCCTGCAGCCAGGCGGGTCAAATAGATGGTTCCGGTCGCCTTTGTTTGCGGCCGACGGGTAATCCCGACCGAGCGGCAATGCAGATCGAGCCAGAGACCGGTAGCGGAGTCCGGAATCGCCTGGGTCAGGATGATCGCTAAAAACTGATAGAGCTGCCACAGCCCCCAGCACCACAATTCAATCAGGCCGCGCACGATGCCCTTGTTGAGATTGAGACGGATCGGAAGCCAGCCCGAGGCCGCATATTCTTCCTGCTTGCTTGTCAGGCGGTCAAACATCTCTTGACGTATTTGGTCGAGGCTTTTAGAGACCTGTTCTTGGATTGACATCGTTGATCACCATTGTTTTTTTAGTGCCATCATAGGTAAACACCAGGTTGAATACAGTATCCTCGCCGATGAACGTCCAGGATGCGGTAGCGCTGAATCCGAGAGCGTTGGTCGATACAACGTTGCAGGTTGCTGACCCCAAAACCACGCGGGGATCCTCCTCGATACGCTGCTCCACTTCGGCCTCGAATCCGGCTGGTTTACCGGGGGACGATTCATCGAGATAGAACTCGTGGCAGAGGGAACCAAAGCTGATATCGTAAAACAATTCACCCAGGGGACTCCCCAGCCGCAGCCGGACATCCTGGACACCGGTTTCAACCCCGTCGGTCAAGATCAGCTCGCCATTCGCGGCCACCAGCGCCTGGCCCTGATCATCCAGTTTTATGTCCCGGCCAAAGAGATCCGCCATTACAGTATTATCCCCGTATGCTCGCCGTCAGGCGCTCCCGACGTTGTCTGTACTTCCGCATCGGCGTGAATATGATCGACAACGGCGTTGGCGATCGCCTCCGCCAGTAATGCCGCCTTGGCATGTTCACCTACGGTTATGAACCCCTGCGCGTGCAATTCGGTTATTATGGTCGCCTTTAATACTCCCTTGCTTAATGCCATATTAAAACCCCGCCGTGACTGTCGATGAGCCATGACCATGCGGTCCGCCCCACAGATGACAGGTGTGAGCCGTGGTGACTACCGACGCACCGCCGTTTAGATGGATCGCTGCCGCAGTCACACTCGCTGTACCCGTCACCTCAATATTCCAGTCCGCGCCAACCGTCTCGTTTTTTGCACCGCCGATCTCGTTGTTTTTGTCGCTCGAAGTCTTGTCGACAATGTTTCCTTCAGCCGTGATCTTGATATAGACCTCCGGGCTCTGCTGGATGATGAACGCGCCCAGCTCGCAGTTCGGCGCCGTGTTCTTCGCCCACCGGAAATTGGATATCCTGGGGTAATTGGGATCCCCGTCGTAATAGGTGATATCGCAGAGCGTCCCGACCGTTGGCGGGCAGACAACCCCGCGCGCCGGACCGCCCCAGAGAATGGGAATCTCAATCCGCGTGACGATCGGCTCGTTGTCATCGACGCTGTCATCGTTCCGGAGCGGCTGCACATCTGCCCAGTACTGGCCGTCACTGGCATACGCCTTTACCACCCGCCCCTTGCGCGGCGGCCGGTAATAGTGGCGAAGGTTCGGCATTACCAGCTCGACAACCCGCTTCAAAAGTTTTTTGAGATCCACTTCACTCGGCATACGTCAACCACTCCCATAAACCCTTCAGATACGACTCCTCATATATAAAGAGATACCCGTGGAAATACAGAGCCGGAATGATGGCCCAGAAGCCCCACAATGTGGAACAGTCATCACACATCTTCATCGGGAAACCGGCATAGATAACCTTGTGCGCTTTACCGCCGCAACTGGACCAGGGACATTTAGCCATTTTCCCGACCGTACCAGACAAACGTCCTGATCTTGTCCGGCGTCCCTTCGTGGCGCACGCGCAGCGCCCGGTGCGTGGCATCTACCTGGCGCCGCTCATCCTTAAGGTGTATGAGGCGCGAATGGGACAGGTCGGGGGTCAGGAACGTCTCGACCAGCGACATGCCCGAGGTCCAGTCAGTCGGGCTATGCTGAATCAGGTTTTCAAACGTGGCGATCGTCACCACGTCTCCCGGCTCGTCAAAATCGCCCCAGTTGACGCCGTCCTTGCCCAGCCAGAGAGCCCACTGGCTCATGTCCAGGGCAAACGCCTCGCGACAGCTCTGCTTTACCTGCTGGATCAGCTGCCACACCGGTATGGTGGCGGCGGAAAAGCGGGGGAGCACCATGCCGGTCTCGCCAATCTTGCCAACCTTCAAACCGGCCTGGCGGATGGCAAAGGCAACGATCGCCTCCGGAGTTTCATTCTCCCAGGCCTGTTTTATGTTGACCGTGGATAGCGGCTTGGATTGATCGATTGCCCTGATTTCCAGCTGATCGGCGGTCTCGCCCGGATATCTCCGCGCTACCGTGCCGCGCCATTCCACCGGCGCCTGGTCCCGGTACCCGAAGGTGATGACGACGGGCTCATCCTCGGTGATGGCCGTGTACAGTTCACCGTCCGGATCGGGCAGGGTCACTCCGGCGCGCCCCAGGGGAAAATGCCGAAGTGACTCGATCCACCAGCGGGGACAGCGGGTGATTTTATAATTACCGATTGTGATCTGCAGGTGCAGTCCGGATAGTTCCATTAGTTTTTCCCGTACCGGCCATCGTTAAAGCCCTGCATTCCTGCCCCTAATAGTGTGTCGTCCTTGGCTATCGCTGGGGCGAGGGCCGGTTTTGCTGTGGTTTTTGGGGCGGCCGCCGGGGCAGTTGTGCTCGCGGCGGTTTCCCGTTTTGCCACCGCCGGCATATGTTCGACAAAGGTCAGCGTGGCCCGTATTACGTCGCTCTGATCATCCTCGTCGGATTGCAGGCCGTAGAATACCAGCCGTGTCACGCCCCTGGCCTGGAGATGTTTGTTCGTAATATCGTAGATCTTCGGGAGTGCTTTTTCAGGCCCGTCACCATCTTTGAAAAACTTGTTGATGATTTTGAGCTTGGCGTAACAGTCGCTTATCGTTTCGGTTTGCGGGTCCTGGTCGCAGAGGAGATCCAGGACAATCTTGACCTCGGTATCGTCCCACCCCATGGGTGTCTTTTTTGTGCCGCTCTGGGCATCGCGCTCGGCCTTATCGAACTTGACCCCCGCATTGGTCGTCATCGAGACCAAAATGCCGGGGAGCGGTTGGCCGGCCAGCTTGACTTCACCGGCATCAAAATCGAGAAAGATGTCGATCAGGTTGGACTTTTTTTTCTCAGCCGGTTTAGCGGGCGCGGCAGTTGGGATTGACGTGGGTACAGGGAGGCTAGGCATCATGTCCCTCCACCAGCGCCTGGAGCTGGGCAATGAAGTCTCTGGCGTCCGAGACGCCGGAGAGATGGACGGTCAGGCTTTGGATCACTATCGATTTTCCGCCCGATTGCGTGCTGGCTCCCGATTCGGCAGCCGCTTGCCTGGCTAATGTTGGTAAGCTGATAGATGGCGGTGTCAGGGTTTCCAGTGTCGGCAGCTTCGGCATATCCGCCAGGGCCGGAGTGATGCCGACCGTGGTGACCAGCGCGGCGCCCGCCAGGGCATTGGCCATGGTTTGGCGCAGCCCGCCCGCTTCGCCGGTGATCCCCTCGCCCAGGGTGGTCATGATCCGCGATCCGGAGAGGGTCAGCTGGGACAGTGGCCCCTCCTTGGCGTCGGAGAACGGGAGCAGGTTCCGGACTTTGTCAAAAACTTCTGAGATAGCGTCATAAGGGCCGGAGGCTACTGATTTAATGCCATCCACCAGCGTGCCGATGATCTTCTGGCCGGAGGTGTAGAGCCCCTGAAAAATGGGGGCAATAGCATCTAAAACACCGGAGAAAGCAGCATACACGGCGGGGCCGATTTGGGCCAAAATACTGACAATGGCATTGTATGCTCCGGTAAATGCGCCTGATATTGCGCTGCCGATGCTAGGTAACGCACCGACAACGGCGTCATACGCCCGGCCGATAACATCTCCGGCCATTTGTATCAAGCCATATAGTGAATCATATCCCCGCATGATAAAACCGATAGAGAAGCCAATGGCATATGCCAACGCCTGAAATCCGGCCTTGACGTTAATTGAATGGTTGTAGAGCCAGACAAACCCGGCCACAACCGCCGCTATCGCGGCCGGAATCCAGAACAGCGGATTGGTGGCCACCGCAACCGCCAGCCCCCAGAACGCCTTGGTCATGTTTAACAAAGCCGGGATGGTTCCGACGTTGATTGCGACTGCCCATGCCCGGAAACCGAACGCTACCCTTTGCAGCCATGCCAATGTTGAAGCTGCCGAAAGAGTGCCCAATCTGCTGATAACAACTGTCAGGCTTGTGCGTAACAACAAGAGGCTATCGTGGGCCAGCGCCACACCGCCCGCCATTTTGACAAACAGCGTGCCGCCGATGCCGATGGCGAGCAGCAGCCCGCCCGCAGCCAGGGCGGTGGCCGTCAGGGCGACGGCAACCCCGGCGATAATCCCGGAGGTCTTAGGATTGGCCACAATCCACGAATCCAGCTTTCCGGCCAGATTATTCATGGTTTTCATGATACCGGTCAGACCGGCAACCTTGGTTATTACGCCGCCTATATGGGCAACCACGTTCGAGATCGTCCCGGTCAACGTCTCCCACTGCATCTTGGAACCGGACATGATCTCGTTGATTTTGGTCTGCATGTCCGCCTGCTCTTTCATCTTCAGCAGCATTTGGTCAAACCCGGTCACACCTTTCTCGATGAAAACCGACAGCGGGCGGGATGCCTCCTGACCGAACAGCTTTGACAACACCAGTAATTGATTCTGTGGATTGAGCTTTCTCAGTTTTTCCATCTCGCCCATCATGGCCCTGATGCCGACAAAATTGCCGCCGCCGTCGAACAGATTGAGTTTGATACCCTTGGCGTTCAACAACGGCGCAATTTCCTTCATCATCTTTTTGCCGTCCAGTTTATTGCCGATCTCGGCAAAACGGCTCATCGCCATGGCAAAATTTGTCCCGGCCGGGCTGCCTTCGATAGCGGAAGTTGCCATCATGCCGATCGCGGCGCTCACGTCACGACCGGCTTCCAATCCCTGCACTCGCAACATCTTAAGAGTCGAGCCCATGTATTTTAATGATTCGGCCATGTCGGTGACGTTAACTCCGGCCGCGCCTTTGAGCCGTTGCAGGATATCCATGAACGGCACCGCCTCGACGTCGGCAATACCCAGGGCCTCGGTGAACTTGGCCACGTGGGTTGCTGCCTGGGCGAACGGCACCTTCATCAGGACCGCGAACTTTGCAGCCGCTTCCCCCATGCCGCCCAGGATCACGTTAGTCTGCACCCCCTGCTCGCGCAGCGCAGTGAACATTTGCAGCATGTCCTTGGTGCTGCCGGGCAGGGACGTCCCAAGGTTTTCAGCGAGGGTATTGAGCTTTTCGTATTCCGCGCCGACCTGCCCGGTGGAATTCATCAGCATGGTACGCAGGCCAAGCTGAGCCTCTTCAAGATTCGCAAACTGGGTTACGGCCACGCCGAGGCCGAGCGCCCCGGCAACCCCGGCGCCGGCAACCCACGCGCCGTATTCCTTGAAGCGATCAAATACCGGCTGGAGCGCTTCGGCCCGGCGGGCAAAGTCGTCTATTACCATTTTCATACGATTGACCGGTCCTGAAACCATGTCAGTCACTTTGAGTAATATGCCGAGTGCGAAGATTGATTCCATGCTGTTCTCCAGGGCTTTTTACGTTTTTATCAAAACATTCTTGGGATTATCGACTGGTGAAAAAGTCCCGGCGCCGTTGGAGATCGAGGAGATTTGGGAGCTCAAATCCAATATCCTCGCTGGCGCCGGAACAACCGGACTATTTTTTACTTCCCCCCCAGGGCCCTGCCGATAGCCGTGGCCATCATCGATATCTCGCGCTCTTCCAACCAGAGCGCCTCTGTGTATTGCTGCTGCAGTGTGTCGAGATCCTGACCCGGCTCGGTGTGCAGGTAATGCCGGATCAGGAGCCCCATTTGCTGGATGACGTTGTTCTTCAGCTCCTCGCGAAGCTCTACAACTTTTTTGTCGCGAAATCCTCATTCATGCCGACCGCACCCTGCAGCGCCGAGTTAAGCGCGACCATGCGGCCGGGTTGCGCCTGAAATTCGGTAGACAGCTCCTCACTTGTAGGTGCAATCGCCATTTCTATGACCAGGTTGCGCGCTGCCTGGGCAGCCTTACCTTTGGTGGCCGTGGCAATAAACCTGTTGATATCGGCGGTGCCGGGCTTCTGAAAATAGTATTTTTCTTCGTTGTCGCCGGTCAGTTCCAGTACCGTGATGCCTTTGGCCTGTGCTTCAAGTACTGCTTTCGGTAATGCGGATGGTGCCATGTGTTTCTCCTTTTTGTTTTTGGTGTGGTAAGGCGTCAATCCTAACCCCTCCCCGGCCCTCCCCTTATCAAGGGAGG
Organism: Desulfuromonadaceae bacterium; assembly: GCA_028712075.1. Taxonomy (GTDB): domain Bacteria; phylum Desulfobacterota; class Desulfuromonadia; order Geobacterales; family Pseudopelobacteraceae; genus JACRCG01. The sequence continues at coordinate 12,189 of JAQTQX010000033.1, forward strand.
GAGACAACCTCCCCCCTGATAAGGGGGGAACGAGGGGGGTTGGTGTAGTTTACAGCAAACCTTTCGGCACCAGGGCCGGGACATAACCCCAGAGGATCGGGGCGATGACCTTCAGGTCGTATTTGCGGACGCCGGCATTGTCATCACCCTGTTTCGCGCCGGATGACGTCTTGACGATCTTGCAGAGCGGCAGAACATCGGTAATCGTCGGCATCCCATCAGCCGCATAGCAGACGATGATCGGGAACGGCAGGCCGTTGTAAATACCGCCGCCGCCCGAGGCCGCGAGCAGGATACTCAGCCGCTCCGCTTCATCGATGTCCAGCTCCATCTTTGCCGTGGCCTTATAGTTCTTCCGGCCGTAGCCCCTGGGGAGACTCCCCTTGCCATAGCGCTCCTCGATCGGGCGCTCATCGTCATAATCGATGTTGGTCACACCGATCGTCACACCGCTGGGGAGCGTGATCGTCACGCCTTCCCAGTCATACAGAGTTCCATTAATCATTGTGAAACCTCCTGAATCTTAAAGTCCCCCTTTAAGAAAGGGGGATTTAGGGGGATTTATGACTTCAGCCTCGGGTCGAACGCGGAGCCGCTGTAGGCATAGTTGGCGAACAGCTTGATGCTCCGGATGATCGGAATGCCGATCAGGGTCATCTCCACGGCGACACCGTTATTTACGATGTCCTGGCCGTCGGGAATAGCAATCTTATGACCGGCCATTTCCTGCGGTACGGCCCTGACCATGACGTTGAGGGCATTCTCGATGTTGACCCGGAGATACGCCAGACCGGAGGCGTCAGCCCCGAGGATGGCATCACCGGCTTCGTCGTACATCGACTTGAGCGCGGCGATCCTGGCCAGGCGGACACCCTTGAATACCACCCGCAATACCGTCAGGAACTGGTAATCGCTGGTCGCATCGGCCATGGTCCGCTCATCGCCCCAGTAGACTCCGGAGAGTCCGGCGTACCGCTTGGCGGTGATGTATCCGGCGGCTTCCAGCACCGCCTGGTGAGCGTCGGCGTACAGGCTCGGCAGGGTCAACTGGCTGATGTTGCCGTCCCTGACCCTCCCCAGCGCCCGCATGACCGGGATAGCCATGAGCCGCCCGGCGGCCAGACCGGCGCCGTTCCGTGTAAGCCGTTTGCCAGTGCTGTCCGAAATCTCGCCGAACGCCGAGACCACGGCGACAAAGCGACCCGCGAACCCCTGTTTTTCCGCGATCAGGGCGGCGGTCCAGTCGTCGATCGATTCATCGTCGAACGGCAGCCGGGTCTCGGTAATGAAAAAGGTTGGACGATGCGCGTTCCAGAGGACATCGGCTTGCGCCTGCAGCGCGGCCCAGTCGCTCGAATCCGACGGGGCGGCCACGTAAATGAACTCCACGTCATAGAGGGAGAGCGGTGTCTCGAGTGCATCGAGCACGCTGGTCACGCTCGGTACCGGAGCGAGAATGTTGAAGCTGTAGGTATCCCCGGCCACGGCGTTCTCGGCCGGATGCGTGATGGTAACGCCGGTGGTACCGATAGCGATCGCACCGTCGACCGGGATTGTTTTGGTTGTTCCCCAGCTGTCGCCGCCGTCCAGTGACAACCGGTAGGTACCGACATTGCGGGCGCCGGCCGTCATAACCTGAACAATTACATCGGCAGCGGCCGTGACCGTTCCGGATGCGGTAAGCACCGGCCCGGTACCGACCTGCGTGATCGGCCCGATCGGAGCGCGGACCGTGAATGTATATTCGTCATCCGCCACCAGATCACCGGCAGCCAGGGCCAGGGTGGCGCCGGTTGCGCCGATGGCGATCTGGCCGTTTTCGGGTACTTCGGCAGGCGCGCCATAGACGGCGCCGCCGTCGAGGCTGACCTTGGCGGTTGCCACGCCGATAGCGCCACCTACCACGATCATGACCTTTACATCGGCATTGGCAACCGGCACGCCGCTGGCAGATCCGATCGGACCGTCGCCGATCAACTCCACCGGGGTAATATAGCCGCCGGCCGCGCCGGTGACCGGCACCGCGATGACAACCGGATTCTGACCGCCGGTGGCGAACAGATCGCGCAGCTTGTCAACCAGGGGCCCGACGCCCAACAGGGCGGTCAGGTCGCTCGACTTGCCGAGCAGATAGCCGCGCCCCACTTCGCCGGTCGAACAGACCCCGGCCACGATACAGGCTCCGGAGACGCCGCCGGGGGCGATGCCGCTCGTGCCGTCCACTAAAAACTCCATTACATCCTTCATTTAGATCCTCCCCCCGCCCATCGGGCGATTTTCGAATGCATCCATGGCTCCGGTAAATTCGGCCGTGGTCACCTGTTTTCCTTCGGACCACCCCTTGGCACGGCAGAGCCCGGCCACATGTGCGCTTGATAGTCCGGATAGCGCGGCAAGCTCGGTAACGGGGTGCAGGGTCTCGGCCGGTTCCGGTTTTGGCGCCACCATCGTGGCGGGCCTGTTTTTATGTTTCATCGTCGTCTCCTTTTGATGCGATATCGGCGCGTGACGCGCCTATAAAACCGTGGGTGTTATGGTCACGCCGGGGATGATCGGCGTTGTGTCCGTTTTCTGGATGCCGCCTTTAAACTCCACCCTGATGATCGCCAGGATCGGCCGGGAGAGCTTGCGCTCCATCTCGACATCAGAGTCCCAGGGGCGGGCTATTTCCTGCGGTTCGGCCAGAATCGCGCTATTGTCGGCATCCGCGAATAGTTTGTGATCCGACACCGCCTGTTGAAACTGTTCGGCCAGGCCGATACTTTCACCGCTCCCCCAGAGCTCATCACCGGAGAGGCCGTAGAGCAGACAGCGGAAGGTGATCTCCCGGTTGAAGCGGCGACGGATCCGCGTGTATTTCGCCGGCACGGTCGGCTCGCCTTCGGCCTCGACCGCCGCGGCCCGGACCGAAGAGATCAGCTTGCCGAATTTTCGGCTGCGATCGATAAGCGGCAGGCAGCACACGGCATAATCGTTGTCTTTCAGGAAGTCCCTGGGGAGATCTTCGAAAAAGATATTCCTGTCCGGATCATCACCCCGGTACGGGTTTGTGTAGCCGTCCGCAAGGAGGAGCCCGGTCAGGCGATCGCGTAAATATTTTTGGCAGGCGAGCATCATTTTTTGAAGACCTCGATGGCTATTCCCTTCAGCGCTTTCACGATTGACGGCTTCATCTCTTTAAAGGTCGGCTCCCACAGTTTGCGCGGCGGGATCTTCTTGCCGTCGTTTTTCGGTTGTTCGTGGATCAGGGCAATATCGGTCAGGTCGCCGCCGTCCTTGCTCTTCACGCCCCGTTTTACCCCCACCGCGCCTTGAAAATCGTCGGGCTGGTGTGTGGTGATGTTGGAGTACATCTGGTTGGTGGCGCGGAGGATGTCCGGAGACAACTTCTTGCGGCTCTTTTTGGCCGCATATTTTTCATTCAGCGCCGGCCAGTCGAGATCCTGTTTGTCGATATGGCCGAGCACCTTCGCCTCGATCTTTTTTAACTGGCCGCCGATAGCGCGCCTGCTCTCGGTGTGCAATTTCGGGTTTGTCTGTTTGAGCACCTGTTTCAGCCGGTTCCAGTCGCCGGTCAGTTCGACCGATCTGCTCACCGCTGCACCGTCAGTTGCGCCAGGATCGGCACGCCCCGAAAAACCCCCTTGTCAGTGATCTTCACCAGGACGAAGCGTTTACCCTTGAAGACCAGCTTGTCGTCCTCGCTGATCAGCAGCTTGTCCGTGGCCGGATCGATCAGCTCTTTCGCGGCCAGGTAATCACGGTTGAAGCTGACCAGGTAGCGTTCCACCGTTTCCCGGTGCGCTTCCTGGACATACGCCTCGCCGTCGACGCCCCCGTAGCTCCCGGTGTCATCCGGTTTCCACCCGGCCAGCAGCTCGATCTCCTCGCCGGACTTCCTCCGGAGAATGACCGGCGTCTTGTGGAACGTGTCGGTCACGCTGCGCATGGCGGCGCGGAACTGATCAACATTATCTTGAGAGAGGAGATCCATCTATTCCACCACGACCATGGCCACGCCGGTATCGGCCGGGGCGATCCCCTGACGGCGCAGTGCGATCGACTTGTCCAGGGTATTTTCCATTTCCGTCAGGAACTTCAGCTTGTCGACGAACTCCGCCGCGCCCGCCTGATCCCCCTGAACCTTGGACATTTCTTTTTTGTAATGCGACCGCGCCGGTAGCAGCAGGGCCTTGGCCGCGAGGTCGGCGATCAGGCTCTTGCGGGTAGTGGAGAGATCCCCCTCGGAGATCTCCTCGTACCCGGCCAGAGCCTGGGCCTCCTCGATGGTGACTTCCAGCGAGGCGGCAAATAATACCGCCTCGTCGGGAAGCCTGTTTCGCAGCATTTGCAGAATGGTGGCCATGATTACTGTTGTGTGAAAATTTTGGCAGCATCGGTGAAGATGCGGGAGAAACCGAGCACGTTGCTGATGACGGTTTTTTCCAGTTGCTTGTCGATGACCTTGTCGGTTTCGATCAGCTCAGCGCCGGACTCCTTGATCAGTTCCAGGGCAGCGTTCTTGGCCACGGCAACCAACTGCTTATCCCCCAGGGTAGTCTCGGTCCAGTTGAAGCGCTTGATGTTGTAGCCGAACGTCTGTGCCAGATTGCCGGTTTTGGCGGTATCGAACAGGATCGGATCCTTGAACTCGGTCAGCTTCAGGATCGTTTTGAGCAGGGCCGTCTTGCCGGTCCAGACAGTGGCCTCCCAGGTCTCCATGTCGAGGAAGAAATCGAGCAGGGCATCGTAACTGATGGCGGCTGCCTGGGTCGCAGGGGCGCCGTTGTTATTGCCGTCGCCATTGATAATGTTGTACATGGCATAGGCGACGTTACGCTTGGCCAGGCGCTGGCCGATCAACTGCATGTGGATGGCAAGCAGCGGCAGCTTCATGCGGCGAAGCACTTCGTAACTGACGTCGAGGCTGATGCCGAGCTTGGCGAGCTTGATGGTGCTTTTCCCTGACTTTATGGAGACGGTCGGGAATGGGGCGCCTTCGGTGACCCGCTTGAAATCGAGATTCTTGGCGTCGAACTCGGCATTGACCGACTCGTAGACGCCGCTGTCGATGGTGGTAGTGGTAGCGATCAGTTCGTCGAGGGTGAGGTCGAAACGACCCAGGCCGGCGATCCCGATCCGGACGTTCCGGTTGATGAACTCGGGAAACAGGATCGAATCCTCGGTTGTGCGGTAGAACTTCTCCACCGTGTCTTTCTTGAGGTTTATGTCCCGTTCCATGAGGGCGAACTCGAAAGCATCGAGCTTCTCATTTTGTGACGGGGCCTCTACCGCGAGCAACTCGGAAAAGGTCATCCCTTGGTTGCGTGCCTGTTTGTACATCTCTTTTGCCAATACTATTTTGGGCATGGTGAAACCTCCTGAAATCGTGAATGGTGAATAGTGAAGGGTGAATGTTTTATTGCTATCCCAGGTCGACGGTCAGTGTCCCGGCGCCGGCGTCCTTGCTGATAACCCAGAGCTTGCGGCCGACCGTCGCATCGGTACCGCCCGCCAGATCGGTTTTAGCAACGGCGACAACCAGGGCGGCTCCGGTGCTTGCGCCGGTATTTGCCACAGTGACCAGGTCGGTGGCAGCGCTGGCTTCCACGGCGGCCTTGATTTCGGCGGCGGTGGAGGCGATCGCGCTGGCGCCGTCCGTGGCACATGTGACGTTGATGTCGCGGCCGACCACATCGACCGAGAGCGCCCCATTGTTGCCGGCCGGGTCGATCATGGTAATTGTGATGTCGTTTCCGACCAGGCCGGCCTTTTTGGCGGTGAAGGTAAGGGCGTTATTGTTGGCGACCACGCCGGTGGCTAGAGTTGCCGCCACGGCGGCGGCAGGGGGTTTAACACCGCCGGCGCCGTTGGCGACCAGTTCCTGCCACCCGAGGTTCGGAGCTCCGGTGTAGGGCAAATCCTCGACATAACCCCTGACCTGAACGCTGGCGGAATTCATCCGGCCATCGAGATCAATCTGATCGAGCACGCCGTTGAAGTTATCCTCTGCAGCGCAGAGATCAACCGTGCCATTGGCGCTCGGCTTGCAAACCTTGCCTTTATCGGCGGCGACTACGCCAGCTGCCACCAGAAATGTTATAACCTGGGCCAAGAGCCCTTTAAATCCGACTGTCCACATGTGATACCTCCCTTTGAAATCGTGATTGGTTAATGGTTAAAGTTTGTAATCGTCCGCGCGTTTGCCGACTGCCAATTGTTTTCCGTCGGTTTCCGGTACCGACGAACGCCGGGAGAGTTTCTCCCCGCATTTTGGGCAGGCCAGCGGGATCGACTCATCCACAGCCAGCTGGTATTCCTCGACGAACGCGCGTGCCGTGGCGAGATCGGCTTTTTCGATGACGCCGGTGATGAATGCCTCGACGCTCTTTTCCCCTTTGGCCGCCTTGTACAATGTGACCGCTTTTTCCCGCGTTTCCTTCAGGGCCTGGACGCCGATCGCGGCATCGGGTTTCAGCCCGGTCACCTCGCTCTGCAGCGCCTCGATCTTTCCGGATACGGCGGCTTCGAGAGTAGCCTCGTCAATTTCCGCGCCGACTGTCAGGGCCAGTAATACGGCCAGCTTCTGTGATAACTTCATGCCTTCACCTCCATTTGATGTGTGCTGAGTTTGACCGGGCGGAGTCTCTTGACCGCCGCCGGCTTCGAATGATTTTGCAAAGGGATCCTCACCCTCCCAGACAACGGAGACCTCTCCGGCGTTGGTGATTTCCGTGACGACGAAACGGACCATTTCACCATCGACCATCTCGCCGAGGCGGTCATAGAAGCCGGGCAGATCCGGATGGCTCTTCTCGTAGCTGAACCAGATGGTGACCGAGAAACTGCGGAGCGCCTTGGTTTCGACTCCCCTGGCCAGCTTCGGGTCGATGGTTTTATCAAGGACGGCTTTGGCGTTGATGCCGTTGGGAGTATTGTCGGCATCCCAGACCGGCTCCTGAATCAGCCCCTTCCAGTCGTTGACGTCGGCATCGTGGTTGGCGTAGAGGGTCAACCCCTCGAACAGCGGCACCGCAGCCTTTAGGACGCCCTCCCTGGTAAAGTCGAACTTGCGGTATGGTGTGACGGCCATCGAGAGCAAGCGGCAGTGGGTGACATAGTATTCAGCCGGATCGAGGCCGCCGTTGTTTTCGACGGCGGCAAATTTCAGCGGCTCGGCTATGCCGGGGATTGTTCCCCCGGAAAACTGGCTGCCGAATCTGGCCTTTGCCAAACCTTCCTTGATGACTTCAAAACCGTTCTTCATTTCTGCCTCCCTCGTAACTGTTTAAATGCGCCGTGAACCGCTCAAATTTAGTTTATAAACCGGGTATCAGACCCTGCGACGTATCCTTGCCCCACTTTTGGGGCTTATCGCCTCACAGGGGCACAGATTCGTTTTTACCGTTTTTCAGTCCACCGCCGCTTTCCGATGGCGGCATTTTGGATGATATGGAGGGGTTTCGAACCCCGCCGCCTGCAGTTCGGAATCGCTCATTTCCTTCACCTGGTCAGAGGTGTATTTGTTGGAGAGGAAGGGGGGAAGATCAGCCGGTTTCTCGAAACCCTTATCGAGCACCTTAGCCAGCCGCTCCGCCGCGACCTTCACCTCGAAAACCCTCCCGAGCATGTTGAGGCAGTGTGAACAGATCGGATAGGTGCCTGGCCCGACGATGGCGTAGCGCTTGATCCCCGCCTCGTAGAGGCTCATCGTCTGACCCATATTCTGAATGCGGCCCATGGTTGTGGAGACGATCTGTTCAATTTTGCTGAAGCTGGTCTCGTTGACCAGGTTGGCAAACTTGGTTTTGAATTCGTCCCACGTGGCAGCGTCTTTGATGTTGAGGCCCTTGGAGATGTATTCGTCCTGCAGCCACGAGACAAACTGTTTGCCGGTGGTTTCGTTGTTCGCCAGGTAATTCCCCCGGCCGAAGTAAAAGTCTTCAACGTTGGTGATGTACTTCAGGGCGGACTTGTCGACGAGGCCGATATCGATGCTTAACCCCTCCCATCCTTCCCTTAATTTAAGGGGAGGTGCCTGAAGGGCGGAGGGGTTAGCCTTCAGATGATTCTTATCCTCGTAGCGCCAGCGGCGCCATTCGTTGCCGGTAAATTGCTGACAGACCTTCATGATCGCGGTTTTTGCTATCCCGGCGCGCAGCGTATCGGCAAAGGCGGTGTAGACAAACAGCGCGAATTGTCCGGCCGGGGTCTTGTCGCCGGCAACGGCTTCGGCCTTGGCCAGCGCCTTGGCGATCGCCGATTTCTCCGGACCATCCAGCACCGCCCGTAACGAGATCATGTAATTCTGATCATTGCGGTCATCGGCGGGAGTCTCCAGCCGGATCTGCTCCGGTTTAAATTCGTAGCGGCCGGCCTGACGGTTGAATTGAAACCGGACGGGTGCGGCAAGCCCGGCCGAGCCGAAGAACCCGTCCGGCGGAGTATCGCCGGGGCGGCGGCCGGTGGCCTTCTCATACCCCAGCTCCTGGGCCGCTTCGTCATCGCTGATCATCCCGCCGTCACGCTTGCTCAAAACGTTCTTGATCCGCTGCCCTTCGGCCGCGGCTTTCTCTTTCTGCTTAAAGGCGCTGTGCTCATTGAAACTTATGCTCACCTGGGCATTGATGCCGCGCAGCAGCAGGTCCAGGGTGTAGCCCTTTTCAAGGAAGCGCTTGATCATCCGGCGGCCGTTGATCAGTTTGGTGCCCAGGCGCTCGAAGTCCACCTCGGCGTAGGTCTCGGTTGTGCTGTACGATCGGCCGCACATGGAGGGGGGGATATCGATGGCGGAGAAGATCTGCTCTTCGTTTATCTCCCAGACGCTCTTCGCTCCGGCAGCCGCCCCGGCATTGGTGGCGTTGTGCTTGATTTCCTGATCGTCGTAATGGACGGAGACGCCCTTGGATAGGTTGCCCTTGTACGCCGCGGCGTAATCCTTCAGCCGCCTGGCGAGCCGGTTCCGGTATGCCTCGTCGCTCTCACCCGGCTTTGCATCGGGTATGGTCATCTTTACGTCGATGAAGCCGAGCAGGCCCATCTTGCGGATGATCGAGCTGATGTTGTCGGTCGCGTCCAGCTGCACCTCGATGTTCTTCAGGGCAGCCAGAAACGGCGGGATAGCGTAGGGGCTGCCGTCGTTGGTCATCAGCGGCATGTAGCTGTAGGTGACCGGGTTGAGCCGGATGCTGCCCATGTTGCTGCCGGTGATGGCGTTGGTCAGTTGGAACGGTGTGAAGGCACCGTCCACTCTTTGCCAGCGGATCCGCTTGACCGGAACGGTCACGCAATCGGTCAGGCCGTCGTTGATGTTGTCGGCGACCACCCACTCTGCGGAGAGCGCACCCATCAGCGGAATCTGCCGCAGGAAGTGGTTGACCAGGCCATCAACGCCGCCGCCGGTTTGATAGACGGTGGAGGCCAGAGCGTTAATCCGGTCGAGCACGGCCTGGGGATTGCGACCCTCCACCTCGACCTCGTGGCCGGTATTCCCCAGGTTGACCCAGATGGAGAGCGCCTGGCTGATGTCCGGATTAAGCATGCCGAGCAGCTCCAGCACCTCAAGTGCTTTCAGGTCGAAGGGGGCCGCGCTGAAGTTGTAGAATCCGGCCAGCTTGGAGATAATGCCGTTGATGTTATCCTCGGGCAGGGATTCCTGACCGGGACGGACATCGGGTCTGGTTTTGGCGAACGGTTTCCACCAGCTCATGCTGCACACTCCCCAAATTCCGGCAGACAGTCGGCCACGCGGATTCCGGACCCTTTCTGCAGGAAACTGATCGCCATTTCCGAGGCGTCCGGACCGTCATCGTGTACCGTGTTGTTTCTGATGTAGACGAACTGCTCGACCAGGATCTTCTGGTCGGAGTGGCGTTTCTCGAACTGCATTTTCTTATGTTCCCAGAGATACTCGCAGGTGCCGATGATGCGACCGTCAACCTTGTTGGTGTGGTGATGGATCGGGGCCCAGGGGAGATAGTAGCCGACCTGTTTGGCATAGTTTTGAATCGCCTCATGGAGGAAATCTTTCAGCATGTTCTCTTCGATTGGAACCCGGCCGGGGTACTGCTCATTCTGGGCGTAGGCGGCGGCAAACATCTCGCCGATCGAGCGGCGCTTGATCCAGGCGTGCATGCAGGAAAATACCATTGCTTTTGTGTCGAGAGCCCAGGTGACCACCCCGCGAAAGTCGCTCCCGGAGGTAGCGGTCGCGGAAGGATCTACGGCAGTGGCAAAGAGCAGCGGACGATTGATGACCTCGATGCGTTGGAAGTACGTGGCCGTTTCTTCCGGGAAGGGGGAATCCTCCTCGGTCGATTTGTTGCGGTACTCCTTGTTGAAAATCCGCTTAGTGACCAGCCGCATCTTGCGCATCAGCTTGTCCCAGGGCCAGCGTGACGGCCAGAGGGTGATATGGTTTTCTTCATCGACGATTGCGTCGTAAACCTTGGAGTTGTAGAGCTTCTCGCCGGTTTCCTCGTCTTCCATGGCGATCATCTGTGAAATGGCACTCTTGCCGTGAAACACGTTGCCGACCATGGTTGCTGAACAGTCACCCTCAAGACAGCCGAGAACCTCGCCTTGGATAAATTCGACAATTGCCCTGGTGACCGTCGGGCTCTTAACCGTGGAGTTATCCTCCATATCATCGAGGCCGATATCATCGGGTCTGTAGGGGCCGTGGGATTTGCCGCGCCATTGATCGCCACGGCCGAGACCTTCGACAAGCGTTCCTGATTTGGTAATGAAGAAATCATCCGACCAGGTACGGGTTTTAGCGATAATGTCGCCATAGTCATGGCGCAGTCGCGGGTTATCTTCCAGCTCGACCTTGATCTTTACAGTGAAGCGCTTGGCCTGGTCGTGGATATTGGAGCCGAGCATGATGTACTTGCGCAGCTGTTTGCAGATGCGATAGATACGCAGGCCCACGGTCACGATGGTGGTTTTGGCATGGTCACGGGGCGCGCCGATAAAATTGAGGCCAGGTGTATCGGCGATCTCACACCACTCCCCGTGACATGGTGCAAAGTCGGTCCGGGCATAGTGCGGCATGTAAGTTTTGATGAACTCCAGCGGATTGTTGCAGCGCTCAATGCGTTCGCGTTGCTTGTCAGGCGTATCGTTTTCAAACGGAGAAACACTATCGACGATCAGCTTGCGCAGCGATTCGACGTATTTGTCGTATTGGTTCTCAGTTATGTTTTGCTGCTTACGCATTGCCATTCAGGCACTCCATTTTGTACGCCAGACATATTGCATCGATGTTGCGCGCCAACACGGTGAGTCCCTCCGGATCGTTTTCCTTAACCCAGTTGATCAGCCACTGCAGGTTTTCAAGAAATACTTTCGGCCGGTCATACGTGGCGCCGCCCTGGGCTTCGATTGTTTTGAACTTGACCACCAGCGCGCCCAGCTTGGAAAGATTGTCCAGGGTGCTGCCTTCCACCGCTCCGGCCAGCCGAGCCTCGGCGTAGGTCAACTCGCGTTCCAGCAGCGCTTCCATGCGCAGACCAAATGTGCTCTTCCGCTCGCGGGCCTTGTCCCATTCGTCGCCTTCGTACTTTTTCCAGGCATCTGCGGTCTGACGGCTAACACCGTAAGTCTCGGCGGCCAGGGTCAGGTTGCCGGTCTCGATGTATTTCTGCCGGACCAGCGGCAGAAGCTCTGCACGTGCGCCCTTTTCGGCCATTAGCGCAGCTCCCGCTCGTAATCAGCAATACGGGACTTGAGAGAGATCAACTCAGCCCAGGATCCCTTCAGCTGGTCCATCTGCTCGTCAACCACCGGTATCTCAAGATCATCCGGCAAAATCCGGGTGGTATTCAGCTTGACGCGAATCGCTTCAGCATCACCCTTGATCCGGTTGCGAAGCTTCTCGGCCTGCAGCTTCATTTCGACCAGTTCGCCTTTCATGGCGGCGCGTTCCAGGTTCAGGCTCATGACGGTTTCTCCACCGTTTTTTCAACTTTTGGATCCTTGCGCATCAGCGGGCAGTAGATGTTTTTGTCCACACTTTCCTTCATCCCCTGCATGACCTGGGTATTGAGGATCACGATATCCTGGAGGGAATTGGCGAGCTTATCAAAGCTCTTCACCAGGGAGACATTGTCGCTGTACATCGTGACCACCGCGCTGTGACGCTTTTCGGTGATTCGGGTGAACCACCAGAGGCCGATCCACGGGCCGGCGGACATGAAAACGAATAAGGTTATCAACGGCCAGGCACCGATTACTTTCACAATGCCAATCAGTGCGGTCAGTGCGGCTACATCTTGTGGTGTCACGCGTGCCTCCGGAATTTCATTTCAAGTTTTGTTTGACACTCGATACAGTGGGTGCAGCTTGGTTGTGCCTTACGCCGCGCCTCGGGGATCTCTTCACCGCATGATTCACATTCACTCGTGCCGGGGCCTATCTCCTGACGCCGGCGGGTCCGATCTCGAAGGAGCTCATCATTAAAATTATCCTGGAGCGGCTTGGCGCGATCAGCATCATCGGCCACTACGGCACTTTCCCAGCGCTTCCAGCAGCTGCTCGTTGTCCCGGTACAACTGGTCGATCTGCGTCTTGTTCGCCTGGATCGTCTCCCCTGGGGGAATCACCACATAACGCCGCTGACACCCGGTCGTGCTGATCAGCGAGGCGAGCAGACACACCAGCGGTATCGTTTTTCGACAGAGCCTCGCGTATGTCCTGGACGTTTGTGTCGGCATTGTTTGCCTCCCGGTCTTTTTTCTGCTGCGCCAGCGCTTCGAGCACCAGGGCCAGCAGCGTTAATGCGGCGGTGATACAGGCGATCATCGGCTATTCCGGTTTTTTGGATAACGTCGACAGCGCTTTGATGATGGCATCCAGGATGCCGTTGCCATGGAAACCGGGGATCAGCGCCAGGAACTCGGATATCGCCAGGGCGACGCCAAAAATAGCGGCGGAGTTAGCCATGGCCCACGTCAGGATTGACGGAGTCTGTGCGGCCGCAGCGGCCGCAGGGACAGGCAAGGAATCGGCGGCAAAGGCGGAGCAGATGGCGAACAGACAGAATAAACCGAGCAGAAACAGGGTGCGCATTTTCATGGTGAAGCCTCCTTGTGATTTGGCCTTATTGCGGCCTGTGATGCTTGTATTTTGGGTCATAGCTAAAATCGTGCGTGCACAGGGTTTGCATGATGCACTCAGCCAGGTACCCCGATATCGGTATGTCATTGCGGACACGATGGACAGTCTGCACACTGGTGCCGGATTTATGAGCCAGGTCGGCATTGCTGGCACACTGGCGCCGCATCAGTTCATCCAGGCCGTGGATGCGTTTTTTCAGGGCCGGGCGCATACGATCAGTAGGTGTTGACGGTGCTGTAGTTGCCGAAGGCGGCATTCGGCGTATTATCGATGTTACGGCCATAGTTTTGCGCATTGCCGATTGCGTCGTACAGGGCGATAGATGCTAATTTCCAGGCACCGATACGGCTATATTGCGGCCACGGGAGCGACACCTGGTATGTGCCGTTTTGAGCGGTTCCGGATGTTCTGTGAACGCCGGTAAAATGTGTGTTTACATATTGTGACGACATGGGGGCATAGAGCCAGATCGAGCCGTTGTTGAACCCGGTTAGATCGTCGGTGATGATCAGGGTCGCCGTTATCGTCTGCGCCCCCGTCGATGTGTTGATCGTGCCGGGAGACAGGCTGAACCCGGTCAGCACCGGCGGTGCGACATCCTCGGTCGCAAAACAGCCGATGGCATAGCAAAACAACAGGGCAGAGATGATTGTCAGGATGATCGGCAGGGGTCTCATGGCTTCACCTCATTCCACTCCGGCTTCAGGAAATTGACACTATTGTTTATCCCAAGCCCCGCCTGCATATCGGCCAGCTCTTGCAGCAGTGCGACCATATCTTCAAAGCAGGTTAAATTTGCGACGCTATCCAGCTTGGCTTGCTGTTGGCCGAGGATTTGGCCGGAGGCGGTGCGGAATAGGTTGACGTTTTCCATGATCTTATCCACCAGGGCCGGGACAGCAATCCCCCTGGCACTGGCCAAGGCGGTTATCATCGGCATCGTGGCTGTGCTGTCCGCAAGATACGCCTCCGCCTCGCGCTGCTGGACATGCCACGTTTCCCGTTCGGTCGGGTAGTATGGCGCCGCAATAGTCGCCAGCTTGCGGCTGAACACTTCACGGATCTGAGTGTTGGCGCAGTGGACAAGCTCCGGGAAAGCCGCAAGAATGTCATCCCATGTCGCCGTCCCTTCGCTGTCTTCCCATAGTTCCGCCCGTTTAAAAGGATTATTGTAGCTGCCGTAATAGTCCATTTCACGGGCGTAATAGACTCGCTTGATAAAAGTACCCGGGTAATTCGGGGCGGGGATTGGAGTCAGACGTTGTTCAGGGTGGGTTGGCCCATCAGTCCCGCCCATGTCATCGTCCGCCACCTGCTCGGTATAGAATTTCGGCGTTACCAACTCGCGGATGAAGATTGTCAGTTTCATGTTTGCCCCTATGGTGTGTTGAAAATCCTGATCGCGCCGGTGGCGGTGACCACCATGCGCAGTGCCCCTGTGGTGTCGCGTACCTCGATCTTGTTGGCGGTTTCCGGTTCGCTCGGACCTTGTTGTACTTTCAGCACTGCACCATCAACAGGCGCTGCGAGTTTGCCGAGGATCTCGCTTTGCGTGTCCGGGGATCCGGGCGAACCTGGCGGTCCGGGTACTGTCGAGTCGGCTCCATTTGCGCCGTTGTAGACGGTGAAAGTATGCGTGGACCCATTGCTGAGCGTGATTGTGTAGGTATCGGTCGTGCCGGGCGCTCCTGTGCCGGAAGTGCGAACCACGCTGCTGATTGTTGGAGCATCGGCACCGGGCGGACCCGGTACAATTGAATCTGCGCCGTCTCGACCGTTATCTCCAGGCGGACCGGGGACGATGGAATCGGCTCCGTTTGCGCCGTTGTAGACGGTGAAGGCATGCGTGGCGCCATTACTGAGTAAAATTGTGTAGGTGTCGGTCGTGCCGGGCGCGCCTGTACCTGATGTACGGGCCACGCTGCTGATTGTTGGAGCATCGGTGCCGGGCGGACCGGGTACTGTAGAATCAGCACCGGGAGGGCCGGGAACAGTTGACGCCGCACCGGGAGCGCCTGGATCGCCCTTCAAGAGTTCCTTGATTTTAGAACCGGTAATGTTTCGGGACTTTTTGTTGACATCCGTCGGCGGCAAGGTCGGGTCATAGACCAGGATCCGCGCCGAGTCGGGTAGCGCGGCAGCATCCGGAAACTCCCAATAATCGCGGCCCTGGGCGGAGAGCGGTACGCTGATCAGCAGCAGGATGTAGAACAGTCGCGTTACCATGATAGAGTCTCTCCGCCACCAGCGCCCAGGAACTCGCCGCCGCCGGCCGTCAATAGGTCATCAGCAGAGGCCGGGAAAACCGGCAACCGGAGCAAACCGAGCGGCCGGGGCGAGAGATCGAGCCTGCCAGCCGGGGTGCCCATGCTGATGGTTCCCAGCGGCAGGCGGTCCAGCGACAGGCGGCCCAGAGGGCTATGTGTCATGTCAAGCCGCATCTGGCAGCCCCCTGTTTATAGTGAACGGGCCGTATATAGCTCGTATGCGGTAGGTACCGGTCGGGCGGCCGCGCAGTGCAAAGACGAAAGTCTTGTTTTTTTCACTTGCGGGGAGCGCCGCTTTAAGGGTTGCCTCATCGACCGTCACTGTCAGTTTGCCCGCCTCGGCAGTTACGGTCCCGGTAATCGCCACCTTGGTTGCCAGTTGGGATTCCGCGATCACAAACTCCAGCTCGGTCCAGCCGCTCCAGTCGTAGGGCTGGCCGTTTACCACGGCCTCCCAGAATTCCTGAAAGGTCGTGTCGGTCCAGGCAGTGAGCGCCTGATTTAGAGGCCGTTCGTTCATGCTACGAAGATCTGCTTTGCCGCGGCATAACGGGCGTTCCGATCGGCGAGCCCGTTAAAGCCGCCGTTGATCAGCTTGGTCATAATGTCGTTCCGACCGTTGTCTGCCTGGACATTGAGATTGTTGTTTTTCCAGTACCAGCACGCCGACTCTACGCCGCCTTCAGGTGTTTCGAGATAGGCCGCGATCTCGGCGTATGGTTTGCCGGCCGACCTGGCGAAGTTAATGTAATTGGCACGGCCGGTGCACTGGATGGCGCCGCGGCCACGGTGAGCCCAACCGTCGCCGGATGCCTCGTTGCCGTTGCCCAGGCGATTGGCATAGCAGTTGTTGGCGATCGCCTCGGGATTGCGGGCGAGCTTCTTGGCCAGCTCGTTCGGCTGTTTGGCCTTGGCTTTTGGATCGACGGCGTAGCGGTTGGGCCAGGTGGCAGCCAGAGCCTCGGCGCTGTAGTTGAGGTTTTCATGCAGTGCGGTGAAACCCTCGCTCTCGTGGCCGCACTGGGCGAGGAACGCGGCAATCCGAAGCGGCGTGTCGATGCCGTACTTCGGCAGAATGGCGTTAAGAGCGGCGGCCCAGACGTCGGGCTGTTTGTTGTTGGGGAAGAGTGTGTGGAACTGAGCGGCGGTTATCATCGGGTTCTCCTGTTGATGTAGTGTCCCGCCCTGGGTAGACGAGTCCAGGGCGGGAACCGGAAAAGAGAAAAACTATGGCGGAAGGACCATAACGAAAAACGCGCCGGGGGGCGCGTTCGTTTGATTCGGTTTGATACGGCATGTGGGGGTAATGCGAGAAAGTTTGGGGGTTAGGGGTGAATTCGCCCCTGTTTACTCTTTTCGGGAGGGGTTGTCAAGGGGAGGAGGGTCTAACTCACCGCTGGCCTGATTCGTAACGCTCCACGAGGTCGTCACAAGCCGTAATCCAGTGGTTTGCTATACCTACTCCAGACAATCCAGCCGTGTGCAATGTGTCGCGCAGCACTATCAGCCCAGGCTGCAACCCTTTTAATGCTTGCACCATATCAACTAAAAGTGGTGAACCATCAGATGCAGCGGGAGTTCGTTTCTCCGCGCCTGAGGGGCAGTATCCGGTTGGATGTGATATACAATTACAATTTCCCATTATTTCCTCCGCTGATCTGAAGTCCCGTTATGTGAATAGTGATTGCTGTACCGATGGCCCGTGAATTACTACTGGCTTCCATCTGCCCAGTGAGGTGATCCAGATACCAGGGCCGTTTTGCACACCCCAGAGGGTTTGACGCTTATCCTTAGCCGGTATGCCCTGATCGTTGCACCGAGTAACAACCGCTCTATCCTCTGCCAAGAATGATTTGATAATTCCCAATCGACCCGTTTCGATATTTTTTATGAGTTGTCCGATAGTCATAAAATTACAGCCTACTATCCACCGGTACAATATCCACCCGCCCGGCAATGATCGTCGCTTCCGATCCGGCTCTCAGTATCCGGTGCTCGCTCTCTTTACGCCGCCAGGCTACCCCGCAGTCAGGGCATTGAAAGTGTCCCGGTGGCAGGTCGCCGCTGATGGGGGTGCGGGTGAAGTCGAACAGATCGGCGGTGTAGCCGCACTTGCAGGTGACCGCGATCATGCGTTTAACGACACTACGGTATAGAGCTGTTTGTACTGCACGGCCTCGATCAGTTTCCCCACCGGCCAGGTGCGCAGTTGAGGCGCGGCCAGGACACAAGTGCTGTGCATCAGAGAGTGGCCGATCCGGATCTCCTCAACGGCTTTCTGTGCATCTGTGATCAATTCCCCACGTCTATGTCGGTTCATGCGGCATCCTCCTCAAAACAAAATCCCATCTGTTTCGGATCCACTGCATTTTGCCTGGTGTAGCTGTTGTTCCTGGTGAGGAACGCGACCAGCTCGCTGTAGGTTACCCGGCGCTGCGAGCGAAGCATGATCGAGTCAAGACTGTCAGGGTGCGCGATCCGGCCCGTATCATCCTTCTCGAACCGGTTCACCAGCCGCCAGAACGTGGCCACGCCGATGCCGAGGATGATGCAGACCTCGCCCGAACGGTAACTGCCGCGCGCCGGTAATTCGGCCGCGGCGAGCATCCCTTTCAGTTTTTCCTCGCTGGTGAGCGGCATATTATCGCCATTCCTCCGGACAGTGGATCTCGATGTACTCCCGCACCGCCTCGCTCGCGAAGCTCATCTGCCACCAGTCCTTACCGTGCTTGGCCTTCATGCCGTTCTCGAACATCTTTTTCAGACCCTCGATAGCGGTGTATGCCTCTCCGGATGTTCGCACCTTCCCCTCGCGGATCCCCATGCGTTTCTCCAGGAAGAGCGCCAGGCCATTCACCTCTCGCCACTCGATCAAACCGGCCACGGCGGCGATCTTGTCCCGCTCATCCTGGCTAACCAGGGCAACAACATTGCCGCCGGTGCGGGAGATCGGACGGCGGACCTTGCCACGCGGCGGGAGGGCGGAAGCTGTGCCTTTCTTCGGCTTCAACACGAAACCCTTCTTTTCAAACTCCGCGATGAAGTGCCCGGCCTGGTCGGAGGTGAGATCGGAGGTCGAACTTTTGCCGTAACGCGCAAGCAGCAGTTCGGCCCGTTCGCCTTTCGTGATGCTGAACTGAGCGCAGATCAACATAATGACGGTGCGCTGCGCGGCGCTAATCGGGAGCGCGGGGCGCTTGTTCTGTTTGGTGTAGGTGTTAGTTCTGGTCATGCCAGGCTCTCCAGTATCGCGTCAATTGCCTCGGCCGATCGCGCCTGCGATCCTTCGTCTGCCGCCTCCACATTTACCGTCCCGGCCTGCGGTTTCACGATGCGCCGCGGCAGCCGTTTCAGCAGCTCGGCCGGTTGCGGCCAGCGCTTGCATTCCCTGAAAATCAGCTTGAATCCTGCAATGATCCGCTCCCGATCCTGCTCTTCGGTCATCCCTTCGCCGACGATATCGATCCAGTCAGCCGCCACGCTGTCAATGACATCGGCGGCGGGAGCATCCTGCATCCGGCGGGTGATCATGCGCTTGAATGCCTCGCAGATGATCCCGCGCAGCCAGAAATCCGGGCTATCGCTGCCGGCGTTGCGCCACTCGATCAGATACTGCTGCGCCTGGACGGTTTTCGGGATGTAGGCACCCGTGCGGGCCGGAAATCCCAGGACGGTCAGTTGCGGAGTCAGGCAGTTCATCGAGTGGACCGGAGCGCCCTGACGATAAGCGCCTGGCTATTTTTAGCGAGCTTTTCTTCGATCGCGGCGTGAACGAATTGCTGCACGCTACGGCCACCCAGGGCATGGCTGATACATTTGCGGGTGTCGTCGTTGACGCGGCAGCTGAGGACGTTGTATTTCGGGTGCTCTTTCATGCGAGGCATGCATGGTTCTCCTTTTTTCTCCGGCCGGCGCCGGGAACTCGGCCCGTGGTTCTGAAACCGGCCTTGGCTTGCAGTTTCGCCAGAGCCAGGACCGAAGGCTTCAGCTCATCAGGCATATCTTTGTAGTTGAGCAGGTTCAGTGACAGAAGCTCTGAACGTGTGATCAGCATCAGGTTGTCAAGGTCGCAGTGGAGCTTATTCGAGTCGATGAATGACACGGCCATTCCCTCCGGTACCGGGCCGTTCGCCTGCTCCCAGATCCATACGTGCTTGTGTTTGTAACGAGTCGGGAAGCCGGTGTGCGGATCCCGCTCGGGAACCTTCATCAGGATGAAGCCGTCTTTGGAACAGATACGCTCGTCCCAGAGCGGTTTCCTGTTTGGCGGTATGCTGCCGGATTTGAAATTTCCCGAATTCGGCTTCATTACCCCTTTGGTACCGGTATTCCAGGGCTTGAATCCTTTTTCAAAGCACCCGGTTCGGCCCGTATTGAGACCATGATTGCCGATGAAAGACTTGATTTGCTCCGTTGTCTTGTTGTCGTTGAAGAGCACATTCAATCCGGAAGCGATCTCGGCATGACTCCGGCCAGCCACATTTTCCCGCAACCACGTTACTTGTTCCGGAGTGTAAATCAGACACTTGCCAACCGGATTGCCGACCTTGCGGCCGCAGGTGAAGCCATATCTGGTCAAGGTCGACTTGATTTGCCCCGGCGTTTTAGTCTGGCGGAAACGCTTATTGAAGGCGGCTGTAAGCTCCGGTACCTGCATCTTGGCGTAACCGCGCTGCAAGAATTTTATCTGTCCGCCGGAGTATCGGTATCGTGGCTGATGCCGATCATCTCCGGAGTACTGTTGAGTTTGTCCACCAGTGCGATCTGTGCTTTCAGTGCCAGACTGGCGTTGTCTATGATCGCCTTGGAGATTTTCCCGACCGCCTCGGCGCGTTTGATTTCTTCCTTCAGGGCGTCGCCCTTCGTCTCCTCGTCCGACAACCGCTCCAGTTGGGCAAACAGATGATTGTTCAGGTCGATCAGCTTGTTCTTCGTGTTGTTCTTGGCCATGACGCGCTCTCCCTTTCAGCAATTGTTGTACGCGCAGCGTGATCTCTGCAGCGATTTCTGGTGTCAGTTGGTGTTTCATCTCACCCCTCCGCACAAAGGATGCCGACGAACGCCGCCACGGCGGCATGTACGCGGTTCGGGTTGATGCAGATGTTTTTTTCGAGCCGGTCATACAGAGCCCGGAATGTCTCAATCTGGATCGATGGGATATCCAGGACCTCCAGGGGGCGTATGGCGTCATCATCAGGCAAGGCTTGTTCGGCTTTTACGCGTTGCGCGGCGATATCTACCCAGGCACTGCACTCGGCTTCGAGCATCATCAGCCGCTCGAACTGCGCCAGCCGGGCCAGCTGCAGCAGGATGGCGTCAAAGTCGCGGGTAGGCAGAACATAGAGACCCTGCCCGGCTAGTTGTTTCGTCAGTTCTATGCGTTTTTCTGGCGTCATGGTTTGTCTCTCTCCCCCCTCCTGATTCAGGAGGGGCCGGGGGTGGTTAGGTTGATGGCTCAATGGAGGGCCAGGAAAATCCGGCCCTCGGTTCAACGATCAAACAATTATTACTCGGTCTCCATATCATCCAGCTCATCAACCTCTCCGGATGCTTCCTTCAGCATAGCCGTGACAATCTTGTCGACGTCGGAATTGACCGGCTTGATCAACACCACATCCCCGGTACCCTGGACCGTGACGCCGAGTTTCTTGAGCGTGGCAACGTCCAGCTGCGCCAGGGTTTTCTTGATCAGCTTCTCGATTTTTTTGATCAGCAGATCTTGCTGCTCCTCGGACAGCTGCTTGCGGATCCGTCTGATCACGGCGGCTTCCTCGTCATATTCCAGCCCGCCGGTCCCCTTGCGCAGACCGACCTGGATCCCGCTGATGATGATCGATCGGGGCTTGATGAACAGCGGCCGGCTGTCGTCGATAACGGCTTCCAGCGCGCCCTTGGCATTGGCCGCGGCGGCCGCGGCATCCTTGATCGCCGGGAGACGGCCGCGTTTCAGCGCCTCGATGCCGGTATGCAGATCCTCCACCAGCAGGATCAGCAGCTCTCTGCGGTCCGAGTACTCCTTTGTTGCTGTTTCAATTGCTGCCAGTGTGCTCATTGTTGTCTCCAAATCGTTCCATGAAATTTCCGGTGCAGTAAATGCATCCGTAGTAGTTGTGGCCGGGCTCTCCAAACTTGTCACACGCCCATTTCGGCCCGATGCCGGGGATTTCATCATTCGTGTTGGCGCCCATGGAGCGGCACAGCGCTGCATCGGCCGTCTGTGCAATCGCGTTCAGGCTCATACCCGCCTCCTCACCATGCCGTTGTCATGGAGCGCCACGATCAGCCGCCCCTCTGCCCGCTCACGCAGCAGACGCTTGGTGCGGTTCCAGCTGCGCCGCGCTGCCAGGTGCTTCAATATCCTCCGGATAAAGTTTCTCATGCAGGGCCTCCTGTAAGGATTGCGGCCGCTTCGGCCTCGGTTCGAACCGTCCACGGGGCGTCATGCCCCACCATAGCAGCCATTTTACGGCGCATGTGAATGGTTGCCTGCGCCATCATGATGATGACCTTGTTATTGAGACTATCGTCGGGAGCCAGCGCAGCGCGCCCGGCAATCTCATACAGCAGGCATTCCAGCCCGTTGAGCGCAGGGTTGGTGTTTGCTGCGATCGGGGCCGCAACCTGACCGGGTTCAGAGATAATGTCGCACAGGCTGTGTACCGATAGGTTGCCTCGATCGACAAGCCAGTCAGTCAGCCGGTTATCAGCGGCAACCAGTTTGTTGACGCCGTCCAGGAACTTATCCGCATTAGCGGGCAACTTGCCGGTGGAGAGGGTGAGCGACACCTGCGTTTTGCCGAAACCGGTGGCGTCACAGAGCACTTTCTGTTTGATACCGCATTCATCGAGCGCCAGTTTAAGCAGTAACATCGGTCACCCCCGATAACTGCTCAATCCGGCCCTGGCGGCGATCCAACACCGACGACAGCACGGTGGCGCCGGTGGGCGCGGCTACCGTTTTCTTGGGGGCGCTGCGGGGGATCGGCGCGGAGGCGGGCGGGTGGATGGTATGCACATCCGCGACGGTTACCTGCTCGCGGCCGGCGGCCAGGGCGGTATTGAGCAGCTCGACGGAAAGCGCCTGCAGCTCCAGGTAGTTTCTGGCCTGGGGGAGTTCGGCGAGCAGCTCGATCGCGTCTGCAGCAAAGTGTTTACCGATGGCCTCGCGGACGTAGTGGGCGGCCTCGTTGGCTGAGAGCCCCTGCATCCGGACGATGTCGCTGCGCAGTTTGACCTCTGAGACGCCGGGGCGGTTCATGGGGTCGGACTGGGCCACCAGGATGATGGTGAACAGCTCGGTCTCGCCCATCCACTCTATCTCGCGGAGCGTCTTGAGGCTCTTGAGCGTGGATGGGTGCAGGCGCTGCGCCTCTTCGATGGCGATCACTATTTTCTGTTTGCGGCTCGCCTCGCCGATGACCCGGCGCAGCTGCATGCTGCTGACGATGCCGCCCCGTTTCACGTTCTCGGCGGAGAGGTTGAGGATCATCGAGGTCTTGATATCGGAGATGGTGAGTTTTTCCTGATCGCCTCGAGTCACCCATACGGTCTTGACCGGTTTATCCGAGCCGACCAGCTTCTTGAGGGCGGCATTGACGGCTTCCGACTTCCCGCAGCCCCGCTCGCCGACGATGCTGATCATGGCCCTGCTTTCCACGGCCATGGTGAGGATGCGCCGGGTGCGCACCATGTCCCCGGTCTCGTACAGGTGCCCCTTGAGCGGGTCTTTCGTGTAGCCGAGGTTGACAAATGTTTCCAATCTGGTCATATTCATGTTGTTTCCTCCTTTCTGGTTATGGCCTCCGGTGTTCGTGCACCGGGGGCCTATTTCATTTGAGCTACTTGTTTAACTGTATCTTGATCATTCGTATCAACCGGCGCCGCATGCGGTCGCATTCGCAATCACCTATGAACCCGCGAAGATGGAGCCGGGTTATTGCATCTGCATCCCTGTCAAACTGAATCAAGGTGGGTTCATCCAGGTACTCTGCAAGTTGCACTTTCAATGATGCTTCCATCGCCCCCAAAACTATCTCCATAACCACTCCTTTCATGCCTGAGCCTGCATCTGCTCTGCCTGTATCTCTCCAGCTAATTCCGCTACAAACCGCTTCGACAGTCCGTTTTCCGTGATCAGCGCCGCTACCTCACTCCGCAGATCCTGCGCCAGAAAGAATCCGGCAAGCGTCTGAAACTCCCGCAGGGCTTCATCGATGGTGTGGTAGCTGTCGATATTGAGCGGGTTATGGAGCTGCAGCGTCTCCTTGACCCGCGTCGGCATTTTGAGAACCTTGCGCGGCTCCGCCGGTGCCGGGGCCGCCAATGCTGCGCGCCCCTCGGCGGAGTAGATCGGGATGGTGATACCGTCCATGTTGGCCGCTTCTTTGCGCATCTGCTGCTGACCGGTTTCCGGATTGAGCTTGTATTCACCCAGTTTGTTGGGCACAAAGCCGGCCACTTCATACGTTTTGCCGTCGGCGAGATCCTGTACGACCATCTTTTTATCGAAAACGCCGATGATGACCTTGACCCACGCATCGTGCAGCCCTTTGACTTCGTAGGGCTTGTTATCCATCCAGAAAACGCCTTCCTGATTGACGAGGCGCTTGGTGTCGCTCTTGGCGATGGTCTCCAGGGCATCGTCGGGGAGGATCACGACTCCGCCGTGCAGGCTGATCCGCTCCCACATCTGGCGGCGGCTGAGTTTGCGTTCGTAGCGGTGCGGCATTTCGTTGTAGTCGATGGAATAGTTGATGAGCTGGCTGTTCAGCTCGGACATGGTGATCTCAAATTTTTTCCAGTCGGACATGGCGAAAAACGGCAGCTCGAATTTCTGCCAGAGGGTCCGCCAGGGGCGCTCGATCTTGCCGTGGGTTTCCTTATTGAGCACCGCTGATGGATCGATCTCGACGGTGCAGCGTTCAAAGAAATCCTTGGCGATCGGTGATTCCATCATCGGGCCGTGATCCCCCTTGATCTTGCCCCGTTTATCGGCGGAGGGATGGGACGGGACGCCCCAAAAGCATTTGTCCGGCTGCTGCCACCATGCCCAGGCCAGGAACTCCATGTTGTGGGTGGCCTGCTCCCCTTTGGCGGCAACATAGCGGCAGCAGTGGCAGCCGCTGTTATCGTCGGTCATGCCGTAGATCCAGGGGCGCAGGCCATCTACCGGAATCGGCTTGTTCTTGTAGTCCTTGTTGCCGCGATGCAGCCGCAGCAGGAAGTCGCCGTCGGGCAACGCCTTGGAGATGTAGAAACAGTTGCTGGAGCTGGCATCGACGTGGTGCATTTCGTTCGGATATTCCGCCTGGAAGCGCTCGACGCGGCGGCGCTTGCTGTTCAGGCCCAGGTCGCGAATGACCCGGTCGATGCTGCTGTGATGCACATCGGCGTAGTCGGCCGGAATTTTGCTGTTGATCAGCGCGATCTTGATGGCGTCTTCCGTGGAGATCACCCCGCGATGGTCGGGAGGGCTGTTTTTGATGACGGCAATGGCACGGGCCACGGTCTCTATATCCGCCCGTTTGCGCGCCCCCTTTTTACGCTGGCGGTTGCTGGGAAGCGCCCGGTAGATGGTGTGAACGCTCACATCGCAGATGGTGGCCCATTTTTCGACGATGGCGGTTTTGTGATTGCGCGGCGCATCTTGCCATGCTGTGACTATCTGTGCCGCTATATGTGGTTCGATTCTGGTTGCCATGGCCGGCTCCTAATCCCTGAACATATCGATTACGTCATCCATCCTGGTGCGGACATCGTGCAGGGCCAGTTCTGCCTCTTGCAGGTGCGCGTTTACATTTGCTTGAAGATAGCGATCTTCTTTCAGGCGGGGATCTATGACGAATTTGGCGATGGCGATCTGCAGGGCAGCGGCGGCGTCTTCAATCACCTGCATCTGCTTGACGCTCCATTCGCGATCCGTCTCGCTCGGCTCATAGATTTCAAGCGCTTTGACCCGTTCCAGCAGGGCCTTTTTCTCTGATTGCAGGCCGTGAGTTTCTTCCTTAACCGCGCCCTTGAAGTCCTTTTCCAATTTGTCCACGCGCTTCTTGGTGTCGTTACTTGCGGTGATGATCCGCTCAATCGCAGCCTGCAGCTCTTCGGCATGGTCCTGGTCGATGGGGATGGGGGATTCGTCAGGGATGCAGAGTTGGTCGCCGTCGATAACTACGGCGCCATCATGGGTGAGTTGTTTCAGCTTGCGCATATCGCGATAACCGAGAGAAAACTGCTGACACGTCGTCAGAAAACCTTCACCGAACGTCACGAGATTTCTTAAATCCTCGTCAACCTTCTGACGAGACAAACCTAAGTAATCGCAGTATTTTTCCCATGTTCCTATATTCGGAAGGTCACGATACACTTTTGATTCCTTGATTTTATTCAGCTGCACTAAACTGCTGACGGTCGTCACTTTTTCAATAAAAGATAACGCCTGAACACGACCGATGACTTCATGAGCTTCAGCAATCCGTTTTTCCCGGTTGCACTGATCCATGTCCCTCTGTAGCTCATCATTACGCTCGGCCTCATACGTATCCACATCCATTTTCAGGACGCCGCTGTGATGGTCATTGGTGGTCTTGAGCGCACCGGTTGTAGCTTCCAACAACTTTTTCAGTCCACGTTCCAGGGCTTTTTTCTTGGCGACATCACCTTCATCGAGCCCGGCAATAGCTGCTCGAATCGTCACTTCGCTGGCCTGATCCAGGTACCATTTAAAGCTGGAATTATTGCTTGGTAGTTCAAGCAGCTCTTTCAAATGTTCAGGCGATACTTCATTCATTCCAGTTCCCTCCGGTTTATCTGATTTTATTGTTGCCTGCGCCCGCTTCACTAACTCCTTTTCAGATAGGTTGTAGTAACAAGACTGGGAGCCATTACAGAGAACAACGCATTTTTCGCAGCACTTGTCACAATCCGGTCGGGCGCCGCGACATAGGCGACAGGCCAAGAGTTTCGATGCCATCGACAATTCCGCCACGGTCATGCCTCCAGTGTTTTAAGTTCGCTCTGCAGCGTGTCGATCTTCCCCTGTAGACCCATTTTATAAGCCGAGTACATCCCCACGATCCGCAGCCCCGGCTCGTACAGGTCGCCGGTCTGTTTTATCCACTTGCGTTCCACGGCGGTGATCAGGTGGCTCATCACCGTGGCGTGCGGCATCCCAAGCGCCCGCGAGATCTGCGTGGCCGTGACCGGACCGGTCTGCTGGTGGATGTGCTCGATCAGGTCTATGAATTTGTAGTTGGACTGCACGGGGTTATAGGTTTTGGCGCTCATGGTGTTTTCTCCACTTCCGCTACCCAGGCATCTATCGCGTGGGCGTATTTTTTCTTTGCTGTGATATACCGGCTCTGCGCCTCTGACAGTTGCCTGCGGGCCGCGAGCAGTTCGTCTTCGGCAGCATTCTTGGTTGCGCGTAATTCATCGGCTTTGCTCATGACTGCCCCCTTTCTATTTCAATCCGCGTTTAGACTGTATTTGCTGCATTTCCTGCTCAATTAATCTCTTTTGTTCCTGCAGACGCGCCAGCCGGATCAGATCGCGATCCTGGGGATTGAGCACATCGCTCCCCAGGGGCTCCAACAAATATTGAAATGGCTCAAAGGTACCGGTAACGAAACAAAAAGCTGTCAGGGCGCTGGTCCGCATGCCGTTGGCAGGATCTGAAGCGGCATACTTGTCCAGCATCTCCTTGCTGATCGTGGCCTTCATCAAACGCGACATCTCGGCCGCTATCTGGTAGCGATCCTTGCCGCAACCGCTCATTGCGCGGCTCAGGCACTGCCGCAGGCCAAGATCAATATCAAGTGCGCCCTCTTCCATCCCGTTGGAGAACAGCTCTTGCTGCATTGACATACCCGCGGTTATTTTCGTTGTACGTTTCGCCATGACAGACCTCTAAATTCTGTTACTCTCAAGAAAAGTTTGATATATTCTCGCATCTCGGAGGTACAGGGTGAAAACCATAGATGATTGGCTCCGTGACAACCCAACTGCATTAATTAATATGATGCGCGGATACATAAGCGCCTCACACCTGATAATCATTGAAGAGCTCAGAGACATTCAATCCCAGCCGTTTGATGCGGACGCCGAGACAAAGCGGCTCTACGATTTTCAAAAACTTTTGGCAGAACATTTCGATCTGGATTACGAGCGGGCCCAGGTCCAGGCAATGAAAGAAAAACGTGAAGCCCGGCATCGGGAGCGGTAAGCTCCTGAAAGCTGCTAATGGCCTCTTCAAGCGTCCCGAAGGTCAAGGCATTCATGCTGCCACCCGATATTGTTCCGGTGTATCCGGCCAGAAGTATTCCACCGGGAGACCGGTTTGTTTAGCAACAACCAACCGGATCCTGTACCCTTTTTCCTGGTTACGAAGAACACGGTCAAGGCGCTGTCTGGAAACCTTTGCGGCTCTTGCCAGTGCAATATTCGTTATCTTCTTGCTGACCAGTACGCCACGGACGAAGGAGTAGAAGTCTTCAGATGACATAGCGGTTATTTCCTCTTTTTTTTGTTTCATGGGGTTGACCTTTTGAAAGTTGTTTTGTGTCAACTGCTAACGGTAGAAATAACGGAATCGTGAATTAATGTCAACAGGAAAATAACGAATTCATGAATTTTGATCTGATTATAAAAAAAATCATGTCTAAGAAGGGTTTTGATGATGAAAAAGAGGTTGCTAAACTCTTTGGATTATCAGGACCAGACCTCAGCAACCGCAAAAAACGCGGTTCACTGCTGCCGTTTATTGTTGACTGGGCAATTAACGAAAACGTGAATCTGGATTGGTTAATCAAAGACAAAGATGATTTATCGGAAGCGAAAACGGTGATTTCCGCCGATCCGTCACCGCTTTACCTTACTGAAGTCAGTCCAGAACGAAAGAAAAAGTTAAAGCTCGGGAATATGCTGAACCGCATCATCGAGGAAGGAGATCCAAAGAAAATCAAAGCAGTGGAATCACAGCTGGATCTACTAGATCCCGGAGAAAAAAAGCCGGTTAGTTCTCATGAGGATGATGGCGGAGGCGGGTATATGGGTGGCAGTGTGGCGTGATGCTTGATAAATAACGGAGTGAGGGGGGATTATGAATAAATTAGTTCTGATACTCAGTTTTTTGATGTTGCTTCCATTTCAGGCGTTTGGCGACGACACCGTGACCAATGACACCATTGCCAAAATCGAAGCGCAGATGGATGCAGCCTTTGATAAAGGTGATATTAAAGCGGGTTTTAACGCGGGCAAAGAAGCATTAAAGTCATCGCAGATGTGGAAGTATGATGAAAAGTTGTATCGCACACTGGCGGATGAAATAGAAAAGTATGAAAAGTACTGGGAGCGACTCGTTATTTTAGATGGATTGACCAAGGTTAAAGGAAAAGAAGCGGAGGCGATCGCTTATTATCCGTATCTGATTCAGGCTTATAACGACTTGCCCGACAAATATCATTTCTCTGAGAGATTTACACGCGGCCTTAAAGGTGGCGCGGATCGGAGTATCGAGTGGGCCGAGAAGTTTGTAAAAAAAGAGTGTGGTGATGACTATCAAAAAATTAGGGTTGGTATGAAGATCTCCCAGGTGCAGAAATGCGTTGCAGAGTATTTCCTTCATGGTCAGATGAAATTAGGGCAGGATGTTGTCGATCATTACAAGCGTGGCGCAGCTTATCTTTATGTGCAAAATGGTACCGTTACCGCGTGGGGTGAATGATTGAAATGCATCGCCGATCGCTTAAGTCGATCACTCGATTTTTTGCCGCCGCGTTTCTATCAAACTTTTCTTGATGCTTTACACGTTTGCCCCTATATGCAAGCATCCGTCAAGAATCGTCGCGGTGGTTTATCGCATGTTCACATAGTTAAGTATCGTGCCCCCCTTGTAAGAAAGTTATAGAGCTGATCAAGCTGATATATTTTTATTTGTCGTTGGTTTTATCTCGGAACTGCTTAGAGTGACGATGGTATGAGGATGACTTGGGTGCGGGTATTAAATGGGGATGCCCCGCCG
>JAQTQX010000005.1 GCA_028712075.1 Desulfuromonadaceae bacterium
TCAACTTAACTGCTGAATCTTTGAATTCCTGAGTGTACTTCCTTCTGATCGTTGACATGAACACCTCCGTTGAGGGGTACTAAAACCCGCTCTTAAAAATGTGTCCATATATTTCTTACCACGTCATTATCAGCTTCTGGAACAGAAGAGCAGAATTGATCTTCGGTCACTCGCCTACTGCGGCGACCGGTATGTCACTTGATCTGATAATTCCTGAAAACCTGAGGGCACGGCACTGGGAAGGATACCGGCGGGTTATGGCCTCAGGAATTACAAAATATGAAACAGGGCTGCTCACTTCACCCGGAATCCATAAGAACGGGACGCGTATTTCGCTGGAATTCAGTATGGTGCTGCTGTTTGACGAAGCAGGCAATATTCACGGCTGCGCATCAATTATGCGTAATGTAACAGAGCGCTGGTTTAAAGAGAAAGCGTTAAAGGAACAATTGAGCGCATGTGAAATGAAGTTGGCTGATTGCTCTTAGCCCGTATATGATCACAACTAAACTATCTGTTCACGACTGCCTTGTGTGCTCCACATAGTCCGGTATTATTATCACAATCAATTGACCACGCACGCATTACGTAACAAAACGGGTCCATCATGAGCATCAGCCGCAAAGAGTTCTTCCGCCAGGGCTTCCTCTCGTTAGGCAAAACGGCACTTGATCTGACCGCTGCGCTCGAGAAAAAAACGACTCTGGAAGATGGCTCTATTCAAGAACCAACTGCACCGCCGGAACCCCGTCCTGATATGGTGGCAGAAGCTTTAAACGCGCGCTGCCTGGCTCGAAACTGCGGTTGTTTAGCCTGCGCTGAAAAATGTTCCGGGCGGGCCATCATGGTGATTCCAGGTACAGGAATCAGAATAGACCGATCTCGCTGCATCGGGTGAGGCACCTGCGAATATGTCTGCCCTGTTGCGCCAAATGCTGTCATTCTGGTGCCGCGAAAGGTGGAGGGATGACAGGCCTCTTAAAGAATATCACCAACTACGCGTTATTCTGCCACCAACAACTCGTTCGATACCACCATCATCTCGTGCAACTACCGGCTCGTCATAACACCCTGTTTGCTTGAACAGCCCAATAACTGCGGCTGATTGTTCAATGCCGATTTCAACAATCAGCCAGCCTTCATTATTCAGGTACGGGACCGCGCCAGGAATGAGCCTGCGATAAAAATCAAGTCCATCTACTCCACCATCAAGTGCGATAATTGGGTCATATCCTTTCACTTCAGGGTCAAGCGTTGCGATGTCAGCTGTCGGTATGTAGGGAGGATTTGATACGATTAAATCAAAGATACGATCGGCAACCGGCACAAATAGCGACCCCAGTACAAATGAAATTGTTGCACCATGTTTCAGGGCGTTCCTCTGTGCAACAGCCAATGCTGCGGCGGATATATCTGTTGCAGTAACGTTTGCGGCAGTGAAATAGTGCTGTAATGAGATGGCTATGCAGCCGCTTCCTGTACCTATTTCAAGGATTTCCCGGGCATGAGGCGCATTTTTTTGAGCTTCGTTAACAAGCACCTCAGTATCATAGCGGGGAATCAGTACATCAGCAGACACCTCGTATTCACGCCCCATGAACTCCTGGCTTTTAAGAATATGCTGTAACGGTTCACGCTTTGCGCGCCGGGAAATCAAGGCGCGATATTCTGACAATTCCCGTTCATTCAGCGGCTTATCATACGCAAGATAAAGCCCGACACGATCAAGTCCGGTAACAGCACAGAGCAGCCATTCAGCTTCCAGTCGAGCGTTTTCAACGCCTTTCGACAGTAAATAGTCTTTTGTCCAGCGTAAAATACGCAACACTGTCCATTGTTCTTCTGTTGCCATTATTTCCTCAATATATATATCCAAATAGTAAGGGCGGCCTCTGCAGAGTCCGCCCTTAATTATGGTTTATGTCAGACCTGCGACTACAACAGTTTCACAGCCATCTGTGCGTACTGAAGAATAAACGAAGGAACGATGCCTGGGATAACCGTGCCAGCAACAGCAATAATAAGAGCAAGCGCAACCGGAGCGGTAACGTGTACCCACTCGAACTCCTCAGTAGGTTCCTTCATGTACATGTATACCATGATGCGGAGATAATAATATGCGGAAGCAGCACTGTTGAGTACACCGATAACTGCCAGCCAGATATAACCCTTCTGGACTGCACCGGCAAACAGATAGAATTTACCGATAAATCCGGCTGCTGGCGGGACACCGGCCAATGAAAAGAGGAATATTGTCATAACGACAGCAAGAACCGGGCGTTTAAAGCCAAGACCGGCGAAATCCATAACATTTCCGTTGGTTTCCCCTTTTTTCGCAACAAGGATAACAATCGCAAAGGCCCCAATATTCATAAATGCATACGAAAGCATGTAGAACAGAATTCCGGAAGTACCGGTTCCGTTGCCGGCAGCAAAACCGACAAGCGCATACCCCGCATGTGCGATGGAGGAATACGCAAGAATACGTTTGATATTGTCCTGACGAAGTGCCGTAATATTACCGACTGTCATGGTCAATACAGCAAGCACCCAAAGGACCTGGCTCCATTCAACCTGCAATGTCGGCAAAGCAACCAGGAACAAGCGCAGCAACGCTGCAAAACCGGCGGCCTTAGGACCTGCAGACATGAATGCGGTCATCGGAGTCGGCGCACCCTCATAAACATCTGGCGTCCACATGTGAAATGGCGCTGCGGCAATCTTGAATGCAAAACCGGTCATCATGAGCAGCATACCGGCAACGAGCATGATGTTGGCAGACGGTAGTGTCATCTGACCAACTATCACTGCTATTTTGTATAAACGCGTTGTACCGGTTGCACCATAAATCAGCGCCATACCATACAGGAGGAAGCCGGTAGAAAACGATCCCAGAAGAAAATACTTGAGACCCGCCTCATTTGATTTTCTGTTTGCACGGTTAAAACCAGCAAGCACGTAAAGTGATACTGACATGACTTCAAGACCAAGAAATATGGTCATAAGATCCGTGCCTGACGCCATCAGCATCATGCCAACCACTGTAAACAATATCAGCGGATACAGTTCGCCATGGTTACATCCTTCACGCTCCATATACTGGTCTGAGATAAGAACAGCCAAACCGGCTGCAACCAGGAATGTCACCTTGAAGAATGTCGCGAAGTTATCAAGAACCACTGAGCCGCTAAAGCTCTCAATGTGATTGCCCCACCCGGTTCCCACCAGAACAGCCGCCACAATGATACCAATGAAGCTGATATACGCCAAGAAGGATTTCTGCCCGCCAGGTGCAAAGACATTGATCAGCAGAAGAGCCATGGCAAGCACGGAGAGCACTATCTCCGGTAGAATCGGCGTCATATTGACGACTGGAATTGAAATCATGTCCATCTAAAATATCCTCCGGTCGGATTGACTCGTTATTTGTTACTTTGCGTCGTGCGGATTAACAGCAGGTGCTGCCTGTGAAGCTGAAGGCGTTTCCATACCAGGGTGTCCCGGCGGCATTCCGTTTTCTTGATAGCCGGCAGGCATTTTCTGTGACACAGCCTCAACCGGCATAGTTTGTGCGTTTACCGGAGCAACGCGAACCTGAGCAACCAGTTTTTTGATCGCTGGGTCCATTTTGTCAATAAATGGTTTCGGGTAAAGTCCCATGAAAAATATCATGACAAGAAGTGGAACCATGATGGCTATTTCACGGGCATTCAAGTCAAGTAATTTCTGATTTTTTGGGTTATCAAGCTCGCCAAACATTACGCGCTGGAATACCCACAGCATGTACACCGCAGAAAGAATGACCCCGCTGGTAGCAACAATTGTCCACCAACGTAACTGGCTTTCAAAGGCACCGAGGAGAATCAGGAATTCGCCAACAAAACCATTTGTCCCCGGGAGACCGACTGAAGAGAATGTAACAATCATAAAGATTGTGGCAAATATCGGCATCTGTTTTGAAAGCCCGCCAAAGTCGGTTATCAATCGAGTATGGCGACGCTCGTAGATAAATCCGACGATAAGGAACAGTGCTCCGGTTGAAATACCATGATTAAGCATCTGCAGCATACCGCCGGTTATCCCTTCGACATTAAAGGCAAATACGCCAAGCATGACAAAACCGAGGTGGGCAACTGACGAATACGCAACAAGTTTCTTGACATCTTCCTGCACCATGGCAACAAGAGCAGCATATATAATACCGATAACAGCAAGTGTAGCAATCAGTGGTGCAAACTTGTGTGCTGCGTCTGGAAAAAGAGGAATCGCAAAACGGACATAACCGTACGTACCCATTTTCAAAAGTACCGCTGCCAAAATAACAGAACCGGCTGTCGGTGCCTCGGTATGAGCGTCAGGTAACCACGTATGGAGAGGAAACATTGGCACTTTAATGGCAAATGCAAAGGCAAAGGCAAGGAACAGCCATATCTGGGTAGCCATATCCAACTTGAGACTGAAGAAATTGAGCAGACCGAAATCCGTTATACCGGCCTCCATACCTTTGAAGTACAGGAAAATCAACGCAACCAGCATCAGCAGTGAGCCAACCATTGTGTATATGAAGAACTTGACAGCAGCATAAATCTTGTTCTTGCCACCCCAGATACCAATCATGAAATACATCGGAATCAACATGACTTCCCAGAAAATATAAAACAAGAAAAGATCCAGAGAAATAAACGCGCCCAGCATGCCTGTTTCAAGAAGAAGCAGGCAGATCATGTACTCTTTAACTTTTTCTTCAACTGCCGTGTACGTTGAGAGAACCGCAATCGGCATAATAAACGTAGTAAGGATTACGAGCCACAGGCTGATGCCGTCAACAGCAATGTTATAGCGCATGATAAATGGGCCGGCAGCAATCCAGGGAACATTCTCGGCGAATTGAAATTCGGCGTTGGCCTGGAATCCTGTCAGGATAATCAGTGACACCAGGAAAGTCACCACAGTTACCGCGAGGGTGACATTCCGAAGCACTCCCTTGCTGTCTTTCGGGATGAACAGCAGCAGTAGGACACCCAGTATCGGCAGGAATGTCGTCAGGCTCAGTACGTTACTCATGAATTCGTGCTCCTTTATACAAAGTGCTAATAATTTTGTTATTTAAAAATGTAGTAGCCAAGCATTACGACAACGCCTAATGCCATGGAAAACGCATAATTATAAATGTAGCCAGACTGCATGTAACGGAAAATACCACTGATTCCCATAACTACGTTAGCAACTCCATTAACGACACCATCAACAATCACTATATCAAAGCCCTTCCAGAGGAACTGGCCCAATGCTTTACAAGGATTTACAAAAAGGAAGTCATACAGTTCGTCAACATACCATTTATTGTATACTGCACGGTGCAGGGCTGGGAATGTCGCCACAAACTTTCCAGGCAGTTCAGTGTTCTTAACATACATGGTGAATGCAGTTGCGATTCCGACCAGCGCGATAACAACCGAAAGTCCCATCAGGCCCCATTCAAGAGTATGACTCGGATGGGCTCCATGCTGCGCATATTTACTGCCGTATTCTGTTGCCAGCTCAAATACCGGCTCGAGCCAATGTTCGAAATAATTTGGGAGCATCCCGAAAATTTTTGGCATGCCAAGGTAACCACCAACTGCGGCAAGAACTCCGAGCACCATCAGAGGAATCGTGATGACAAGAGGCGATTCATGCAGATAACTCTTTGCTTCAGGTTTAATGCGGCACTCGCCGAAAAAGGTCATGAATACCAAACGGAACATGTAGAAGGCCGTGAGAAGAGCCGCTGCCGCGCCAATGCCCCACAGCACGATATTTAAATTACCGTGGTAGGCATTAGAAAATGACATCCAAAGAATCTCATCCTTTGAAAAGAATCCGGAGAAACCGGGAATGCCCGAGATTGCAATTGTCGACACAAGAAATGTAATAAATGTAATTGGCATCGCCTTGCGAAGTCCACCCATGTTGCGCATATCCTGTGCATCATCATGAGAGTGGATTTTATGCAGAGCATGATGCATTGAGTGGATAACAGAGCCTGAGCCAAGGAACAGGCAGGCTTTAAAGAACGCATGGGTCATCAGGTGGAAGATACCGGCGGTAAATGCACCGACTCCCATTGCCAGAAACATGTAGCCAAGCTGGGATACAGTTGAATATGCCAGAACACGTTTGATATCATTTTGTGCAGTACCAATTGTTGCAGCAAAAATAGCCGTTGCAGCACCGACAACTGCAATAACCATCATCGTTTCTGGTGATTTTATGAACACGAAGCTCATCCTGCCGATCATGTAAACGCCAGCAGTAACCATGGTAGCAGCATGGATAAGTGCAGAAACCGGTGTCGGGCCTTCCATAGCGTCAGGCAACCAGGTAAAGAGAGGTATCTGCGCAGACTTGCCGGTTGCACCGACAAAGAAGCATAAGGTTGCGACTGTGACGACACCACCATATGGAAGCAGATGTGACGCAGCCTTAATTTCGGTAAAGTTAATAGTCCAGATATTGTGATTGCTGCCGAACCACCAGTAAAGAGTGAACAGACCGATAAGGAAACCAAAGTCTCCGACGCGGTTCATGACAAAAGCTTTTTTTGCAGCATCGCCTGCCGATTTCTTGTGGAAATAGTAGCCGATCAGCAGATATGAACAGAGCCCGACGCCCTCCCACCCGATAAACATGACAAGCATATTGCTGCCGAGCACAAGCAGAAGCATTGACATACAGAAAAGGTTCAAATATGCAAAGAAACGATAAAAGCCTTCTTCACCATGCATGTAACCGATTGAATAGAGGTGTATCAATGAACCGACACCAGTAACGACCATGATCATTACACATGAAAGAGGGTCAACCAGGAACGCCATGTCTGCCTTGAAATTGCCACAATGAATCCATGGAAAGACCACTTTTTCAAATACTCTCTGCTCAGGCGGCAGACCGATCATCTGCATGAGAATTCCGCACGACACCAGGAATGAGAAGAAAATCATCAGCGTACCAATTCCGCCGATTACAGCCTCATTCTTGATCTTTTTCCCGAAGAGTCCGTTGATCAGGAACCCGATGAGCGGGAAGAGCGGGATTAGCCATACGTTGTCAAACATGTAAGACTCCTTTTATGCTATCATTAAACGTATTCGTAGGTGTTGAACTGCAGTACTACCACTTCATAATGCTAACATCATCAACGTCAATTGATTCCTTGTTGTTGTAAAAAGCGATAATCAGAGCTAAACCAACAGCTGCTTCAGCGGCGGCTACCGTCATGATGAAGAAAACGAATATCTGGCCGTCCATATTGCCGAGATGCCGGGAAAAAGCGACAAAAGACAGGTTCGCGGCATTAAGCATCATTTCAACACACATAAAGATTACTATGACATTCTTGCGTGTCAGAACACCGATTGTTCCGATTGCAAAGAGTATGGCGCTCATAATGAGATAACTGTTCAGGTTTTCCATGAAATTAGTCCCTCTTATATTTTTTTCTTGGCTAGAATAACAGCGCCGACAATTGCAACTAACAAAAGAATTGATGTAACCTCAAACGGGAGGAGAAAGTTTGTAAACATTTCCCGACCAATTAATTCTGTGTGCCCAAACTTCTGAATCATTTCTCCGCTGTATGGGCCGGTTGGCAGTGCTGCACGCCCCTTAACAATCACAATTATACTGTTCAGCACCGTAAAGAAGCCGATGATTGAGCCAAACACCAGTTTATGTGAATGCTTCTTTGATGAATCCACACGTATATTCAAAAGCATTATGGTAAAAACCATCAAAACCATAATCGCTCCTGCATATACCATTACCTGTACTGCCGCCATGAACGGTGCATCAAGCATCACATAATAGGTGGCAAGGCAGAAAAAGGTCATAATGAGCGCAAGCGCACTATTGATAGGATTTTTACAGGTGATCACCAGAATGGCCGATACAATTGCCACAAACGATATGATCAGAAAGAAAAGGGTTTCCATGTACTGCTCCTTTATTACTTTTCTAAAAGACGTTCTTTTGAATAGACGAAGTCGCTACGCTTGTAGTTTGCCAGCTCGAATTCACCGGTCATTTTAAGAGCATCAACCGGGCATGCTTCGACACAATACCCACAAAATATGCAGCGCAACATGTCAATTTCGTACACAGATGCATATTTATCGTGATTTGCATCTTCTCCAGCCTCTACACGAATGCACTTGGCAGGGCATACCGTCGGGCAGAGATAGCAGGCGACACACTTGGCTTTGTTGTGAGACACCTTAAGACCATGCAAACCGCGAAATCTTTGGGCAACTTTCGGCCGTTCGTCCGGATACTGGAGCGTGACCGGTTTCTTGAAAAGATGCTCAAAAGTAATTTTCATTCCATGTAATATTGGCGTAATCGGATTCATGATTCCATCCTTGTTCAAGTAGTAGCGTGTTAAGTTACAAGTACTCCGTTAAATAAAGTAGCCAATGACGCCGGTGACTACAATGTTGGCAAATGCAACCGGAATAAAGACTTTCCAGCCGAGATGCATCAACTGGTCATACCGGTATCGTGGCAGCGTGGCACGGATCCACATGCAGGTGAACATCAGGAAATATACTTTTGCAATAAAATAGATCGGCCCGAGCAGCGGCACAGCTACAGCAAACGGTCCATTCCAGCCACCCAGAAACATCGTGGCAGTCAGGGCGCAAACCGTCACCATGTTGGCATATTCAGCCATGAAGAACATTGCATACTTCATTGAAGAATATTCCGTGCAGAAACCGGACACCAGTTCCGTTTCAGCTTCAGGCAAGTCAAACGGAGTACGGTTAATTTCAGCCAGCGAGCAGATAAAGAACATGAAGGCTGCGAGAGGCTGCTTGAAAAGATACCAGTCAAAACCTCCCATGCCGGATTGAAGTTCAACTATTTTGGTAAGAGAAAGAGTGCCTGACAGCATGAACACCGCGATAAGTGAGAGACCAGCAGACAGTTCGTAGGAAATCATCTGAGCCGAGGCACGCAAGCCGCCCATCAGGGAGTACTTGCTGTTTGACGCCCATCCTGCCAAAACAATCCCGTAGACGCCGAGTGAAGACATTGCCAGGATGTAAAGAGCTCCCACATTGATGTCCATCACTTGTCCAGCAGCCGTATCATAGTACGCGGCAACCTGAAGAGGAATCATGTAGCCGGCAATTTCTATAACTCCGCCAAACGGAATGACTGCGAAGGTTATAAATGCGGGGATCAGGGCAATCAGAGGCGCAACTAGAAACGCAAATGTGCTTGCCTGTGACGGTACGATCTCTTCTTTAAAGAAGAGTTTGACACCATCTGCAATCGGTTGCAGCAGACCATGCCATCCGGTGCGCATTGGTCCCAGTCGTACCTGCATATGGCCAATGATCTTGCGCTCTGCATACGTGGCGTATGCAACAGTGAGCAACACGAAGACAAAAGCCACCAGGACCTTGGCAACCATGGCGATGTAATACATCAGCGGCAGTCCTAATATCTCGATTCCCATCTGTCCCTCTTTCCTTGCTTGTGTAAATTATTATTCGAGCAGTTACGGTAGGTAACGATATTACTTTGACAGCGAAACGGGTGTTACTGCTGCGCCGTTCCAGATAGTATTTACCGGTGCTGCGCTGAAATGGTACGGAACAAATACTACCCCTGAAGGCATGCGTGCAGTAACTTTAGCCTTAAGTTGCAGCTTTCCGGCATTTGATGAAACGTTAACCAGATCATTATCGGCAATCTTCAATGCTGCTGCATCGGTGCGGGACAATTCAACATATGCTTCAGGACATACATACATAGAGCCTTCACCAAACTGCGACAATGTTCCGCTGTGATACAGAGCACTTCCTGTAACCATGGCCAACATACCCTGTCCAGTGGTTACCGGTGCTGGGACTTTCGGGACAACAAAAGCAGGTGTGATTGATACCGGGGCAAAAGCACTATTTATTCGCAGTGAAGCATGGCTCAACCCTTGGTAACCAGGCACTCTACCAGCTATCTCGTCGAACTGAGCAGCGGTTGATGGAGGGATCTGTCCCCCAAGGCAGCATATCAGGTCCGAGAATACTTCATAGTCTGTTTTAGTTTGAATGCCCTTGCGCACAGCCGGCTTGACATATTGTACCCGGCGATCAGCACTGGTAAACGTTCCCTCTTTCTCGGCAAAAGAACAGACGGGCAACACAACATCCGCCATGGCAGCAGTTTCAGTCATGAACAGCTCAGAAACAACCAGGAAATCAACCGCATTCAAGGCAGATTTGACCTTGTCTTTGTCAGGATAGGAGTTCAGTGGGTTTTCGCCGGCTATAAAGAGCGTCTTGACTGTTCCACTCGTACAGGCATCAAGAATCTGTAGCGCATTCATCGAGCCATTTTGAGCATAAAAACCCATGTCAACGGCACCCTGGCTGTTATTCTTTTCGGACAGGCAAAGAACGCCGCAGCCTTCTTTGCCATATTTACCAGTCAGAAGCGCCAGGTTTGCCGCAGCAGTGGCGAGTTCCGCAGTATGGCCGGAATAGGCCTGACCGACCGGGAATATAATGAGGGCTTTTTCGGCAGCAGCATATTCTGATGCAAGTTTATTGATATCAGCTGCAGAGATGCCGCACTGGGAATAAACAGCGTCAGCGCCATACGCTGCCAATGACAGCTCAAGCTCGGGAAGGCCCGGAATAATGGAAGCGGAGCCGTCAGTGAGCTTCGCATCCAGTATGGCCTTTGCCAGTGCATTTAATATAACTATTTCGCTGCCTGGTGTATGGACGAGCGTTTTTGCATTGGGGAGCTTGGAAAGCTTACCGCGCTTGTCCGAAAGAACAGTGAGCTTAACGCCCTTGTTTTTCACAGCCATGTTTATCTCAAAGCCAACGACCGGATGTGTTTCATATGTATCCGTTTTGATCACCAGCAACAGATCGCTTTTCTGCACATCAAGAATACTTGCTGGGGAAGCACTGGTTCCAAAACTGCGGGCAAAACCGTCCGTCAGAGCGGCATGGGCATAACCGGCGGAATGATCGAAATTCTTCGTTCCAGCCTTTTCAAGCAGTTTTTTAAACAGGGTGAACTCTTCGTTCGTCAGACGTGCAGTTGCCAAGGCAGCAACATCAGTGCCGCCTTTCAGGCGTCCCGCAACGACCTCCAGAGCCTCATCCCATGTTGACTCGGTCAGCACGCCATTTTTTCGCACCATAGGTTTGGTCAAGCGCTTATCGCTGCTGATGAACTGATATCCGAAACGGCCGCGTACACACAGTTGCCCTTTGTGAAAGCCCTGATTTTCATCATAAATTGTGGTTAGAACCTTGTTGTCCTTGACACCCAGTGTCAAATTGCAACCGGTACCGCAGTAGCCACAGACCGAGTTTTGTTTGTTCAGTGCCCAGAAACGGGACTTAAACTTGAATGGACGAGCCAGCAACGAGCCAACCGGACATACAGAAACACATGAACCGCAAAACTCACAGTTCAGCCCCTTTTCAAATTCGCAACCAATTTTTGTTTCAATACCGCGGTCAATAAATGTCAGTGCACCAAAACCAACTATTTCGTCACAGATACGAACACACTTGCCGCACAGTACGCAGCGATTCATATCACGCTCGATCAGTGGATTATTATAGTCGATTTCATGCTGAAATTTAGAGTCAACAAAACGGTTGCTGTTAACTTGATAGTCATAGGTCAGATTTTGAAGATCGCAATCGCCACCCTTATCGCATACCGGACAGTCGAGAGGATGATTAAGCAGCAGCAATTCAAGAACCAACTTACGTGCCTTAATAATATCAGGAGTGTCGGTACGTATGATCATGCCTTCTGTTATCGGAGTCGTACAGGCTGGGATTTGGCGGCCCTTCATCTGTTCGACCTCAACCAGACACATACGGCAGGCACCAAACGGCTTGAGTTTCTTGTCGTGGCACAGGATAGGAATTTTGATACCGTTTAACTTGGCAGCATCATAAATCGTGGAATCTTTGGGTGCGGAGACTTGCTTGTCGTCTATTGTAAGATTAACCATCTAAAACCTCTGTTCGTAAGTTTAATCATCCGATCCAGTACGGCCGGATTATACGAGGGCCATGAATCGACAAGCATCGTAGCAGGATTTACATTTGGTACATTTTTCCTGGTCCAGATAAGCTAACTGCCCTTTTTCCCAGACAATTGCATCGACTGGACATGCTTTTTTGCAGGCACCACATTTGACACACTTCTCTTCAGATACCGCCCAGAGCAACAGATCCTTACAACAGTTGGAAGGACAGCGTTTATCATTAATGTGCGCTTCATATTCAGAGCGGAAATAATTTATTGTTGAAAGAACCGGATTTGGCGCCGTCTGCCCCAAACCGCACAGAGAAGCTTTCTTGATTGATGCTCCCAAGTCCAACAGAGCATCTATATCCGATGGTTCACCACGTCCCTCGGTTATTTTGGTGAGTATGTCGAGCATGACTTTGAGGCCGATCCGGCACGGTACACACTTGCCGCAGGACTCAGTCCTGGTGAAGGTCAGGAAAAATTTGGCAACATCAACCATACAAGTTGTTTCATCCATGACGACGAGACCACCGGAACCCATCATGGCACCGGCTTGTATAAGGGCATTATAGTCGACCAGAGTATCCAGCAGTTCTTCCGGTATGCAGCCTCCAGACGGGCCGCCAGCCTGAACCGCTTTGAACTTGCGGTTGTTTACGATACCTCCGCATACATCGAAAAGAACTTCTCTAACCTTCATACCAGCCGGAACTTCAACCAAGCCCGTATGCTTGACCTTGCCGGTGACGGCAAATATTTTTGTACCCTTGGTCGTCTCCGTACCTAGAGCAGCATACCAGTCGGAACCATTGTTGATGATATGACGGACGTTTGCAAAAGTTTCGACATTATTGATGTTGGTAGGATGCCCCCACAAACCTTTGACTGCGGGAAACGGCGGGCGGGGACGACTCATGCCGCGCTCCCCTTCAATGGAAGCCATCAGGGCAGTCTCTTCACCGCAGACGAAGGCACCAGCTCCCATCTTGATACGCATGTCAAAGTCAAGACCCCAACCTTTAATATTTTTACCAAGAAATCCTTTTTTATAACAGACATCAATGGCGTTCTGCAGTCGCTGAACGGCAAGTGGATATTCGGCGCGAACATACACATAACCATAGGTTGCTCCGATTGCGTAACCGGCAATCTGCATACCCTCGATAATACAGTACGGGTCCCCCTCCAGAATGGATCTATCCATAAAAGCGCCTGGATCACCCTCGTCAGCATTGCAAATCAAATACTTGTGATCGCCGGGAGAGGCCTTGCAGAAGGACCACTTCATGCCGGTCGGGAAGCCACCGCCCCCACGGCCACGAAGACCCGATTTTTTAACTTCTTCAATAACGTCTTCCTGCTTCATGCTCTTGACACACTTTTCAATAGCTTGAAAACCTTTTGATTCACCGCCCAAGTAAGCATCAAGGCTGTCTGGATCTATTTCACCGCAGTTGCCCATGACAACGCGCATTTGTCTTTCTAGAAAAGTGTTGTAATACGGCTTTGCCTTGCGCTTTTCCATGGTTGTACGTGCAATGATATGTTCCTTGACAATGTTTTCAACCTCTTCCGGAAGAACAAAGTCATAGGTGACGCGCCCCTGCTCAGGGGTAATGATATCAACGAGAACATCATTAGCACAGAGGCCCCGGCAACCGGTCTTAATGACGTCGCAGCGTTTACCGATAGTAGCGGTCAGACCCTGCTCGGCAATTACACGATGGAATTCCGCCTCGACGCCCTTTGCCCCGGCTGAAATACCGCCAGTTCCCTGACATATTAGAATCTGAATACCTGAATTGTCGCCCATGCGTTGTGTCCTCTAGCGTGAGTCCGCTTAATCAAGCGGGAGTGCAGAATATTTGGCTACTATTTCATCAACCTTCTGAACAGTCATCTTGCCGTATGTATCATCGTTGACCATAGAAAGAGGCGCCATACCACACGCTCCTAAACAGGCAACCTCCTCAAATGTGAAGCGCAGATCTGCGCTCGTCTCAGTATGAGCGATGTGCAAAAGGTTAAAAAAAGTTTCCTTAATCCTTTGAGCACCCTGAACGTGGCAGGCTGTACCGACACAGACTCGAATAATAAACCGGCCACGTGGCTTAAGATGAAACTGTGCGTAAAAGGTAAGCACACCGTAGATCTGGCTGGGGTAGACATTCAAGCGTTCCGCAACATGATCAGCAACAATACGCGGGATGTATCCATACGCATCCTGGATGCCCTGCAGTACCGGCATCAGGTTACCCGGCAAATCTATATATTTGTCAATAACCTGATCGGCCTTAATAAGGTCAACTTCCGGTTCCTGTTCTTCAGCCTGCTGCGCGACTACTTTACTCATGCGCCCCATCTCCTTTGAATCGTGCGGAGTTATCTGTCAATTTCACCAAGAACAATGTCCAAGGTACCGATTACAGCCACCAAGTCGGCAATCATCGAACCTACACTCATCTGTTCGATGGCCTGCAGGTTAACAAATGAAGGTGGACGAATTCTCATACGCTCCGGTTTGTTGCCACCATCGCTGACGATATAGAAACCAAGCTCACCTTTTGGTGCTTCAACACCCTGGTATACCTCTCCTTCAGGAGCGGCGTAACCTTCGGAAG
Organism: Desulfuromonadaceae bacterium; assembly: GCA_028712075.1. Classification (GTDB taxonomy): domain Bacteria; phylum Desulfobacterota; class Desulfuromonadia; order Geobacterales; family Pseudopelobacteraceae; genus JACRCG01. The sequence goes on from JAQTQX010000005.1 coordinate 14,679, forward strand.
CAATCTTGAAGTGATGTATGAGGCCTTCGATACTATTGTAGACATTTTCTTTGGGGGGGTAACACACCTGCGGATTATCGGCCAGAACCGGACCCGGCTTCAACTTGTCCAGTGCCTGCCGTACTATTTTGCACGCTTCACGCATTTCAACCAGTCGGACTTTATAGCGATCAAAAGTATCGCACTTTTCACCTACAGGCACCTTGAACTGGTACTTATCGTAACCGGCGTACGGAATATCCCGTCTGAGATCCCAATCGACACCAGATCCGCGCAGTGCAGGTCCGGTAAGACCAATATCAACCGCATCTTCAGCTGAAATGACGCCGTTTCCGATAGTACGCTTGAGCCAGATCGGGTTAGTGGTCAGCAAGCCTTCATATTGATCGAGGTAACCAGGCATAACGTCAATGAAGTCGCTGACTTTTTTTACAAACTCATCCGGAACGTCCTGTGACAGGCCTCCAACACGGAAATAGTTCGAGGTCATACGTGCGCCGGAAATCAGTTCATAAATTTCCATGACTGTTTCGCGCTCACGGAATGCATAGATAAATACCGTCATGGCACCGATATCGAGAGCATGGCAGGCAATCCAGACAAGATGAGATTCAAGACGGGTTAATTCTGCCATGATAATTCTGATTGTTTCGGCACGCTCCGGCACCTCAACACCAATCAGTTTTTCAACGGCCAGAATATAACCCAGATTGTTGCTCATAGGAGCAAGGTAATCAAGACGGTCGGTCAACGGTAGAATCTGGTGGTAGGTACGGTGCTCTGACAGCTTTTCAATGCCGCGATGCAAGTAGCCGATATGAGGAGTTACCTTGATAATCACCTCGCCATCCAGCTCGAGAACCAGTCTCAAAACCCCGTGGGTACTGGGGTGCTGCGGGCCCATGTTAAGTGTCATTGTTTCAGTAGTAGCCATGTATCGCCTCTTCTATTTTCGAATTACAGAACGATTAAGTAAAACTATGACAAACGCCCTTTGTAGGGCTCACGGTCAGGTCCCTGCAACGGATAGTCCTTGCGCAGTGGGTGACCAACCCAGTCATCTGTCATCAGAATACGCCGCAGGTCAGGGTGGCCGTCAAATGTGATGCCAAACAGGTCGAATACTTCACGCTCAAGCCAATTGGCCGTTTTCCAGACCGTCGATGCAGTTGGAATCTTGCAATCGACTTCGGTAACCGCCGCTTTAATCCGCAGACGATCCTTATTAGGAATCGAGCAGAGCAAATATACCATCATGAAACGTTCTTCTTTTTTACCCAGATAGTCCACCGCAGTGAGATCTGTCAGCAAGTTGTACTGGAGCGACTGTTTCAGGAACGAAAGAATCTCAATTATTGAGTTTTTCGCTACAGTTACCGTCACCTCACCCCTGAACTCCACTACTTCAATGATGGAAGCGGCAAATTTTTCCTTAAGTTTCAGAACTGCTCGATTGTTTTCTGCCATGATATCCAACCCTTTTGTGGGATTTGTGTGAATGCGTTGAATCGAAATCGTGTTATATCAAGCTGCTTCCGGAATATAGCGCTCACCCAGACCTATTGTAGCGCCGAATGAGTTCCGCTCGGTCATGATTTTATCCTGCAGCTTCATCAGACCGAATAGCAACGCTTCCGGACGTGGCGGACAACCGGGGATATAGACATCAACCGGCAACGCCTCATCAATACCCTGAACAACACTGTAGGTGTCAAAAATTCCGCCGGAGCACGCACACGCGCCCATGGCAATAACCCATTTCGGTTCCGGCATCTGCTCATATACAGTCTTGATAACCGGCAGCATTTTTTTCGTTACGGTACCGGCAATAATAATGCAGTCAGACTGGCGGGGAGATGCGCGGAAGATAATGCCGAAGCGGTCAAGGTCGTTATGGGACGCACCGGTTGCCATCATCTCAATTGCACAGCAGGCCAAACCAAAGGTCATCGGCCAGATGGATGACTTCCGGGACCAGTTAACCAATAGATCCAGTGACGTGGTGATAACGTTATCGCCAAGCGGATTGTCTACTCCCATTCCAGCGCTCCTTTTTTCCAGACATAAATGTAACCAACAAAAAGTATGACAATAAACAGGCCCATCTCAACAAGGCCGAATACGCCCAGTTTTTTGTAGAGGATAGCCCACGGATAAAGAAACACCGCCTCGATATCGAACAGAATAAACATCATGGCAATCAGGTAGAATTTGATCGAATACCGTTCACGGGCAGTCCCGACCGGTTCACAGCCACTTTCATACGGCTGCAGCTTTAGTTTCGATGATTTTTTCTGGCCAATCAGTGATGAGAAAACCAGCGAACAGAGGCCAAAAAGAACCGCTACTGTTACCAGAAGTAGTATTGGCAGATATGCACCAAGCATTCAAATCCTCCTTACTGCGGACGGTATACTGTATACAAACGTTGCCTGTAATAGGTTATTTGAATTTCTTTGTCAACAGTTTTTTTACTCGTGTTTAATTTGTATACATTTCTGCCCGATCATTCAAATTACAAATAAAATTACTGCTTTACCATTGACAACCGACAATATTGTATGCTACGGAACGAGCCTTCTCTGACTCATTGCACATCTAATTTCATCTGTGAGGTTCCCTATGAATCACGAACAATCAAGCCGCCTTTTCCAGCAGGCAAAAGTTGCCATACCTGGTGGCGTGAACAGCCCCGTGCGTGCGTTTAAATCCGTTGGCGCCGATCCACTTTTTATCAAGAAGTCTTCCGGTTGCCATATCTTCGACGAAGACGGCAACTCTTTTGTTGATTACGTCGGTTCATGGGGCCCGATGATTGTCGGGCATTGTCATCCAGATGTCGTCAAAGCGGTTCAGGACACTATGACCAACGGCGCAAGCTTTGGCGCGCCTACCGAACGGGAAACGATTCTTGCCAATCTTGTTATTGACGCAGTCCCTTCCATTGAAATGGTGCGCATGGTAAGCTCCGGCACCGAAGCGACCATGAGCGCCATTCGCCTCGCACGCGGCTTTACCGGCAGAGACAAAATTCTCAAATTTTCCGGCTGTTACCACGGTCATTCCGACTCATTGCTGGTCAAGGCCGGTTCCGGAGCAGCAACATTCGGAGTGCCTGACTCCCCCGGTGTGCCAGCGGACTTTGCCAAGCACACCCTCACAGCAGAATACAATTCGCTTGATTCAGTCAAAAATCTGCTTGCTGAAAACAAAAACGCTGTTGCCTGTATTATTGTTGAACCGGTGGCTGGAAACATGGGAACCGTCCCGGCATGCGAAGGCTTTTTGGAAGGCTTGCGGGAAATCTGCACAAATGAGGGCATACTTCTGATTTTTGATGAAGTCATGTCCGGCTTCCGCGTTGCTTACGGCGGCGCTCAGGAGTTATATGGCATAACACCGGATATGACAACATTGGGTAAAATTATCGGCGGTGGCCTTCCAGTTGGCGCTTTTGGCGGCAAGCGCGAAATCATGGAAAAACTTTCCCCGGCTGGCGGCATCTATCAGGCCGGAACTCTGTCAGGCAATCCGCTTGCCATGTCCGCTGGGATTGCAACACTGAACATTATCAAACAACCCGGTTTTTACCAGAAGCTCGAAGAGAAAAGTCGCGCGGTTGCCGAAGGTATTGCCAAGGCTGCCAAGGATGCCGGATACCCGATTTACTCGACCCGCGTCGGCAGCATGTTCTGTGCCTTCTTCAGCAAAACTCCGGTTACTGATTGGCCAAGCGCTTCACAGTGCGACACGAAAACCTTTGCCAAATACTATCTGGCCATGCTGGATGAGGGGATTTATCTGGCACCATCTCAGTACGAAACCGCCTTCGTTTCCGCTGCCCACACAGATACAGACATTGATAAAACCATTGCTGCAGCGACGAAATGCTTCAAGCTTGTTGCGTAACTGGTGGTTTCATTTCTGTTTGACATACCAAGTAGGCATATGGTATTGAATACCGGTTTTGTGCCCCGTTTCCCATTGATGTGTGATGGCTGGCAATAACCGGCAGCTTTTTCAGAGCCTTGCCATGGTGTCCAGCATGGGCATTTCAGTCGTGCTGGCAATCGCCATCGGCGTCTGGTTTGGTCTGGCGCTTGACCGCTGGCTTGGCACAAAACCCTGGTTCTTTTATATTTTTCTGTTTATCGGAATTGCCGCCGGTTTTAAAAATGTCTACGTTATCGCCGGTAGGGAGATCCGCAAAAGCGATGATAGCGATCAACGAGGATAATCTCTTTGCCGTCATCGTCAGAGGGAGTCTCGGCTTACTGGTATTCCTGACTCTGGGCGGATGGGCCCTGTTCTCGGTAAAAGCAGGCTTGGGGGCATTGGCAGGCGGGTGTATTGCGATTGTCAATTTTTTCTGGATTCGCAACGTCATGCAACGGGTGCTCGGTCAGTTGCCGGCAAAAGCGACCATGTACGCCCAACTCAGATATGTCGCCCGCTTAAGCCTGACCGGATTTGCACTTTATTTCATAATCGTTTCCGGCTGGTTTTCTCTTGCAGGTCTTCTTGTCGGGCTCTCAGTAATCGTACTCAACATAATCGCACTTTCACTATATAGCGCACTGCGCGCAGGAGGTTAGCTTCATGGTTCACCCGTTACTATTTCTTGAATTTTTCCGCAAGCTCCTTGCACCGCTCCATATATCTGGAGCAAGTGCCGATGCAATTGCCTATACCTGGCTGATTATAGTCCTGCTGCTTGTTCTCTCGGTTATGGCAACTTCTGCGCTTAAGGCCATCCCGGGTGGTATGCAGAACTTCATGGAAACCGTTATCGGCGGCATTGAGGGTATGATAGTTGACACGATGGGGGAGCATGGTCGCCCGTTCTTCCCATTGATAGCCACTTTGGCGATTTTTGTGCTTGTATCGAACCTGATCGGCCTCATCCCCGGCTTCTTCCCGCCAACCGCCAATATCAATACAACTGCGGCCTGTGCGGTAATCGTTTTCATTTCAACCCACGTTGTCGGGATCAAACATCACGGTTTCGGTTACATCAAGCACTTCCTTGGTCCGATCGCCTGGCTGGCTCCGGTTATGTTCTTTATTGAAGTAATTGGCCACCTGAGCCGGCCGGTTTCACTGACCTTGCGACTCTTCGGCAACATGAACGGCCACGAACTGGTGCTGATGATCTTTTTCGGACTGGCACCTTTCCTTGTACCGCTGCCGATGATGCTGATGGGTGTTCTGGTTTCCTTTATCCAGGCGTTTGTCTTCATGCTTCTGGCAATGATCTATATCCAGGGCTCACTGGAGCACGCACACTAATTTAATTTCGAAATCCTATACTGTTTAGGATATAAACCCCCACGAAGAGAGGAGAAGTAAAGATGAGTTTTTTCACGATGTGCGTTCTGGCAGCAGGTATTGGTATGGCACTTGGCACACTCGGCACCGGTATTGGCCAGGGTATGGCTGTTGCACGCGCCGTTGAAGGCGTTTCACGTAACCCGGGCGCTTCCGGCAAAATCCTGACCACCATGATGATCGGTCTGGCCATGATCGAGTCTCTGGCAATTTATGCACTGGTTGTCTGCCTGATCATCCTGTTCGCCAACCCCTACAAGGATATCGCCATGAAGTTGGCAGAAACTGTTGCCAAGTAATTTCTGAATTGAAGTAAAGGTAAAGAAAAGGGCATCCAATTTGGATGCCCTTTTACGTTGCGTGTCATGAGCTATTCATCATCCTTCAGCTTACCTGCGACCTCTTCCGATTCCGCACTTTCCACCACAGTTCCTGATGCTGCTACAAACAGCGCCCGTGCACTATAGCGGTACGTCACTCCCCGCTCAAGCTGCGTGTCCGTATACTCTCTATGCACCAAGGGTTCGCTGTTTAGCGGTTGGTATGAGCGAACAGTGGTCCCGATTGCACGATACAGATTGTACCCGATAAAACGTCCTGCATTTCCGGATGGTGCAGACATCCGAACGGATATTTCCGTTGGCTGACAATCAACGGACAATGCCGGGGGAAGCAGCGTCGGCACCACAGGAACATCACCCGTTTTCACCATAGCGCCATCAATGCCATCAGCCGTGAATGGCACGATACTGTACGAATAAGAGTTTCCTGCCGTCACATCGCTGTCAGCCACTATCAAACGGCCACCAAAACGCTGCGCTGCAGCGGGAAGGTGGCCCAGATAGAACACATGCAGCGGTTGGTAGTCGGTCATACAGGATCGACAGATGCCCTTCTGCTCAGACCCGGTCGTTCTTCTGCTGATTTTGACACCTGCCACCTCTTGTATTGTCCGCCCTCCTGCATCCTTGACAGGCAGAGAGAACTGAAGCTTTATAACAGCTCCGCTCTGTTGCGCTGACACAAGCGCCGGAGCAGCCGGCAACAGCGTATCCGGATAGATGAGAGCCCCCTTCCGTCCGCAGGCAGATATCAGCAGTGTCAGCAGGATGACCAGCGATGTACGCACAGATTGAGTCATCGTGGCGCCTCACCAGGTATAACAGCATCCAGTTTAATTTCGAACACGCCCGCAGACGAAGAAAAGCGAACCCTGTCGGCTTTAATATCTACGATTGTAGCACCCGACACACCAGAGCCCTCTTTAAGCAGAAAGCCGTTAACAACGGCTCTCCTTGCAGAGCGCTCATCCTGCCAGGCGATGCCGGATAGCTTGATATCTGCAGGAATCGGAACAGTACCGGATGCCTGTTCCTCTGATACCTGCTGTGGTTTAACCATTTTTTGTTTCAGGGGAGGTCTGAAAGCGCGCCTGGAAGAAAGGTCTTCAGCCGTTGTACTCTGTTGGACCGGAGCAGATGCAACGGGAGAAATAACGGGAGTTACGGCAGGTTGCGAAGAAATTAACGGTTGAAGTGGCGCGGTTGCGGATTTGGGCTCAGCAACCTTTGTTGGCGATACCGTGCGACTGTTTTTCCCCTTCAGCGCATACCAGGTCGTACCGCCCGTCACCAATGAAGCAGCAATAACAATAGCTGTGATGACCTTGAATCCGACCCTCGGCGTAGTTTTATTCTGTTCCCGGAACAGCTCGCCGGTAACATTGATTCTCCCATCTGACAATTTCTTTGTATTTTTGTCATGCTCAATTTTTTTCAGTGCATCAAGAATGTAGCTCATATATTCTTATTACCTTCCGATAGTAAACCACTGCATAAGGCTCTGCCAGAACCCGCGACGTTCAGCTGCCGGATGGAGCTCCCGTATTACTTCCGCAGCGAACCCTGAAGAAACGGCCGCAACCTCTCGGGTCCAGGCCATTACCAGCGCCTGTTCACAGACAATATTTATCAAGCGTGGGGTGCCGTGGGAGAAACGGTAGATTCGCCGTATAGCCCCACGCGAGAAGAGATCAGGTATCCGGCTGCCGGATATTCTGAGGCGATGGTTAATGTATCTGGTCGTATCATCAAGGGCCATCGGAGTAAGAGCGCACCGCACCGAAATACGCTGATTAAGCTGGCGCAAATCATGGCGGCCGAGGACATCATTCAATTCAGGCTGCCCTGCAAGAATAATCTGGATCAGCTTGTCCCGCTCCGTCTCCAGATTGGAGATCAAACGAACCTGTTCCAATACGTCCGGTTCCAGATTCTGCGCTTCATCAATAACCAGGACAACTGTACGGCCGGAGCTGTTCTGCTCGATAAGATAGCGATAGAGTGCATCGAGATATCCCACCCGATCCTGCTGATCGCTCTCAACACCAAATTCCCGACACACTGCCGACAGCAACTGTTCCGCCGACATGGTCGGGTTGAAGATCAAGGCACTTGCATAATTATCCGACGCAAGCTGGCTCAGCAGGGTGCGCAGCATTGTTGTCTTGCCGGTGCCAACCTCTCCGGTCAGTGAGATAAAACCGGCATGGCTATCGACGCCATACAGCAAACGGGCATACGCCTCACGGTGAACAGAACTCAGAAAGACAAAGTGCGGATTTGGCGTGATCGTGAAGGGTTTTTCGGAAAAGCCGAAAAAATCACAATACATTGTCAATCAGTGCCCTGCCCGCACGTTCTCAATTTCGCCGGCGATACACTCACGGGCGGTACCACCTGGTATATTACGGGCATTTACGCTGGCTTCCACGGTAATACAGTCAAAGATATCGGTATCTATCTTGGCCGAAAACAGCTGCCACTCCGCCAGGGAGAGTTCGGCAATATCCATACCGTTTTCGATACAGTAGGCGACCGCTGTGCCAACCACTTCATGGGCGTCACGGAACGGAAGCCCCTTGCGCACCAGATAGTCCGCAACGTCGGTAGCGGTTGAGAACCCTTCTCCTGCCGCACGCCGCATGCTTTCCCTGTTGACCCGCATCTCTTTGACCATGTCGGCAAAGATTTTAAGGCTCCCCTTGACCGTATCAATTGTATCAAAGAGCGGCTCCTTGTCTTCCTGCATATCCTTGTTGTACGCAAGCGGCAAAGCCTTCATGGTCGTCAGCAGTGCCATGAGATTGCCGTACACGCGTCCGGTCTTGCCCCGCACCAGTTCCGGCACATCCGGATTCTTCTTTTGCGGCATGATCGACGAACCGGTACAGAACCCGTCTGACAGCTCGATAAAGCAGAACGCGCTGGTTGACCAGAGAATCAATTCTTCCGAAAACCGTGACAGATGCATCATAACTATTGAGGCGTCAGCCAGGAACTCCAGGGCAAAATCCCGATCAGAGACGGCATCAAGCGAGTTACGGGTAATCGTCGGAAACCCCAGCTGCTCGGCAACATATTCCCGATCAATCGGAAAGGTGGTTCCTGCAAGAGCACCGGCACCAAGTGGCAGCACATTAACACGCTTCAGACAATCCTCAAGACGCCCCTTGTCGCGCTTGAACATTTCGATATATGCCATCAGGTGGTGGGCGAACAAGATCGGTTGGGCTGTCTGCAGGTGGGTAAAGCCGGGCATCAGCGTATCCAGATTGTCTTCAGCCTGCACAAGCAGGGCATCGATCAGCAGATCAAGATACGTCGTAATTTCTACAATCTCATCGCGCAGGTAGAGCCGAATATCCAGCGCCACCTGATCATTGCGCGAGCGCCCGGTGTGCAGACGCTTGCCAGCCTCACCTATGGCGGAAGACAGCCGCGCCTCGATATTCATGTGGATATCTTCAAGGCTGATGGAGAAATCAAACTCGCCCGTCTCGATCTGCTGCAGGATATGTTGCAGTCCGTGCACGATCTGCTCGACATCCTCAAGCGGGATAATGCCCTGTTTGCCAAGCATACGGGCATGGGCTACGGAACCGCGAATATCCTGGTGATAGAGGCGCTTGTCAAAGTCGATGGAGGCGGTGAACTCCTCGACGAATTTATCGGTGGGCTGGGTGAAGCGACCGCCCCAGAGTTTATCTTTTGGCATGGTAAGTTGGTTCCTTGTAGCTTGTTTTGAAATTCAAGAGTGCGCACTATACGCGAAAATTGGATAAAATCAAAGGGGGTGACGCGTTCACATTTTATTCGTCACCTGCCCGCCCGATTGCATACTCTGCCGCCGGTTCATCAACGGCAATCTTGCGCCACACTCCATCCCCGTCTACCGCCATGATGCTGTGAACCTTAAGCGGCACCCGAGATGTGCGCGGATCGATCTCGTGCTGTGGAGGGAGATTGAAATAGAGCAGCCGGGTTCCTTTACCGAAGCGGAGTCGGCAGACCGGCGCGCCATCAAAGTCATCTGTTGCAAATTCAGTGAAGTTTACCTGTGCCAGTCGATGATTATGGTTGATCACGATATACGAAGAGCCAAAAGCGTTCTCTGGAGACGAGCCATCAATAGTGGTCTCTTCTGAAACATTGCCGAAAACGGTTACCGTCTCACGAACACCAGGCGTATCTTCCAGATATTCACCATAAAAACCGCTGATGACGTCACGATACGCGTGGTGCTCCGGTTTTGGATTGCACTGGATGACAAACAGCGCGTCAAGCCCCTGCCGTGTGGTAAAAAAGAGCTGATCAGCATGGTCGATGATCGTGCGAATATTCGACGCGTACAGGTCACGATACAGATAATCGAGGCAGATAATTGCCATGAAATTGAAACAGAGAGGGGTGCTGCGAAACAGGAAGAAGTGACGACCTCGGTAGAGATCATGAAATGTGTCTATGTACTCTTCGCCATGATACGGGTGGCTTTTGGCTTCAAGAAAGACCCGCATGGTGCCGTCTGCCTCCTTGACAGCTATGCAGCACCAGTTGACCGGCATATCGAGAACATCTCCGGAATCAATATCATAATCCACGAGACTGATCGCCTCGGCATTATCTTCGCGAAAGCGCTCCAGCAGAGCGCGGTATTCACTCAGCCGTATATGTTCGACGCCAAACATGGTTACCGTATTCGGGCGAAAGCGCTGTTCAATCGTAGTCAGCATGTCATCGAATCGTACAAGAGGAAGAGTTGACTCAGGGAAAAGCAGGAAATGAAGCTTTTTCAGGTTGCCTTCACCCGTCGCCACAAGTTCAAGTATAGAACTGACCAGCCGCCATTTTTCTTCGGGGTCAACCAGTGAAAAACCGGTGTCTGCGCGTTTCAGGTGATTTGGAATCTGGGCAACCATGCAGTGCAGGTGATGCCCGAGAGGCAATTGGAGATTTATTTTTTTATCGATGATTTCAGGCATCGGCGACATCCGCTTTATCAACGGGGCAGAACGCGGGGAAGACCTGTCCGAGTATGAAACGTGCACCGGCAGGCATGGCATACTCCAGCAAGTCATGACCTGAAACCCAGGCATACTCAGTCACCTCATGCTCATTATGCACAACATCGCAGTAGAGCGGACGACAGCGGTAGTAGAGGATCACAAAATGGCAGTTTTCCTCGCCGGGGGTAAGATGTTCAAAGACATCTATCAACCCTTCCACCTCGACCTCCAGGCCGACCTCCTCATGCACTTCCCGTTTCAACGCATCAAGCAGCGGTTCACCCAGCTCCACCTTACCGCCAGGCATTACCCACTGATCAAGAAAAGGCGGGATACTCCTCCGTGTCAGGAGCACCCGCCCTTCGTCATCCACAATCACCGCCACAACCGAGGTGACAATGTGTTCTTTTTTATACTGTTTCCTCGTCAATACCCTACTTCTTCCGGTTGGCATTCATCAGAGAGCGAATCCGGAGACGCAGCGAATTGATCTTGATGAAACCTTCAGCGTCAGCCTGGTTGAATACCTGATCCTTTTCAAAAGTCGCAAAATCAAGATTGAAGAGTGAATCTGATTCCGACTTGCGGCCAACGGTACGGCAGAGCCCCTTGTACAACTTGACACGTGCGACACCATTGACACATTTCTGCGAATCATCTATCAGCGTCTGCAGCATCTGGCGCTCAGGCGAGAACCAGTAGCCTGAATAAATCTGCTTGGCATATTCCGGAATCAGGCTGTCGCGAATACGCATGACTTCACGGTCCATGGTGATCTGCTCGACTGCCGAGTGCGCTTCACGGAGAATAGTACCGCCGGGTGTCTCGTAGACACCGCGTGACTTCATGCCAACCGAGCGATTTTCCAGCAGATCAACCCGGCCGACACCATGCTGGCCTCCGAGGAAATTGAGATGCGCCAGAAGCTGCGCCGGTGTCATCTTTTCTCCGTCAACAGCCACGGCATTACCGTTCCGGAACTCAATCTCAACATACTGTGCCTTGTTGGGCGCCTTTTCCGGTGATTTGGTCAGCACATACATCTCTTCCGGGGCCTCGGCCCAGGTATCTTCCAGGATGCCCCCCTCAAAGGAGATATGCAGGAGATTGCGGTCTGACGACCAGGGACGTTTCTTGATGGTCGGAATAGGTATGTCGTTTTTCTTGGCATAGTCAATCAGCGCCTGGCGACTGTTCAGGTCCCACATTCTCCAGGGAGCGATGACCTTGATTGATGGATCGAAGTGATAATAGGCCAGCTCGAATCGTACCTGATCGTTCCCTTTGCCGGTCGCACCGTGGGAGACGGAATCACATTTTTCCTTGGCGGCGATTTCCATCTGGCGCTTGGCGATCAGAGGTCGGGCAATAGAGGTGCCAAGCAGGTAGTGCCCTTCGTAAATCGCGTTGGCACGGAACATCGGAAAGACGAAGTCTCGAACGAACTCTTCTTTCAGGTCATCGATATAAACCTTGTCAGCTCCTGTTGCCAAAGCCTTTTCGCGAACGGGATCAAGCTCTTCCCCCTGCCCCAGGTCAGCTGAGAACGCGACGACCTTGCAGCCATACTCGTTTTTGAGCCATTTGAGGATGATTGAAGTGTCCAGGCCTCCGGAATACGCCAGTACTATTTTCTTGATTTCCTGCTTCTTGGTTTTTGCCATCTGTACCATCTCCTTTGAAAAAATTATTTTATCAATGTCGCCATTATTGCCTTTTGAATATGGAGCCGGTTTTCCGCCTCATCCCATACCATCGAGTTTTTTCCTTCGATAACCGAATCGGAAATTTCCTCGCCACGGTGTGCCGGAAGACAGTGCAGAACAATGCTATCAGATTTTGCAATAGCAATCAGCCCATCATCAAGACAGTATCCGGCAAAAGCCTTCTCTCGAATCTTCTGTTCTGCTTCCTGTCCCATACTGGCCCAGACATCCGTATTGACAACATCGGCACCACTCACCGCCACCTTCGGGTCGGTTGTAAGCGTAATCAGACCGGGAGCGTGCGTCTGCGCCCATGCCATAATCTTTTCGTCAGGCTCGTATCCTTTCGGGCATGCGAGGGAGAGGGCAAAACCCAAAATAGCCGCCGCCTCGATCCAGGTATTGGCCATGTTGTTACCATCACCGACCCAGGCAAATTTCAGTCCATGGTAGCCACCCTTATGCTCGATCACCGTCTGCAGGTCAGCCATGATCTGGCACGGGTGGAACAGGTCAGTTAGACCATTGATGACAGGCACAGAAGAGTATTGAGCAAACTCATCCACTATTTCCTGGCCAAAAGTGCGGATCATGACCCCATCGCAATAGCGTGACATAACCCGGGCACTGTCTCTGATCGGCTCGCCTCTCCCCATCTGGGAAGTACCGGAAGGCATGAACAGACCATGGCCACCCAGCTGAAACACCCCGACTTCAAAGGAAACCCTGGTGCGGGTGGACGATTTTTCAAAGATCAGGGCAACACTCTTCCCCTCCAGCAACCGATGGGGAATACCGCTTTTCTGTTTCTGTTTAAGGTCGGCAGCCAACGCCAGCAATGTGTCAAGTTCATCCTTCGTGTAATCATGCAGTGCTAAAAAATGTCGCGCCATCCACCACTCCTATACATTAATTTCTGCAAAAATACCGTCAAGGATTGCAATCATTGTATTGATCTCCTGCTTGGTTACAACCAGTGCCGGCACAAAGCGCAGCACCGTGTCATGGGTAACGTTCAAAAGTACTCCCCGTTCGTGCCCCTTTTTAACAATGTCTGCGGCAGGAATAGTCAGCGCCATGCCGATCATCAATCCCACACCGCGCACTTCCTTGACAAAGGGATATTTCTTGCCGAGCGTTTCCAGTTCACCGGTCAGGTACTCACCAATCTCCTCACAGCGATTCAGCAGACCATCTTCAAGAATAGTTCTGATTGTAGCAATGGCAGCGGCACAGACGAGCGGATTGCCGCCAAATGTTGAGCCATGAGTGCCGGGAACAAAGGCGGCGGCAAATTTTTCCTTGGCCAGCATGGTGCCGATCGGGGCACCACCGGCCAACGCTTTGGCCAGCGTCATGATATCTGGAGTTACGCCAAAATGCTCATAGGCGAAAAGTGTACCGGTACGCCCCATGCCGACCTGGACTTCATCAAAAATGAGCAGCAGACCATGACGGTCACACAGTTCCCGTACCGCTTGGAAATAACCGGGAGACGGCATGTTGATGCCGCCTTCTCCCTGAATCGGCTCCAGCATGATGGCGCATGTCGTCGGTGTTACTGCGGCCTCCAGCGCGGCAACATCATCAAACGGCACATGTTTGAAGCCGTGCAGGAGCGGGTCGAAAAAGCGCTGCACCTTCTCCTGCCCGGTTGCCGAAACAGTCGCCATGGTGCGCCCATGAAAAGAATCCGCCGCAGTAATGATTTCATATCGTTCCGGCCCGAAGGTGTCCCGGCTGTATTTACGCGCCAGCTTTATAGCCGCCTCGTTCGCTTCGGCGCCGCTGTTGCAGAAGAACGCCTTGTCGGCGAATGAGTGGCTGCATAGTAGTTCGGCAAGTTCGATCTGCTGGGGAATCTGGTAGTAATTTGAGCAGTGGATTAGCTCAGCAGCCTGCTTTTGCAGTGCTGCAACAACGTTCGGATGACAATGCCCCAGATTGTTGACCGCAACGCCGCCGAGAAAATCAAGATATTCCTTGCCATCGGCATCCCACAACCGGCATCCCGCACCCCTTACCGGAACAACAGGATAGCGTCCGTACGTTTTCATGATGTATTTGTCTGATTTTTCAACCCATTGCTGTGAGTTCATCATTTTCCTATCTTGAAACGGTTCATTTTGTAATCTCAGTGCCGATGCCAACGTCAGTGAATATTTCAAGAAGCACGGCATGCGGCATTCTGCCGTCAATAATATGAGCCTTTTTGACCCCGTCACGAAGAGCGTCGGCGCAGCAGACCACCTTGGGAATCATGCCGCCGGTAATCGCATCTTCCTCAATCAAACGGTGCAGTTCGGCCACCGACAGACTCTGGAGCAAAGTACCGCTGGTATCCTTGACTCCGTTAATATCGGTCAGCAGGATCAGTTTTTCGGCATTCAGTGCCGCCGCCACCCGACCGGCAACGAGATCGGCATTGATGTTGTAGCTCTCTCCCTCCGGTCCCACGCCGACAGGGGCAATGACCGGGATGTACTTTCCCTGCTCCAGCGTGGTAATCAGATCGGTATTAACTTTGATCACGTCACCGACGTAACCGATATCAATCATTTCCAGGCTGCCATCTTCACTCTTGACTTCCTGCAGCAGTTTTTTTGCCAGCAGGAGCGTACCATCCTTGCCGGAAAGCCCGACCGCACGACCGCCATGCTGATTCAGATAGCCAACAACTTCCTTGTTGACCTGACCGGCCAGCACCATTTCCACCACCTGCATTGTTTCTGCGTCAGTCACGCGCATACCACGCACAAATTCCGAAACGATGCCGTAGCGTTTAAGAGTATCGTTAATCTGCGGCCCACCGCCATGCACGATCACGGTGTTGATGCCCAATGACTTAAGCAGGACCACATCAAGGGCAAATGACTCCTTCAGCTTTTCATCCGCCATGGCATGGCCGCCATATTTTATGACAAAGGTCTTCCCGGAGAAACGCCGAATGTAGGGCAATGCCTCCATCAGCGTATTTGCTTTTTCGATTAATACTTTCATTACCGACATCCCCATTAAAAATAAAAACTGCCAACCCGTAAGCGCGGCAGTTTACCGTAAGTTTTTGAAAATCTCAAAGTTTATTGCAGAGGGAGTCGAATTGTCACCGTTGTGCCAACACCCGGTTTACTGGCAAGCGTGATACTTCCCCCCTGCTGCCGGATAAAATCACGCGCGTAAAACAGGCCTAGTCCGAAGCCCCGCACCTGACCGGTATTAGCGGGATCTATCTGATAAAATTTATCAAAAACCCTGGTAGCCTCAGACTCCGAAATTCCAACCCCGCAGTCAGAAACAACTATTTCAGCGGTATCCTCACACATACCGGCTTTAACCGAAATGCGGCAGCCATCTCCAGAAAATTTAATCGCATTATCAATCACCTGCAGTAATGCAAAGCGGGTTTTGAAGGCATCCAGTGGCACCGGGGGCAACTCCTCCGGGATAAAATCGACAACGTTGCCGATATCGCAATGCATCTCCTGGCACTTGAGCAAAACCTCGGCAACGATTTCATTCAAATTACACGGTTTCTTGTCAACTGCGGTGTCACTGACCATCACCTGACTGAATGCCAGCAAATCAGTAACCAGCTGTCCAAGATAGTCGGCCTCGGTGCTGGCCAGTTTAATATTTTCACCAAACAGAGGGTCACCGGGGTTAAGGACCCCCATGCGAAGATTTTGCAAAAACAGGGAAATACCGGTGATCGGCGTCCGGAACTTGTGCGACACCAGCGAGAGGAATGCCCTTTTAAGTTCATCAGCACGCTTGATAGCAGCCAACTCTTCCTTGAGAGCCTTTTTTTCCAGCGTTTTTTCTATTGACGTTTTCAACTGCAGAAGACTGAGCGGCTTGTTGATAAAGTCGTCGGCATCTTCTTTAAGCGCATTCAGGATCGTCTCTTTTTCCACGAATCCGGTCATGATAATAACCGGCGCGTTCGGGTCGAGTGCCTTGATCTGTTTGAGCAGATCTATACCCGACCCTCCCGGCATTACCATATCGGAAAGGACCAGATCGATCTGTTCCTTTTTGTATATCTGCAAGGCTTCATCGCAGTTCGCTGCCTGAAATACCCGATAATTGCGCAACGCACGTTCACACAACTCACGAATAATTCTTTCGTCATCAACGACAAGAATGGTTTTCTTTGGCGAAGACAAAGTACGTCCTTTATCCGATAGGGAAGATACCGTCATACCAGCTCCAGGGTGTATTACCCTTCACCCCGCAAGAATTGTGGAAACCGCTGCCAGCGCTTCGTTCAGCTTCTCCGGGAGATTGCCTCCGGCCTGGGCAAGTTCCGGTTTTCCACCACCGCTGCCGCCAACGAGCGGCGCAATCTGTTTAATAATGTCACCAGCTTTAATTGACCCGCTCAGCCCTTTACTGACAGCAATCAGCAGGTTAGCCTTGCCGCCGATATCAGTGCCGAGCGCAATAACACCTTCTCCGATCCGCTCTTTCAGGGTATCAGACAAATCGCGCAGCGCCTTGATATCCTCAACCTGCACCTGCACGGCGAGTAATTTTGTACCGTTCACTTCTGTTACCTGCGACAGCAAATCTCCCGAGGCGGCAACATTAACTTTTGCCTGCAGCATATCAATCTCACGCTGCAATTCTCTCTGGCGGGCCAGTAATTTTTCCAGCCGGTCACGCGCATTACCCGCATCCGCTTTGAGCAATGCAGCAATTTCCCGCTGTTCGTCCTCCATCTGCACGATAAAATCAAGCGCCCCAAGCCCGGTCAACGCTTCGATACGGCGCACCCCGGCAGCAATTCCGGCTTCAGAGACAATCTTGAACAGTCCGATATCGCCGGCAGACCTCACATGAGTTCCCCCGCATAATTCCATGCTGATTTCTCCCACCCTTACAACACGCACGGAATCACCGTACTTTTCGTCAAAAAGAGCGGTGGCACCTGATTCGACCGCCTCAGAAATGTTCATCTCACGGGTCACAACCGGATCGTTGTTCATGATGAAACTGTTTACCATCTTTTCGACGCGACGCAACTCTTCATCGGTCATTGCCGAAAAATGGGTAAAGTCAAAACGGAGGCGGTCGAGAGTGACCAGTGAACCTGCCTGTTTGACGTGATCACCAAGAACCTGGCGCAGCGCGCTCTGCAGCAGATGTGTCGCGGTATGGTTGCGGCAGGTGGCAACGCGCTCGGGCGTGGACACCTTCACATCGGCGGCGTCGCCAACGTTGACAGTTCCTTC
Source organism: Desulfuromonadaceae bacterium (assembly GCA_028712075.1). Lineage (GTDB taxonomy): Bacteria > Desulfobacterota > Desulfuromonadia > Geobacterales > Pseudopelobacteraceae > JACRCG01. The sequence continues at coordinate 32,291 of JAQTQX010000005.1, forward strand.
CGTAACAACCGCGTGGTGCACGACCAAATCAGGATAGGGTCGACTGGCCGAGTTTACGTTCAGATGGGCATTGCCGCTGGAAATGGTACCGCAGTCCCCCTTCTGTCCACCGGAATCACCATAAAACGCCGTCCGTTCGGTAATGAGGGATACTGATTCGCCCGCTCCAGCGGATTCAACCGCAACCCCATCCCGAATAATGGCGAGCACCGGCGCATACACCGACATTTCGTCGTAACCGACAAACTGACCACGCACACCGTTGCTGTGCAGTTCTTTATAGATCTGGGCAATCCCCTCTTCGCCCGATCCTTTCCAATGTTCACGGGCCTGCGCCCGCTGTTTTTCCATACAGATTTCAAATCCTGCCTCATCAATGGCAAACCCTTCACTCTCGACAATGTCTGCAGTCAGGTCGGTCGGAAAGCCATACGTATCGTAGAGTTTAAACAGGACGTCACCCGGGATGATGTTCTTTCCGGATTCCCGCAGGACCGCAACTTCATCATTCAGAATAGCCAGCCCGCGATCGAGGGTTTCAGCAAAACGCTGTTCCTCACTCAGGACAACCTTTTTTATGTATTCTTCGCGCTCCGCAAGCTCAGGATAAGCATTCCCCATGGTCTCACGCACCGCATCAACCATATTGAACAGCATCGGTTCGGCACAGCCGAGCATCTTGGCATGACGGGCCGCACGTCGCATAATACGCCGCAGCACGTAACCGCGTCCTTCATTGGATGGCAGTGCACCATCGCAGATCAGGAACGTGACTGCCCGGGCATGATCGGCAATAACCCGCATGGAGACACTATCTTTTTCGTCAGCGCCGTACCGTTTGCCTGACAGACGCTCTATATGGCGAATGATATTCTGGAGGATATCGATATCATAATTCGAGCTGACCCCCTGCATAACCGCTGAAACCCGCTCCAATCCCATGCCGGTATCGACAGACGGCTTCGGCAGCGGTGTCATGGTGCCGTCGCTCGACCGGTTGAACTGCATGAACACGTTATTCCATATTTCCATATACCGGTCACAATCGCATCCAACGGCACACCCTGGCTTGCCGCAACCGACCGCCGCCCCCTGATCATAGAAAATCTCACTGCAGGGGCCGCAGGGACCGGTATCACCCATTGACCAGAAATTGTCCTTTTCCCCGAAACGGAAAATCCGCTCGCGCGGTACACCCTCCTGAAGGTGCCAGATGTCGGCAGCCTCATCATCGTCGGTAAATACCGTCACATACATGCGATTTTTGTCCAGCTTGAGTTCCCTGGTCAGGAACTCCCAGGCAAAAGCAATCGCCTCTTTTTTGAAATAATCACCAAAGGAAAAATTTCCGAGCATTTCGAAAAAGGTGTGGTGACGCGCGGTTCGCCCGACATTTTCCAGGTCGTTATGCTTCCCTCCCGCCCGGACGCACTTCTGGGAACTGACAGCCCGGTAATACCCCCGGTCTTCCATTCCCAGAAAGCAGTCTTTGAACTGATTCATACCGGCATTGGCAAACATCAGGGTCGGGTCGTTCTTTGGAATAATCCCGGAACTGGGAACAATTGTATGGCCGCGCTCAGCAAAATACTGAAGAAAGCGGGTGCGAATTTCTGTACCTGTCATAATATCCTCGTGTTGATTTATTCTTCCGTACGGAGCGCTTGCATGATTGCTGAAAGCCGGAAACCACGGCGCTGCAGAAAACCGACCACTCTTCGTTTATCGCGATCGCTCGCAACTGCAAAGGAAAATCCGGGATAGCGCCGCACCGCTGCCGACCTGACCTCGGACATTTCGTCATATTCCCGCATTAATGGAGCCAGCGTCTCGGATATGAGGTCTGCGGCGAGCCCTCTGCGCCGCATCTCCATGCGGAGGCGAACCCCGCAATAGCGGCCCGAGGAAAGCGCCCCTTCCGCAAAGCGGAGCGCATAGCGGCTATCATCCAGCCACCCTTCACTTTGCAGACGATGGATAACTTCTTCAACCGCCAAATCCGGGAATTCGCGTGCCTGGAGTTTCTGCCGGACTTTGGCAATCGAGTAGTCCCTTACGCCTAACAAACGCAGAACATACCGGTACGCCCGCTCTACCGGCGACTCAGTATCTCTCGATATCAATTTTTTCCGGCTCCGCAGCGGGATCTTCAGGTTTATTCTCAAACCCTTCCCAGGAAGCATCGGAGGTGGAGGAGATACCAGACACCTTCAGGGCGAAATCGTCCGGATTCGAGCACTGACGAAGCGCCTCATCGTACGTAATCAGCTTGCTGGAAAAGAGCCTCATCAACGACTGATCAAAGGTCTGCATGCCATACGTCACATATCCCTGGGAAATCGCATCAGTCAACTGCTTGGTTTTATCTTTATCATCGATGCATTCCCTGACACGGGCAGATGCCAGCATGACTTCAACCGCCGGGACACGTCCCTTGCCGTCCGATTTGGGAACCAGCCGCTGCGAAATAACCCCCTTGATTATACTGGCCATCTGGATACGAATCTGACGCTGGTGGTACGGGGGAAAGACGCCGATAATCCGGTTGATGGTTTCCGCCGCATCCATTGTATGCAAGGTTGACAGAACCAGATGACCGGTTTCTGCAGCGGTCATTGCCGTCTCGATCGTTTCATAGTCGCGCATCTCACCGACCAGAATGACGTCCGGATCCTGGCGCAAAGCTCCTTTAAGGGCTGCACCGAATGTTGGCGTATCAGTGCCGACCTCGCGTTGGCTGATGATACTTTTGTTGTCACGATGCAGAAACTCCACCGGATCTTCGATCGTAATGATGTTGCAGGTCCTCTGGTTGTTGATGCAGTCGATCATCGCCGCCAGCGTACTTGATTTTCCGGAACCGGTAGTCCCGGTCACCAGGATCAGGCCGCGCTCTTCCTTGCAGATTTTCTGGATTACCGGAGGCAGGTTCAGCCCTTCCAGTGTCGGGATGACAAACGAGATTGAACGAAACACCATTGCCACTGTGCCGCGCTGACGATACACGCTGACCCTGAAACGCCCCAGGCCCGGCACGGCATACGCGAGATCCACCTCGTAATTTTCCTCGAAGATGCGCCGCTGACGATCATTCATCATCGCATTGGCGGTATCCGAAACAAACTCCGAGGAGAGGCGTGCCGCATTGGGGATTGGATGCAGACGCCCGTCAATTCTGACAATAGGGGGGAGACCGGTCTTTATGTGAATATCCGACCCCTTGGCCTTAAACGCAATGGTGAGAATTTCGTTCAGATCCATACCTTCCCCCCTCTCCTGTCAGACGCCTTTTTCAGCAACGGGAGCAGGCTTGAGCAGATCCATCAGCTTGCCTTCTATTTCGCCCAATGTTTCCGGATGCTCGGTCAACCAGGTCCGAGAATTTTCACGTCCCTGACCAATCCGCTCTTTGCCGTAGGAATACCAGGCACCGCTTTTCTCGACGATATTTTTATCAACGGCCAGATCAAGCACATCGCCGGTGCGGGAGATCCCTTCGCCATAGAGGATGTCGAATTCGACCTCCTTGAACGGCGGCGCGACCTTGTTTTTAACCACCTTGACCCTGGTGCGGGAACCGATGACCTGATCGCCCTGTTTAAGGGTGGCAATCTTGCGGATATCCATGCGTACTGACGCGTAGAACTTCAGGGCATTACCACCGGTTGTTGTTTCAGGGTTGCCGAACATGACGCCGATTTTCATCCGGATCTGGTTGATAAAGATGACGCAGCAGTTCGATTTGCTGATAATACCGGTCAGCTTGCGCAGCGCCTGCGACATCAGGCGGGCCTGCAGACCCATATGGGAATCGCCCATATCCCCCTCGATCTCGGCTTTCGGTACCAGCGCCGCCACCGAATCGACAACAAGTACGTCAATTGCACCGCTTCTGACGAGGGTCTCGGCAATTTCCAGTGCCTGCTCGCCGGTATCCGGCTGCGAAACAAGCAGATCATCGGTCTTGACACCAAGCTTGCGGGCATAACCGATATCCAGTGCATGCTCGGCATCGACAAACGCGGCAATACCGCCGGTTTTCTGCGCCTCGGCGATAATATGCAGAGCAAGGGTGGTTTTCCCGGATGATTCAGGGCCGTAGATTTCAATCACCCTGCCGCGCGGAACACCGCCGACTCCCAGAGCCATATCGAGGGAAATTGACCCGGTGGAAATGGCTTCTACCCCCGGTAACGCTTCATCGTTGCCGAGCCGCATGATGGCACCCTTACCGAATTGCTTCTCAATCTGGCTCAAAGCCAGTTCAATCGCCTTATTTTTCTCCTGCGCATTATTCTTTTCAGCCATTGCGGTATCTCCTGACAGGATCGGTTTTTATGAATTTAAGAGGTTGAAAAATAGCATATCCATTCGTTGTATCGCAAGGAATTATCCTATCGGGATTTTCCCGGAGGCTTACCTCTGGCACGTACGGCAATATACCGTGCTGCGGTTTCCGAGCCTGATCTCATCAAGCACATTTCCGCACGTCAGGCATGCCTTTCCGCCACGGCCATACACCTTGAACGATTGAGGATAGTAGGCGACAGTTTCTTCTGCGACCCTGAACGAACTCCCCTCGTTGACAGATGTTTCCAGTACTTCACGAATAACGGTTGCCAATTCTGAACATTCATGAAGATTCAGCGTCCCGGCGGCACGGTCAGGACGAATGAGGGCCCGGAACAGCGCCTCATTGGCATAGATATTCCCCACACCAGCCACCACCTTGCTGTTCATAATCAGCTGTTTGACGGCAACGTTTCTGTTCCTGCTGACACCAAAGAGGTATGCGCCGTCAAATGCATCGGACAGCGGTTCCGGGCCGATTTCTGCCAGAAGCGGATGATGCTGCGGATCACCTGTAAACCAGGTGACTATGCCGAATTTTCGGGGATCGTGGTATCGAAGGAGAAGATTTTCATCAAAGAGAAAGTCGAGATGATCATGTTTTCCCGGCGGCGGTGACCCGTTAAGCAGCCGCAGAAAACCTGTCATCCCGAGATGCACGAGCAGCCAGCCGCTGCCGCAGTCAAAGAGCAGGTACTTCCCCAGCCGGACAATTGCCCGCACCGTCAACCCCGGCAGGATTTCTTCAAGGTTTTCCGGCACCGGGAGGCGAAGTTTCCTGACTCGCGACACTACCTGCCTGAAGCTCTTGCCGACTAATTCCCGCTCCAGTCGACGGCGGGTTACTTCAACTTCCGGAAGCTCCGGCATGGTTTTTCTCCAGGTTCTTACTGTTCAAAAATTCGTCTTTATCCAGTCTAAAAATCGAGCGGACTCTTCGGTTCCTTGACCGTCCTGACCGGCACACAGTGAGTGTAGATCATGGTCGTTTTCAGGCTGGCATGGCCAAGAAGGGTCTGAATCACGCGGATGTCATAACCTGCCTGCAACAGATGGGTGGCGAAGGAATGGCGGAATGTGTGGGCGGTGACTTTTTTGGGTATTTTGGCACGGCGGACCGCATAGTAAAGCGCTTCCTGAAATTCGGATTCATGAATGTGATAGCGCCGCAGCTCCCCGGTTTCCATCACGTTCGTCAGAGGTTTCTGCGGAAAGAACCATTGATACATAAATTCCTTTGGCGCTTTGGGATATTTTTTCTCCAGATCGTCATCCAGAAACACCCCGTCATATCCAGCAGCCAGATCTTTCTCGTGTAACTCACCCACCACAACCAGATGATCTCTCAATTCCACAGTAATTGATTCCGGGATCGGGACCGTCCGGTCTTTCTTTCCTTTGCCATGCACCAAAAGCTTGCCGGCATCAAAATTGAAATCTCCCACCCGTATTTGCAGACATTCAAACAATCGCAATCCACAGCCGAACAGGACTTTGACTACAAGATTATACGGATAGGAGAGTTGTTTTAAAATGGCATCAATTTCCACACGGGAAAGCACCATCGGAATATAGAGCGATTTTTTCGCACGCGGCACATCACGCAGTTCGCCGAATTCTCTTTTAAGTCCATGAGCAAAGAGAAAGAGAAGCGAGTTGAATGCCTGATTTTGCGTTGATGCGGCTACCTTTCCCTTCACAGCCAGATACGTCAGATACTCTTTTACATCAACTTTTGTCACATCCTGCGGTGGTTTATGCTTCAGAAAGTACTGAAAACGCCGAGACCAGTTTGCGTAGGTTTTTAATGTTTTACGAGAATAGTGACGAACTTTTATCTCCCCGGCCATCTTGTTCAGAACCTCGTCCCATTCGGATGATTCAGATTTTTCCTGGTATCCAGCCTCATTGTAATTTGAAGAACGCGCTATCTTTCTGAAATTGTGGGGCGTGTTTTGAGGAATAGGCTGAGGTTCCGGTTGTGATTGTTCGACAAGTGATTCAACCGCTACCGGATTTTGATTTACGATTTTGTGATCAGCAGTATCTTCACCATTACGTTGAGAGACGTTTTCCTTTTGCCCCCGGTTTTCCTGCTTTTCCATCTGAAAATAAAGCGATACAGCATTTGCTGCTCGTTGCCGCAGAGGCAATGACTGTTTTTTCTCCTGTAATTTTGCGCTAAAAAGGCGTACCCGTTCAGATTTTGCCTCCGGAACCGGATACTTATCGCAAAAATCAAGATAGTATCGCAGCCATTTCTTGTATTCCGCAAGGGAAGAGGCAGGCACACCGGTTTTGGTGAGATAGGCAAGATATTTTGTAAAGACTTCATTTGGAATGGTGATCATTTATTCTCCTTTGACAGGAATCATAATGGTGGTTATATAGTGCGGTCTTATTTGAGAATTTTTATGCTCTCTACAAATCATTGGTCTCCGGGCGAGAGTACAAGAAAGACACCGTGGAATGTTGACCGGTTTCCGGTCAATAGGATTTATGGAACATTATTCAGTGAAATAAATATAAATATAATGGATAGTTGTGTCAATACTGTTTTGATCTTTATTTAGAAGGGTAGTAAATGAGTGGAAGATGACCGTATTCCGGTCAAATACGAGTTAGATCACAAACACGAATTGAAGGAGCAAAAAGAAATGAATGATTACCTACCGTTTATGACGTTAGCTATTGAAGCAGGCAAAAAATCAACATGCGAGGATGAAAGATCTCATCCTAAAGTAGGAGCTGTCATAGTCCGGGATGGAAAAGTCTTAGAAACGGCATACAGAGGTGAGTTGGGAAACGGTGACCATGCAGAATACACATTATTTGAAAAAAAACTAAATGGTTCTGATGTCGCAGGGACTGCCCTTTTCACGACGCTTGAGCCATGTACAGCCAGAAACACAAAGAAACCCTGTTCGCACTGGGTCGTTGAAAAGGGTATTAGGCAGGTATTTGTTGGGATGCTAGACCCTAATCCGCGCATTTACAACAAGGGATGCGCTTATCTGAAAGCGAATGGAGTAGAGGTGCATTACTTTCCTGAAAAGTTAAGGGAAGAAATAGAAAGAGACAACTTCTCGTTTATAAAGCAATTTTCAGCAAACCCGAGACCCAACGGGAAAGCTGATTTTGATTACACCAATAACGACGGCATTTTCACTATCGGCAACGGAGATTACATTTTCGAAACGAAGTGGTCGAAGGCAAGCGATTTTTCTATTCATGTCTACAATGATATGCCATCAGTCAAAACTGTAGCTATTGCGCTTGGTGCTGAAAGTTTTTCGGAGATTAAGGATGCCACAATCTACGATGGTAGCTCACGTGCAAGGACTATCAAAGAAGGGGAAATTGTGGTTATGAGAAATGCAAATGGTTATTGTGCTGCCGTTAAAGTTATCGACGTCAAAGACAGCAGCAGGTCAGATGCGCATGACCAGATTATCTTTGAATACAGCATTCTCACAGACAAAACCGTAGATTTTTCAAGAGTACAAGCAGAAACGGAGATCTAACATGCGCTCAGACCATGACCGGGCAAAAAATGCCCGGCAGGTCAAGCGCAGCCCCGTTGAACAGAGAAAGGAAAAAACATGTCGTGCCTATCACAGCAAAAGGATGCAGCCGATATTTTGATTGCAATTACCCCCATAGTAATTTCCGTGTTTCTATTATTGCTCACTCGACGACAAGCCAAAATTAACGAGGAAAAGCTTCGCCTTGATTTATACAATAGAAGATTCGAAATATATTCCAGAGCATTGGATTATTTTCAGGCACTCGTGCTTTACGATGCGTCACCGGAGCTACAGACTGACTTAATGATATTGCGGAAGACTTTTATCAAGTCCTGCGAAGAGTCTCAGTTCTTATTTGAAAAAAAATCTGGTATCTACGAGTTACTTAAAGAAATGCATACGAAATCTTTTGAAAGAACCGGTTTTAAAGAAATATCACAGCAGCTTGCCAAAACAGGTGCGGTTGACGAGGTCACTAATGGTTTCACAAAAAGCGAGGAGACGTTGCAATGGTTTAGTGATGCCACTTCAAAGTTGCGGGACAAAATGGCGCCTTATTTGAATTTTCATAAATTGGCAGCTTAATTGTTCTAATGTGGACACCTATGTCATTTTCATTTTAAAGAAAACAGCTTGAGGAGCAGATTATGCGAAGCATTTTTATTTCTGTTTTATTCGTAATTGTTACTGGCACTACCGTGTTTTCTGGGTCGATTGGTGACTTTTTAAATGGCTTGACAGGTGGTAACGACTATCCAGGCGGCCCAAACGACATTAAGCGTAAAAACGCCGAAATCGAAGAAGCCATGAAAAAGCGACAAGAGCGAATTGACGCCGAAGATGAGCAAAAGGCTCAAGCTGCTGCAAAAAGACAACAGCTTAAAAAAGATGCAGAACAAAAAACACGCGATATGTACACACAAGCAGCAATCGAAATGCGTAAAAAGTACGACAACGAGTATGTAACCATCGACAGATACAAATATGTACAGGCAGCAAAAAACTACGATGAGCTGCTTTCTAACTATTCACTGCGTCTAAACGCAAAAGCAGCCAAGCTTAATAAAGACAACACTGCTGCCGCTTCTTACTTTTACAATGAACTTGGCATTATAGCTAAAACCATTGACGGGATTATAAGTCAGGCCGATAAAGACGACGAAACTATCACAAAGAATGCTCCAAAATTTAACGCGTCAGAAGGATTTCAAGCAAAAAGACTTTGCTCAGAACAAATGATGCGAGAGCACAGTAAAGCGGTCAAAGACGGCGAGATATTAGATACTTTTGAAATCCGTCAAAAAGCTTACAACGACTCTTTGATAAAATGCGGTTTAGTTGAGGACAAGTCTGAAAAAGCTACAGTAAAAACGACTTCTGACTACATCGACATAACACAAGAACTGGCAAAGATTAGAAAAATCATGTCAGAGATTTATTATGACGCTCGCTCTCGCGAAAATAACCTCTTCACCAAACTAACAGGTTTCAGTTTCGATAATGAGACATTAGGCGATATCACCGGCTCCTTAGCATTTAAACTAGGTACGAACCAGTGGACACCAACAAAAGGGCAAATTTATAGTTTAAGATATATGGAAGCCATGCAAACAATAAAAGGCGGGATTCTAGCAACACCGACAAGGCCACTTGTTCCGACAAACCCAATCTTTGTCGCCACTAAAGAAGCTTTTGTTGATGGCCAGTCACTCAATAGTTACTACATGCACTATACGGGAAATAAGAAATATCAATCGTTAACTGGCGCTAGAAACGTCTACGCGTTTAAAATATATGAGTTTGACAAAGGCCAGATAGTAAAAGGCAAACAGTTCTACTTTTACCCAAGACTGCTTGATATATCTGGTGCTGTAGAGATTGTAGCGACAACCGCGTTCGGGAAGTAATTGGTAGAAAATGAAGAAAAGAAGGGGAATGAGAGGTCAACTCTCCATTCCCCATTTTTCTAACAGAATAATCGTGAACAGGCAGAAGAAGTTCAACCAACGGCAGCACCGGTCAGCGGGAAAAAGCCCCCGCCGAGCCGGTGTGCCTTACCACGTTGAAGAATTAGCACCCAAAACTGACTGAAAAACAATACAGAAAATATCCCTGCAACTGTTTTTTAGTTGCAAATTATTTTTTAAGTGTATAATAGATTTATCTTCACAGGGCGCCTATGTCAAAACATGAAAAACTTATAAAGCGATTATTGAGCAAGCCAAAGGATTTTGAATGGTCTGAGGCCGTTTCGATTTTAGAATCTATGGGGTTTGAGGTTCTTCGCGGTAGCGGTTCAAGGCGTAAATTTAAACACAAAGAAACTAATGCCATTATTATTTTGCATGAACCTCACCCACAAAAAGTCATGAAATCATACGCAATAGACGAGATTATTAAAACATTAAAGGAAGGGGGTCTTCTAAGTGAGCAACGTGTTTGAATATAATGGATACACAGGCTCTATAGAGGCGAGCATTGAGGATCGCTGTTTGTTTGGAAAGATTCTTTTCATCTCTGATCTCATAACGTACGAAGCTGAAACTGTTTCCGATTTAGAGGCTGAATTTATTGCGGCAGTTGATGATTATCTTCTCACATGCAAGGAAACCGGGACAGATCCTCAAAGACCTTTTAAAGGTTCATTTAATGTTCGTATCAGCCCAGAATTACATCGAAAAGCCGCTATAGAGGCAACTAAAGAAAGAATATCGCTTAATGAATTAACATCAAAAGCTATATATGCGTATGTAAACGCACCAGTACTCCCAGTAAGTATTGAACATCACCACCACTATGAACAACGCCCAACTGAGTTTAGCCAGACGCTAGCATTTTCGGGAAATATCGGAGAAGACAAATGGACTATCAACCCGGCGATAATGTCGAAGTAGCATTAATTCAGCATCAATTGCTTAGGTGCAACGCTGAAGCAAATATTAAGCCTTCGCCTGATATGGGAGGTAATGTAGAAATTGTGATTAACCTCAATACCCCCAAATCTCCTAGTATACTAAACAAGAATGATTCATTTTCTATAAGTTTACAAATAGGAGTTATGGGCAAAGAAAAAGACAGCAAAGACATAGTTTTCAGTGTTTTATGTGAAATGGAAGGCTCTTATCGCCTTATCAATTGTAATGACAATGGCATCACAACAAAAAACAACGTAGATCTTTGGACTTCATCAGCCAGACAATTATTTCCTTTAGTAGCTCAATTCACGACTGATTTAATTTCAAAGTTGGGTTTCAAAAACATAAGTGTTCCGGCATTTGTTCCGAGTGAGTTTTTACTACAAACAACGCCTCGTAAAAAAAACTTAAAAAATAATAAGAACTAATGTAATGGATAATTTTTGAAATATCTAAGCCGCTCTGTTTCGAGGCGGCTTTTTTCATTTTGGCACTGATAACGAAAAGTAGAATGATCAATAGAGGCTAGAAGAGAGGCTCCAACCAGGACATTGGACCTGCCCTAAAAACCGGCAGGTCAATGCCCACACCGTTGAACAACATAATAAATCTTTAGTGCTAATTCCGGAAATTTCAATCAACGAGGCAAATACATGACAAAAGCAAGCCCAAAACTGAAAATAAAAAAACCGAAAAGTACTTTTGAAAAACCTTTACAAGCGGATTTTAAAGGACTTTTTAAGTCACTCGCAAAAGGTATTGGTCATACGGCAACTGGTAAGTGGGAAGAGCTTGGTAATGATGCAGTAGAGGGACTATCTGCCATTGGTCTTGCCAGCGAACCATCAGAACTTGCATTTCTACTTATCCATAGATCGGTTACAAGGGCGTTATTTGATTTGATTGGCGAAAGTGCTAGCCAGCATTTAGCTGATGAAAATAAGGCGACTGAAGACATTGAGGAGAAGCTGAATTTTTCTATCTCTGTCAGAGATATACAGCTCGACAAAAAGTTCCTTGATCGACCAACTGAGCTACCACTTTTGAAAGAGTTAAAACCTATGCTTCAAAAGTGGCTTGAGAGGCATGGAGTAGAAAGCCATGTAGCAATGTCTATCACTGACCGTTTGCCCGCATACTTCGTATATTCACTTAATCAGGAATGGCGCAAAAATTTAAAAAACTATCGTCCTTTAATTGAAAGTTTGGAAACGCCTTTCTCAACAGCTGGCGAACGTGAATGGACGTGGACTGCCTACGCTATTTTACTTCAGAGACGCATTGACGAAAGTGTTTTTGATGAATCCTTTAGTTTGCGGCAGATATATGTTCCCTTGAACGCTTATTACTTGGAAAAAGAGATCAAAAAAGGGTTTGACGAAAGTATTGATTGCCACGAAGAGGAAAGGCGGCGCGTTGTTGTTAAGCTAGAAGCTGAATTGGAACACTGGCTGAATAATCCTTCGGCACAAGACGCTATCCGCGTTCTCAGTGGTGGTCCTGGTAGTGGAAAATCTTCCTTTGCAAGAATTTTTGCAGCACGCGTAGCATCGTCTGGGAAATTGAAAGTTCTCTACATCCCACTTCACCTGATTGACCCAACCAAGGAACTTGTGGAAGAGGTGGGACGCTTCGTGCGCGATGAAGGTGTGCTGGAGCATAACCCGTTAGATATAAATTCCCCAGAATCAAATCTACTAATTATTCTCGATGGCCTAGACGAATTGGCCAGTCAAGGAAAGGCTTCTGCAGAAACGGCCCGAGCCTTTATTCGAGAAGTTGACCGCACCGTTGAAAGGCGCAACAGCGGTTCGGTCAGGTTACGAGTTGTTTTCTGCGGTCGAGAGGTAGTTGTTCAGGATAACGATTCCGAGTTTCGCAGACCGCGCCAAGTACTCAACCTTCTCCCTTATATAATAGTTAAACAGGACAAACAAAATCGAATACGTACTCGCTCACACGTAGGCGATGAATTTCATGATCCTAATGGGATACTAAAAGTAGATCTGCGCCAAGAATGGTGGAAGAATTACGGCAGGCTATCAGGAAAATCTTTTACGGGTTTACCAAAGGAGCTCACACGCCATGACTTAGAAGAAATAACCGCACAGCCGCTATTAAACTATTTAGTTGCTCTTAGTTACACCCGCGAAAAAATCAATTTTAAACATAACGTAAATATTAATGAAGTATACAAGGATCTGGTCTGCGCAGTTCATGAGCGTGGTTACGAAAAAAGTCGACCCCATGCGCAAATCAAACATATGACGTTAGAAAACTTTATTCGTGTGTTGGAAGAAATCGGATTAGCAGCATGGCATGGTGACGGTCGCTCAACCACAGTCCGAGAGATCGAAGAGCATTGTAGCACAAGTGGGGTGGGCGGTCTCCTTGAAGCCTTTGCCGATGGTGCTGAAAAGGGTGTAACACGACTTCTAGCAGCATTTTTCTTTCGTCAATATGGACAACGTGCCAGCGGAGATCGTACCTTTGTATTCACACATAAAAGCTTTGGTGAATATCTAACGGCACGCCGCATAGTTCGTGCAATGGAGCGGATCGACAGAGAGTGCCTTCATCGACAAGATAATCCGGGTGAAGGATGGGATGATAAAATGGCACTTGAACACTGGGTTCAGGTCTGTGGCCCAAGCGCGATCACAGGATATCTCAACACGTTGCTAATTAACGAATTAAAATTACGCGAATTAAGTCAAATAAAACGGTGGCAAAACTGTTTTGTCAAATTATTCAATTATATGTTGAGACACTGGATGCCAATGGAAAAATTAAACTCTAAGTGGAAACCAATGGGGACGTTGTTTGTTATTTTGTTATTGACTCATATTCCACCTTTTGATATTTTACAGCCATGCCACGCTTAGCAAGACTTGACATATCTGGTCTACACAGGAAAGGACGTCGGCACTTTCCTGCACCTTAAAGCAAGTGGTGTCAGCCTTGCTTCAAGGCGCGGCGAGAAGGTGCTAAAGGCTGATGCAGAACTGTTGAAAAGCATTTTACTTGAGATAGCAAAATAACAAACAACGTCCCGCCTGCCCTCCCCGAAAAGCGGGACACTTCCCATTTATTTAGAAGCCTTAAAGATGAAACCGGGAGCCGCTGAAAAAGTGGCTCCCGGTTTTGCATATCTATTCTTCTGTATATCGTTTGCTTGACACCTACAGATTTTCCTACCATACTTGGCAAGTAGGAATAAAACCAATAGGAGGAATTAGTATGCTTGCTGTAAAAGTTCTCCCCAAGGGACAGATTACTTTACCGAAAGAGGTTCGACAGAAGCTTCATATCGAGGTGGGTGACACTCTGCTGATGGATGCGGACGGTGAGCAAGTCTTTTTCAGGAGAGGTAAAACCATCTTTGATTTCAAAGGTGTTCTACCCAGCATGGGAATGACTATTGACGAAATCCGGGAAAAAGGAATTGCAGGCGGGGTAGGTGTTTATGAATAGGGCGTTTATAGACACCAGCGCTATACTTCGCATGTTGGTGCAGGATGACGATCTTAAGGCAAAAGCAGTTGAGAACCTTATACGGAATGCACCGGAGAAGGGTCTTGTGCTACATGTCATTCCGGTTACTATTCTGGAGATTGTCTGGGTTCTGGAGAAAGTTTACAAATATCCAAAAAAGGCTATTCGGGAGCTTGCCGAAGCGATCATCAATACACCACAGCTAAAGGTTGAACAGGCGGGGGGTTTTCTGAATGCCCTAAAAGTCTATGAAGAGAAGAATGTCAAATTTGCTGATGCGGTCATGGCGTTCTGGGGCATGGAGAAAGGAATTACCACCACCTACACTTATGATGAAGTAGATTTCAAGCGGATTGAAGGATTGACAGTACTAACACCATAGAATCACCCCAGCCTTCCAATTTGACAAGCAAGACTTACTGCCGGGTGAAAGCTAAATGTCCAACTTGCGGCCGTTATGTGAATAAATATACGAAAGGAATTTGATAACGATATATGTCCAAGATTCTGATTATCTATTCAACCACAGACGGGCAGACAAGGAAGATATGCCATAGACTGCAACAGGTTATTGAGCAGCTGGGGCATCAAATCAAAAGCATTTCCATTCAGGAGGAGCCACAAATTGACGTAACCACCTTCGATAAAATAGTCATCGGAGCCAGCATCCGCTATGGAAAACACAGCCCACAGATTATCAACTTCATCGAGAAGAACCGACTACTCTTGGAGAGCAAACCTAATGCATTTTTTTCGGTGAATGTCGTTGCGAGAAAAGCTGAAAAGAGCAAACCCGAACAAAATCCCTACCTACAAAAATTTCTCAAACAAATATCATGGAAGCCCAGAGAGTTGGCTGTTTTTGCCGGAAAAATTGATTATCCCAGTTACAGGTTTATTGACCGTTTTATGATTCGACTTATCATGTGGATGACCAAGGGACCAACTGACCCCAAAGCCATCGTGGAGTTCACTGATTGGGAACAAGTTGACTCATTCGGGCGGACTGTTAGTACAATGTAAGAATGAGGGCACATAACCAGGCCCTTGGACGCCGACCGTTGAACAGAATAAATAAGAGGTCAATGATGAATTTGGTGGTGATCGGCTTGATTGTTGTTCTTGCGAGTATTCTGCTGACACGCGCTTACTCAGGTTATTTAGGCGCTATTACGATGATAATTAGCCTTTACCTGATGAGTAAAGGCTGCAACAAAATGAACCAAAAATAAAATTTCGGGAAATCAGGCTGCGAGCAGCTCTTTCAAAATATCCGGTTTTTTTATGGCAATGGTAATGAGTGACTTTGCTGCACCGGACGGTGCACGACGCCCCTGCTCCCACTCCTGGAGGGTGCGGAGCGACACGCCGAGCAACTTGGCAAACTCGCTCTGGGAAAGACCAATCCTGAGACGGGACGCTGCCAGAGGAGAGACTTCTATGGTAGACACTCGCCCGACCCTACCAGCCTTAAGGTCCCGCACTGCCTGGAGCAGTTCCTCGCCGATGTTGCGCTTTGCATCACGTTCGAGCAGTTCTTTTTCATTTAGTGACATGTTCCATCTCCTCTTTGAGGGCTTTGAGAATGTGACCGGGAATACTGTCAACAGCACTTTTGGCATAAATCAGAAGCAGCCAGATTTGCCCGGCCTCTGTCCGGGCAAAATAGAGAACTCTGACACCGCCGCTTTTGCCGGTTCCCCGACGGCTCCAGCGAATCTTGCGAACCCCACCCGAGCCGCGCACCACATCGCCAAAATCGGGGTTGGCGGCAAGATATTCCTGAAAGACTCCGTATTCGGTATCTGTCAGGTAATCATGAACCTGTTTCGTGAAAAATGGCGATTCGACAAAAGTAACCATGAATCAAATATACGGCATTGACGTATAAAGTCAACCGGCAAATTATTGAGAGATATGAGATGTCCAACCAGACGAATGATAAGGGCCATGAAATGAACAATAAAAATAGTCGCATATGCCCGGTTGAAAGAGCGGGTAGTCTCGACAATAATATTCGAAAATGGCTTCAAAACCCTCAAAAAATACTTCGACCATATATTGAAGAAGGAATGACGGTTCTCGATATCGGCTGTGGGCCTGGCTTTTTCACAATTGACATGGCACGAATGGTTGGTGAATCCGGTCAAGTCATCGCTGTTGATTTGCAAGAAGGTATGCTTCAAAAATTAAGGACTAAAATTCAAGGGGCAGAACTCGGAAAACGCATCAGATTGCATAAATCGGAAAAGGACAGAATAGGCTTATCAGAAAAGGGTGATTTTGCTTTAGCTTTCTATGTGGTTCACGAATTTACAAACCAGGATGAATTTTTTAAAGAACTAATTTCCCTGCTGAAACCGCAAGGATTGGCTCTCGTTGTTGAACCGCCACTCCATGTCTCAAAATCGGCATTTGAAGAGACTATTCAAATTGCCAGAGACGCTGGATTTACTCAGCTTGAAGGGCCGAAAATTTTCATCAGCAAAAGTGTACTGTTAAGGAATGGCTAGTTGCTATTAGTCATGATAGTTCTCCTTCGGCCTGTTCGCGGTGGTTCCTTTTTCCCGCGACGTCGGCCATCGACACCGGTTTCCGGCAAAGACCGTCGTGTATTAACCGCCCCATTTCCGCTGCCTGCTCCTCATTCAACGGTTCATGGGTGCCATGCACAAAGTCCGTTTCCGGGAATTCAGCCTGCAGCACACTCAGATATTTCTTTTTGAAGGGACAGATACTTTCCAGACAATAGGCAAAGTGGATTGCGTCCACGCCGCTCGCTACCAGCGTTCGGACGCGGCGGACGATCTTTTCAGGGGCAATCATGGTCGGACAGCCGGAACAACTGATGATGCCGACGACCTGGGCACCCCCCTTGTTTTCGTAACGGGCAAAAGTGCCTTTGCCGGTGTGACTGTCTTCAAGACAGGCGAACGAACTGCAGGCCAGGTCGTTGGTCATGTTGGAACAGGTGATGATACCGATACGTGCCATGATGTTACCTCCTTTACATTTTGTGATTACTGGACCGTTCGGTCCGGAACTGTGCAAAAAAAATTAAGCTAATGTTTTCAGGATTACTCCAACGATCTCCTTCACGCTTTTTTCATCTCCACCTCCTTTCACGACGGTTTTAATCCCGCCAAGAGTACAGGCGAGATAATTGGCGAGTATCCCGGCATCCTGGTTCGATGTAATGCTGCCATCCTGCTGCCCGCGCTGTACCGCAACCTTCAATGCCTTACGCAACCCCTTGAAGCCTATAGTCACATGCTCGGCCACCAGCCGGTCTTTCTGGGCAAATTCGGTGGCCGTATTCATCAGAAGACAGCCGCGCCGCAGATGATCGGGTTTCCGGGCTTCTGCTGCAGAATTAAGTAAAATGGTCTCAATAAATGTCAATCCGGAGTCAGACGTTTCCAACAGTTGGCGAAACGACTCGTAGATGTGGGTGCGATAGCGTTCGAGGCAGCGGACAAACAGCTCTTTCTTGCCGCCGAACCCCTGATAAAGGCTGCTTTTTGACAAACCCATGGCGGTCAGCAGATCTTGCATCGAGGTTGCCTCGTACCCTTTTGACCAGAACAGCTGCATGGCGGCATGCAGCGCTTTGTCCGGATCGTATTGTAATGGTCTGCCGTTGGTCATGGTTTTATTGTTTAGGACCGGTCGGTCCATAAGTCAAGAAAAATATACTTCATTCCACCAATAGCTCCACAAAAGCCCGTGCCGTTAATCTTGCCTTGTGTCTAGGGGTAAACCAAGGGCACCTGCCGTATTTCTGTTGCTAATACAATACTTTTGATCGTATTATCCGCATCATATTACGCAACGCGGTAACAATCGTGCTGCTGTCTTTTTCGATGACGAAGACCGGCAAACGTTTTTGAGATTGTTTGCAGCATACGCGCGTAAGTATCATATATTAATCTGGGCCAATTGTCTGATGGACAACATATTCATCTTCTTGCGGTGCCGGAAACTGAAACAGCTTTGTCGCGTGGTATCGGCCTTACCAACTTGATGTACACCCAATATCTCAACCGCAAATTGAAGCAGTCTGGGCACATCTGGCAAAACCGTTTTTTCTCTTGCGTAGTTGAAAATGATCGGTATCTTTGGTCGGTGGCGCGCTATATCGAAAGAAACCCTTTGAAAGTTGCTTTGGCTGCAAGTGCCGAGTTATATCGCTGGTCCAGCGCCAAAGCGCATATTACCGGAACAAACGACCCGTTGCTGGATGCAACCTCGTGGTTGTCACTCGAGGAGCGGGGTGCTTACCGATGTTTATCTACCGCTGAAGTAAGCGGTGGTACAACCGGAAGGATCGAAGAGTCGCAGCTTGATGAAATTGGCAGAGTCGGTGTAAGGGCGAGATTCCAGCCAGACAGTTGGACACCGCCCGGCAGGTCAATCCCATACCCGTTAGGTCATAAGGAGATGATATGAAATTGATTATCGCAGTCTGTTCGGTTTTAAGCATGTTTTCGCCTTCATTGGTTCTTGCGGATACTTTTCGTTGCCCAAATGGTAATCTCGTATCAACTGGAGACAAAACTTCCGCCGTTTCAGCCAAATGTGATTCTCCAGACAGTGTTGTTAGCCGTACTGAGCCGATAGAGGTAGAAGCCGGGACGGATTGGAATACGGGCAATATGATCAAAAAGATTGTATATATTGAGGTTCAGGAGTGGACTTATACAAAAGGCTCAAACCTGTTGCATACTTTGGTTTTCCGCAACGGTGTCCTTTCAGAAGTTATTACCGGCGGATTTGTGCGCTAGCATGTAACAGTTAAAGGAATCATTCTTACTACCGGAACCTTCAAGAAGCTAAAAAGGAAGCAAGGAAAGATGGCGCACCGACTATCGAGCTTGTCGATGGGAATAACTTGGTGACACTTTTTGAAAATCTGGAGTTTGGGCTCCGGCCGCGCAAAACTCTTGATGTTGATGACAAGTTTTTGACTAATCCCGATAGCTGAATGGCGTCAAAGGGGGCAGTAGTCGGAATAAGATAATTTCGACTACGAGAGCGAAAGAGACGAATGACCCAGGACTCCCATTTCACTTATCGCCCCATCGGCATCCTGCGATCTCCCTATTCCCGCCGCATTGATGCACCTCATCAAAGTACGGTGGTGGAAGGCACGGAAACCGGGGATTTCGCGATAGCTACTCTGGAACTTCAGGATTGGCTGGACGAGAAAGCCATTCAAGATCTGAGCGGCTTCGACAGACTTTGGCTCATATTCGCCTTTCATCTGAGTGAGGGTTGGAAATGCTGTGTCAAGCCGCCTCGGGGTGGTCCAAAGCGGGGCGTTTTAGCCACCCGATCCCCTCATCGTCCCAATTCTATCGGTCTATCGGCTGTCGAACTGGTAAAAATAGAAGGCAGGACGCTACACCTTCGAGGTGTCGACCTTCTGGATGGCTCACCTGTTCTGGATATCAAGCCCTACGTCCCTTACGCAGATGCCTTCCCGGACTCCAAAGCAGGTTGGATCGACGAAATGGATGCAAAGA
Source organism: Desulfuromonadaceae bacterium (assembly GCA_028712075.1). Classification (GTDB taxonomy): domain Bacteria; phylum Desulfobacterota; class Desulfuromonadia; order Geobacterales; family Pseudopelobacteraceae; genus JACRCG01. The sequence continues at coordinate 52,103 of JAQTQX010000005.1, forward strand.
TGGGACGATTTTATGCGCCAGGGCCTCGAAAACCGAGGTAATTGCAGAGAGGGCGGCCGGAAAACTAAATCAGAGAATGTGAGTGGTCATAGACAGGGAAGGTTAACACTGGTTCAGGTTCAACAACCTGCCGGCGCGAAGGGATAAAAACCTTCTTCGCCGGCGGCAGATGCTTCATTCGTCAGCAAATCTGCCGGGAATACACAGACCTTGTTTTTGCCGGTTTTCTTTGCCTGATACAGAGCGCGATCGGCTCGTTTAATAAGGTTGGAAGTAAAAATCGTAGCGACCTCCTGACAGGTAGCCAGCCCCATGCTCACGGTCATCCGGTGTTTTTGTTCACCAAAGGTAAAGACGGTCTTAGCTACCCTGTTCCGAATCCGTTGCGCAATAGCATGGGCCGTAGCGGTCTTGGTTTGTGAAAGAATAATTGCAAACTCTTCGCCGCCGAAGCGTGCCACCAGATCATTGCCGCGGCAGCTCTCTTTCAGAATAGTAGCAAAGGTCTTCAGGACTTGATCCCCTGCCTGATGGCCAAAAGTGTCGTTTACCTGTTTAAAATTGTCCAGATCGATGAGAAGAAGAGACAATGGGCGCAAGTCGGGGCACTTGACCTTTTGGGCCAGCGTTTCATCAAAGGTTCGGCGATTGAAGAGGTCTGTGAGACTGTCGCGCATGGCTAGATTTTTGATTCTGCTGTGTTCCAGAGTGTTTTTGATAGCCTGACTGAAGCAGAGAGCTATATTTTCAAGAAGTGGATCGGATAGCGTTTTGTCGTGTTCCGGTTTGTGGTAGATGGCGATGGAACCCAGGTCGTCACGCAATTTGATGTGTATCGAGGCGAGCGAGTCCTCATTCACTTCCGTGAGGGTGCCGGCCGGCGAACCGCTACTGTTTTTAAATTTCGTATCAAGCATTCCTTTTTGAATCATTGGGGAAATGGTCACCGTTTTCCCTTCGAGTGTTGCAGAAAAAGCGAAGACAACCCGATAGTAGGGAGCCTGCGCATAGAGTGCACGGGCCGCTATTGAACAGATTTCATCCAGTTCCAGAGAAGAACAGACCGCCGCCATGAAACCGCTGATAAAGCGGGCCTCTTGCAGTTCAACCTGAATCTGTTCAGAAGCATATCCAAATCCAGCTCCCTTGACTTCGGGCCTGCTGTCATGAAGTATCGTGCTCTCGTTGTGTCGTAACATGATCGCCTCCAATATATCTGTCACCACTTACGCACTTCAGAAGCGGAATTCCGAAGTCATAACACTGACATGGAATTGCTTGAAGCAACTAGTGTGCCGTTTCAGTACATAAATATTAAAATTCAATTATATCTTTGTGTTACTACGGTGATTGCGAACAAACAATTCACCTCAGTGGCGTCAGCAACATGATTTGCACAACTGCTGTCATAATTATGACAAGCATGATTGGCTTGTTGTAAAACCTGATAGAGGGCAAAATTACCTTGTGGCTGTATTGACCGGGCAGGGATAAAAACATGAATCATCATTTAGGGGGGGGGGGGACAACATGCACAAAATAACAGCTTGCTGAGAGCATCGATAAATCAAACCACCACAGCCGCCTGCTAACCCTTCACACTCTCCAATTCATCCCACCGCAGAAAAGCGGACTCCAACAGCTGCTCAAGCTCTGACAGACGGACATTAATGCCGGCAACGGCTCCTCCGGCACTCTTGTAAAATACCGGATCGGCAAGACGAGCATGCAGTTCCTCCTGTTCCTTCTCCAAAGCGGCAATCTTTTCCGGCAACGCTTCCAGTTCACGTTCCTCCTTGAAGGAAAGTCTTCGGGGGCGCTCTTTCTGTGGTTTTGCCTTCTCAGGTATTTCCTTTACGTTAGCAGGAGCAGTTGTGCTTTCAGCTACCGATTGACTCAACCAGTCATCATATCCCCCGACAAACTCACGTACGCCTCCATCACCAGTCAGTACCAGCGTACCGGACACCACATTATTGAGAAACTCCCGGTCATGGCTGACCAGCAGCAGCGTACCAGGGTACTCACACAGCAAATCCTCCAGCAGATCCAGCGTCTCGGCATCAAGATCATTGGTCGGTTCATCCATAACCATGATATTTGATGGTTTGGTAAAGAGCCTGGCCAGCAGCAGACGGTTACGTTCGCCGCCGGACAGGATGCGGACCGGTGAGCGGGCCCGCTCCGGTGAGAAGAGAAAATCCTGCAGATAGCCAATAATATGACGCGAGCGGCCGTTGATAATAAGCGTATCATTACCTTCACCCACATTTTCCTGAACGCTTTTATCCAGATCAAGTTGCTCACGCAGCTGGTCAAAATAGAGCACCTCACGACGTGTTCCGAGCTTGATTTCCCCCTGCTGAGGTTCGAGCTCCCCCAGCAACAGCCGGAGCAGGGTCGTCTTCCCTGAGCCGTTCGGACCAATGATTCCGACACGATCACCGCGCATGATCGTGGTGGAGAACTGCGAGACAATGGGAGTGCCGTTATAGGCGAAGGTGACGCCATGCGCCTCGGCAACCAGCGCGCCGGAACGATCAGCAGTTTGCAGCTGGATTTTGGCAATCCCTTGCCGTTCACGGCGCTGTCGCGACTCCTCGCGCAGCTTCTTCAATGCCCTGACCCGCCCTTCATTGCGGGTTCTGCGCGCCTTTATCCCCTGTCTCACCCATGCTTCCTCCTGCGCCAATTTTTTGTCAAACAGCGCCTGACGGGTAATCTCCGCCTCCAGTAACGCCTCTCGCCGCTCGACGAATTCGTCGTATCCGCACGAGAATGCATATATCCGTCCCCGATCGAGTTCGGCCACCCGGTTGGCCACGCGTCGCGCAAATGCGCGGTCGTGTGTGACAAACAGCACTGTTTTGACGTTCCGGGCAAGAAACTCCTCCAGCCAGAGAATCGTATCAATATCAAGATGGTTGGTCGGTTCGTCGAGAATCAGGATATCGGGGGACGACACCAGAGCACGGGCCAGCAAGGCACGCCGCTTGGTACCGCCCGACAGTGACGTGAATTCTGCGTCAGCGTCAAGCTCCAGACGGTTCAGTACCCGCTCAACCTCCTGATGCAGGCTCCAGCCATCAGTATCTTCAAGCTCTTTCTGCAGATCTGCAAGACGGGCCAGCAGGTTATCAGCGGCCTCATGCGCCAGTTTGTTGCTGATATGGTGGTATTCTGCCAACAGCGCAGCAACTGAGCCCATGCCGGAGGCGACCACGTCAAATACTGATCCGGTAATTTCCTGCGGGACCTCCTGAGTAAGCTGAGCCACTTTGAGGCCTTGCTGCCGCTGGACATCTCCCTCCTCCGGAGCGAGTTCACCGCCTATCAGCCGCAACAGTGTCGATTTGCCGCTGCCGTTGCGCCCCATCAGACAGAGCCGGTCGCCCGGTTCAATCTGCAGGGAAATGCCGTCAAAAACCGGGGGACCACCGAAAGCAAGGGTTATGTTACGCAGTGAAATGAGTGCCACGAATGCCTCTTACGCCAGTTGTATCTAAAGGGTGGATACGAACGGTATCTCCAGACGTTCAGCTGTCTCAAGATATACCTGTTGGGCAGCTGCGCTGAATTGGACAAGATGTATATTCTCCAGTTCAGAATACCGGCTAGCCGCCGCCCGAGCCGATGACAAAGCGATTTCCGCCGCTTCGCGCATCGGGTATCCGTAGACTCCGGCACTGATGGCGGGAAAGGCGATACTTTTGAGGCCACGCTCATCTGCCACCTCAAAACAGCGATGGTATGCAGACTCGAGGAGTTCCGACTCTCCCTGGCCACCGCCATGCCAGACAGGGCCGACCGTATGGATGACATGTACCGCAGGAAGCCTGTAACCACCGGTTATTTTAGCATCACCGGTTTCACACCCGGCAAGACCGGCGCACTCCTGCAGCAATTCAGCCCCAGCCGCCCGATGAATGGCGCCATCCACCCCGCCACCACCCAGCAGGGTGTTATTGGCAGCGTTGACAATGGCGTCGACCGCCAGAGTGGTAATATCCGCCTGAATAATATGGATTATGGCCGACATGCTGCGTCTCCTTTGCAAAACAGCTATTGCCCTGTTTCTCTAGCAGGTTTCCGGCGTATTACGCAACAAAAACAAAACGGCGCATCACCGCGTGAACGTGGTGATGCGCCGTCAATAGCTTCAAGCCATGCGAAAAACCTATCCCTTTATCTGCCCCTGAATTCCGATCGTAACCACGCTGAGCGGAATCTGCTTGCCGCAAGCGGCAACCGCCTGCTGCGCTGCCATGGCGATACCTCCACAGCAAGGCACCTCCATTTTCAGAACAGTCACACTTTTGACATCCGATTTGCTCAGCAATTCGGTCAATTTCTGGGTGTAGAAATTATTGTCGTCAAGCTTCGGACACCCCATCACGACCGCTTTCCCCTTGAGGAAATCCTCATGGTACCCGGCATGCGCGACCGGCACGCAGTCGGCGGTAATCAGCAGATCAGCACCCTGAAAGTAGGGGGCAGTGGTAGAAACGAGATGCAGTTGTACCGGCCACTGTGCCAGTTGGCTCTGACGGCTTCCGCTGGCCGCTGCTGGAGTTGGCTCCGGTCGCGCGAAGCTCATGGCGCGAGACCCGGGACAGCCGCCTCCGGCATGATGATGGGCTGCCGGAACGGGGGCGGCATGCTGGTGAACCGGCGACGGCTTGCCCTGGGCGGCCAGATGTTTTGCCACGGCAGCTTCATCGAATTCATCCGCTTCGCGCTCCTCGATGTGGATGGCGTCACGGGGACACTCGCCGAGACAGGCGCCCAGACCATCGCACAAGTTGTCGGCCGACAAGACGGCCTTGCCGTTCACCAGCTTAATGGCTCTTTCGGCACACGATGGCACGCACAATCCGCAGCCGTCACATTTGTCCTGATCGATGGTTACAATTTTTCTCAACATGGGTAATTCTCCTTGGCTTGGTTTGATAGGGTTAGAAAAAGTAGTGCCAGATATAGTCAAGCCTGCCGCGCAACATCAACGTGCGCCCGGAGTAGGCCATGATTTCCTTGACCTTCGCCAGTTGCGGTGTCGCATAGCAGTGGGTGCGGCAATGTTTGCAGGTCGGCTTCTCGGCTTCCAGCGGACATTTCAGCCGTCTGGTTATGGCATACTGCAAAAACGCGGCGCAGCCGGGACAAAGCGTGCGTGTGCCCAGATTCTCCGGCAGATCAAAGAAAGCGTGTTCCACCTCACGATGCTTCCCAACGCAGTACACTTCGACAAACTTGCCAAGCAGTTTGATATCTTTTTTCTGATGTCGTGTCATCGTTTCCATGTCGTCATAATACCCATATCCTCCTCCCATCATACATGACGCAGGTCAAAAATTTCAGCTTTTCCTTTCACCGCAAAGCAGGGTATTATGACGTTCCTGTCCACATCAATAAGAACCGTGAGGTGCCCATGATCGCAAACGCCGTCTCGTTCGTCGCAAAATCAGGAACCGGAAAAACCACCTTGCTGGAAAAAGTCATCGCGGAGCTTAAAGGCCGCGGTTACCGTATCGGCGTCGTCAAGCACGACGCCCACCGCTTCGACATCGACCACCCCGGCAAGGACAGCCACCGCCTCACCGCAGCGGGAGCCGACACCATGCTGATCTCTTCGCCGGAGAAACTGGCTGTCGTCAAGCAGCATGCCGCCCCCCCTTCCATTGAAGAGTTGATCGCCACCTATTTCAGTGATGTGGATTTGATTTTAACGGAGGGCTTCAAAAAAAGCGGGCTCCCCAAGATAGAGGTGCATCGCAAAGAGCGGAGCGCAACGCTGATCTGCCGTGGTGAGCAAAACGATCCAAGCCTGATCGCAGTGGCGTCAGATGAACCGCTGGAGCTTGATGTACCGGTGCTGGATTTGAACAACCCTGGCCAGGTGGCTGATTTTGTGGAAGCGCGGATTATTCGGAAGAAGTGATATAGACTCATAACGCCCCCTGTCCCCCTCTTAGTTTAAGAGGGGGAACGCAATGAGCAAATCACTGGTAGTTGTTCGAAGCGTCCCTCCCCTTAGGTAAGAGGAGGACAGGTGGGGTTACATCTCACTTCCTTCGCAAAAAGCGCTTATCCCCCGCCCGTACCGTTATTCTAAGTGAATCGAAATATTCCAGAACCGGGATCATGAATTTCCGGGAGAGCCCCGTTATCTCCCTGAATTCCGCCGGGGTTATCTCCCCCTTTTCACGGAGATACGCGACCATGGTTTCCGATATCGCCTGCAACGGGGCGGGGGCGTAGAACAGGTCATTCTTCACCTTGACGGCGCGCCCCTGGCGGACCAGCAGACTCAGGTGCTCGATAGCGATTTTCTCCGGAAGCGCAAGCTGTTCGCACAACTCCTTCACCGTCGGCGGCTCGGCTCCGCCGCCGGCCAGTATATCCTCCAGTTTCTGCTGAACATCAACATTGCTCTCAACTGCCCCCCCTGCCCTGTCCGGCAGCCTGACCTGATCCCGATCCGCCACTACCCTCTTTTCATTTTCAAGGTATTGCAGGCATTGGCCGAAGAAACGCCCGTCGCTCCGGGCCGGAATCCTGGTTTTCAGTTCCTCACGGCTGATCCCCTCCTTGATGGGGTTGATGGCCAGATAGGTTTTAATTCTGTTACGCAGGATTTCACAGAGGTTGTGAAAGCTGTCGCGCCCCAGGAATATACGCGGGTCGCGCACCATCTGGATAATCCGCCCCGAAGAGAGCGGCAGGGAAAGCGCCGCATCCAGCCGTTTTGCCGACAATCCGCTGCGCAGGATAAGGTTCTGGAAGGAAATCCCGGAGAGCAGCGACGACGCCACCAGACGCTCAACCATTTCCGGCTCATCGCCCAGAGCCATCGCCTCCAGCAGGGCGAGCGCTTCTGCCGAGCGGCGGCGCCTGCGGGGCGGGGACGGATCCAGAATAGTGCCGCCGCCGACCGTCTGCGAGGGGGAATAGCTGCGCAGCACGAAGGGGTCTCCGTTCAAGAGCAGCACCGGGGTGGCGAGGCGCAACTGGGCAAAGGCGCTCTCCCCCGGTTCCAGTGTCATCCGGTCCAGCAGGATAACCTGCGCCGATACTTCATAGGTCGCCGAATGGAGACGGAGGGTTGAACGGTGCTTGAGCGGTCGCGGCGCTGATTTCAGGCAGTTGATCTCCACATCGACCGCCCGGGTTGCCCGGTACAGCCCACGAGGAGCCACCACATCGCCCCGCTGCGTCTGATTGTTGTCAACCCCTTGCAGGTTGAGGGCGAGGCGCTGTCCGGCGTAGCCGACTTCAGCCTTACCGCCATGAACCTGGATACCACGGATTTTCGTGCAGATTCCGGACGGAAACAGTTCGACTTCATCGCCGACCCTGACCTGGCCGGACAGCAGGGTGCCGGTGACCACCGTACCGAATCCGGCCACCGTGAACGCCCGGTCAACCGGCAGACGAAAGGCACCGTCACTTCGTTTCTGATCGACCCGCCCCGCCAGCGTGCGCAGTTCTTCCTTGAGCAGATCGATCCCGATGCCACTGCGGGCCGACACCGGAACGATCGTCGCCCCCTCCAGAAAGCTCCCGGCCACAAAGTCGCGCACCTCCTCGGTCACCAGCCCAAGCCACTCCGGGTCAACCAGATCGCTTTTCGTCAGGACAACGAGCCCCTGCTTCACCCCCAGCAAGCGGCAGATATCAAGGTGTTCGCGGGTCTGCGGCATCACCCCTTCATCAGCCGCAATCACCAGCATGACCATGTCCATGCCGCCGACCCCGGCCACCATGGCGCGGACAAAGCGTTCATGCCCCGGCACATCGACGATACCGAGCTGAATATCCCCGGCCAGCAGCATGCTGGCAAAACCGAGTTCAATCGTAATACCACGGGATTTCTCTTCCGGGAGCCGATCCGTATCCACTCCGGTCAGTGCTTTGACCAGCAAGGTCTTGCCATGGTCAATGTGACCGGCGGTGCCGAGGATAAGGTTCTTGCTCATGACAACACGTCCATGGCAGCGACAAGCGCCGGAAAGTCGGCATCCTGCAGGGTGCGGAGATCGAGCAGGTACTGCCCTTTGTTGATTCTCCCGAGCACCGGAGTTTTGCACTCCCTGAAAGCCGCATCGATTTTCTGGGGAGACCAGCCTGCGGCCTCGATTGCCATAAGATACGTCGGCAGATCCAGCAACGGCAGGGAGCCGCCGCCGACCTGGGAATTTCCGGCTATAACGGTAAGGTTGACCGAAGCAGGTATCTTCGGGCGAAGCCGACGAACCCATGATGACGCCTTTGCCTTCAGCGCCGCCGGTTGCAGCGTCAGCATGCGCAGGGTCGGGATTTCCGCCACAGCCTCCCGTTCGTCCCGATACAGCCTTAAGGTCGCTTCAAGCGCGGCAAGAGTCAGTTTATCGATCCTCAGAGCCCGCAGCAGCTGATTCTTTCTTAGCCTGGCAATAATATCCTTTGTACCGAGGATGATGCCCGCCTGCGGCCCGCCGAGCATCTTGTCGCCGCTGCACGTGATGATATCAACGCCCGCCTTGACATACTCCTGCACCGGAGTTTCGCCGGTTATGCCGTATGTGGCGAGGTCGAGCAGCGAGCCGCTGCCGATATCGGCCATGACCGGAAGCCCCGCCTCCCTGCCGCAGCGGACGAGCTGTTCAACCGGCACTTCAGCCGTAAAGCCGACCACCGAAAAGTTGCTGGTATGAACCTTGAGCAGCAGGGCCGTTTCCGGGGAAATAGCCGCCTGATAATCCTTCAGATGGGTGCAGTTGGTGGTGCCGACCTCCTTCAGAATCCCGCCGCTCAGCCTCATGACGTCCGGTATCCGGAACGAGCCGCCGATCTCCACCAGCTCGCCGCGCGACACCACGACCTCTTTGCCCGCCGCAATACCGGAAAGGGCCAGCAGGACGGCAGCCGCATTATTGTTAACGACCAGCGCCGCTTCCGCACCGGTCAGTTCGCAGAGGAGCGCTTCAACATGCACATAGCGCTCGCCACGCTCACCGGTCGCCATATCCATTTCCAGGTTCGAGTAGCGCCGGGCAACCTCCACCATCTGGCGGCAGGCGGACTCAGCAAGGAGCGAGCGGCCAAGGTTGGTGTGAATCACGACGCCGGTTCCGTTCACCACCGGATGAAGGCTGGGAGCAACGATCTTTTCCAGTTCACCAGCGATCAACCCGCACAGCCGCTCCTCGTCAAGCGCCGCCGCCAGTTTGCCGCCTTGTGAATCACCCCTGAGTGTTGCCAGAACGGTACGCACTGCCGCCAGCACCGTCGGTCTCGGATGTGTTTCAAGAAGTGACATGATGGCGGGGAGAGATAACACTTTATCGACTTTGGGAATGCTGGTGATTTTTTTCATGGATAACCCCGGGAGTTCCGCGATAGGCAAACACTGTTTTCGCACGAATATATATCAGTTCGACGAGGGCATGGCAAGGGACGGCACACGGTTTAATAATTGACGGTTGAAATTTGCGCTGAGGTTTTCGTAGCGCCGTAGTATTGGCGCGTGAGACCGGTGTTGTTTCTGATGTGATTCGTTGACAGGTGGGCGGTGGCGGGGTAATGTGAGGCGGTTTTATGCGATTGTCTCGACACTGTCGAGACAATCGAGCGGATCATATTTTCGCCACATGTAAGTAAGTCAGGAAAATTCGAATGAAATTCCAGGAATCCGAATCCCTTGAACTGAAGAAATCCACTTCCGAATTGAAGGAGGCGGTGATCGCGATTGTGGCGATGTTGAACAAGCACCAGCGCGGTGAAGTCCTGTTCGGAGTCAAAAACGACGGCGCTGTTGTCGGCCAGCAGGTTTCCGATAAAACCATCCGCGACATTTCCAAGGCTATTGCCGACCACATCGAGCCCAAAATCTACCCGGTTATCGAGCACGTTGCGTTTGATTTCAAACAGTGCGTCAAGGTACAGGTCGAAGGTAAGGAGCATCCTTACTACGCCTATGGCCGGGCATATATCCGGGTTGCCGATGAAGACCGGCAGTTAAGTGCCCGAGAACTGGAAAAGCTGATTCTGGAGAAAAACCGTGACCGGCTCCGCTGGGATACGGAGGTGTGCGCCAAGGCTACCGTTGACGATATCGGGCCGGGCAAACTGAAATCCTTTCTGAAACTCAGTGGCCTCAAGTTCGACACCATCCCCAACACCCTCGAAAAACTGAATCTGGTTAGAGGCGGCAAACTGCTTAACGCCGCCGTGCTCTGCTTCGCCCGTAAACCGGAGAAGTTCTTTCCTAACGCCCGGCTACGCTGTGCCGTGTTCGGGACGCTGGACACCACATTTACCATCAGCATGCAGGACTTCTACGGCGATGTCTTTTATCTGATCAAAAAAGCCGAGGAATACATTCTGGAGCATATCAACATCGGTATGAGGCTGGACGGACTGCTGCGAGTGGACGTGCCCGAGATTGACCCGGAGGCGTTTCGTGAGGCGATCATCAACGCTTTTTGCCATCGGGATTACCGGGAATATGATTCGGTCAACATCGCCATCTTCAAGGATCGGGTTGAAATCCGCAGTCCCGGCCTGCTCTATGGCGGGCTGACCATTGCATCTATCAGAAAGAAGATGGTATCTGCCCGGCGCAATGAGTTGCTGGCAGAGTTGTTCCAGCGCAGCCATCGCATCGAGAAATGGGGGCGTGGCATCAAGATGATTCTGGAGCGGGAACCGGCGACGGAGTTTGAGGAAATCGGCACAGTTCAATTTATTGCCACGTTTAAGCGGAAGAATGTTGAGACGCCTTCTGAAGGCTTTCTGGGAACTACTACCCAGAAAAGCACCCAGAAAACTTCGGAGAAAACTTCGGAGAAAACTTCGGAGAAAACTTCGGAGAAAATACTTGCCGCTATCAAGGCAGACACGACCCTGAGCGCCAGGCAGATAGCAGAAATGCTGGGTCTGAGTCCACGGGCGATTGAATTCCAATTATCACAACTGAGAAAAAAAGGTATTCTAAAGCGCATCGGGCCGGATAAGGGCGGGTATTGGGAGATTGTTTGAGGTAGGCTACTAATTCCTTGAAGCAATAATTTATTATCGAGGTGAACCAGATGGGAAAGTTAACTTAGCAAAAATCTGAATCGGCATCTTGGAAGTTTGTCCGTAACTTCTCCCTCACTTGGGCCTGTCAATCTGATTGTGTAAATGGTTTTCCAAGGGTCAGAAGTTCGGTAGTTTTGCTGTAATGTTTTCTCTGTCTGCTAAGTACATTTTTGTTGCTTTATTCTCTCCGAGTGCCAACAAGACAAGGCCGCTGAATAGCAACACAACACCAGACATCTGCAATAAGCCCAAACGTTCTCCCAAAATCACAACGCCCAATATTGCAGCAGTAAATGGTTCCGCTAGCGAAAGGGTGGCGGCTGTACCTACGCTGACGTTTTTTAGTCCTCGGGCAAAGAGCCCGTAAGAAACCGCTGTCGCCAAAACTCCCAAGTGCAGTGCCACTGCCATTCCACGTGGTTCAGCCAGCCAACCGAGATGCGATGTAAAAAGCAGTGGTGACAATAACAGTGCTGCCAGACAGAACACAACTGCCATGACAGCGTCGGGTGCATGTTGATCTAACAGCCCTTTTATACTCACCGCATAAGCAGCATAGGAAAATCCGGCCCCCAATGCCAGCACAATACCTGTCGTATTGCTCTGAAGTCCTCCTCCACCTGTTGCCAGAAGGGCACAGCCGATCACTGACAGAAGTGTGGCTGCCATCCAGCGGGGGCCAACATGTTCCCGTCGGACCAGATATCCCAATAATCCGGCAGCTACCGGAGCAGAGCCGATTGCTACCATAGTTCCGGCAGCAACGCCGGTACGAGCGACACCTGCAAAAAAACAAAGCTGATAACCGGCTACGAAAAATGCTGAAACCAGCGTTCCAAGTATCGGCCAACTCCCGCCTCCTTTAAAACCACCTCGGAGTATTGCCAGAATCAGCAGAGCAAGCCCTCCGACAGCCAAGCGTACTGCCCCTATGGTGGTCGATTCAATTCCGACAGGTGCTAATCCTTGTGACGTGCCAGTGGTTCCCCACAACACAGCTGCTGCCAGCACATACCAAATGCCACCACGTCCCATATTTTGTTGTGGTAATGTATTCTCACTCATATCGATTAGTTCTCTTGATTTCAGTTAAAATAGCTTTCCGCCAATTTTAGCGTCTGCCATAGGTGTTATGAATGTGGCCTCTCCGCTGTCAGCCTTCGGAAACTGAACTCCAAGGATCAGAACTTCGGATACCACATCACCAATGGTACGTGGTTCAAAATTTAGCACACCAAGTACCTTTTTACCTTTGATTTCTTCTATGGAGTGTTTAGTGAACCGTCCGACGCTGGTGCGCTTGCCAAATTTACCAAAGTCTACGGTGAGGCCATATGCCTCTTTGGGTGCAGATGGCTCTATCTGCACGTCAACCACCTGCCCAAGTCGAATCTCAAGTTTATCAAAGGTTTCCTCCTTAGATACCGTTGGTTTGATTTCGTCACTCATTGATTGTCCTCCAACAGTATTCAGAAATTTGGCAGCCTGTCTTCAAACATGATACTGAACTGATTCAGTGCTGATTTCCAGTCTCTGATCGGCATTGTTCATTTTTTTGCAATGTTTTTCAATGCCAGATAAAGTAGTTTGAACATGGCTTCGTCACTGGGAAAGTGACCACGGTTCTTCGTGACTTTACGTAGTGACATGTTCAAAGATTCTATGATGTTGGTCGTGTACAGCCCAACAGGCTGAAGCTGCCGGACGGATCTTCAGGCGGATCCGTAGCGCCGCTTCGCTGACACGCCTGCTGGATGTTATCGGCTATGAACGGAGGGAAAGTGTGATAGCGGCTGAAGTCCCGGCCATTTGCGGAGCGGAAAAATTCTCTCCGGTCGATGCAGCTTTTCTCGTCGAGATAGAACGTACGGACGATGCCGAGTTCTATCTGCTTGACCGAGCCGATCAACTCAACGGCGATTTCTACAGCGGGCTACTTCCCCTGGCTGAGGCGATGGAGAAGGATGGCCGCCATCTGTGCGCGGCAGTCATCTATCGGGATTTTCTCGATTCAATCCTTCGCCGGGCGCAGACCAAGACCTATGTCCACGGGGTTCGGTATCTCCGCAAACTCGACCAACTCGCCAAACCAATTGCAAACTGGCGAAATATCGAACCTCATGCAGGCTATATGGGAAACCTGCGTCAGCAGCATGGACGAAAAAGCAGCTTCTGGTCACGCCATGAGGCGTAAGAGGGAGATTTGCCTTATTAAAACCACTTGTACGCATCGATACCACCATGTATAAATAGAACGTCACATTTCGAATATTTCCCATGGAAGCACATCAGTCGCTGGCGGGCTGCCTGGTCTTCAAAACCGGTGGGGGGGATGAGAAATCTCCTCGGTGGGTTCGATTCCCATGTGCTTCCGCCATTCAATCCAAACCTTTTGCCTTTCCCCTCGCACCTACTTCGCATCTCACTTTTCATGTAACATGTACGCCCACAAGAACACGAGACAACGCTTTTATATCCATGCTGTAACCGGTTTAGCCAACAATATCGGAATATTAACTACACCATTCACGTAACAGGCTTATCGCAAGGAACAGTTGCAATTCACAATAAAACACTGTATAAAATCAGAAAATTCGTCCATCTCCGAGCAGCACCAGCCTACGGAAGCGGTTTCTATGGCATGCTGCCTGCGGGTGTTACCGGAAACGGCGACGCCCTCCATTAGTGAGTTAGAATCTAATGTTCTGCAGATTTTTCACAGAATAGATTTGTTAACGAACTATCCCGTCTTACCGGGGCTGAAAAGGGGATGGTTGGCATCGGTAACGATAACAACCATTTTTGAAGGAGGTCCAGCAATGGCGGTATCACGCAGAGATTTTTTCAAGCTCTCCGGTTCCGGTCTGGCGGCTGCGACACTCGGTTACAACCTCGCTCCCGTCGAGTCCAAAGCCGAGGATTTGCCCATCCGCTACGCCAGGGAAACCACAACCATCTGCCCCTACTGTTCGGTCGGCTGCGGCATGATCGTACATACACTGGGGGGCGATGTCATCAATGTCGAAGGTGACCCTGATCACCCGATCAGCGAAGGGGCGCTCTGCCCCAAAGGCTCTTCTGTTTACCAGCTGCGCGACAACAAGGCCCGCGTCACCAAGCCGCTCTATCGCGCCCCTGGTGCCAGCGAATGGAAGGAAGTTTCCTGGGATTGGGCGCTGGACGAGATCGCACTGAAGGTCAAAAAAACCCGCGATGCCTCTTTCATGCCTACCTCAAAAATCAAGATCAAGGAAAAGGTCGGCTCTGTTGAAGTGGAAAAAGAGATCGAAGCGGTCGTCAACCGTACCATGGGCATGGCCTCGGTCGGCAGCGCCGCGCTGGACAATGAAGAGTGTTACCTGTACCAAAAATTCTTAAGGGGGTTAGGCCTGGTGTACATTGAACATCAGGCCCGCATTTGACACAGCGCAACAGTTGCGGCTCTGGCAGAGTCGTTCGGACGCGGTGCAATGACGAATCACTTTATTGATTTCAAGAATTCCGATGTAATCCTCATTATGGGGTCGAACCCTGCTGAAAACCACCCGGTTTCCTTCCGCTGGATCATGAAGGCCAAAGAGGCCGGCGCCAAGGTGATCTGTGTCGATCCCCGCTTTACCCGCAGTGCTTCAAAGGCAGATCTGTACGCCTCGCTCCGCTCGGGAACCGACATCGCTTTTCTGGGCGGCATGATCAACTACATCCTGCAGAACAAGCTTTATTTCGAACAGTATGTGCGGGACTACACCAACTCGGCGTATCTGGTCAACGCCGATTTCAAGATGCCGGGTGATCTTGCCGGTCTTTTCTCGGGCTACGACGCCAAAAAGCGCAGTTACAGCGCCAAAGCCTGGTCGTTCCAGAAAAATGCTGATGAAAGCATCAAGAAGGATCCGACGCTGCAGGACCCCAACTGCGTATTCCAACTGCTCAAAAAACATTACGGCCGTTACACCCTGGATCTGGTATCCAAAACTACCGGTACACCAAAGGAAAAACTGCTGGAGGTCTACAAACTGTATGCCTCGACCGGCAAGCCGGACAAGGCAGGCACAGAGCTGTATGCCATGGGATGGACCCAACATACGGTTGGCACCCAGAACATCCGGGCCATGGTTATCGTTCAGCTGCTTCTGGGGAATATGGGGATAGCCGGCGGTGGCATCAACGCCCTGCGCGGTGAGTCAAACGTACAGGGATCCACCGATCACGGCCTGCTGTTCCACATCCTCCCCGGATATTTGCCAGTGCCATCTGCCGATTTGAAGGATACCACCGCCTATATCGAGAAGTACACACCCAAAACCAAAGATCCGCAGAGCGCCAACTGGTGGGCTAACCGCAATAAATACCTGATCAGCTATCTGAAAGCTATTTACGGCGCCAAAGCCACCAAGGAGAACGACTTCGCCTATTCGCTCCTGCCCAAACTTGATCCGGGCATGAACGGTTCCTGGCTGATGATCTTCGACAACATGATTAAAGGCAAATTCAAGGGTTTCTTTGCCTGGGGACAGAACCCGGCCTGCTCCGGAGCCAACTCGAACAAGGTGCGCAACTCTCTGGCAAAACTGGACTGGATGGTTACCGCAAATCTGTTCGACAACGAAACTGCTTCCTTCTGGAAAGGTCCTGATACAGATCCGTCCAAGATCAAGACAGAAGTATTCTTCCTTCCTGTTGCCGCCTCCTTTGAAAAAGAAGGATCAATTACAAACTCCGGCCGGTGGGCTCAGTGGCGCACCGCCGCAGTCAAGCCTCTGGGGCAGAGCAAACCGGATGCGGAAATAATTCATGAACTGTATCAGAAAATAAAAGCGCTTTACGCCAAAGAAGGGGGCGCTCTCCCGGAGCAGCTTACCAGTCTGACCTGGAACTATGGTTTCAAGCGGGCGGACGGCACCATCAAGACCATTGACACCCACGCCATTGCCAAGGAAATCAACGGCTACTTCCTGGAAGATGTTGAGGACAAGCCAAAACCGCTTAAACCGGGCGAAAAAGCTCCACCTCCGCCGCCTCCGGGAACACCGAAGAAAATGCTTGGCAAGAAGGGGGAACTGGCAGGCAGTTTTGGCCAACTGCAGGCCAATGGCTCCACCTCCAGCGGCAATTGGCTCTATACGCAAAGCTATAATGAAAAAGGAAATATGATGTCGCGGCGAGGCCGCAAAGACCCAACCGGCCTGGGAATGTTCCCGGAATGGACCTGGTGCTGGCCGGTTAACCGGCGCATTCTGTATAACCGCGCCTCAGTAAACCTGGACGGAAAACCGTATAATTTAAAGAAAGCGGTCGTTTACTGGAACCCGAATGCGCCACTACCGAATGGGAAAACGGGCGCCTGGGTCGGCGACGTACCGGATGGCCCATGGCCGCCGATGGCAAATGAAAAAGAAGGCAAAAAACCGTTTATCATGAAACCAGACGGGGTTGCTTCTATCTTTGGTTCCGGGCTGAAAGACGGCCCCTTCCCCGAGCACTACGAACCGGTGGAGTCTCCGGTGGCGGACAACTTTTTCTCCAAGCAGCAGAGCAACCCGGCCAGCAAGATTTTCAAAGACGCGGGCATCAAGGAAGACGTACTGGCAACCAACGACCCGCGTTTCCCGCTGGTAGCAACCACCTACCGGGTCACCGAGCATTGGCAGACCGGCGTCATGACCCGTAACACTCCGTGGCTGTTGGAGCTGCAGCCGCGCCAGTTCTGTGAGATCAGTATTGAGCTGGCCAAGGAGAAGAACATCAGCAACGGCGATCTGGTCGAAATTTCCTCGGCCCGCGGCAAAATCGAGGCGGTGGCAATGGTTACTGTGCGTATGAAACCGTTCCAGATCGGCGGCAAAACGGTACACCAGATCGGACTCCCATGGTGCTTCGGCTGGACTACCCCCGGCGTGGGTGACGCCGCTAACCTGCTGACCCCTACTGCGGGCGATGCCAACACGATGATCCCGGAGACCAAGGCGTTTATGGTCGGGATCGCGAGAAAGGGGTAAGCCATGGCCGATACAATCAATCAAGCTACCCGCAAGGGTTTTCTCGTGGACACATCGCGCTGCATCGGCTGCCGTTCCTGTCAGGTGGCCTGCAAGCAGTGGAACAAACTGCCTGCGGACAAAACCTCCAACAAGGGGACGTTTGAGAATCCGCGCGACCTGACATCGGCGCTGTTCAACCGCATAAAATTCATCGAAAACGAAACCTCCGGCGCCGTTTCCTGGCTGTTCCTCAACGAGCGCTGCATGCAGTGCGGCGACGCCGGCTGCATGAAGGTCTGCCCGTCTCCCGGCGCCCTCTACCGCACCAGGGACGGCATTGTCGCCTACAACAAGGAGAAGTGCATCTCCTGTAAATACTGTGTGTCAGCCTGCCCCTTCAACATTCCCCGCTATGACACCAATGACAAGGTATCCAAATGCAACCTCTGTCAAAGCCGCATTGAAGGAGGTATTGCCCCGGCCTGCGCCAAGGCGTGCCCGACCGGGTCTCTCAAATTCGGCAAGCGGAGCGAGCTGATTGCCAAGGCAACCGCCGCCAAGAAAGCCTTGTACGGCGAAAACAACCTGAACGGCCTGGGTGTGGTCTACGCTCTTGAGGGGTCACCGGAAAAGTATGGTCTTCCTTCGTCTCCGAGTATCCCCATGTCCATCTTCCTCTGGAAGGATGTCATCAAACCGCTCGGCATTCTCGGGTTCTGGGGAAGTATCGGTGCCATGCTGCTGCACTATGTAACCATCGGCCCGAAAAAGGTAGATGATGAAGAGACAGGGAAGGGGGACGGTCATGAGTAGTAAATACATAGAACGTTTCAGCACCAGCGAGCGTGTTCTGCACTGGATTGTTACGGCCAGTTTTTTTACCCTGCTCCTGTCAGGGCTTGGCCTGTATTCTCGCCTGTTCAACGGCTATTTCAACCTGTTTGGCGGCGGGCAGAATGCCATACTGGTGCACAAGATCGGCGGGATCATTTTTTTCTTGAGCTCCATCTACATGTACTTCAACCACCAGAAGGACGTTTCTACCTTTGATCAGGACGACAAGGAGTGGGTTGACAAACGGGGGGGGTATCTTTCGCGTGAGGCCAGCCACTTCAATATAGGCAAGTATAATCCGGGGCAGAAACTTTTTGCTCTCTATGTTGCCGCCGCAACCACCATCCTGGGAGTAACAGGCATATTCATCTGGCTGCCCGCGCTGTTTCCGCGCTGGATTGTTCAGATTTCACTCCTGACCCACGGCCTGATGTTTGTCGGTTCGATCATGTTTGTGATAGTACATGTCTATCTGGCCACCATCGGCAATCCCGGCACGATTGACGCCATGCTCTACGGTGATGTCAAACGCGGCTGGGCAAAGAAGCATCACCCCAAATGGTACAAGGAAACAACCGGCGAAAATACGTAATACCGCATCTCGTGAAACTCTGCTACAATCGCGGGGCGGCCTGAAGCAAGGCCGCCCTTGATGTATCAACCTTACAAAGAGGAGTTGCCATGCCTTCATCGGAACAAAAAATAGCTGCACTGCAGCAAGCCGCCCAGGCAGCCCCGGAATATGCTGAGATCGTACCGCTGTTCATCGGCATCTATGATTATGTTAACGGCAAGGAGCAACAGACCGGTATTTTTTTCGAAGCATCACCTGATGCGCTGGAGCAAACCGGACAGGCACTTCCGCTGCTGAACAGCTCCGACCTGAGACTCAACCGCCAGCAGAGCGTTTCCTTTCTGCTCGGGGTCATTGACGTATTATCCGACAAAGGGCAGGAACATGACGAATATCTCCGGAAAATATCCGCAGCCCTCAGCAGCGGATCCGTTGATCCGGGCACACTCTTTCGTGCCATTCTGGAACGTGATCGGACACCGATTAATGATCTTGCAATCGAGTTGGCAGTTCCTGCCCCGTTGGTTGAATATATCTTCGAGATCCCCCTCAAGACCGCGCTGGAAGATTTTTCAGCCGGATACCCCGCCGAACAGTTTGCCGCATGGCAGGAAAGCTTCTGCCCGGTGTGCGGCTCCCGGGCCGGCATGGCTGAATTATCCGGCGAAGAGGGACGGCGCATGCTCTCCTGCTCGGCCTGTTCCTTCAGCTGGCAGTTTAAACGTCTGGCCTGCGCCTATTGCGGCTGCGACGACCCGGAGCAGTTATCCTACTTTACCGCCGGGGAAGGCGCCACAAGGGTTGATACTTGCAAGGCATGCAGCCGCTACATCAAAACACGGGATTCGCGCAAAGGGAGCGTAGATACACCGCTGGAAATTGAAGACCTGCTAACGATCCACCTGGATCTGCTGGCAGCACGAGAAGGTTTTGAACGGGGGAAGTAACCCACTGAACATCAGGACAAACACTTTATGCTCCGTTACGATAGAGGCATTACCACTGAAATACCGGACGAGTTTCCGGCTGAGTTCCCGGTCAAGCTAACTGTTAATGGCCGCAACATCGCCACGCTGGTGGCCTCGCCCCACGAATTGCGCTTTCTCGTGGCCGGGTTCCTGCGAACGCAGGGATTTGTTCGAGAAATAGGCGATTTTCTGACCATGGGGGTGTGCGAAGACTCCGGCGAAGCCAGTATCCGTATCCGGGGAGAGCTGCCTGAGCGGCTCACCCCGGTGCTTACCTCTGGCTGCGGAACCGGTATCTCGTTTTCTTTCAACGCCGGAGCGCCGAAGCAGGTGCCATCTGACGCCACCTTTCCGGCGGAGGCGGTCTTTAGCGCCATGCGGAAGATGGGGCAACTTTCCGAACGTTATGGCCGTCATGGCGGCATCCATTCGGCGGCGATCAGCGACGGTAGCAAAATACTGCTGCATGCCGAAGATCTGGGGCGGCACAATACCATCGACCGGCTGGCGGGACAGGCGCTTTTCCTGGGAATTGACCTGACCGGGCGCATGCTGCTGACCTCAGGGCGGGTGTCAACCGAACTGGCATCCAAAGCCGCATCGCTGGGAATAGCACTGGTCGCCTCCCGCACATCGCCAACCGACATGGCGGTACGCATCTGCCGGGAAAGCGGCATCGGTCTGGTCGGCTACGTACGGGGTGAAAGCTTCCGTATTGCGGCCTGTCCGGAACGACTTCGGATGGCGCCGCGCGAACGTTTTTCCGACATCGCAGGAGTAATCCTTGCCGGAGGCGAATCGAGCCGCATGGGACGCAACAAGGCGCTCATGGAGGTAAATGGTGAACGGATGGTGGAGACCGCCTACCGCCGCATGGCCGAGCTATTCGACGAAGTGCTGCTGGTCACGAATACGCCTGAAACCTACGACTTCATCCCCTGCCGCAAGATTGCCGACATCTATCCCGGCATGGGGCCGCTGGGCGGCATTCATGCCGCACTCTCGAGCTGCATCGCAGGCCGTGCCTTTGTCACCGCCTGCGACATGCCGGGGCTTAACCCCCGCTTGATCCGTGAACTGAGCAGCATGCCTGGCGGGGTTGATGTAGTCATCCCCGAAACCCCAGGCGGCCTGGAACCGCTGCACGCTGTCTACGCCAAAAGCTGCCTTCCCAAGATGGAGGCGATGTTGCGGGCGGGAGAACGGCGCATTCTCTCGTTTTTTGATCTGGCGCACGTCAGACTGGTACCGCGCGGCAAGATCGCCACACTGGATCCTGATTACGCATCTTTCCGCAATGTCAACACGCTGGAAGATTACCAGCGGCTGGCACAGACCGAGAGACCGGCCGGCTGAACACTCTGATCGGCAGGCTTCACGCACTGACCTTTCCGGACGGCTCATTCACGGCGCTGAAGGGAGCATCGGTATTATTTCCGCCGTTTCCGGCCATTTCTGCAGTGACTGCAACCGCATCAGGGTAACTTCAACCGGCCAGGCCAAGGGGTGTCTCTTTTCTGACTGCCGCGTCGACCTGGTACCAGCGCTGCGGCCACCCGACTGGGATCTGCTCGTTGACTTGCTGCGGGGCATTGTCGCCACAAAACCGGAACGTCACAATATCTCACGGGATGGTTACAGCCACAACAATTTTACTATGGCTCAAATAGGAGGATAGGAAATGGCAGAGGTAGTCGCTACCTGCGTTAGCGAGAAAACGGGGGAACGCAAGAAACCGGTAGCGACTGTGCTCTTGCGCGAAAATCATGGCATTGATGGCGATGCTCATGCCGGCGACTGGCATCGACAGGTAAGCCTGCTGGCAGCGGAGAGTATTGACAAAATGCTGAAGCTTGGGCTTGATGTTCATCCGGGAGATTTTGCCGAAAATATTACCACGAGCGGCATGGATCTTGTGTCACTGCCGATCGGCAGCCGCCTTCAAATTGGTGAAACAGTACTGGAGGTAACGCAGATCGGCAAGGAATGCCATACCCGTTGTGCCATATTTTACCAGGCCGGTGATTGTGTCATGCCAAAGGAGGGGATTTTTGCCCGGGTTATTATCGGCGGCACTGTCAGACCGGGGGATGCAATTACGCATCTGTAACCTGAAAAGGTCGTAACGGCTCAGAACCAGTTTGCCATCAGCAGGCGCTATACTCCATTCTCCCTGTCGACGCTATCGCTGCTATTCTGTTGATGAGAACGGAAAAGTGCGTGATCGGCTTCTGGAACACATCCTCCTGTGTCATACCGAGAGCCCGCAATTCAGGTGAGGGCGAATAGGCCATGCCGGTGTGCAGCAGGTAGCCGGTAGCCGGGCAGACAGAATATGCCTGCACGATAAAGGCCTCCCCGGAAATACCTGCCAGCCGCATATCGGAAATACAGACAACAGGACGAAGGAAGGCAATGTTCTCCAACGCCTCTTCACCACTATCCGCAAAATGTATGATGAAACCTTCATCCTCCAGAAATGCCCCCATGGACTCCCGGACTATCTCATCATCATCTACAATCAGTATTGACACCTCAGATTTATTCATCCGTTCCTCCTGTGCAACGGAATCTTGATGGTAAAGCGGCTGCCCACACCCGGCTGGGACCACGCTTCTATCGTACCATGGTGTTCTCTGGTAACAATGGCATATGTGACAGACAGTCCGAGTCCAATACCGACTCCGATCTCTTTTGTCGAAAAGAACGGATCAAAAATCCGCAGTCGGATAGTTTCATCCATTCCCGGGCCGTTATCCTCAACTTCAATAGCAGCCATGCCGTCAACGCTGAGAGTCCGCACAGTGATGCGCGGATTCGCGACGGCTGCTTCCGAGATCGCCTGGGCGGCATTTTTCAGAATGTTCAGAAGCGCGTGCTCCATCTCGGAAACATTCATGGCAACCCGCAGTGTATCAGCACTGTACTCCCGCACCAGCTCAATATGGCGAAAATCATATAATTTTTTCATGTCATAATCAGTTGCAGCAAGAGCCAGCACCTGATCCAGAACGCTTGCAAGCACAACTGTCTCGATGCGCGAATGCCCCCGACGGCTGAATTTGAGCATGTTGGTGACGATCTCGGCAGCTCGGGATCCGGCCGTTCGTATATGTTCCAAAAATTCAAATATATTACGCTTTTCCAGATAGGCCCGCACCTGATCAAGGCTGACTCCCACCTCTTCGGCAGCCTTGCTGTTAGCCGGAATGGTTAATGAAACACGCCGTTCAATATTCTGGGCATGCTGCATAATGGCACCAAGTGGATTATTTATCTCATGGGCCATACCGGCGGCGAGTCCACCGACCATCATCATTTTTTCTGACTGGATCATGCTCTCTTCAATACGGACGTGCTCAGTTATATCATCAATACGGATAACCGCCATGCCCGAATTTTCATTACGCAGCGGATACACGTGCATGGAAAAATAGAGCACATCAGTGCCGCTACAATACTGAATCTTTGCGAAGGAGATCGGATTCTGGCGGTCAATCGCTTCGGCGACCTGTCGCAGCTGCGGCGTGAAATGCGGGATCAACGATTCCAGCAACACCCCAAACGCCTCTGCAGCAGAAACACCGCTGAACAGCTCTAGTTGCCGATTGACAAGATCTACCCGCCCCTCACGATCAATCCGGGCAATAATTGAAGGAAGCGTGTCGAGCACATCGATCAGCGCTTTTTTCAGACGCTCATTATCTGCCAGGAGAACGCGTGAATCCGCTTTTTTCTGCAACGGCCCCTCGGCAGAGTCGCTATTTTCGTCAGTTCCTGCTTTTTCAATCATGGTGTGATCGCTTTCGCTATCAATAGTGCTAAGCTCGCTTATTTGTAGGCAGTAAACTCGATAAAACAACTACACTTCTGACCACTCTCCATTGACAAAACGCCGCAACCGGAGGGGGTTGTCATTCTGTAGCGGTTCCGGCAACAAACTGTCCAGGTACCCCTGGTAGCAGACAGGGCGCAGAAAACGGTCAATAGCCAGCGTTCCGACTGATGTGCAGCGACTGTCCGAGGTGGCCGGAAACGGTCCGCCATGCACCATGGCCTCGCAAACTTCGACGCCGGTGGGAAAGGCGTTGAGAATAACACGCCCGACCCTGCATTCCAGAGCCGTAACCACCGGCTTGCAATTCGGCAGGTCGCTGTCGGCAGCAAAGATGCTCGCCGTGAGATGCCCGCTAAGGTCCGGAATAATTTCCAGCAGCTCTTGAAGGCCTTGTACCGCCACCAGCATCGTTACCGGGCCGAACACCTCTTTTTCCAGCGGGCGGGACGGTACTTTCAACAGCTCTGAAGAGGCCTTGAACAGGCAGGCAAAAGCACTGTTCTCATCCGTAGCGGCTCCGGCAAGTATTTCAACCCCCGAAATTCCGGATAACGTTTTGATTCCGTTCCGATAATTGTTCAGCACTGCCCGGTTAAGCATGACCGCCGGAGGTTTGCATGCCATCTCGGTTGCGAGGTACTGGCTGAACCGGTCAAAATCTTCGCCGGCACAACCGATAACCAACCCCGGATTGGTGCAAAATTGACCGGCGCCGAGCGTCACGGAGGCCGCCAGTCCGGATGCAATATCAGCTCCCCGCTCCTGAATGGCCCCCGGAAACATGAAGACCGGATTGATACTCGACATTTCGGCAAAGACCGGAATCGGCTCGGGACGTCTGGCGACTATTTCTGCAAGCGCCCTCCCCCCCTGCAATGATCCGGTAAAAGCAACTGCCTTGATTTCCGGACAGCAGATCAGTTCTGCACCCACGGAATCACCGAACAGCATGCCGAACACCCCTGCCGGCATACCACACAGTTCAACCGCCCGTACCACCGCCTGAGCCACCAGCTCCGAAGTGACCGGATGCCCGGAATGAGCCTTGACCACCACCGGGCATCCGGCGGCAAGCGCTGATGCGGTGTCACCACCAGCGACAGAGAACGCCAGCGGGAAATTACCGGCACCGAACACGGTCACCGGGCCAAGAGCGATCCGGTACTGACGGATATCGGGACGCGGCAGCGGCTGACGCTCCGGAAGCGCCGTATCGATACGTATTCCGAGAAAATCTCCGCGGCGTACTACGGCTGCAAACAGGCGCAGCTGGCTGCTGGTTCGCAGGCGTTCGCCCCGGATGCGCTGCTCTGGAAGGCCGGTTTCAAGCATGACGACATTGATAAAGGTGTCGTCAAGCGCATCTATCTCAATGGCAATGGCTTCAAGAAACCGGGCCCGCTCCTCAAGGCCGGTTGCCCGATACACCGGACAAGCAACGGCAGCGGCAGCGGCAGCCGCTGATATTTCCGCTCCGGTTGCCTGGTGAAACTGATACGGCAAGGATTCGTCATTGCGGGCATCATATGAATAAAATGTTGTTGCGGATTTACCAATCCGTTTTCCATCAATAAACTGTGTACCAACAATTTCCATTTTTTCCTCGTTGATGATGGTTCGCTTTCCGAAGCCCCTCTGTTGGAATGAATCATGCATTTGAACTGTCTGTTTTTTGAAAAATCGGCACAATTGCTGCCAATATGGAGAACAGATGGAAACCCTGGACTTTAAAGCATTTGCCCTCAATGGAGAACTTGACCTCAACAAACTGGCCGCCAGCCTCGGTATTACCAAACACTATCGCTGGGAGGAGCCGATGCTGCTCAATCCGGTGACACTGACTCCGGTAGAGGATACTGAAAAAGAGCATCTCGTGGTGTATCTCTACTACTTCGGCGGCATTGTGTTCGTCAATTGCAGTGAAGAAATTATCAGCAGCCTTTTTGGCAAGCTTGCCAAGATCAGCGACCTGTTCCGCAATTCTCTGCAGTTGCGCTACAAGGACGATTATGCTCTCAAGCAAGGTGAGTCGGAGAAGACTGTCATCACCAATGATTATGCGGTGATGCCCGCTCTTGACCAGGTGTTTGTGGACATCGTCTGCTTTGTCATCGCCAAGTCGGTGGCGCTGGATCAGATTGAAAACCGCATGGACTCTGTACTTGACGAGGTTGAAGAACTTATTGAAAAGCTGCGTTCCGGCAAATTGGGAATCACCGACGAAAAGCTGGCAAAGCTGGCGTCATCAATCCTGACGTTCAAATACGCCTCGATCTCCTACATCATGGTGTTGGACAAGCCGGAAATCACCTGGGACCATCCGGAAGCAAACCGGCTTTACAAAACCATGGCCAATCTGTTCGAGTTATCACAGCGGTTTCAGGAAATCCAGCACAAATCTGACACCCTGAAGGATGTGCTCGATGTTGTGACCGGCCTGTCCCATGCCCAGCGTTCGACCCGCCTGGAATGGATTATCATCATCCTCATCTTTGTTGAAATCCTGATGTCGCTGTTTTGGAAACATTAAACACTTATTTTGCTTCCGGCAGCAACCCTGCCAATTCCGGTTCAAAGACCGCCCAAACCTTATCCTGCAGCTCTGCAATAAATTCCGGAGTGGTTATGTTCGGCAGCTTGATATTCGGGTTCGGCCGTTCCCACACTTCAGCAGGGAGCGTGTATTCGGATTTTTCATATCCCTGCCGCAACTCAAGAGCCAGGCCGCGCAGAAAAGCCCTGCGCACGGCGGCGGCCAGGTTTTCAACCGTCACGTCCAGATTGAACTCACTCTTGAGGCAGTCCACCACCATCTGTGTGCAGATCCCCTTGGTAATATCAAAAAACTTGCAGAGCCCGATCATATCAAAACCGACAATCTGGAGTTTGCTCATGGTAATCCCCTGAACCCAGGACTCCATATCCGACTTTCCTTCGCGGGTCAGCAGGCCGTACGTTCCCATTGACATATGCCCGCCGGCAATCGCCCAGGCATATCCCGGATTGGTCTCAGGCTGGTACGCCGGTATCTCCAGGCCTTTGACATGGTAGGCGTAGGATGTTTCTCCGGTACTCTCGGAGAGGCGCTTTGAGCCCTTCCCGATCTCCGGCAGTCTGCCCAATCCGGCTAGTGTGACAAGCTCTTCTATTTTTGCAAAATTGCCAAAGGTGGCACCATTTGCCAGAGGTCGCTCAGGATGCCGCTCATTATAGGAGAGCAGATAGGAAATGGTCACCCCCAGAGAAATCGAGTCCATGCCGTAATTGTCGCACAGATGGATCAGCCGGGCAGCCTTGCCGGCCTCATGGATACCGATATTGGTGCCGAGAAGATTAAGGGGTTCATAGTCGAATTTGGCCAGAAACCTTCCGCTACTGCCGTCTTCCTTTTTTTCATGAATATTGTTGTGGCAGGTTATTCCGCAGCGAAAGCAAGCCTCAGATTTGATCAGATACTGCTTTTCCACCTGTTCGCGAAACAACTTCTCCGGCAGATCGTTCCCCTGCGGCCGGAAATTGTTTACCGGCACGGCATGAAACGTCTGCAAGACATCGTACGCAGCCCAGGTTCCTCCGCCGCCGCCGCGACTGACCGGTTGAAGGCGCGCCGAACCGCCCC
The DNA here is from genome assembly GCA_028712075.1 of Desulfuromonadaceae bacterium. Classification (GTDB taxonomy): domain Bacteria; phylum Desulfobacterota; class Desulfuromonadia; order Geobacterales; family Pseudopelobacteraceae; genus JACRCG01. The sequence continues at coordinate 78,978 of JAQTQX010000005.1, forward strand.
CTTTGACAACGTTGATGTTGACGCTTTTGACCTCGGGCGTGAGGGCCTTGATCTTGTCGCTGCTCTGGACAACCAGTGCGAGGAGGTTTTTGTACCCCATCAGGCTGCCCATACCGCCGCGTCCGGCAAAACGCATTTTGTCCTCACCTGACTTGAGCTGATTGTCGGTCGAGAGCGCCACCGCGCCCATATAGACATTTTCCCAGTTCTCACCGGCCTGGCCAATGGTTGCAAAGTGGGCGTTGCGGCCGTACTCCTTCTGCAGAACCATCATTTTATCGTGGGTGGTAAGGCCGGCCAGATGATCCGCCGGCTTCAACTCTACCAGCGGCCCCTCCGCAGTTTCCCTGATCAACGCATAGACCGGTTGCGGCGAACGGTTTTCAAAGATCAGTTCATCCAGACCGGTCCATTTGAATTTGGCGCCGAAGTTGCCGCTGCCGGTTGACCACATGGCGGCCGGCAACCCTTTTTTCGACTCCTTGAGCGGGCTGTAACCGGAAAAATAAGTACGCATACCGGTCATGGCGCTGCTGCCGGTGAGCAGGCCGGTATTGACTATCAGTGGATTTTCCTCGCAATAGGCGTGATTGATCTGACGTTCCGCTAAAATCTGGAATGAACGGCCAAACCCTCCCAGGACATCCTCCAGATTACGGCAGGGCACATCGTCGAGGCGCATGGTGCCTCTCTTCAGATCGATCGTGCAGCGCGAGTAGACGACTGAAGCAGGTTCAGAAGCAGGATCAGAGGTGAAATAGTTCATACTGAATCTCCTTATCTATTAATCACTACCCGCCATCCAGCAGAGGCAACAGGCACACGGTGTCACCATCAACCAGCAGATCTTCAACGCGCGCATGAATATCATTAATGAGCACGATCCCGAGAAGCGGCGTGGGGATCCGGAGATCATCAACCACCTCCCGCACACATGTAGCAGGGGGGTACTTGCGGACAGCTTCTTTGAAACGCCCGGTGCGGAATATCCCCACCAGTTTTACGGTCACATTCATAGTGGCGGCATTTTCCTCAAATGAGCCTCGATCAGCTCCTGATAACCATCCGCCTCGCTGTTCCGGTAGACCATTGATGAGGCAATTTCACTGGAAATAATAGCGTATTGATATTTGGGTGGCAAGTCCTTGATCCGTTTACGATAGCGCGGCTCCTGAGCCAGCAGTCGCGGCAGGTGACCAAGGATGGCATTGCGGTACAGAGGCCTGGCGCAGAGCTGCGGATGCTGCTGGAAAAAGCTGAACAGTCGCGCGTAGTGGGCATTGATTTCGGTGCTGATTGCATTTGATATGTCAGTATAGAGCAGTGCTCCTCCGGCCTCGCGGTGTCGGCGAAAGATCAGCCGTGCCTCATCCTCCGCCCGCTTGTTGAGGATGCTTATTACATCCGCAACATAGACATCCTTTTGATCAAGGAATTCCTTTTCGCTCAGCAGCAGGTTGGCTATGATTTCGTAAGAGGATGATATAACCCCGCATTTGTTGGCCGACGCATCACGCATGATGATGACACCCCGTTTTTGCAGTTCGATGCGGGCCTCGGGAGTAATGAACGAATTGGCGCCTTCAATGATTGCCCGGTTCAGTGCGCTGCCGTCATCGGCAAAAAACCGGCCGAAATTGTCTTTGCTGACCGTTTCGGGACGTCCGCCGGCCGGGATAAACAGGTCTGCCGACACGGTAAAGATCAGGCTGTTGTATTCACGGTAAAAATCATCATTGGATACCCATAGCTCCTGCAGCCCCGAATCGGTGCGGACAACCTTGCGGAACAGTTCCCGCATCCCATCGCGACGGGTCTGGGTGCGGTATATGATGGAGCCTCCGGGATGGAGCGCCTCAGGCTCGAAAGCGTCGATGTCGGAGTGGAGGACAACCTTTGACAGTGCCGACCGATCGGCACCGGACGGGTCATACAACGCCCCGGTACCGTCGATGATCAGCTTGATCGCCACGCTGGGGCACCGTTCCAGTAACAGCCGCATGGCATTGCCGGCAACATCGCCGTTGGGGCCGCCGGTGAATTTGACCGAAAACGGTTCCCGGTGGATGTCGGTGCCGAGTTCTGCCATGGTTATTTCAGCGAACTTGACCACACCGGCCGAGGTGACCCCATACTCCTTGTGATTGATGCCGACCCGCTTGCTCGACATGATGCCGATGCCAAGCAGATAGCCACGCCGCACCGACTGCGCTGCGACCATTTCCACCATGACATCGTGCATATTTTCGTCAGGGCCGAGTTCAATCGGTTCATCCTCACCGTAGTAGTCAATGACGCGTGGATCCTTGGCATGCCCATTTTCAGTCACAAATATATCGAGGAAGGCATTAAGCAATCCGTACTGCAGCTTATAGAGGCGCTGGGTTACCAGTTCACGGTCACTTTCCCCTGCAGCATCAAGAACGACCACCATCTTGGAGCCACCTTCGTAAATATCCTTGTTCTTGAGATGCTGGGTATGAGCAAGCACATAATTCTCGCGGAACAGCGTATTTGCAGAGGTGACATAGTCGTCACGGCCATTGGTAATCAACGTTCTCCAGCCACCACGAGCAATGTCGGAGAAACCGATATGATAGCCTGACCCATAGCGTCCATAGAAGTAAGTGACGCGGAAGGGGCGCTCCGCCGGCAGATCAGAGGTGAATTTCGTATCAAGCTCGCCCATATAGACCGGATCGATTCTGAAAGCCAGTGCATGCTTTTCCAGCACGTAGAAATTGGTCTTCAAGGTATATTTGATCAGCAGCAGTGCGCAACGGAATATGGTGCGGCGGAATTCGTCCAGAAAGCCATGGCCGGTGTTGTAACTGTCAACAATGCGGGTCGTCTCCTCCAGGAACGGCTTATACAATGATTCCCGATCCGTAACGGCCGGATCAAAGCGTGCCTTGAACAGCCTGACCAGTTGTTGCGCAATATCAGGATGGTTATGAAAGGCCCGCATGATTCCTTCGAGATCAAAACTTTCCGGATGGGTATGTGCCAGGTTTGTGTGGCAGAAACCGATAAACGCGTTGACCAGCAGCGCTTCATCGCCACTCATGACACCTTTGACGACAAGCTCCCGATAGGAGGTAGAAGCGGTGGAGAGAATCTGGGTATTGTACAGTTCGCGCTGAAGACGCTGGAACAGTTCGGAGTTTTTCTCGATCGGCTCGCCGTTGCGGGTAGTCACATAAAACGTTCCGAGAAAATACGGATGAATTTCATTGCTGATGGTCAGGCAGTAGGCCCGTTTGACACTCACCGCCAACCGGTTGAACACTTCCATGATCTGCTGGAGAAAATCCCTCTGGGGCGGATTACCGACAGCAAACAACAGGCGCAGCTCGCCACTCCCCACAGTCTTTTCAACGTCCAGGTAAACTCCGCCGTTCTGTCTGGTCTGCTGGTAGAGCCAGAGAATCCGGGCCACCCTCATTGGCGGAGAAATACGTACATACTGCGGATTGTTCAGCCAGAGGATGTTCAGCACCTTATCCAGCTGTTTCATATTGAAACCTGGATATGCTTGTTTCAGTGCACTGACTACCCGACGCCTGATTACTGAAGGGGCGCTCTCGCCGACTGCTGCAGCAATTTCATGAGGGGTTTTTCGATCGAATTTAAAACGCTGGATTTCCAGATGGTCGGATGAGTCGGGGATGGGCGCACTGGATACAGCAAAGTGCGCATAGGAAATTTCCTGCTCCTGCAGGGTTCTGAGAGTATCGTAGAGTGAGCCGGGTCGGTTACGGACCGCCATTATCAGCAGTTTATCACGGTCAGCCAGAATCAGCCTCCGATCCTGCACCAGATTATGCAGGCCATTAGCCAGACTTATGATCGAATCGATATCTTCCTGCATGGTGATGAAAAAATACGGGTGAATGTTGGCATTAAGCCATTCGAGATTCTGCCGGGACTGACCATGATTCAGCTTGATCGCCTGATAGACCTTGGCGGCAATACGATGTTCAACAGTATCCATTATTCATTCCTCCCTGGAGGGTCAGCAAACCGTATGCGTACAGCATAAGGTGTGCCACCATGGTCAGTCAGAATCAGGAAATTCCATATTTTTTCAGTTTACGAGCTACCGTGGACTGATTTATCCCCATCGCTTCGGCAATGCGATACTGATTGCCATGTTCTTTCATGGCATCGGCCAGCAATGTGCGCTCCACACTTTCAAGAATCTGCTCCAGAGTCATTTCGCGCGGCCAGCCTGTCATCGGCTGTGCCGGCTCCGCAGCACGTGCGAAAAACTGGGCGGGGAGGTCCTGAATGTCGATGACATCAGTCTCTGACATAACCACCAGTCGCTCGCACAGGTTCATCAATTCCCGAACGTTGCCGGGGTAGGAATAGGCAAGCAGCGCATCGGTCGCGGCACGGGCCAGCCGCACCTGCCGCCCGATTTTGCTGCCGAAATAGTCGATATAATGGCGGATCAGCGGAAGGAGGCAGTCCTGCCGTTCTTTCAGGGAGGGGATGTAGAGCGGAATGACATTTAACCGGTAATAGAGGTCCAGCCTGAAGGTTTTCTCTGCCACCATTTTTTCCAGATCCCGGTGAGTTGCGGCAATAATTCTCACATTGACGGTCCGGCCGGCGGTTCCCCCCAGCCGTGTCACCCGGCCATCCTCGAGAAAACGGAGCAGTTTGACTTGCGAGGAGAGCGGCAGTTCGGCAATTTCGTCAAGAAACAGGATCCCTTCATCCGCCAGTTCCAGGTAGCCCGGCTTGGCCGTTTGCGCGCCGGTAAAGGCGCCCCTTTCATGGCCGAACAGTTCTGATTCAATCAGGGATTCGGGAATCGCCCCGCAGTTTATTTTGATCATCGGCTTACCGGAGCGGTTCGAGTTTTTATGGATCAGGTCGGCAAATAATCCCTTTCCCACACCGGATTCCCCGAGAATCAGCACAGATGATTCAGCAGAGCTGACCTTGACAGCCTGGCGCAACGCCTTTATCATGCAGGCACTTTTCGCTATGACCGTATGAGAAGCAAGCTCCACCTGCTGCTGTTCAAGCATATGATGCCAGAACTGCCCCTTGATCGCTTCCTGATCTTCCAGCTCGCGCTGCAATTTGTCTATTTCGGTAATGTCCCTCTCTGAAACCACTACCCTGATGATGCGCCCCTCGTCGTCAAAAACCGGAGTCCCGGTGACGATTAGTTTGCGCCCCATCGGATTCTGCAGCATGTTAACCACCGCTTTGCTCTCAAACACTTCCAATCCGACCGAGCGTTCGATAAAGCCCTGATCAATCAATTCGCGTGCAGTGAGACCGAGCACATTCTCCTTCTTGACCCGGTTAAGCCGCTCCGCTGCCGGATTGATGCGCAGCACGATACCGTTGCCGTCGTAAACCCACAAACCCTCCGAAGATGAGTCAATTACTGCCGCCAGCTCCTTGGTCAACTCCCGAAACGAACGCAATTGGCGTGTCATTACTTCAAGATCGGTATTTTCGACAAAAACGCAGATAGCACCAGCGACTTCTGAACCAACCAGGACCGGGCTCACCGTGACCAGAAAGCTGGTCTCCCCTCTCTGTACGGAAAGCTCAAAACGGGGCCGGCGGTCTCGCATGGTTTCGACAACTGTACTCCACAACGGCGGAAAATGTTCGCTCAGGGAACTGCCCGGATAGATATCTATACTTTCCCGGCTGACCCGGTCAGACAGGACAACAATTCCGGAGGTGTTGACCGATATGACACCATCTCCCATGGCATTATACTGTGCCGCGTTGAACGCGTCCTGATGTGTCTTGTCCACTGTATCTCCATACGCTTTGATATGAGTGTCCGGGTTTTCAGTCATACGGTCTTCTTTTCCGGCAGCAGGCCAACGGGTATTTGTGTTTCTGTAGCAGTAATGCACAATTGCATCAAATATGCAAGATTGGATTGCCGGATTAGTCACTACCAGTTGAGATACCGTAACCGTTGAAATCTGCCAGACAAAAAAAGGGGGCTTGCGGCCCCCTCGAAAAAAGTACAACAGAAAAATGAAATTTAGAACGAGAACATCGCCTTGATGCCAACAGCATGCTGCGCCTTGATACCAACAAGATCATGAGCCTTGTCACTCAGGTAGTTGGAATACATATAGTTGGGGGTGATAGCTATGTTCGCCGTCGGTGTATAGTCGAGACTGGCGGTTAATTCATAGTTGTGCCACCCGTTATATACACCATCACCCTCTTCAGTCCACGCAGCACTGGGGTTTCTCTGGTTGTAGCTTGCCAGGGCACCAAGGTTCAGGTTGAACAGGTTATGTTCCAGCTCAATTGTGTGTGAAACAGCGGCTGTGTAAAAGAGACCTGCCTTTGTTGCAGCCAGGTTGTCCCAATAAACCGCCACGGTGGGAGTAAGCAAAGTTTCATATGAGGCTTTCAAATAGAACTCGTTGGTATCCTCGGAAGCGTCAACAGCAAAATACTGGGTACCAACATTGAACGACAGTTTATCAGCGAATGGAAGCTTGTAGGGAATAGCATAATCAAGAATGAGGTCGGTTTCGTTGACCTTGCTTCTTTTGTAGGAGGCAAAGTCACCATTTTCATCCTGATTATTCGCATTGCCACGTGCATAGCGGGAAATCGCATTTCCCCAATAGCTAAGTGTAAATTCCTTGTACGTCAGGTCAATACCACCCTGAATCGCGGATTTGCTGCCATACGCACTTTTGCTCAAATCATTGCCACGGAACAGGTACTTGCTGACCGGCCCGACATAGACATCGCCTGTTACCGTCGGATCTGCCGGACAGGCGCAGCAACCACCCGTATCTTCCGGAACTTCCGCTGCCATTACCACTGATGCGAACGTTACTACCAATGCTGCTGCAAGTATGCTGATTTTTTTCATTACAGGACTCTCCTTTATGAGGTATTTGGCAATCTTCACCAATAAAACGCTGAATGCATAACGGTGTTCTTTGTAAACAAAATTGAATGGCCCTGTATGCCACACGTTACTCAACAAATCCTTCGAATGACTACTTCGGAAAGAGTTCCCAATTCTAAAGCACAAGACGTGCCATCAATCACTTACAACAATTGCGAGATACCATTTTGATGCATCCGCCGACACTGAATTCATATTCACTTGCCGATTTTTATCTGGTCAACAGGCTGTACATAAACGCTGTTTTCATACCCGGAGTATGGCATGGCAAAGTTATGTTACCAGCTGCTGTCCTCTATTCTATGACTGCCCGACTGCGAATTCGAGGCAGAAATACTCAACACAACATAGCTGGATGCATTCAGACATTATATTCTGATGTCGATTCTATGCTCCCTACTACGGGAATTTCCTTAATTTCGTGAACGCATGCACCTGATTTAGTGCTGCCTGGGTACGGATACTATGACGAATACTTCTTGGATTATCAGAAGCAGTACTCTGTCTATTCGCTGTTTCGGCTTTACGGCTGCAGAAGGTCCCCTCATTGCGGTCAATGCAATTAAGCATTACCGATGCACATCAGAATCATTTTTTTGGGAAACATGATGAAAGTAGAGGCATTCTTCCATGAATTTGCGAACGTATTTCCCTGCTGTCCCCTTTATTGACAATGCAGTCTATTCATCTGCATAGTTGGTACACTCTTTGTACATGGCAGATGTCGGCAAATGTTCGTTCAATCTGCCGAACCAATAGTAAGGGATACGTCAACTTATTCCCCTCAATCACACAAGACGAAGGAGCCCGCAACAGATGAGAACACATGATGAATTAAACGCACTCCGCACCAAACATGTTCCTCCAGGCATCTCCGTACTGACAGCTTCGTATGTCAAAGAGGCTCGTGGTGCGATTATTGTTGATATTGATGGGCGCGAACTGATTGATTTTGCAGGCGGAATCGGGGTTACCAATGTCGGACACTGCCATCCGAAGGTTGTTGCCGCTATCAAGAATCAGGCAGAAAAATTCCTGCACACCTGCTTTCATGTAGCACCCTACGATCTCTATATAGATCTGGCTGCACAGCTCAACGAACTGGCACCTGGTGACGGCCCGAAAATGACCATGTTCGTCAATTCCGGTGCCGAAGCAGTGGAAAACGCGGTAAAGATTGCCCGCCATGCGACCGGACGACCGTCAATAATTTCTTTTGAGAACGGGTTTCATGGCCGTACGAATATGACCATGACTCTGACAAGCAAGGTGAAGCCGTACAAATTCGGTTTCGGCCCCTTTGCCTCTGAGACCTACCGGATGCCCTACGCTTACTGCTATCGCTGTCCGTTCGGCCTGAAACACCCGCAATGCAAGACTGCATGCGCTGACCATCTTGAAGAGTTTTTCATTACACATGTTGCAGCGGAAAAAACCGCCGCAATTATTGCCGAACCGATTCAGGGTGAGGGCGGATTTATCACACCGCCGGCGGAGTATTTTCCGCGTCTGCGCGAAATCTGCGATAAGCATGAAATTCTGTTGATCATCGACGAAGTCCAGAGCGGCATGGGACGGACCGGTAAAATTTTTGCCATTGATCACTGGGGCGTCACACCGGACCTGGTCACTACTGCCAAGAGCCTGGGAGGCGGCATGCCACTCAGTGCCGTTACCGGGAAAACACAATACATGAACACGTCTCACAAAGGCGGCCTGGGAAGCACATATGGCGGCAACCCGGTATCCCTTGCAGCCGCCCACGCGGTACTGGAGATACTTATCAAGGACAACCTGCTCCAGCGGGGCGAAATTCTCGGCGAACGGATGCAGAAACGTTTTCAGGAAATGAAGGAGCGCCATGAAATAATCGGCGAAGTACGCGGCAAGGGGCCAATGCTCGCCCTGGAACTGGTTCGGGATCGTGAGAGCAAGGAACCGGCATCCGATGAAGCGGATAAACTAGTCAGCCTCTGTTACGAAAAAGGCTTGATAGTCCTTGCCTGCGGCAACCATCATAATGTCATTCGCACCCTGATGCCGCTGGTTATAACCGATGAGGAACTTGATCGCGGATTGAACATTATTGATGAATCTCTTCAGGAACTTCGTTCCTGATATAACGTACCTGTAGCAGAGTCGCAGTAATCGGGGGAGCTCTGCTCCCCCGCACTTTCTCAGGGAATCTGCAACCATGGAAGAGCGTACCATTCAGATTACCGTCAAGCTTTTTGGGCATTTCCGGAGAGGACGCTTCAAGGAGTCAGTATGTGGCTATCCTGAAGGAACGACCGTGAAGGGTGCTTTGGACAGTTTACAGATTACCGACATCTCCTCCGGAATCATCCTCGTTAACGGTAAAGCAGCCATCATAGAGGTGGTCTTACATGACGGCGACACCTTGACGCTCTTTCCTCTTGTTTCCGGCGGCTGAGCGTAGTAGCCTGCTGCCATGATCTCACCACTTGCAGTTTCTCGCCTCCAGCTCATGCTGGCGGCTCTCCTTATGTCGACCACCGGCGCTGCCATCAAATCCTGCGACTCATTCTCCAGCTGGCAGGTTGCATGCTTTCGCGCCGGCATTGCCGCCGTGGCGCTCATCCTGATCGTCCCCAATGTACGGCGCAGTCTGAATGTTCGGACAGTGGCTGTCGGCTGTGCCTATGCCGGCGCAGCTGTGCTCTTTGTCCTGGCGACTAAACTCACCACTTCCGCAAACGCCATCTTTCTCCAAAGCACCTCCCCGATTACCATCGTCCTGCTAAGTATCTGGCTTCTTAAAGAGCCGTTGCGCCGGAGAGATGCCCTGTTTATGCTGGCTCTGGCTGCCGGGCTATCCTTGTTTTTTCTGGGTGGGCATCAGGCCACCACCAGTACCCCGGACCCGATTAAAGGAAATCTGTTTGCCCTGATGAGCGGCCTTTTCTGGGCTTTGACGGTTATTGGACTGCGTTGGTTGTCACATGCGGGGAAGAATTACGGAAATGAGGCTGCGGTTGCTGTTATCTCAGGATGCCTTGTTGCCTGTGCAATTACTCTCCCCATGTCACTGCCGATTCAGCAGAGTCACATGGCGGACTGGCTGACAGTTCTTTATCTCGGGATATTCGGCGTAGCGCTGGTGTTCCTGCTGGTCAGCAAAGCGATGAAACAGGTTACCGCTATTGAAGCTGGCTTGATTCTTCTGCTCGAACCGGCGCTCAACCCTCTCTGGGCCTGGGTGCTGCAAGGGGAGAACCCCGGTGTTCCCGCCCTCACCGGCGGTGCAATTATCCTTAGCGCTACTGCCATTCACACCTGCTGGCCAAACAGACCAGCAATCTCAGCTCTGGTATAGGAATAGCCATACCGTTTTTTATGGCCGCGCCATCAGCATAACCGCTCCCAACGCTGCCAAAACCCCGACTAAATGTATTTTTGTAATCTTTTCCCTCAGCAGCAGCCAGGAGAGAAACACCGTCATTCCAGGATAGAGTGAGCTCAGCACCGCAGCAATATCCAAACGACCGGTCTGGCCGGCCAGTATATAGGCCACAGTACCGCTGATATCAAAGACTACGATCATAACCACAAACAGCCACGAAACGCCCTCCACAGTCCGCGGGCGACCTTTCAGGATTGCATATGGCAGCAATGCCATAATCCCACCGATGCGAGTCGCCATAATTGGCCAGATTACCCCCTGCTGCGCCCCCTTGTGCATCATGATCAGAAAAAATCCGATGAATACTCCGGCCAGAAGAGATGGCCGCATACCCGCAAACCCCAACTGCTCACTATTTAGAGACAGCAGACAGACTGCTACCAGCGCCAGTGCCAATCCCGCCAGCACTTCCGATTTCGGCATGCCGTCGGTCAGAATGCCGGCAATGACCGGCAGTACTGCGGCGGTAAGCGCTGTAACGGGAGCAGCTAATAGCTGGCCTTTGGCAAGCGCGCCATACAAGATAACCAGCGCAATCGAGTCCAGCCCTCCGGCAGCCATGCACCAGAGCCAGCCGGGAAGTGGCATTGACTGTTCATGAATGAAAAACAGGACCGGGACAATGGCAACAAGACCAAATGTGTTGACCAGAAGGTTTACCTGATATGATGCCGTGCGACGGCTGGCAAAACCACCGACAAAGTCACTGGTACCCCAGCAGAGTGCCGAGGAAATGCCATATATTATAAAGCTCATGCGTGCCTCATGCTCGAAATTATCTGCATCGGTAAAAAAATGGCTTACGCTGGATAGCGTAAGCCATTTGACATTACAACTTCACATCAGCACTCCCCAACTGCAGGCAATCAGAGAGCTGTTATATATTCATCCACAGTGATATTAAGCTTGGCAAGCTCGTTTTTCACATATTTACGACACACATCGTCCAATTGCTCCGGTACAAATACCCCGGCCTCCTTGAACAGCCCTTCAACCATCATCATCGAGAATACTGCCGCACATTGACCGGTTGAGTAGGATTCATGCGTCATTCGTGCCGCAGCAAATGATTCGACCAGACCGGGGAAATTGGTGTAGCTGTCGATCTGGACCGGTTTGCCGTCCTTCACCCCTTTGATCCTTACCAGGAATGCGCCCTCCTCCTGAATGATCCCTTCATCAATAATCTCCTGTATTTCGTCTTCAAAGCGCGGGGCACGAGGAATCTGGCGCATAAGCAGATCAAACGGAGCTACCATTTTTCCTTTCACATCCACCGGCTCTTTTGAAAGCAGCCCCAGTTTGTACAGGGACTCCGCCAGCTCAACCTGCGGGCCGCCATACTTGAATTCAATGTCTGTCGCCCCTTTCAGGACGGATTTTGAAAGCAGCCCCATGGTGACCGGTTCATCATGTTCGTGGTCAACCATGCGTATTTCCTTATCAACACCGACAAACCTCATCATCTGGGGACGGCTGAACGGGACATCGGTAACAAATTCACCTTTTTCAAAGCGGAACGTTTTGTACGCCATATCTCCGAGAGCAACTTCCGGTGACCACCAGAACGGTATGAACCGCTTGGTCAGGAAACCGTCATAAAAGTAAATTCCGATAAAATCGCAGCTATCCACTTTTTCAACAGACTCCCTCACCAAAACGTTTGCCAGACCGGGAGCGATTCCGCACCCTACCAGAGCAAGCAGCCCTTTGGCTTTGAATTTTGCATGCCATTCCGAAAAAAGCCATTCATAGCTTTCGACAAAGCCGATCTCTTCCATTGGGCCGGACAGGTCCATATACCCGGCATTAACAGCAAGCGCTGCCTCCATGACCTGAATATTGTATTCCAGCGGCAGGCCGTTAAAGATGAAGTCGCACCCCTCTGCAATTTTTGCAATATTTTCAGTTTTCCGGGCATCGACCTGCACGGCAGTTGCTTTGGCAAGCGATCCACTCAATCGTTCAGCAAGCTCCCTGTCGTAATCGGCACAGACTATTTCAGAAATCTGCGCGTGCCCATTCAGATGTTTGGCAATTGTGCTTCCCTGTGCTCCGACTCCGATGACCAAAACCTTTTTCATAATTGTTCCTTGTGTGTAATCATGTAATACCGTACCGCGTAAAAAAACAGTTAGTGCGATTTTATTTTGGTCCACGCCTCATCCATCATCCGGTTGGCGGAGCCAAGGTCTTTACTGTAGTGCAGGCGTTTCATGGTTTCAGGACCAGGATAGATTTCATCCATTTTCTTGTCTTTGGCGATTATGTAGGGAAGAGACGCCTGATTCGGAGTGGCGTAGCGGTTGTAGTTTGACAGCATGGCGCCGCGCTTCGGCTCGAGAATCCAGTTGATCCATTTGTGTGCGGCTTCAACATGCGGCGCGTGTGCCGGAATAGCCATCAGGTCAACCCAAATTTCGCCGCCTTCCTTTGGAATGGTATACCCGAGACGCTTCGGGTCCGCCATTACCGACCTCATTGCATCACCGTTGTACACGATTGCCATGGCAGCAGCTCCGGCATCGACATCGTTTTTACCACCAACACCCGGCTTGAATCCCCTGCAATTTTTGGAGTTTTTGGTAGCAATAAGCAGCTCCGCTGCTTTCTTGATTTCCTGAGGGTTTCTGGAATTCATATCATAGCCGAGGTACATCAGCGCCATTGCCATTGAATCCCGAACTGAATCCATCAGCCAGAAGGTTCCTGCCTGCTTGTTTAAGTCAAAAAGTGCGCCCCATGACTTAACCGCTTCCGCGCTCACCTTCTGCTTGTTATACATCAGACCGACTGTCCCCCACTGCCACGGCGCGGTATACTTGCTCCCCGGATCGTACGGAGTATCACGAAACTGCGGCATAATGTTCTTGAGGTTCGGTATCTTGGAGTGATCAAGCGGCTGGATCAGCTTTTGTGCGAGCAGTGTCGACATAATATAGTCGGACGGAACGATTATGTCATACTGGTTAACGCCGCCGGCCTGCAGCTTGGCAAGCATGTCCTCGTTGTTTTCGTACACATCAATTTTCACCTTGATACCGGTTGCAGCCTGAAAATCGGCGCTGAACTTCCGCTCATCCATATACTCTGACCAGGTAAAAATCCTCAGTTCCTTGTCCTCTGCAAAACTTGCACGGGCAAATACCGACAGTAACAACATCACAACAAGTAGCGATTTTTTCATGGTAAATCCTCCCGAATATGTCCGACCGTAGCCGGGTAGTTACGTACAACCTGATAAATCAGGCAATTTCCTTTTTAGAGAAGCGCTCGGCGCCAACGACCAGAATGACGGTAATCAGGACAACCAGAGTTGAAAGTGCGTGAATCTCCGGGGTAACCCCCCTGCGTACCGCTGCATAAATAAAAAGCGGCAACGTCTGGGAATCGGGCCCGGACAGAAAGAAACTAAGCACAAAATCATCCAGTGATAACGTGAAAGCCAGCATGGCCCCTGCAACAATGCCGGGCATCATCAGTGGCAGCATGACCTTGCGCATAAGGTACCAGTTGCTGGCAAACAGGTCCCTGCCGGCCTCTTCCACATCCTGGCCGATCAGAGCAAGCCGGCTCCGAACAACCAGCGCGACAAACGCTATCTGAAAAGTGACATGGCCGATGATCATGTCGATCATGCCCATATCAAATATGCTGGAGACCTCTCTCAGAATACCGAATACGACAACCAGCGAACCGGCCATGATAATATCAGGAATGACCACCGGTATATTCAACATTGTGTTCAAAAATGAATTGGTCTTCCGTCCCCACGGAAAGCGGCTGATACCGATCGCCAGAATTGTTCCAAGCAGTGTGGCTATGGCAGTGGATACCACCGCAAGCTCAAGAGTATTCCAGGCTGAATTAAGAATCCATTCGTTGTCTAACAGTTTGAAATACCAGTCAAGTGTAAATCCTTTCCACACCCAGCCGCCTTTGGCGGTATTGACCGAGCAGACGGCAACACCCAGCAGGGGAAGGTAGAGAAACCAGACCGTAAAGAGAGCAAGTGCTTTGATAATCGGATGACTTTTTCTCATAGGACTTCAATCTCCTTCCCTTTACGGTTGTATATCTGGAGGCTGATCATGGTCAGCACCATCAACCCCAGACTTACTGCCGCTCCGAAAGGCCAGTCACGACTGGATCCAAACTGCTGCTGAATCAGGTTCCCGACCAGCATGTACTTTGAGCCCCCGAGAAGGTCAGGCACCACAAAGGTTCCCATGGCCGGGACAAAGGTCAGAATTATACCGACTGACAGTCCGGGAGCCGTCTGGGGAAGTATTGCCTGCATGAACACCCGTATTTTGGACGAATAGAGATCCTGTGCTGCCTCGACAAGCGCCCAGTCAAGCCGCTCGACACTCGAATAGAGCGGCAGTACGACAAAGGGAAGAAATACCGACACCATGCCCAGATACACGGCAATTGCGTTAGGGTAGAGCGGTGTGTCCGGGGGAATCATACCGAGCGCGGTTGCAAGCTTCGCAAGAGGCAGCTCCGGTGAAAGGAGATAAAACCACGCATAGGTCCGAATCACCATATTTGTCCAGAATGGAACTATTATCAGAGTGAGCCAGACATAACGGCTTTTGGCCGGGCGGGATGCGATGAAAAAACTTAACGGGTAGGCAAGGATGACTGAAACGAGCGTTGTCACAAAGGCAACTTCAACCGATCGCCACAAAATAAGCAGATAATCCGGTGTCCAGCCAAAGAGGCTGTATCCGGCCAGTCTCTGATAATTTTCCACCGTGAATTTCCAGATCAGTTCACCATGATCGCCACGGGTGGCAAAACTGACACCGATAAAAAGCAGGCCGGGCAACACCAGAAAAATCATCAGCCATGAAATGCCACCGGAGAGGAAGGCCAGACCTTTTCTCAACAGGGAGCCTTCTGTTGTCAATTCCCCGCGCCAGAGAATGTTCTTGTTTTTCATATCAGTCTCCCAGCGCGACCAGATCGCTTGCAGTCAACTCAATCCAGATCTTGTCGCCGGTGCGGAAATGTTTGTAGGAGGATGTCCTCACGCGCAGATTACCCGGTGAGAGAAACAGGTCAAAGTTGGTGCCGCGATAGACACTGTCTTCTACCGTTGCCAGCACGCCATTATGATCCGGCTTGTTTTCGCTGATCTTTACCCACTCCGGACGGATTGTCACCAGCCCTTCATTCCAATCAGGTATCTTATCGAGAGCGAAGAAGCCCAGCTCCGTTTCAACGCCGCCATCAACCCTTTTTGCCTTCAGCATATTTGCGGCTCCGAGGAATTCCGCAACGAATTTGTTGCACGGGTAGTCGTATACCTCTTCAGGGGTACCGCACTGAACAATTTGGCCTTCATTCATTACCGCAATCCGGTCGCTGCAGACCAGCGCCTCATCCTGATCGTGAGTCACCATGATAAACGTGGTTCCCAACTTGCGCTGCAAACGACGCAGCTCTTCCTGAACCTGCGCGCGCAGCTTCGCATCGAGTGCCGACATCGGTTCATCAAGCAGCAGGATATCCGGCTCATTCACCAACGCACGAGCAAGAGAAACCCGTTGCTTCTGGCCTCCGGAAAGCTGATCAGGCATACGGTCCTTCAACGTTTCCAACCGGAGCATTTCAATGCCTTCATTTACACGGCGCTTGATTTCATCAGCATTTATTTTGCGTGAGCGGAGTCCGAAGGCGATATTTTCATAAATAGTCAGGTGCGGAAACAGCGCATAACTCTGAAAAACCATATTTACGTGCCGTTTATTGGCTGGGAGCGAAGTAATGTCGTCATTTCCCAGAATGACGGAACCCGATGTGGGGATTTCAAGTCCGGCGATAATGCGCAGCAGCGTGGTTTTGCCGCATCCGGATGGACCAAGCAGGGTGAAAAATTCGCCGGCACGCACTTCCTGATTCACCGTCTTCAACACTTCCACTTTGCCGAAAGTCTTAACCATATTCTTGATAGTCAGATTTTTGTCTTTATGAGTGTCCAAAGCGTACTCCTTCTCTAACTTTCGCCACGTGCGACGCCCTACGAAATTACCTGATTGCAAAACTACACTGCGGATAAAACAGGTCGTCTCATCCGCAGGTATGGCTAATTACAGATCGCTGTTAATGGAAACGAGAACCTCTTCCAGTATTACCAACATCCGGTCGATGAGCTCATAGCTGATATTCAGCGCCGGCTCGATCCTGATTGTCCGTGCGTTATTGAATGTTCCGGCTGTCAGCACCTGGCGCGTAAACATACCGGAAGCGAACTGCCACCCCATCTCGTCGGTAGCAAAATCCATTCCGATCAGAAGACCTTTGCCCCGCACTTCTGCCAGTACATTCGGATACTTCGCCTTCAGTGTCACAAGCTTTTCAAGGATGTATTCCCCCTTGGCTTTTGCCTGACCGGCCAGATCTTCTTCGAGAAGCACATTGATATAGGCGAGGGCTGCCGCACAGGCGATCGGGTTGCCGCCGGTAGTGGTAGAGTGCATGAAGGGGTTCGGTTCCATGCATTCCCAGATTTTTGCCGTGGAAAAGAACCCGGAGCAGGGGATAACACCACCGCCAAGTGCTTTGCCGAGGCAGATGATGTCAGGAGTTACATTCCAATGGTCGACACCGAACAAAGTACCTGTACGGCCAAGTCCGGTCTGGACTTCGTCGGCGATCAGCAGCACGCCGTAGCGGTCGCAGATTTCCCGAAGTCTCGGGAAATAATCATCCGGCGGAATGATGGCGCCGGCCTCGCCCTGGATCGGTTCGACAACCATGGCAGCGATTCCGTCACCAACCTGCTTGGCTGATGCAAGCACCTGCTCCACCGCATCAGCATTACCGAACGGCACATGCCTGACATTAGCCAACAGTGGCAGGAGCGGTTCACGGTAGGTGGATTTGCCCATGAGAGTCAGCGGCCCCAGTGTCTTGCCGTGAAATGCCTTTTCCGTCGCAATGAATCCGGCTTTTCCGGTGTACAGTTTGGCCAGTTTCATGGCGCCGTCAACCGCTTCGGTGCCACTGTTGATAAAGAAACCGTACTGGATATCGCCCGGGAGGATATTAGCCAGGACTTTACCCAGATGCGCTCTGAGCGGGTCAAGCATTTCCTGGCTGTACTGGGGACTGCGGTCAAGTTGCGCCTTGGCAGCTGCAACAATTTTCGGATGCCGGATACCGGCCGAGTAGAGACCGAATCCGCCCAGTACATCGATAAATTCACGTCCCCGTGTGTCGGTGAGCATTGAGCCCTGTCCGGTCCACTCAACGGATGCGAAGTCCCCCGCCTCTGTCATTGATTTACGATATTTTAGCCACCCTTTATTGATGTGATTGGCAAAATTTTCTACCGTATCCTGTTCGATACGAGCTTTATCTGCAGCCGGCACCTGATCTTCCGGCATCAACAAAAGGTCGAGCATTCTTTTAGCTTCACTTTGTGCGTACTCTACATTTCTACTCATATCAATTTCCTCTCCTTAGTGCCCCCTTTTGGGGTCTTATCAGTTTTGTTAGGAACGAGCCTTTTTCATCAGCTTTTCAGCCATCACATGGCGTTTTTCCGCCGGGGTGCCGACAGCTGTCCGGTACTTCATTTGAGCCCCTTTCAGGCGAATCTGCTCGGAATCTCCGACCGCATACAGCAGGGCATCGGCATGGCATTCCCTAACGCAGGCCGGATCACCTCCACAACAATCGCATTTATAGGCAATTCCGGCAGCCCCCTGTTCCATCATTCCGTAGGGGCAGGCAGAGACGCAGGTTCCGCACGCAGTGCAGAGATTCTCGTTGACCAGCACGACACCGTCTGCATCACGGTATAACGCCGATGATGGGCAGACATCCATGCAGTTGGCCTTGGGGCACTGAAAACAGATGCTCGGGACCGAATAACCGCGAAGCGGAAAATTATTGATTCTGATCCGAGCCTTATCCGGCTGGAATGCTCCCTCTTTCAGAGCCGAACAGATAAGAGCGCACCGATTGCAGCCGGTGCAGTGATCGGGATTGGCAAATAGTTGTTTTTTCAAGATCTGCACTCCTTAACACATAATTGATCAAGACCAAGGTCGTGTAGTTTCTTCTGTGACGGTACACCCTGCTCGTCCCAGCCACGCTGACGATAGTACATCTGCATAGCATACGTCAGGTCTTCACGAGAGAAGACCCTGCCGGCCTGTGAGCCATCTTCGAGCGGACGCTCCATGATTTTTTTCGGCAGCGTATCGTCCGCAGCGGTAAAGCCGGCCTGCAGATTGAACAGACGGCTGAGATTCCAGATTCGTTCTCCAGCCCGGTCAAGCTCTTCGGCCGTAACCGGTTCTCCAAGACCGGCACTCATAAGCTCTGCTTCAATCTGGGTATTCACCGTGCCCCAGAAATCGCAGAAGCCCATGGACCATTTGATACCGTTGGCATTCTGGGCATTGACTACTTCTGTGACCAGCGCATCGATATCATGCGGATCCTGAGCAAATATGGGGAAGGCGCGCAGGTGGCAGGCACCACGTTCACTGGTCGCATATGCTATGCCCATACCATAATTTCCGCGAGGTTCGTAGGCCGGCATTTCTAACCCTTTAACCTCCATGGAAAGATCATCGGCACTATATTTGGCGGCCAGTTTTTTTGCGCCCTGCGCCAGGTCGCGGCCACGTTCGGTGGATAGAGTGGCTATTTCGTAGATGACCTTGAGATATTCATCAACCTGGCCAAAGTGAAGATTGAAATTGTGACGACCCGTTTCGGTCATTTCCATTGCCAGGCTGATGGTGCTGCCGCAGCTCATGGTATCAAGGCCGAGGTCATCGCAAAGTCGGTTGAAGCGGATAACCGCTTCAAGATCGTTGACCTCGCAGTTTGACCCGGCGAGGCAGAGGGTTTCATACTCAGGACCTTCGATCTCTGCCGAGTTGACCCGGGTAAACTTGCCGCAGGCCATCGGACAGGCAAAACAGGCACGATCACCGAGCTTTGCGGCCTGAATGGCATCAGAATTCAGTTTCTCTTTGCGTCCATTGAAGCCGCGCGTGTAATTCTTGGTCGGGTGAATTCCCATTTCGTTGGTGACTTCTACCAGAATAGGAGTTCCGTCGGTCTTTGCCCAAAGATTGTCATCGGTCAGCAGATCATGTGCTTTGTAATAGCTGATCCGTTCAAGGAAAGCTCCCATTTCTGCAACATCTATTTTACCGGTGCCGCGGCAGACAATACCTTTGAGATTCTTGCTGCCGAACAGCGCTCCTGTGCCACCACGACCGAACTGGCGATACGATTCCGAACCAATCATGCTGAACGTGATCAGGTTTTCCGCGGCAGGACCGATGGCCAGACATTTTGCTTCCGGAGTACCGATGGCCGCTTCCATTAGTTTTTCCGTTTCGAATATACCCCGACCGGTCAAACTCTCAGCACTTTCCAGGGTCACGCGGTCATCTGCTATCTTCAAAAAGACCGGAACTTCTGCCCGCCCTTTGATGACGATACCGTCATACCCGGCAAATTTCAGTTCGGGACCGAACGCACCCCCGATATTGGATTCGAAGATGGTTCTGGTATGGGGCGATTTGGACACAAGACAGAGCCGTGAAGCGAGAGGGACCAGTGTGCCTCCAAGCGGACCAGCCATGATTACTACAACGTTTTCCGGCGACAGCGGATCAATTTCCGGTTCCACAGCATCGCAGTAGTAACGGAGCGCCAATCCCCACGCGCCCCAATACTCTCTGATCCACTCCTGGCGCAACGGTTCTGTAGAAACAGTGTTAGCCGTCAAATCGACTATCAGCATTTTCCCCGCGTAGAGACGCATAGACCCTCTCCATAATCCTATGATAATTTAAGCACGTAAATGATCTTCTGACTGACAATTCGAGGCATTACTTAACTTTTCAGGATACTGCCGGTACAGTTTCTACTTCCATTGTGATGCCGCCTAGTTATTAGCACAAGTCGTGCCAGTAGTGCCTTTCTGGGTTACGCACCAGATCCTGACCTCACAATCATGCACTAACTTCGCAACTATACTAAACCTTGTTCTATTGCACCACCGGGACGATGTACATTAGAATAGTGATGCCTATACGCATTTTATGCAGTTGCTAATATGCGGGACAACATGACGTTGGCAGGAAAATGCCCGATACATAGATGGTTGCAGGGTGATGCCGTCACCGGAGACAGCGTAAGTCCATCGTCCTGAAATGTGCCTCCAAAGGCCCATCTACGGCGATTGACACGTGACGTATGACATCTGGCCAGAGTGGATTACCACCCGCAATGCATATCTGCATCAACAATGCAGTGAAGCATCGCCACCGCTTGCATACAGATTGGGATTCCTGTCCTGAATAATAACATGGAGTGCCACTCCCTCGTCTGCGACGGAGAGGGCTTCTACGCACCTGTGAAAGTTGGGGCAACTGGATAACACATGGCACTGCTGTTGCATTTCACGTCACCTCGTCAACCTATTCTCCACACATTTTGGACCGAAAAAGGAGCAGATCGATGGTATCTGGTACAGAACTAACTGACTACATGGGGTTTCAGGGATTGTTGTCAGATGATGAAAAGCTGGTCAGGGAAACAGCCCGAAAATTCGTTAATGATGAGGTTCTGCCGATTATCGAGGAACATGCCCAGAAAGAGACCTTCCCCACCGAATTGATCAAAAAAATGGGAGAGCTCGGTTTCTATGGGCCGAATCTGCCCGAAAAATACGGCTGTGCCGGGCTTTCCAATGTTGCCTACGGACTGTTGATGTATGAACTTGAGAGGGGTGATTCCGGACTACGTAGCTTTGCCTCGGTCATGGGCTCTTTGGTCATGTACCCGATCTATGCCTACGGCAGTGATGCCCAGAAGGATTGCTGGCTGCCAAAACTGGCCTGTGGTGATGCAATCGGCTGTTTTGGTTTGACCGAACCTGACTTCGGCTCCAACCCCGCCGGCATGCGCACCACCGCAGTCCGTGAAGCCGGAGGAAAGTGGCGCATCAACGGATCCAAAATGTGGATCACCAACGGCAGTATTGCTGATGTCGCAGTAGTCTGGGCCAAAACTGACGGGGGAATTCGCGGTTTTCTGGTTGAAAAGGGGACTCCGGGATTCTCAGCACCGCAGATGCATGGCAAATGGAGCCTGCGCGCCTCCATTACGTCAGAGCTGCTGTTTGATGATGTGATTGTGAATGAGGAAAAAAGCCTGCTACCGAATGTCACCGGGATCAAGGGGCCGCTCGGCTGCCTGACCCAGGCCCGCTACGGCATCGCCTGGGGGGTACTTGGCGCCGCAGATAACTGCTATCAAACCGCTTTGGAATACTCGCTCAGTCGCATCCAGTTTGACAAGCCGATCGCCTCATTCCAGCTGCAGCAGAAAAAACTGGCGGAAATGGTAACCGAGATTACCAAGGGTCAGTTGCTGGTCATGCAGCTCGGTCGTCTGAAGGACCAGGGAAAATACACACCAGCCCAGGTATCAATGGCCAAAATGAACAACGTCAATATCGCCATTGGTATCGCCCGCACCGCCCGCACCATTCTGGGCGCCAACGGCATTATGGGCGAGTATCCGATCATGCGCCACGCCAACAATCTTGAAGCGGTCTACACCTACGAAGGAACCCACGACATGCACCTGCTGGTCATCGGCCAGGAGATAACCGGCATAGCAGCATATCGGGGGTGAGATAGATTAGTACCTCTGATAACGGAGACTGAGATGCGTAGCCTGCTTCAGTCAGATAAATCCTCGCTTTTTCAGGAAGTCGTTGGTTGCGGTCGCCTTGTTAAACGGGTTTTTGCAATATGCTGCAAGATCGGTAATGATATCAATATCCTGCACGACCTCAAGCATCTTCACCTTCAATTTGTATTCCCGACACCTCTTGACTGTCAGTCGCAGTACCTGGTCCGTACTCCACGGAATGTCCCGGAACAGTTCCTGCGTATAGCTATCCCTCCGCAGTGCGATAAGTCCGTAGCCGCCGTCAACAGCCGGCGCCAGCGCAGCGTCGAGCGTCGCAAGAGCAGCGACAGCGGCACGGAGTATCCCGGCATCAAGTCCGGGTATATCGCTCCCCGCCAGAATCACCCGTTCCCAACCATCTGCAAAACAGCAGTTGAACGCAGCCGCCATCCGCTCTCCGATAGTCTCCCCCAGTTGCGGCACGACAACAGCTGATGCGTCGCGCCATGCCAGCGGCACTTCACCGATGTCCGTACCGTCATGGAACAGATACAGCGGCAAGCCGCATTCTGCAAAATTACCCAGGATATCGGAGACTATGGCGCAATAAAGCGCACAGGCGCTCTCGTTACCAATATGAGCAGCGAGACGGGTTTTAACCCGACCGGGCAGAGGGCATCGTACAAAGAGTGCTACGACAGCGTCACAACTCATGGCTTCACACTCAATTCCTGGGGGGATGGCGAAGTGAGTCCACTCAATTCGATTAGTCGGAAATAGGGAGATAGTATCAACATAAACCAGATGTAGCAGAAGATGCCGGCAACTGTGTTGAACAACGCAAAGTTGAGGCAGTGAGCCATGACCAGGTCGTAGAACCGCAAAATTGGATATCGACCGCTGCCGATGAGCGGGCGCACAAGCACATCCAAAAAAAAGAACAGTTGCCAGGAATTTTGACGGATATACGTCCCGAGACGATAAAAGGTCCGCAGCGTTCCGAAAAATCCCCACGTATCTCTCATCATGCAGCGGATAAGACGAAAAAACGGCGTCAACAAAAGTGCACCGGTCTCCTGCTGCACGCGGTACACTCCCGGGGCCCGTGCAAAGAACTCTTCCTCGCCGATGCTGAACAGACCCATCATCATACTCATCAGAATATAGCGGCGATGGAACCCTTCTGTCTCAAATCTTCGTGCCGACGTCATGAGACGCCCCGGAAGCGTAATCAGTTTTCCCTCAGCGCGAATCAGCCTGACGATGCGCTGGTCTTCCAGAAACGGCATCCGTTCATCAAAGCCGCCCAGGTATTCAAAAAAGCCTCGTGACAGCAGTAGTCCCTGATCACCATTGGTCGTGTCAGGGCGATTTAAAGACGTTTTTTCTTCAGCATAGCGATAGGCAAACGTAT
This sequence comes from Desulfuromonadaceae bacterium, assembly GCA_028712075.1. Lineage (GTDB taxonomy): Bacteria > Desulfobacterota > Desulfuromonadia > Geobacterales > Pseudopelobacteraceae > JACRCG01. The sequence goes on from JAQTQX010000005.1 coordinate 102,426, forward strand.
TACCGTTCACGCTGCGGATAAACTGCAGGCTAAAATGGCCGGCAACCCGTTCCTGCACGTAACTCCCGGACTGTATGGCAGCAACAGCAGTGCTGAGAAGGGCAGAATCGCCAATACGCGAATCAGCATGCAGGAACAGCAGGTACTCGCCTGATGACCGTGCGGCAGCGGCATTCATCTGCGCCCCGCGACCCCGCCGGCACGCCACAAAGGTAGCGCCATGGGCAGTGGCAATCAAACCGGTTGCATCAGTTGAACCGCCATCACCGACAAATATCTCACACGTGATGCCGCGCTGCATTGTTATGTCTTCCAACAGTGCGGGGAGACATTCCGCTTCATCAAGAGTCGGGATAATGATCGAGAGTAATGGGCGAGACGCGTGACACATAGAAAACGTTGAACTCCCTGCAGGACCACTGCGCTTGATGGCGCTCCGACCATAATCGCCCGGTAACGGAATACTACTATAGTACAGAGCGATTGTGAAGCAATGAAGCGTTGCTGCCATAGCCACAAAGAGCGCCTGAAGATCGCCAACTGTACGCTTGACTCAGCGAGAAATTGACGTTAACTATGTGGTTAGGAACTGCTGGTTTCAGATGTGGTTTTTTATCCTGACAAGGGAAAGAGGGGTTGTGCAGTATGTATTCCATCAGAAACAGTATCCTGTTCGCAATGCTGATCATCTACCCTTTCCTGATTTCCTGCACAAACGCACGTGCCGGGGACGAGCCTCTCACGGCAGCGAAGCCGAAAGATCTGGCCTTTCGCACCGCTCTAAAAAAAGAGCCATCAAATCTGAATGTCACCGTTGAGACGACGGCAGCGGACCTTGGCAACACCCTCAACCGCTTGATTCCCTCAGCACTGTACAAAGGTTCCACTAAAACGAGCGGGGTCACAGCAGATATTGTCAGGAACGGCCCGATCGGTGTTGCTGCCGCCGATAATTTTGTCTACCTCACTGTCCCGATCTCGATTTCGCTCAGTTACGGCCTGTTTGAAACCCCGACCATTGCGGCAAAATTGAGATTCAAGGTACATGCTACGGTCAGCCCGGACTGGAAGGTCACTGCAGAAGTCTACTACACCGGCTTGAGCGATCTCTTCGCCGAAGAGGTGGGAATCGGACCAATCTCCATCAAACCGCGCAGTATTATTGAAGGTGCCACCAAACCGGTACAGCGGATTTTCTCCAATCTGATCAACACAAAACTGAATGAAAAAATGGAGTTGAAAACTCAGGTGACCAAGGCTTGGAACGCTTCCCAAAAGCCGATTCTGCTGGATAAAAGATATAACGCCTGGCTGATGATAACCCCTCAGGAAATACTGCTTTATCCGTTTTATGCCCGGAACAATATGGTCAAACAAAGTGTCGGTTTAAAATCCTACGCTGAAGTTGTCGTCGGCCCGGAACCGGCTCCCCGCAGTCCACCAGTCCCGCTTCCGAACCTGCGGCAACTGGCCGGGGCGGACACATCGTTTCGCGTCACGCTCAACAATGATCTTTACTACAAGGACATCCTCATCATCGCTTCTCCACTATTGCTCGACAAAGAATTCGGCGATGACGGCAAGCGCGTTACTCTGAAAAGCCTCGATCTGTCCGGCAATGGCGACCGGTTGCTCATTACCGTAGGCACAACTGGCGATCTCGAGGGAACGTTTTATCTTACCTGCAAACCGCTGTTCAACCCGCTGACCAATATTTTTTCGGTAGAAGAGGTGGACTTCGACATGCAGACCCAGAGCATGTTGCTCCAAACTGCCGACTGGTTCCTGCACAGCACCATCAAAAACATTATCCAGGAAAAGCTTACCATGGATATGACGCAACGACTGATGCAGGCTCGTGAAATGGCAGGTAAGGCCATGGCTCAGGTCAGGCTGGCAGACAACCTGTTCCTGAATGGAACTATTAAGGCCATGAAAGTAAACGATGTGATGGTGCAAAAGGAGAAAATCTCAATCCAGATATACGCTGAAGGGGAAACTACTATCGTCTTCCGTTGATTGGGGGAGTTTCACTTAAGAGTTGACACTCCTGAATCAGGGGGTGTATCCAGTTCCATATCCACTTCCGGGAGTTCCCTGCACTTGTTTGGACGACTTGCCAATAGATTGCCTGTTTTTTTTGTTCCCGTACTGCTCCTGGTGGTTGCCTGCCTTCTTGTTCCCCGTCTTCCTGAACTGCCTGTCGACAGGCAGGAACTTCTTCTGAATGCCCCGTATCTGGTAACCGTTCTCGGGGCGTTTCTCTCCATTCATTTCCATCGCGGTCGCCCCCTCTTGGCACTACTGTTGCTCATAATCTCTTATTGGGCTTTCCATACCTACCTCCTCGGCAAAGATCTGGAATACACTCTTAGCGAAACTTATCAGGCTTTTGTCTTCCTTGTTCCGCTCGATATTGCACTGATTGCCCTCATGCGGGAACGGGGCGCCTTTTCTCCGGTTGGAAGAGCCCGCTTCACGTTTCTGGTTGTTCAAGGCGGTATCGCCTACTGGTTCTTCCGTTACAACTTCGTTAGCGTTATTCCCTATCTTGCCGCTGACTTTGGCATGCCCGGCATGGTGACGCCGGCGCTGTTTCCACAGCCGGCCTTGGTCTTCGGAACAATCTGCTTCATCCTTACTGCAGCACTTGCGCTTCGCCGCCAGACTCCTATCGAAGCCGGCCTGTGTGGTGCCCTGATCGCTTTTTACATCGCCTGCAACCGAATCACTAGCCCCCAAGAACACGCCCTGTTTTCGACCGCGGGAGCACTTATCCTGATGCTCAGCGTACTGCGCGACTCATACAACATGGCCTTCCGTGATGAAATGACCGGCCTGCGTTCACGCCGCTCGCTGAATGAGAGCCTGAGCGGCCTGGGGCGAAAATACGCCATTGCCATGCTCGACGTCGATCACTTCAAAAATTTCAATGACACGTACGGCCATGACACGGGAGACCAGGTGCTTAAAATGGTTGCAAGCAAAATGATGGCGGTTGGATGTGGTGGGAAGGCGTTTCGCTACGGCGGAGAAGAGTTTACGATACTGTTTCCGGGGCGGCAGACAGCAGATGTAATCCCGGAACTGGAAAACATCAGAGGTGCGATTGCCGATTACCGCATGGCCATTCGCGACGCGACACGGCCAAAAGACAGCAAGGCGGGCAAGGTACAACGCGGTACAAAAAGGGAATCTGGTAGTATTTCAGTGACAATCAGCATTGGCGTCGCAGACCGAAGTGAAATCCTGACAACCCCGGAAGATGTTCTGAAAGCTGCGGATAAAGCTCTTTACAAAGCAAAAAACAAGGGTAGAAATATGGTATGCAGTTAGGTGCTTGTCACGGTTTCCGGATGGGTACGTATTACTAGATCAGAGGATATTTCAATGCGCCTCCTTCGTCTTCTCGTTTCAGGACTCCTTTTTATCGCGCTGAACTTGCCTCAGTTTCTTCCTGCACAGATGTCCGATGATGGCATGATGGAGGAGGCTTCACAACACTTCAAGGATCGCAACGGTTATTTTGCTTCGACATGGCTGGAGCGTCTCTTGAAGACGTACCCCTCGACCCGTCATCGCCGTGATGCTCTGCTCATGCTGGCAAAATCATATTCCATGACACAGCGTGATGAAAAAGCTGCCATGTCTGTGTTGCTGCTGCTTAAGGAATTTCCGGAAGAGAGCACAACACTCGACAATGAATTAAAACTGCTCATCAATACCTCATCACTAAGTACAGAAATAGCTGCCCCGACTGCACTCCCCGTCCAATTGCCGGCGGTTCCCGACCCCATAAGTCCCGACATAGTTCCTGAAAGCATACCGGAAACGGCACAGCCGACCGATATAATGCGGAAACATGAAGTATCACCACCTGCAGCACCACTGCCCCCTCAAGTCACAGAAGCGCTTCCATCCATTATGCCCACCACAGAAAAAAGAGTACATTATTCTCTGGGCACAGGAACCGGGCTCAGTCGGAACACGCTGGATTCCATTCTCACAAAACTCGCGGCTGACGGCATTAAGCCGGATGTTGCCTATACTATGCGGGAAACAGAGGTGTTCCGCCTGCTCGTTGCATGCTTCCCTGAAAGGAAACAGGCTGAGCACAAACGTGCAGAAATTGCCCTCCGCAGTAAACATGCATTCATTGCCCGAAACAATAACTCCTTCTGCGTTGTTGCCGGCTCTCTTATGTCAGAAGAAAGCGCCGTAAAAGAGGTACAGCGTGTCGCCCGAAAAGGTGTGACCGGAGTGAAAATTGCCAAGGCCACGGTCCCTCTGAAAGTGTGGCAGGTAACTTTCGGAAGGTATGCCAGCGTACAGGAAGCAGAGCAGGCCGCTCAGAGTTTGTCAAAAAACGGCGTAGAGGTGCGGGTTATCACTGGTGGAGACTGATTTCAGCAGCGTTAGCCTGATGTACTTTGCCTGTTTTCTCAACAGGGCGGCACGGACTGCCCTCCAATGAAAAACACATTTGTACGTACTCCCTTACTACTGCTTTGCCTGATCGGTTTTGCAGCTTTTTTCAGCTCTTACCTGCGTATGCCGGTTATGCCACTGTATGCGGCACAACTTGGTGCCGGACCGGTAGAGGTCGGCGCAATCAATGGCGCTTTTATGCTTGCCGCCGGACTGCTCTCCATTCCGGCCGGACTGTTTGCCGACCGCACTGGTCGTAAGCTGCCTATCATTTGCGGTACTGTTGCCGTTGCCCTTTCTGCGTTGCTTGTCACCCAGTGCCGCCAACCGGGACAGATGGCAGCAGCGTATATCCTCTTCGGTGTCGGACTGGCAGCTTTTGCCCCTTCCATGCTTTCACTGGTTGCTGACGTCACGCCTTCCAACAGATTGGGACAGGCGTACGGCTGGTACACCACTGCAATCTACGTTGCCATGACTGCCGGACCGGCTATTGGCGGATTTCTGGCCAAAAGGATCGGACTGTGTGAAGTGTTTGTCGTGTCAGGCTCACTGTCGCTTGCTGTCGCAACAACTACTCTGTTCATGCTGCCTCATGGTATTTCCCGGCACAAGAGTGAAGTACATTCCATCTTGGCAGGCAGTGCCGGTCTGTTGAGTACACCGTGGTTGCGTGCCTGTCTGTTGGCCACCATAGGCAGTTGCATCGGTTTCGGGGTGTTTCTGACCTTTTTACCGCTGTATGCCGTAACGCGTGGTTGTGATTCCGCACAAGTCGGCATGGTGTTTGCCGCCCAGGCGCTGACCAATGTCGTCTGCAGAATACCTATCGGAAAACTTGTCGACCGCGGTGAACGGCGCAGAATTGTTGCGGCAGGCCTGCTTTGTCTGTCTGTTGCACTTGCGGCACTTGGAGGTGCGGATCGGTTCGGCCCGATGATCGCCTGTGCCATTTTACTCGGTATCGGCATGGCCCTTACCTACACAGCAATCGGAGCACTGATAGCGGGAAAAGCTCTCCCCGCACAACGGGGACTTGCCATGGGAATGTATAACAGCTGCATCTACCTGGGAATGATGTTCGGCTCAACCGCGTTTGGTGTCGCGTTGAAAAAGGTAGGTTATCCTTACGGTTTTATCGTAGCAGGTGGGGTGGTTTTGCTGACGCGGCTGTTATTCGGTGTGATGATGCAAAAAGCTGAGTAAACGGCAGGGATGACGACTACAGGAAACGGGTACGCTCGGGCAAATGCGGTAGAGAGCGCCTTGTCGGGCGCACCACCACAAAAAGAGGGGCTCACTGAGCCCCTCTTTTTGTGGTACTTTTGATCAGCTATATCAGTGCCCGCCACCACTCAGGAAGGCCAGAATCATCAGCAGGAGCAGGCCGATGCCGATGGAGAGAGCTGTAAATCCGAAGCCTTTGACGATGAAATCATAAATCACGCCGCTCGTCCGCTTGCAGGCAAACTGCTCGGTAATTCCCTCTTCCTCATAGCGTTTCCACTGGTCCCCACGCTCCTCTATCATCTCTTCTTTGGCTATTTGGCCATTGAAAATAACAAAGTCCATCGGAAATTTCTCGGGGCGTCCATGCGTATTGAAGAAGTGAACGGTGAAAATGAATCCGGTCGCAAGCAGCGCCTCATCTGAATGGACGATAGTCGCTACGTTGAACGCCCACCCCGGCAGGAACAGGCCGAAAAATTCAGGGAACCAGAGCATCAAACCGGAACCGCCGATAGCAAACATACCCCAGAAGACCGCGACAAAGTCAAATTTTTCCCAGTATGTCCACCGCTCGAAAGTCGGCTTTGGCCCTTTGAAGAAGAACCACCGGACCATAAAGTATACGTCCTTGATATCTCGCAGGTTAAAACAGAGAGAATCCGGGCCGAAGAGACGCTGAAGTGGATTGCCCTTGATATCTTTCCTGATGAACAGGAAGTTGATACTCATTACAAGAGCAAGGCCAAAATAGACAAAGGTTATAGCAGCGCCAATACGATGCAGGAAGCCGGCATTTGCCGACCCGCCATACATATTCATCATTTCAACAGCCCATGTCTGACTACTGAACTTGAGCGGTAGCCCGGTCAGGGAAAGCAGCAGGAAGCTCGTGATTACAAGCAGGTGCATGAATATATGCAGACGATTGAAGCGACGATACTGCTTGTGCGCTTCGGGTAAGACATGAAGGTGCGTACCTGCGGATGTAGTATGAACGTGATGGTGTGTGCCCGCCGCCAGTTCGTCAGCTTTCTCCCGGTTTTCGACAAAACCGCGGAACATCCACAACAATGTGTGAATCCAGAAAACTGCAAACGTGGAAAGCAGCAAACCGGTCATGGCAACAAATGTGTAGAACAGGATTGGGAAATTTTCCCGATCAGTCATCTCACCATGTGCATAATATTTGGCAAAGAGTGGTGTTGCCTTCGGATGGCAGGGAGTGCACTGTTTGACGACATTGGCAGGGTTGACACTGGATTGCGGGTCAGACTTCGGCAATACCGAGTGAGCGGTATGACAATCGGCACAGCCGGCTACTTTTTCGGGAAAACCGAGACGATAGTTCTTGCCATGATAGCTCTCCATATATGATTTAACCGCAACAGTTGTGACATTATTCCTCTCCATCATCTTGTGGTCACTGTGACACTTCATGCAGACCTTGGTATGAAACTCCCGCACTTTAGTGTCTTTGCCCTCGCCAATCTTTTCGATTGCGTGGAGGTTGTGGCAGTCATGACATGCAGCAGAATCCATGTTGCCGGCAGCAACAGCCTTGCCGTGAATAGATTTGCGATAGACGGATTCAGCGTCATGACACTGAACACATTTCGCTACCGCAACACGTTTGTCATTTTTCCAATACGTATGAGTATGAACATCAGTATGGCATTGGGCGCACGTCACACCTTTCTCAGCATGAATACTCGCATAATGCTCGGAGTTCTGTTTTTTGTGGCACCGTTCACAATGGACCTTCTCAACCTTGATCTCTTTTCTCATATGTTTCGCAAGGTCAATTATATCTACGTGGCAGCTGGTGCAGGCATTTTTGCCATGGACAGACGCCGCAAAATCATGAATGGAAAATTTGTTACTGTGGCACCCCAGGCAGGTGGCCGGATCAATGGCCATTCCCTGCTCAGCATGGGCAGGAAGAGCCCAGACAACCGCCAGAAACATCAAAATTGTGAATTTAAGTAAATTTGAAACCATGGAACAAAACCTCCAAAAAATATTTGTGCGGCGAACAGGCAACAGCGCAAGAGAGTTCAAAAAAATCCTCGTGTGTATACACCAACTCAATTCAAAATAGCAATTAAAATTAAATAGTACGCCGGCATACGGCCTCTGGTTTGCCAGGAAAAATAGTGACTTCCCGCAACAAAAGTGGGGCGGCAGTTTTGGCTGCCGCCCCACACATTTGCTCTACCCGACTACCTGTACCGAGTTACATCTTATGGCATTTACCGCACTCGTCCTGCACCGAAAATGCATCTTTCCCTTTATTGTGGCAGGTACCGCATGATTTCCCATTCTCCATGTCGCCCATAGTAACTTTCGTTTTACCAGCCTTATAAGGGAAAATCTTGGTGTGACAGTCAGCACATTTGTATGCTTCCAAATGGAACTCGTGGCTGAACATCGCCTCTCCCGCCAATGTTTTAAATGTAATCTTGCCCGGTTTCATCCCCTTGTGACATTTATCGCAGTCACCACCTGACGCAAAGGCATCCTTCCCGTTGTGGCAGGCACCGCATGATTTGCCCTTACCCATATCATCCATTGACGCCTGCCCGATAACTGTTTTGTAGGGGAATGTTTTCGTATGACAATCCTTGCAGCTGTACGCCTCGGTATGAAACGCATGACTGAAAGTTGCAGGGGTAGTCCCTTTCAGATTGAATATGATCTCTTTCGGTTTAAGTCCCTGATGGCAGCGGTCACAGTTTGCTGTAACCGCAAATGCGTGCTTGCCGTTGTGGCATGCACCGCAGGTGCGCCCGTTCTCCATTGCCGCCATAGTTACCGCCTTTTCCTTGCCGGTAATCACTGTGCCGTTATGGCACCCTTTGCAGGCACCGCCAGTCACCTCGATATGGACTTCATGACTGAAAAGTGCTGAGCCGAGTCCTTTTATAGTGTATGTGACATTGCGTGGCTTTCCGCTGTGGCAGCGTGAGCAGCCCTTTTCGCTGGCAACACTGAATGCTCTCATACCGGTATGACAGGCACCGCAAGATCTGGTCTTTTCCATTTCCGCCATCGTATAGCGTTTTGAATTTTTCAGATTATAGATGGTATTATGGCAAATCCTGCAATTGTTGTGGTATTTTTTCAGATGCAATTCATGGCTGAACACAACCGGATCGGCGTTTTTGAAATTGAATTTGATGTCTTTGGTTTCCGCCGCACCCACCCCGGCAACTGACAGCATATATACTGCAACTGCCGACAATAAAATTCGCTTTAGCATCAATCGCTCCTCTTTACAGAAAATGTCATTTGGACTCGGCATGATACAGATTGTGCCCGCTATCGTCAATTGCAAATTGCTATTATGCATTCATCTTGCATCTGCATTGGGGTATTCACTGCGCTGAATCTTGACATTGTGCCACCCTTTTGTTAGCTTTACAAACCACCGACTATTCAATACTTTTCAGCAATGGAGATATGTCTTTTATGCACAAAAAACTGTTTATCCCCGGACCGGTTGAGGTACACCCCGATATATTGAAAGCAATGTCTTCACCGATGATTGGACACCGCATGAAGGAGTACGCGGATTTACACAGTCGCGTGACTGCCGGTTTGAAAAAGCTGCTTTTCACCGATAGCAAAGTTTTTCTTGCCACCTCAAGCGCGTTCGGGGTCATGGAAGGGGCGATTCGCAATCTGGTTGGTACACGCTGTGTCAATTTCTGCAACGGTGCTTTTTCTGACAAGTGGCATGATGTGACACTTCGCTGCGGCAAACAAGCTGATGCAATACGCTTCGACTGGGGCATGCCGGTTACCGCTGAAGCCGTTGAAAAAGCCCTTGCCAGCGGGAAATATGACAGCATGACCATGATTCATAACGAAACATCCACGGGAGTTATGTCGCCGATCACCGAAATTGCCGAAGTTATGCGCAGATACCCGGATGTCATGTTCATTGTTGACACAGTGTCGTCTATGAGTGCGCTTAAAATTCCGGTCGATGAGCTTGGCATCGACAGCTGCATCTTTGGCGTGCAAAAGGCCTTCGCCCTGCCGCCCGGTCTTGCAGTTTTCACCACAAGCGAAAAAGCGCTGAAACGGGCGTCAACCATGGAGGGGCGCGGCTATTATTTCGATTTTATAGAGTTTGCCGCTAACGATGCCAAACACAATACTCCTTCGACCCCCTGCATTTCATTGATCTATGCCCTTGATTGCCAGCTGGAGCGCATGTTCGCCGAAGGACTTGAGAACCGTTGGGCACGCCACAATGATCTGGCCAATTATGTGCGATACTGGCTGACTGAGCGGGGTTTTGACTCTTTCCCACCTTTGGCATACCGTTCACAGACCTTGACGTGCAGTCGCAACAGTCGAAGAATTGACCTGGCTGCTCTGAAGAAAAAACTCGGTGAAACCGGTTTTGCGTTTGACGACGGTTATGGAAAAATTAAGGGAGAAACGTTCCGTATTGCCCACATGGGGGACATGCAGCGATCCGACCTTGACGAACTTTTTGCTGCTATTACACACATTTTGCCTGAACTGGCCAAATAAGAAAAAAACGAAACTGGAGGAAGTAACACTATGAAGTGCCCCAACTGCGGTAGTCGGACTGATGTTGATATCGATATGCATTCAAACGGATTTTCAGCTGAACATTCACCAATTAAAGAATGCGGAGCATGCGGCTTGATTTGGCGGATTAAAGTAGAAGCCGGCGTAACAACCGTTGACATTGTGAAGGAAGCTGACAAACCGAAAAAGCCATAAAAAACGGGCGGGCTTGTTGCCCGCCCACATCATTTTACTCTTTTTCGAAAACATCTTTACCGGCACCGCAAAGAGGACAGCTCCAATCGTCAGGCAGCGCTTCAAACGGAGTTCCTGGTGCAATCCCACGATCGGGGTCCCCAACAGCGGGATCATAAACATACTGGCAGATTGTGCAAATCCAGCGTTCCATAATGCATTACTCCTTGGTAGTGGTTTTTCATCCGGCGTAAAGCGTCGGACGGGACAGCCGCAGGATGCGCTGTGAACTTCTGCGTCAGTGTAGCATGTCGGAGGAAGATGTCAACAAACTGTGACCACCTCAAAATATCATAGTACGGCCCTGCCGTCGTGAGTCAGATAACCAGTGAGAGTGATATGATTTTTGATTCAATTGAAGTCGGCCCGTTGTCGGTTAACTGTTACATTGTCGGCTGCGAACAAAGCCGCGAGGGGATTGTTGTTGATCCGGGTGGCGACGTAGAGGCGATAGTCAGTGTGGTGAAACGGCATGGGCTGAAAATCCATTTAATTATAAATACCCATGGTCATTTTGATCACATTGGCGGAAACAGTCAGACAGTCACCGCCTTCGCTGCTCGGCTTCTGATTCATAAGGCCGATATCGCCATGCTGAGCCGGTCTGCCGAGGTCGCCCGGAACTACGGTCTGCACGGTGAAAATTCGCCGGAGGCGGATGATTACCTGATCGACGGCATGGAAATTGTTTTCGGCACGCACCGCCTGGAAGTGCTCCACACTCCCGGCCATACCCAAGGGGGCTGCTGCCTTTATTTTGAGGATGCTGGGAAAGTCATCACCGGCGACACTCTCTTTGCTGATTCAATCGGCAGGACCGACCTGCCGGGAGGGTCACATGAACAGCTGCTACTGTCTATCCGCACCAAGCTGTTTAATCTACCAGATACGGTGATCGTGTATCCGGGCCATGGCCCTGAAACAACCATTGGCCACGAAAAACGCTGCAACCCCTACTTTTAAGGCGGTTTTTATATGATTGAACACAAAAATATTGTGTTGGGTGTCTGCGGAGGAATTGCCGCCTTCAAGGCTATCGAGCTAGTGCGCCTTCTGACCAAAGCGGGTGCTGACGTGCATGTAGTCATGACACAAGCCGCCCGGGAATTTGTCACGCCACTCACGTTTCAAACGTTGTCGTCGCACCCGGTGCATACCGAGCTCTTCAACCTGATTGCAGAACAGGAAATCGGACATATCTCGCTTGCCGACCGCGCCGATCTGTTCATTGTTGCGCCTGCCACTGCCAACATTATCGGTAAAATAGCCTCCGGAATTGCCGATGACATGCTCACAACAACGATCATGGCGACCAAAGCTCCGGTACTGTTCGCTCCTGCCATGAATGTCAACATGTTTACCAACCCGATTTATCAGGAAAACGAACAGAAATTACGCCGACTGGGGTACCTGTTTGAGGCGCCTGTCAGCGGCGGCCTGGCCTGTGGCTGGGAAGGCATGGGCAAACTGGCCGCACCGGAGGCCATATTTGAGGCAGCTCTTTCGGCACTGACGGATAAGGATTTGGCTGGTCGAAACATACTGATCACTGCCGGTCCAACGCGTGAAGAGATAGATCCGGTCCGCTATATCAGCAACCATTCCTCAGGGAAAATGGGCTATGCGCTCGCCCGCGCTGCCCAGCAACGGGGCGCCCGCGTACTGTTGATCAGTGGTCCGACCGCTTTGGCAAAACCGGTGGGAGTACACCGTATTTCTGTCACCAGCGCGGCCGACATGCTGCGCGAGGTTATAGGCAATGCCGCCGACTATGACGTGGTCATCAAGGCGGCTGCGGTAGCCGATTATCGGCCGCAGTTGCGGAACAGCACAAAGTTGAAAAAGAAAGGGGATACCACCACCATTGAACTGGTGAGGAATCCTGATATTCTGGCCGGACTGGGCAAGATGGAACAGCCCCCGTTTCTGGTTGGCTTTGCCGCCGAGACCGACGCTCTTGTGAAAAATTCACTTGAAAAACTGTGTGAAAAAAACCTCGATATCATTGTGGCCAATGATGTCAGCGGAACAGATGCCGGTTTCAATGTCGATACCAATCGGGCGCACCTGTTTTTCAAGGATGGTAGCAGTAGTGAGTACGGGCTGATGACAAAGGATCGACTTGCTGGAATAATCCTCGATCACATTGCGGCACGGCTTTCGAAGGACTGATGCACGATGTGACAGAAATTGTTTTGTCTTGACTTGATTTCCTGAACGTACTAGCTTTTTCGTCAATAATTCCAATTTCACATCAAAGTTGGATTTGCGACGACGGGGATTGAGGCTGCGGAAGTATGCAGTCAGTACGTTGAGGAACTTGAGGACTCTTTTTGATGTGGATGTGGCATAACCTATCTGGAGGTATCATTCTTGGCTATTATCACTGGTGCCGGCATTGTTGTTAAACTTGTGCTCCTCCTGCTCCTGTCGTTCTCAGTCGTTTCCTGGGCAATCATCCTGTTCAAATTTTTTCAGGTCTACCGTGCAAAGAGCGAATCTGAACGTTTTATGGATTTTTTCTGGAAGTCAAAACGTTTTGATGCAATTGCCTCGCAAACTGACCGTTTTGCCAACTCCCCCCTGTCACTGTTGTTTAATGAAGGGTACAGTGAACTGAAAAAAGTTGTCGAGACCGACGGCAAAAGCGACACATCAGTTCTCAGCACTGACCTGGGTGGTGTTGAAAATGTTTCCCGGGCGTTGCGCCGGGCTACTAACTCGGAGATTACCCGGCTTGAAAAGTATCTGACGTTTCTTGCCACAACCGGCTCGACATCCCCCTTCATCGGCCTGTTCGGCACTGTATGGGGCATTATGACCGCCTTTGAGGGGATCGGCAAAACCGGCTCGGCATCGCTGGCGGTCGTCGCGCCAGGTATTGCTGAAGCGCTCATTGCAACAGCAATTGGTCTGGTCGCTGCCATTCCGGCAGTCATGGCGTATAACCACTTTCAGCATAAAATACGTGTCTTGATTAACGAAATGGACAGCTTCTCCTCTGAATTTCTCAATATCGTACAGCGGACCATTGCGGGGAAATAACCATGGCCATGGGCGGAAACAATAACAATCGTGCCGTAATGGCAGAAATAAACGTTACGCCGCTTGTCGATGTCATGCTGGTGCTGCTTGTCATCTTTATGGTAACCGCACCGATGATGCAACAGGGTGTACAGGTAAACCTTCCGAAAGCGGATACCAAGGCAATGACCCCCGCAGAAGAGTCGGTGGTAGTTTCCATCGATAAGAATGCCAGATTGTTTATCGACAAGGATGAGGTCGCGCCGGGGGAACTGCGCAAACGCCTATCGACAATGTTTGCCGCCAGGGTGAAAAAAGAGGTTTTTTTGAAGGCCGATGCGGGAGTGCAGTATGGAGAAGTTGTTAAAATAATGGCAGATATCAAGGGGGCTGGTATTGAACGCCTTGGAATGGTAACGGAACCGGCTGCAAAATAATGAGCTCACATGCTTCACGAATTGACGCCGGATGCGGCGTCAGCTTTATCTTTTCAGCCGTCATGCATCTGGCGGTTTTTTTGTTGATTCTCTGGTGGGGAGAATTGTTTCCGGCATCCTCTGTCGTGCAGCAGACATATTATGTCGATGTGGTTAATCTTCCGGTTCTCGATCCTCATACAGGTGATACAGCGCAACCGCAGGGAGAAGCGGACATATCACCTCCACCTCCCGCACCACTGCCAATGGCAGCACCGGTTGTTTCAAAGACAGCGCAAAAGGTACCGATAAAACAAACTGCCCCGCGCAACACTGCATCCGCAGAGACTGAATTCATGAAACGGATGGCAGCCCTGGAAAGAAATGCTGACGCTCGTCATGAAGAGGCAGCCCTGGGAAAACTGCGGGGGAAAGTTTCCGGTACCGATGCAAAAGCAGGTTCCCCCACCGCCACCGGTAGTGCGGCGGGCAGTCGCTATGCTGATTACATTAAATCCCGCCTTGAAGATGCTCTGAAACTGACCAGCAGTTACTCATCAAAAAATCCTGAGGTTGCTGCGCGTTTGACCATCTCTGGAGAGGGGAAGCTGATACGGGTCAAATTTGAGCGCAGCAGTGGTGATGTTTCATTCGAACTGGCTGTTAGACGAGCCATTGATCTGGCTAGCGAGAAATTTCCCGCGCCCCCCTCACATACTGTTTTTGAAAACGGTTTTGTCTTCAAACCAGAAAAAATTTCCAGCAGGTCATCGCGTTAGGTACGATTGTGAAAATACTTATTATTCTTTTACTGTTTATTATGCTACCGGGCGAGTCGTCCGCTCAATCCGGATATATTGAAGTCACCGCTCCAGGCAGCCGAATGCTGAAACTTGCCGTTGACGCACCTCTCTTACGAACAGCATCACTCTCTGCTGATTCTGTGAAACTGATCCCGGATGTGCTTACCTTTGACATGAATATGTCAGGCACAGTCACTGCTGAAACTCGTCCCGCTTATGTTACCGCAAAAAGCACATCACTGATGGAAAGCGATTTTGCGCCATGGCTGAATGCCGGTTTCGATCTTCTTGTACGCAGCGAGATCACTCAAACCGGTGATCAGGTGGCCGTTGAGTTTCGTCTTTTCGATGTTGTGAACCGTAAAGTGACAACGTCCAAACGATACCTCGGCACTGCCAGTGACTTGCGCCGCTTCAGTCACCTTTTTGCTGATGAAATTCTCCGTGTCATCACTGGTGAAAAAGGAGCATTTACAACCAGGATTGCGTATGTTTCAACTCAAACCGGCAACAAAGAAATCTATATCATGGATTGGGATGGATATAATCCGCTCCCGTTGACGAAAAACCACTCCATCAATATGAACCCCGATTTTACTCCTGATGGGCGGCAGATTATTTTCACATCATATAAGCGTGGTAACCCGGATCTGTACCGACGCTCACTCTCCAATACTGCCGAGGTTGTTGTTTCAAAGCGCCGGGGACTTAATATCACCGGAAGCTGGGCGCCTGACGGTTCTAAGATTGCCCTTGCTCTCAGCAAGGACGGAGATGCCGAGATATACACACTTAATAAGGATGGTGCTGCACCTGTTCGGTTGACGGTCAATTCGGCACTCGATCTTTATCCTTCCTGGTCGCCTGACGGCACACAGATCGCTTTTGTCTCGGACCGTCTCGGAAAACCGCAGGTCTTTCTTATGAAAAGCGACGGCAGCAACGTCAGGCGACTGACCACCACCGGGAGTTACAATGTTAACCCGCGCTGGTCGCCAAAAGGTGATAAAATCGCCTACTCGAGGATGAGCAGCAACGGTTTTAATATATTTAGCGTATCACCGGACGGTTCTGCCGACAGACAACTTACGACTGATGGTAACAACGAAAATCCCGCATGGTCACCTGACGGACGTTTTATCTGTTTCAGTTCAAAGCGGAGCAGCGGAGCAGGGGTATATGTCATGCGTTCAGATGGCACCGGACAAACAAAAGTGACACACGCAAAGGGAACATTTTTTCAACCAACCTGGTCAGCCCATTAAGTGTCGGCTTGGTCTCGCTACACGTGTATTTCACGACACAGCCGCATTATCTGTTGCAATACTAAAACTCTGATGTATAATCCCTGAAACATTGTATTATGACGGTTTAAACGTCATACAAATAAAAAAAAGGAGCTGATTATGAAAAAGTTACGAGTACCTATGCTTGCAGGACTTGGTCTTGTTGCATTGTTCATTGGCGGTTGTGCGGGAAATGAAGCTGTTAAAAAAGATTCCGCTGCCGTTCCTGCTGCCGTCACCGAAAAAGTCGAGCCTGCCATACCGGCAAAAAATACTGATGCTAATGCCGCCCAGATGGCTCCGCAGATTCAACCTGCCCAGAGCGAAGCAAGCACAAGTACAATGAACGTACCGGTTGAAGCTCGCTTGGAAACCGTATATTTTGATTTTGACAAAGCGGATTTGCGTCAAGACACACGTGACGTACTTGCGAAGAATGCAGACACAATTCTTAAAACATTGGCAGAGCGGAAAATTCAGATCGAGGGGCATTGTGATGAGCGCGGCTCCGCTGAATACAACCTCGCTCTTGGTGAGCGCCGTGCCAAAGCTGCTCTGAAGTATATAACCACTCTCGGCGTCAAAGAGGGCAACCTGTCGATAATCAGCTATGGCAAAGAAAAACCTGCCGTCCAGGGCAACGATGAGAGCGCTTGGGCAAAGAACAGACGAGCAGAGTTCGTCGTCAAATAGCGTTCCCACGTAACAGGATTTTATGCCACACCGGTTATGCTTTTTAGCTGACAACCGGTGTGGTTTTTTATTGTTCAAACGAAACTGTTCAGACGAAGCTTGACAAATATGATGTTTTTTGTGATAGTTTGCCGCCTTTTTCAGGGACACACTACTTCCATGCAACGCGCGGAGATGAGATAATATGGCAACAAAAAGTAAGAACACAAAAGTGACTGCAACAAATTCAGCACCTACAAAGGCACCTGCTGAAAAGAAAGTATCGGCAAAGCCGATAAAAGCTGCTGCTCCGCCTCACGTCGGGGAACCTGCAAAAAAACCAGCGGCCAAGAAAACGCCGCTTGGCGGCTTGATTGAACCTGCCAAAACAGCACCCTCAATGCAGGAATCCACATCAAAAGCGCCGGTAAAGTCTGCAAAAAAAACATCTACGAAAATTGATTCTGTCACTGTGCACCCGCCCGAATTTGCCGTTACACCGCCGGATTCACAAGATTCCAAGTGGCAGGAAATCAGGCAGATTCTGGAAAGGCTGAAAACTGAAACGCTCCGCGAAATCAAGAAATCAGTAAAAAACGGTACCGAAGCAGTTGCTGCAATTGAACCAGGCGGTGATATTTACGATCAGGCATCATCGGAACGGGATCGAGAATTGGGTTTGCTGCTTGGTGATCGAGAGCGCGAGAAGATTCACAGTATTGATGAAGCGTTGCTGCGTATTACTGAAGGTGAGTATGGTATCTGTGAAGAATGTGATGAGGAGATACCGCTTGGCCGACTCAAAGCGATGCCGTTTACCCGCCATTGCGTTAAATGCAAGTCCGATCTCGAAAAGCTGATGGCCCAAACCAAACGAGTTGAAGAAGAGCGCGCATACCGTGAAATCCCGCTCGGTGCAGAAGAGGAAGAATCCTGACCTGTTTACGGCGACTTTTTACCGGAAAACAGTGCCGCAGCTTTTAGCAGCAATCCCTTTTTTGTTTTCATGGCTCCGATGGGGCATAATTCACGACAGCACCAGCAATGAATACAGCGCGCATTGTCAACTGACAGCGCGCTGTTTTGTATGGCGATAGCTGCCGGAGGGCAGGCATCGCGGCAGATACCGCATAATATGCACGTCGCCCGGTCTGCAGCAGGATGCGGAATCAGATGTTTTTTCAATCTTTTTGTCAGGAAACCGGGCAAACCAAACCTGACATCGAGCGAATCGGGGAGTTTTACGCGTAGCAGGGGAAACGCTTCTACCTGCATACCAAAGAGTTCAATATCCTTCAGCTGTGCCCCCGCCATTGCCATACGCCCAGCTTGACGTTCGATATACAGGAGATCGACAGGAATTCCTGCAAGCTTTCCTGCTATGGTATCGACCGCCACCGCGTTAGCTCCCGCTATCAACATGCCGATGTTGACCGGGTTTCCGTTTCCGGGACCGTTACCTTCCATGGCGATAATAGCATCAACAATATTCAGCACCGGCTTCTTGAGCAGGTATATTTCGAGCAGCAGTTGCGCAAACAGTTCCTGTGAACAACCTGCTTTAAGATGCCAGCCCGCCTTTTCCGTCCCGATCACCGCACCGAATAAATTTTTTACCGCGCAGGTCATCGTCATCATCTCATGAGTTTTCAGTTTTGGCAGATTGATGATCTTGTCAGCGTCGTAGTAGGCCCGCGCCAGGTGAATGGAGCGAAACATGCCACTTCCCTTCAGTTCGACACTTTCTGTGAATTCAACCAAAGCCGCGCCGCTTTCTTCTGCTGCGTCATACATACCGGTTTTTTTCGCAACACGGGTAAAACTGCCGATTCCAGGGCTGTCACCAATAAGGACGGTTCCGCCAGCTTCCCTGACTAATTCTGCTACAGCCGTCACAATCAATGGGTGTGTCGTCACCGCCTGTTCCGGCTCCTTGGCAGAGAGCATATTCGGCTTAAGCAGCACCCGTTCTCCGCTGGTAACAAACGAGGACATCCCGCCAAACGGCTCAAGAAGCTCGATAATCGCCTGCCGCACGCCTGCGCGTTCATACCGCTCTGCAGCTATAAGTGAAACCTGCTCCATAGCAACTCCAGACGGACGCTCAATAAAAAACAGTGGGGATGGCAAGCCACCCCCACTGTATCACAGCAGTCAAACGAAACAATTAATTATCAATGCTCAACGGCCTTTGCCATACCGAGGCCGGTATTCTGACGGACATACACTTCGTCGAACATCTCTTCAGAGCGCTTGTTCGGGAACAGCAGAGCACCGAGGATAGCAGCAATGAATCCAAGCGGAATGGAGATGATGCCTGGATTTTTCAAGGTAAAAAGTGGTTTTTCAAGACCCATCATCGAGGTGCCGGTCAGCTCCGCATTAACTTTCGCTTTGGCAAGTGCTACGGCATCTTTCTCTGACAATGTAGCACCAGGAGGGAGTTCAGCCTGTTTCTGCTCCATGGCGGCCACAATCTTCTTGGCTCCGGCAGCAACAGTTTTCGGGTAGGTCATGTTCGGGGAAACCATAACCAAGCCTATGGAAGCAATGGTACCAACCAACAAACCGGAGATTACTCCGGCGGTGTTGAACTTGCGCCAGAACAGTGACAGGAAAACCACCGGCAGGTTGCCCGAAGCGGCAACGGCGAAGGCTAGGGCCACCAAGTGGGCAACGTTGGCTTTTTCAGCCATCAGGCCGATAACAATACCAACGGCACCGACCACCAGCGAGGTGACGCGAGCAGCCATAACCTGCTCGTGCTGGTCAGCATGGCCGTCTTTGATAACATTAACATAGATGTCGTGTGCAATAGCTGCTGAAGCGGCCAGAACAAGACCGGAAACAACAGCCAGAATGGTGGCAAAGGCAACCGAGCAGAGGAAAGCCAGGAAGATGTCGCCCAAGACCGGAGCGATTTCAGCACCCATTGTCTGAGCAAGAATCAGGGTGGCCATGTTGCCACCCGGGTCAACCGAAATGATGCCCTGTGGTGTCAGGTTTATGGCAGCACCGAAACCGAGCAGGGTGGTCAAGATGTAGAAGCCGCCGATGATAAACATGGCGATGATAACTGATTTACGGGCAGCCTGAGCGGTCGGTACCGTGAAGAAACGCATCAGGATGTGCGGCATCCCTGCGGTACCGAGGACCAGAGCCATACCGAGGGAAATCTGATCAAGCGGTTTTTTGAGGAATAAGCCCGGCTCAAGGAAACGCTGCCCTGCGTCGATACCATTCAAGACGATGCCGTCCCGCAGTACTAGTTTGGAAACGTGATCCTGTATATCCGGGCTGTTGACGATTGATTCAAAGAAAGCAAAAATATTGAAGTTGCACTTCAGTAATACAAGAAATGACAGCAGGAATGCACCGGACATGAGCAGGCCGGCCTTAATTATCTGGACCCAGGTGGTGGCGGTCATGCCGCCGAAGACGACGTAGCCGACCATCAGGATGCCGACGCCGACAATGGCGGTCTTGTACGGCACGCCGACGAGCAGTGCCATCAGTTTGCCGGCACCGACCATCTGGGCGGTCAGGTAGAAGGTGGAAACAGCCACGGTCGATACCGCTGCCAAAGCGCGAACCGGTTTCGGATCGGTACGGAAGGAAAGAATATCTCCCAGGGTGTACTTGCCGGCGTTGCGGCATGGTTCGGCGATAATCAGAAGCACCGTGATGTAGGCGACCAGCCAGCCAACCGAATACATGAAGCCGTCATAACCATACAGGGAAATCAGGCCGGAAATTCCGAGGAACGAGGCTGCCGACATGTAGTCGCCCGCAATAGCCCAGCCGTTCTGGGTTCCAGTAATGCCGCCGCCTGCCGCGTAAAAGTCGGCAGCCGATTTGGTTTGCTTGGCGGCCCAGACAACAACAGCCATGGTGATGCCGATAATGACGGCAAACATGGAGAGTGTGATGACTTTGTTGGCTTTTAGTGTCACCTGCTTCTTGATAGGTGCCGGTGCAGTTGCCGCTGCAGGGGCCGTTGTGGCGGGGCCCGGTGCTGTCATGGCCGGTGCGCCAGGAGTTGTGACAGGGACGATGGCAACGGCAGGTGCTCCAGGAGTGGCTACGGCTTGCTTCGGCTCTTCAGCAAAGGCGGCTGCGGAAACGGAAAGGGCAAGGGTTGTGGCGATGATGATGTTCTTAAATGTCATTTTGTCGTATCCTCCTTTACTGAATTTCGCTGATCAGTTCTCTGGTCAGTCGGTCAAAGTCGTTGTTGGCTACCTTGGCGTAATACAATGCCAGGCCCCACGAAACAAAAAACTGGGATAGTGCGAAAACATAGCCGAAATTAATTACGCCGATTACTTTGATCTTGAACAGACCGGGTGCATACGCAGCGCCTATCGGAAGCAAGAAGTAATAGACGGTGGAGAAGATCCACCAGCCGAACAAAAATGCTGTTTTCTTGTGATGCAGCTCAATGAAACGTGGGTCTTTGGCAATTTTTGCCCAATCATACTGTTTTTCTGCCATTTGGTACTC
This sequence comes from Desulfuromonadaceae bacterium, assembly GCA_028712075.1. Taxonomy (GTDB): domain Bacteria; phylum Desulfobacterota; class Desulfuromonadia; order Geobacterales; family Pseudopelobacteraceae; genus JACRCG01. The sequence goes on from JAQTQX010000005.1 coordinate 123,588, forward strand.
CTTTCTTGGTTTTTACTATCAAGTTCCTACCGGATATTTGTGATGCGAGCCCCCTCTCATTTAGGTTGGATGCTGATATGTTCACGCTCAAAGCATTAAATCAGTCAGTTACTGCTTTGTCACCGCTACTGCTTCCATCAAGGATACTTCGAATCTAAATATATTGTCAGGTTTCCAATTTGGATACTTGTTCAGTGCCACGTCATGAAACAGCAAATAATTTGCAACAATCTGCACCTTTATTCTCTACAAATAAAATAAACATTTTACAAATTCAATTTGAAAGTGACATAGTCAGGCGGTCAAACAGTGTAGTAATTTAAAATACATACGAGATATAATATATAATAAACACAAAATCTGATCATCATTATTGTGTATACATAACACCATTGGAACTGCAAATGCAACTATTTTGATATATGCATAACAGTGTTTTATAAATATGGCATTTATGTTCATCAGATCAAATAAAAATCTGTTATGCATGTAAATCAGTGGGCCGTAGATTCTCTGAGATTCGTGTGCCTGCAATGCGCTCATCTACTCTTGCAAACTCTGTATCCATGCTCATCTAATTTCGGAAGTGTTACTAAGCTAAACGAGCAGCATTACCGGAACGGTATTTTATCCAAACGTAAAAGAGCTTGACACACTGATCGCCGTATCCTAAAGAAATTACGCATATTTTACAGATTATCATCGCTCGGAATCATCAAAGGGGATTACAAATGAATGCATCTGAATGGACAATTTCCGGTTTACTGCAACTATCTGGCGGATACTGGAGTACATGTGCACTGCATGCGGGGGTAAAACTCGACATTTTCAGCCTGCTTGAAAGTCGATCGATGACGGCTCACGCGATTGCGCAACAGTGCAACTGCGACCAACGCGCAACCACCATGCTGCTTGACGCCCTGTCGGCTCTCGGTCTGCTGAAAAAAAGTGACAGCGAATATGAGGCGATCCCCTTCGCAGCGGCTCATCTGACAAAAGCATCTCCCGGTTATCTGGGACACATTATCATGCATCATCACCATCTCATGTCCGGTTGGTCGCATCTTGACGATGCGGTCAAAGACGGGGGACCGGTCAGGGAGAGTGTCTCGCATGGAGACGACGAGACTGTCAGAGAAAGCTTTCTGATGGGGATGTTCAATTTGGCCAGCCAGCTGGCACCAGGCATTGCTCAAGCGATAGACCTGTCCGGCTGCCGCAGGTTGCTGGACCTCGGTGGCGGCCCCGGAACGTATTCCATACATTTTTGCACCGCAAATCCTGAACTGACCGCCGTTGTCTACGATCTGCCGACTACTCGCTCCTTTGCCGAAAGCACCATAGACCGTTTTGGTCTCGCACAGAGAATTTCGTTTGTTTCAGGTGATTATCACATTGATCCTCTTCCGTGCGGATTTGATGTGGCTTGGCTGTCACATGTTCTCCACTCCGATGGCCCCGAAGCATGCGCCACCCTTATTCGCGAGGCGGTAGCCGCCCTTGATCCGGGAGGACGGCTGATGATTCAGGAATTTATTCTGGATGACACCAAGGACGGCCCCCCATTTCCCGCGTTGTTCTCACTGAATATGCTCATTGGAACCAAAACGGGGCAATCGTATTCTCAGGGAGAACTGGCCACTATGATGGCAGAAGCTGGTGTAACAAACATTGAAAGGCTCGACATAACATTGCCCAATGGCGCCGGCATTATGAGCGGGCGAAAAGCGTAACTGAATGAAAGAGCTGCAGGACCATGACATACGTCGTGTTGTTGCCGGCCATCAGGGCAGCCTCCTGCCTGACCAAGGCCCTCATCGTAACGGCGACTCATTCGCCTTGCAGACCGGTCTGGTGACCTCTCCGGCAAAACGCTACAACGCTTTTTCCGATGAATTGAAGAGACTCTTTGGCTGCCGGGTGCAGCGGATTTCGGTTGACGCCGGCTTCACCTGCCCTAACCGTGATGGCACCCTCGATATAGAGGGATGTATCTTCTGCGGTGGCCACGGTTCCGGATCACATGGTATTCTGCGCACCCTCTCTGTGACTGGTCAAATCGAAGACGGCAAGGAGGTTATGCGGCGCAAGTACAAAGCGGCCCGATTCATCGCCTATTTTCAGGCATACTCAAACACCTATATGCCGGTTGATCGGTTGCGATCGCTGTTCACGGAAGCCAGTGCAGTGATAGATGTTGCCGGCCTCATCATTGCCACCCGCCCTGACTGTCTTCCTGATGATGTGCTCGATTACCTGGAGGAGTTGAGCGCCCAAAGCTATTTCTGGTTGGAACTGGGCATCCAGTCCATGTACGACACCAGCCTGGAGCTGCTCAACCGCCGCCATGACCATGCCTGTTCGGTTGACGCCATTGCGCGTGTTCGGTCGCGGGGGATCAAGGTGTGTGCGCACGTCATTCTCGGAGTGCCGGGCGAGACGCGCCTGCAGATGTTGGCAATGGCTGGAGAATTGAATCGGCTCGACGTTGACGGCGTCAAGCTGCACCTGCTTCACGTCATGAAGGGGACAAAACTGGCTGAAATGTATGGGAGGGGAGAACTGCAGGTAATGGGCAGGGACGAGTATGCCGGTCTGGTGTGTGATTTTCTGGAGCGACTTGAGCCGCGTATTCTTATCCACCGCCTGACCGGCGACGGCGGTCATGACAACTTGATTGCGCCGCTCTGGTCGCTGAAGAAATTTGAGATACTCAATCTGATCGACGCCGAACTGGAGCGGCGCGAAACACATCAAGGCCACTTTCTGGCGAGACCGATGCGTTGAATCAACCGCTCTTTCTGGTTTCCATATCCTTCATTTCCTCCATGGTTTTTTCAAAACATTCCGGACAGATGCCGTGACTGAACTGAGCATCGGAGTGTTCCGTAATGTACCGCTCGATTTGTGACCAACCCTGTTTGTCGTCCCGGATTTTTTTACAGTACATGCAGATCGGGATAATACCTTCAAGCAGCCTTACTTTGATCAGAGCCGCCTCCAACTGTACCACCTTGCCAGACAACTCTTCCTGCAGCCGCTTGCGCTCGGTTACGTCGTGCAGTATCACCTGTACGGCCGGGTTATCCAAATAATCACTTCGTATTCCAACTGCTACAATATCAAGATGGGCGCCGTCAACACGTGTCAGGTTCAATTCCCGCTGTACGTCACGCTCCTCCTTAATCTCCGGCGCCTTGAAAAACTCCTGAAACAGATTACCTTCATCGGAACGAAAAAATGTGGTGATTTCCTGACCGACCACCTGTCCAAAATTTTCAGCACCGAGCAGTTGGACCGCTGCCTGATTGGCATAGAGCACCCGCTCTTTGCCGTACACAAGGATAGCATTTGGAGCCTTGTCCACCAGGCCGCGATAGCGTGCCTCGCTTTCAGTCAGTTTTTTCTCAGCCTTGGCTACGGCTTTCATCGGCAGAACACGCAGGGTGATGAATATTACCGCTCCGCAGCAGAGGCCAAGCAGCAGGGCCACTCCGGAACGGAGCAGCAGCGGGAACAATGACGTAACGATTTCAAGCGTGCCGACAGTAGCCCCGGAATCCAGCAGATCAAAATTCCGTCTCAGGAGCGGCGCTTTCAAAGGGATGACGCTTTCGGCTACCAGAGCATGGTTCTTGTCAAATATTCGCCGGATGTCCTGTGGGTTCTCCCGTGTCCGTCGTGACAGGAGCTCCTCCAGTCGTGTCTGCTGAACATTCCACAAATCAGGATTACTGTTAATGACATCAGTAACGATGCGGCCGGTTATTTCAGCTTCCACCTCGACGCCAGTTTGAATACTCTCGTAAGAAACATAATAATAGCCGATCGGAAAAAGCAGTGCCACCACAACTGACACAATACCGGCTATTCCGGTGGTAACCCTGGTTATTCTCCGCGCATCATACATTGCAGCGCACCTCTATTATCTCTTGACAACCATGTTGCCGTTCTTTGCTAACACGGCGGCAGCAGCAGATGATTGTATGAAGTCGACAAATTTCAGGGTTTCTGACGAGGTTTTGGGAGTTGTGACCAGATAAAATGATCTGAGCACAGGGTAGGACGGATTGGGTGTATTCCCGCTGCGTGCGTGTACATCATTCAGAGAGAGCTGGTTCACCGTCCGGTTCTCACTCATTATTTCACTCAGCGCGACGAAACCCAATGCGCCGGGCGTTTTGACAATCATTTCGGCGGCTTCCTGATCGGTGATTGCCATAATCAAGCCGGGACGGCTCAGAGCGGCTTTCATGGCATGATCAATCTCCGGCGAGAGAGACCTCATCAAGATGGTATCAATGTCGTGTTCCGGACGTAGAACGAGCCGTACACGGCTGCCGTCAGGCCAGCGTGCCGCAGGATTGCTGTAGAACTCTGCCAATTCACGGGTAGTCACGTTCATTTTGCTGATTTTTGAATTGGTGGCAACAACCAGCGGAGAACGGGCATATTCCGCTTCCTGCGCCCCTTTCTGCAGCTCCGCATCATTCAGAGCCCGTCCGGAAAGCGCCAGATCGATCTTGCTCATCAGTATCGCCTTAATCGCTCCGGTGCTGCCAAGGCTCGGCATTACCATGATTTTGATGCCGGGGTGTGATTTTTCATACAGTGTGGCCAGTTGCCGCATTGTACCAAGGGCGCTGCCGGTGCCGCCGACCTTGAGAATGGTTTCCGCACGTGCGGCCAGAACAGGTATGCATACCAGCAACAGGGCAATAAACAGTATTTTCAGTCCGTTTTTCCGTTTCAGAACCATACCATCATCCTCGTAATTCAAATGTTCCCTGTAAAGATAAGTACCAGAAATATGAAGTAAAAAGCGCCCCCCACGAGCAGAGTGCCGGGGGTCAGATGTTTTTTCCAGCGAATTTGCAGGTACGCCATGCCGACGGAAGCAAAGGTCAGGGCAACAGTCAGCAGAGCGGCGCCATTCAGCTGCCAGTCGGTCATCAAAATCCCGATGGCGGTAATGATTGATCCCTGAAAGACCATTGCTCCGGTGACATTGCCGATGGCCAGAGTATCTTTCCCCTTGTTGATCCAGATCACGCTGTTGAATTTTTCCGGCAGTTCGGTGGCAATCGGCGCGATGATCATCGCCAGGATAAACGGTGAAATCCCCATCTGCACGGAAATGATCTGCACCTTCTCCACAAAAATGTACGATCCCCAGACGATAAGCAGCAGCGAACTGAGTACCTGCGTGCCGATGACCCACATGTGCGGGTCATGTGATGTAGGGGCAAAATAGCACGGGTCGATTTCGGACTCTTCTATCTCATGCGCCTCAGGCTCGCCACCACCTCTCAGCGTTTTCAGGACATAGCCGCCGTAGGCCAAAAAGAGCGCCAGGGCAATAAAGGTTTTTATGACCGGATGGCTCCCCAAAAACGATGCGCCAATCGCCACAGCATACAATATCAGGAAATATTCCATATCGCGACGCATGACAACCGTGTCAACCCGCATGATCGGATAATCGCTCCGTTTTTTGCGATTCCATATCACCGCCAGACCACTGATAAAAAACGCGAGCGTCCCCAGCATGAAAGGGGCACCAATAATGGCTCCGACACCGATTTTATGCCCCGCCTCCACAGTACCGAATGTAATAGCGACTAGTGGCACCAGAGTTTCCGGCAGGGCGGTGCCGACAGCAGCAAATACGCTCCCCACGGCACCGTCAGAGAGCTTCATTTTTTTGCCGAACCATTCCAGACCGTTGGTAAACACCGTTGCCCCCAGCAGAATGATTCCCAGTGCGATCAGCAGCAGAAACCAGCTAAACATTACATCTCCACTCTGGTCATAACACCCTGCAGTTTGGCCGCCGGAAGTTTATTGAACTGCACGAAGTTAGGAGTCAGTTTTTTCAATAGCGCAAACATTTTCCAAACCGGATTTCGGGTCTCGATATCCTCGATGCCGTAGAAAATGACCTTCTCTTTGATGCCGTTGGATGAAAGCAGCTTTTCGATATCCAGCACCTCCATGTAGCCCGCACGTATTTCAAAAAACTCCAGCCCGGTTCCCACGTTTTTGTTGTGATGGCAGGAAACATCAAACGGTTCATCAGTGCGCAGTATCGAGATAAAGACATTACGCTCGTAGATGATGTTGGAACGGATGACACAGTGTACGATATACGGCGGAATGACATCCAGCCCTTTCAGGAAGAACAGCGCCGTCCCCGGTATATTTTTCTCTTTCGCATAAATCTGTTCATAGGAAAGCGTGAATATATCCCTATCAAGCGGCCGCAGTGCACGGTAGAGCGCCCGCTGACCGTTGGTCCAGATCAAAATGGTGGCAAAGGGAATCGACGCCAGAATGATTGACCAGTAGGCGCCATGGGGAAACTTGGAGAAGGTCGAGGTAAAATAGACAATGTCAATCAGGGCGATGACTGCGACAATCGGAACCTTCCACTTCTTGGTGGTTTTTGAGAAAACCATAATCATCATTATGGCGGTGATGGTCATGGAACCGGTCACAGCCATGCCGTAAGCCGCTGCAAGATTGCCGGATTTCTGGAAGAAGAACATGACGAAGATAACAGCAATCATCAGAATCCAGTTGATCGCGCTGATATATATCTGTGACTGGATGTGGCTTGAGGTGTAATCGACCTTGAACAACGGCATCAGGCGGGTGGTGATGCCCTGATAGACGATGGAGAACACGCCGCTGATGATTGCCTGGGAGGCGATGATGGTGGCCATGATTGTCAGCAGCAGAAATGGGATATAGAGCAGAGGAGACTGATCCTGAATCATGGCAAAGAGGATGTTTTTGGCATCCGGATGGTTCAGAATGAACGCACCCTGACCAAGATAGTTCAAATACAGGGCGGCAAACACGAAATACCAGGCGCGAATGATCGGCTTTTTCCCCAGGTGCCCCATGTCGGCATAAAGCGCTTCACCGCCGGTGGAACAGAGTATGACTTCCGAAAGGACGATGTATCCGGCAAATCCGTTCAGCCGGAAAAACTCGACAGCATTCCAGGGATTTATCGCCGAGATGATTGCCGGTGTTCCGGAGATGGAAATTACGCCGGATACCAGAAGAGCGCCGAAATAGACCACCATGATCGGGCCGAAAATGCCGGCAACCTTGTCAGTGCCGCGTGACTGAAAAAAGAACAGGGTAAAAGCGATCAGGGCGGCGATCACAACCAGCACGGACTGCTTGGTGGCAGCCAGCGACGGGATCAGCAGCAGACCTTCAACGGCGGAGAGGATCGAAATAGCCGGGGTGATGACGCCGTCTCCCAGCAGCAGCGAAACCCCAAGAAAGGAGAGGAAACCGGCGAAAGCGAGAATACGCCCTTTTTTAAACAGCTTGATGATGATTTCCCGAAGGACGATCTCACCCCCCTGCCCCTTTTTGCCCAAACTCATCGCCAGCCAGGCATACTCGGCGGTTACCAGGATGGTCATAGTCCAGAAAATAAGTGACAGGATGCCGTAGACATTAGCCACGGTCGGCTTTGTCATAGCAAAAACGACAGTAAGGGTATAAATGGGGCTCGTGCCGATGTCGCCAAATACCAGGCCAAGTGCTTTGACGATGCCGCCCCAAAAGGAATCTTCGTGCTTGTGGATCATGTTTTCTGCCTTTTAAATAAGTAAAGGCGACATTTCTGCCGCCTTCCGCTTATACAACATCTGCATCGGTAAAGCCACTATAACAGTTACATATCCGCCCATGTGCTGGTCGGAATTGCTGCGGAACTTTCGTTGGCAATTTCATCATGAACGTGCCGATCAGAAATGCCCGTTTGGAATGTCAGCCGATCAGCGCCGATGTTTGGCTGCTTCTGATTCCCTTTACCCTGCTGCTGAGTAGAGATAAAACGCTCTGTATCCCGTCAGGCAACGCATAAGTATACCTCGCAAGAACTCCATAAATGTCGTGTACAGAGCAGGCAGACTGAAGTATATTCTCCCACCTGAATTTTTGTTGTAAAGGGAACTCATGATTGAACGATTTTTTAAAGTAAACCATCGCGACATAGTCTACCTCAAGTTCATCCTTGAGGCGTACGAGGGGATGAATGTCATGAGCACGGTTGACAACAAGGTCGGCATTATCCGGATTGCTATCATGCCCGGCTTCCAGGATGATATGGATGGACTGCTCGCCGAACTGGGTCGACAGGTGAATATGGAACCGGTGGAGTGGCATCATGAAACATACGCGTTCTGATATCAGCCAGAGCCAAGCGCGCTACGCCCTTGCCCTGCTGCTGGCGGTCAATCTGCTCAATTACATCGACCGTCAGGCGCTCTATGCGGTATTTCCGCTGATAAAAATTGACCTGAAGCTGTCTGATGCCGGACTTGGTTTATTGGGCAGCGCTTTCATGTTCAGTTATATGCTGGCTGCACCTCTGTTCGGCCGGATGGGAGACCGGAGCAACCGGGCCCGTATCGCTGCTGGCGGCCTGGCAGTATGGAGCGCTGCAACCATGCTGTCCGGTATGGCAACCTCGTATCGCATGCTGTTGTCGGCACGGGCACTGGTAGGTATGGGAGAGGCCAGCTTCGGCACGGTTTCGCCCGGACTGCTTGCTGATTTTTTCCCCCGCGAACAGCGCGGACGGATGCTGTCGATTTTCTTTCTGGCGATTCCGGTCGGCAGCGCGTTTGGCTATATTCTGGGAGGACAGCTTGGTCAGGCCTTCGGCTGGCAGAGGGCATTTTTGCTGGTCGGTCTGCCGGGACTTTTACTCACTCTGCCGCTCTTTCTGCTCAAAGACCCCCGGCAATGCACCAGTAAATCTGAAGGTATTCCTGCTGAGCGCTTCCTTTATGTACTGCACAGCTTCTGGTTGAATCGGACATATACCTGCGCCACGCTTTCCATGGCAGCGATGACCTTTGCTCTGGGGGGATTGGCCCAATGGGCGCCCTCCTTCCTGCACCGCTCGTTCGGCCTTGACGTGGCCCGTGGCAATACTCTTTTCGGTGTGATTACGGTTGCCGCCGGAATTATCGGCACTCTTGCCGGCGGCTGGCTAGGCGACCGCTTTCAACAGCGGAGACCCACCGGCTATCTGTACGTTTCTGCGGTCGGCTTCCTGTTCGGAGCGCCGCTCATGGTTCTGGCACTGCTGACTTCTAATCAGATGGTCTGCCTGTCAGCAATATTCGGTGCGGAGCTGTTCCTGTTCCTCAATACCGGCCCGCTCAATACCGTACTGATTAATGTCGTCTCTCCGGGACGCCGGGCAATGGCGTTTGCCGTCAACATCTTCGCCATACATGCTCTGGGAGATGCAGTGTCACCAACTATTATCGGCGTTTTATCAGATCATTGGGGGTTGGCCAGAGCGTTGTTGATTACACCGGTGGCGATTGTGGCAGCGGCCGGTTGTGCCCTCTGGGGGGGGCGCTCAGTTGCGGAAGATCAGGGAAAGGTTGAAGGTTGAAGGAGGTCACACCAGTTGAACCTGAAGGCCGCGGCCGTCGCCGGATATGTAAATAAAGGTGAGGAGTGTCGGCGTTTCAGGAAACTCTTCACAGCGATAATCAAACAAGAAGGTATAACGGAAGGCTTTTATTCGGCAGTTCGGTGGAAAGTCCAGACCATCCGGCAAAGCGCTCAGAGCTGGCCAGGAACAGGTATGCTGCAGTCCGGCAACAAAATTCGGGAGCTTACCCATCAACGGCATCTCATTTCGGCAGTAATCGAAAAAGAGGGCGTCGTGGAACTGCTCTTGTGCCGCGGCTTGTACCAGCGGTTCGGACAATCGGGCAAAGAGGTCAAAAACCCTTCGGCAGGAGAGTCCAGAGAGATTTTCGACACCAACCTGCTGCGCCAACCGGTCAAGAATGGAGGAAACAGGCATGTCGTTTTGCAGAATGCGGAATGCAGTGGCAAACCCACCATGCTTGGTGAATAGATCGAGCAAGCGACCGATCGTTTCGATCCGGCAAATTTCCTCGTATGCTAGCCACGGATTGTCCAGTAGTGTGTAGGGAGGGAATGCCGAAAAACGGTATCCCTCACGACGGGCGATCTCCCGCATTGGCGACCCTTTCAACAGCTTAAGCGGTTCTATCTGTATTTCATCCGGCTGTAAATCGGCAACTTCCTGCAGTGAATGAAGGAAGCCGTCGTACGTTTCCTCCGGCAATCCCGCAACAAGATCAAGGTGCAGCTCGACAGCTGTTTCTGCCGCGAGACGGCGCACGTTGTGAAATATCCGCTGCAGATCGGCATTCCTCTTGACTTGCGCCAGCGTACTCTGTGACGTTGACTGTACGCCGATTTCAAAGCGAAACGTATGCTCCGGCACCTCTGCCAGAAGAGCCATATGGGCATCTGTCAGCAGGTCGGCGGCGATTTCAAAATGAAAGTGGCTGCCCCGGTTATGTTCCAGAATGAATTGCCAGATACTGATGGCCCGCTCGGCGTCATAATTAAAAGTGCGATCGACCAGCTTGATCTGGGCAACACCTCTCTCCATCAGCAAGAGCAGGTCCTGTTTGATCCTGTCCAAAGCAAAGGAGCGGACGGTGCCGTCAACCGAGGAAAGACAGAATGCACACGAAAAGGGACAGCCCCGCGATGTTTCGTAGTAGGTAAGCGGCTTGGAAAAATCAACCAGCCCGGCTGAAAACGGCGAGGGGAGCGAATCAAGCAGCATATTTTTGCTGTTGAGCGGACCACACGCCGTGTCGCCACCGTCCCGGAAAAAGAGGTTGTCTATCCCGGAAAGTGTGGTTGACGATAGTCCGTTTGCTTCCGCAATAAGCGCTTCCACCAGATACCGAAACGGTTGTTCCCCCTCCCCCTTGATCACAAAATCAATGCCCGAATTGTCATGCATGAGCTCAAAAATGCCGTAGGAAACCTCGGGCCCACCCAGGACAATGCGGGTTTTCGGCGCAATTTTGCTAAGGTCGGAAACAATGCGCAGAGTCTGCTCGATGTTCCAGATATAGCAGGAGAAGGCAATCAGTTCGGCCCGCTCTGCCACAACGAGTCTAAGAAGATGCTCGCGCGGTTCGTTAACGGTCCATTCGCGGATCGTTATCTCGACATCCGGGATGTCACGGCAGTACGACGCGAGGCAGGGGAGTGCCAGCGAAGAGTGCGAGTATTTGGCGTGGAGGGTGGCAAGGAGTATCTTCATGGGCTCTTTTGAATTGACGAAAATAGCAGTAAATGCTACTAACTACACGTTTACTACTGAAAAATAAAGGTGTTTCCCGATGCTTGACATGAAATTTATTCGAGACAATCTTGATGAGACTGACCGGCGGCTTCGTACCCGTGGCGGAGAATCGCTGCTGGACGGTTTTCGTGAACTCGATGAAAAAAGACGTACCCTCCTCAAAGAGGGGGAGGCGCTCAAGGCGCTACGCAACTCTGTTTCCGATGTAATCGGCCGCACCAAGGACAAAAGCCAAGTACAGGACAAGATCCTGGAAATGCGGGAAGTCTCACAGAAAATCAAAGTGATGGACGAAGAGCTGAACCAGGTTGACGAACAGATGAATTCGTTCATGCTGACAGTTCCGAATCTGCCACATGCCTCGACACCAATCGGCAGTTCAGAACAGGACAACGTGTTGGTCAGGAGCTGGGGGGAGCCGAAACAGCTCTCCTTTGCTGCTATTGCGCACTGGGACCTCGGCGAGAATCTCGGTATTCTTGACTTTGAGCGGGGCGCAAAAATTACCGGTGCCCGCTTTACGCTCTATCGAGGGGCAGGGGCGCGCCTGGAGCGCGCCTTGCTCAATCTGATGCTCGATCTGCATACTGATGCGCATGGTTATCAGGAAGTGCTCCCTCCCTTCATGGTCAATCGCGATTCGATGCAGGGGACCGGACAACTGCCAAAGTTTGAAGACGATCTGTTCAAGCTGGTTGACCCGGATTTTTTCCTCATTCCGACTGCCGAGGTACCGGTCACCAATATCCATCGGGGTGAAATTTTAAAGAAAAGCGATCTTCCGATCAGTTATTGTGCCTACACCCCCTGTTTCCGCCGCGAAGCCGGCTCGTACGGCAAGGACACGCGCGGTTTAATTCGTCAACACCAGTTCAACAAGGTCGAGCTGGTAAAGTTTGTTCACCCCTCAGAATCGGATGCAGCGCTGGAAACGCTGACCGGCCACGCGGAAAAAGTGCTGCAGCTTTTGGAGCTTCCGTACCGGGTTATGGCCCTCTGTAGCGGTGATATCGGCTTTTCATCGGCAAAAACGTACGATCTTGAGGTCTGGCTTCCAGGCCAGAGCTGCTACCGCGAGATTTCATCCTGCAGCAATTTTGGGGATTTTCAGGCACGGCGCGCATCGATCCGCTTCCGCGAAGATGAAAAAGCAAAGCCGGAATTTGTCCACACGCTGAACGGTTCGGGGCTCGCCGTTGGGCGCACGCTGGTGGCGATATTAGAAAATTATCAGCAGGAAGATGGCTCCGTAATGGTGCCGAAAGTTTTGCGTCCCTATATGGGTGGCCTGGAACGGATTACGCTTCCTAATTGAAAATTGAAAAAAGGTGTGCTATAAACGCCAGCACAGTCAAGGAGAGGTGGCCGAGTGGTTTAAGGCAGCGGTCTTGAAAACCGCCGAGTGTAACAGCTCCGTGAGTTCGAATCTCACCTTCTCCGCCATAACTATAACTAACTAATATTGTTAGTTAAAGTAAGCCTGCTACTAAAGTGAGACCTTTTATAAGACCTCCTAGTAGTAGGCTTTCTTTGTTCATCACATGTTGTTCGCTACGGTATCTACTAGTACCGTACAGATATACCTTCCGATATCAAGCAATACTTTCCTATAGCTCAAGTAAAACAGTCACTTAAAACTAAAGACTCGAAGAATGAAAAGATGGTGGTTGTTGGCCTGGTGACCTTCCTCACAGAAACTGAACCATTGCAAACATAGTAATTTCGGCCCAGAACCGCAAAAAGGAGTCTGGACATGAAACCAAGGTGATTCACCGAAGAGCTGATCATCGGTATCCTGAAACAAGCACAAGCCGGAATGAAGATTGTTGACCTGTGCTTGGTAATAATGGCAGGAGTCCTTATGTGAGAATATGCAACCCCATCACAAAATGTTACAATCCGACATTCTTGGAGTATCTCCTCATTGGTGTGGCAAGTTCAGCTTATCCAGAGACGGTACTGAATCATGAAGGACACAATCACAGCTGAGGTATCACCTACTTCGGGCTCCTAAAAACAGCTGAAAGCACTGCCGGACTGCAAGTATGAAAACTTTTGATATCAATGAAAGGCTTGTTCATTACAACAGGTCTGAAGAGCTAGTCAACCGTTACACTCACGGTATAGGTGTGTTAGCAAGTCTCATCGGGGTGACCGCCCTAATAACACTTGCTTCACGGCAGCAGGATAGCTATCGCATTGTCAGCGCCTGCATATACGGTGTTTCAATGATCACATTTTATTGCCTGTCTACCGTCTATCATACTGTGCAAAATCCCTCCGTCCGTTATCTGTTCCGTATTCTTGACCATGCCAGTATCTACTTGATGATCGCAGGAAGCTACACCCCTTTTGCCTTGGTAACATTAAAGGGACCGTGGGGTTGGACGCTATTTGGTACGGTCTGGGGGCTGGGAACTGTGGGAGCGGTTATGAAGATTTTTACGACTCATCGCCTTAAGATTGTCGGACCAATACTCTACATCGCTCTGGGGTGGATTGTGGTGATTGCATTGACGCCTCTTTCAGCGGCACTTCCTACAGGCGGGATGGTACTTCTATTCTCCGGTGGTATCGCCTACACTGCAGGCGTCATCTTTTATTTGTGGGATCGTCTTCCTTTTAATCATGCAATCTGGCACCTCTTCGTCCTGACAGGTAGCGCATGCCATTACTGGGCCATATTTTATTATGTGATTCCGCTGCACCTCTAATGTGCCAAGCCTGTATATGACAAGATCAAAGGTGTGCTCATTGCCAAGCTGGCAAAGAAATAGACCGATCAACGTTTGTTCAAAAAGAGTAATTAAAAAGCCCACCAAGTCATTCGGTGGGCTTCTCTCTACGTACAATACAGTTACCTTTCAGGTTTTTATCCGATCTAACAGCTTAATCGGAAAGCTCTTGTTTCCTATGTCCGGTTCCACTCAGGTGGAGTCTCATCTGTCATAATAGGCAAGCCCTCCTTTTGTTGATCTGTACTTCTTTCCTACGATCAAAGTATACCACTGCAGAGATAAAATAACAGTCTGTTGTAAAAAAAATATAGCGAGTATACTGCTAGAGTTGCAATGTACACCCTTCCATATATTTGAGTACAGCCTGTCACAATCACCAACGACCAAGGCCTACAGATATAGGTTTCGCGTACAATCCGTATTGAAAAACATGAAAGATTCGTGTAGAAACTCGTTGACCGTTTCAAGTAGTTTTAGGTATGATGGCAGAGCTTTCTCAAGCCGAATACAAAGCAGAGCGAGCTCAAAGCTTGGGTAACCGGGATATTATGAACTGTATCGGCAAGCTCTCTCCTTTTAGCATTGCTGATATACGCCATTCCTCTCTTGACAAACTACTCTTTTATGGCATCAATACTTTTCAAAGACGCAGATTCGATGTCCAGAATTATTCTCGCAAAATTTTGTTGTGCAAACAGAAGCAACAGGGGGTTGTAGCTGATGGCATTATCATTGACAGAAGTACCGACTGATGCGGAGGTCATAAGCCAGCTGGTTGAGAAAACATTGACGAGCGGGATGCTGGTTGAAGTTTACCTGATGAAGTATCCCCGTCATTATGAAGCAGCCCTTTTCATTGATGGCCACTATAAACATGGCCCCCCCGTGCCGCGACCATTGGATAATCCGACTGAGGCTGCAGCCTTCTGGATGGGAGTGCGTCCAAAAGTTGGCTTGAGCCAGGTGGAGGGGGACGAAATTCTAGGGGCAGTTAATGTCCAGAATATGATCCATCACTGCAATTTCATCGACAAGTGGGGCGTTGTAGAAGACGTTTAAAGTTGACGCACAGCGCTTTTGACGCTTGAGCAATTATTAGTAGCTCATGCGGTTGGATATCACAGCAATATCAAATTATCAGGTGGTGGGCAAGATGACTTCATCCACGTTACTGCTGTCTCTCCGTAAAGAACTGAGGGCTGCCATGGAAGATCGCGGCAAACTCACCAAGTTGCACTCCTTGCTGACGGACTATATCGCTGATGCGTACGGGGTGGAAAAACAGGAGCTTGTCAAATTCAGGCAGGAAGTTAAAGATGCCCTTAATTGCCGCCTTATGTAGTGTATGATCTGCAGTACCGCATGCGTAATAGGTGAATTATTTCGCTATGCATGTACCGAGGCCTTTCAGAAATGGAAGGCTTTGCTTTTGGTGAAGAAGCGTTTTTAGTGGGACGTAGAGTTGACGCAAACGGAGGAAACCGGTTAATGCAGATAACAACTCCTTATATAAAACTGGACAGCTTTCTAAAAGCCGAAAATTTGGTTTCATCCGGCGGCGAGGCAAAAATCATGATCGCAGAGGGACATATCCGCGTCAATGGTGTGGTCGAACTTCGTCGGGGCCGTAAATTATATTCAGGTGACCGTGTTACATTCAACAAGGAAAGTCGTTCCGTTGAATCAGCCTGAACTCAAATAATTTGACTTATCCACCTGAATAAAACTAGAATGCTGCGCCTTTTAAGTGCAAATACTCGCGCCTGTGAGCGATATTGAGGAGAAGCGTTATGAATATGAGATTTATTGATGCCTGTTGGGGTAAACCGGTCGATCGGACACCAGTGTGGCTGATGCGCCAGGCTGGCCGGTACCTCCCTGAATATATGGCTGTTCGTTCCAAATGCACCTTTCTTGAGTTATGCAAAACTCCGGAACTGGCAGCTGAAGTTACTATCCAGCCGGTAGATATTCTCGGTGTTGATGCTGCAATCATGTTCTCAGATATTCTGACACCGGTTGAGCCGATGGGAATGAAACTGGATTTCGTTCCGGGGCCGGTGTTTGAACAACCGATCCGCAGCATGGCCGATGTGGAGCGATTACGCATTCCCCAGATGGAGCAGGATGTCCCGTACGTACTGGAAACAATTAAAATTCTGCGCCGGGAATTGGACGGGAAAGTCCCGCTGATCGGCTTTGGCGGTGCCCCATTTACGCTGGCCTGCTACATGGTCGAGGGAAAAGGTTCCAAGGATTTTTCCGAGATCAAGCGCATGATGTATGGGGCGCCGGACGTGTACGCCGCCTTGATGGAAAAAGTCACCACCATGGATATGGAATACCTGAATGCCCAGATAAAGGCCGGTGCCCAGGCGATCCAGATTTTTGATACCTGGGGAGGGGTCCTGTCGCCAACAGACTACGCCAATTTTGTGCTTCCCTACACAACCCGACTGATCAACGGACTCAATCGTCAGAATATTCCTATCATTCATTTTGTAAAAGGCTCCGGCAGCATGCTCGATACGGTTAAACTGGCGGGCGGGGATGTAATGGGACTTGATTGGCATATTAATCTCGGTAGTGCTCGGGATATTCTTGGGCCGAAGATGGCGGTGCAGGGCAACCTGGATCCGACTGTCCTCTTTGCTCCCAAAACGTTTATAGAGGCCGAGGTAGCACGGGTCCTGGCTGAAAATGCAGGCCGCCCTGGCCATATTTTCAACCTCGGACACGGCATCACGCCAACGGCATCTCCTGATAATGCCCGGTATATGGTAGAATGCGTCCACAGGTTATCCCAGAAATAGACGAGGCCGGAATGTCCGTTGTACTGAAGAACTTTGTGATTTTTGTTACCGATCTTGCGCGGGCAAAGTCATTCTATGCCGATCTGCTCGGGTTACCGGTTGCCGGCCAGAGCGAGATGTTGATTGAATTTTTCCCCGGTGCGGTCACAAGTCTGGGGGTGTCGCTTGCCCTGCATGAGGACGCTCGCTCTCTGGTGGGACGACATACCGGTATTACTCTCAAAGTAGATAATATCGTTTCTGTGTGTGAAACCCTGAAACATGGTGGCGTACACTTTGTGGAACCACTTGAGTCCAGCCCGTGGGGCAAAATGGCGGTTGTACAGGATTTTGACGGCAATATGATCGCCTTGGTAGACCGTTAGATGACAGTCATCAGACTCTGGTGTCCCTTTCTCTCAAGCCTGAAAGGCTTCCTTGATTAATGAGGTGTCAGCGTCTGCTACTGTTGACGGTAGCCGCAGTGTTCATGAACGTTTTCGTGGCGTATGGCGCCCCTGCCCGACTGATGAGACCGTATACCGGGATCGGTCTGACACTCTTTCACAGTTCTGACGACCGGGAAACCCTCGTGCCGCTATATCAGGATCCCGGCCTTTTGCGGATCGGAGTGTTGGATAACTCACGACGGTCTGTTGATGTTCTGATTTTCGGTGTTCCAGATAGGTTGCCCCCTCTTATTGTCTCCGCTCGTAAGGGTGACTGGGTGAAAGTCACGTATGATGACGCCGGACGCGAGGCCTGGATTGACCTGCGGGAAAACGGTTTTTTCCAAACTTGGGAGAGCTTTCTGAAGCGGCACTCTGTCCACCTGCTTCCCGGACTTCAAACCAAATACTACCAGTTGCAGCAATACGGCGGTAATATAGGTGTTACACTGTCACCAGAACAGTCGTTCAAGGTGCTCAGACTTGAAGCATCAAGAGGTTTGATATTGGTGGAGCAGTCCCGAATTGGCTGGGTACGCTGGTGTGATGATGATGGACGCCTGACAGTTGGAATTGTGAAATAATGTGCTGAGTATTACCCACTTGAGAGGTATAACATGAGAATTGACCTGGTGCAGCCCGGAACAGGTGAGCTGACATACGAAATCAGGAATATCGTCAATGTGGCGGAAAAGCTCCAGAAGTGCGGCGTAAAGATCAACTGGGAAAATATTGGTGATCCGATTGTCAAAGGGGAAGTCATTCCGGACTGGATGAAGGAAATTGTTGCCAAAGCTACAATGGACAACAGCACCTGGGGCTACTGCCATACCCGGGGTGTACTCGAGACCCGTGAGTTCATCTGCGAAACGACGAACCGTCGCGGCGGGGCTCGCATCACCCCTGATGACATCATATTCTTCAACGGCCTTGGTGATGCAATTGCCAAAATTTATGGTTGCCTGCGGCCCGAAGCGCGCGTTCTTATGCCGTCGCCATCATACACAACACACACGCTTGGTGAAATCGGGCATGCCCATGCGGCACCCGCTCTGTACTGCCTCAGACCGGAAAACAAGTGGTACCCGGATATGGAAGATCTGCGCAATCATGTTCGGTACAATCCGAATATCTGTGCGATCATGCTGATTAACCCTGATAATCCGACCGGTATGGTTTACACGAAGGAGATGCTGCAGGAAATCGTTGCTGTGGCTCGTGAGTATGACCTGTTTATCATTGCCGATGAAGTGTACATCAATATTGTGTATAACGGGGAACATACGGTGCCGATCAGTGATGTCATCGGGGACGTTCCGGCTATTTCATTAAAAGGCATTTCGAAGGAATTCCCCTGGCCGGGGTCGCGATGCGGCTGGATTGAGGTGTACAATGGCCAGAAGGATGAACGTTTCCGTAAATATATTAACCTGATTCTCACCGGCAAGATGAATGAGGTCTGTTCTACGACGCTGCCTCAGACAGTGATTCCGGAAATAGTCCGCCATCCTCAGTACTCGACCTATCTGAAGGAGCGCATAGCTGGCTATGAAAAAATGAGCGGCATTACCTACGAATGCCTGAGTCAGGTTTCTGCTTTGCAGGTCAATCGTACCAATGGTGCTTTTTATATGGCAGTAGCCTTTAAGGATGGTCTGCTGAACAACAACCAATCGATCAGCATCGACAATCGGGAAGTCAGGGAGCTCGTCCAAGGGCTGATTAATCAGCCGGGAGTTTCCCCTGACAAGCGCTTTGTGTATCAGATACTCGCGGCAACCGGTATCTGTACTGTACCGTTGTCCTCTTTCTCGACACCACTTCAGGGATTCAGAGTGACGCTCCTTGAGAAGGACGAGAATGAATGTCGTCGTATTTACCAAATCTTGGCCGAGAAAATTGAGGAATACCTACACATTTAACAGATATGTCTTAACAGAGAGAAAGGAAGGGGGAGAGGCGCACGCCACTCTCCCTTTTTTTGGGGATATATCAATCTTTGCGGTCACCATCCTCACTTTTCGGCTTTATTTCAATCTCATCTTTGCCATCTGCAGCTTTCTTAAAGTTTCTGATGCTTTTACCAAGCGCCCCACCGATTTCCGGAAGTTTTCCTGCGCCAAAAACAACAAGAACGATGACCAGTATGATAATCATTTCCGGCATGCCAAAACCAAACATTGTGCCCCCTCTGCAACAAGTGTGTATTATCGTCGCCACTATCGCATCGATGTAAAAAAAAATCAAGAACAGAGCTCGCCAATCCGGCCATCCTTCCAATGCCGACCAAACTACCCCTTCAATATTATCCATGTAAAAACAGTTTGTTACATATCTAACCAGCGTGCCTCGTTCCATTGACAGGGTGCAATACGCATGATACAAGTATCATCAAAGTACATACAGCACACGGGTGATATATGGTAAGCGGTCCAGATAGCAGCGTAGCGGCAGTTCGAACCCGAATGATTTTATTGTCTGTGGTCGCGTCCGGGGTGATTGGTGGCATTATTGTCATGATCGGCGACCTGAGTACGGCCTCTGTTTTTATGGCAGTCGTCGCGACGGCAATTTTCAGTTCATTGCTCTGTTCTGCTATCTTTAAGATGCATATTTCCACACTTCGTACGACTCAGGTGCGCTTTCTTGAAAAGCTGATTCCCAAGCGCGAACTCTCATCTATTCAAGCGCAGTCGGATGATATCAAGGTTATGGTATCGTTATATGATCACGCCGAACATATTCTTGATGCCCGACAAAAAACGCTGAACACATTATTGGAGCAGATGTGCGGTTTACAAGAAAAAATCACATTTACACTAAGCCACTGGTCAGCGGAAAACGAGAAGAAAAACGGCTGTATGCAGAATGCTGTCACCACTATTGAGCAGCTTAACGATTCCTTTTTGAAGGTACGCACTGAAATTGACGCGCTTTCAGGGCGGACCGAGGACAGGGCCTCGATTTCGGCACAAATGAACGCAACTACAGACGCAATCGCTGAGAACATCAATCAATACTCCAATTTTGTCATCGAAACCTCCGGTTCAATCGAAGAAATGGCCTGTGCAACTCGCGATACAGCTGAAAATATTAGAGAATTGTCCGCCTCAACGGAACGGACGGTTTTATCAATCAACACCATCAGCGGCTCACTAAGCATGGTTCGTGACAATTCCGAACGGAGCACGCTTGCCTCTGAAAATGTCAGAACCCAGGCACAACAAGGATTGCACAGTATGGCTGCAACTATGAAAGCAATGCAGGAAATTGCAAAAAGTAACGATGAATCATTTGATTCAATAAATCGTTTGTCTCGTTATTCAGCCCGCGTCGGAGATTTTTTGAGTGTTATTCAGGAAGTCGTTGAACAGACAAACCTGCTTTCTCTCAATGCATCAATTATTGCCGCTCAGGCTGGTATCCGAGGTCGGGCTTTTGCCGTAGTTGCGGAAGAAGTACGTCTATTGGCACGTCGCACTTCCGCTTCAACCAGAGAAATTGAGGAGCTGGTACGTAATATCCAGAAGGAAACAGCTTCCGTACAGCGCTCTGTTACCCAAGGCAAAGACAAGGTTAAAGAAGGGGTCAAAATCTCTGGTATGGCAAATGAAACGCTTGTTGCTATTGAAAAATCTGCTGAAGACGCCTTTCAGGTGGTATCAAGCATCGCCGTTGAAACAAACGAGCAGGCGGTTAATATTCAGCGTATTACAGAAGAAGCGGAAAAGAATCTCGAACGTGTCCATCAGGTGACGATTGCAACAGAATACCATCAACAGGGAAGCAAGCTGATTGAAGAGAATCTTGAACACATGCGTGATCTTGCCTATCGGATCAATTCGTCTGTTCAGGAACAGGCAAAGGGGAATCGGCTCTACCTGAAGAGTGTCATGGACGATAACGAGCGGACAAAACAGCTAAAGGACAAAGCAAATCAGCATCTGCAGCTTACGCAACAGGCGGTCAATGCGTTGGAAGTTGTCGATGCTCCTATGCCGGACAATACCCAACATCTTGTGGACGCCCTGCTGGCATTGTCACATCTGATTGACCACCTGCATAACGAGAACAGTCCTCGGCCTTGATGTACCGCGTAACCTGCTATTGCCTACTGTTGTTGGCCAATATGCTCTGTTCCCCCTTGGGGATCTTTGCTGCAGAGAATGAAGTAACCCCCTTCCAGAGCGCCAATCAAAGCCCGCTTGTTCATATCTATGGACTCCCGCGTGATACCGGCGCCGATATAATTTCATCCCGTACCTTTCGCCTTGCCCTGAATCAGGACCTCAGCAGCAACTACACCACAAACGAAAATGCACTCGAACAGGTCATACTAGATGGCGAGACTTACCGCCTGGGTTTTTCCGCCCGATATGGTGTGGCTCCGGGCTGGGAGGCCGGCATTGAAATACCTTATCTCATTCAGGGAGGAGGCTTTCTCGATGGTTTCATTATCAACTGGCATAACATGTTCGGACTGCCGCAGGGGGGCAGAGATATTGTCCCACGGAACCGGGTGAACTATAGCTACCGTAATCATGGCATTCAAAAACTACGGATGGAAGAGAGTGCTTCTGGCCTTGGCGACATTTCGTTAACCGGGGGATTTACCCTGTATGACATCATTGATGCAGACCGCCATGACCGATTGACGGTGAAAAGCGCCATTAAATTGCCCACGGGTGACAGTGGTAACTTGTTTGGCAGTGGCAGCACTGATCTGATGCTGCAGCTATGCGGCAGCGTAAACAGAGAGAGTGATATCGGCACACTGGGTGCGTTCGGTTCCTTGGGCGGCTTACTCATGTCCAGGAGCGATGTCCTGAGCAATCAACACAATCCCGTTGTTGGAATCGGCTCCCTCGGTTTCGGTTGGGGACCCGCTTCATGGATATCATTCAAAGTCCAGTTTACCGGCAATACATCCCTTTATCGCGGCAGTACGTTGGATGAGATATCAGGAGGATCATTACTGCTGCTTATCGGTGGAACACTCAGGCTTTCGGGGGAGAATTTGATTGATATCGGTGTTGCCGAGGATCTCAAAGTCGGGTCAGCCCCTGATGTGAGTTTCCATTTAGGGATGAGCACGCAATTTTAACGTTGAAAAGCCCCTGAAAAGGGGCTTATTTACTGTTCTCTGTAGGCATCAATATTTCTGATCGGCGTAATCAACCCAGCCACCTGCCAGAACCAACGCCTTGTCAAATGGAGAGATTTCAAAGGGGAACGTTTTCTGTTTTCCGCCACCGCTCACGGTCAAAGCCTGCGCTTCAATGTCGATATCCATGGTAACAGTGTCGTCATTGGCATGTGTGAAGATCAGATCCAGATCGGCGGGTGGAAGTTCAATTGCCGCCATCCCGCAGTTAAACATGTTTTGCCGGAATATCCGGGCAAATGATTCCGCGATTACAGCGGTGATGCCGTTGACTTCAAACACCCATGGGGCATGTTCACGAGAGGAGCCGCATCCGAAGTTTGCGCGAGATACTATCACACGGGCATTACGTGTTTTTTCCCCCTTCGGATCAAAACCGGGCAGTTTCAGATCTTCCAGGATATACGGTTTGAGATCTTCCTTTGTTATCTCGGTCAGATATTTGGCCGGGATGATCTCATCAGTGTTGATGTCGCTACGGTCGAGAAAGAGGATCGGCCCCCCGAATGTTTTCATATGTGCGCTCCCTAAAAGAAAAATATGTTGGATATAAACTTTAATTGTCTGAACGCGGATGTGACGGATTTACTCGGCGTTACAATCGTATTATTGATATATCCGCAATAATACGCCAGAATCAGATGTGATCAGCGTTCTCGTGTTTTTGACTTAAAGATATTTCCTCGGGTCGGCGATCACTCCTTCAATCGCGCTGGCTGCCGCCGTGGCCGGTGACATCAGGTGCACCATGCCCCCTTTGCCCATTCTTCCCATGAAATTGCGGTTGGTGGTCGAAGCACAGACCTCTCCGTCTGCCAGAACGCCATTACTCATACCGAGGCAGGCGCCACAGGTCGGATTCGTGACACAGAAGCCAGCCTCCATAAAAATGTCAATCAAGCCTTCTTTCGTGGCATCCCTGAAAACTGTCGGTGTTGCCGGCGAGAGAATGCCGCGAATATTTGGAGCAAGTTTGTGCCCCTTCAGAATCTGTGCGGCAATGCGCAGGTCTTCCAAGCGGCCGTTGGTGCAGGAACCGATATAAATCTGATCAACCGGAGTGCCAGCAATCTCGGAAACAGTTTTGACCTGATCGGGCTTATATCCGAAAGTAATCGTCGGCTCCATAGAAGTTACATCAATCTCTATGGTCTGGTCATATTCTGCGTCAGCATCAGCGCGCCACTGTGAATAATCGGCCATTGCGGCCTCTTTGCTGGCAAACTCTTCCTGAATAAAGGGCCAGAGGTAGTCAACTGTGGTCATATCCGGCTGACAGATTCCTGATGTTCCACCCGCTTCTATCGCCATGTTGCAGAGCGTCATGCGCGATGCCATGGTCATAGCGGCGATAACCGGTCCATGGAATTCCATGACCCGGTCAGTTGCGCCGTTGACACCTATCTTACCGATTATATGCAGGATAACGTCTTTGGCATACACCCCTTTGGGAAGCGTGCCGTTGACATTAAATCTGATCGTTTTTGGCTGGCGGAACGCACAGACTCCCTTGAGGATGCCGACTTCCAGATCAGTGGTGCCAATACCGGCTGCAAAAGCGCCGAAAGCACCGTGGGTGCAGGTGTGGGAGTCACCCATGATGACGGTGTATCCGGGCCGGATAAAACCGCGCTCCGGAAAGAGAGCGTGGCAGACACCATTGGCACCGATATCAAAGAAGTCCTTGATCCCGTGACGGTGTGCCCAGTCGCGCAAAATCTTGGCCTGGGTAGCCGTTTTGGTGTCTTTGCTCGGGGTGACATGGTCGATTACAGCCTTGATTTTCGTCGCATCAAAGACTCGATCTTTTCCCCGCCGGATCAGGTCATCTATGGCGATCGGCGTGGTGATTTCGTGGCAGAGCACTGCGTCCAGGCGCAGCACTTTGGTGCCGGGGAATGGTTCGTTTACCAGGTGAGCATCAAAAATTTTTTCCGCTGTTGTTTTACCCATTTCGCTACCTCGCGTATTTCAATAGTGGTGAACTTGTAGCATAGCTGTGACAAAAAAGCCATCCGTGAACATTTTTTTGATACTGCAAAATCAGTTTCTTCGGCGCTTTTTAAATGGAAATGATGAGTCGGCATGGTATAAGCTCAGTCTCACACCAAGGTTGACATTCAAGGTCGCGATGAAAATCTATTGAATATCTCTTTTGAACGTGAATCATAATACTGGCAGGCACATTTTCAACAGGCGGGTGACATTGAATGGATCATGACTTCCTAAAGACTATGCTTGATTCGGTACAGAAAGGCGAGCTGCCTGTTGCAGACGCTCTTCAGCAACTTCGTCATTTGCCGTTCCAGGATATCGGTTGTGCCCAGATCGATCATCATCGGCACCTCCGCCAAGGGATGCCTGAGATGATTTTTGGCGCCGGAAAAACAGTTGAGCAGATTGTTACAATTGTAACGGCGATGATCGAAAAGGGGAGTAATATACTCGTTACTCGCCTGGATGAGGAGAAGGGGGCTCAGCTTGTTGCCGCCTTTCCAGAGGCCAGTTACGACGCTGATGCCAGGTGCCTGATTCTTGAGCTAAAACCGCCTGAACTGCGGGGCAAAGGGATTATTCTCGTTGTATCTGCCGGCACTTCCGACATTCCGGTCGCTGCCGAGGCACTGGTAACAGCACGTTTTTTGGGTAATCGGGTTGATTATTTCTATGACGTCGGAGTTGCTGGAATCCACCGCCTGTTAGCGCGGAGAAAACAGTTGTCGGCCGCTTCTGTTATCATTGTCGTGGCCGGCATGGAGGGCGCGCTTCCTTCGGTTGTCGGAGGATTAGTCGACAAGCCGGTGATTGCCGTACCAACCTCAGTGGGGTATGGCGCTTCCTTCGGCGGCATAGCCGCATTGCTCGGCATGCTTAACTCCTGTGCAGCAGGAGTGACGGTCGTCAACATCGATAACGGCTTTGGCGCTGCTTGCGCGGCAAGCCAGATCAACAGGGTGTAATATGAATATTCTCTATCTTGATTGCCAGGCCGGTATTTCAGGAGATATGACCGTCGCCGCTCTGCTTGACCTGGGGGTTCCGTTGGATTATCTGCGGCTGGAACTGGCTAAACTGAGTCTGCCGGCAGGCTCCTTCGAGATTTCAGCAGCTACAACAGAACGCCACCACATCACAGCACGTACGTTTGGCGTTGCTGTGCATGATCACCATACGCACCGCCACTACGCCGGGATTGATACCACCATTGCCGCCAGTGCCCTGTCTGACGGAGTAAAGGATACGGCCCGGCGTATTTTCATGCGGCTTGCCGAGGCTGAGGCAAAAGTACACGGCGTACCACTGAATGACGTTCATTTCCATGAGGTTGGCGCGATCGACTCAATTGTTGATATCGTCGGCACCGCCATCTGTTTGGATTATCTTCAGGTTGAGACTATTTTCTGCTCGGCACTCCCCTTGGGGAGTGGGTTTGTTGAGACAGCTCACGGGCGCTTGCCGGTCCCAGCTCCGGCAACTGTTGAGTTGCTGCGTGGAGTACCGGTTCATGGTGATTGTGGCGCCGGGGAGCGGATAACACCAACTGGTGCGGCCATTATAGCGGCACTGGTCTCTGGTTTCGGAAAACAACCGTCCATGATTCTGAAGAAAACCGGGTGCGGTGCCGGAGAGAAGGATTTTGCTGATTGCCCTAATGTGCTGCGCGCTTTTTTCGGGAGCAACAGTAGCCATACCGCAGATGATGACGTGATTGTCGTTGAGTCAAACATTGATGACTCTACCCCGGAAATTCTCGGCTATGCCATGGAACAGCTACTTGAAGCCGGAGCACTGGATGTCTATTTTATTCCGATCCAGATGAAGAAAAACCGCCCTGGGGCACTGCTGTCATTTCTCTGCCATTCACAGCAGCTTGATGCTCTTGCCCGGCTGCTTCTTGCCGAGACCTCGGCTATCGGACTCAGGTATTATCGGGTGGACAGAATTGTTCTGCAGCGGCGTATCACGGAGCGGCAGACTGAATTTGGCCCGGTGCGTTTCAAACAGGTAATTGATAGCAGTGGTTCTGTGATGCGCACCTCGCCGGAATATGATGATTGCCGACGCATTGCCCGTACATTGCAACTGCCCTGTCAGGACGTTATGAAGAGTCTGAGCTGCGATACTAACCACCTTGAGAGCTCAACGCCACTCCACACCACCACCAATAGCGACATGACCCTTGATATGTCTGTTGCTGAGTTACTACTTGAGAGCGGCCTGACACTCTCGCTTGCTGAATCGTGCAGCGGCGGTCTGATCGCCAAGCGAATCACTGATGTGCCTGGCAGCTCCCGCTATTTTTGTGAAGGGGTCGTAACCTACTCGAATGATGCGAAGATGCGGCTATTAGGCGTGCCACACGAGATACTAGATGTTTTTGGTGCGGTCAGTGCCGAGAGCGCCGAAGCCATGGCAACAGGGATTCGTATCGCATCGGGAAGCGATATCGGCATATCGGTCACCGGTATTGCCGGTCCGGACGGTGGGAGCGCAGAGAAGCCGGTTGGCACGGTCTTTATTGCTCTGGCTTCCCCGGATGGCTGCAAGGTGGAACGTTTTCAGTTCGTCGGCAGTCGGGAGGAAATCAGAGTGATAACCGCCTGGACAGCTTTAGACTGGTTGAGGCGATATCTATCGAATCTGCCGGTAACCTGATAAACCAATAAAGATAATTTGAAACACTGAGCAACTGGGCACCGGAGAAAAAGAAGAAGCTTCATGAAAAAGCCTTTTTGAGACCCGCAATAGTAGTGAATACTCATTCTGATGTCGGCTTTGACTTCTCTGTTGCTCCGTTGCTCTGTGTTATTCGAAACCCCGTCTAAGTTAAAGCATGTTTTGACCAAAAAAAAGAGCGACATCTCTGTCGCTCTTTGTGCATCTCTCTGTTGTAAGATAATTATTTACGTGCGGCCTTACCGGCTACCTGCATACGGATAAGTGCACGTTCAAGCGCCGCTTCGTATATTTTAAACTGTTTGTCTTCAGCGGTAAGTTTTTTCAGCGCCTCTTCGGCACGTCCCTGTGCAGCCTTTGCCCGCTCTACATCAATCTCTTCGGCAAGTTCGGCTGTTTCAACCAGCACAATAATTTTGTCGTCGCATACTTCAAAATAGCCCCAGTTAAGAGACATATGTTCGGCAACACCGTTATTCTTATAAACCAGTTCACCAATGTTAAGTGATGTCAGAAACGGTGCATGACCCGGCAACACACCAAACTCGCCAAGCTTCCCGGTTGCTGTCACTTCATCGATTTCTGAGTCAACAACTTTTTTATAAGGTGTGACTATTTCCAGC
Source organism: Desulfuromonadaceae bacterium (assembly GCA_028712075.1). Lineage (GTDB taxonomy): Bacteria > Desulfobacterota > Desulfuromonadia > Geobacterales > Pseudopelobacteraceae > JACRCG01. The sequence goes on from JAQTQX010000005.1 coordinate 151,222, forward strand.
TTCATCTTTTCAGCCATATCTCGTTCCTTGAAAGGGGCAAATCCCGTATAGGTAAATTAAACCGCAGCCAACTTGGCAGCCTTTTCAATGGCTTCTTCAATGGAACCAACCATGTAGAACGCCTGCTCCGGCATTGAGTCATGTTTACCGGCAACGATTTCCTGGAATCCTTTGATAGTGTCCTTCAGCTCAACATATTTGCCGGGTGAACCGGTAAATGCCTCGGCAACATGGAAAGGCTGGGACAGGAAGCGCTGAATCTTGCGGGCACGGGCAACAACAAGCTTATCTTCCTCGGAAAGTTCATCCATACCGAGAATTGCAATAATATCCTGAAGATCCTTGTACTTCTGCAAAACGTACTGTACAGAACGGGCGACCGCATAATGCTCCTCACCGATAACCTGCGGGTCAAGAATACGCGACGTTGAGTCGAGCGGGTCAACAGCCGGATAAATTCCGAGCTCGGCAATCTGACGGGAAAGAACTGTCGTCGCGTCAAGGTGGGCAAACGCAGTAGCCGGTGCCGGGTCAGTCAAGTCGTCAGCAGGTACGTAAATAGCCTGAACCGAGGTGATGGAACCTTTTTTGGTGGAGGTAATACGCTCCTGAAGCTCACCCATTTCAGTTGCCAGCGTTGGCTGGTAACCAACAGCAGAAGGAATTCGGCCGAGAAGAGCGGAAACTTCGGAACCTGCCTGAGTAAAACGGAAGATGTTATCAATGAAAAGCAGAACGTCCTGCCCTTCCTCGTCACGGAAATATTCAGCGACGGAAAGAGCGGTCAGAGCAACACGGGCACGCGCCCCGGGAGGCTCATTCATCTGGCCGTACACGAGAGCAGCTTTATCAAGAACCCCGGACTCCTTCATTTCCATCCAGAGATCGTTCCCTTCGCGGGTACGCTCGCCAACACCGGCGAAAACGGAGTAACCGCCGTGCTGCTTGGCAATGTTATTGATCAGTTCCATGATGAGAACGGTCTTGCCAACGCCGGCGCCGCCGAACAGACCAATTTTACCGCCACGGGCGTATGGAGCGAGAAGGTCAACGACCTTGATGCCGGTTGTAAATGCTTCCACTTTGGTAGATTGATTTTCAAAAGAAGGAGCTTCGCGATGAATTGCGTACTCTTTTGCGTTGCCGATCGGACCCATTTCATCAACAGGCTCACCGATAACGTTCATGATTCGACCAAGAGTCTTGGCACCAACCGGTGCGCAGATTTGTTTGCCGGTGTCAATAACAACCTGGCCACGCTTGAGACCATCGGTAGAGTCCATGGCGATGGTACGCACCGAATTCTCGCCGAGATGCTGGGCAACTTCCAGTACCAGATTGTTTTCACGGTCATCAATGGCCGGATTTGTCACGCGCAATGCGTGGTAGATCTCCGGCAGTTTGCCGGGCTCAAATTCAACGTCGATAACGGCGCCGATGACCTGCGAAATTTTACCTGTATTCTGACTCATGGAACGGTGTCCTCCTGCGGCCGTACGGCCTCATATAGTGTTGCGTACTGTAAATTAGCCTTTAATCGATTCAGAGCCCGATATGATTTCCATCAACTCGGTAGTAATGGCTGCCTGACGTGCCCGGTTATACTGGAGTGTCAGCTTGCCGATCATTTCATTCGCGTTCTTCGATGCGCTATCCATTGCCGTCATACGTGCACCATGTTCTCCGGCAACAGTTTCCAACATGGATTTAAATATCTGCACTTCGATGTTTTTCGGTAGTATTTCCGCGAGCAGTTCACTCACTGACGGCTCATAAATATACTCAACAGGCGCTTCTTCTGCTGCACCCGTATCTTCAGGCACGACTGGCAACAGCTGCTGAAATGTAATATCCTGCGACATAACCGTGCGGAATGAGTTGTAAAGCAGTTCCACCTGGTCGTATTCTCCCGCCACGAAACCATCAATTACCTCCTGTGCCAGCATGGCAGCAGTCTGATAATTTGGCTTGGCAAGAACATTGGAAAAGTTTTTATAGACCGTGTAGCGGCTTTTGAGAAATTCATACCCTTTACGACCGACCGTCATGACACTGATCTGCTCGTATGAACCCATCTGCTCCTTGATGTAGCGGTCACCGGCCTTACAGAGGTTACTGTTGAACCCGCCGCACAAACCACGGTCAGACGTAAGTACGATCAGGAGGAGCTTTTTCGCATCACGCTTTTCCAACAGCGGATGAAGATCCCCCTCAATATTTGCCGAAAGAGACTGCAGAACTTCGCCCAGTTTTTTTGCATACGGGCGGGCAGCCACGACATTTTCCTGGGCACGGCGCAACTTCGCAGCCGAAACCATTTTCATGGCTTTGGTGATCTGGCGGGTATTTTTTACGGAAACAATCCGTTTTTTTATGCTTTTAAGGCTTGCCATATCTCAAACCGTCCTTGTTTACGCAGTAAATTCCTTTTTCAGCTGGCCCAGAGCGGCAATAATTCTGCCTTTCATATCATCGTCAATAGCTTTCTTATCACGCAACTCCGTAAGCAATGGAGCCTGGCGGTTGTCAAAGAATGAGTACAGTTCAGTCTCATACTTTCTAAGTGCAGAAACCGGATATTCGTCAAGGAAACCATTGTTGGCGGCAAAAATAACCAGAACCTGCTTTTCATTAGGAATCGGACGATATTGCGGCTGCTTGAGAATTTCAACAAGACGTACGCCACGCTCCAGCTGCATCTGCGTCGCTTTGTCGAGATCAGAACCGAACTGGGCAAACGCCGCCATCTCACGATACTGGGCAAGGTCAAGACGCAGTGTACCGGCAACCTGCTTCATTGATTTGGTCTGAGCAGAACCACCGACACGGGAAACCGAGAGGCCGACGTTAATCGCCGGACGAACGCCGGAGAAGAACAAGTCTGATTCCAAATAAATCTGGCCGTCGGTGATGGAAATAACGTTGGTCGGAATGTATGCGGATACGTCACCCGCCTGTGTCTCAATTATCGGCAGAGCAGTCAGTGAACCGGCGCCACGAGCATCGGACAGCTTACAGGCTCGTTCCAGCAAACGGCTGTGCAGATAAAAAACATCACCCGGGTATGCTTCACGTCCTGGCGGGCGACGGAGCAGCAGGGAAAGCTGGCGATAGGCAACAGCTTGCTTGGAAAGGTCATCATAAATAATCAGGGCATGCTTACCGCTGTCGCGGAAGAACTCGCCCATGGTGACGCCAGTGTACGGTGCGATAAATTGCAGTGGTGCGGATTCAGAAGCGGTAGCGGCAACAACTATGGTGTAATCCATCGCGCCATGCTCAGTCAGCTTGGAAACAACCTGGGCTACGGTCGAACGTTTCTGACCGATAGCAACATAAATACAGACAACATCGCCACCCTTCTGATTGATGATTGTGTCAATAGCAACGGCGGTCTTTCCGGTCTGACGGTCGCCGATGATCAGTTCGCGCTGGCCACGACCGATTGGCACCATGGAGTCAATGGCTTTAAGCCCGGTAGCCATCGGCTGATGAACCGATTTACGGTCAACAATGCCAGGGGCCTTGATTTCAACCTTGCTGAAGCTGCTGGTATTGATGGCGCCTTTGCCGTCAATCGGTTGTCCGATTGCGTTAACAACGCGACCAATCAGGGCGTCACCGACAGGAACCTCGGTAATACGACCGGTCCGCTTGACAGTGTCGCCTTCCTTGATTTCGGAGAACTCACCAAGAATAGCAGCACCAACGTTATCTTCCTCAAGGTTGAGAACCATGCCGGATACGCCGCCGGGGAACTCCAGCAACTCACCTGCCATGGCACCAGCCAGGCCGTGAATACGGGCAATACCGTCACCGATGGAAATGATGGTGCCGGTCTCCGACACTTCAACTTCCTTGCCATACTCTTTGATCTGTTTTTTGATGATCTCGCTGATCTCTTCGGCTCTGATTTCCATGGATGCTCCTACCCCTTCTGTAATATATCTTTTATCTGTTTAAGCTGTGTTTTGACGCTGTTGTCGTATGCAATGTCGCCGATCTGGGTTACCAGGCCGCCAAGCAGTGATGCATCAACAACTACCTGAGGCACAACCTTTTTGCCGGTTTTTTTCTCAAGAGCACCCTGTATCGCGGCGACCTGGGCGGCATCAAGCGGGAATGCCGTATTGATAACCGGGCGGATTACACCGGTAAACTCATCGGAAAGCTGCTGGTATGTCTGGACAATTTGCCCCAGAAACGCAACTCGGTTCTTGTCGACCAACAGTAACAGGAAGTTGCCAACCAATTCCGAACAGGCAGTTTTGGCGACAAGTTCCTTCATAATCGCTTTTTTCTGCTCCAACGTAAGCGCCGGGTCGGCAAAAACCGCCCGCAACTCCTTGTTTGCTTTAAAAAGTCCATCTACTGTCGCAAGCTCGTCACGGAAACGGTCTATCAGACCTTCTTCCGACCCGAGTTGCACGAGTGCTTTGGCGTATCGTTTCGCAAGTGCGTTGTTGATCACTGGATCTGTACCACCTTGTCAAGATATTCGCCGACAAATCGGTCATGGTCATTCTTCTGTATAGCACCGGTCAACTTGCCTGTCGCAATCTCGACAGCCAGCCTGGCGGCTTCGGCACGCAGCTCATTGCGGGCTTTTACAGTCTCCTGTTCAGCAGAAAGTGCTGCCTGAGCAACGATCTTTTCAGCGGCACTGTTCGCTTCGGCAATAATCCGGTTCTTCTCCTGCTCACCTTCACGAATGATGGCCGCATGCAGCTCATCAATTTCCTTGGCTGCCTGATCAAGCTTGCCGCTGTACTCACGAAGCTTTGCTTCAGCTGCATCACGTGCTTCTTCTGCATCTTTCAGGCTTTTTTCGATATCCACCTGACGGGCTGCGAGCGAACCTTTAACATTTGCCTTCTTGAGCGCCCAGACAACAATACCGACCAGAACCGCGAAGTTGAGAACACGCCAGCCAAAATCCTTCATCTGGGCACCGCTATCAGGATGATGCGCACCACCGCCACCTTCGGAAGCAAAACCGACTGAAGCGAGAAGCAGCAGTGCTGACACGTACGCCAGAGTTACAACAATCTTCTTAAAACGATCGGATACCATGAACATAACTACAGGTTCCTCCCGAGAATTTTCTTACAGATATCACCGGACAGAACCTCAGCCTGCTTTTTCAGCAATTCGCGTGCTTCGTCGGCCTCTTTGGCAACTTTTTCACGAATTGAGGCCAGTGATTCGGCTGCCTGTTTGCGTGCCTTCTCAAGCAGAGCAGTCTCTTCTGCCTGGGCAAGTTTCAGCGCTTCGGTACGCCGAGAACCTGCCTCAGCCTTAGCTGCATGCAGACGCGCTTCATACTGAGCCATCTTGCTCTGCACTTCTGCATCAACCGAGACCGTTTTTTCACGGGCTGAATCGATTACCTGCCGTCGATCAGCAAGAACCTTGCGTATCGGCTTATACAGAAATACGTTGAGAACGAGGACGAGGATGCCGAAATTGATCAGCTGGATAAAAAACGATAAATTTAATTCAATCACGACCTACCCCTTGCAGGTATGCTGAGTTGTATACTGTATCCCAGATTCGGGCGTAAAACAGAGGCTAACTATCACAATAATCAGAGGGCTGTCAAGAGAATTGAACCGATTAAATATCCAGCAGATCAATTATGCGGGTTAACTCATCAGAATCGCTGAAATGAATTTCCAGGCGACCACCTTTGGAACCGGCCTTGCGGATTGCAACACGTGCTTGAAACCGTTTCTGCAACTGTTCTTCCAATGAGGCCATTAACAGGTCCGGTTGCTGCAGCCGTTTCAGTGGTGCCGGGTTCGGATTTACTTTCAAGCGACGCACCAGATCTTCAGTTGCCCGGACACTCAGCTGCTTATGCAGGATTTCATGGCGCGCCTTTTCGACAAGTTCGGCGTTTTCAAGCGCCAACAGCGCGCGGGCATGCCCCATGCTCATCCGTTCTTCGACAATATCCTTCTGAATTTCTTCCGGCAGCTTTAGCAGGCGTAGCGCATTGGTAACCGTAGTGCGGTTTTTGCCAACCCGGCGCGCTACATCTTCCTGTGAAATACTGAAGTGCTCGACGAGTGAGCGGTACGCCTGCGCTTCCTCAATAGCATTCAGGTCCTGGCGCTGGATGTTCTCAATCAATGCCAGCTCCATGACTGCATCAGGAGTTGCTTCTCGTATAACTACCGGAATTTCATGGAGACCCGCCTTCTGTGCCGCCCGCCAGCGGCGCTCCCCGGCAATAATCTCATAGCCGTCATCTTTTCTGGTTACCACCAACGGCTGGATAATGCCCTGCTCACGTATTGACGCGGCAAGCTCTTCAAGCTTTTCCGGCGCAAAATATTTGCGGGGCTGGTTGCGGTTGGGGCGAATCTTCTCAATCGGACAGATAAAGTAGTTTTTCGACTCATCAACCGTTTCAGTCGTCTGCAACAGCGCAGCCATCCCTTTGCCGAGGCCGCCAATTCTAGCCATTACTGTTCTCCCTCTGGATGATTTCGCGTGCCAGCTGCAGATAACTGGCGGCTCCGCGCGACGTAATATCATAATAGATAACCGGCTTGCCATGGCTTGGCGCCTCAGCCAGACGGACATTGCGCGGGACCACCGATTCAAACACCAGATCGGGAAAATGTGTCCGAATCTCGCTTGCCACCTCTTTACCGAGGTTGCCGCGTGCATCGAACATCGTCAGCAATACACCCTCAATGACAAGAGACGGATTAATCCTTTTCTGGATAAGCTTAATGGTGCGCAGAATTTGGGAAAACCCTTCCATAGCGTAAAATTCACACTGGAGCGGTATCAGCACAGAATCGGCAGCGGTCATGGCGTTAATGGTCAGCAGATTCAGTGAAGGGGGGCAATCGATGATGATGTAACGGTATCTGCCCATCAGCTGCATCAGCACCTCTTTCAGGCGCTGTTCACGACCAATCTCGGCGGCAAGTTCCAGTTCGGCCCCGGCCAGTTCGGAATTGGCCGGTAGCACATGGAGAAACGGGTGCCCGGTGTCAATCACCAATCCGTTCGGATCCACCTCGTTAATAAGCGCATCATATACCGTGCGCTTCAGGGTGGCCTTATCCACACCGACACCGCTGGTCGCGTTACCTTGAGGGTCTATATCAACCAGCAGGGTCGGGCGTTCCGCTGCTGCCAGACAGGCGGCCAGATTAACCGCAGTAGTCGTCTTGCCGACGCCGCCTTTCTGATTGGCGATACAGATTATTTTAGGCTGTGGTTTCAAGGGGAACTATGCTCTTTTCAGTGGGCGTCTTGCCCTGAATCATTCAGGAGGTTTTATCCGGATTTTGCGTGGCGGGGAATGTAACACAGTCACTTACAATCGTCAAAGGAAAGACAACAAGGCGGGATCGCTCCCGCCTTGTTTGTCAATAATGGTCTCGACACTGCGCAATAAAAATAGTTTCATCATGAACGGAGTATACCAAGCGGTGTTGTTGATCAATCCTCCTCGACCAGAAGCCCGAAAGCTGATGTTTAAGAGGTTCCGGCTTGCCGATTCCGGCAAAAGGATCACGCCCGATATCTTTAATCAACTGATTGATTCTCTTTAAAATCGAAGGGTTATTTGTTTGCCAATACAGGTAATCTTCCCACCCATTGGATGAAAACTTAATCTGCATCTATCAATTCCCTGTTAGTTCCGCCACCGTTACGAAACTCTTCAACGGACTCCAACAATCGCTTTGCACCTGTCGGATTTCGCATAAGATACGCGGTTTCTTCCAGACTCTGAAAATCATCCAGTGACATGATAACAACCGGTTTTCCCCGCTGGCTTGTTACCACAACCGGTGCATGGTCATCGTTTACCGAGCGCATGACATCAGCAAAATGCTGTCGGGTATGTGTGTACGTAAGTGCATTCATATTCAACCTCCCCCAAACTATGTACAGAACATAGCACAAATTCGATGCATGGGCAAAGACATATTTCCCGTTTGAAACCCATAACAAAAAAAGGCGGGATCGCTCCCGCCGGATGTTCGTGTCATGTTGAATCAGCAAGCTCCCTAATCAACTTTTCTGATCACGAGCCTGCTGGCGCCTTTGTCAAAAATGCCTTCTTCTTTGGCAACCACTTCAAGCAGCAGCAGTTCATGACTGCTTTCATCGTAGGCAAAATCGGCCAGATAATAATCATTCTGCTTGGTATGCCACTTTTCATTCAGATCAACGCCATTCCAGGCAAATTTATACAGACTGCTTTTTGAATAGGAGTGTTTGTTCATCATAAACCAGGAGCTGCTGTTTCTCGGTACAAACAGTTCTCCGCTGGACGTGAGGATAATCCTCTGTTCGATAAAAACCCGGCGAAAGCCGCTGCTTTCACTCAGGTCAGTACGCCTGAAACCGCCCTCGCTGCCGCCGAACTCTTCACTGCTTTTCCAGAGATCGTCACCAGCGGCGCTGAAGACCTTCAGGGAGCCGCTCCGCTCAATCACAATCGGAGTCTGCTCGCCTTTGGCGTTTGTGATCATGTTGAAATTGTATAAGTTTGCCTGTTTCGGTAGGGTGAGCGGATTTTTCAGGGCATAGCCATCACCGGTTTTGACCACTTCAGCAATCGGGCCGGAAAAATCAGCGCTGTTTGATATCTGCTGGCCGTACAGTTTTTTGACACCACCGTTGCCGGTAATCGATCTGAAAAAATAGGGGAGCGGCCCGGCAATCTGCTTCAGCGCAGTACCATCCACCACCCACACCTGGGAGGCAAGCTGTTCACCGTTCATGACGGTGACATAGATTTCCGGGGAGCCGTCGTTGTCGAGATCAGCACTATCCACGGCAATAAGCTGCTCATACACTTTATACGGAATTTCTGCCACCAGTCTCAACCCGGCTCCCTGGTGATAATAGCGCAGCGACTGTGTGCCGATGGTGAACAGTTCCCGCTCGCCATGTGCGAGGGTTTTGCCAAGCGCCAGACCGGTCAGTGCACCGGGCATTTTGTGAATGACAAGCTGCCCGGCGGCAGAAATAGTCGGCGGCGGAATGATGATATCAGGAACTGCGCTAACCGCAGATGCCGCAGGCGGTGGAGCGAGAGGTGCGGCGACTCCCTTGGCAATGCCCTCACTCAGAGAGACTGCCAGTTTGTTGACCGCCGGGATCAGATCGTCGGGACTGTTGCCCTGGGTGTACGCCCGGGCAAGAAAGGCGCCGGCAGTGGTGGCAGCAACGGCATCCAGACTGAAAACAGTGCCGCTGGCGATATAGCTGCCGCTCACATGTAATTCAGCGCCTGTGGCAGTGGCCTGCGTTGCTATTTTCTCTGTGGTCAGACGTGACAGCAGCAGTGTCTGGATAGTTTTTTTCAACTCCTCCGGTTTGTTGGCGCCAATTACGTGAAACTCGGTGACATATACTGCCGCTGGAGCGCTCCAGGCGCTGTCAACTGCAGTAAAAACCATAATAGAGAAAAATACGACAAGATGCAGAAGAACATTTTTCATGACGTCTCCCTAATAACCCGTAAATAGCAGATCCAATGCAGCAATTACCTCGTCCCGCTTGTCTTGTATCGAGCAGACTTTTCTCCCGAGCAGGGCGGTATGAATACCAACCAGCTGTGGCGTCGACATAAGTACTTGTGTCTGCTCAATATCAAAAACTGGATTAAGAACCGGTATCGGCTTACTTATCTCGGAGATTGCCAGAAGTGGAATCACAACTCTCGTCGGCAGGTTGTTGAGCATTTCAGCCTGTGCATCGAGAAGGTAGGGAAATAGCTGTCTGGTCTCCTGGTTTTCATTTTCGTACACATCGAATTGAGCCATTAAAAGCACCTCAACGCATCACCAAAACAACCATTCTTTTCGACAAACTGCCGGTATTCTTCGATAGCGTCACAGCTATTGTCGAGCCATTCCTGACGCTTCTTGTCTCTAATTGCTGTTGCCAATAACTTTTCCACTGTTTGTGAAAGGTTGATCTTCTCAGCTTTGGCTTGTCGTAAAAGGTCACTGTTAATGCTCACGTGAGCTGTCTGTTTGGGAGCGTCATGGTTATAAAATGAAACGGTCATGTCAACCTCCGGTATCCATATATAATGGCCACAATTTGTAGCCATATATACAGTACATAGCATCAGGAGACAAGTTTATTGTCGTCTGCCCCAACGTGTGTTGGTATCAACAAAAAACCCCGGGCAAGCCCGGGGTTTTTTGTTACCTGACTTTTTACACTGAAATTAGAAATCCATCTGCAGTTTTGCGCCAACTGCATAGGTCTTGTTACCATTAGCATTATTAGCTGCGTTATCCAGTTCGTCAACATACGAGATTTCAGGCACAACAGTAAAGCCCTTTGCCACAGTAATCGGTGCGTTGACAAAGATTGCCATCAGGTTGTCGTCATTCAAATAGGTATCGTTTTTATCAAGGACATACCCTACGCCAGCATTGAGCTTGACCATCGGAGAAACGGTGTAGGAGCCCTGCACCATGCCTTCAAAGTTGGTTGTATCTTCGATTTTATTGCCGGAAACGGCAAACTTGTTTTTTCCACTGATACTTGTAAAGCCCATATCACCCATGTTCTGGCCAATACCGAGGTTGAAAACCACTGCAGCAGGGCCGGCAGTAAATTTACCGTGGGCATAGCCCATGAGGGAAGTAATCGTACCGCCGGTATCGCCGGTTGTTGCGACCTGTACTTTGTAAGACTGGCCGACGACACCCACGCCATAGGAGAAATTATCGATTTTGCCATCATAACCGACATTCAATTTCGGCAAGTAATTTTCGGTAGTAGTTGGTGCAGAAATGGTTGACGGTTGAATGGCAGCAAGATAAAGGCCATTATTCAGCTGTACCCTGACCTGTGGCTGACGAGTATCCCACAACGAACCGTAGCTATTGTTGCCATTGTCATCGCCATATACCTGCTCTGAGCCAACCCAGTATTTGTTGTAGTCCTGGCCGACCAGAACCGAACCGAAGTCAAACTTGTAGGAACCGTACAGAAGGCGAAGGTTAACACCAGTACCTAGCTCAACCCTGCCGGTCATGTTGCCATTGGCAAACTTTGCGCCGAAACGGCTGTTACCCTGGAGATGCTCATTGAAATCGGTGTTTGAACCAACAGCACTGTCTACATCAACCGTGTTCCAGAATGCTGACATACGAGCAGAACCGTACAGTGTGGTCTCTGCCATTGCCGGAAGTGCCAGTGCGGTAAGTGCTGCTGCTGCTGCTGCGATTGCTACTGTTTTTTTAATGCTCATGTCGTGTGTTCCTCCCATTTTTTATGATAGTTGCTTGTACTGCTGCGGATAACATACTGTCAGATCAGTTTATGCCGGCGGCCACCACCTTTCGGAGTAAATTTGGCTGCAACCTCTTACGCTACATCGCCATAAAAATTAACTACATACTTTTTAAACACAAATACCTTTAAACAGCCGCTTCAACAGCGGACGCCTAAAGGTACAATACAAGTGTCACTCCAAATTTTTTATTTTCTGAAACGTCCACAGTGTTTCGCTCCCGGTTTCGGCTGCCAGCTGACGCTGGTTTTCATTAAATTTCAATCGGTTAGCTACTTTTTCGGTTCGTTTGTTTCAGGTGTGTTTTATTTGAGTGGCCGGAATATACAACAAATCAAACATATGTCAACATAAAATTGCTGTTTGACTGACTAACAGTGCGTAACCGTGCATTAATGTACTAAAATATCGTCCAAATTAATGCTCAATGGCCAACCTGGCAGATCTCCGTCAGAACACCGTTACTGCTTTTTGGGTGAATGAACGCTATGCGTGTGCCATGTGCGCCATTACGCGGCTGTTCATCAATCATCCGGACTCCGGAACTGATCAGCCCGGCAATAGCCACCTTGATATCTGCAACTTCGTAAGCAACATGATGAATGCCGGCGCCGTTCTTCTCAATGAATTTCGCTACCGGACTGTCAGGAGATGTCGGCTCCAGCAGTTCTATCTTCGATTCGCCGATCTGCAGCATGGCAACCCGCACCTTCTGCTCGGAAACCTCCTCAATCCCGGCAAACGGCATGGTGAGGCTATCGCGATAAAACGGCAGAGCGGTTTCAAGAGATGTCACGGCAATGCCGATATGGTTGATTTTTGTCAGCATGTTAGGACCTTTCATTTATTGAAACACAGAGCAACGGAGCAACAGAGAACAAACTGTTAACATGCGATCCTCACAATGCCGTCTTTCAAAAGTTTTGTATTGAAGTTAATCAACAATCCAATTTTATTGTTCGTCAATTTCAAATACGTATAGATCTGCGCTTCATGTATTGGAAGAATTTTTCAACACATTTCAACTCTATAACAACCTTTTCTTCAACGTGCAAATCAATACGAAAACCTTCATCAAATGAAATACCCTTGTATACAATCTGAAGAGGCTTCTGTCTTTCAACATGTAAACCCGTTTTTACAAGTTCATATTCTAAACAGGACTCATACACAGACTCTAAAAGACCTGGCCCCAACGCCTTATGTACCTCAATAGCACATCAGATAATTTGGTTAGTTATGTCGGCTTCATAATAAACTTTCTCAGTTGCTCTGTTGCTCTGTGTTTCAAACATATCATGCCTATAATACGACCGTCTCAGTATGTTTCCCGAAGACTCCTCTGAAGACGTCTGCTATTTCGCCAAGAGTTGCGTAGGTTTTTACCGCCGCCAGTATGTGCGGCATGAGGTTGTCAGTGCCTTTGGCAACAGTTTCCAGATTTGCCAGTGCCGCTTTTACCGCGGCATCATTGCGCCCTGATTTCATCGTTGCCAGCGATGCCTTCTGGGAGATCTCCACCTCTTCCTTTACCTTCAGCAGGCCGGTCGGCGGCGGTTCCTGAACAGTAAACTTGTTGACGCCGACAATAATCAGCAGATCTTTCTCGATCGCTTTCTGATAGGCGTAGGCCGAATCCTGAATCTCTTTCTGCTGGAAGCCGCGTGAAATGGCCTCGACCGCGCCACCCAGCTTGTCAATCTTGTCAATATACTCCAGGGCTGCCTTCTCTATCTGGTCGGTCAGCGACTCTACCAGAAACGATCCTGCCAATGGATCGATACTGTCAGCCGCGCCTGATTCGTAGGCAATGACCTGCTGGGTACGCAAAGCGATACGCACGGAATCCTCTGTCGGCAGCGCCAGTGCTTCATCGCGGGAGTTGGTATGCAGTGACTGGGTGCCGCCAAGTACGGCTGAAAGTGCCTGAATGGTGACGCGCATAATGTTGTTGTCCGGTTGTTGGGCGGTCAGGGTGCAGCCTGCTGTCTGGGTGTGGAAGCGGAGCATCTGCGATTTCGGGTCTTTTGCACCGAAGCGCTCCTTCATAATCTTTGCCCAGATACGGCGGGCGGCGCGGAATTTGGCAACCTCTTCGAACAGATTGTTGTGGGCGTTGAAGAAAAATGCCAGACGCGGAGCGAATTCATCAACGGCCAAACCGGCCTTGATGGCTGCTTCCACGTAGGCGATGCCGTCTGCGAGAGTAAAGGCGACTTCCTGTACTGCACTGGAACCGGCCTCGCGGATATGGTAACCGGAGATGGAGATGGTGTTCCATTTGGGCACATTATCTTTACAGTAGGCAAAAATGTCGGTAATGATCCTCATTGATTCTTTTGGCGGATAGATATAGGTGCCGCGCGCCATGTATTCCTTGAGGATGTCATTCTGGATGGTGCCGGAAATTTTATCCGCTGAAACCCCCTGTTTTTCAGCCACGGCAATGTACATGCAGAGCAGGATGGCAGCGGTGGAGTTGATGGTCATCGAGGTGGAGACCTTGTCGAGCGGGATGCCGTCGAAGAGGATTTCCATGTCGGCCAGCGAATCGATGGCAACGCCGACTTTGCCGACTTCACCCAGGCTCATGCCGGCATCCGAATCGTATCCCATCTGGGTCGGCAGGTCAAAAGCGATGGAAAGCCCGGTCTGTCCGGCAGAGAGGAGATATTTATAGCGTTCGTTGGACTCTTTCGCGGTACCGAAACCGGCATACTGGCGCATGGTCCAGAAACGACCGCGATACATGGTCGGCTGAACACCGCGGGTGTACGGATATTCACCCGGAAAACCGAGCTGTTCCTCATACCCGGGATAGTCAAAGCCGGGAGTAAAACAGCGCTCCATTTCGATATTTGAACTTGTCAGGAACGGATCCATCCGTTCGGGTGACTTGGCGAGGCCTTTGGCAACTTTATCCTGCCATTTCTGTTTACTGTCAGTGATGCTCATTTACTAACTCCTTTACGTAGGTGACAAAAAAAGTCCCCCTTCGCGACAAAGGGGGATGTAACGTGTCCGGATATATTAATTACAGAATGGCTTTGACCGCTGCCAGCACATCCGCCTCGATCGCATCCTGGCTTCGCTTGTATGACGCATCAATGCGCACCCCGCGCCAGCGTCTCATCTCCCTGAGGTAAAACGCCTGCATGTGCCGATAGTACTCAAGTCCGCCTTCATGATGAATCTGCAGAACATCCTCAATCCGCTCATATGCCTCTTCCGGCGGCACATCCATAAAAATGGTCAGGTCGGGATACACCTCATCATCAAAGAGATGACCACGGGAAATTTTTTCCAGCAGACGGAGCACGTCAAAATGCTGGGTTGTACCACCGACGTGGGCATTTGCCAGTGATGAAATGCTCGACTGCTTGCACAGTACGACCTTGTTCTGTTCCAGCGCCGGGCGGACCACATTGGTGAATATCTGCGAACGGACGGCACATTCAAAGAGGAAATCAGCCCGCAAATCGGAACCGAACGACCAGTTGAGCAGGTTCTCAATGCCAAGTTCCTTGACGCGCCCGGAATCAGGATTGGCGCACTCTACCACTTCAAGCTTTTGTTCCGTCAGTGACTTATGTAACGCAACGATCGCCGTCTTGGCCTGCAGACCGGAACCGTTGATTCCTTCAACAACGATAAATTTTCCTTTTCTCACAATAACCTCCTCGATTTTTTACAATACCATGTGCAGATATTCCGTGGTGCGCTCCCGTTTTTCCCGCTCAAGTTCTTTGGGATCAACATCCACGAATTTCTCGTCCGGAGTGATTTTGAAGAGGGTCTGCCCCTTCTGCACGATTGATCCGTCGGCCCCTTGCATGACAATCTTGTCAATGGTGCCGGAGAATGTGGCACGCACGGTGTTGAACATTTTCATAACTTCAATTATGTACAGTGCCTGCCCCTTCTCAAAGTGCATTCCCTCATGAACAAATGCCGGCAATCCTGGCGCTTCCTGACCGTAGTACATACCGCCGCAAATGGCAACGATCTCATCGGCTTTGGTGGTTGGTGGCGGCACCAGCATTTTTTTCATGCGCACCTGCAGCTCGGTATCATTGAGATATTCAGGAATAGTGACTTCCAGGTCTTCCTCAACCTTGAAATCCCAGAATTTGACGTTCCGGGCGACAATAAACAGCATACCAAGCAGTTCCAGGCCAGCTTCAAAACCAACGTGAGCGGCACGAATCTGCTCCCATTCCGGAGCGGAAAAACCGGCCTGCGGTTTTTCTTTGGCAAGGATAACGGAGAGTTTGTCGAATTCATGCATGCCAAGCTTGAAGCGCTCTGACAGTGTCCGGTAGAAGCGAATCCCCTTTTGCAGCAACTCGTTATCGTGCTGCCAGATAACCTCTGCAGCCGGTGTTTTAGGGTTGTACGCCATGTTGAGGTATTCGTATGTATCCGCAATGATTATCAGGGGGTTCCCGTGCCAGAGAACCTTACCCTTTTCCATGCTGAAGTTGCTGCGGTTGAGGGATAGCCAGCCGGACAGCAGATGGGGATCTTCCAGCAATTTATCCATCTGACGGGTCACAAGCGTTCCTTTGCGATCGAGAATCGCCGACATATCTTTGCCGACTTTCGGATCATCGGGGAACTGTTCCGCCATCTTCCTGGCGTAGGCTTTTTTCATCTGGATAAAGGCATATACCGTGTCAAGCTTGCTCGACTCTTCCTTTAACAGGCCCATCAGGGTGAGATACGGCACGACAAAACGGGTGGTCGGCTTTGCCATGACATTCTGGCCAAGGAACCAGTTGACAAGGCCGTAATGGAACTCAAGGTTGGTGCCAAGGTCGGTGCCGCGCAGTGTCGTCTTGCCGAGTACCTTAGAAAGATGTTGATAGCTTGCCAGACGATCTTCGCCTTTGGTCAGCAGCAGCGCAATGTTGGAATCGTAGGCACCGGCAACCTTGTAGCGCATGAACATGCCGGTGTCGGGGTTGACCATACAGATGCCCTGATCGTCACGGATTTCACCTTCAATCGGCTTGGACCAGTAGCGGATCATACCGCCGGCATGGGGCGACAGGGAGCTGTCAGTAGCGTTCAAGCGTGCTTCGGCCGCAGCAGCGAAACGGGGAATACGCTCCGGTTTAGGGAGGTACTTCTTGTGGCGCACCAGAAGCGCCATCATTTCCACCAGCGATTCGACAATGAAGAAGTCTTTCTTGTCCTTCGGATTGGTGAATTTCAGGCTGTAGCAAAGTTCGGACACCCGGTGTTCCACCTGAATACGGGTATTGACTTCCATGAAGTAGTAACGGTCACGGTCGACAATACATTCAAATGTCGATGCCGAATCGAGGCCAACGGCGACACCGAATTTGGTTGAATCATCTTCCATCCGCTTGAGGACGTTGAGGTCACTCTCAATGGCTTTCTGTTCAGCTTTGCGCCCCGCTTTCTTTGCCTTTTCAATGGCAAGCGCCAGCGCTTCCTGGGTAACGGATATTTCCAGCAGTTTCTGCTCGTGCATCTGCAGGGAGCAATCGCGCCCGCCAAGGGACACGCACCATTCGCCATTGCCAATCAGCTGAATCTCGTTATGGCGGGTCTGCTCGATATTCAGCTCGACCAACACGTTCTTGTTGTCGCCAATACCATTTGCCTTGACTTCATTCAGCACTTCACGCACCAGGGTCGGCGTTTCGACAGCCGCTTCCTTGATCTGGGCGGCTGTCGGTTTCTTGATACCGAGCAGCGAAGCGCCAATAATACGCTGACCTTTACCGCCGCCGCCGCCGATCGCTTTAATGCGGATACGGCTGGCCGGATATTCCCTGAACATGGCTTCCACTTCAACCTGCACCTGAGCGGACAGCTCTTCGATGCTGTAGAGGTCAAGCCCTTTTTCGTAGGAAGCGTAGAGAATCTGGTCTGCCAGATCTTCGAGCGAAAGTTTTTTGTCATTCAGGGTCGCAGCCGCCACGGTAAGGGAGTAGGTTTTGATCAGTGCCAGCAGTTTTTCACGGCTGCCATGCTTTTTGACCAGCGTGCGTGCGGTCACGTTATTAATACCGGGGGTAACGCTGACGCCAACAGAGAGAGCGGTACGCTTGGCCTCATCCTTTTTGCCGGCATCAGCCTGCGTGCGGGAGTTCGGCCCCATGAAGTTCAAACCGGCATTTTCTATTGCCGCAACAAACTCCTCATCCTCAGCCATAAAACCGTAGCCGGCAAAGATTGCATCGTAGTTATTGTCCTTGGCAATCTGGATGATCTGCCCGATACGCTCGACGCGCTCTTCCTTGCTGGCGCCGCTGTAATCCGGTACCCGATGGACGCGACTGGAATCGGTCAGTTTGCGCAGTTCTGGAGCCAAGGCATTCGCATAGACAATCGAGTCTTTTTCCGAGAGCAAAATACCATAGTGAGTGATCCCCATCTCATCGAATACATCCATTGCTTCCTTGCGAATCGGGCCACGACAGACGATCAGCGGCTTCAGGTCTTCGCAGGCAAACGAGCGCACCCACTCGGAAGCATGCGTACCAAGACGGCGATCGCGGTGAATCAGGGGGTTGTTCATGTAAAGGTCATTCATGGTTCAATCTCCAATTCCAATATAAGTAAATGAAATTCAAACTTTTAAAAATCTCACCACAGAGGCACAGAGCACACAGAGAAAACTATTGAAAAACTTACGTCAAAAAAATGTGCGGGATAAGCCAAAACTATCTGCTATTTTTTCCTGTTTATGTTTTTCTCTGTGTTCTCTGTGTCTCTGTGGTTAAGATCTACTGTTAATGGAACTCGCGCTGCGGTGCCATCATCGGGCCCGGCTTGTAGTGGCGCATGAGGAAGGCAATGTTTTCGCCCAGCACCTTGCGCAGGTCGGTCGGCATGACGATGGAGGAAATTGAACCAAGGGCCAGACCTTCTTTCGGGTTCATCAATTCCTTTTCATAGCGGAGGTTAAGGGCAGCCTCCTGAACTTTCAGCCATTCAGCCGCTTCTTTCTCGGCGTCTTTTTTCGCGGCTGCGCCGTCTGCACCAGCCTTAACACGTTCTTCTGTTCCTTTTTTGATCATTTCTGAGGCTCCGGCACGGGCTTTACGTACCTCGTCCTTATAGACAAACTCTTTACCGGCAGGCCCCATAACGGCGAGACGCGTCGTCGGAAGAGCCAGAACCAGATCGGCGCCGGTCGGATAGTTATTGTAGGAAGCGTATGCACCGCCGTAGGCATTTCGCAGAATCAGGAGAATACGCGGGGTGCGGACATCAACGATGGAGTCAAGCATAGAACGCCCAGCCTGGACTATTCCGCGTGCTTCCTGCTCACGGCCCGGCAGGAAACCGGTCGTATCTTCCATGAAAATAATCGGGATATTATAAATGTTGCAGAAACGGACAAAGCGGGCAATCTTGACGGCAGAGTCACAATCAATTTGACCGGAGGAAACTGCCGAGTTGTTGGCAACAAAACCAACGACCTGACCGCCAAGGCGACCAAAGGCGGTGACGACTTCACGGGCACGCTCCGGTTGCAGTTCAAAATAGTCACCATGGTCACACACCTGCTGAATGATGATGGACACGTCAAAGGGGGTATTGAAACCGGTGGGTGAGTTGAATGCCTTTTTGAGCAGGGTATTGATTTCCCATGTTTTGCGGTCAAGCGGGTCGCTGGTTTCCTGGAAGGGTGCCAGAATACTGTTATTATCCGGGATATACGACAACAGGCGAACGGCCGTGCGCAGAGCGGCAACTTCATCGGTCACCGTAATATCCGCGACACCTGACTTGCCATGAACTTTTGGTCCACCAAGCTCTTCCGGAGTGACATCTTCACCCAGAACCGATTTGACAACCCCCGGTCCGGTCAAACCAAAGAAAGTGTCATTGGGCTGGATAACGAAACTCCCCTGGCGCGGGAGGTATGAACCGCCGCCGGCGTTAAAACCGAACATGCACATAATCGACGGCACAACACCACTGATACGGCGCAACGCAGTAAAGGCTTCAGCATACCCATCAAGGCCGCCGACCCCTGCAGGAACAAAGGCTCCGGCTGAGTCATTCATGCCTATAACCGGAATCCCCTTTTCCCCCGCCATATTAAAGAGCTTGGCCAGTTTGCTGCCGTTGGTGGCATCGATAGAACCGGCACGAACGGTAAAATCATGGCCATATACCGCCACATCACGCCCGCCGATGTTCAGAACGGCAGTCACGAGAGATGCGCCGTCGAGGTTTTTGCCCCAGTTCTGAAACAGCACGTTAGGCGTTTTGCTGGACAGAACATTCAGGCGCTCCCACACCGTCATCCTCTTTTTGAAATGCTGTTTTTCGATCTGATCAATTTTTACCGATTTGACCGGGCGCTGAATCAGTTCATAGCCTTCCTTCATTGCTTCTTCGTACCCGCCGGTTGTTTTTGAAATTTCACCGGGGATGGTGAATTCCACCGTTTCGGGCGGATCAAACGGGTTTTTCAAAACTGGTTTGGGTGCTGTGTTTGACATCGTTACCGTCCTTTAAGTGTAAAATTTATCTGCAACTTCAGATAGCGGGTAATTTCGCTGCTCGGTGATCTGCCTTATCGTGTAACAACCGCCAGCACCTTGACTTCAGCGCCATCACTGGAAAGCAGACGGTGTTTTAATGATGAATCAAAGTACACGCAGTCACCCTCATTCAGAACAATTCTCTTTTCATCAAGTACAAGCTCCGCCGTTCCCTTTATGATAAAAAGAAACTCTTCTCCATCGTGGCTGTAGGTGTTTTCCTCAAGCACTTTTTGGGTAATGGAAAGCAGAAAAGGCTCCATCTTTTTGTTCTGCTTGTGAAAGGAGAGTGATTCGTAGGAATAGCCCTGACTGGTACCGGCCTTGGAGATAACGCGTGAGATTACTTTGCGCTCGTTAGCGCGGACGACTTCAAAACGGCACTCTTCTTCATCTTCAGTGAAAAACAGTCCTATCTTGACGTCGAAAAACTTGGCTATACGGGAAAGAGTGGCAATCGGAGGAGAAACGTTATTGTTTTCAATCTGGGAAATGAGGGCAGGAGAAAACCCGGTCTCTTTGGCAACAGCCTGAAGAGTCAGTTTTTTTGACAGACGGAGCTTCTTGATTTTAGCGCCGATGTTGAATTCGCGCATCCAAACCCCTGACAATAAAAGTAAAACTCAGTTTCCGTGCGGGGTTTGTATACAATTTGCTTTATAATGTCAATAAAATTCCTTGACTGCACGTCAAAAAAATTAAGCCTGAGTAAAAACTGCATCATTGTAAATAAATCTTTAGCTCACTGTTTGAGTCGTCTCGCCAGCACTTGAAGTGTGTGTACCACCTCGATCGATGAATCATGCCGTTTGAGTCCATCGGAAAGCTGCATCATGCAGCCAGGGCAGCCGGTGGCAACCGCTTGCGCGCCGGTGGCAATGATCGCCTCGCTTTTTCCGTCATTAATATTCATGGATGAATCGTAGTGATAGACATTGAAGGTTCCACCAAGGCCGCAGCATTTGTCGGCATCCGCCATTTCAAACAGCTCGACTCCGGGAGTTCCTTTCAGCAACTCTCGCGGCTGCTTTGATAGCCCGTGATTACGGAGATGGCAGGGATCGTGGTACGTGATCCGGACCGTACCGTCCCCCCCGGTTTCAGCGGGATCAAGCCCCAATATGCAGAGCAGCTGCGACGCATCCATGGTTTTTTTCGCCAGTACATCAAGCCGCTCGCGCAGCTCCGGGTTCCGCTTCCCCACCACCAGCGGATAGAGACGTTTCAGCGCACCACCACAGGTAGCACAGGCACTCATGACATAATCAACTTCATATTTCTCGAATTCGGCAAGATTTTTTTCGGCAAGATCACGCACCGTTGCGACATCCCCTCCCGACATCCCGGGCAGGCCGCAGCACTGCTGACCTTTCGGTATGATGATCGTACAGCCGAGGTGTCGGAAAAGCCTGAGCGCCGCCTCACCGACATCGGTATAGACGAAGTTGGTCATACAGCCGACAAAGAAAGCGACGCGGAGCTTGCCCGGCTCACCCGGTATGACTTCCGGGTGCTGTTCCATAAAAGTCGTTTTGGCAACTTCCGGAATGTAGCGTTTATTGCCGACAAACGGCACCGGAAAGCGGAGGCGCAGACCTGACGTTTCAGGAACTTTTTTGAAGAACAGCGGCCCGAGCAGGGCAGCCATTTTGGCTCCCATCTTCATGCGGGTTCTGTTTTTTATCACCTGGCCGACGGCTGCATGAAAAGTCGTCAGACCACGTTTCTCTGCCAGGGCTTCACGCGCAGCGATAACAATCTCGTCGGTCGGCACATCATTGGGACACTTGTCCACACAGCTGCCGCAGAGCAGACATTTTGACATCGCCAGATAGGTCTGATCGTCAAGTTCGATATCATCGGCAAGAACGTGCTGTGCGAGCGCCACCTTGCCGCGCGCCACTGCCGGTTCCCGCTGGAATGTGGTAAAAGCGGGGCAATTCTGGCGGCAAGCGCCGCATTTGACGCATTTTTTTAACTGATCTTCAACCCGCTTGAGGGGATCGATATTTTTACTAGCCATGACAAATCCTTTTTTAAACACAGAGCAACAGAGTAACAGAGAAAACCGTACTACATTAGCATACTAAACAAACTGACGATTTATTTTCAAGCTGTTTAATCCAAGTAGTCTGGCTTTGACCTTCTCAGTTGCTCAGTTGCTCTGTGTTTCATAAGCCTTGTTTCCACCCTTCCAGCGCCGCTAATGCCCGCTCAGCTAATTTCTGGCGGCGTTCCTTTTTCTTGATCTTCCCCGGTAGTTCGGGGAAGAGGCCATCATTGACGTTCATCGGTTGAAAATGTTTGACGTCCGCGTTGGTAATG
>JAQTQX010000006.1 GCA_028712075.1 Desulfuromonadaceae bacterium
CCGAAATACGTGAAATTTGTCGACAGCTACCCGATGACCGCGAGCGGCAAGATCCAGAAATTCAAAATGCGTGAAATGGCAATCAAGGAACTGCAGTTGGAGGATGCCGGGCCAACTGCGTAGAGGGGGAGACATGGCTGATGTCTACGCAACGATAGCAGACGCCGATTATGCCGTGCAGGAACGTCTGGCCGAGGTGCTTGAGCGGCGCTCTGCCGATGTGCAGCAGCGTGAAATGCTCAGTGCGTATCTGGCCGATATCGATTTTTCCGATGCTCCGATCGTTCTTGATATCGGCTGCGGAACCGGCTCGGTGAGCCGCGAACTTGCCCGGCGTCTCCCTGCCGGACGGGTAACCGGTATTGATCCCTCCCCGGTGTTTTTAACGGCAGCCCGCAGGCACGGTGCTAAATATGCCAACCTCGAATTTATTGAGGGGGACGGGCGCACTCTTCCGTACGGAGATGAAAGCTTTGATGCAGCTTTCTTTCACACGACCCTGAGTCACGTTCCCTGTCCTGAGTCCGCATTACAGGAGGCTTTTCGTGTGCTTCGCCCAGGTGGCACACTTGCGGTGTTTGACGGTAACTATACAACCACTACACTGGCTAATGGCGAGTTCGATCCGTTGCAGGCCTGCGCTGATGCTGCCATGGCGGCCCTCGTCCATGATCGCTGGCTGATCCAACGGCTGCCGGGGCTGATCAGGGAAGCTGGCTTTACTATTGTCACACAGCGCAGTCATGGGATCGTCGAAGCGTGCGAGCCGGACTACATGTTTACCATTGCTGATCGGGGTGCCGATGTGCTTGCGGCTGACGGCAGAATCGGCGTCGCACTGGCGCAGGCGCTCAAGGATGAGGCACGTCGCAGGGTGACTGCCGGTTGTTTTTTCGGCTCCATCGCCTATGGCAGTCTGGTAGCGCGAAAGCAAGAATTCATGATATAGCCCCCAATTTTTTCTTTCGGGATCTGTTTCACATCAGACTCCCTTACCAATCCCAAAAAACATGGATGTAGCATCGGAATTCTGTTAAGAGAAATACAGCGCACGTTCTATGCGTACGCCACGAAAATTATGGAGCCAATTTCATGTCAGACAAAACTATCCGTCTCACCCAGACCGTCAAAGGAGCTGGGTGCGCGGCAAAACTTGCTCCCGGTGATCTTGACCGTGCACTGTGCGGGCTCGACTTGCCGGTGGATGAGAATCTTCTGGTCGGTCTTGACCGGGCTGATGATGCCGGAGTGTACCGGATCTCGGATGAGCTTGCACTGGTGCAGACGCTTGATTTCTTTCCGCCGATGGTTGACGATCCCTTCAGTTTTGGTCAGATTGCCGCCGCCAATGCCCTGAGCGATATCTACGCAATGGGTGGTACGCCGAAAACCGCCATGAATATTGTCGCTTTTCCCGGAAAAACTATGGATATTTCGGTCCTGCGTGCCATTATAGAAGGGGGCTTGAATAAATTGCGCGAGGCCGGTGTGGTGCTTGTTGGCGGGCATACTATCGATGACAGTGAACTGAAATATGGGCTGTCGGTGACCGGTTACATTCACCCGGAGCGCATTTTGATCAAGAAAAATCTGCAGGTTGGCGACCGCCTGATTCTCACCAAACCGTTAGGAACGGGGATTGTCACCACTGCCATCAAGGCGGGGATTGCCGACCAGGAAGTGACCGGCCGGGTAACGCAGGCAATGGCGACATTGAACCGGGTGGCGGCTGAGACGCTGGAGGCTTTTGAGGTGCACGCCTGTACCGATATCACCGGGTTCGGTTTTCTCGGGCACTTGGCGGAAATGGTGGTCGATTCGGAATGTGGTGTGCGTATCTGGCCTGATCGGTTGCCTCTGTATCCGGAGGCCCTGGAATGGGCTGCCATGGGATTTATTCCGGCTGGAGCATATAACAACAGGAATTTCAGAGGAAAATTTGTTGATTTTTCCGCAACGGTTTCCCAGCCGGTTCAGGACCTGTTGTTTGATCCGCAGACCTCGGGCGGTCTCCTGATTGCGGTTGCAGATGCCGAAGCGGATCGGCTTGTCGCTGCGCTCCAGGCGAACGGAATAGGGAGTGCTGCTATTGTCGGTGAGGTGGTTGCACAGCCGATTGAACGAATTATTGTTGAATAATTCCGATTCCATATCAAAGCCCTCTCTTCGTTGGCTCGTCATCGGCTCCTCAGCGTACTATCTGTACGCCACCGTCGCCGATTTCCTCGCCGCCTTGATATCATCTTTGATCTGGAATCGGAAGAATATGAAAAGGTGGGGGATGAGGAAAAATGGCATACGAACTTGATTGTCGCGGCATGAATTGCCCGGCTCCGGTGCTGCGGGTGAGGGATGCTCTGGCGAAGGAAGCGCTGGATAATGTAATGGTATTGGTTGATAATGACGCAGCCCGGCAAAATGTCAGTCGTTTTCTCGAACATCAGGGGTTTCGGGTTAATTGCGTGGCTGATGGTGATAATTTCCGGGTGGGGGGCACCAGAGACGGCACGGCTGTGTGTGACGTGATGACGGAGTTCCCTGCCGTAAAGGTAACCAGGCCGGACGGACGGAAAATCATGGTGTTAGTTACCTCCTCCACTATGGGGCGTGGCGACGATGGTTTGGGTGAGATGCTGATGTTCAATTTTTTGAAAACTCTGAAGGAAATGGGACCGGATCTCTGGCGCGTTACCTTTGTCAACAGCGGCGTCAGTTTCACTGCTGAAGGGTCCGAAGCGGTACCGATACTGCGGGAACTTGCCGACAGCGGGGTGAAGATTATGGCGTGCGGTGCCTGTCTGGTATATTTCCATATCCTTGACAAATTACAGGTCGGCGAGGTGACTAACATGTTAGAGATCGTGACCGGCATGAAAGGTGCCGACAGTGTGGTAACCATTTGAGAAAGCCGGGAAAACGGTGATGCCGGAAAAAATCTTATTTACTCCCCATTTGATTGACACATACTGCCTGATTGATGTGCGGACGCCACTTGAGTACGAGGAAGACCACATCCCCGGTGCGTACAATGTCCCGCTGCTGAACAACGAAGAACGGGTCGAAGTGGGGACCATCTATAAACAGGTTGGGCCGACTGAAGCGCGCCGGAGGGGGCTTGAGCTGACCTGCTCCCGCTTTTACGGGATGGTTGAGCAGATTATTTCCCTGTCAGCCGGAAAGCCGATCGTCGTGTACTGCTGGCGAGGCGGTTTGCGTAGTTACTCTGTTGCTATGCTGGTGGAAACATGCGGTACAGAAGCCAGGCAGCTTTCCGGCGGGTACAAGGCTTTTCGAGCCCAGGTGAGTGACTATTTTGACCGGTGCGATTTCCCTGCCCCTCTTATTGTCATGCACGGCATGACCGGCACCGGCAAGACAACGTTCATCAACGGCCTGAACAGCTTACAGTGGGCAACTATTGATCTTGAAGGAATTGCCTGTCATCGCGGTTCCGCTTTTGGTGCTCTCGGACTGGAGCAGAACGTTTCTCAGAAACAGTTTGAAACGTTGCTGTGGGATGCCTTTCGGCGATTGCAGCCTGATCGCCCCATTGTGCTGGAAGGTGAAAGTCAGCGAATCGGCAGATACTCACTGCCGGGAAGTCTGTACGAAAAAATGGCGGGAAGCTGCAAAATCTGGTGTCACGCAGCTATTGAAACCAGAATTGAAAGACTTTCGGCTGAATATGCCCGCTTGGAGTACCAGCCGGCAATGCTGGAGGCGCTTGATAGGATCAGGAAAAAACTGGGGGGCACGCGCTATACTGACCTGAAAAACAGCATTGAAAGCTGGGATGTGGCTGAGATTGCCCGGAGTCTGATCGTAGAGTATTACGACAGGATGTACTACAAACAGCGTTCGTGGAGAGCCGAACTGGAATTGGAACTAGAAGATTTTACCCGGGCAGAAGCTGAATTGGAGCGATTCTGGCGGGAGTATACACATGATGCCGGGGGCACTGACGGCTCCCCGGCATCATGAAGAACTGTATCAATGTGCGAATGACTGACGGTACTTGTTAATCTCCCTGATCAGTTCTGTTCTGTCAAAATAGATTTCGTTCCGTTTGATCTTTCCCTCATCATTAAACTGCAGGAAACAGAGTCCGACACACTCCACAATCTTGTCACCTACCGGAATGCGCGCTTCAAGTTTATTCATAAAACCCTCTTCAAGCGGTATCGGCTCCACCTGCGTCCAGACCCAGGTCGGGTTGTGACTGAGTACATTGGTAAAATAGGTGAATAACGCATCTTTCCCCTTAATGCCGGCAGGGCGCCCCGGATCGAGAAAAAAAGCGTCATCGGCGTAAAACGCAATCAATTCTTCCGGCCTGTTACCGGTCCATTTCGGCAGCCATCGGTTGGTAAAATCCCGTGCTTCATCTCTGCTCATCATGTCTGACACTCCTCTAACCATATATGGATTTTTTTGCGGAATCTGTGCCCGTTTGTCGGCAAAGAGTAGCGATAGAACAGCATAATTTCAAGCAGATTCTGTTCAATAACAATGACCCTGGATTTTAATCCATTTAAATGGTCATTTATGGCCATATGCTTTCACTCGTCCTATCTGTAGTCATTTCCACACGAGTATCAAAAAAATATATAACCATGTATTATTAGTGCTTGACTCGAACGTAAACGGAATATTATAGTGCCACAAAATAGAGGTTGCCGAAATATTGTTCTATCGAAATTGCGGAAGGAGAATCTGATAATGTCGAGTGCCGAACGAGCCGGGGATGAAGGGATCACTCTTCTCTATAATCTGAGTAAAGAAGAGCTGGTAAAGATAATTGTTGATGATGCCAAAAACTGGCTGGCACATGATGGAGTCTGGTTTCAGGCTATTGAAAAACAATATGGCATGGACGTCGCTGTTGATATTGACAGAGAGGCATGGCGGGGATTTACGGTTATTGAAGCCCGCCGGATCATGGACCGTCTCGGTATGAAACCGGGTGGTGGAATTCAAAATCTTGTTGAGTGTTTGAAACATCGTTTTTATGCTCGGCTCAATCTGCAGGATGTTATTGAGCAGAGTGACACCCGTATTGTGTTTCGCATGCTGGACTGCCGAGTACAATCCGCCCGCAAGCGTAAAGGTTTGGCCGACCACCCTTGCAAATCGGTCGGCATTGTTGAATACAGTGAATTTGCCAGGGCTATAGATCCGCGCATAGCAACACGCTGCATCGCCTGCCCGCCGGATCCTCATCCGGACGAATATTGGTGTGCCTGGGAATTTACACTGCAGCAATAACATACTACCCGTTTGTTGGAGGACATCATGATCCCAGCAGCATCCGAAATGTGCAAAACCACTCATAAAGTCAGGGTTGTCACTGCAACCAGTCTCTTTGACGGCCATGATGCCACAATCAACGTCATTCGCCGCATTCTGCAGGCGTCCGGTGCCGAGGTTATTCACCTGGGGCATAACCGCTCGGTCGAAGAGATCGTCACCGCGGCAATCCAGGAAGATGCCCAGGGAATAGCGGTCAGCTGTTATCAGGGCGGCCACGTCGAGTTTTTCAAGTATATCATCGATCTGCTGCGTGAACGGGGCGAAGGGCATATCAAGGTGTATGGCGGTGGCGGCGGCGTAATTGTGCCGGAAGAGATCGCCGAGATTGAGGGTTACGGTGTCCGCAAGATATTTTCTCCTGAAGATGGCCGCAGGATGGGGTTGCAGGGGATGATAAACCTGATGCTTCAGGAATGTGATTTTGCAGTCGAGCGCGACATTGCCGCAGAGACATCGCTGCTTGTGAAGCGGGATATCAGGGCGGTAAACACACTGATAACGTTGGCCGAGCAGGCGGTATTTGATCATGATTCCGGGTATGCTGCATTGCGCGGGTCGATCAAGGAAATGGCGAAGGATGTGCCTGTCGTCGGGATTACCGGAACAGGCGGAGCGGGCAAGAGTTCAATTACCGACGAGCTGGTGCTTCGCTTTTCCCGGGATTTCCCGGATAAAAGCGTTGCCATTCTTGCGGTCGATCCTTCTCGTCAGCGCACCGGCGGTGCGCTGCTTGGGGATCGGATCAGGATGAATTCGATCAATTCAAACCGTATTTATATGCGTTCGCTGGCGACACGTGACTCACAGACCGAACTTTCTGAAGCGCTTCAGGATGCAATTGATGTGGTGCGGGCAGCCGGCTTCGATCTGGTGTTTGTCGAAACCAGCGGAATTGGTCAGGGAAATGCCGGTGTAGTGGGAATCTGTGACGTTTCTCTCTATGTCATGACTTCCGAATTCGGTGCGCCGACCCAGCTGGAAAAAATCGATATGCTTGATTTTGCTGATGTGGTTGCCATTAATAAATTCGAGCGCAAGGGTGCTGAAGATGCCTTGCGCAACGTGCGTAAGCAGTACCGCCGCAACCGGAATCTTTTTGACGTTGCTGATGAAGCGCTGCCGGTATTCGGCACTATTGCATCCCAGTTCAACGACCCCGGAACCAATGTTCTGTATCGTGCACTGCTCGATGTCGTTAACAATAAAAAGGGAACAACCTGGTCTTCATCATTGCCGATTACCGAAAAGGAGAGTCTGAAAAAGTATATTATTCCGACAGACCGGGTTCATTATCTCGGTGAAATTGTGCAGGTGGTGCGCGGATATCGCAGGCAGGTGAAGGAACAGGTCGGCGTTGCCAGGCGACTCTTCCAGTTGAACGGTGCCAGAGAAGTGGTTGGAGAATCTGCCGCAACGGCTGAACTTGACAAGCAACTGGCAATTTTTGATTGCAGACTGCATGAGGAACCAAAGCGGATTCTCAAGGAGTGGCCGGAACTGAAGGCTACCTATCGTCGTGATGAACTGATTACCAGAGTCAGGGACAAGGAGATCAGAAGTGACCTCTATACGACAACACTCTCAGGTACCCGCATTCCCAAGGTCTGTCTGCCTGATTTTGCTGATTGGGGCGAAATTCTGCGCTGGTGCATGTTTGAGAACGCTCCCGGCTATTTTCCTTTTACTGCCGGAGTTTTTCCGTTTAAAAGGGCTGAAGAGGATCCGAAGCGCCAGTTTGCCGGTGAAGGGACGCCGGAGCGCACCAACCGCCGCTTTCACTATCTCTGCAAGGATGATGACGCCAAGCGCCTCTCTACAGCATTTGACAGTGTAACCCTCTACGGTGAGGATCCGGATTATCCGCCTGACATCTACGGTAAGGTTGGCGAGAGCGGTGTGTCCATCTGCACAGTCAAGGATATGCAGAAACTGTTCGCCGGTTTCGACCTCTGCGCGCCCAATACCAGCGTGTCGATCACCATCAACGGCCCTGCGCCAATGATGCTGGCATTTTTCTTCAATGCCGCCATCGAACAACAGGTCGACGTTTTTCGGCAGAAGAACGGACACGAACCTTCGGATGCCGAGTATCAGGAACTTCGCATCTGCACTCTGCAGACAGTGCGCGGCACCGTCCAGGCCGATATTCTCAAGGAGGATCAGGGGCAGAATACCTGCATCTTCTCCACTGAGTTCGCCCTGAAGATGATGGGAGACATGCAGCAGTATTTCATCGACCAGAAGGTGCGCAATTACTATTCTGTCTCGATCAGCGGCTATCATATTGCCGAGGCGGGTGCCAACCCGATCAGCCAGCTCGCGTTCACCCTCTCCAACGGTTTCACCTTTGTTGAATATTACTTGTCGCGCGGCATGCATATCGATGACTTTGCCGCCAATCTCTCCTACTTCTTCTCCAATGGCCTAGATCCCGAATACACGGTAATCGGTCGTGTCGCACGCCGCATCTGGGCGGTGTCCATGCGCGAGAAGTATGGCGCCAACGACCGAAGTCAGAAGCTCAAGTACCATATCCAGACGTCGGGACGTTCGCTACATGCCCAGGAGATGGATTTCAATGACATCCGGACCACCCTGCAGGCATTGATGGCGATTTACGACAACTGCAACTCACTGCACACCAATGCCTACAACGAGGCGGTTACTACGCCGACAGAGGAGTCGGTTCGGCGGGCGATGGCGATTCAGATGATTATCACCAAAGAGTTCGGTCTGGCCAAAAACGAAAATTCGCTGCAGGGTTCTTTCATAATCGAGGAGTTGACCGACCTTGTGGAAGAGGCGGTCATGGCAGAATTCGAGCGGATTGACTCACGCGGTGGTGTGCTCGGTGCTATGGAGACCCAGTACCAGCGCTCCCGGATTCAGGATGAATCGATGCTTTACGAGCATAAAAAGCATAACGGCGAGCTGCCGATTGTCGGGGTCAATACTTTCCTCAATCCCCGCGCAGATGAAGAAGGATTCAATGTACCGGGTGAGCTGGCCCGTGCAACCAAAGAGGAGAAGGAGCAGCAGATCAATAACCTGCGAGCCTTTCAGGAAGACAACAAGGATAACGCACCGGCTGCGCTAAAACGGTTGCAGGAGACCGCCATTGCCGGTGGTAATATTTTTGCCGAGTTGATGGAAACGGTCAAAGTGGCATCGCTGGGGCAAATTTCCCATGCGTTGTATGAGGTTGGCGGTAAATACAGAAGAAACATGTAGGGGCGGATAATGGATATTTTTCAGGTTTTTCGTGATCGGCGCAGCATTCGCAAATACAAGGACATTCCGGTAGAGCGGGAAAAGATTGAACAGGTTCTCGATGCGGCGCGTCTGGCGCCCTCCTGGAAAAATCTGCAGTGCTGGCGTTTTCTTGTGCTGACTGAAGCCGGGAAGCGGGCTAAGGTGCGTGACGCCTTTCCCGAAGATAATCCTGGCACGAAAGCAATTGCCACCGCTCCGGTGGTAATAGTTGTCTGCGGCAACCCTGCCGAGTCGGATGTGGAAAATGGCATCGACTATTTTGTGGCAGATGTTGCTATTGCCTTTGAGCATCTCTGCCTGGCTGCACATGCCCTTGGGTTGGGCACCTGCTGGATGGGGTGGTATGACGAGGTGCGAATCAAACAGGCGCTTGGTATTCCGGATTACATCCGTATTGTCGGCATCACACCGCTCGGCTACCCGGACCAGGAACCGAAACCCCGTCCACGAAAGAGTTTGTCAGAAATCGCCTATTTTGATCAATGGCCCACTTAGAGGAGAAATACTCATGCTGACCCATACAGAAGCGATGAAGAGAGTTTGTACAATGCAGAAGCAGTTGCAGGCAAAAGGGATTGATGGCGCGCTGTTTATCTTCCCGATTGATGTGTACTATTTTTCCGGTACCCGCCAGAATTCAACCTTATGGATTCCGGCAAGCGGAGAGCCCGTACTGCTGGTGCGAAAAAGCCTCGCACGGGCCAGGGTCGAGAGCGTACTGGCAGATATCAGGCCGTTTCCCTCAAGTAAGGAATTTCCTGCCCTGTTCGGTGAAACTGTTCGTACCATTGGCTTTACTTTTGATGTGGCCCCGGTCCAGCAGCTTAACTATTACACAAAACTGCTACCAGGTCGGGAGTTCGTAGATGTTTCAGCGATCAACCGGGAAGTCCGTTCTGTCAAGTCATCCTACGAGCTTGACCAGCTCCGCCGTTCAGGCGCCAGCCTCTGCTCGGTATTCAGGCAGGTGCCGGAATTTCTCGCGGGGGGGATGCGTGAACTTGATTTGGCTGCCGAATTTGAGCATCGACTGCGGCTGGCTGGAAATGAAGGCTTCATTCGCATGAGGGCTTTCAATCAGGAACTGTTCATGGGACTCGCTCTGTCAGGTGGGGCGGCCTCTTACGGCTTTTTTGATGGTGCTGTCACCGGCCGTGGTCTTTCCAATGCCTCTCCGCAGGGAGCATCACTACAGGTTATCAAGGCAAATGAACCGATTTTTTTCGATTATACCGGCGTATTTAACGGGTATATTACCGACATGACCCGCATTTTCGTCATGGGAACACTTGATCCGGAGTTGCAGAGAGCCTTTGAACTGTCTCTGGAAATTCAGGAGCATATCCGGGCTGCGCTTAAGCCGGGAGTGATTTGTGAGGAGCTGTTTTTGCAGTCAGTTGAACTGGCCGAAAAGGGGGGGCTCGGCGCTCATTTCATGGGTATGCCGGGGGAACAGGCAAAATTTGTCGGCCATGGTGTCGGTCTGGAGCTTGATGAATTTCCGGTGCTTGCCCAAGGGTTTAAGGTGCCGCTGCAGGTGGGACAGGCGATAGCTGTAGAACCGAAGTTTGTTTTTCCTGACAAAGGGGTTATCGGCATTGAAAACACCTATGCTGTTACGGTAGATGGTGGTGAAAAGATAACCGATATTGCTGATGATTTAGTCTATTTATAGAATATTGTTATAAATTATGTTGACATGAACGTAAAGTAGATGTACATTCTGCTGTATCTAGTAAATATCAGCCGGAGGCGCACACAATGAAAGAAAACGTTTATGTTGTTGATGGGTTACGGACACCGTTTGGTTCTTTTGGTGGCGCTCTGTCAGATGTTGCGGCACCTCAGTTGGCTGCCACGGTAATAAAAAAACTTTTGAGCCGGAACGCTTTGCCGCCCGAAGCGGTCGGAGAAGTGATTCTTGGCCAGGTGCTGAGCGGCGGTTGTGGCCAGGCCCCTGCCCGTCAGGCGATGCGAGGTGCCGGTTTACCTGACTCCATTCCCGCTCTAACGATCAACAAGGTGTGCGGCAGCGGCTTGAAGGCGGTTATGCTCGGCAGCGATTCAATACAGCTTGGAAATTCTGATGTAGTACTGGCCGGTGGCATGGAAAACATGTCAATGGCTCCCTATTTTCTGAAAAAAGCGCGAAACGGCTATCGCATGGGTAATGGTGAAATATTTGATCTGATGATCCATGACGGTTTGACTGATCCGTACACCGGTGTTCATATGGGTATCATTGGCGAAGCCAGTGTCGAGCGCAATGGTCTGACCCGTGAAGCTCAGGACGATCTGGCCATTCGCTCCTATACGCTGGCGCAGGCTGCGGTAAATGGTGGTGTATTCAAAGATGAAATCGCTCCGGTGGTAAAGAGCGTTCGTGGTGTTGATACGGTAGTGGCCGATGATGAAGAACCGTTAAAGGGTGATGTGGAGAAGCTTGCCAAGCTCAAGCCGGTCTTCAAGAAAGACGGCAGTATTACTGCCGGCAACGCCTCCTCAATTAACGATGGCGCTGCAGTATTGCTGATGGCAAGTGCTGCAGCTGTCAAAAAGCACAACCTTACTGCAAAGGCCCGCATCGTTGCATCTGCCACCAGTAGTCTCCATCCGGATTATTTTCCCGAGGCGCCCGTTTCGGCAATTCAGGCTGCGTGTGACCGGGCTGGACTAACGGTCGAGGACATTGATCTGTTTGAGATTAACGAAGCGTTTGCTTCGGTAACGTTGATTGCGATCAAGGAACTGAAGCTGGATCCATCCAAAGTTAACGTCAATGGCGGTGCCTGCGCCATCGGTCATCCGATCGGCGCAAGTGGTGCCCGTCTGGCGCTGACGGTTGTCCGGGAACTGCATGCGCGCAAACTCCGCTACGGTCTGGCTGCGCTCTGCATCGGCGGCGGCGAAGCGGTAGCTGTCATATTTGAGAGAGTGTAAGGGGGGGGTATGATCAGAACTGTTGGAGTTCTTGGCGCTGGACAGATGGGCAACGGTATTGCTCATGTATTTGCACAGTACGGGTATCAGGTGATTCTTTTCGATATTGCTCAGCAGCAGTTGGATAAGGCGCTTAAAACCATCGGCCAGAATCTGGAACGGCAGGCGAAAAAAGGTGCCATTCCGGAAGCGCTGGTCGTAGAAACAGTAGGCAGGATCACTATTACCCAGAGTATGAGCGATCTGGCCGGAGTCGATTTTGCCGTAGAGGCAGTTACCGAATACGAACCGCTTAAGCTGGAAATATTCCGCAAGCTGGATGGAATTGTGAAAGCCGGGTCAATTCTGGCGTCAAATACCTCGTCAATTCCTATTACCAAGATAGCGTCTGTTACCAAACGTCCAGACAAAGTTATCGGCATGCATTTCATGAACCCGGTACCGATTATGAAGCTGGTCGAAGTCATTCGAGGCCACGCCACCAGTGAAGAAACATTCGCTCAGACGGGTGAACTGGTGGCAAAGCTGGAAAAAGAGATGGCGGTGTCTCAGGATTATCCTGGATTTATTGTCAACCGCATTCTCATGCCAATGATCAACGAGGCGGTCTTTGCTCTGTACGAAGGGATTGCCACGGTCGAGGATATCGACAAGGGAATGAAACTTGGCACCAATCAGCCGATGGGACCGTTGACCCTGGCAGATTTCATCGGACTCGACACGTGTCTGGCTATTATGAATGTCCTTTATGACGGGTTCAAGGATCCCAAATATCGCCCCTGCCCGCTGCTGGTGAAGATGGTGAACGCCGGTTATATGGGGCGTAAATCGGGGAGAGGCTTCTATACGTATTAGTGAAGGAGATTCATCATGGAATACAAAAATCTGCTGCTCGAAAACAATGATGGGATAACGACCCTGACGATAAACCGTCGCGAAGCATTGAACTCTCTGAACAGTTCGGTACTGGCTGAGCTTGAATGCGCCCTCTACGAACTCGATCTTGATGCTGCGATCAAGGCCGTTGTTCTGACCGGTGCCGGTGACAAGGCCTTTGTAGCCGGGGCCGACATCAAGGAAATGTCGGAACTGTCCTCATTTGAGGCTCACGATTTTGCCCGGAGAGGGCAGCGACTGATGTTGCTGATAAACAGGATGCGAAAGCCGGTTATCGCTGCAGTAAACGGGTATGCGCTGGGCGGCGGTCTGGAATTGGCACTGGCCTGCGATTTCATCTATGCCTCTGAAAAGGCCAAATTCGGTTTTCCTGAAGTCGGTCTGGGCGTTATCCCCGGTTTTGGCGGTACCCAGAATCTGGCTCGACTCATCGGTTCAAACAAGGCTAATGAGCTGATTTTTTCCGGGCGCATTATCAATGCAGCAAAAGCACTTTCCTGGGGCATTGTCAACGAGGTGTTTCCAGCTGACGAACTGTTGCTGAAAGTGCTGGAAACGGCGCGGGAAATTGCAGGGAAAGGGACACTTGGCGTTGCATACGCCAAGGATGCCATTGTCAACGGATTGAGCATGACGAAGGAAGATGGCTTCCGCTACGAAGCATCACTGTTCGGCGTGCTGTTTGCGACAGATGATCAGAAAGAGGGAATGGGGGCGTTTCTCGGAAAACGTGCGGCACAGTTTCAAGGTAAATAAACTACATCGCGGAGGGGAAAATTCATGAATTTCGATTTGAGCCAGGACCACAAAGTGTTGCAGTCTGCAGTGCGCGATTTCGTTGAGAAGGAAATCAAGCCGATCGCCATGAAAATCGACGAAGAACATATGATCCCCGATGCGCTGGTTAAAATGATGGGAGAAATGGGCTTTCTCGGTAGCTACTTTCCAGAGGAGTACAGCGGTGCCGGGCTTGATATGCTGTCATACGCAATTGTCGTCGAAGAAGTCTCGAAAGCATGCGGTTCCAGCGGCGTACTGATTTCGGCACATACTTCGCTTTGCAATGGGCCGATTTACACATTTGGCACCCCGGAGCAGAAGAAAAAATGGCTGCCGGCGCTCAACACCGGGGAGATCATCGGCTGCTTCTTGCTGACGGAACCGAATGCCGGCAGTGACGCAGGCGGCACTGCCACCATGTACACACGGGAGGGAGATGAGTTCGTCATCAACGGTGGCAAGATATTCATCACCAACGGTGGCTATCTGGGGACCGGTGTGCTGTTTGCCTCCCACGACCGCGCTCTCAAGCATAAAGGGATCAGCGCCTTCATTGTCGATCTGAAATCTCCCGGCGTTACCATTCTCAAAAATGAAAACAAGATGGGAATTCGTGGCAGCTATACGACCGCATTTGCCTTTGACAATCTGCGCGTGCCGGTTGAGAACCTGCTCGGGCAGGAGGGGAAAGGGTTCAATATTGCCATGGATACTTTGAACGGCGGCCGCATCGGCATCGCCTCTCAGGCGCTCGGCATTGCCGAGGGTGCATTTGAACGGGCTTTGGCATATTCCAAAGAGCGCAAGCAGTTTGGTCAACCAATCTCTGAATTTCAGGGTATTCAGTTCAAGCTGGCCGACATGTATGCGCGTATTGAAACCAGCAAACTGATGATCTACAAGGCGGCATGGCTGAAAGACAACAAGATGAACTACACCATGGAGTCGGCAATGTGCAAAATGCTGGCGTCTGAGGCTGCAACCTATGTCACTAAAGAGGCGATGCAGATATTCGGCGGCTACGGATTTATCTGTGATTATGAAATCGAACGGATGTACCGAGATGCCAAAATTACCGAAATATATGAGGGAACCAACGAAGTCCAGCGTGTTGTTATCTCAAAAATGCTGTTATCGTAATACCCGGCATCGTTAGTACTTGACATGCGCGTCAAGTAGAAGTATAAGCGGCGCAGCAAGTACCAATCCCGGGGAGGTGTTATTGTGGAAGTTTCCCGCCAAATTTACTGGAATATCGGTCATGGCGTTGTCATACCCATGTATATCCTGGCCATTGCAGCAATCGGCAGCATGGTATGGGGGTTTTGGCAACGTCTGCCGATCTGGCGTCAGGGCAAAGCATTGGACCGCTGTAACAGGTACGACGAGCGAATCAAACGGATGTTATCGGAAGTTTTCAGCCAGGCCAAAATATACCGCGTCACAGATGGTGGCATCTTCCATTCCGTTTTCTTCTGGAGTTTCCTCATTCTCTTTGCCGGTACCATGCTGGTGATGGTCCAGGCCGATTTTTTTACACCACTTCTGCAGATAAATATCCTCTCCGGTGAATTCTACAAAGCCTTTTCTCTGGTGCTGGATGGTGCCGGAATTCTTGCCTTTGTCATGCTGGCTGGTCTTTTCATTCGCCGTTTTGTCATTCAACCAAAGGGACTGGAAATAGTCAAAGATGACTACATCGTCCTGCAGCTGCTGTTTGCCATCCTGATCACCGGTTTTTTGGTGGAAGGAGTGCGCATGGCCGCAACCGAACTGCAACAAAATCCGGCTCTGGCCCGCTATTCTCCCGGCGGCCTGCTGGCGGCACAGCTGTTTGCTTCTTTGACACCCGGATCTCTCCTCGTTACCCATAAAATTTTCTGGTGGCTGCATTTTGTATTGGTACTCGGATTTATCTGCGCTATTCCCTACACCAAACTGCGCCATATTCTGACGACCAGTGCCAATGCCTTCTTTGCGCCGTTTGAGCCGAAGGGGAGCATTGCTACCATCAATATGGAAGATGATACCGTAGAGCAATTTGGCGCCGCCGCCATAGCTGACCTGACGTGGAAGGATCTTTTTGATGCCGACGCCTGCACCTCCTGCAAGCGCTGTCAGGACCGCTGCCCGGCATTTGTTACCGATAAACCGCTCTCGCCGATGAAAATCGTCAAGCAGATTGGCGAACTGGCCGAAGGTAATCCGACCGGCAACCTTATTGAAACCGTCAGCCAGGATGCCCTCTGGTCCTGTACCACCTGCCGCGCCTGTCAGGATATCTGTCCGGCCAACATCGAACATGTCAATAAAATCCTCGAAATGCGGCGCAATCTGACGCTTATGGAAGGTGCCTTTCCCGGCGATGAAGTAAAAACTGCGGTCAACAACATCGAAGTCAACGGCAACCCTTTCGGTCTCGCCTACGCCGCCAGAGGCGATTGGGCTGATGGCTTAAACATTTCACTGATGGCAGAAAACTGCGAAGTCGACATCCTCTACTTCGTTGGCTGCTACGCATCCTTCGACAAGCGCAACGAGGCGATTGCCCGCAATTTCATAACAATATGCAGCGCCGCCGGCATCAAGGTCGGCATCCTCGGCAAAGAGGAAAAATGCTGCGGTGAACCGGTCAGGAAACTGGGCAACGAATACCTGTATCAGATGACCGCTGCTGAGAACATTGAAGTGATCAAGGCATACGGAGTCAAAAAAATTGTTGCCACCTGTCCGCACTGTTTCAACACCCTGGCGCGTGATTACAAAGATCTTGGCCTGGACGTCCCGGTAGAGCATTACAGCACCTATATCAACACATTGCTGAACACAAACAGACTCTCCCTGACGCCGGAGCCGTTCAGTTTCACCTATCACGATTCCTGTTACCTTGGTCGCTACATGGATATTATTGATCAGCCGAGAGCTATCCTCAGCCGTGCCGGCGGCATAATCACCGAAATGGACAAAAGCGGCTATGACAGCTTCTGCTGCAGTGCTGGTGGCGGCCGTATTATCGCTGAAGAAAAGCTCGGGAGCAAAATCAGTGAAGTCAGGGTCAAAATGGCCACCGATACCGGGGCACCACTGCTGGTCTCGAACTGTCCGTTCTGCCTCACCATGTTTGAGGACGGCATCAAGACCGGCGGGGCCGAAGGACAGTTGCAGGTGAGGGACCTGGCTGAGATTGTGGCGGAACGGATAACGGCATAAAGTGAATAATAACACAGAGCAACGGAGCAACAGAGAGAAGCGATAGAAACAAAACGAGGGAAAAGCAAACTACAAAATGGGTACTCGAAACAGTATATATTCTCAGTTGCTCCGTTGCTCTGTGCTTCAAAAGAATTTTCTGGAGGTAATTTATGAAACTGCTAGTCTGTATCAAACAGGTCCCTGACCTGGAATCCCGCTTCAAACCGGATGCTGCCGGAACCTGGTACAACGAAGCCGATCTTGCCTTCCGCATGAACGAATATGACGAATACGCTGTGGAGCAGGCGGTACAGCTCCGGGAAAAACTGGGTGAGGGGACCGAACTCACCGTCCTTTCGATCGGCCCTGACCGCGTAGTTGAAGCGATCAAGAAATCTTTGGCCATGGGGTGCGACAACGCTGCCCATATTCAGGATCCGGCAGCATCAGGCAAGGACCCGTGGCAGATTGCATCAATCATTGCCGCGTATGCCAAAGACAAGGGGTTCGACATTGTCTTTACCGGCATGCAGTCACAGGATCGCGGTTCGGCTCAGGTCGGCGTTACCGTGGCAGAACTGCTTGGCTTTGCCTGTACCACTACTATCGTTGGTTTTGACTATGACAACGGCACCATAACCGCAAAACGTGAATTGGAGGGGGGCATCAAAGGGATCGTTAAACTGAAAACCCCCGCTCTGGTCACCTGTCAATTGGGACTTAACATTCCTCGCTATCCAACGCTGCCTAATATTATGAAGGCCAAGAAGAAGGAAATTACCGTCATTCCGGTTGCCGAGCTGCTTGCCACTGAAGCTTTGGCAGCGACGACCAGCTTCCACCCGCCTGCCAAAAAAGGGGGCGGCATTGTGCTGGAAGGGGATGTGGGAGAACTGGTGGATAAAGTGATAGCCATCCTCAAGGACAAAACGGCGGTACTGCGTTAACGGCAATAAAAATCATAACACGGAGAACACGGAGAACTTCAAAGGCGAACCATCTGGAGAAAACTGAAATGATGAACAGAATGTATCACATTTATTTTCTCTCTGTGTCCTCCGCTTCTCCCTGTTATTGAGATTTTTCAGATTTTAAGGAGACAATCCAATGAAAACACTATTAATCGGTGAATACCGCGAAGGAAAATTGCTCGACTCAACGTATGAACTGTTCGGTTTTGCCAGCCAGCTGAATGCCGATACTGCTATGCTGCTGGTCGGGAGTGAAGCACAACTGCCCGCGTACGGTGGTGCCCTGTATCTGGCTGATGCCGCGAGCTGCGGTGAATACAATCCCGACCTGCACAAACAACTGATTCTGGAAGCGGTGCAGAAGGAAAGCCCAGACTACATCGTCTTTCTCCACTCGTCATACGGGTGGGATCTGGCGCCAAGAATTGCCGCGTCCCTTAATATTGCGCAGATCTCCGAGGTAATTGCGGCCACAGACGGTGGTTTTGAAGTCGGCTGCTGCAACGCCAAGATGCGCCGCACTGTTAAAGCATCTTCTGCCACAGCTGTTTTGACGATTCAGGCGGGGGCTTTTCCGGCAGTTCAGCCGGGCGGATCACCGACCGTGCAGAATCTGGCTGTTGTTATCGGCGGAGCATTGGAATTTGTCGGTTATGAACCGGCTGAAAAGAAAGATGTCGATCTGGCCAAAGCCGAGATTATTGTATCCGCCGGCCGGGGTGTTGGCAAGAAGGACAACATTACGGTCATTCAGGCATTGGCAACGGCCCTCGGTGGTGAGCTTGGTGCCAGCCGCCCGGTAGTTGATGCCGAATGGGTCAGCCATAGTCATCAGGTTGGCACTACCGGTCAGACGGTATCGCCGAAGTTGTATGTGGCCTGCGGGATCAGCGGTGCTATTCAGCACTTGGCGGGTATGAAGAAGTCTGACTTCATTCTGGCGATTAACAAGGACAAGGATGCGCCGATCGGGGAGATTGCCGATGTACTGGTTGTTGCCGACGTCATGCAGTTCGTACCGGCACTGACGGCGAAAGTAGCGCGATGAAGCCTCTGGGCGGCATGAAGGTCGTTAATCTGGCGCTGAATCTGCCTGGTCCGGCAGCGGCGCAAAGACTTTCCCGGATGGGTGCCGAAGTTGTTAAAGTCGAAGCACCGTCCGGTGACCCGATGCTGATATATCATGCTGGCTGGTATAGGGATATGGCCGATGGGCATACGCTTGTCACTCTTGATCTGAAAACTGAACCTGGTCGAACGGAGCTTGCTCGTCTGCTTGGCTCTGCCGACCTGCTTGTCAGTGCCAGCCGTCCCGCTGCCATGCAGCGTCTTGGTCTCGACTGGTCATCACTGCATGGCCGGTTTCCGCGACTCTGTCAGGTAGCGATTGTTGGGTATCCAGCCCCCCGTGAGAACGAGGCGGGACACGATCTTACCTATCAGGCGTCGCTTGGGCTGCTGACACCGCCCCATATGCCGCGCACCCTGCTGGCCGATATGGCCGGCGCCGAGATGACGGTTTCCTCTGCTCTTGCGCTGCTGCTGTCCCGAGAGCGCGGCGGAGATGCCGGGTATGCAGAAGTAGCGTTATCAGAGGCCGCCGCTGCTCTTGCCGAGCCTCTCCGCTATGGGTGTACTTCTCCCGGAGCTCTGCTCGGCGGCGGAATTCCCGAATACAATATTTACAAAACTTCCGATGGGTGGGTAGCAGTTGCCGCTCTGGAACCGCATTTTAAGAAACGGTTGGAAGAGGCGCTTGCAATATCAACAGCGGCTGACTATCAGGCCGTTTTTGCCGGCCGCGATGCGGCGTACTGGCAGGAATGGGGTGCAGCCAATGATGTGCCGATAGAAACGATTCGCTCATGACGACACCATTCAGGTGCATGAGTGTCTTGATTGTTCTGGTCTCGCTGGCGGGGTGTTCCTGGCCGAGAGTTGAAATTATGAATGATGATTATTTACTTTCACCAAAACAGGCAGATTCCCACCACACTGATAAAGGCACGAGAGATGACGTAAATAAATGAAGCGGAGGTGCGCATGTTTATTGATCTTACCGAAGAGCAGAAATTGATTCAGGATACCGCCCGCGCTTTTGCCAAGGCAGAACTTGAGCCTGTGGCTGCGGCGCTGGATCAGAGTGATGATCGAGCGCCGTTAATGGCAAATCTCAAAAAACTGGCGGAACTCGGTTTTATGGGGCTGAACGTCAAGGAACAGTATGGCGGCGCGGAGGCCGGCGTGGTCGCCTTTAGTGTGGCAATCACCGAAATAGCCCGCGCCTGTGCTTCCACTGCGGTGACGCTATCGGTCAACAATATGGTCTGTGAGGTGATCCAGTCGGTCGGCAATGAAGAACAGAAAATGAAGTACATTCCGAAAATTTGTTCCGGCGAATACGCTGCCGGCGGTTTTGGTCTGACCGAACCGGGAGCCGGTTCCGACCCGTCCGGCATGTGTACCCAGGCGGTTAAAGATGGCGACTTTTATGTCCTGAACGGCTCTAAAATTTTTATTACCAGCGCACCCTATGCCGGGGTATTTGTTGTCTGGGCGGTAACCGACAAGGATGCGCCGAAAGGGAAGGGGATCAGTTGTTTCCTGATCGAAGGTGGCACGCAGGGCCTCATTATCGGCAAGGAAGAGAAGAAAATGGGGCAGCATGCTTCCGCCACCAACGAACTGATTTTTGACAACTGCCGGGTACCGGCAAGCGCCATGATGGGAAAACTGAACGACGGTTTCCGCATCGCGGTTGCCGAATTGACCGGCGGCCGCATCGGCATCGGTTCACTCGGGCTTGGTATCGGTCTGGCGGCGATGGATTATGCCACCCGCTACGCAACGGAACGGGCTCAATTCGGGCAAAAAATCAGTAATTTTCAGGCAATCCAATGGATGATTGCTGATGGTTATACCGAACTTGAGGCGGCACGGCTGCTGCTGATGAACGCAGCTTATCGCAAGGAATCCGGCAAGCCATTTGCGAAAGAGGCGTCCATGGCTAAAATGTTTGCCACTGAAGCGGGAAATATTGCCTGTTACAAAGCGATGCAGATGCTGGGCGGCTATGGCTACACCAAGGATTACCCGATTGAGCGCTTTGCTCGTGATGTCCGTATCACGGCCATCTATGAAGGGACCAACGAAATTCAGCGGATGATCATTTCTCGTGAAATACTACGAAATTTCAGCTAGAGGAGGCAGGTATGAGTACAGACAAGCGCATTACTCTGCAGCAGGCAGCCGAGATTATCAAAGACGGCTCCAGTCTCACCTTTTCCGGATTCACCATCTGGCGCAGGCCGATGGCGATAGTATTTGAACTGATTCGGCAGCATCGTAAGCATCTTCATCTCATTGAGGTAAATGGCGGCTCGCACACTGAATTTCTTGCCGGAGCCGGGTGTCTCGATATTTGGGAATCGTGCTGGGTTGGTCATGAACTGTACGGTAAGTATGGAGCGAATATTTCACGCAAAGTTGCCGATAAACAGATCATCGTTGAAGACTACAGCCATGCCGAGATGATGTTTCGTTTCGCAGCCGCCGCTAGCGGAGCGCCGTACGCTGTAACACAAACGTCTCTCGGAACCGATATCCATAACCCCGAATATGACATGCTCGGTCGCGCCGGACTGCGTGACGGCAAGCGTATTGCGAAGCATAAATACCAGTTTACCGAAGATCCGTTCTTTGGAGCCGGCTCCCAGGTACTGATTCCCGCTGCGAAAGTTGATATCGCAGTTCTCTGCGTGCAACAGGTGGGTGAGGAGGGGACGGTGCGAGTCAACGGTCAGTATTATTCTGATCCGGAAGTCGCTCGTGCGGCTGATATTACGATTGTCATGGCTGAAGAGATCGTGCCGGAGGAGTATCTGCGCCGCAATGCCGATCAGAACACCATTGTCAGCTTTGAGGTTAATCACATACTGGAATGCCCGTTTGGCGCGCATCCCACCGGCATGTTCGGGCGCTACGATGTTGATGGTGCATTTCTCAAGGATTTCTACGGCCGTACTCGCACCCAGGAGGGATTTGACGAATTTGCCAACGAATGGATTCATGGCCAGAACCACCTGAACTATCTCGAAAAACTCGGTTTCCAGCGCATGCTGAAGCTCAAGGCAAACAGCGCCATGAATTATAGTCCTCGCGAAAAAAAGGGAGGTAAATAATATGTCAGAGTTCGCAAAACCTGAAGAATACGGTCTGGCTGACCTTCTCTGCAGTGCCGCTTCCCGTGAAGTAGGGGATAATGAAATCGTCTTTGCCGGT
The DNA here is from genome assembly GCA_028712075.1 of Desulfuromonadaceae bacterium. Classification (GTDB taxonomy): domain Bacteria; phylum Desulfobacterota; class Desulfuromonadia; order Geobacterales; family Pseudopelobacteraceae; genus JACRCG01. The sequence goes on from JAQTQX010000006.1 coordinate 21,645, forward strand.
ACCGGGCTGCCGATGGTCGCCATCATGCTGGCACAAAATACCCACGCTCCCAACCTGAAGCTGATCTTTGAAGCCGGTACTCTTGATGGCCGCCCACCGGAACTGCCCACTTCTGTGGGGGATGCCCGCTGCGAAATGGGCGCGTCCCGTGCTTCAGGACTCTACGATGCTTTTAGTATCGCCCAGAGAGGCTATGTGGATCTTGGTTTTCTCGGAGGCGCCGAAGTCGATCAGTACGGCAATGTAAATACCACCTGCATCGGCGATTATCTGAACCCGGAACTGCGCCTGACCGGCAGCGGCGGCAACCCGGATATCAACTCTTTCGCCCGGCGCACGGTGTTCATCATGGTGCACGAAAAACGGCGTTTTGTAGAAAATGTCAGTTACATCACCAGTCCCGGCTGGCGGGTCAAAAAATGGCCGGGTGGTGATATCGTTCCTCGTCAGCAACTCTACGGTTCCGCCTACCGTGGCGGCCCTTCAGCTGTTATCAGCACCGCCGGGGTATTCCGTTTTGACGAAGAAAGCGGCCTGATGTATCTGGATACCTGCCATCCGGGCAAAACGCCGTCCGAGATTCGCGACCTCTGCCAATTTGATCTTGATATTTCGCGTGTCAAAGGGGAAACGGCTGTGCCAACCAGGGAAGAGTTGCGCATTATCCACGAGGTTCTTGATCCTGACGAGATTTTTATTCCAAAAGTGAAAAAGGGGTAGTGGTGACGCCGGTGAACGCAATGGAGGATTTTACGCGGGATATCAGGTACCACGTCCAGCGTGATGACGAGCACTCCATTATTCTGACGGCCCGCCTGAAAGATCATTTTCATGATATCCGGATGGAAGTGCTGGCGGATTTTGCATCGCTTGCTATTACCGCTGCGCGCGTCAATTTCGTCCGTCATCCGTCGCTGGATTGTCCTAATGTTGCCGTGCGGATGGAGCGCCTTGTCGGCTTTACCATCGGCAAAGGGCTTAACCGCATGCTGCAGGAGATATTTGGTGGCGGGGAAGGGTGCGGCAACCTCAAGGTGATGCTGCTCGGGCTGCTTCCCCTTGCCATGAATGTCAAGGCGGCAGCCGGATTCACCGATGAGCGGGCGATGCTTGCATCGATCAAGGAACGGCTGACGGGCAGTTGTGCAGGGTATGTGAGGAAGCCGGAATAGTTTTGGGTCGTTGATGTAGCTGAAGCAGGCATCCCTGCCGTATTGAAGGGGGTGCCTGTTTCTTTTGCGGGGGATTAACATGTTAAACACTGTACCAGCGTTTCTGTTCATTGCGCTGATTTCAATTTTGTGTTTCCCGGCACTCTCCCTCTCATGTCCTAAAATTTCAACCTCCGAAGCCGCTCAACAGATGGACTCTTTGGCAACTGATATTCGCTACCACAACCGCCTGTATTATGAAAAAGCGCGGCCGGTTATCAGTGATGCAGAATATGATCGGCTGTTTGCATCACTTGTCGAGCTGGAGAAATGTTTCCCTGAGCAGGCAGTTGCTGATTCACCGACCCGCACGGTGGGTTCTGGAGGGGATGCCACTATCCGCGCGGTGAAGCATGTACAGCCGATGCTTAGTTTGTCGTCCACCACCGGACCTGAGGCGGTTGAAACATTACTGAAAAGAGTCGCAGCAGACGGAAATGGGCAACTGCTGGTTCAGCCTAAAGTAGACGGATTGCCGGTGGAGCTTCTGTATTCCGGTGGTCAGCTGGTTTCTGCTGCGACGCGCGGGGACGGTTGGTACGGTGAGGATGTGACGGAACGGGCCCGCGCAATCAAGGGTGTTCCTCGCCAACTGACCGGTGCGTTTCCGGAGCAGGTGGTTGTCCGTGGTGAAGTATATGCTGATCTGTCGCTGCTGCGCATGTACCGGGCCGGTAAAAACTTTGCAACGTATGCCACTCCCCGGCATGCTGCAGCAGCGCTGTTGCGAGAGCAGAATCCGGATCCGGCTGCGGTGGCACTGCTTCGCCTGTTTCCCTACGAGCTGGTAAGGGCCCGTTCTCTCCTCGAAAGAATTCGCTCTGATAATGATGCGCTCATGCTGCTAGCCGCGTGGGGATTTCCTGTTAATCGAGCACAGAGCTGTACCGTACGGAGCTTTTCCGAAATTCAGGCGTCATATCGTGCGTATTTGGCTGATCGGGAACAGCAACCATTTGCCATGGACGGCATTGTAGTGAAAGTTGCTGATCTGGCAGCCCGCCAGCGATTGGGGAACGGGGAGCGAGCCCCTCTTTGGGCGGCAGCATGGAAATTCCCCCCTGATTCAGCGAAGACGCAGATCCTCCGGATTAACCGGACTGTCGGCCGCACGGGGCGCCGTACGCCGGTTGCCACGGTCGTACCGGTGCGTCTTGGTGATGTTCTTGTCTCTCATGTTTCGCTGCATAATGAAGCCGAAATCACCCGATTGGATATTGAGGTCGGGGATCAGGTTGTCCTTGCCCTGGTGGGTGATGTAATTCCACAACTGGTAGAGGTGGTAGAGCGGACTGGTCGTGCTCAAAAAACCGGAGCGGTTTTGCCTGCTGCTGCGAAACAGTCTCTCAATATGTGTCTGTCTGATACGCCTGTGTGTCGAGATCAGTACGTGGCCCGGGCAACGTATTTCGTATCAAAACGGGGATTGAATATTGCCGGCCTCGGGCGGAAGCGGGTGCATAAATTGGTGGAAGCAGGACTGTTTACTGATCTGCCGTCACTGTTTACCCTCTCCGCGGAACAGATAGCAACGGTGCCGGGCTTTGGCGTGAAACCGGCACGCCGTCTGATTGCTGAAATTCGCGCCGCCAGTCGTGCCGATTCGTTCCATTTTGTTACCGCTCTGGGTATCCCCGGAGTCGGGCCAAAGTCTGTCGAACATCTGCCCTGCACGTTTATTTCACTTGATGCGCTGCTGGCTGCCAAACCGCAACAATTATCGGCTCTTTCAGCAACGGATGCCCGTACTGTACGCACCATTCGGCAATTTTTTAAACTGCCGGGAGGGAAAGATATGCTGAAAAAATTTCGTGAGAATGGGGTACTGAACAGGTAAAAATTATGCGGCGTTTTTGAGTGGAGGCTTGACGGGCAACTTATCAATCTGTTAGAAAGACTGACTCGAATTCAGACAAGGATGAATATCAATGCCGTATATCACAATTGATGAGACACGCTGCAAGGGGTGCGGGCTCTGCACCATAGCCTGTCCGAAAAAGCTGGTTGCTTTGAGTGGCACGCCGAACAGTTTGGGCTTTACCGTGGCAGTGTTTTCGGGCCCGGAAAAATGCACCGGCTGCTCGTTATGTGCAGAGATGTGCCCGGATGTTGCCATCTCGGTTTTTAAGGAGTGATGGCTATGACAACGACAGTTTCAGAAAAAATATTTGTCAAAGGGAATGAAGCGGTTGCCATGGCGGCTCTGGAAGCGGGTTGCAGCTGCTATTTCGGCTATCCGATCACTCCGCAGAGTGATATTCCGGAATATCTGTCCCGCGAGCTGCCAAAGCGCGGCGGGGTTTTCATTCAGGCCGAGAGCGAGATCGGTGCTATCAATATGGTGCTTGGCGCTTCTGCTGCCGGCGCCCGTGCCATGACCTCGTCATCAGGCCCAGGCATTTCCCTTAAACAGGAGGGAATTTCCTATATGGCCGGGTCTGAACTGCCCGGTGTCATTGTCGATGTCATGCGGCAGGGGCCTGGTCTGGGTGGCATTGACGCATCTCAGGCTGATTACTGGCAAGCAACGAAAGGGGGAGGGCATGGCGGCTACCGCATCATTGTTCTCGCGCCCAATTCCGTTCAGGAAATGTATGACCTGACCATGCGTGCGTTTGATTTGTCGGACTTCTATCGTATTCCGGCGATGGTGCTGGCTGATTCAGTTATCGGACAGATGAAGGAATCGATTGTCGCCAATCCGCGCCTGGCTGCCATGTTGCCGGCAAAGGATTGGGCGGTGCGCGGCAGGGCTGAAGGCACGCCCCAGAATGTGGTTAAATCGCTCAAGCTGGGTGATGGCGAGATGGAAAAGCATCACTGGATGATGCATGCCCGCTATCAGGAACTGGCAGATAAAGAATGCCGTTGGGAAGAAATTGATACTGCGGATGCTAAACTGATTGTGACCGCCTTTGGCTCAACATCGCGGATTGCCAGAACTGCGGTTGCCATGGCACGTGCTGAAGGGATGAAAGTCGGGCTGATGCGACCGATCACCCTGTTCCCGTTTCCAAAACAGGCGTATGCCACCCTTTCCGAGCGGTGCAAATTATTTTTGGATATTGAGCTATCCACCGGCCAGATGGTGGATGATGTACGTCTCGCCGTAGCACGCGATGCCGAGGTCGCCTTCTACGGTCGCCCCCCCGGAACCGGTTCACTGCCGACCCCCGAAGAAATTTATGAACAGATCAAGAAACAGTGCCGGGCCTGAGCCTGAGCAGTTGGGGATATACACCATGAAACAGGTATTCAGCAGGCCGGAAAGCCTGAAAAATGTCTCAACCCATTTTTGTCCCGGTTGTCAACATGGCTCGGTGCATCGGTTGGTGGGGGAAGCACTCGACGAATTCGGCATCCGTAGCAAAACAATCGGTATCGCGTCAGTCGGCTGTTCAGTTTTTCTGTACGGGTATTTTGATGTCGACGTGGTTGAGGCTCCCCATGGTCGTGCTCCTGCTGTCGCAACCGGTACCAAACGGGCGCGTCCGGACCGGATAGTATTCACCTATCAGGGTGATGGCGATCTTGCCGCAATCGGCATGTCGGAGATAATTCACTCCGCCAATCGGGGCGAGAATATAACCGTCATTTTTGTGAACAATACGACCTACGGCATGACCGGCGGCCAGATGGCGCCTACTACCATGCCGGGTCAGAAAACGTCAACGAGCCCGTATGGACGTGATGCCGCGAATGATGGAGCCCCCTTTAAAATGGCGGAGCTGCTTGCCAATCTTGATGGCGTTGCGTTCTCGGCACGAGTGGCCCTCAACAGCCCCAAAAACGTCCTCCAGGCCAAAAAAATGATAAAAACCGCGTTCCGCTATCAGGTCGAGAAAAAAGGTTTTTCCTTTATCGAGGCGCTCTCTGCCTGTCCGACCAACTGGGGGATGAGCCCGCTTGATGCCAACCAGCGGGTGACTGATGAGATGATCCCCTATTTTCCGCTCGGTGTGTATCGCAACACTGCTAATCTGTGACCGGGAGTTAATTCATGCGCTACGATGTTTTTTTTGCCGGTTACGGCGGGCAGGGCGTGCTGCTGGCCGGCAACCTGCTTTCATACGCTGCCATACACGAAGGCAAGAATGTTTCCTTCTTCCCCTCATACGGAGTTGAAAAACGGGGCGGAGCGGCCATGTGCACTATCGTGTTTGCCGACGGCGATACCGGCTCTCCTGTGGTCGGTAATCCGTCTGTTTCGGTGCTCCTCGACCAGCTTTCGTTCGATAAATATGCTGCGAAAGTGAAACAGGGGGGGATCTGTATTATAAATTCAAGTCTGGTGCATACCGAGGGTGTCGCTCTTCCGGGGATTGAAACGGTTCAGATTCCGATGAATCAGATTGCCATTGATATCGGTAATATCCGGATGGTCAACATGGTAGCGTGCGGCGCATATATGGAAAAATCCGGTGCCTTGAAGAGCGAATCGCTGGAAGCAGCCCTGAAAAAATCACTACCTGAGCGCAACCATAAACTGATACCCGCCAACATTAGGGCAATTGAAGCTGGTGCTCAGGCAGCGAGAGTCAAAAACTCTTGACGTAGTCAGCCCGATTTGCTAAAAAGGCTGTCCCTATAGGGGTATCGCCAAACGGTAAGGCAACGGCCTCTGACGCCGTCATCTCTTGGTTCGAATCCAGGTACCCCTGCCAAATTTATAACTAGCTGATATCGCTAGTCTATTATTGAGCCCCCATGTCTTTTTGTACACTTTTTTGTACAGTAAGGACATGGGGCTTTGTCATATCCAGAACATCTCATATGCAGCACTATTAGCAGCTCTGGAGAGTCTTAAAGCTGAAATGTGAAGGGATAGCTTCTGTTGGTATGTGATTCAGAAAGCTAACACCAGCATCCGTGTGATTTATCCTGACAATCCTGCAAGCAAATTTTACAGGGCATAAGGTAGGGGTTAAGCTACACTCATCACCTACATTCAAATTGAGAGGTACTGCTTGATGCATCCTTATCAATGCTCCTCCCAACGAGATGTTATCAAGCATAGCACTATAGATACTGCCGTCACTACCCGTTAAGATACATTTTGAATGACTACTGATTCTGATGTACTGCCTTCGGCTTTTCATTTGTATCCCCCTTGTCAGGGCTATTCCATCATCTCAACTGTAGCCACTTTAATACGTTACCCGCTACAATGTTAAATGTGTGGTCTCCCGGTAGTGATGCAAATGGTGGAGTTATTCTTGTACCAAGATTTTTTAGTTCATTAATAACTCTGTCATCTTTTCTGATTCTAAGACCTGCTCTGAAAGTCTTGATCGCTAACTCTCTTTTCCCAGCGATTAGGAAAACTCTTCCAAGGTATAAATAATTGTCTGAATTAATAGGATCAATCTGGATTGCTGTACGACATTACCTCTGTACAAGCAAATGAGAAACTTTGTTGCCTTGCTTACTGCAGTTGTCAGATAATTGAAACATGGAAATTATCCTCCATGTTCTTCCCGGGATCTTAACATAGACCATAATCATTGAAATGGCCCGAATACTTCATGTCAGTTACAAGTATGTGATTTTGCAGCCAGTTTTTGAGATAATCCAAAATTTCAATTGTGAAAACAAATCCGACTTCTTCCACCCGCCCTTTTAAATCAAGTGCTTTCAGCGTGAACTGTTCGTGTTCAGTTTTGTGTGAGTGGTAATCAGGAAAGTTGAATTTATTCATGTACTTTTCTTCTGATTCGAAATGAGTTTTTGCATAATTAACCATTGAAAAAATTATTTCTCTCTGCGCTTCACGACCTTTCTGTGCAATGTGTGCGTCATGTAAAGTATTAAGCATTCCAATCAACGTTTTATGTTGATCATCAATCTCCTTTACCTTGACACTGAACGTATCTGACCACTGTAAATATGCCATGCCTTCATCCTCCTTTTTTGCTTTATATTAACGTGTATGAGGCTGATTTCGGTCGTTGTTGTCATCAAATTATCCGCGCGGGAGTTACCACGAATTAGGCAGCTCCGTGAAATTCTATGCGTAGTGGGTGAACCACAGAAAGCCTATATCACAAAAATATTAATTTTCAAGACTTGAACCCCATAGGTTTCCTACATCAAGTTAGATTATCATCTGGATGATAGAGTTGTATTTTACGGTAATTTTGTGTTGTTTATTTGTGGGCTTCCAGTTATACATTTCACTTCAACGAACTAATTGATCGAATAAATGGTTCGTTATGTTATTGATTCAAGGGAGGGATAAAATGAATGGCAGGGGTTTTACCAGGGTTCACTACTCTACTCAAGCATTAATAAAATATGGAAATAATATCGTTTGTGGAACAGCCAGCAACCTGAGTTTAAAAGGTATGTACCTGAAGACGGACTATGATATACCAGCCAATATTCCGGTCCACATATCAATTTATCATTCAAACCACTCGCTTAAATTCGATGCTGTTGTTGTCAGAAGAGATGAGCATGGTATCGGTTTACAGATAAACAGGATGGACGTGAACTCATTTGCTCGACTCCGTGACATTGTATCTGAAAATAGTAAGGAACTCACACTGGTAGCACAAGAATCATATATGATGCAAAAGTGTATCTATTGATCTAAAGAAAATGCTATAGCCATAACTGGTAATAACCGCCATCTGTTGCACTCCCTAACTTCCCAACTACTCCTTAACTACTCCCGCTGAGAAGGGCAACAAAGGTTTATAATTTAGCTATTTAAATATCCACCTACGTTATTTTGAGTAGTGGAAGATAATATTCATTTCTTATCTGTTTGATAATATTGATTTTATCAAATAGGCACATATTATGCTTTATTAAACAACGGAAAGTTACACCGTGAAATGCGGGAGGTATCTATGGGACGCATGGTATTTGTTTTTCTTGAAAACAGACTGGTTCATATACCCTTATCAGTAGTGACTTTTCTTCTCGGTCTTTACCTCACCATTGTGTGCATGAACCCGCCATTTAATCCCGAGTGCCATGCAATTATTTCAAATGGTATGCTCTGCTTTTTCATTCCGTATGTAATACTTATCTTGATCGGGTCACCGCTGATATCTCTCTGGTACTATTGTAATAGAGATTCGATTAAACGGGAATATGCAGAGTATTACACTAGTCTGGAAAACTGACATTCGATAGGTTGCGTCAGAATGTCTGCAGCAACAGGATACATGCCATCCGTGGATGTTCATCAAAAGGAATAGGCGAGAGATGATTCGAGACGGATATCGTTCTTCAGAGTGTCGCCACCGGGGTTTGACAGATACTCATCCACAAGCCCGGAGCGGAAGGACACTCCGGCGTAAAGAGGTATTTTAAGTGAGGTCTCGGAGCGGAAACGGTATTCTCCAAGCTCTGTCAGGTATGGATATAAAAGAAATTCCTGGGACAGACTGAACTTATCCAGAATGAGCCATTCGAAATCCGCGCGGGAGGAAACGATCACTTCCGTCGTATCTGTTTTCTCGTGCCGAAAATCGGTCCGTTGAACGCCCAGGCCCCCTTCCAGTAAGGCCTTAAATGGCTCCTGATCGAAAAACCAATACCCCATCCCCAGCGCGGGAGTATAGCGGCCCCGGATATTTGCGAAATAATCGTGATCAGCTTCGATCTTGTTAAATTGGTACCACTTCTTCGCTTCACCAAAGCTCCAGGCGTAACGCAAAAGACCATAGCAGGCTTGTGAGCTCATTCTCTTATTCTCAGAAGCATATGACCCACGCCCCTGGAGCGTCCATTCGTCGACTTTTTCCTTTTTACGGTTGATACTAAATTTCCCGCCCAAGCCTTTAGCGACCGTATTCCCGTTCTTCAACAGAAAACTCCCCTCGATCTGGCGTGTCCATTCAACCTCCGGATCCTGTTTTTCCGGTGAGGACACTTGAACGGACGGGGTCTTGGTCATTGTCGTGATGCGATCTTTGGAGAGAGTCAATACTCCAAGATTTTCGCTTTCAAAAACTATCGCACTGGCAGATTCTTGTTTCAGAACGCCCTTGAGGGAATCGCCGTTCCTGAAATGGACTTCATCAGCAAAAGAACAATCCTGCTTGAGTCCAAACAATAAAAAGAGAGAGAAGATAAAGAAATATTTGTCTTTCACAGGGGTACCTCCGAAGAGTGAATTCTTCGGTTGATGGAAAACACCACTTGAAGAGTACTACCTGATGCCTGAAGCGAACTTGCTGTTAAGGCAAATACTGGAAATATCTATTCAGGTAATATTTGAGATGTTCTGCTGAATGAGGTTTATGATTTCTTCGGTCGACCGGGATTTTCCGGCAAACATGATTATTCCGTTAATTACCAATGCTGGAGCCGACTTAACTCCATATTTCAGAATCGTACCGAGGTCACTGACAACTTCAACCTTTCCATAAATTCCACATGCTTTCAGGGCTTCTAACACGTTGCCAAATATGGCTTTCTGGACTTTCCCCATAGTTTCAATGACTACTATTTTCATGTTGCCCCCTTGTGTATTGTGATAGCTCATTTGACTAACAACACGACAACGATAATCATTTGCCCGCTGTTATTCAAGGGAGCGGTTCAGTGGACTACTTTATCAAACTCACTCATGTCCCACATTGTACCCCGCCAATTGCTGATTCTTCCCTTATCTTGGCATTGTGGACATATCCAGTAGATATCATCAGATTCAGGTTCTATCCAGCCGGAAATTTCTTCAAGACAATATTTTCTGTTCGGTCTTCTACGGCATTTTACCACGTATTCACGAGGATATTCCTGGTTTGGAAATGTAGCCATCATTATTATTGCTGCAAAGAACTCTGCAAGCTTCCGAGCCTGAACCGGATCAGAAATAATTTTCCCATCTTCATCAAGGAAGTGGGTAATGTCAGTTATCCATGTGTCTGCCATATATACTCAACGTCCCTTCACATCCTCGCAATCGCTAAAACGCACATCAACAATCCTGCCGGAATTTTCTGCATGAGATGGCATCCGGTTATCCTTCTTATTTCAAAATATCAGCCTTGATGTCAACATCAATGAAGCTTTCTTCAATCGCCTCTCTTGCCCATGATTCTTTGCATTGAGCCAAGATCTTGGCGGCCCCCTCAGCCACCGACGGGATGTCACTCCAGAGAGCGTTGCGTATCGACCGCAGTTCATTGGGCGAGGCTTTCCTGCCGTCTGTCCAACTTCTGCATTGTTGGCAGAGAAGCGCCAGCGTTTCCAGGTCGGGTGGGGCATCAGGTTTATAATCCCAGACGCGGAGCTCATCTTTGCTCCCGCACCACTCACAGGTAAAACCTGCTCGTTTACCGATGGCTTTGCCAAAGGTGCTGATTTCAGCCAGTCGGTCTTTGTTTCCCAGATACCCTTTTGCCATGATTGATCCTTTTATGCGATTCGGGTCATCTTGTGCACGGTCTTCTCAGCTATCATTCCTTCTACAGCAGCTACGTAACAACTGAAATGAGGAGTTGTCATATGTCGTTCCAAACAGGCCAGGTTCTCCCACATCTCAAAGAAGATAAACACGTTCTGGTCATCGTTATCCTGATGCAATCGATATTCGATGCATCCTTCCTCCATTCTGGTCGGTTCAATCATTTTCAGCAGTTCGGTTTTTACCGTCTCAACAGCTGCTTCATTGACAATAAGTTTGGCTACAACAGTGACAATTGACATGAATTATCCTCTCTTTTCGTGGGCTTTTTTACCATGCACCCGTTCGTATGCTTTGCAGAAGGGGCACATATCGGTCTCAACCCCCTTCACGAAGTTGTACACTATGCCCTTTTGGTGGTAACGGGCATGAAGACAGACCGGGCACAGTTCACAAACTTTAGCCAATGTTCGGTCCAGTGCAGAAATGTCTGTACGGCTCATTTCTGGAACTCTTTGCCGATGGAGAAGGCCTTACCGATACAAGGGGTAATTCCATGATACCCCTTACCGGATGTATCATATACCAGAGGCTGGATTTTCATGATATCCAGGTGACCATCGTCACCACATACATCTTCGTTGCCTTTAACATCGATTATCTCACCGATGAACTGAGTATGCAGGCCAATCTCTATGGTATGTAACAGGCGGCATTCTAGCACAACCGGGAATTCATCAGCATACGGAGCATCGACCACCTCACTTTTTATTGAAGTGAGGCCGGTCACGGAGAACTTGTCAACATCCCGGCCGGAGAAGATGCCGCAGTAATCGGCTTCTTTCATCCTGCTCTGGCAGGCGATGCCGACCGTGAAGGCTTTGCGCTCGATTATGCCATTGTATGAATAGGTGGCTTTGCGCAGTGATACTGCAACGCAGGGCGGTTGGGAACAGCAGATGCCGCCCCAGGCAGCGTTCATCAGGTTCGGTTTACCTGCCTGGTCGTACGTGCCAACCATCAATACCGGTGTTGGAAACAGCAGCGTTTTAGCTCCAATAGACTTTTTCATTTTCTGTATTCTCCTTACTATGACCGATGTTTCTTCTATGGGCGATTAATTGCCCGCGTATAGGCCAAGACAGATCGCCTTGATCCTGGCGAATCAGAGTGAAGGTGATTATCCCTTAGTTATTCGATTTTTGCTATAGAAACCAGTCAGAAAATCGGCATCTTTCGGAGAAAGATCAAACTTGAAGACGGCTTCCTGGACATGCTGTTGTAAACGATATTTTTGAGTATCGACTTTCTCTTTGGTGCACAGACCGATTTACATCACTCCGACGAATGTGCTATTGGTGCAAAACATAAGTTCTGAGTGCATTAGCTACAGCATGCCAAATAATTTCAGGCGCTTGCGGTTTTTTGCAAGTGCCTGTTTCATTATGTGCTCGGTAATCTTCCAAAATATGAGCAAGCTGCCTTGTAATGCATACATCCTTTCTACAATGGGGGTTTATTGTGAAAAATAATCTGCTAACCCGGCAGGTACCATGGTGAGACCATATCAGCCAAAGGGGCTTGCCATCCTCTATGAAGACAGGGATATCATTGTGGTGGAAAAGCCCCCTGGACTCCTGACGATTGGGACGGAGCGGGATAAGTCGAGAACTGCCCATACGATTCTCAACGAGTATGTGCGCAAAGGCGACCATCGCTCCCGGAATCGTGTGTATATCGTTCATCGTCTGGATCGTGAAACATCGGGAATTCTGATCTTTGCCCGGAGCGAATCCGCCAAAAAGTACCTACAGGAGCAGTGGCAGGAGACTGAAAAACGCTACATTACGATTGTCCATGGTACACTTGCCGCAAAAACAGGGACTATCAGCAGCTATCTGGCCGAGAACAAGGCTTTTACGGTGTATTCGACCCCAGATCCGGCACTGGGAAAATTGTCTCATACCGAGTACACGGTTGTGAAGGAAGCCAAAGGGTTCAGCGTACTGGAAATCAGGCTGCATACCGGCCGTAAACACCAGATCCGGGTGCACTTATCTGAAATGGGGCACCCGGTAGTTGGGGACAATAAATACGGCAGGAGTATCAATGTCGCTGGCGATATGGCACTGCACGCCTGGTCACTCTCATGTACCCACCCCGTCAGTGGTAAGCGGCTGAACTTTACTACGCGTATACCTGAGCGGTTTATCCGGCTGGTCGGAAATATCGAAAAGCTGGCAGCCGAACCAGTGGAGGTTTTACAAGGAGCAGTATGAAAATATGGATTGATGCAGATGCCTGCCCACGGGTAATCAAAGAGATAGTGTTCCGGGCTTCAGAACGCCTTCAAATACCGGTCTGTCTGGTTGCCAACAAGAAGTTGACAAAACATGAAACTTACCTGGTTGAAGCTATTGTGGTTGCTGATGGTTCTGATGTTGCCGATGACTATATCGCGGATCATTCTGCCCCGGACGATCTGGTGATTACTGCCGACATCCCCCTGGCTGCCAGAATTGTTGCCAACGGCGGAGTGGCCCTTGATCCTCGTGGAGAACAGTACGACGAGGAAAATGTCGGTGAGCGTCTTTCCATACGAGATCTGATGATGGAACTCCGTTCCGGCGGTCTGGTGCAGGGAGGACCTGCCCAGTTCAGCATGACCGACCGCCAGCGCTTTGCTTCTTCGCTCGATCGTCTGCTTACCCGGATGCTCAAGGGAAGGCGACCTGCGTAGAATTTCAGGTGTGAAAGAGCGCATGTCATATTTGTAACTTGCCGCGACTATTAATAAATCTGCTTCGGCTGGTGAAGTGGTCTCTCGCTGCTGCCGGTTGATAATGCAGAGCTCGCTGATATGTTTACACGAAAGTGTGAGATGATGTGGCGTTGTTAGATGCATTTATTGCCCTGAACGGAGGATACAAAAAGTCGATTTCTTTGTCTGGTCATCAGTCTGGTACTTGTGACCTGTTTTCTGACAGCAGCATTTTCTGCCCGGAGCGGTGGTGTTTGGGAGGGATGCATTTCATACAGAAACCGGAAATGGGTGCGCTGAGCAAAAAAACAGGGATACACTTACAAAAAGCTGAAACAGTATCTTTCCCACAGTACTGCAATGCCTGACGAAACTTCCTCTCTCTGTCTGTGCACCAGTTTTTAGTGCTTTTGTACATCGAAGTGCACGCGGCAATTAAATGTATACAAAATTGTTTTGACGGCTGATTGCCCATGATGATATATTCAGGCCCGAAGAAAGTGCCAACTCAATTGCATTTCATAGTTACTGCACTTCCGCGCAGTAACCACCACTCAAACAAGGAGATAACAAGCATGAAGAAGATCATTGCAGTTCTGGCAGTACTGGCGTTTGCAGGTTCAGCATTTGCCGCTGATGTAATCGAGATGAAAAGAGGTGTTTCCTTCAAGCATAAGGCTCATGCCGAGGCGTTGAAGGACTGCACAAAATGCCATGCAAAAGCTGACGGTGGAAAAATTGAGGGATTCGGCAAGGATTTTGCCCATAAAAAGTGCAAGGAATGCCACACTGAAATGAAGAAGGGGCCAACGAACTGCAAAGGTTGTCACGCAAAGTAATCAAGTTCACATAACCATCTTTCAGATTAAGACCTCTTGAACCGGATGCTCCGTGATCAAGAGGTCTTTTTGCGTCTGTTTCCTGCGCCCGGCTCAGGAAAAGACAATAACCGGCGGTGTGGTAGCGCGATAAAGAAGGAACGTTCTGCCAAGAATCTGGGCAACGTCTGCCTTGCACGCATCAGCAAGAGCGGCAGATGCCTCATGCCTGTCCAGCAGGCAGCTTTCAAGAAGCTTTACCTTCACCAGTTCATGGTGATCCAGAGAGGCATTTGTTTCAGCAATCAGCGCCTCTTCAATCTCTTTTTTGCCGATCTGGATAAGCGGTTTCAATTTGTGCCCGAGGGCGCGCAGGTGGCGTTTCTGTTTTCCGGTCAGCATATAGTAGTGAACTCCCTGTTTTTATGTGGGGCAAGCTATATCACAACGCATGAGGTGCTGGCAAATTACAATTGCTGCCGATAAGAGCTATTCCCTGCAGCTGCATAATTCTTTCAAGTTCCTGAACCGTGGAAACAGCAGGCAGACAGGTGCCGGGGAAACAGATGGAAAGTGACAGAGGGGCAGGCCTGTTGTCGCAGTTCACAATCAGATTACTAATAGCGTAACCGTGCAACGCTCTGTTGAGCGTGGAGGCATCAGAGCTGCGGGCATCCCCGCTGAAAGTGGCGACGGTCGGCGTGGCTTCGAGGAGGGACAGCATTTGCAGTGCGCCGAGATGTCCGAGCGGGTTGTGCTGAATGCCGTCGCCGATTGCTGCGAGAGCGGCACGGGCGGCAGTGAGAAACTCCGGCCTGTCGTCGATCCAGGCCAGTCGATACAGCAGGTGGGCAGTGCGGGAAAATGCCGATGGCGTGACGCCGTCGTGGTCTGACGACATACGTGCCGGCATCTGCTCGGCATCGTGGCCGATGAGAGTGAACTCGCCGGAGTCAGGGTCACGAAACAGTTTCAGGATGTCCCTGGCAAGAACTTGCGCCTCTGTCAACCAGTTCTGGTCAAGCGTCGCCTCAAACAGGTCCAGCATTCCTCCGGCCAGAAAAGCATAATCCTCCAGAAAACCGGGGACATCCGATGCCCCGTCCAGATAGCTGCGCAGAACCCTGCCGTCATTACGGCGAAGCCTGGTGTTAATAAAGGTTGCTGCCCGTGCAGCAGAGTCGGCGTATTCCGGCTTGTTGAAGATGGCTGCGGCAGTGGCGAGCGCCGAAATCATCAGGCCGTTCCAGGAGGTAATGATCTTGTCATCCCGCAGCGGGCGGATACGCGCTTCGCGGCGCTTCAGGAGCGTTGCCCGGCATCGTTCCAACTGTTTGTATGTCTCATCACTATGCAATCGGTGGAGTCGGCAATATTCATCAAGATCGACCGGGGTGGTGAGAATGGTCTCCCCTTCGAAGTTTCCCTCATCGGTTACCGCATGGTAGCGGCAAAACTGGTCGGAATCCGATCCGAGGCAGGCGTCGATTTCGCGTTTATCCCAAAGATAGAATTTGCCTTCAATCCCTTCTGAATCAGCATCAAGAGCAGAACAAAAGGCGCCTTCCGCCGTTTGAAGCTCCCGCGCGGCAAACGTGAAAATATTTTCCGCCATGGCACGCAGAAACGACTCTCCCGTGGCACGGAAGGCCTCAGTCGCTACCTGGGCCAACATGGCCTGATCGTAAAGCATTTTTTCAAAATGGGGCGCCAGCCAGAACTGATCGACCGAGTATCGGTGCATGCCACCGCCGAGCTGGTCCCAGATGCCGCCGCCCCTCATTTTCCGCAGGGTATGGAGCGCTATTTCCAACTCAAAAGTCCTCTCCCTTTTAAGGCGAGGTTTTAAAATTCCTTCCCCTTCAAGGGGAAGGTTAGGATGGGGATGGGGTAGTTGTTGTCTCTGCCCGATCAGCCAACGCAAATAGATCGGCATCGGGAATTTTGGCGCAGTGCCAAAGCCGCCGTTTAACGGGTCATAGATTCTCTTCAGGGTCTGCAGCGCTTTTTCGCTGGTAGCGGTTACATCCGGTGTACTTCCGTCAGCCCGCCCCTTCCGCGAATTATCCAGCGCCTCCATAATCCCTCGACAGTTTTTATCAATCATGTCAGGACGTTGCTGCCAGAGCGTGGCAATATTGGCGAGCAGCTCCATCAGGCCGCTCATTCCATCCCGCCCTCGCTTGGGGAGGTAGGTAACCGCCATAAACGGCCGCTTCTCCGGGGTCATAAAAATATTCAGCGGCCAGCCGCCGCTGCCGGTCAGTGTCTGTGCCACCGCCATGTAAAAGTCATCAATATCAGGGCGCTCTTCCCGATCCACCTTGATGCAGACAAAATGGCGGTTCAACAGGGCGGCAACCTCACCGTCTTCAAACGATTCATGGGCCATGACATGGCACCAGTGACAGGTGGCATAGCCGATGGAGAGCAGGATCGGCAGGTTCTCAGTGCGGGCCTTGGCAAAGGCGGCATCACCCCATTCGTACCATTTTACGGGGTTTTCGGCGTGCTGCAGCAGGTAGGGACTGCGAGCGAAGATCAAACGGTTGAACCGCTTGCCTCCGTCGGCGGGAAGCGTGGTTTTGTCGATAGCGGTCAATTCAGCTATATATGCCGTCATGTCGTTGATCCGGTGAGACATCGGTTCTCCGCGCAAACTTTATGGTATTGATACAATCAGCGGGGCGGCGTAATCAAGGGGCAATGATACCGTAAAGGTACTTCTATGCCCTACCTCGCTTTCGACCATGATCTCCCCGCCGTGATTTCTGACAATTTCATTGCTGATCGACAATCCAAGCCCGGTCCCCTTACCCGCCTCCTTGGTGGTGAAAAACGGTTCGAAGATATGCGCTTTTACCTCGTCCGGAATCCCGCACCCGGTATCGCTGATTGAAACGTAAATATTGCCCCCTTCGCTCCAAGCTCGCACCGTGACCTCGCCCTGAGTGTCGATGGCATGGGCTGCATTGACCAGCAGATTCATGAAGACCTGACCCAGTTGCTGCGGGTAACAGCGCAGTTGCGGCAGATCGCCGTATTCACGTTTTATCGTCGCCTTATATTTCAGCTCATTATGGGCAATGTTGATGCTGGTCTCCAGACATTGAATGATATCGACAAGTTTCTGCTCCGATTCGTCAACACGTGAAAAGCATTTCAGATCCCTGACGATGCTTGTTATCCGTTCAACCCCTTCAAGTGTTTCCGCAATCATCTCAGGGATGTCTTTGGCGATGAGTTCTATCTTCATTTGAAGGCGAAGCGCCTGCAGTCGTTCAACATCACGCGAATCGGTCTTTCCGGTCAAGAGCGCCTCCTGCTGCGCCTCCATGAATTTAAGAATCTTTTCGCAATATTTGGCGAGCGATACCGTATTGCTGGAGATGAAGCCGATCGGGTTGTTTATCTCGTGGGCGATTCCCGCGCTCAACTGACCGATCGTGGCCATCTTTTCCTGCTGAATCATCTGCCGCTGGGCAGACTTGAGCTCGGAGATAACCGTTTCCAGATCTTCCGTTCGTTGTCGAACCTGTTCTTCGAGCATCTCGGAGTGTACCTTGAGGGAGTCCTGATACTTCTTCACCAGCAGGAGGTTATGCGTTCTCATCAGGATCTCCGTGGCGTCGAACGGCTTGTTGATGAAATCGTCCGCACCGGCGGCCATTCCTTTCAATCGCATCGCTTTCTCGTTGAGACAGGTTACCAGAACAACCGGAATGCGCCTGGTTGTCTCACTCTCCTTGAGAAGCCGGCAGACCTCAAAACCGTCCAGATCAGGCATCATCACATCAAGCAGAATGAGGTCCGGAGGCTCTTCCCGCGCAGCCTGGAGCGCATGTGCGCCGCTGGAAAACAGATTCGTTGCGTATCCGTTCCTTGTGAGCATGTCGCTCAGCAATTCTTGCGAACTGCGATCATCATCCACGATAAAAATCGTGTGCGATACGGTATTGGAAGTTTTGAGTTCCGTCATGATATGCCACCTCTCAAAATAGAAAATAGTGCGTTACTTCAAATTCATCCCTGGCGGGTGTCCGGCAGAGGGATCGTGAAACTGAATCTGCTCCCCGTGCCTTGCTCACTCTCCAGTCGAAGCGTACCACCGTGCAGTTCCACCAGCGTCCTGGCCAGAACCAGACCAAGCC
Organism: Desulfuromonadaceae bacterium; assembly: GCA_028712075.1. Taxonomy (GTDB): domain Bacteria; phylum Desulfobacterota; class Desulfuromonadia; order Geobacterales; family Pseudopelobacteraceae; genus JACRCG01. The sequence goes on from JAQTQX010000006.1 coordinate 39,950, forward strand.
CGACACCGGCAAATCTCTTGGTGTAGGGCGATTCCAACTGGGTAAAGGTGGTGAAGAGCTTCGGAAAATCAGCGGGATCAATACCGATGCCGCTATCCGATACACTGATTTCAAGGAGGCGTTCATCGGTGTGTTCAGAGGTGATGAGCCCGGCATTCACCACAACGTTTCCGTCGTTCGGGGTGAACTTGACCGCGTTGCTGATCAACTGATAGACAGCCTTTTTGAGTTTGGTCACATCGGCTTTGATCGTAACATCGGCCTCCGGTTCCACCTCAAGCGTGAGCGTGATGCCGCGTTTTTCCGCCTCCTGTTTGAAGACGTTCAGGGATGGGGTGATGATGTCCCGTACCGGAAAACAAGAGAGTTCAAGAACTCCGCCTTCGAATTCGCCCTGGGCCATGTCGAGAATGTTGATCAGCATGTTTCGCAGCCGCCAGCCGCTGTTCTTGATGTTATTCAGGTAGTCACGCTGTTTGTCGTTGAGCGGGCCGAACAGCTCGTCGCACAACACATCGCTGAAGCCGATGATGGCATTCAAGGGGGTTCTGATCTCGTGGCTCATATTGGCAATGAACTCGGTCTTGGCCCGGCTCGCTTCCTCGGCTGCGAAACGGGCTTTTGTGGCTTCATCAAGCGCTTCGCGGAGAAGTCTCTCCGTCTTCAACTGTTCGGTGATGTCGTGGCCGACGCCATTAAACAGCAGTTCCCTGTTCGAATCGAGAAACGGCATTCCGTTTGCCACAAAATTGCGCCAGGAGCCATCGGCATGCTTGACGCGATAGGGTGGGGAGGTCGCCGCCTGCATCGTGCCGATGACCTGCTGAAGATATGCCACGAGGGGCGCTACGTCATCCGGATGGACGAATGGAATAAAGCTTTTACCCACTACGTTGTCGGCCGGATAGCCGAAATGCCGCTCCCAGGCGGAAGAGACGAACAGGAACGTCCCTTCGCAGTTCAGGGTGAAAATAACATCGAACGAATTGTCGATATACACCCTGAGCTTCTCGACATTCTCTGTCACACGTTCTTCAAGATGCTCCTGATATTTCCTGATCGTCTCCTCCGACTGCTGTTTTTCGATGGCGCGCCTGACGTGCAGCAGCAACTGATCAATCTCGTACGGCTTTTGCAGATAGGAAAAGGCTCCTTTGTTCGTCGCCTCGATAGCTGAATCAAGCGTGGCATTTCCGGTAAGGATGATGGCCTCGGTATGCGGATAATCGGCCCTGATCCTCTTCAGCACATCAAGCCCGGAGATATCCGGCAGTCGCAGGTCGATAAGGGCGAGATCAACCGGATTCCGCTCGATCATGGCAAGCCCCTCTGTTCCGTCTTTTGCGGCAATAGTCCGGTATTCCTTTGCCTCGAGGATATCGGAGAGGGTTTTCCTCAGATTGGGATCATCGTCTATGATCAGTAGTACCGGACGGTCTGTCATTTCCGTATCCTCGCGCATCATTTCTCATACCAAGTCGCAATCAAACGATTACGTTGTTGTCTTCGTCAGCAGCTCCTCAACGTACTAAACGTACGCCTCGGTCGCTACACTCCTCGCCGCCTGGTATCAAACGGTTCTCCAAGGACCGCGCCAAGCTTGTTACGCTGTATCTCCTCGACGGTTGTAATCAACGACTCTACTTCAATGGGTTTGTAGAGGCAGGTATATGCCCCAATCCGGTACCCCTTTTCGATTGAATCCGCCATCTCCTCACCATAGCCGGTGACCAGTACGACCGGCTTTGAAGGGTATTTTGCACGTATTTCCCGCAGGACATCCAGACCATTTGCGTTGCCGAGTTTGAGATCAAGGACAACGGTCAGCTTGTAGTCGTTTTCCATGTGACCAAGCACCTTTGCAGGGTCAATCTCTGTTGCCACCCGGTATCCCCGCAATTGAAAAATATCCTTGAGCGTTTTGCAAAAACCGGGGTCATCATCAACAATGAGGATGCTCCCTTCTTTCCTGATATGGGACAAAAACAAAAGCACCATTTGAATATCAACCGGTTTGGTCAGGACAGCATACGCGCCGTTCTTTTTGGCATCCGCCTCCATCGCCTCCGTTGTATATGCGCTGATCAGAACAACGGGGAGACGGGGAGAGATCTCCTTCATCATCAGTAAGGTTTCGATTCCATTGATCCCCGGCATTTTCATATCCATCAGCACACAGTCGGGATTGTCGGAGCGCACTTTTTCGACCGCCTCCTCGCCCGAATACGCTTCCGTCGCCTCAAGACCTTTCACCTTCAGAATGTCACAGATGGTTTTTACCATGCTTCTGTCGTCGTCCACGACAAGCACCCTTGTTTTTTCTCCCATGTCCTATCCCCTCTCGCACGGCAGTATCACCGAAAATGTCGTTCCTTTTCCCAACTGGCTCTCCACTTCGATCCTGCCGCCGTTTGCCTCTGTCAGGTTCTTGCAGACCACCATCCCAAGTCCTATTCCCCGCGGCTTGGTGGTGAAGAGCGGCTGAAAAAGTTTATTCATGCTCTCGGGGGATACCCCCTCACCGGTGTCAGTGACGGAGATTTCGATGGAATCTCCGGTTTCTTGTAGGAACGACCCTGTGTGATCGCTAGCAACAGGGGAGCCACGCAGGGCCCGCCCTGCATTATCAACCAGCCGCGCCGCGATACATAGTGAGCCGCCGTCAGGCATCGCCTGGAATGCGTTGGTAATCAGGTTCTGGAACACCTGCCCCATCTGCAGCGGATCTATCCTGAGTAATGGAAGTCTGTCCGGCAGATCGGTTTGAAGGTTGACGTTGTCTGGTACAACACTTTTCCCAAGAATTTCCTCCAGCAATTGACGGACCGTCACGCACTTTGTCTGAGGTGTTTTGGTGCGGGCAAAATCGAGGAGGTCGGTGATGATTTGCAGGGAGGTGTCGATTTCGTGCTTGATGATCTCCAGATAGTCCCTTGTGGTCTCGTCCGCCTCCGATAAGACTATCTTCAGAAAATATACGGCATTACTTATTACCCCGAGGGGATTGCGTAGCTCGTGCCCCACGCTCCCGGAGAGCTGGCCGAGGATGGCGAGCTTCTCCTTGCGCACCAGTTCCTCCTGCGCATCCAGCAGTTGCCTGATTTTTTCGTTCAACGATTTGTTCAACTGTAGAATTTTTCCTTCCGCCAGCTTGCGTTCGGTGATGTCAAGGATCACCCCGATCAATCCGCTGACGACTCCCTGATTGTCGGTGAAAACCGCCTTGCTGAAGACGACGTCGTGTAAAGAGCCATGCGTGTCCTTTACCTGAGACTCGTATTGTTGTATCCCACTACTCTCGTAAAGATCGGTATCCTTCGCATGATAGATTTTCGCAAGCTCCGGTGGACTGATGTCGAATACGCTCTTGCCGATAAGTTGATCTCTTGTTGCACCGAAGTATGTCTCGTATGCCTTGTTGAATCCAAGATAGCGCCCCTCACTGTCCTTATAGAAAACGGGAACAGGGATCGCATTCAGCAAAGTGTTGAGAAAGTGCTCGCCTTGACGCAACGCCAGTTCCGCCCGCTTGCGTTCGGCGATTTCCGCGTAAAGTTTGTCCGACTGCTCAATTGCGGCCTTCCCGGACACCTCCAGCAACTGCTCCAATGCTGCAATCCGCGCTTTGAGAGATTGAATCTCGATTGTTACGGGTTCGTTGTTCATAATAATTCCTGTACCGATCCGGTTTCAGCGAATACGGTCATACATCAATCAACAGTTCGTTCCACCCGGTTCCGCCCCTGCTGCTTGGCCCGGTACAGGGCCTTATCCGCCGTGGTGATCAGAACATGCTCCGCTGGTTTCTATACCGTTTCCGCAAAGATCTCGGCAAATCTTCCGTGGATCTCTCTGAAAGCAGCCAGCACCCGTGGATCGAAGTGTTGCGGGATGGTTCTGCCGTCTCCTTCGGTGAGGATACGGAACGTGGTGTCATGGTTGAACGCCGCTTTATAGCAGCGCTTGTTGCGCAGGGCATCATACTGGTCGGCGAGATTCAGAATGCGCCCCTCAATCGGAATCCGCTCGCCGGCGAGCCCGAATGGGTAGCCGCTGCCGTCATAGCGCTCGTGATGGGTGAGTGCGATGCTCCGTGCCAGGGTCAGACGGACATGGTCACCGATGATTGCCGCCCCGAGAGTCGTGTGCTGCTTGACCAGATCGAACTCCTCCGGAGTCAGGGGGGCCGGTTTTTTCAAAATTTCCGGAGAGAGATGGATCTTCCCCACATCGTGCATAATCGACTGGTGGCGGATCAACGCGACAAACTGCTCGGGCATGCCCAACTGCCGTGCCAGCAGTGCGGAGTACTCCCCCACTCGCAGGATGTGGTTGCCGGTGTCCTCATCGTTGATCTCGGAGGCCCGCGCCAGGGCATGGACGGTATAAGCGAAGGCATCCTCGGTTTCCTGCACCTGATGTGAGAGAGACTTGAGGAACAGGCTCTGGGCAACGACACTGTTCAGCACCTCGGCATCATAGAGGGTAACACGGCGCCCGTAATTGAGGGCACAGAGGGTTATCTGACTGCTTTGGTGACAGATCAGATTGGAAACAGTGGTAACATGTTCATTCAGAATAGAGAGAAGTTCACGGTGCTGTTCCTGGAGATCGGCCTGATTGAGCCAGACGAAACCTGTCCCTCCGGCAACAAGCGTATTTAGGTGATGAACAATAAATGCAGGAAGAGGCGTCATCGCAAGTGTTCCGGCGTCATAACCGAACAGGTAACCGGTATACCCCTCGCTCTCGCTTCCGAGTCCGACCAGTATTCGTTCCGGGTTTTCGATCATTTCTGGTGAAACGGCAATAATCTGACGGACAATATCGCTGATGCTGGTCATAAAATCGAAATGAAACGGATCGAAGCCGGTGAATAATTGTTCGCCGAAGTTGGTCAGGCTGGTAATGTTGTGGTAGGCGGAGTAGAGCTGATCGTCGAGCGCCTTCACCTTCAGAAGCATGCCGATTCGAGCCAGAACCTCGGCACTGTCGAACGGCTTGGAAATAAAATCTTCGGCGCCGGCTTCGATTCCCCTGATACGGTTTTCTCGTGCCGCATAGGCGGTAATCATGACTACCGGGATATGCCGGTATCGCTCGTCATTCTTTATTCTGCGACAAACCTCGAAACCGTCCATCCCCGGCATCATCACATCCAGCAGCACGACGTCCACCAGTTCCCGCTCAATATTATCCAGAGCATCCGGGCCGTTCGACGCCATCAGGAGTTCAAAGCCGCGTGGCACGAGCATCGCCTCCAGCAGGCTGAGGTTCATCGGTTCGTCATCAACGCAGAGTATCCGTGGTTTCATCATGTTTACCGTCCGACAGATAGCTTATGATTGTTTTGGGCAATTTCCTGATGTCGATAGGTTTAATGATATAGCCATCAAATCCGGTGATAAAAAAATCATCCTCACTATCCTGTACGTTGGAACATGAAAGAGCAAATATGCCGATATCCCTGGTTCTGGGGTCGGAACGCAGCAGTTTGCCAGCTTCCAGGCCGTTCATTACCGGCATTTGAATATCCATCAAAATCAGATCAGGGTGATGCTCCAGTGCCAGGCGGACAGCTTCTTTACCGTTTTTCGCAAGCAGCACATTAAATTGCGACATTACCAGCACATCGTGGAGTAACGCCCGATTTTGATCATTGTCGTCTACGACAAGTATGGTTTGCGACATGTTGCCTCCTTGCTTATTGGTACTCTGGCCCATGATTATTCCTCCCCGGTAACCGTGATTTCTTGCTTCACCGGAATGGCAAAGAAAAACCGGCTCCCCTTGTCGATTTCGCTTTCCACTCCAATCAGACCGCCATGAAGCTCAACCATCCGCTTGCACAGGGCAAGGCCGAGACCGGTTCCTTCACTTTCCTTGGTGTAGGAAGAATCGAGCTGACAGAATTCCTTGAACAGTTTTTGGATATCATTCCGCTTGATGCCGATTCCGCTGTCTTCAACGCCTACCTCAAGGAACTCTCCTGTCTCCGGTTCACGATCGCCCTGGAGATACGACCCCGCAGCCAGCATATCGGAGTGAGACAATCTTCGCGCCGTAACTCGAATCGTTCCTCCGTCCGGTGTGAATTTCACGGCATTGGAGAGCAGGTTGAACATAATCTGTTTGAGTTTTCTTTCATCAGCAGTCAGTTCGATATCGCAGTCGGCGGGAAGCTCCAGAGTGAGATGCAAATTGTGCTTAAGGGCCTTCTCCTGAAGCATTGTAAGCGAACAGGCGATCAGCTCCCGGAACTTCACCGTGGACGGTTCCAGCTCCATTTTTCCCGCTTCAACCTTGGAGAGATCGAGAATGTCGTTGATGAGGTTCAGCAGATGGCGCCCGCTGGACAGGATGTTGCCGACATATTCATGCTGCTTTGCATTGAGCTGACCGAACAGTTCGTCCCCCAGGACCTCGGAAAAACCGATCACCGAATTAAGCGGAGTTCGCAGTTCATGGCTCATGTTGGCGAGAAAATCGGACTTTGCCCGGCTGGCCTCTTCCGCCCGACTTTTTGCTTCGTGAGCCACTTCTTTCTGCATCCTGAGTTGCGCATTCAGGCTCTCCAGTTCAACCTGTTTAACCTCCAGTTCCGCCATATTTTTTTCCAGTTGTTCATTGAGTACCAGGAACTCTTCTGTGGTGCTGGCAAGTTCCTGATTGTTCTGAATGGCGGTTTCATAGGTGGAAAGGAGCAGGTTGAGAATTTGGAGACGGTCAGAATTTATAAAGTATTTCTTCCCCCGGAAGAATATCTCCAGTCCCATCCGAGCCCCCTGCTCGCTCTCCAGGTTGCGGTTTGCGAGGATATGCTGGATGCGAGAGAGCAGGAAATTTTCGTTGTACGGCTTCATGACGAAGTAGTCGGCGCCGCACTCCAGCCCGGTTATCACATCTTCGGGATCGGAGAGCGAGGTGAGCAGGACAACCGGTATGTTTTGCAGTTTCGGGTCGCCCTTGATCCTGCGGCAGAGTTCATAACCGTTCATTTCCGGCATGACGATGTCGCTGATCACCGCCAATGGCCTTCCTCTTTCGAGAAGAATCAGGGCCTCCTTCCCGTTGGCGGCAGCCACCACACAAAAATTATTATTTTCCAGCATATGCCGCAGCATTTCCCGCTGGGTTGGACTGTCCTCTACGATAAGGATCAGGTGAGGGGGGGGCGCTGTCCGTTCGCTTTTCATATTATTGTTCCTCTTTTGAAGTAATTCATGATCCGGCGAATCGGTGAAACGGAGAAGGGGGGAAGATCACCGATTCCCCGATTCTCTCTCTCCCCGATTCATGGTTATTCACCGCCTTCAAGCCACCGTTTTATCTGATCGGGCAGCTCACGGGTATTGATCGGCTTGGAAAGATAGCCGTCGAACCCGTTCTTCAGAAATTTATCCTGATCACCTTCCATGGCAAAAGAGGTCAGGGCGATGATTTTCAACCGGCTGGTCGCCGGGTCCCCTTTTAGGATGCCGCAGGCGGTGATGCCGTCCATACCGGGCATCTGTATGTCCATCAGGATCAGTTCCGGCATAATTTCCCTGGCCAGAGACACCCCCTCCTGACCGCCGGAGGCCACCGCAATCTCATGGCCGTGAAAGGTCAAAATGTCTCGGATAAGTGCGAGGTTTGTCAAATTGTCCTCAATGATCAGTATCTTACGTGACATGGCGCATATCTCCTGTAACGCTTAATATTAGACCGCCCTCTGCTTTAGCGGCAACGTGAAGCTGAACCGGCTCCCCCTGCCAAACTGACTTTCGACCTGGACCGTTCCGCCGTGCAGTTCTACCAGACGCCTGGTAAGCGCCAGGCCGAGGCCGGTCCCCTTGAATTCTCTGGTATAGACCGGTTCCAGTTGGGAGAATGGCTGGAAGAGCTTCGGGATATTTTCCGCCCTGATCCCGATTCCGGTGTCCGTTACGCTGATTTCTATAAAGTCCTGATGAGAATCGGAAGACGGATGAGAGATGAGGGATGAGGGTTGAGTTAAACCTGGATGTTCTTCCCTCATCTCTCTTCCCTCAACCCTCATCATGCGTGCCTGCACACTTACGCTTCCCCCCGCCGGGGTGAATTTAACCGCATTGGAGAGCAGGTTGAACATGATCTGTTTCAGCTTTCTCTGATCCGCCGTAATGGTTACATCCGCTTCCGGGGAAAGTTTCAGATGGATGTTTACCCCGCCGTTCAGAGACTTCTCACTGAACATCATCAGCGAATCGTTCAATGATTCCCTGAGTGAAAAGACGCTCAGCTCAAGCTCCATCTTTCCCGACTCAACCTTGGAAAGGTCGAGGATGTCGTTGATCAGGGAGAGCAGGTGTCTGCCGCTGATCAGAATGTTGCCGACATACTCGCGTTGTTTCTCATTCAGCGGGCCGCACAGATCGTCTTGCAGCACCTCGGAAAACCCGATCACCGAATTGAGCGGGGTGCGCAGTTCGTGGCTCATGTTGGCCAGGAAGTCCGACTTGGCCCGGCTGCCCTCTTCCGCCGCAAGCCGTGCGACCTCGGACTCCTGGAGTTTCTTGCGATCTGTGACGTCCCTAAACGCTCCAATAATGTGTGGTTTTCCGTCCAGAGTGATGGGAGAAGTATTTACATCCGCGTAAATGACGCTGCCGTCCTTTCTTTTGACCAGGAGATCCTCCACAACTGAAATTTCTCCTTTAACCTGTCTTTCAAACTGGCTGATAACGTGTGGAAGTTCATCTTTCGGATGAATATCCGCAATGCCGAGCCGCAACAGTTCATCTTCACTGTACCCGAGCATGCGGCAGATCGCCCTGTTGCACATGTAAAACTTGTTATCCTCGATGCGGAGCGTAATCAAGCCGTCGGTGTTGGTCTCGAAGATGGTTCTGAATCTCAGCTCCGATTCTCTCAGGTCATCCTCTGCTTTCTTGCGCTCGGCTATTTCGTTGGTCAGCTCCCGCGTTCTTTTTTCAATGGTTTCTTCAAGCATTTCGTTGAGGGTTCTGAGCTGATTTTGCACCTTGTTCAGCTCCCGGTTCTGCCAGACGGCGTTCTCATAGGTGGAGATGAGAAAGCTGAGCGTCTGCGCTCGATCCGAATGCACCTCATAATGTTTATGCTCATATTCAAATGAGGTGCACTTCAGATCGGAGTGGTTCCTGAACTGGACGGGATTATTCAGCAGCGCCTGAACCTTTGCCATGAACAGATCATCGCAGACGGTTTTTGTCATATAAGCATCGGCGCCCGATTCGAGGCCGCGGATAATTTCTTCCGGTTCGTACAGTTGCGTCAGCAGCACCACCGGTACCTCTTTGAGGAATGGCGTATCCTTAATCTCCCGGCACATCCGGTACCCGTCCATCACCGGCATAACGATGTCACTGAGAATGAGCGCCGGACTGAGCGTACGCGCCAATTCCAGACCCTTTGCACCGTTATGTGCAACGACAACCCGGTACCCTTCCCGCGAAAGCTTTCTATTCAGCACTTCCGTCTGCACGAGGCTGTCTTCGACGATAAGGATCAGTTTTCCGGTTTCATTTTCATCTGTTCCGTACATGATGTAATTTCCTTCCAGGGCGCTGCCGGCCAGATTCAAATTCAAATCCCCCCTAACCCCCCTTTCATAAAGGGGGGAACTTTAAAGCATTCCCCTTTCATAAAAAGGCGGGGGACTTTAAAACCTCCCCCTTTATGAAAGGGGGATTGAGGGGGATTTCCTTTCTACCGTTTCACCAACTGCTCCAGCAGCCCGGCTATCTGTTCCGGCGGCAGGATATATTCCGCCGCGCCCAGCCTGACCGCCTCGCCCGGCATGCCGAAGATGATCGAGCTCTCCTCGTTCTGAACCACGGTCACCGCGCCTTTGTCCCGCATCAGCTTCAGGTCGGCAGCGCCATCTCTCCCCATTCCGGTCAACAGCACTCCCATTGCATTGGAGCCGAACGTTTCGGCAACGGAACGGAAAAGCCGGGACACCGAGGGGCGCAGGCCGTTTTCCGGCTCCTCGCCGGTGAGGATGATGCGATGATCCCTCCCCACCAGCATGTGGAGACCGTCCGGAGCGAAATAGGCATGGCCGGGAGCCGGATACTCACCATTGACAGCAATATGGGAGGGAAAACCGGTGGTGGCGCAGAGCCATTTTACGAAATTGTCCATAAAGCCCGACGCCATGTGCTGTACGACCAGCAGCGGTGCGGACAGATTTTTCGGCAGTGCGGAAAGTATTTCCTGAATGATGGCCGGTCCCCCGGTTGAGGCGCCGATAGCCACGACCCGGATCTTGTCCGGGGTAATCCTAGCGGCAATTATTGGAAGAGGCGGCACCGGCACCGCTTTGCGAAGCTGCGGCCAGCGTTTGACGACTTTGATCTCGCTCATCGTCTTCACGGTTCTGATCAGTTCGGCGGCATCGCTTTGGTAGTCGGGGTGTCCCGGTCCGATCGGTTTTCGCAGGATGGCCAATGCTCCGGCCTCAATGGCGCGAAACGATTTGTCGGTATCAAGGACGTTATAGCTTCCGCTGACGATAATGATCGGCAGCGGATTGCTCTCCATGATCCGGCGTGTCGTGTCGAAACCGTTCAGCTTCGGCATGTGAATATCCATGGTAATCACATCCGGCTTCAGCCGCTCCAGGGAGGAAAGCGCCATTTCGCCGTCATTTGCGATCCCGACCACCGTGATGCGCGGATCAGTGGAGAGGATATGAGCGAGCAGTTGCTGTTCGACGAGCGAATCTTCGACTATGAGAACTCTGATCATGGATGGTTCCTTTAAAATCAAATCCCCCTCAATCCCAGGGGGAGGTTTTAAAGTCCCCCCCTTTATGAAAGGGGGGTTAGGGGGGATTTGCCGTTACACTGTTCATATAAGCTTCTTCATCACTCCCAGCAGATTGCTCTGATCGAAGCTGCTTTTCACGATATAGGCGTTTGCCCCGGCATCAATACCACGCTCCCGGTCTTCCTTTGATGCAAGCGCAGTCACCAGCACCACCGGCAGATCGCCGTATTCCCGGTCGGCGCGGATTTTTGCGGTGAGTTCAAATCCGTTCATACGCGGCATGTCCACGTCGGAGACTACGATGTCGAACATGCCGCTTTTCAACCGGGTAAAACCGTCAACTCCATCCACCGCTGTAACGACAGCGTAGCCGGATGACTCAAGAATATTCTTGAGCAGAGTCCTGGTGGTGATTGAATCCTCGACAACCAGTACGGAACGTGGCCGGTCGGCACTCACCGTTGCCGGGTCACGGCTGCGCAGAGAGGAGAACGCGGCCATCTTGACTGTCGATTTCAGCAAATCGGTTACATTGAGGATCGGTGCAATCTGGCCATTTCCGAGAACCGTAGCTCCCGCCACATTACGGACGCGGGAAAGCTGGCACCCCAGCCCTTTAAGCAGCACCTCCAACTCACCCAGGATTTCATCCACTTTAAAGGCGATGCGCGTTCCGGATGCGGCAAGAAGCACCATCGGCAGCAGGGCAACTGCACCCGCGCCGGCGTTTGTTTCGGGAAGCTTCAACACAGACGCAAGCCGGGTCATTGCAACCGGCTCTCCATCCAGAGTAATTGTTTCCCGGTTTTCAACGTTCTTGACATCTTCCGGCTTAACCCGCAGCACCCTGGCGACATACATGGCCGGCAGCACAAACAGGCGCTCGCCAAGCCGGACAAGAATGCCGCGAAACGTGGCAACCGTAAGCGGCAGCACGATGCGGAAGGTTGTCCCAACATCGGTTGCCGTTTCGACGCCGACCGTTCCGCCAAGTTTTTCCACCTTTTCCCGGACAATGGCCAATCCTAAACCGCGACCGGAAATTTCGGTAATAATCGGGCTTGTCGTGATTCCGGACTGAAAGACATAATTCAGCAACTCCGGGTTGTCGAGTTCGTCCACCGCCTCTCCCGACAACGCTCTACTCTCCACCAATGCAGATCTGATACCATCCAGCGGGATTCCGCAACCGTCATCGGCGATAACAAGTTCAACCTTGTCATCCCGGGGAAACACCGAAACCGTAATGCTGCCGCGCTGCGGCTTGCCCTTCGCCTTCCGCACTGCAAGGCTCTCGATACCGTGATCGATGCTGTTTCTCACCAGATGCAGCAACGGATCCTTCATCTCCTCCAGGATACGCCGGTCGATCTCGATTTCGTCACCACTGATGGTCAGATCGATCTTCTTGCCGTTCTCCCGAGAGAGATCCCGTACAATTTTAGGCAGAATCTCCAGCAGGGACGAGAAAGGGAACATCAGTACTTTTTTCATGTCATCAAGCAGATTGTTCACCATACTGCCAAGAGCCCGGCCATCCCGTTCCGCCGACTTGACCTCGACGGTGAAGCGTGCTTCGAGAGCTTTGATAACGGTGCTGTTCCAATCCAGAAAATCGAGCAGCCGAACCAGCGAACGTTTGCTGTCCGCTGGTTCGTGCCCGGCTTCGCGAACGTCACTTTGCGGTGCCGACACTCTGAGTTCCTGCACCAGCGGTTCGACCCGTGCCCACTCCTTTTTCCAGTCGCCAAAAGTCGCGCCGGCGGTCCGCATGTCGAGGACACGCTGGGACGATGCGAGTTTGGCGGAAAGCATCTCCTCCGACTGCAGCAGCAAGGATGTCAATCGGGAGGTGGACACCCTGACAGTATCCGACACGCTGGAAACCTTCTGAACCGGAGAATCGGAGAGGGGGGGGAGCGTGAAAACTTCCTGAATCGGGGAATCGGAGAATCGGTGAATGGGGGAAACTTCTTCCATCTGCTCCTCTGCTCCGTTTCCCCGTTTCTCCGTTTCTCCGATTCGACCTTTCCCTGCTTCTTCCAGTCTACCGATGAGTTGCCGCTGCAGAGCCTTGTCATCCTGCGCTCGTTCCGATCCGGCGTCGGGAAGAATCCGGGTGAGCAGGTCCAGCGCTTCCTGAAGAAGATCGAAGAGTCCGGGAGATGTCGGCAGTGCGTACTTTTTTACCGAGGAGAACACACTCTCAAGCACCTGGCAGAGCGATTCGATCTCAACCTGATTGACGGCGCGAGCTGCGCCCTTCAGGCTGTGCGCCTCACGGAAAATGTTTTCTACGAGTTCCACCTGTCGCTCCGGGGCCACGCCTTTTTCCAGCTCGAAAAGGCCCGAGTACATCCCCTTCAGGTGCTCGTCCGCCTCAATCTTGAAGGTTACGAGAAGCTTCTTCAGAAATTCGGCATCCTTGTCTATCATATAAATACCCCTGGAAACGGAGAATCGGGGAATCGGAGAAACGGGGAAAAACGATCATTTTGACTTGATCAGCCATTTTTCCGATTCTTCGATCATGCGAATCAGTTGACCTATGATCTGGTCATAGGCTTTGTCCAATTTGTCTTGTGTGATAGCATCCAGGTAGTTACACCTGCATGCAAATTCGAGCCAAACCTGTGTTTCGCAGGCTTCGCTTTCTGAATCGCTCAATTTTGCGATGAATGCCGCCTTATACCTTCGTTTGCGCCAAGCCTCAGCGATATTTGCGCATACGGATCGTGAAGAACGTCGCATCTGATCGACCATGGAATACTTTTCTTCCGGCGGAAAGCTTTTGGTGATCTGAAATATTTCCATCGCTGCTTCCATTGCACTTTGATAAACACGCAATTCCTTATAGCTGTTGATCTTTTCACCCATTCTTTTTAAACCCCCATTTTTGAAACGGAGAAGCGGAGAATGGGGGAATGGGAGCAACATCTTGTAATCTGTTCTTTTTCACCGTTTCTCCCCTTCCCAGATTCTCCGATTCTGCCTTTCTGCCTTTCTGCCTTTCCCCGTTTCCCCGTTTCTCCGCATCACCGTTTCCCCGCTTCAGACTTTGTAACGTGCCACCAGCCCCTTCAGCTTCTGTCCCAGATCATGCAACCCCTGCACTGTGACTTCCACCTGCCGCATGCCGGAGACGTTCTGTTCGCTGGCCTGGCGGATGTTCTCCATTGCCAGCGCCATCTGATCCATGCCGGTCAATTGCTGCTGGCTTGATGCCGCGATCTGCACCGCCGCCTGGGCCGATTCGTCGATGCTCTCTCCCATCTGGCGGATCGCTTCGCCCGCTTCCTTTGACTGCCTGACCCCGTCCTCGACCGCCTTGTTTCCCTGCTCGGTGGCCATTACCGCCGCGTTGGTCGCCTTCTGGATATCGTTCAGGATGGTCCGTACCTGTGCCGTGGCTTCCTTGGATTGTTCCGCCAGACTTTTCACCTCCTGCGCCACCACCGCGAACCCTTTCCCCTGCTCCCCGGCCTTGGCCGCCTCGATGGCCGCGTTGACCGCCAGAAGGTTCGACTGTTCGGCCAGGTCGTTGACCGTGGCGATGATTTCGCCGATAGTCTGGCTCTGTTCGGAAAGACGCACGATACTTTCGGCAATTGCCTCCACCTGACCCTGAATACGCCCCATACCGACGATGGACTCCTCCACCGAACGCCTCCCGACCTGGGCCACCAGAACCGCCTTCTGGGCGGCATCCGCCACGTTTCGCGCCTTCTGGCTCGACACCATGGCGGTCTGCTTGACCTCCTCCACCGTGCTGGTCGTCTCGCTCACCGCCGCTGCCGTCTCGGTGGCGCCGCTGGCCACCTGGTTGGTGGAGGCCATAATTTCGCTGGATGACGAGGCGAGCACATTGACCCCCTCAATGATCTCCCGGGTAATCTCCCGCAGATTGCTCCCCATAGTTGCAAGGGCGTTCCCCATGACATCCTTTTCGGACTGGGGAGCGACGGTACTGATGAGGTTGCCTGCAGCTATCTGCCCGGTTGTCAGAGCGTATCCCTTGATGTTATCAACCATGCGGCGAAACATCTGAATCAGCAAGCCAACCTCATCTTTTCTGGCGCTTGACGGGACGTTGATGTCCAGCTCCCCGGCAGCAATCCGCTCCGCAATACCGGCAATCTCCGTCAGTGGCTTGGCAATGGCCTTGTTCATGACTATTGTCACCGTAATGCTGAAAACGAAGGCAGTTGTACCGATAATCAGGAAGACGAATAAAGCGGTTTTCGCCATCTGGTCAGACTGCAGAATCCTTTGCCGGGCATACTCTTCCTCTGCCTTCCCGAGTTCATACGTAATATCCCGTATCAGGTTGTTACGGCTCTCCTGATCGCCAACCCCCAGCTTTCTGGCTTCCTCGAGCTTTCCCTTGAAAATCAGGGAAATTTCTTCCTCCGCCGTTTTCCGGTATGCCTCTCGGGTGTCAACCAGCTCCTGCAATTTTGCGAGAAACGCATGATCTCCTTTTTTAAGCTCCATGAGCGCTTTGACGTTCTGGTTGATGTTGCTGGTCCGCTCTTTTATATCCTGTGCCATAGCCTGCAACCTGGTGCGGTCGCTGGTTATCGTCATCTCCATCATTTCAGCTCTTGTGTGGTTCTGGTGGGAGCGTATCTCGACAAGATTCAGGACAGACTGGAAGCCGCTTTGAACCAGCTCCCGCTGCGCTCCCCTGATTGCCGTGATGCTCGTGTAGGCCGTCACGATAATGATGGCCAACAGAAGAAGCATTAATCCGAAGCTGAAGATGATTTTTGCCCGCGTGGAAAGATCATAAAACCATTGCATGTTGTGACTCCTTTTTGAAACGGAAATTATATTTGAATCGGAGAAACGGGGAATCGGAGAATCGGAGAAACGGGGAAACTTCTCCCCTTCTCCGCTTCCCCCACTCCCCGTTTCTGCAATTCAAACTTCCTCATGCACAACAATCCCCTTGCCGGAAAGGATCTTCCCGCCATCCAGCACCACCAGCCGCTCTTTGGTAACTCCCATCAGATACTCTGCCCGAATTTCAGTCAGAGTCGGAAGCGATAGTAACAGGCTGGAACGGGATATCCATCGTGCAGCGATGATGGCATCTGCCAGAATGCCGAATTCCATACCGCCATCGTGAAGGATGATAATCTTGTTGAGATCGGATATTCCCCGGTTTGGCAGATCGAAGAATATGCGCAGATCGACAACCGAAAGGATTTTGCCCCGCATGTTGATAACCCCCAGCACAAACGCAGGGGTGCAGGGGAGCGGCGTGAAATTTTTCAATGGATATACTTCACCGATGTAGACAGATTCGATGGCGTACCGCTCATCGGCGAGGAGAAATTCAATGATCTCGATCCGCTCCCCTTCCGCTCCGCTTTTCTCCGGCTCACGTGCCAGCGCCGCTGCCCGCGCCTTGAGTATTTTCTGTCGTTCAAAGTCGGTTTCGTTCATGGTATCTCCATCTCCCTACATTCCGACAGTGGTGGCCATGATGATCTCCTTGAGTCTCCCGGCAAATATCCCGTCGGATTCCGGGATGACCTCTTCGGGGCGGTATCTGTCGAGCAGTGACAGCGCGTTGTTAAAATACCGTTGTGATTCCTTGATCATTCCTTTCCGCTGTTCAAGATTACCGAGCGTGAAATGCGCGAGAACCAGATCCTGGTCGAGGTAGAGTGCTTTTTTTAGCGATGCGACCGCTTCATCGTCCATCCCCTGTTCCTGAAGAATTACGGCACGGAGATAGTGGAGACCGGCGGAGAGCTTGTCGGCTGCAAGCGCACGATCAGACACCTCCAACGCCTCGACGAGCTTTCCTTCATTCGCGTATATGCGGCACAACAACGCCAGCGCATCGGTATCCCCCTGATTCTGCACGAGTTGCACGGCAACCATTTCGGCAGCTTCCCGGTAAGCGCCCTGTTCGTAGAGCGTCAGAGCCTGCTGGTAGAGGTTCGCTTCCGGAACCGTGGAGTTCGCCTGAATCGGGGAAACGGTGAACCGGGGAATCGGTGCAACTTCCTGAACCGGAGAGGCGGGGAGTTCGCCTGAAACGGGGAATCGGAGAATCGGAGATACATTCTTCCCCTTCTCCGGTTCCGACTTTCCCCGTTTCAACGTTTCTCCGGTTCTTTTTCGATAAAGGGTCGCATCGGGAAAAGAGACCAGGTCGAATCCGGCAAGAAACGTGTTCGAGGTCTCGCAGGGACTGACAACCAACCAGCCGCCATCCAGGAGACAGAGCTTAAATCGTTCGACGACCTTTGCGGCGAGTTGAGGAGTGAAATACATGAGTACGTTGCGGCAGAAGATCACGTCAATGGCGTTGGTATTGGTGACGAGCGTAGGGTAGCAGCCCTCCACCAGGTTTATGTTTGAAAACGTCACCATTTCCTTGATGTGGGGAAGTACTTCATACCGTTTGTCTCCCGTTTGTCTGAAAAAGTTCTGTTTAAACCATGCAGGAGATGTCCGGAAGGACCAATCCGAGTAGATCCCTTCATGTGACTTGCGAAGGGCGTGGGGATTGATATCTGTCGCCAGGATCGATACGTCCCAGTCAATCAGTGTGTCACGCATCCTGTGGAGCATGATGGCAATGCTATACGGCTCTTCACCGGTAGCACACCCCGCGCTCCAGATACGCAAGCGCCGTTTGCCTTCTTGGCGATTCTTGATGATTTCCGGAATTATCTGTTGTTCGAGAATCTCGAAGCACCGTACTTCGCGAAGAAAATAGGTTTCGCCTATCGTCAGATAACAGGCCATGGATTCGATAAGCTCTTTTGATGGCGGGGGAGATGTGAACTTTTCAACGCACTCCAGAACATCCTTAAACCCCAGATCCCTGGCTGCCGTACAGAATGATTGTTCAAGAGTTTTCCACTTGGAAGGGGGAAAAAACAGCCCCATCTGCTCGGAAATGTGTGCGCTGAGCTTTTCAAGGTCGGAATCGGCAAGGAGATTCTTCATGGCTGTTCACATCCCATGAGTTCGTCGATTACCGCTGCTTCATCGGGGGAGAGCAATGTTTCCGGGTTCTGGAGCAGGATCAGACCATCGGGGAGCTTGACCACACCGGCCAGAAACGGCAGATCCGGAAGGATTTCCGCCGCCGTCTGCATCTGTTCCGTGCATTCCCGAACCTCGCAGGCCGTGTCAGTCATCAGGGCAAAACTGCGTGCGGCAGAGCGGATTATGATCAACTGGTCGCTGAGCTCGACCGGTCGCTCCGGCAGACCGAAACGCCGGCGCAGATCAAGCACCGGAATGATATTCCCCTGGACGTTGATCACCCCCAGAATGAATCCGGGGTTCATCGGCACCGTGGTAATTTCCACCATTCTGACAACCCGCTCCACGACCCCGAGCGGCAGTCCGTAGCGTTGTTGGTCAAGCGCGAAGAGTACGATTTGATCAGGCTTGTTCATCTGCAGCCTCAATCGTCCATTATCTGGCAAATACAGTTACTCTATTTGTACCAGTGATTTCTGAAATGTAAATGGGTATGAATTAAAAAAATATGTAGATTGTCGTTCGAAGGAAATGCAGGGGGAAGGAGAACCGGTTGTAGAAGCATATGACAATCAGAGAATGGAATCCGGTAGAAACTCATCCCGCCATACGCGGGAACAACAGCCGAACCAGCGATCAAACGCTTCGCGCATCAGTTGAAGCAGCTCAAAAAGCGGGATCGGCTTCATGAGGAGGCTTCCCTCGTCGACCCTTGCATCCCGGTTTTCAATGACATCCTTGGTGCAGCATGGTTTCCCGGAAAAACAAGCATCCGGGGGCATATTTGAAAAACCGGGAAATATCACCGAAAGAAGTACAGGAGGGACAGGAATGCTCACCATTCCTGTAGAGTGCGGCAGGTGCAGGCAAAATGACATATAAGTATAATAACTGTGTTACTGCAATTTCAGATCGATATTTTTCGCGGCTAACTCCTCAGTCCCCTTACCTAATGGGACTGAGGGGTTAGATTTAGATGTTACGTGGTACTACTCACATTTCACCGGAGTTTCCGGATGAATTTTAATCTCAAGCGTGGAACGAATCGCCGCTGTCAGTGTGCGGATATGCACCGGCTTTTGCAAAAAAACAACGTCAAGCGGCTTGATGGCGATGTCGCTGTAACCACTTACGAGGATAACCGGCAGATCCGGTTTTTGCTTCCGCATCTGCTCGATGGCTGATCGCCCGTTCATGCGCGGCATGATCATGTCGATAACCGCAACCTTGATCTCATCACGATGTAACGTAAATACTTCCAGCGCCTCCATTCCATCTGCGGCGATCAGGACTGAGTATCCGTAGCGCACAAGCATTTCACTGGTTATTCTCAGTATGTTCGGTTCATCATCGACCAGCAACACCGTCTCGTTGCCATATAGCCCCTCGGATTCTGTCTCGGGCAATTGCCTCTGCGGCGTGATTCCGGTGAATATCGGGAGATATATACCAAACACCGACCCTTTTCCCGGCGTACTTTCAACCGTGATACGGCCGCTGTGATTACCGATAATGCCGAAGGCCATGGAAAGCCCCAGGCCGGTTCCCTTGCCGATCCCTTTGGTGGTAAAAAACGGTTCGAATATCCGTGCGATGGTCTTCTCGTCCATGCCGATGCCGTTGTCAGAAACGGATACGAGCGCATAGCTCCCTGGTGGAACTGCCACACCGCCGGTCACGTCCTCTTCGTCCACCTCTGTCAACCGGGTGACCACATCTATTCTTCCGTCAGAGGCAAGGGAATCCCGCGCGTTCACCATCAAATTGATAAGCACCTGCTCGATCTGTACACGATCCACAAAGACCGGCAGCTGTCCGTCATACAGTCCGAAGGTGAGGGTGATGTCTGACCGCAAAAGCCGTGACATGCTTTTTTGCAGATTGGCGACGATCATATTCAGATCATCGTACTGTTTCTGTGGTTCATGTTTGCCGCTGAATACCAGCAGGCTTTTGGTCAATTCCGCTCCCCGGATCACGGTTTTTGATATTTCCTGGATGTACGCGAGGCTCCGTTCATCCTGTTTGATGGATAATCGCAGCAATTCAGCGTAACCGCCGATCACGGCCAGGAGGTTATTGAAGTCGTGAGCCACGCCCCCCGACAGGGTGCCGATGGACTCCAGCTTCTGCGACTGCTGCAACTGAGCCTCCGTATTTCGCAGCGACGTGATGTCCCGTGTGATGGAGAGGACGCTTGTCACATCTCCATTCTCATCAAATTCGGGGACATATCGGGACTGGAAATGGCGGGTGATTCCACCAGAACCCTTCCACGTCAGTTCGATTTCATCCCCTGTTCCCTGGTCAAACACGTGAGCTATGATGTCCTGCACCTGCAGAGCTACTTCCGGAGTGGCCTCAAATACTTCGGACGGTGTTTTACCGGTCATGAGATCAGAAGACGTGCCGACAATTCGTTCCATGGCCGGATTAACATACATGCTGCAACAGTGACGATCGTAGCGGACAATGGCGTCGGGTGCGTTTTCCGCCAGCGCCCGGAACTCCCGTTCGCGGGTGGCAAGTTTTTCATCAATACGCTTGCGTTCGGTGATGTCACTCCCGATGGTCAAGGTACCGGTAATCGCCCCTTCATAGCCGAGTTCCGCAATCACCCTGACGTGATGGAATAAGATGCCCCCTTTGCCGTCGGGAAAGTGCAACTCCATCACTGTGTCAACACCGGTTGCAAGCACGGTATGGAGTCTGTCCAGATAATCGTCATATTGACCCGCAGGAGAGAGTTCGGTAGGAATTTTGCCAACAGCCTTCTCCAGCGGCATACCCAGAGTTTTCTCCAGTGCAGGGTTGATATAGAGAATGCGACAATTGCGGTCATGACGGGCAATATTGTCCGGCAGGTTCTCGGCCAGAGAACGGAACTCCCGTTCTTTGGCCGCCAGATTTTCTTCCATACGTTTGCGGCCGGTGATATCCATGAACGACAGCAGTACATGGTTTCGTCCGTCAAGCGATACCGCTTCCAAACCGTAAAGCAACCATGCCTCAGTTGGGTTTCCGTCCTGTTCTTCCCGCTGGATGGCTACCTCGCCGTGAGTGTTAAGTCCGCTTTTCAATGTTCCCTGCAGGGCGCGCAAAAGGCCGCATGAGTCGCATGACGGAGTTTTTCCGCACCCCCGGGGATCTGAAGGGGCGTTGATACATTTCAGGAGTGTGCCGCAGCGCTTGTCGGGCTGAGCGTCGTAATCGATGCAGTACTCCCTGAATGCCGAGTTGAACCGTACTACATTTATTTGATCGTCAACCAGTAACATCGGCATTGGCGTCGCATCAAAAATAGAAGAAATATTGTCCCGTTCGGTCTTGAGAACTGCGGCATAAACTCCAATCTTGCGAAAGCTGAATATGATCCCGCCAAGCCCCATCAGCCAGATGGTAATAATTATGGCAATATGAGTCTGGTTGCTCTGGCGCGTGGACTGCTCAAGACCGATCATCGAGATGACAACGCTGATGCCGCCACGTACCGAGCCTTCCCGGTATCCCTGGGAAGCGTGGCATTTCAGGCATGCATTTTCGGTGGCAAGTGGACGCATGTAACGGTAGACCGGTTTTCCTGCAAGGGTCAAAAATTCACCTGATTCCTTCATTCCTGCTTCGAATGCCGTCAGGGCACGGATTTCCCAAGCGTCAGGCGCGTTTTCAGGGCGTATCGGTTTCAGGCTGGTAATATGCCCTTGCTGCGCGCTGACTGACGATTGGCCTAGTTCGAATATTTGCCGGGTCATATATGCGGGGTTTATGAGAGTTAACCGTCTGCCGGACGGAGTGGTGAGGTCCCGTTCCGGAACCTTCAGCCATGGATTGGGAGGGGTTTTGTCAGTCACCGGAACATAGACGCCCCCATGTCCGGCAGCCCAGCGGCGAAAGGCCAGATCCTTTTCGATGCTCGCCCGGGCTATCGTCAGTGCATTGGAAGCCTTGAACCTGTTGTTGTCGCTGCATTCCCAGAGGGAGGTGATAATAGCAAGGATAGTCCAGGCAAGGATTGTGGCGAAGCGGAGGCGTTTGAGCGGGAAACCTTTGGCGGGCTGAGTCGTGTCGTCTGGCTGCATGGTTGTTACCTCATCGGCCGGAGGAACCGCTTTCGGTGCGGCTATGCCGTGTACAAGCGGGATTTCTACAAAGTACACTGTAGCGTATTCATCTGTTCTTGACATGTTGCGATTATCGGAAGGCGAGAGGTAGGGGAAACCCTAATAACGATGCGATCGTAAATTCAAAATTATACATTCAAAGTAGCTTTACCGATGTGCGGCATGGCATGGTCAGCAGAGTTGTTGTCAGCAATTTTTATGGTATCGCTGTGCATTATTCTGATCTGAGAACCGGAAATGGGAATGGTCAAGACAAACCGGCTTCCTGCGTTTGGGGTGCTAGTTACCGATATTTTGCCCCGAATCACTTCATTTGTCAGCTTTTTGGTGAGGTACAGCCCCAGACCGGTACCGAGAACGGTAGTTTTAAGCGGTGACTCCAACCGGACAAAGGGGAAGAAGAGTTTATCAAGATCCTCCCCTCTGATGCCGATACCGGTATCCGCAACGGATATTTCCAACGTGCCACCGTCATTCCGGATCTCGGCGCATACGGTGATGGTCCCCTTTTCGGTGAACTTGATCGCATTGCTTACCAGGTTCAACAGGCACTGAAGCAGCCTCTTCCTGTCCGAATGGATCATATGATGAATTGCGTTGACCTTGAGCTCGAGCCCCTTCTTCCTGAGTTCGTACCATAAGGAGTTCACCGCTTCCCAAAGGAGAACGAATACATCAAAATCCTCGTGATGCGGTTCGATTTTACCAGCCTCTATCGCGGAGACGTCTATTACGTCATTTAACAACGATAACAGGTGTTTGCCGGATCTGAGGATTGTTGCCAGATTTTCTTTCTGTTCTTCATTCAAAGGGCCGGCCCATTCATTGCTCAGTATGCTCGAATAACCAATTACGGAGTTCAAGGGGGTTCTGAGCTCATGACTCATGGAGGCGATAAATATTGATTTCATCCGGTCCAGTTCCATGAGCCGGGTGTTTGCCTGCTCCAGATCAGAAGTGCGCTCCGCTACCCGCTCTTCAAGTTCTTCGTTGAGCCGGTGTAGATTCTCCTCACTCTCGCGCAATTCGGCGGTACGTTCCCTGACTTTTTCCTCCATGGTATCGTAGGCTCTCTTGAGAGATGCCTCCGACTTTTTAAGGTCTTTGAATATTATATTGAACGGGTCACGGAGTCCTGTTACGAATAATGCCCGGTAAATAAGGTAGAAAGCCGCCAGCTTGAAGAAATGTCCGACCATGTTGGCAAGATCATTATTCTTTTCGTATACGGTGAACGATAATTCGGAAACGATGGTAAATGTTATTGAAGAGAGGATGAGGAAGTAAACCGTGTCATCGAAGAATTCCCGCTTCCTGGAAAATAAATACAACGAAGTGAGGAGGAGAGCCGTTATCAGGTATTCACTGTAGATTTTGAACGTGGTGAGCCCTTTCCCTGGAATGATGCACTCCGGAAAAGTACCGGAGAAAACCATTGCCACAAGCAACGAGACTAAAACGGCATATATTCCGTACATGGCGCGACTGTCCGCTTTGCGTTCCACAAAGAACGGCGCGACACAGAGAGTTACCGCCTGCAGGTAGCGGGCTGCTATCCAGAACTGGGGGGCCAGAAAACCGGGAAATATGTTCATCCCCTTGAAAGCAAGAGAGTGAAACAGATCAATAATGGAAATGAAGGCGTAGCCTATGCCAAGGATACAGAGGAAGTTGTGTGCCAGAAACCTGCGCGTGTTCCATGTCAGGATAAAGAGAGTGAAGCCGATGGCGATGGTGGTTATCTCGATAAAACTGTGAAACAGGAGATAGCTGTGAAGGCTGCTGAGGTAAAGCCCCAGAGTCGTGGTCACGATGAATGTGATGTAGGAGAGTCTTTCGGACCGGTTACTGTCAAACATCTGTTTTCTCCATTTTATGAATCAGTAACTACGATCCTCCAAAAAGCGGACAGCTCCTCCAATTGTTTTTACCGACTGCAATATGATGCATTCTGGATAGTTGTATCTATTAGTCCGCTCTTTACATGCTGCGATTTTCGGAATACGGGGCAGGAAACCCTAATGCCAGAGATGAGAGATGAAATAGGGCGTGCCCTTGGGTCACCCGTTTTTGGGTAGTGACTGCGATAAGGGAGGCACATTTGTTGGCGAGATACCCTCTGGCTCCGGATTCCAGACTCTTCAGGATACAGTTACTGTCCTGTTCATGCATTTTACACCCATTCTGTGCACCCCTTCTCACGACAGCCGGAAGCGACTGACAAGATCTTGCAGTTCCTGAGCCTGGCCGGCCAGTTGGGCCGCAGCGGCAGAAGTTTCTTCTGCACCGCGAGCCGTCTGTTGAACGATATCGGTCACTTGCTGGATGTTATTGGTTACTTCGCCGGTCGTGGCTGTCTGCTCCTCGGCGGCGGTGGCGATCTGGTTGATCTGCATGGTCACTTCGTTAATCCGTTCCAGGATATCTTCAAGTGCGCGGCCTGATTTCTGGGATAATTCGGCCCCCTTTTCCACCTCGTTGACATCTTCTTCCATCGCCTTGACCGCTACATGCGTCTCGTTCTGGATCGCCTTGATCATCTCGCCGATCTCGCGGGTTGCTTTGGTGGTCCGTTCCGCCAGGGCACGCACCTCATCGGCGACCACCGCAAAACCGCGCCCCTGCTCGCCGGCACGCGCCGCCTCGATGGCGGCGTTGAGCGCCAGCAGGTTGGTCTGGTCGGCGATCTCTTCAATGGTGCCGACGATCTCACCGATCTGTTCGGAGCGTGTTCCGAGGGCAATGATTGTGGTAGAGGTTTGCCGGACTCGTTCAGCAATGATGTTCATCCCCTTGATGCTTTCGTCAACCACTTTCGCGCCTTCAGTGGCCGATTCTGCGGTATTCTTCGAAGCATCGGCCGCCATGGAACAGTTGCGGGCGATGTCGGTGCTGGTGAACGACATCTCCTCACTGGCGGTGGCCACCGTGTTGATCTGGCAGGCCACCTCCTCGGACGCCGTGGCGATCTGCCCGGACGTGGCCCGCATCTGGGTTGAGGCGGCGGCAAGCTGGTGGGCACTCTGGAGGATGGTCGAAATCATCCCGCTCATCGCCTCGACCATCTGGTTGAATTTCGTACCCATGGTGTCGATCTCATCCCGGTCACGCGCGTCGCACCGGGCGGTGAGGTCGCTGTCAGCCACGCGGCCGATCACCCCGGAGAAGCCTCGCAAGCGGGAGATGATGCTGCGAGCGGTGACGATGCCTATCACCAGGGTGAGCAGTGATGCTGCGAGAGCTACGGCAAGCTGCATAACGACAACCCGTCCGGCCTGCTTCTCCAGTTCCAGCCGTTCCGCCTTCATGTCTTCGTCAACCAGTCTGTCCATCTCTTTCAGCGCCTGAAGTACCGGCTTGTCGGCTCCCTGTATCGACGAGTCGAGCAGACGAATGTCGTCAGTGGTTTTGTACGCCTCCACCAGCCGATCGATGGCCGACCTGTAAGCGTCCAGCCCTTCGCGGGCCTTTCCGGCAGCAGCCTTCTCCCTGGCATTGTCAGCGAGGGACTCATAATTTTTGATTGCCTCGTCGATTTTTGCCACGGACGCCCTGAATCCGGCGACGTATTTTTCGTCCTTGCGCAGCAGGTAGTTCTTGAAGTTGTGGACAGCGCTTCCCAGATTTTCAATGCCATCCATTGAAGCGTTCTGCTGCACCACATCATTGGTAAGCACCCTGTCGGTCATCCGGATAAGATTTGTCGTGCCGCTGTACGAAAGTATCCCGACACAGAGAAACGATATCAGTACAACGGCCACCAGAACATAGAGTTTAGCAGCAATGGTCAGTTTCATGGCATTTTCCTTTGTTTACATTGTGTTGTGATTTTTTTGTGCAATCGAGCCGCATTATGTCCAGATTTGATTTGATCATTCTTCTACCTACTCAGCCCGGTGCGGATCGTAGCCAGCAATGATGCTGAGATTGTCCCGTTCGGTTCTAAGCGCCTCGATGGCGACACCACTTCTGCGAAAGCGGAACCGGAGCCGTTTTATTGGCAGGCTTTCGTTACATCAACCGTTTGCATATTGATTTCCTCACCGATGAGGAGCTGGTTTTGAGAGGTCACCTTATGACCCGGCGATCTGCCAACAGGTGAATCCGAGGTTAATGTATCTCAGCAGTTTGATAAATACATGTTGCGATTAACGGAAGGTGAGGGGGTAGGGAAAACCCTAGTCGAAGATTGAAGGATGAACTTCATAATTCATTTTTTTATTCTATCGAGATCAGGCCGATGCGCGCCGCGTAGGTCGTGAGTTGTGCAATGCTCTTCAGGCCGAGCTTTTTTCTGATGTTCATACGATGAATCTCGATCATCTTGATACTGACACCAAGTTCGAAAGCTATCTCCTTGGTGTTTGATCCTTCGGCCGTGAGCTTTAACACCTCAAGTTCACGTTTGGTAAGTGCGGGGGAAATCTGCACAGCTGCGGTGGAAGGCGTGAACCCCTTGATCATTATTTCCGTGGCTCCGGCACAAAAATAGGGTTTTCCCGCATATACCGCCCGTATGGCCGCCACCAGCTCCTCGGCGGCGCAATCTTTGGCGAGATACCCCCTGGCACCGGCTTCCAGGCTCTCCAGGACGCAATTTCTGTCCATGAGCATGGAGAGAACCAGGACTTTGGTTTCGGGTTTTTTCGCCATGATCCGCCTGGTCGCCTCAATCCCCCCCATATCCGGCAGGGTCAGATCCATAACGACTACATCGGGTGAATGTTCCAGAGCCTTTTCGACTGCTTCCCCGCCGCCGGAGGCTTCGGCCACGACGTCAATATCTTCCGCATCGCTAAAAAGTGAGGACAGCCCGTCTCGCATGATTTTATGGTCATCGACCAGCAATATCTTGATATTCATACCCTTCTCCTGCAGGGTTACGGAAGTATGCTTGTTTTGAGCGGCATCCTGATAGTCACGCGGGTACCGGTTCCTGGAGAGGAGTCAACTTCGAACGAGCCTCCGAGATAGATGATTCTGCGCCGTATGTTGAAATGTCCGAAGCCCCCTCCCTCCCGGGCAGAGTTCTCCTCGATGGTATCCGGATGGAACCCTATTCCGTTATCCTCAACCGTGATGACGATGCAATTATCTGCGCGGCTGATCGAGATCCTCGCGCTGCCCGTTTCAGCGTGTTTGGCAACATTGATGAGCAGTTCACGGGCGGCGTAATAGAGCTCCGCGTTGACATCCTTGGAAGCGGACTTTTCACTCAGATCGTCCGTGAACAGCACGTGCAGATTGTAATCCGATTCCATCTGCCTTCCGAGCCATTTCAGGGCCGCTTCCAGACCGGCATTTTCCAGTATCGGCGGACTGATCCGGTGCGTGATGGATCGCACACTCTTTATGGTAGCATCGATTATTTCCCGCGCATCGTCAAGAATTTTGGCCTCCTTGCCGCTCAGGGACGCCTTTGCAAGCATTCCCAGTTTAATCCGGGCAAGCGCAAGATCCTGGCCGATACTGTCGTGCAGAGTGGTTGCAATGCGCCGACGTTCACGATCTTCGGCCAGGGAAAGCTCCACCGTCATGTCGGACAATCGTTGCTGCTTTTCGAGGAGTGCATGTTCGGCCAATTTGCACTCTGTCACGGTTTCCTCCAGTTTTTTCACCTTTTGTTCGAGCTTTGAGGCCACTACCTGGCTGTATCTCTTCAGATACAGACTATCCTCCTCAATAACCAGTGGTCTCTCCCTTGGCCTTTTGCCGGTAATCCGTTCAATTTCCTCGATTAACTCTGCCGAGTCCTTCGGTTTGATAATGTATCCGTCAGCTCCCAGAGAGGATGCAAGCTGCATGTCGCCAGGCCCGTCATATACCGCTGAGTAAAAAATAAAAGGAACGGGACTTGTTCCTCTGAGTTTGCGCAAAAACTGGAAGCCGTCCATAATCGGCATAAGCGCGTCGGATATGATCAGATCCGGCATATATACAGGGGCTTTCTGAAGGGCATCCTTCCCGTTGAACGCCTCCACGACATCATGTCCATGGGCCTGCAGGACGTAGCGAAGAATATTTCGGTCATCAACATTGTCGTCAACGATCAGGATTTTCATTGCTATTCCCTCCTATTCCCCCAGCATCCGTGCAAAAAAATCAGCAGCCATATCAACCGGCTCTACAACATCACCAGTGGTTTCTCCTGCGACACTGTTAAGAAGATGCTCCGGAATTTCGGCCAGAAAGCGACTCGGCTTTTGCCCTTCTACCGCGCCGTATTTGCGGCGGGTCATGCAGCGCGAGATAGTCAGGTATTTCCTCGCCCGGGTGATGCCGACGTAACAGAGACGCCGCTCTTCGGCTACAGTCGGGTCTTCTTCAATCGAGCGCTTGTGCGGGAGCAGGTTCTCCTCCATACCGACCAGCCAGACATGGCTGAACTCCAGACCTTTACTGGAGTGGAGAGACATCAACGTGACGGAGTTAGTGCCGTGTTCTTTGCCATCTTCCGCAGGTTTGTCCTCATCCATCAATGAAATGCGTTCGAGAAAAGCCGCCAGTGTTGCCCGTGGTGTCTGCGCTTCGAAGGCGGCCAGAGAGTTGACCACCTGTTCGATATTCTCGATCCGTTTGCGCGCCTGGGCGGCATCGTTAAGCGTACGGTACAACTCATCCTCAATACGCAGGCGGTTGAAGAGTGCGTTAACCTGTGCGCCCATGTTGTATGAGGTAAAGCCGGCCATGACCTCTTTCATCATGTTGTGAAAACCCTGTACCGTTTTCCGGCATGAGGGGGATATTTCCTCAATTTCGCCAACGCGTGCCAATGTTTCGAACAGCGGTACATTGTGATTCATTGACCATTGGTTCAACTTGATCAGCGTCGTATCACCGATGCCCCGGCGCGGAAAGTTGATGATGCGGAGCAGTGACGCCTCGTCATCCGGGTTGTCGATAACCTTGAGATAGGCGATGGCATCTTTGACCTCTTTCCGCTCATAGAACTGCTGACCGCCGATCACTACGTAGGGAATGCGTTCCATGCGCAGCTTTTCCTCGAAGGCACGACTTTGCGCATTCGAGCGGTACAGCACCGCAAGATCGGACCAGCGCAGTTTGTGTCGATACTGCTCCAGCATCATCTGCTCGACAACTTTGGCCGCTTCATTTTCTTCGGAATCAGCAACAATCAGATCAATCTCCCGTCCTTTGCCGTCGGATGTCCAGAGCGCCTTGTCGGTTCTCACGGCATTGTTTTTGATAACACTGTTGGCGGCGTCAAGAATGGTGCCGGTCGAGCGATAGTTCTGCTCCAGTTTAATTGTGACGCAGCCGGGGTGATCCTGGGCAAAATTGAGAATATTTTGAACCTCGGCGCCGCGCCAGCCGTAGATTGACTGGTCATCATCGCCGACGACGCAGATGTTGCCATGTTTCCGGGCCAGCAGCGAAATCAGCAAATATTGCGAGGCGTTGGTATCCTGATACTCATCCACCATGATGTAACGGAAGCGTTCCTGCCAGTGTGCCAGGATGGCCTGTTTACTTTGCAGCAGTCGCACCGAAAGCATGATGATGTCATCGAAGTCGATGGCGTTGAACCCTTTGAGCAACTCCTGGTAGCGCGGATAGACCGCAGCGGTTGCGATCTCGAGCGGGTCATTTCGATCCGGGGTAAACTCTTTCGGGTCGATCAGGCGGTTTTTCAGGGCGGATATTTTCCAGAGAATCCGGTCGGGATCGATAACTTTTGGATCGATATCCCGTTCCCGCACCGCCTGACGTATGACACCGGCCTGGTCCGAGGTTGAATATATCGAAAAATTCGGCTTGAATCCGAGCGCCCGAATATCGCGTCGTAAAATGCGGACTCCGAGCGAATGAAAGGTTGAGATAACGATTCCCTTGGCGATTGACCCGGCCATGCCGAGCACCCGCTCGTTCATCTCGCGGGCGGCCTTGTTGGTGAAGGTGACTGCCAGGATATTGTCAGCCGGAACGTGCAGATATTTCAGGAGATGGACAATGCGAGACGTAATTACCTGGGTTTTGCCGGAACCGGCCCCGGCAAGGATCAGCAGGGCTCCCTCAACTGTATTGACCGCCCGCTGTTGCGGTGGATTGAGCTTTTTCATGGATCAGTGTGTAACATAGATTGGCGGATGGTGCAAATGCGGCTGCGCATGTGTCTTTCGTCAAAACTCGGTTGCGGGCGTTCCAAAACAGGGTACAATCACAACAAACGTTGAAATTTTCTGAACAACAGGAAAAACTATATGAAAGTCGCACAAGCAAAAAAGAAACAATCCCCCAAAAAAGCCAAAAGCACCATTGATCCGTCAACTCCGCTGAAACCGATAAAATCAAAAAAAACGAAGAGTGCCAAAACTGTCAGTATCACTGCGGCAGCTCCTGTCCATTCTCAGGATGTTCCGGAGTTTGATCTCTCTGACAGCCAGTGGTTTCTTAATCGGGAGTTGACCTGGCTGTCGTTTAACCGCCGCGTTCTGCATGAGGCAGAGGACGAGCGGACGCCGCTTTTGGAGCGGCTCAAATTCATCGCCATTGTCAGCGGTAATCTCGACGAATTTTTCATGAAGCGTATCGGCGGCCTGAAACAGCAGATCGGCGCCGGCATGCGCGAACTAACCCTTGATGGCCGTACTGCGCGTCAGCAGGTGACGGAGTGCTACGCTGAAATCCGTGATATTGAAGCCCGCAAGGAACAGCTGTTCACAGACGTTTTTACGCTGCTGGAGGAGAAGAATATCCTTATCGAGCGTCATGACGAACTGACCCCGAAGGAAAAAAAACAGCTGCGGGAGTATTATTATGCGAACATTTTTCCACTGCTGACGCCGCAATCGCTCGATCCTGCCCACCCGTTTCCGTTCATCTCGAATCTGTCGCTCAACCTGCTTGTCTGTCTGCGCTATCCGAAGGCGAAACAGACCTCCCTGGTGCGGATCAAGGTGCCGGTCAATGCCGGTACGCCGCGTTTTATCCGGATCGGCAAGGGGGAGCATTTCATCCGCCTGGAAGAGTTGATGATGAACAATCTCGATATGCTGTTTCCGGGGATGGAAATTGTCTCGTGCGAACTGTTTCGGGTGACCAGGAATGCCAACACGGAAAGGGACGAGGAAGAGGCCGACGATTTGATGGAGATGATCGAATCTGAGTTAAAAGAGCGCAAGTTTGCGCCGATTGTCCGTCTGGAGGTCGGCAGTGATATGGAAACTCTCCACCGTGGCCGTTTGGCGGCAGAGCTTGAACTGGATGAGGTCACAGATGTTTTTGAGGTCCCTGGCCTGCTTGCCATGCGCGACCTTTTCGAATTGACTCAGCTCGATTTTCCCCGACTGCATGATGTGCCACACTACCCGATTGACCATCCGCTGCTGCAGACCCAGCGCAACATATTCCACATCATTCGTGACGCCGGCGCCATTCTACTGCAGCATCCATACGAATCATTTTCCACTTCCGTCGAGCGCTTCCTGAGGGAGGCGGCGACCGACCCCAAGGTGCGCGGCATCAAGATGACCCTGTATCGCACTTCGCGGCAGAGCCGTATTATCGATGCCCTTATTCTGGCTGCGCACAACGGCAAACAGGTTGCCGTTGTGGTGGAGCTGAAGGCGCGTTTTGACGAAGCAACCAATATCAGTCTGGCGGAGCGGATGGAGGAGGCGGGTGTTCATGTCACCTACGGAGTCGTCGGGCTCAAGACTCACTGCAAAGTCATCATGGTGGTGCGTCAGGATTATAACGGACTGCGTCGCTACCTGCATATCGGTACCGGAAACTACCACGCCGATACGGCGCGTCTGTACAGCGACGTCGGATTGTTGACCAGTGATCAGGTCATTGCTGAAGATGTCACGGAGCTATTTAATTTTCTCACGACCGGTTTCCTGCTCAAACGCAAATATTCAAAGCTTGCGCTTGCGCCACGGCTGTTGAAGAAGTCGCTGCTTGACAAAATTGAACGGGAGATACAGTTGCAGCTCGCCTCGGGCGGTGGGGCCATCCAGTTCAAGGTCAATGCCCTTGAGGATGGAGATATTGTCAGAGCCTTGTACCGTGCCTCAATGGCCGGGGTAAACATTGATCTGGTGGTTCGTGATACCTGCCGCTTGCGCCCCGGTATTGTCGGGCTTTCTGATAACGTCCGCGTGATCAGTGTGGTCGGCAGATTTCTGGAGCACGCCCGCATCTATTATTTCCGGAACGGTGGTTCAGAAGAGTATTTTATCGCTTCGGCAGATGCGATGAAGCGGAATCTGGAGGCGCGAGTTGAAGTTCTCTGTCCGGTTGAGTCTCTTGAGCTGACTAAAGAGTTGCGTCTGATCTTTGATACTCATCTGACAGACCAGCGTTCTGCCTGGGATATGCAACCCGACGGCAGTTATTTCCAGCGGACACCGCCCGACGGGCAGGGCGAAGGGAGCCATCGGCTGCTGATTGCCTGTGCTGAAAAGAGGGTAAAGGAGAGCCTGAAGAAGAAAAAGGGTAAGAAGAGTATTAAATAAAGATGTTAGATTGTGGGAAATTATTGCCTGTAATTATCCGAAAATTTATTTTGAATAATCGATAATAATAAGAATAAAACAGTTGCAATAAAACCCATTTATATTTTATACCTATCCCGACAGTTAGAGATTCAGCTGATTTGCGCACTCTGAAGCAGCAGATACTTCTGAAAGGGGTCAGGTATGAGTATTCAAAAGAACGGCGATGTATCAATATCGCCAGAACAATGTTCAGAAAAACGGGATTATTCCGTTGGAGAGATTCTCAGGCAGCGTGGGGTGTCCCGGCGCGACTTCCTCAAGTTCTGCAGCGCTATGGCAGCAGCACTTTCTCTGCCGGCATCGTTTGCCCCTTCAATTGCCGAGGCATTGGACGAGGTTAAGCGACCAACACTCGTCTGGCTGAACTTCCAGGACTGTACCGGTGACACTGAGGCGCTGCTGCGTGCCGCCAATCCGACAGTGGGTGAAATAATCCTTGATATTCTTTCGGTGGATTACCATGAGACGATCATGGCCGCCGCCGGGCACCAGGCCGATGAAGCACTGACGAGTACCGTAGCCAAGTACAAAGGCAAGTACATCTGCGTAGTTGAAGGCTCCATTTCCATGAAGGATGGTGGGGTGTACGGCTGTACCAGCGGCAAAACCCACCTGGAAATTGCCCGTACCGTCTGTGGCAGCGCCCTCGCCACCATTGCAATCGGTACCTGCGCTGCCTATGGCGGTATTGCCGCTGCCGTCCCCAACCCTACCGGCGCCGTTGGTGTCAAGGATGCGGTACCGGGCGCGACCGTCATCAACCTCCCCGGCTGTCCTTGCAACGCCGACAACCTGACCGCAACAATTGTCCATTATCTCGTGTTCGGCAAAATCCCCGCCATGGACAGCAAGGGGCGTCCGCTGTTTGCCTACGGTAAACGCATCCATGACAACTGTGAGCGAAGGCCGCACTTTGATGCCGGGCAGTACGTCGAGCATTGGGGTGATGATGCCCATCGCAAAGGGTTCTGTCTTTACAAAATGGGGTGCAAGGGGCCGGCGACCTTCCACAATTGTCCGACCCAGCGCTACAACGAAAAAACCAGTTGGCCGGTTGCATCCGGACACGGCTGTGCAGGTTGTTCCGAACCGCAATTCTGGGACACCATGTCGCCGATGTACCGTCGTTTGCCCAATGTGCCGGGCTTTGGCATTGAGGCAACCGCCGACAAGATCGGCCTTGGGCTGGTAGTTGGCACCGGTGCCGCCTTTGCTGTACATGGCGTGCTGAACGCATTGCGCAGGGACAAAGAACCTGAAGAAACCAAGGAGGGCTAAGATATGGCCAGGATTGTTGTAGATCCGATTACCAGAATTGAGGGGCACCTTCGTATCGAGGCCGAAATCGAAGGGGGATTCATAAAGGACGCCTGGAGTTCAGCCACCATGTTCCGCGGCATCGAAAAAATTCTCAAAGGACGTGATCCGCGCGATGCCTGGTTCTGGACACAGCGTTTCTGCGGCGTCTGCACCACAGTGCATTCCATTGCTTCCATCCGGGCGGTTGAAGATGCCCTCAAAATCAAGATTCCGCCGAATGCCCAGCTGATCCGCAATATCATCATGGGCATTCAGAATATCCAGGATCATGTCATTCACTTTTACCACCTCCATGCCCTTGACTGGGTTGATATCACATCCGGTTTGCAGGCGGATCCGACCAAAACCGCTGCGCTTGCGGCGTCGCTTTCCGATTGGCCGAACAACTCCGCGACCTATTTCAAGGCGGTCCAGGACAAGGTGAAGGCGTTTGTTGCTTCAGGCCGTCTCGGGCCGTTTGCCAATGCCTATTGGGGGCATCCAGCCTACAAGCTGCCGCCGGAAGCCAATCTTATGGCAACTGCTCACTACCTGGAAGCGCTCGAGTGGCAGAAGGATGTCATCAAGATTCATGCGATCCTCGGCAGTAAAAATCCTCATCCGCAGACATTCCTTGTTGGCGGCATGTCGATTCCGATCGATCCGGATTCCCAGAATGCCTTGAATGCCGACAAACTGATAGAAATCAAGCGGCTGCTGAAAAAGGCGCAGGATTTTGTCGAAAAGGTGTACATTCCCGATTTGCTTGCGGTCGCTTCGTTTTACAAAGAATGGGCTGGCATCGGCGGCGGAGTCGGCAATTATCTGTCTTACGGTGAATTCCCGGATGCCAACGGCAATATGTGGTTTCCGGTCGGTGCACTCCTGGACAAGGATCTATCCAAGGTGCTGCCGGTCGATCAGGGCAAGATTGCCGAATATGTTGATCACTCCTGGTTTGAAAACAGTGGTGGTCCCGGCAAAGGACTGCACCCGTTTGATGGCGAGACGGAAGCCCGCTACACCGGGCCGAAACCGCCGTATCAGAACCTGGACACCACAGCCAAATACTCGTTCGTAAAATCGCCCCGCTATGAAGAAAAAGCGATGGAAGTCGGGCCGTTGGCCCGTATTCTGGTGGCGTATGCGTCCGGACATAAGGAGACAAAGGCTGTTGTCGATCTGGTGCTCGGCAAGTTGGGTGTCGGCGCGCCGGCCCTGTTCTCGACGCTTGGCCGGACAGCAGCACGTGGCATTGACTGTCTGCTGATCGCCCAGCAGACGCCGAAGTGGCTCGATGAACTGATCGGCAACATATCAAAAGGTGATTATCGCATCCACAACAACGAAAGCTGGGATCCGTCAACCTGGCCGGCGGAAGCCAAGGGATACGGTTTCCATGAAGCACCGCGCGGTGCACTTGGTCACTGGATCAAGATCAAGGATCAGAAAATCCTCAATTATCAGGCGGTGGTTCCTTCGACCTGGAATGCGTCTCCCCGTGACGCCAAAGGGCAGCGTGGACCGTATGAGGCCGCGCTGGTCGGTACGCCGGTGGCGGATCAAAACAAGCCGCTTGAAATACTGCGCACCATCCATTCCTTCGACCCCTGCCTTGCCTGCGCCGTTCATGTCATGGACGTAGACGGGAATGAAGTGGTTACGGTAAAGGTGTCCTAGAAAGGGGGCTGTGTATGAGCGATTTCTGCAAGTTCAAATGCTATATATGGGAACTCCCTGTCCGCTGGTGCCACTGGGTTAACGTGATGTCAATCGTGATACTGGCGGTGACCGGATTTCTCATCGGTACGCCGTTCTCCTTTGGCAGTTCAACATCAGATTTCACTATGGGATGGATACGTTTTACTCACTTTACGGCCGCCTACCTGTTTACGATCAGCGTTGCAAGCCGGTTTCTCTGGTCGTTCGTCGGCAACAGCTATTCGGGCTGGCGGGAGTTTTTCCCCCTCTCTACGGCCAGAGGCCGGGAAAAAACAGTCAAAATGCTGCGCTATTATATGTTCATCGACAAAG
Organism: Desulfuromonadaceae bacterium; assembly: GCA_028712075.1. Taxonomy (GTDB): domain Bacteria; phylum Desulfobacterota; class Desulfuromonadia; order Geobacterales; family Pseudopelobacteraceae; genus JACRCG01. The sequence goes on from JAQTQX010000006.1 coordinate 75,717, forward strand.
AGGTTCCTGAAACGGTTGGGCACAATCCCTTGGCCACCTCTGCCTATGTTATGCTGTTTGCCCTCTATTCCCTGATGATTCTGACCGGTTTTGCCATATATGCCGAGCATGCACCCGGTTCGCCGCTACACCGGATGCTTGGTTTCATGTATCCTCTCTTCAGCACTCAGGGGATGCGCCTGGCTCATCATTTCAGCATGTGGATGATTTTCGGTTTTATCATCAACCATATCTACAGCGCCTGGTTGATGGATATTAAAGAACATGGCAGTGAGATTTCCAGCATGTTCAGCGGCTATAAATTTACTGTGAGAAAAGAAAAGTAGAGTGATAATATCTGAGCGGAAGTGAAGCGGGGCATGCCGGTCGGTATACCCCGCTTTTTGCTTAAACACAATAAAACATTTGAAACACTGAGCAACAGAGCAACGGAGTAAAGACAAAGAAAAATGATCTTGAAAGAACCTATTTGAGACTCACCAGTTTGTGAAAGTGGTTTCTAACCTAAGATTCTGATTTCTCTGTTGCTCCGTTGCTCTGTGTTATGCGAACTTCCGTTATATGTTAAACATTTCCTGTTACGCAGTTGTTCTGGTAGACTGGCGCGCCTACCATCACATTCATGGGGAATAGCATGCCACATCCATATCTGACCGCCGACATACCCGGCATCGGCGGCCTAATCAAGGCGTTACCCGAAGACTTTTTCGTTGAAGAGATTGCTTCCTATCTCCCCTGCGGTTCCGGGGAACATTGCTATTTGACCATCGAGAAGCAGGGGATTACGACATTCGAGGCGATTCATCGTATTGCCGCTGCTTTGAAGGTGTCTGAGCGCGATGTCGGCTATGCTGGTATGAAGGATGCTGTCGGTGTTACCCGGCAGACGTTTTCTATCCAGAAAATCGCCCCCGAAAAGGCGCTTGCTCTCGAACTAGATGGCGTCAGAGTGTTGTCTGCACTACGCCATGCCAACAAACTCAAACTCGGGCATCTCAAGGGGAACCGGTTTCGCATCGTTATTCGTGATGTTTCCACAACAGCGGCAGAAACGATTCCCTCAATCGTTGATACGCTTGGGAAACGGGGCGTGCCGAACTATTTTGGATCACAGCGCTATGGCGCACAGGGTAATTCGCATCTGATCGGAGCTGCCATGCTGCGCCGTAATTGGCATGAGTGCGTGGACCTTTTGATCGGAGAACCTCATGCAGTGCGGGATGAAGGGTGGTCAGCGGCAATCGTGGCGTACCAGCAGGGAAGCATTGATGAAGCGCTGCAACGTTTCCCTCGACACTGCCGTGGAGAACGGGACGTGCTGGAGCGGTTACGTGCCCGCCCGGGAGAGTACGAGAAGGCGTTTTCCGTCCTGCATCCCCGTATGAAAAAACTGTATCTTTCGGCTGTCCAATCGTTTCTGTTCGATCAAGTGGTGGCACGGCGGATAACCCATATTGATACGCTGATGACCGGTGACCTTGCCTGGAAACATATCAACGGCGCCTGTTTTCTGATTGAGGACGTGCTGGCGGAGGAGGCGAGGGCGGCACTCTTTGAAATATCGCCAACCGGTCCGTTGTTTGGCTGCAAGATGAAGCGTCCTGAAGGGGGTGTGCGGGAGCTTGAACGTACTATTCTGGAACAGGCGGGGGTGGAGCTCTCATCGTTTGATATATCGGGCGGTCTGCGCATGGAAGGGGAGCGACGGCCGATGCGGGTGCCTGCCGGTGACATCTCCTGGATTGTTACAGAAGATGTGGTGACGCTTGAATTCTCGTTGCCGAAGGGGTCGTACGCAACCTCGCTGCTGCGAGAGATAACCAAATCATTTTGATAATGAACTGTCTCAATACAAAATAACCGGCATTATGCCGGTTATTTTGTGCTTTTAGCATGAAAGCGCAGATTATTTTCTGATAAAATCAGCCTTGGCGAATGAATACTGGAAGTGCATATGGTCGGTATAGGTGCCGTTAAGGATACCGACAACATCTTCCGTAAATACCAGCTCCTCGTCAGTCGGAATGACGTACACCTTCACCGGTGAGTCGTCAGTGGTAATAAGTGATTCGCGCTTGCGTGTCATGGCATTTTTGTTGCGTTCACGATCAATGATAATACCGATGTGATCAAGCCCTTCAATCGCCTTTTCCCTGATGGCGGCGCCCATTTCACCGACACCGGCGGTAAACACGACCGCGTCGAGCTTGCCGACGGCAGCCATATATGAACCGATATATTTTTTCAGGCGATACGCTTCAATATCCAGTGCCAGTTGGCAGCGCTTGTCGCCTGCTATGGCGTGTTCGATGACATCGCGGCGGTCGGTGAAGCGGCCAGTTATGCCGATAACCCCGCTCTTTTTGTTGAGAATACTGTCAATTTCTTTGGCCGAGAGGTTGTTTTTCTGCATCATGAATGCGGGAATAGCCGGATCGATATCGCCGCAACGGGTACCCATGACGGCACCCTCAAGCGGGGTGAGCCCCATTGTGGTATCAACGGAAATGCCGTTCTTTATGGCACAGTGTGATACACCATTGCCGATATGCATGGTAACAATGTTGGTGTCTTTGGCCTCTTTGCCAAGTAACACTGCAGCCCGCTTGGAAACATACAGGTGCGAAGTGCCGTGAAAACCGTAGCGCCGAACCTGATACTGCTCATACCATTCGTAGGGGAGGGGGTAAATATAGGCTTGCTCAGGCATCGTTTGATGAAAGGCCGTATCAAAAATGGCAATGTGCGGGACACTCGGCATAAGTGCTTTGGCGGCTTCGATTCCCTCAATGTTGGGCGGATTATGCAAAGGGGCAAGGTGCTGCACTTCTTTTACGGCATTGAGCACGCTGTCGTCGATCATGACAGAACAGGTAAATTTCTCTCCGCCATGGACAACCCGGTGGCCGACTGCGGAGATCTCGTCAACACTTTTCAAAACGCCATGAACTGGGTCTGTTACTGTTTTTATAAGCAGATCGATCGCTTCCTGATGATTGGCGCAGTCCTGTTCGTGATGGTAGTTTTCGCGGCCGGGGATTTCATGCATGATAAACGAACCGCCAATAATGACGCGTTCTACCATTCCCTTGGCGACAACCTCCATTTTCTGCCAATCGAAAAGCTGGTATTTTACCGATGAACTTCCGCAGTTTAGTGCCATAATAATCATTAGGTACCCCCTTCGAATAAACAGAATTATCGTTATAATATCAGTAAAAAAATAACACCGAAACTAAAATAACTAGCTGTAATAAAACTGTTTTTGATATATACACGGAACCGGGAATGAATTCAACAAAATATATGCAGGCCGGTTTTCGAGGGGTGGATTTCTTTGCTGGACATTTAAAAAACGGTATGGTAAATCACACAATGCTTTCCGTCAGGTGAGCTAATCTTGCAAGGAGGTGAAATTGTGGCTCATACAATTACTGAAGATTGCACAAATTGTGCGGCATGTGAGGATTCCTGTCCTGTTAACGCTATTAGCGAGCAGGGTGGCAAGCGTGTTATCGACGCCGATACCTGTATCGACTGTGGAGCATGTGTTGATACGTGTCCCGTAAGCGCAATCCATGCCTAGTTTCTGCTGAGTTAACGTGACGTATACAAAAAAGCCCGTGGTAGCACGGGCTTTTTTGTATGCTATTTTTTGAACAGCCACATGATGAAGGAGAATACTGCCGAGAGAATCAGGCAGGTAGTAAGGGGAACGTAGAGACTGAAATTATCCCGTTTGATGCTGATGTCACCCGGCAACCTGCCAAGCCAGGCGGGAAGCTTCGGCGCACAGGTGATGACCAGTCCGACCGCCACTACCAGCAGTCCAATAATGATAAGAGTTTTGCCAAGCTCACTCATGACTTATCAACCTTCATCCTTCAACCTTCATCCTTCAACCTTCAACCTTTTAGGCAGATACCTTTCCTTTTCGCTGTAGATGCAACCGCAGTACTGCTGGCGATACAGGCCAAGATCCTTTGAACGTCGGATTCCTTCCTGCCAGCCGCTACGAAAGTCCTGATAAAAAAACGGCACACCACACTCGACGCCGATCGCTTCACCCAACGCCCTGATTTCGTCATGCTTTTGATACCTGCTGTAGAGCAGTGAAGCGGTAAATGCGTCAAAGTTGCCATCAGCTGCCGCCTCGGCAGCAGCACGCAGTCGTGATGCATAACAATAGCTGCAGCGTTTCTTCGGTTCTGCAGCGACGTGCGCCAGAAAGTCTTCCAGATCATAGTCATCCCGCATAAGAAGGGGCATTTCTTCAAGGTCTGCCATCTGCACGAGGGTATCTCTCCGCGTGACATATTCCTGGTACGGATGGATGTTGTGATTGTAAAAGAAACCGGTGACCTCATGCCCGTCAGCTCGCAGCTGTTTAAGCGGGAAGAGGGCACAGGGGCCACAGCAGGTGTGCAGAAGAATGTTCATCAGAGATTCCCGAGCAGGTGCCCCATTTTTGCACGTTTTGTTTCAAGATAGTCGCGGTTGGTATCGTTTGGTTCCGCCTCAATGGCCACTCGATCAACGATATCGATGCCATACCCCTGCAGGCCGATCAATTTTTTCGGGTTATTGGTCAGCAGGCGAATCTTGGTGATGCCGAGTGCCAGCAAAATCTGGGCTCCGATGCCGTATTCGCGCAAATCTGCCTTGAAACCGAGTTCCAGATTGGCCTCTACCGTATCGCGTCCGTTATCCTGAAGTTCGTACGCCCTCAGCTTATTAATCAGGCCGATTCCGCGTCCTTCCTGGCGCATGTAGAGAATGACGCCGCACCCTTCCGCAGCTATCTGCTCCATGGCACGGTGCAGTTGCTCTCCGCAGTCGCAGCGCTGACTGCCAAGGACATCTCCCGTCAGGCATTCTGAATGGACCCGGACAAGCACCGGCTGACCTTTTTTCAGCTCCCCCTTTACCAGAGCGATATGTTCCAGTTTGTCGATGTCATTTTCAAAACCGATAGCCCGCCATTCACCGCCGAATGCCGAGGGGAGGCGTGCTTCTGCGACAGTACGCACCAGTCGTTCGTTTTTGAGCCGATACGACACCAGATCGGCAATGGTACAGATTTTGATATTATGTTCCCGGGCAAATATCTTCAGCTCCGGCATGCGGGCCATGGTTCCGTCATCATTCATAATTTCACAGATGACCCCTGCGGGTTTCAGCCCGGCAAGGCGCGCCAGGTCGACAGAACCCTCGGTCTGCCCGAGCCGTACCAGTACCCCACCTTTGCGTGCCCTGAGCGGGAAAATATGACCAGGGCTGACAAGATCTTTGGCGCTCGCTCCATCAGCAGAGGCGGTAATAATAGTGTGTGCCCGGTCTGCAGCGGAAATGCCGGTGGTAACTCCGTGCTTGGCCTCAATTGAGACGGTGAAGGCGGTTTCAAACGGCGAGGTGTTATCGCGCACCATCGGCCGGAGCCCCAATTCGTCGCATTTATCGGATGTGAGGGTAAGGCAGATCAGGCCGCGGCCATATTTTGCCATGAAATTAATGTTTTCCGGCGTGGCCGCTTCAGCAGCCAGAGTCAGATCTCCCTCATTCTCTCGGTCTTCATCATCTACCAGAATAACCATCTTTCCCTGACGGATATCCTCAATAGCTTCTTCAATTGTTGCAACAGACATGTATGTTCCTTTCAGTGTGCAGGATACCGGGTGCAGGAAGCCAAAACTGTACCCTGCACCCTTGTAGCCTGCTTAAATAAAGCCGTTTTCAGCAAGTGATTTCATACTTAAGCCCCCCTCGGATTTCCAGGGGGCGGTCAACCGTTCCACATATTTACCGATGATGTCGGTTTCCAGGTTGACGCTGTCACCCCTTTTCAGCAGCGCAAGCGTGGTGTGTGAAAAGGTGTGGGGGATAATATTTACTGCAAAACCATGGTGTGAAACGGTGTTGACGGTAAGGCTGATACCGTCTATTGCTATCGACCCTTTTGCTACGATGTAGCGGGCATGATCCGCCGGCAGATTGAACTGCAACTGGTAATTTCCGGAACGGGCATCGCAGCGGGACAGCTCCCCGATACAGTCAATATGGCCACTGACGATATGCCCTCCCAGCCGGTCGCCGAGTTTGAGTGCACGCTCCAGATTGACACGCGCGCCGCCGCAAAACGTGGCGATGGTTGTCCGGGTGATGCTTTCCGGGGAAACATCAAAGGTTACGCTATTCTCGTTTTTGGCTGTTACCGTCAGGCAGGTACCGTTGACAGCAACCGAATCGCCAACAGTGATCTCTGCGGTCGGCAGAGACGTGTCAACAGTGAGCAGTCCCGCCTCACCACGCCGCTTGAAAGAGGCCACCCGACCGACATCTTCAATCAAACCGGTAAACATGTCTGCTCCGTTCGTGCTGTTACCATGATATCCGTGCCGACGCGCCGCACCGCGAGATTGCTGAACGGGACTACATGGGCGATATCATGAACACCGGTTATGGCAAACGGTGACATACCGTCGCAGCCCAATACTTTGGGGGCATAGAAAAACACACATTCGTCGATGAGTCCCGATTGCAACGCATAACCCGCCAGATGACTCCCCCCCTCAAGCAGAACGGAATGGATGCCGGATGCTCCAAGTCTGTTCCAGAGGTCGATCAGATCAACCCGGTTATTTTTTTGTTTGCACACCAGTAGACGCACCCCTTTGTTGATATAGCGGGCATGAATATCCCGGCTTGTCACTGTCGTTGCCATGATGGTTCCGTGTGCCATATCACCCGCCAGAACGGCAGCATCAATCGGGGTGCGAAGGCGGCTGTCAACGATTATCCTGAGCGGATCCTGTCCCTTTACGTGCCGGACAGTTAACATCGGATTATCGGCAATCACTGTATCAACACCGACCATGATGGCGTTGTTGGCGGCCCGCATCCGGTGAACAATCCTGCGTGACTCTTCGCAGCTGATCCAGCAGGAATCACCGGTGACGCTGGCGATTTTACCGTCAAGCGTCATGGCACATTTATAGGTGACGTATGGCTGGCCGGTCGTGATGAATTTTACAAACGGGCGATTGATGGCGCGGCACTCCGCTTCGAGTACACCGCAGAAGGTCTCGATGCCGGCCTGCTGCAGTGCGCGCAACCCCTTGCCGTTGACCTGGGGATTCGGGTCGTGCATACCGGCAAAAACCCGTTTAACTCCGGCACGGATCAACGCTGCTGCACATGGGGGCGTCTTGCCGGTATGGCTGCACGGCTCCAGTGTTACATAGACATCCGCTCCAGCGGCTGCAGTTCCGGCCATGTTCAGGGCATGTACCTCCGCATGAGGGGCGCCGGCCTTTCTGTGCCACCCCTCGCCGATAACAGCGCCATTCTTGACAATCACACAGCCGACCGCTGGATTTGGATGGGTTTTGCCGACCCCTTTTTTTGCCAGGGTCAGGGCGCGTTTCATGTAGGCAGCGTCAGGATTCATGCATTGACCTTATTTTTTCAGCAAATCCTGCAGTTCGCTCATAAATTCGTTGATATCCCTGAATGAACGGTATACCGAGGCAAAACGGACGTATGCCACTTCATCCATGTCGTGCAGCTCTTTCATCAGCCACTCGCCGATCATTGTGGTGGAAATTTCCCGCTCGGATGATTCCTGCAGACGTGTCTCCAGTCGGTCAACCAGCAGTTCGATGTCTGTTTTGGCAATGGGCCGCTTTTCGCACGCCTTGAGTATGCCGTTGATAATTTTCAGGCGGTCAAACGGTTCGCGCCTGCCATCTTTTTTGCAGACCTGCGGAAGCATCTCTTCAATCCGCTCGAAGGTGGTGAAGCGTTTGCCGCACTGTTCGCACTCCCGCCGCCGCCGGATGGCCGAGCCCCCCTTGTCCGGGCGCGAATCAACAACCTTGCTGTCCAGATTATTGCAAAATGGGCATTTCACGTCTGCTGCTCCGTAGTTTCGTTGACAAAGTGACTGACGATGATGCCGCTTTCGGCGATCATCTCGCGGGCCAGCTCATCTGCGTATCCCTCGCCATACACGACCATTGTTATTCCGGCATTGATCAGCATTTTGGTGCAGATGATACAGGGCATGGTGGTGCAGTAAAGTACCGAACCGTTAATGTTGATGCCATGCCGCGCGGCCTGAATGATAGCATTCTGTTCGGCATGCAGCCCGCGGCAGAGCTCATGGCGCTCGCCGGAAGGGACTCTGAGCCGTTCGCGCAGACAGCCGACCGCATCACAGTGAGTGATGCCAGAAGGTACGCCGTTATAGCCGGTTGCCAGAATATTGCGATCCTTGACGAGTGTCGCCCCGACCTGGCGTCTCATGCAGGTGGAGCGGGTGGCAACCAGACGGGTAATGTCCATGAAATACTGATCCCACGATGGTCGCTGCATGGCCGATGATTTCCTTTCAACAGTCAATGTGGCTGGTAAAGTACCTTACTCTGCGGGGGAGGTCAATATGGTTGCCCGAATATTTATTACCATATTCTGCTTGCACATCGGAAAAAATGTTCTATCATTTCGGCGCAGTCAGATTATTGCCGTTCTGAATACTGTATTACAGACAGCTTTACGGCAGTTTCCGGTTAGATCTTTGTATAAAGTCTCCCCTCCCGCAGGGGGCGGGGGGACTTTAAGGCAACTGCAAAAACCATATACGGAGATACTGACTGCTTTCTCGCATTAACCGGTAAGGAGAACACGTGTCGATACGGCAACTGCACAACCGTATCCTGCTTGTCGATGATGAAAATGGCATCCGTTTTGCTCTGGGGACTCTCCTGAGAAAAGAGGGGTATCTGGTTGACGCTGCCGCCGACATTTGCGAGGCACGTGGTTTCCTGCGCGCCAATCCCTATGATTTGATCTATATTGATATAACACTCGGTAAAGAAAACGGCATCGATCTGCTCCGCGAAATCAGAAAGACCTTTCCCGCATCCCAGGTGGTGATGTTTACCGGCAACCCGCGCGTCGAATCAGCAGCCGAGGCCGTGCGGCTGGGTGCTTTTGACTATATCTGCAAACCAATCCGTATTGAAACCCTGATCGCGGTGACGAAACATGCCTTGAGCAGTAAGGCGCTTGCTGATGAGCGGGAACGTAACCGCGCCAACCTTGATGCAATTTTCCGCACGGGTAGCGACGGCATTGTCATGATCGACCAGAATGGCTGTCTGGCTCAATTTAATACGACATCAGAGCGGGTCTGCGGATATCACAGTGATCTTATCGGAAGCGATGCTGCAACGATTAACCTCGGCTGCTTCGGGGTGTGCAGAAAAGCCCTTGCGGAGTCACTTCACAGCAAGACTACGCGTGAGTTGCGCCGCGTCGAGTGCTGCCCATCCTCCGGGAAATCCCGCGTGATCAGCATAACGGCTACCCCGGTTACCGAACTCAACGGGGTGGTTAGCGGGGCGGTTGCGATTATTCGAGACGAGACCCAGATGGTCGAAATGGAACGGTCGCTGCAGAAACGGGGTAGATTCCACGGTATTGTCGGAGCATCGGAAGTGATGCAGCGAGTCTATTCGCTGATCGGGTCTCTGGCAGATATGCCGACAACTGTTCTGATCAATGGCGAAAGCGGCACCGGTAAAGAATTGGTTGCCGGGGCGCTGCACTTCAGCGGTACCCGTTCGCGCGGACCGTTTGTAAAAGTCAACTGCTCGGCACTGTCGGAGCATCTTCTCGAAAGCGAATTGTTCGGCCATGTCCGCGGGGCGTTTACCGGCGCCATTTCCGACAAGATCGGCCGTTTCCAGAAGGCACACGGGGGAACACTGTTTCTCGATGAAATCGGTGACATCTCTCCGGCGATTCAGATGCGGTTGTTACGGGTGCTGCAGGAAAGTGAATTCGAGAGGGTGGGCGATGCGACACCAATCAAGGTTGATGTCCGTATCGTCGCTGCCACCAATAAAAACCTCGCAGATATGGTGGCGACTGGAATGTTCAGGTCAGATCTATACTATCGGCTGAACGTGGTACGCATGGTGATTCCTCCCCTCCGTGAACGTCTTGATGATCTGGACCTGCTGGTTGCCAATTTTATTACGCTCTACAATAACAAACTCTCCAAAAACATTACCGCCGTTTCAGACGATGTGATGGAATTATTCCACTCCTACCAGTGGCCCGGTAACGTCCGTGAATTGGAACATGCCATCGAGCATGCCAGTATTCTCAGTAAAGCTTCCATTATCTCTCTGCAGGATCTTCCTCAGGATTTGTCAGAAAGTGCCAGAAGTGCCACGACATATCAGAAACATTTTGCTCTCCCCACCCTTGCTGATACCGCTAAAATGACGATCGGCGATGCGCTGGCAGCTGCCGACGGAAACAAGGCTCGCGCGGCACGCCTGCTTGGCATCAGCCGCATGACATTATATCGCCAGCTTGAATCTCAAAATAACTGATAATCTGCCGATAGTAGTTAGTGATTCCTCTGTTGTTGAAAATTGTGAAACAGCAGAGATACAAATACAATTAGTCGTTAATTTGGCATGCTTGATGATATAATTCGCCTTATAAAGTGAGGAGTGACTATGACAGAACAACTTCAACCGGCACCGCCCGAGACGCCCGCCATAGGGGGCAGTGAAATCAGGAAACCTGGCTATAGCCTGTATCTGCGGATACCGGATAACGCTTTGGAGTGCCGCTGCAGTTATGTCCCGCGTGGGCAGGGTTCCATGATGACGCGGGATGAGTTTGCCGGTTACCTGAGTCAATACATTGTGAAAGTGGGTATTGACCAGCACGCTCTTGATGATTTTGCCACCAAAGCTGTTGCCGGGCAGCAGCTGGTGGATGTCCTTGTTGCTTCGGGAATCGCACCGCTTAACGGTGCTGATGAGTGTATCCGGCTGTCCGTCCAGTCTTCAACTGCTGTCCTTAGTGGTGATGAAGAGATCACCGAAGTAGATATGCACATCGTACAGAGTTTTATCAACGTTTCCATCGACGATGAAGTTGGCCGGATCATACCTGCGGAACAGGGAACTCCCGGTCAAAATATCATGGGGCAACCGATTCCCGCTCTGCCTGGTAAGCCATTGAGTGTGAAAATCGGCAAGAATATCCGTGTTGAAGAGGGTGGTGTGCTGATTGCCGCCACTACCGGTCGCCTCTGTCAGACTCCAGGTGAAATCTCCATCGAGGATGAATATCTTGTCAAAGGGGATGTGAATTTCCGGATCGGTTCGATCAATTTCAAAGGCGTTGTCGAAGTGCGTGGTGATGTTCTTGATAACTTCGACATCACTGCGAGCAAGGGGCTTACCGTCACAGGCAATATCGGCGTCTGCAACATTGTCAGCGATGGTGATATCACCTTCTGCGGTATGGATGGCATGGACAAGGCCAAAATAGTCTGCGGCGGGACGCTGCGAGCCCATTTTATCCATGACGTTGATGTCGAATGTGCCGGCGACGTACTTGTGGATGTCGAAATACATAACTGCACGATAAAAACTCTCGGGAAAGTCGTCGTGGACAAGGGAGCACTCTCTGGTGGCTCATGCACCGCTCTCGGGGGGATAGAAGCAAAAAAACTCGGCACGGCATCGTCTATTCACACCAATCTCCGCGCTGGCATCGATTATCACGATGTTGCGCTATTGGATGATCTGCTCACAGCGCTGACAAAAGCAAACGCACAGGCTGGGGAGACCCAGTCTCCGAGCGAGTTGGCGGAATTACGCAAGACGACCGGCGCACTAACGGACTCTATTACCTCCATCCGGAGCAAGATTGACGAGCGGGCGAATGCCAAGATCAATGCCAAGGCAGTGATGTATGAAAACGTCCAGTTGACACTGGGAAGTACGACAGAGCTGATTTATGAGCAGAAGGACGGACCGCATAGCGCCATAGAGAACAGCATCGACGGAGGGCTGCGCTTTCTGTCAATGACCAGCCTGAATGTAAAGGCTGCTGATATCGAGCAGGCTTTTGTGCAGGAATACAAAATGTCGCAACGCAAGGTGTGAATAACAGGTTGAAGGTTGAAGGTTCTGCCTGTAACAGCTGTATCATCTATGTGTAACATGTTACGACTGAAGTTGTAACATGTTACACATTTTCATTTCCCTCTCTACATCGTCGCAGTATCCCTCAAAAGCATAATTCCCTCAGACGGCAGTAAGTATCCTGAAAAATCCTGAATACATGTTAATTCCTTCTCCCTGAGTGAGAAGGTGGCCGAAGGCCGGTTGAGGGGCAGTAGCACTATGATTTAATCTGTTCCCCCTCACCCTAACCCTAACCCTCTCCCTCATGGAGAGGGGACTTTTTCAGGCTTTTCAAGGATTAATCCTCTCTGCACCCCGTGCCTTGTGTTTATTCGAATGCTGGTTTGCCTGCACCCTGTCCGCTTACCCCTCGCCTCTGCTTTATAGTCTCTTTGTTTTTGGCACGCTCCGTGTAAACACAACGCAATCTAATACTGGCTTCAATAAATGTACAAGACCACGAGGAAGGAGACGAGGTATGGCAGAGACCATTGAAACAACCCAGTACCTGACATTCAATCTTGCTGACGAAGTGTTCGCGGTTGATGTCGGGAGAGTGCGGGAGATTCTGGAGATCACCAGTATCACCAAGGTTCCTCAGACCCCCGATTTCATGCGCGGGGTCATCAACCTGCGCGGCAGCGTGGTTCCTGTCATTGACCTGCGGCTCAAGTTCGGCATGAACGAAACCGAGCGCACCGTCAACACCTGCATCATTGTTGTCGAAGTGGCGATGGAGGGCGAAACCGTGGTGATTGGCTCCCTGGCAGATTCAGTGCAGGAAGTTATCGAGATGGAGCCGCAGCAGATCGAGGCGGCTCCGCATATCGGCACGCATCTCAACACAGACTTTATCAAGGGGATGGGCAAGCATGACAGCCGATTTGTCATGATCCTTGATATTGACAAAATTTTTTCCGGCGCAGAATTGGAAGCGGTAACCGGCGGTCAGTCAGCCTGAAATGGCGTAGAAATACAAATCCATGTACGGGAGAAAATTACAATGAGATGGTACAGCAACCTTAGAATCAGCGTGAAACTCTTATCGGCTTTTATCGTGGTGGCAATCATTTCCGGGATCATCGGCGCTGTCGGCGTCGTAGAACTCAGAAAAATGGATGCTGCCGGCACAAAAATGTATGAAAAAATTACCGTTCCAATTGGTCAGTTACAGGATGTTGCAACGGCGTTTCAGAGAATACGGGTTAACACTCGCGATCTTATGCTGGCTGAAAACAAGAGTGACGAGGCAAAAGCCCTGGCAACTATAAAGGAGTTGCGCGGAGTTATTGACAAAGCCGCAGGAGAATTTGAAAAAACGATCCTTACTGATGACGGCAGGAAACTCTTTGAAACTTTTTCAAAGAGCCGCGCCGGCTACGCAGTCGTTCTTGAGAAGTTGACTGCTTTGTGTGAACAGAATCAGGAAAAAGAGGCGATTGCCTACATGAAAACACCCGCGGCGTTTCAGGCCGCTGTTGATGAAAACAACGCCATTGACGGCCTGGTTGATTCCAAGCTGAAACAGGCCAAGTTGACGGAAGAAGAGAATGGTGAAATTGCCAAGGCGGCGACACGGCTGATGATCGGTTTTGCGGTTGCCGGTGTTATCCTGGCCATCCTGTTCGGTATCATTATTTCCAACATAATCAGCAACCCGCTCCGCAAGGGTGTTGTCTTTGCCCAGGCGGTTGCCGCCGGTGACCTGACCCAGAAAATAGATCTGGACCAGAAGGATGAAATCGGCCAGTTGGCCGCAGCCCTTAACGAAATGGTGGCCAAACTGAGCAGCATCGTCGGTGAAGTCATGGGCGCTTCCGACAACGTTGCCTCCGGCAGCCAGGAACTTTCTGCCACGGCCCAGCAGATGAGCCAGGGGGCTACTGAACAGGCCGCTTCTGCCGAAGAAATCTCCTCATCCATGGAAGAGATGGCCTCCAGTATCCGCCAGAATACCGATAACGCCATGCAGACCGAAAAAATCTCCATCAAGAGTTCCGTCGATGCCAAAGATGGTGGCAAAGCAGTGGTTGAAACCGTTGCCGCCATGAAGGAGATCGCCACCAAGATCGGCATTATCGAAGAGATCGCCCGCCAGACCAACCTGTTGGCCCTGAACGCTGCCATTGAAGCGGCCCGTGCCGGTGAGCACGGCAAAGGTTTTGCCGTGGTTGCCTCAGAAGTGCGCAAGCTTGCCGAACGGAGCCAATCGGCCGCCGGTGAGATATCGAGCCTTTCCAGCCGCAGTGTGGCGATAGCCGAGCAGGCGGGCGAGATGCTGACCAAGATGGTACCGGATATTCAGCGCACCGCCGAACTGGTGCAGGAAATCACCGCATCCAGCAAAGAGCAGGATAGCGGCGCCGAACAGATCAACAAGGCCATTCAGCAGCTTGACCAGGTCATCCAGCAGAACGCCTCCGCCTCCGAAGAGATGGCCTCCACCTCTGAAGAACTTTCCAGTCAGGCAGAACAGCTGCAGCATTCCATCAGCTTCTTCGATATCGGGAATGCGGGACGGCGTGCGGTATCAGCTGCTACGGCCCGCAAACCTGCCCACAAGGTTCAGATCGCCCACGCCAGTAAAAGTGCGGCGCAGCAGCCGGCAAAGCACACCCCAGGCGGCGGCGTAAACCTGCAGCTTGGCCAGGCCGGTCCGGATCATCTGGATGATGAGTTTGAGAAATTTTAGGGGGCGACCATGAGCATATCAATAATCACGGAAACAACCCAATACCTGACCTTCAAACTCGACGAGGAAGTTTTTGCGCTTGATGTGGCCAAGGTGCGGGAAATTCTTGAATACACCACTGTTACCAAAGTGCCACAGACCCCCGATTTCATGCGCGGGGTCATCAACCTGCGGGGGAGCGTGGTGCCGGTGATCGACTTGCGCCTTAAATTCGGCATGAGCGCAACAGAGCAGAGCGTCAACACCTGCATCATCGTAACAGAGGTGGATATGGAGGGTGAAACCATCCTGCTGGGAGTCCTGGCCGATTCGGTGCAGGAGGTGAACGAGATGGAACCTGCCCAGATCGAGGCCGCGCCACACATAGGGACACGGCTCAACACAGATTTCATCAAGGGAATGGGGAAACAGGACGGCAACTTTGTGATGATTCTGGATATTGACCGGGTTTTTACCTCGATTGACCTTTCAAGCTTCAACGAGTTGGATCTGGCTGCTTGAAAAAACACAAGTACGATTGCTGACAACCATCTGGAGACTACCATGGCAACGTCGGAAATTTTATTGGAAACAGGCACCAACGAGCTGGAAATACTTGAGTTTTATATTGATGAAACCAGTGCTGCAGGGGAACAGGAACGGGTCTATTTCGGCATGAACGTCGCGAAGGTGATGCAGGTGATCGAGAATCCGAACCTTGCCCCCTGTGATTATGCACAGCATCCATCGTTTCTGGGAGTCATTCCGCTTCGAGAGCATATTCTGCCGATAATCGACCTGAGCGTCTGGTTGGGCATGGATCGAACGGACAGCAATTTTGACCTGATCATTGCCACCGAATTCAGCCAGGCGGTCAACGGCTTTCTGGTCTCCGGTGTTACAGAGATTCTCCGGGTCGGCTGGGGTCAGGTCAAACCGCCCGGCACGTTTTTGTCGAAATTTGCCAAAGCAGCCATTATCGGCACGGTTGAGCATGACAACCGCTTCATCCAACTGCTTGACATGGAGAGCATCATTTCCGATCTCGATCCAAATATGATGAAGGATGCCGGGATCAGCGAAGTGCGTGCCAAACAGCAGTATCCGGTACTCATCGCCGATGATTCCCAGACCATACTCGACATGGTCACCCGGAATCTGCGAGCAGCCAACTTCAGGCCGATTACCGCTTCGAACGGCCAGGAAGCATGGGATTTGCTCTGCAAACTTCGAGAACGGGCAGAGAACGAACATCTGGATATCCATGATCTGGTGCGTATCGTGATCTCCGATATCGAGATGCCGATGCTTGACGGATTTACCCTGACCAAGCGTATCAAGGAAGATCCGCAGCTGGGCAAAATTCCGGTCATACTCTATTCATCCATCATCACTGACGAACTTCGCCACAAGGGTGAATTCGTCAAGGCTGACGATCAGGTGTCAAAGCCGGAACTGCATGAAATGGCCCGGCGGGCGATTGATCTTATCGAAGCGGCGGCAGCGGCAGCGACGGTAACTGTATGAAAAAAATCGACCATGAATCGCTTGCAACGTTTGCCGAGGAATCCGCTCTTCGCCTGGCCAGGATAGCTGACAAGCTGGAGCTTCTTGCCGGCACAGGACCGGTAGATATGGAGCTGCTGCACGGTATCTTCAGGGACACCCATTCCCTGAAAAGTGCGGCAAACCTGCTCACACTCGGGACGGTGGAACAGATCGCCCATAAGCTCGAAGACATACTGGAGTCGCTCCGCAGCGGGCAGGATCTGCCCGATGAACAACTCATCGACATCCTGAGTGCCGGTTACACCCGGATTGAGCAGCTTTTGAAAAACACGCATGTGTTGCCGTTGATAGACCCGGACAAAGAAATAGCCGCCATTGACGCCAGGCTTCTTGCCCGGCGCAGTACAGGAAGGAGATAGGTTATGGAGGCTGTTTCTTCATCTGTCGTAACAAAGCGTCTCAACGGTGACTGGACCATTACGGGAGTCGTACAACAGGTGACATGCCTGACGGAGTCACGTCATGGCGACTCCCGGAGCGGCGGTACTGTATCCATCGATTGCAGCGGCATAGAGAAAATCGACCTGAGCGGCATCGAGCTGCTTGGTACGTGGCTTCATTGCATCCAACTGAGTGGCCGGCGTCCTGAACTTCTCAACATACCTGATCACATGCGTGAAACCGGGAAGTATCAGGGTAGCAACGAATTGAAAAAGTGGAGTGGCCGCATGGCAAGTATTCAGTTGCCTGCGGGAACCACGGTACCCGGCAATAAGCGAGAAGCAAATTTAAAGGAGGATTTGCATTATGAAACTGGAAGAAATTAAAGCAATCGCGCAACAGTACGGCATCAAGGTTGGCAAGATGAAGAAGTCGGAGCTGGTGCGGGCCATCCAGAGCGCCGAGGGAAATATGCAATGCTTTGAAACAGGCAACGTGGCAACCTGCGGGCAAACCGGCTGCAGGTGGTTTGGAATCTGTTCATAGTGACTTTTTGAATCAACCATGTGAGAGGAGAAAAATTATGAAGATGTTCAACTGTATGAAGTTCGGATCACGTCTGGTATCGGGGATTGCACTTTCTGCGCTGATCGCATTGGGTGGACGCGTGGAGCTGGGACGTGCGGAAAGCGGCGTTGACAAGCGGATCGAAGAGTTCAAGGCGGGGATGCATAAGGATGCCGCGCATGGTGAAGAGGGGAAGGCAGCGACCGCTGCTCATGGCGAAGAGAAGAAACCGGCGGCACATACTCCGGCCAAAAAAGAGAAGCATGCTGCGCCAAAGGCGGCTGTTCACAAAGCCCCGGCGGCACACGCTGCTGCGGGTGGCCATGGTGGCCATGCCGTCGCCATGGACGCCGATGAAGCGCTCAAACAGCTCATGGAAGGAAACAGGCGGTATGCATCAGGCCAGGCAAAAGGCCCCAACCGGTCGGCTGTCAGACGCAGTGAGCTTGCCGGGGGGCAAAACCCTATTGCGGTGGTCGTCAGTTGTTCCGACTCGCGGGTACCGCCCGAGCTGCTGTTCGACCAGGGATTCGGCGATATATTCGCGATACGGATTGCCGGAAACATCGTTGATGCCAATGCGCTGGGGAGTATCGAGTACGCGGTGGACCATCTCGGCACAAAACTCATTGTCGTACTGGGGCATGAGCGCTGCGGCGCAGTCACCGCTGCCCTGCAAGGGGGAGTGGCGCCGGGTAACATCAAGAGCATCGTAGACGGCATACAACCGGCCATTGAAAAGGGGAAAGCCCGCTATACCGGGCACGGCGAGCTGCTTGATTCCTGTATCCTGGCGAACGTCAAAATGGTTGCGGAAAAAATCCGCAAGAGCCCGCCGATCCTTTCGGAAAAAGTCGAGGACGGCATGCTGAAGGTTGTCGGCGCCTACTACGACCTGGATAGCGGTGCGGTGAACATGACCTACATGCCAAATTGACGGTTTCGTAGGGGCGTATCCTTGTGATCGCCCTGGTGGAGTTGCCGATCCCATTGCCACTGCCACCCAAAGGCGGGCGAACACGAGGAAAGGCGGGCGAACACAAGGTATCGCCCCTACAGGCGACACAAATTACAATAAACAACCCAAGGAGATCGCCATGAACATCATGAAAAATATGAAAATAGGCACCAAGATTCTCGGCCTTGTCGGCATTCTGATCATCATGATGGGTGCCCTGGCCGGATACGGCATACTGAAAATGAAGAGCGTCGGCGATGAAATAAAGTCGCTGGATGAACAGGAAATCCCCCTTTCGGCAATGATCAACGAAGCCGCCGGAATGCAGAAAGAACAGGAGGTCCTGTTCCAGAAAACCGTTCGCCTGGGGATCACCAATCAGCATGAGGAGCTGAAGAAAACTGCGGAGGAGTTCGATAAAGTGGCGAAAGAGGCGGACGTGCTGCTGACGAAGTGTGATGCCATCGTGGAGAAGTCACTCAAGGAGACAGCCGGAGACGCGGCAGCCCAGAAGGAACTTAAGGAAGTAAGCGAGCATCTGAAAGAGGTGGAGAATGAATACAAGGGCTTTGATAAAGAAGCCGACGAGGTGTTTACCCTGCTCGAAGAGGGAAAACTGGGTGCGGCGGCAGCCCTTGAGGAAAAGGTGGAGAAAGAAGGAGCAACGCTCGACGCCGCTCTCAGTGTCTTTGTTAAATTAATCGACAAGAACGTTGACGAGACGACCAAAAAGATCGAGGAGGATGAGGCGCTGGCGATCAAGATGATGGCAATATTCACCGTAGTAGCGCTGTTTCTTGGCTTTGGCATCGGGATTTTTGTTACCCGCGGCATCACGCGTCCCATCAATGAAGCGCTCGGTGTTGCCAATTCCCTATCGCAGGGGGATCTGACCATATCGGTCGAATCAAACTCCAGGGACGAAACCGGCCAGATGATGGCGGCCCTGAGTAATATGGTTGAAAAACTCAAACAGGTGGTCGGTGACGTGATAGGCGCTACCAACAACGTCGCCTCGGGAAGCCAGGAACTGTCTGCCACTGCCCAGCAGATGTCTCAGGGGGCAACCGAGCAGGCCGCCAGCGTCGAGGAGATATCCTCCTCGATGGAAGAGATGGCCTCCAGCATCAAACAGAATGCCGACAACTCCAGCCAGACAGAAAAAATCGCCATCAAGAGCGCAGTCGATGCCAAAGATGGCGGCAACTCCGTCACCGAAACCGTTGCGGCCATGAAGGAGATCGCCACCAAGATCTCGATCATCGAAGAGATCGCCCGCCAGACCAACCTGCTGGCGCTGAACGCCGCCATCGAGGCGGCCCGGGCCGGAGAACACGGCAAAGGTTTTGCCGTGGTAGCCAGTGAAGTCAGAAAACTGGCCGAGCGGAGCCAGACCGCGGCCGGCGAAATCAGCACGCTCTCGTCACGCAGCGTCCAGGTGGCCGAAACCGCCGGTGAAATGCTGAACAAGATGGTGCCGGACATCCAGAAGACCGCCGAACTGGTGCAGGAGATCAGCGCTTCCAGCCGTGAACAGGATAGCGGCGCCGAACAGATCAGCAAGGCTGTGCAGCAGTTGGACACGGTCATCCAGCAGAACGCCTCGGCCTCGGAAGAGATGGCTTCCACCTCCGAGGAGCTTGCCAGCCAGGCAGACCTGCTGAAAGACTCGATCAGCTTCTTCCGGGTAGAGAGTGGAGGCTCCCGGCAGACGACGGCACGCGCGGCGCACGTTCCGCAGCACAAGGCCCAGGTGGCCCATATCGGCCACGGTCATAAAGATGCGGAAGCGACAGAAAAGAAAAAGGGGAGCAGCAAAGGCGTTCACCTCCAGCTTGGCCAGGCCGGTCCGGATCATCTGGATGACGAGTTTGAAAAGTACTGACGGTTTGTGACAGCGGCGGGATCTTTTTCTGCCGCTGTCGCGTAATTACGGACCACTTCTATTGAACTATGAAAAAAACGTGTGATAATAAAAACTCGGTTCCACCTTCAGATATTTCACAGACACTGGCCGCTCTGGCGGGCGGCATGGCTGATGATTTCAATAATATTCTGACGGTTGTTCTGGGAGCCTGTTCTCTGATCGATGTGGACGATCCGAGGAATGCCGAATTGTTACAGTACGTGGCGCTGATCCGAACTTCTGCGGAGCGGGCGGCCACTCTATCAAACGAGTTGGTGCATGCTTGTGCGGAGAAAAATATGCCCCTTTCGCCGAATGTGAATACCAATTTATCTACAGCACGTGACAAAGTAAAAAATGATGATAGAGTATCTTCCACACCCACTCCCCTTCCGACCTCTCCAGTGAAAGGGGAGGTGTAAATCGAGAACTCCCCTCTCTTTGAGGGGAAGGGCACACAGGATTTGCCATGACTGAACTTGCACAGACTGAAAATAACGTGCCTCCACACATCCTGGTCGTGGATGATGAGCCCGAGATTCGCAAAATGGTGTCGCTCTGTCTTCAGAAGAACAATCTCCGTATCTCCTGTGCTGAAAGTTCTGCCGAGGCATGCAAGCTGCTGGTGCTTGAGCAATTTGATGCCGTTGTCAGTGATGTCATGATGCCGGGTGAGGATGGAATTACCTTTCTGGGGCGGGTCCACGAATCCTGGCCGGAACTGCCGGTGATCCTGATGACCGGCCATGCGCAGCTGCAGATGGCGGTAAATGCGATTAAAAACGGTGCCTTCGACTTTGTTTATAAGCCGTTCGATTTTGACCATCTGCGCAAGATCGTCATACGGGCACTTGATTACTGTCATCTGCAGCGGATGGAAAAGAATTACCGTGCCGAGCTCGAAGCAACAGTTTCCAAACGGACTGCTGAACTGAAGGAGTCGATGGCTGAACTCGATTTTACCAGAGCGGCGCTCCAGCAGGCTGCAACTGACAAGAGCACGTTCATGTCGACGGTATCACACGAAATGCGCACGCCGATGAATGGTGTCATGGGGTCACTGGAGCTGCTGTCGGAAGAGAACCTGACCGGTGCTGCGGCCGAGTATCTGGCGATGGCTCGCGATTCTGCCGATAGTATGATGAAGCTGATTGAACAGATGCTTTCGTTCAATGCGCAGCTCGCTCAAAATGGGGGCTCCATTCAACGGGATTTGATAGAAGTGGCTGCCTTTTTCCGTACGATGATTACTGGACACGTGCCGAGCTTTGCCCGAAAAAAACTCACCCTTTCGCTGCTGCTCGGCAATGACCTTCCGCATCAGATATGGACCGATAAAGAGAAACTGTCCCGCCTGTTTGAAATCCTGCTTAACAATGCCCTCAAGTTTACCGAGCAGGGTTCCGTGACGCTGGAAGTATCCCGGGTCACATCTGAGGAGAATGGCGATCAACTCCTCTGCACGGTGATTGATAGCGGTATCGGGATTCCGGAAGGGATGCTGGAGAAGATTTTCGAACCGTTTGTACAGGGTGACGGGTCATTCTCCCGGCGTTATGAAGGGGTCGGACTGGGGCTCTCCATCGCCCGGCAGAATGCACTGTTGCTGAACGGTACTGTATGGGCCGAGCATGCTCCTTCTGGCGGCAGCCGCTTTAGTGTGATCTTCAAAATTTGTATGCCATGACGGAAGGAGATTTCTCGTGAAATGTTTGATTGCAGAAGATCATCTGTTGTCCCGCCGAATCCTGAAGGAGCTGCTTCCGTCTCAATGGGACTGCGATGTTGCCGTAAACGGCCAGGAAGCGATTGACTCGTTTCAGTTGGCGCATGACTCGAAACGGCCATACGACGTTATCTTCATGGATATCATGATGCCGGTTATTGACGGCATGGAAGCGCTGCAGGTGATTCGCGCCCTGGAACGGAAGATGGAGATTCCGCCCAATCTGACGGTGAAGGTTATCATGACAACCGCGCTTGACGATCCCCGTACCGTAATCAGATCGTTTAAAGAGTCGGAAGCCGACTCGTACATCGTTAAGCCGCTCAGCAGACAGAAGCTTACGACTGAATTGCGTAAACTCAACGTGCTCCAATAGGACTTACTTTATGGCTTTTCAGGATATTATTCAGAGGGCTACCGTGGAAAAATTGTCAGACTGGCGCACCTTGATTGCCCCATCGATCAGCACTTTGCGCCGGATGGCGACAACAACCGAGGATGAGTTCCTCCAGATTGGCTCTCAATTACAGTCGTTTTATCAGCGCTCCACCGATGTGAGCGGGCTGGCTGGTCAGCTTGTTGCCGTCGTATCGGGAGAACATGTTGTTGCCCTGACAGAACGACTGAAACAGATGATGGGTGATATGGAGGAATACCTGGTGACCGCGCGGGCTCGCAGTAATGAAAATTGCGCGACCATGGAACAGGTAAAGACGCTTCTGAATGAGCTTTCTGATCCGCTCGGCAGCTTCCAGAAAATGAACAAAACGCTCCGCATGTTAAGTATCTCCACCAAAATAGAAAGTGCCCGCCTGGGAGAAGTCGGCAGCGGGTTTATCAATCTGGCCGTTGATGTGGAAAAACTTTCTCATCAGGTTCATGAAAAGTCGGCTGCGATACTGGCACACCGCCTGTTGCTGGCAACTATTATTACCGACAATCTGGCTGGCATTCATGCAACTGAGGCGGATCAGGACAAAAAAGTTACCTCGATTCTCCGCGACACTGCAGGCAATCTGCAGTCTCTGATCGCGGTCAACGAACGGTGCGGCCGGTTTGGAGGTACGGTGGCGTCGGTTTCCGCTGAAGTATCGGCCAGCATTGGCGATGTTGTTTCTTCCATGCAGATGCACGACATGACCCGCCAGCAGTTCGAGCACATCGACGAAGCGCTTGAGCGTCTCTCGGATGACCTTGCCGATCCATCGCGTGCCGAGAATGATCCGGAGCATATACGCAAGCTGATCGTTGAAGCCGGAGACATCTGTGAACTGCAGGAGGCACAGCTCAATTTCGCGGCTGCGGAATTATATACTGCAGTCTGCACGATAGTTGACAGCCTGCGCGAGGTTGCGCAAAAACAGGCGCTGATCGCTGACGAAACAGTAACTGTTGTCGGTGCGACCGATGGTAATGAGAGCGGCTCGTCGTTTGTCGACCTTATGAGCCAGGGGATGACCGCCATAACTGCTGTACTCGCATCCTGCGCAATGGCCGACAGCAACATGTCCACCACCATGATCAGGGTTGCCCAAACGATTGATGAAATTGCGGCATTCGTTACCGATATTGAAGAGATAGGGTCTGAGATAGACCTGATCGCTCTTAATTCCCAAATAAAGGCGGCTCTGACCGGGCCGGAAGGCGCTGCGCTTGGAGTATTGGCGGAGGCGATCAAACGACTTTCCGATGAGGCGGTCCGGCAAACTGATTCTGTCGCGTCGACCTTAAAAGAGATTCACACGGTTACTGCACATCTGCTGTCCGATTCCGAACGTGAAGAGAATCTGCTTGGCTCCCGCGTGTCAGCTATGCAGGGCGAACTGACTGAAATCCTGCGCACCATGGCGGAGATGAACAGGGAGATGGGTATCGTCTTGTCCGGCTTGAATGAACGCGTGCTCAGCCTGACGCAGGATGTGGATCAGGCGACGTCCGGTGTTGATGTCCATGAACGGACCAAGGAAATGGCGGATAGCGTGCTTGACAATCTCAAGCTGATTGTTGCCCAGTCGCGTGAGATAGAACCGGCCAGCAGCCAGTTCAAGGAAAATCTGCGCCATATGGAAGAACATTACACCATGGAGAGTGAACGGCATATTCATGAAGCGCTGGCCCGCAAGCGTAGCGGCCAGAGTGCAGTTGTCGTTGAAAGTGCCGTAAAGAAAGAGATTGATGATTCGGAATTCGGAGACAACTTTGATTTGTTTTAAGGAGATGATGTATGCCACTCAACAGTTCAGTCGGAGAAAACGGTGCTATTAAGATAACCAGTGGCGAACGTTTGACCATTGAAAACGCCGCAGAATTTTCACGGATCACAACGGAAGCGCTGGCTGCCTCGAATTCGGTATTTATTGATTTTGATCCGGCGGTGGAAATTGATATTACCGGCATGCAGATTCTTTGTTCTGCCTGCAAGAGTTCTGCGCAGTCCGGCAAAACATTTTCATTTCAGGGTCCGCGCCCCCCACATTTAACCGAATTGATAACCGCCTGCGGTGCTGAACGACATGCGACATGCAAGCATAATAATGATTCTACCTGTATCTGGTTTGGAGGTGCGTAAGCAATGGCAAAAATAATCATGACAGCCGATGATTCGGCTAGTGTCCGGCAGATGGTGGCATTTACCCTCAAGCAGAACGGCTATGATGTGGTAGAGGCGGTTGACGGGCGAGATGCCCTTAACAAGCTGAATTCCCAGAAGGTCGATATGTTGCTGACTGACCTTAATATGCCCAACATGGATGGCATCGGTCTTATCAAAGGGGTTCGAGCCGAAACCCTGAACAAGTTTATCCCGATCGTCATGCTGACAACCGAATCGCAGGATTCACGCAAGGCCGAGGGGAAATCCGCCGGCGCCACCGGCTGGATCGTGAAACCCTTCAAACCGGAACAGTTGATAGCGGTGATTAAGAAAGTGCTGGGGTGATGCCATGATGGAAGAAGCCATTGCAACATATCGTGAGGAAGCCGGTGAGCTGCTTGCCGAGCTGGAAACCTCCCTGCTGGAGCTGGAGGAAACGCCCGATGACAATGATCTGATCAACCGGGTGTTCCGTGCCATGCACACCATCAAAGGATCCGGCGCCATGTTCGGATTTGATGAAATTGCTATGTTCACCCATGAGGTTGAGACGGTTTTCGACATGGTGCGCAACGGCAAGATGACTGTTACCAAACGGCTGCTTGATCTGACCCTCAAATCACGTGACCATATTTCCTATCTGCTGGGTTGTCCTCTTGGTGAGGATGTTGATCGTAGTGAAGGAGACGAGATTATCGCCGGGCTGCGCCAGCTGGTGCCACAGCCCGACTTGCCGCAGAAAGGTTCTGATGTCGTCCCCGATGTTGCGCTCCCCAAGTTGTCAGATCAGGAACTGGCGAATGAAAACACCTGGCGTATTCGTTTTCGCCCCGCCCCGAACATCCTGTTATGCGGTACTAACCCGATTTCTCTCATCAATGAATTGCGTGCTCTCGGCACGGCCCATGTGGTGGCCCAGTTTGACGAGATACCACCACTTGACGGACTGACTCCGGAATCCTGTTACATTTACTGGGACATTATCCTGACGACCTCACGCGGTGAAGACGCGATCAAGGATGTGTTCATTTTTGTTGAAGATGACTGTGACATCAAAATTGAACTGATCGACAGCAGCGGTTTGATTGATCGTGATGAAGGATATAAAAAGCTGGGCGACATCCTGGTCGAACGTGGCGATCTTTCTCCGGTCGAGATGAAAAAGGTGCTGCAACTGCAGAAACGTTTCGGTGAGCTGCTGGTGGAGCAGGGCATTGTCTCGTCGGAGTTGGTGCAGTCAGCTCTGGTCGAACAGCAGCACGTCAAAAGCGTCCGCAAAGAGCGGAGTGAAGCGCCGCAGCAGCAGGAGGCAGCCGCCAGTATCAGGGTCCCGGCGGAACGGCTCGACCAACTGATCAACCTGGTTGGAGAAATGGTCACAGTGCAGGCGCATCTGTCACAGGTCTCCATGGCCGGGGGTGATACGACCTTTATTGCCATCTCCGAAGAGGTCGAGCGGCTGACCAATGAGCTGCGTGATACGGCCCTCAATATCCGCATGTTGCCGATCGGCAGTACCTTCAGCAAGTTCAAGCGCCTGGTGCGCGATCTCTCAAGTGAGCTCGGCAAACAGATCGAGATGGAAACCTTCGGTGCCGAAACCGAGCTTGACAAAACTGTTATCGAAAAACTTAACGATCCGCTCGTCCATATCATTCGCAACAGCATCGACCATGGCGTTGAAATGCCCGATGTGCGGCGAGCGGCTGGTAAACCGGTCGTCGGTACGGTGTACCTCGGGGCCGAGCACTCCGGTGATTCTGTTTTGATAACCATCCGTGATGACGGCGCAGGTCTTGACCGTGACCGTATCAAGGCCAAAGCTGTGGAGCGCGGACTGATTGCCGCGACAGCAGATCTGGCGGACAGGGATATTTATGCCATGATCTTTGCCCCCGGTTTTTCTACGGCTGATAAGATCACGAGCGTGTCCGGGCGCGGTGTTGGCATGGATGTGGTGAAGCGTGGTATCGAGTCGTTGCGGGGCAGCATCACCGTTGACAGCAAGCAGGGTGAAGGAACCGTCATTACGCTCAAGATCCCGTTGACGCTCGCAATTATCGACAGCCTGCTGGTGAAGATCGGTATTGATCACTATGTGCTGCCGCTGGCGGCGATTGAGGAGTGTATCGAATTGACCAGGGAGGATGTCACTAATTCCCATGGTCGTAACCTTGCAAATGTGCGTGGTGTCATTATTCCATACATTCCGCTGCGGGAGCATTTTGCTATTACTGACCGGCGTCCTGACATCGAGCAGATTGTCATTGCAGATCTGCACGGTACCAAAGTCGGTTTTGTGGTTGATCATGTGGTCGGTGAACACCAGACCGTTATCAAATCGCTTGGCAAGATGTATCGCGATGTGAAAGGCGTTTCCGGCGCCACCATTCTTGGCGACGGTACCGTAGCGCTGATTCTGGACATGGGGGTATTGCTGAAGTCTGTTGAACAGCTGGAGCATAACTCGTCACAGATGCAGTAGACAAGGGTCGAGGGACAAGGGACGTGAAAAAAACAACTCCTTTTGAATCCAGCTTGACCCTTGACCCTGAGGTTTGCCTCTGACTTACTATGAAAGGAGCTTGAGGTGACCAGACACCAGGATAACAGCTCAAAGCCTCATCTTCCGGCAACTTTATCTGACCGGGAATTTCAACGGTTCAGTACATTTATTTACGATCACATAGGCATCAAGATGCCGCCCGCAAAGAAGACCATGCTCGAAGCGCGTCTGCAGAAGAGGCTCAAGGCCAACTCCATCCGTTCGTTCGAGGAGTACGGTGATTATGTCTTCAGCCAGGAGGGGCGGGCGACCGAACTGATCCATCTGATTGATGTCGTGACCACCAATAAAACTGATTTCTTTCGCGAGCCGGGACATTTTGACTATATGGTCAAGGTAGCGATTCCGAATATCGTCGAAGACCGAGAAAACCTTCTGCGCGAGCCGCTCCGGATATGGAGCGCAGGATGCTCGACGGGTGAAGAACCATATACGCTGACGATGGTTCTGTCCGAGTATGCCGTCGGCCGCCCGGGATTTCGGGTTGCCATCACTGCGTCCGATATCTGCACGGAAGTTCTCAAGATTGCTCATACCGCTATTTATCCCGAAGAACGCACCGATACCATTCCGCTCAATCTGAAAAAAAAGTACCTGACGAGAAGCCGTGAAAAGTCGCGGGCGCTCATACGCATTTCCCCTTCACTCCGATCACTGGTGTCATTTAAGCGCATCAATTTTATGGATGACGATTTTGGAATTTCGGAAAAAATGGACATCATTTTCTGCCGCAACGTTGTGATTTACTTTGACAAGTTGACCCAGCAAGCATTGATGAGGAAATTCCACAAACAGTTGCGCCCCGGCGGGTACCTCTTTATCGGACATTCGGAAACGCTGAGCGGACTTGATGTCGATTTTAAAGCGGTCGCCTCTACGGTGTACAGGAAAGAGTAAAAATGCAGGGTCAGGGTGCAGGGTACAGGGGACAGTAGCTTCAAAAGCTTTTTGTTTTTTGTCCTTTGTCCTCTGTCCTCTGTCCCCGTCTTATGAAAGACCTCATCGTCTCACATAGTCACACTATTTACCTGAAGCCGGGCGAGGTGCTGGTTTCCCGGAAACCGGTGCTGGTGTCGACTGTTCTCGGTTCGTGTGTGGCGGTTACATTGTATTCGCCTTCATGCGGTTTCGGGGCAATCTGCCACGCCATGCTGCCTGAGAGTAGTGGGCGCAATAAGGATCTGCGTTATGTCGATACTGCGTTGAAGCACATATACGAAAAAATTGCCAAATATGGC
The DNA here is from genome assembly GCA_028712075.1 of Desulfuromonadaceae bacterium. Lineage (GTDB taxonomy): Bacteria > Desulfobacterota > Desulfuromonadia > Geobacterales > Pseudopelobacteraceae > JACRCG01. The sequence goes on from JAQTQX010000006.1 coordinate 103,891, forward strand.
AACGTACTCGATCTGGAGGTCAAGCTGTTCGGCGGTGCTCAGCTGTTGGGTGGTGTCGCAAGCGGTTTTGAAAAAGCTTCCATCGGAGACCAGAATATTGCAAAAGCTGTAGAGGTATTGTCATCGCTCGGATTTACCCTTGCTGCCCAGGATACCGGCGGCATGCGTGGCCGGAAGTTGTTTTTCTGTACGCGAAGTGGAGATGTGTTTGTGCGTTATATGCGTTCAAAAAAACTATCAACTGACGAGGATATCGCTTTATGAGTAAAATAAAGGTTCTGATAATAGATGATTCTGCCCTGGTCCGTCAGACTTTGTGCGACATTCTCAACTCTGATCCGGAGATTGAAGTCGTTGGCAGTGCAGCTGATCCAATTCTGGCAGCTGAGAGGATGAGAACGATTATCCCCGACGTCATTACGCTTGATGTTGAGATGCCGCGCATGGACGGGATCACGTTTCTGCAAAAACTGATGAGCCAACATCCGATCCCGGTCGTCATGTGTTCCAGTCTGGCTGAAAGCGGCAGCGAAACCGCGCTCAAAGCCCTTGAATACGGTGCAGTTGATATCATCACCAAGCCGAAAATGGGCACCAAACAGTTTATCGAAGAATCCAGAACGCGCATCTGTGATGCCATAAAAGGCGCCGCTGCCGCCCGCCTCGGCCCTCTGAAGGCGATGCGGACCATGAAAGAGGTGTCACCGAAATATTCAGCTGATGTTATCATGGAAAAGCCCAATTCAAAGGCGATGCTCCTTACCACGGAAAAAATTGTCGCGGTTGGCGCTTCCACCGGCGGTACCGAGGCGCTGAAGGTGTTTCTGGAGATGCTGCCTGAAGATGCCCCCGGTATCGTTATCGTGCAGCATATGCCGGAAAACTTCACGGCGGCTTTTGCCAAACGCCTCGACTCCATCTGCCGGGTAACCGTCAAGGAAGCCCAGGATAATGATACCGTGGTGCGGGGTCGGGCACTGATCGCCCCCGGAAATCATCACCTGCTGCTGAAACGGAGCGGCGCCCGCTACTACGTTGAAATCAAGGACGGTCCGCTTGTATCGCGCCACCGCCCGTCCGTTGATGTTCTGTTTCGCTCGGCGGCGCGTTATGCCGGCAAGAACGCCGTTGGTGTTATCATGACCGGCATGGGGGATGATGGTGCCCATGGCATGAAGGAGATGCACGACGCAGGGGCTGTTACCATCGCTCAGGACGAAGCGACCTGTGTTGTGTACGGTATGCCGCATGAAGCGGTAAAACTCGGCGGCGTCAACAAAGTGATGCCGTTGCAGAACATTGCTTACGAAGTAGTGAGATTGTGCAACTGAATCCAGGAGGTTCACCAATGGCGTCATCACTTGACGAAGCACTGCAGCGATCCAACCTCTCCCAGTCAAACCAGATGGAGATGCTGACATTTCGCCTGACTGACAATCAGCTTTATGGCATCAACGTGTTTAAAATTATTGAAATTATCGAATGTCCCCGTCGGTTAGACCGGGTGCCCAATTCTCATCCGGCGGTTAAGGGGGTGCTCGATTTTCGCGGCACCCCCTTGACCGTTATCGACCTTTCCGAAGCGGTGGGGCTGCCGACCAAACGGTTTGATGCCGAGCTGGCCTATATCATTATCTGCGAATATAACCGAAACTTGACGGCATTTATCGTCCATGCCCCGGACACGCTGTTGACGCGGAGTTGGCAGGATATTCACAAGCCGGAAGGCGTCAATGCGCTCTCGCTTGTAGCAATTGCGTATGCAGACAGCGGTGAGGCGATCATGCTGCTGGACATCGAAACGATTTTGTCAGATGTCATCGGTATTGAGCGGGACCTTTCACATGTGGCTGCTACCGAGGGGGATGGCGGCGGTGTCGGGCGGCACGTGCTGGTCGTTGATGACTCACGGACTGCAATTATGCTGCTCCAGTCAGTGCTGGACAAGATGGGTTTCACTAATACCCCCATGTCGTCCGCCGATCGGGCACTGGAATATCTGGCACGCGAACATGGTCATGTTGATCTGGTCATATCCGATATCGAAATGCCCGGTATGGACGGCTTCACCTTTACCCGGACATTGCGGGATCATGTGGATTACAAACATCTCAAGGTCATCCTGCACAGCTCAATGAGTAACCCTTCCAATCAGTTGAAAGCCGAACAGTCAGGGGCCAACAAGTTTGTTGCCAAGTTTGACCCTGATTCCCTTTCTTATGAAATTTCCAGTCTGTTAGAAGAGGGGTAAAAACAGCATGCAGGGAACAGGGTGCAGAACAATGAAAAGCTTTTTATTTTACTATCTCCTGTCCCCTGCCTTTAAGAGGTGTTCCCATGAACATGACTGATGATGCTTTGATAGAAGAACTGTCAAAGCGTTTTGCCGTGAGCCGAAAGGCATTTTCAGATTTAAGTGTGGTCAACCGCACACTACAGGAGATGAATGAGCGTTTGACACGCTCCGAATCGCTCAAAAGTAATTTCCTCTCAAACATCCGTAATGAGATCAATAATCCGCTGAATGTAATCATGGGGCTGGCCGGCCAGCTTGTCCAGATTGCCACCGGTAATGAAGATGTTACGTCTCTGGCATCATTGATTGGTGCAGAAGCAAACCATCTTGATTTTCAGCTGCGCAATATTTTTATAGCAGCCGAGCTCGAAGCCGGGGAAGTCAGCCCGCGCTGTGTAAAGGTGCATATTGAATCAGCCTTGCGTGACCTGGTAGACCTGTTTTTGCACACTGCGGCAAAAAAAAATGTCTCGCTTGATTTAGCACTGCCACCCGCCGAAGATGCGTCCATTGTCGTAATTGATTTTGAAAAATTTCAGATTATAGTCTCAAATTTACTGGCAAACGCAATTGAATATAGCGTCGATGGCGGTGCCGTCGAAATTTCTTTCTCCGTTGGCGGGGATGGTTGTTTGCAGGTTTTTGTGCAAGACCATGGCGTTGGCATCGCTGCTGAAGACCAGAAACGCATATTCGACCGTTTTGTACAGATGGAGACCGGCACCACACGCTCTCATCTGGGACATGGCCTGGGACTCAGCATCAGCAAGGCGCTTGTTGATCTTATGCAGGGAACCATCACCCTCGTCAGTGCGCGCGGTGAAGGGACCTGCTTTACCGTTACTCTTCCCCCCTGCTCACTCATGGAAGACAATGATTCGTTTTCCGAGGCCGGTAATCTGTTCCTGTTTGACGACATGAGTGAGGCACAGCCGCGGTGACCGCTGATGAGCCGCTCGACAGACATTTCCTGTATCCCGGCACCATCTTTGCTGAACCTGGTGAATATCTTATCAGCACGGTGCTCGGGTCATGCGTGGCTGTTTGTATGTGGAACAAGGTTGCGCATGTTGGCGGCATGAACCATATCATGCTCCCCTACTGGAACGGCGAAGGGCTGGCGACGCCAAAGTACGGCAATATTGCCATGGAAAAACTGCTCGGCAAGATGCTGGCCATCGGCGGGCGACGCGAGAATCTGGTGGCCAAAGTGTTTGGCGGAGCGAATGTATCCGGCACCGGCCTGGAAATGTATATGATCGGCGACCGCAACACCACTCTTGTCTCTGATATGCTTGAAGAGTTCCGGATTCCGGTTGTTGCCAAAGATATTGGCGGACGGGTTGGGAGAAAAATAATCATGAACAGTTCAACCGGTGTGGTTCTTGTCAGCAAGGGGAGAAGAGCCGCCCCGGATGAATAGCTGCACTTATAAAACCGGTTCGCACCTTGACACCCCTCTGCTTTTGCGGTAACTTGTCACGTCCTACCACAGGACTCCCGGCGTTTTCGTCATAATTCCAGTAAGTTAAAAGGTTATTCGGTATGAAAATTACAGCGGTTATCCCTGCCCGTTATGCTTCAACACGTTTTCCCGGCAAGGCTTTGGCGGAAATAGATGGCCGCCCGATGATCCAGCATGTGTATGAACGGACCGCGCAGTCAAAGCTGGTCGGCCGGGTGATTGTCGCAACAGATGATTCCCGTATCGCTGATGCTGTGAACTCGATTGGCGGAGAGGCCCTTATGACCTCTACGAGCCATGAAACCGGTACGGACCGTCTAGCCGAAGTTGCTGCCGGACTTGACGCCGATATTGTTGTCAATGTCCAGGGGGATGAACCCCTGATAGACCCGGCCATGATTGATCTGGCACTGCAGCCGTTCCTTGAAGAGGCTGACTTGCAGATGGGAACCGTCAAGACCCGTATCAAGTGTCTGCATGATTTTCTTTCGCCCAATGTTGTCAAGGTCGTTACCAACAACCGGGGTAATGCCCTCTATTTTTCCCGTTCTCCTCTCCCGTTTTTTCGCGACAAATGGAAGGACCTGAAAGATGATTCATTTTGCAGCGGCAAACTGCTCTGTTACAAACATGTCGGCTTGTACGTTTATCGCCGGGATTTTCTGCTGAAATTTGCTGCCATGGCCCCTACGTTCCTGGAGATTTCCGAGAAACTGGAACAACTTCGGGCACTCGAAAATGGTGTGACTATTCGGGTGGTTGAAACCGAGTTCGAGTCAATCGGTGTTGATACACCGGATGACCTCGCAAAAGCACAGGAACAGTTTCGTAAACTTGCACAATAGACCGTTATTGATTCAGGAGCAGATACCATGAAAACCAAGTTCGTCTTCATCACCGGCGGCGTTGTCTCGTCAATAGGAAAAGGTTTGGCTGCCGCTTCGCTCGGAGCGCTGCTGGAATCACGCGGGTTGCGGGTGACAATGCAGAAGCTTGACCCCTACATCAACGTTGATCCCGGTACGATGTCTCCCTTTCAGCATGGTGAGGTGTTTGTCACCGATGACGGTGCCGAAACCGACCTTGACCTTGGGCACTATGAACGTTTTACCAGTGCCGTTCTTTCCAAAAAGAGTAACTTTACCACCGGTCAGGTGTATTTTTCCGTCATTACCAAAGAGCGGCGTGGTGACTATCTCGGCGGTACCGTCCAGGTCATCCCGCACATTACTGACGAGATCAAGCTCAAAATTATTGAAAACGCTAAAGGCGCCGATGTGGCAATTGTTGAAGTCGGCGGAACGGTTGGTGATATTGAGTCGTTGCCGTTTCTGGAAGCGATCCGGCAGTTCCGTTTTGACCGGGGACAGGGGAATGCCCTGTATGTTCATGTTACGCTGGTGCCCTATATTCGTACTGCCGGCGAGCTGAAGACCAAGCCGACCCAGCATTCGGTAATGGAACTGCGCAAGATCGGTATCCAGCCGGACATTCTGCTCTGCCGCTGCGAACGCGACCTGCCGGATGACATGAAGAAAAAAATTGCCCTGTTTTGTAATGTCGGTGAAAAGGATGTCATCCCCGTCGTCGATTCCGAACATATCTATGCAGTGCCGCAGGCGCTTAACAAAGAGGGGCTTGACGATCAGATCGTCGAAAAACTGAATATCTGGACCAAGGCCCCCGACTTGACCAAATGGCAGGACGTGGTGGAAAAACTCCGCCATCCAAGCAACGGTGAAGTGCGCATAGCGATTGTCGGTAAATATGTTGATTTGACGGAATCCTACAAATCCCTGTCAGAGGCGCTTACTCATGGCGGTATCGGTAATGATTGCCGGGTATCCCTGAAATACCTTGATGCGGAAAAGATTGAACGCGACGGCGCGGAAGGCCATTTTGACGATGTCGATGGCATTCTTGTCCCAGGCGGTTTTGGCGAGCGGGGTACCGAAGGGAAGGTTATGGCGATTGAATACGCCCGCATCAGAAAAATTCCGTTCTTTGGCATTTGTCTTGGCATGCAGATGGCGGTAGTCGAGTTTGCCCGCAATGTCTGCGGCGTCACGGAGGCCTGTTCAAGCGAATTCCGCCAAGATGGCGGTGAACCGCTCATTCATCTCATGGAAGAGCAGAAGTCGGTCAGTAAAAAAGGGGGCACCATGCGCCTGGGTGCGTTCCCCTGTTCCATCACCAAGGGAACGCTTGCCCATGCTGCTTATAATCAGACCGATATTTCGGAACGACACCGGCACCGCTACGAATTCAATAATGCGTATCGCGATCAGCTGGTAAAATGCGGTCTTGTGCTGTCCGGTGTGTACAAGGACAAAGACCTGGTTGAGGTCGTTGAAATTGTTGATCATCCCTGGTTTCTTGCCTGTCAGTTCCATCCCGAATTCAAATCAAAACCGCTGGTTCCGCATCCGCTTTTCCGTACATTCGTCGGCGCTTCACTGGCTCAGAGAATCAAGGGGTAACTCATGACTCGTGAAATTATTTCAGGAAATTTGAAATTCGGCGGAAATCGCCCGCTGGTGCTGATTGCCGGGCCGTGTGTTATTGAGGATGAGGCGGCGACGTTGCGCCACGCCGAACGGCTGATGACGATTTGCAATGGACTATCCATCCCGTTGGTATTCAAGGCTTCCTACGACAAGGCCAACCGCACTTCGATCAACGCGTATCGCGGTCCCGGACTGAAAGAAGGACTTGCTATTTTGAAAAAAGTGAAGGATACGCTTGGCCTTACGGTTATTTCCGATATTCATTCCATCGAACAGGTATCGCCGGCGGCTGAGGTGCTTGACATCCTCCAGATTCCCGCCTTTCTCTGTCGTCAGACCGATCTGCTGGTGGCGGCAGCAAAAAGCGGGCGGGTTATCAATGTTAAAAAGGGGCAGTTTCTTGCTCCGTGGGATATGAAGAATGTTGCCGGTAAAATTGCGGCAAGCGGCAACGAAAACATCATTCTTACCGAGCGTGGCGCGTCGTTCGGTTATAACAACCTGGTGGTAGATATGCGCAGTTTTCCGGTTATGCGTGCTACTGGCTATCCTGTCGTGTTTGACGCAACGCACAGTGTACAGCTTCCGGGTGGCCAAGGGGACAGTTCGGGAGGACAGCGCGAATTTGTGGAATATCTTTCCCGGGCTGCGGTTGCTACCGGTATTGACGGCATCTTCATGGAAGTGCATGAAGATCCAGACAAGGCATTTTGCGATGGTCCCAATTCGATTCCCCTGGGCGAGTTACCGGCCCTTCTGAAAACGCTGAAAGCGCTTGATAGTATAGTCAAGCTGAGTCCGCCTGCATGACTGTTATCGCTGAGGCACGCCGGGTAATCCGGGTTGAAGCAGAGGCTCTTGCCACCATGGCTGACCGCATCGATGACTCGTTCGAGCGGGCGATTGATCTGATACTTGCTAGCGCAGGTCGCGTCATTGTCAGCGGGATGGGAAAATCGGGGTTGGTTGGCCAGAAAATAGCCTCTACTTTGGCTTCCACCGGTACGCCCGCTTTTTTTCTGCACCCCGCTGAAGGGATCCATGGCGACCTTGGTATGATCATGACCGGTGATGTCGTCATTGCCATTTCAAACAGCGGCGAAACAGAGGAAATCCTCAGGATACTTCCGTCAATCAAACGTCTTGGCGCCCATCTGATTGCAATGAGCGGCAATCCGAAATCGAATCTGGCCAGCTCAAGTGATGTTTTTCTTGATGTGTCGGTTGCTGAAGAGGCCTGCCCGCTCGGACTCGCTCCTACTGCGTCGACTACGGCAACCCTGGCAATGGGAGATGCCTTGGCGGTGGCGCTTTTGGTGAAACGGGGCTTCAAGGCCGAAGATTTCGCTATTTTCCATCCTGGCGGTTCGCTCGGCAAAAAACTGATCCTGAAAGTTGATGACCTGATGCACAGAGGTGCTGATATCCCGCTGGTGCAGGAAGAGACCCTGATGAAAGAGGCGCTGTTTGAGATCACAGCGAAGGGGCTTGGTGTGACAGGTGTCTGCGATGGGGACGGCGCACTGAAAGGGGTCATAACTGATGGCGACCTGCGCCGGTCGCTGGAAAAAGGGTTCGACATCCTGAATCGGCACGCCCGGGAAATCATGAAGCATGGGCCACTGCGCATCAAACGGACCGAACTTGCCGCAGCTGCGCTGCAGATTATGGAGCAGCGTGCCATCACATCACTGTTTGTATTTGATGATGACGCGAGCTCTGTGCCATGTGGCGTTATTCATCTGCATGACATTCTCAAGGCAGGTATCGCATGATGGAACGGAAACTTGCAGATATTCACCTGCTATTGCTTGATGTTGACGGTGTCATGACGGATGGTGGCATCATGTATGACGGCAATGGTCTGGAATCCAAAATATTCAATGTCAAGGACGGGCATGGCATCAAAATGCTGCAGCGCAACAACATTGCCGTTGGCATCATTACCGGCCGCACTTCACAGGTAGTCGCCATCAGGGCCAGAGAACTCGGTATTGAGCTGTTGTATCAAGGGGCTCTGAAAAAGGTTGAGAGCTACAATGACGTCAAACTGAAAACCGGGCTTGATGATGGCCAAATTGCCTACATGGGTGATGATGTCATTGATGTTCCTGTCATGCGCCGCGTTATGTTTGCCGCAGCTCCTGCCGACGCAGTGGCTGAAGCGCGCAACGTTGCCCATTATGTCACTGCTGCAGCCGGTGGGCGGGGCGCAGTGAGAGAAGTATGCGATCTTATTCTCAAGGGGCGGGGGTTGTGGGATGATATAGCGACCCGCTATGAACTTTAAATTCAATCTCTATGCCAAAACCACAATATTTTTTACGTTATGCTGGACACTCCGGCTCCTCGATGGTATAGTTCCCCCCAATTATGGTGTTGCCCGCATATATTAAACCGGTACTGGCACTGCTTGTGATTGCGGCAATTGCCGCAATCGCGGCGGCTGTGTTCCGGGATGGTTCCGGTGAAACGACAGCGGTGAGACCGTCTGTTCAGTCGCTTCCCCGGAACATTGATGTTTCCCTGAAAAGAGCCCGTTTTTCAGAACTCCAGGATGGCGTGGTCAAGTGGGAACTTTTTGCCGAACAGGCCGACTATGGCAAAGCGAGTGAAGTGGCATATCTCTCTGACATAAAAATGGAATTTCAGCATACCGGGTCACATGGCGCGGTCACGGTCACCGCTAACAAAGGTCAGTATGCCACCGCTTCCCGAGATGTCCTGCTTACGGGGGATATTAACGCAGTAACGGAAGATGGTGCCCACTTTTCTACGGATTCCCTTCTGTTTTCGGGTGCGGCGGCACTGTTTTCGACCGCTGATCCGGTGACGTTCCGGCAGCAAAGACTACAGCTGACTGCGACCGGCATGGATTTTGGCGTTGATAACCAACTGGCCCGTTTTCGTTCATCGGTGGCCGCTTCAATCATGGTGAATTAGGCGTTCGATGGTGAGATTATTTTCGCTCAGTGCAATCTTTTTTTCTGTCAGTTTTTTCTACCTGGCATCGCCAGTCTCTGCGGAAACGTCGCTGCACAAGGATCGCTCAAATCTGCCCATAACGGTCAAATCAAATGAGATGACCGCAGATAACAAGAAAAAAACCGCAGTTTTTTCCGGGAAGGTTGTGGCAAAACAGGGTGATGTCACAATTTTTTCCAATAAACTCATAGTCAGTTATGCTGAAAAAAATGATGAAGTTGAAAAAGTTGAGGCATTTGGTGCCGTTAGAATTGTTCAACTGAACAGGACCGGTTATTCCGAACAGGCGCTCTATGACAGTCGTAGCGGACGCGTAACACTGACAGGTTCTCCCCGTGTTGTGCAGGGAAGTGACAGTATCAGCGGGAAAGTCATCACCTATTATGTTGACGATGACAGAAGCGAAGTGTCCAGTGGCGGCGATCCGAAAGCGCGTGTCGAAGCTGTCATAAACCCGGCTCCGAGGAAAAAATGATACCGGTTCCATCGCGGCTCTGGACAAAAGCCCTCAAAAAGCAGTATGGCAGCCGCCAGGTAGTCTGCGGCGTTGATATTGAGGTTGCATCCGGTTCTGTTATCGGTCTGCTTGGACCGAATGGTGCCGGCAAGACAACCACCTTTTATATGGTGGTCGGCCTTGCACAACCGGATGGCGGTCAGGTTTTTTTGGGAGACGAAGAGATCACGGCTCTTCCCATGCACCAAAGAGCCCGCCGGGGAATCAGTTATCTTCCCCAGGAAGCGTCCGTTTTTCGTAAACTGTCGGTGTCCGATAATTTGCTGGCGATTATTGAAACGGTCGAGCCGGACAAGCGCCGTGGCCGCCAGAGAATGGAACAGCTACTGGAGGAGTTTTCAATAACGCACATCGCATCATCCAAAGGGTTCGCCCTTTCCGGTGGAGAGCGGCGGCGCGTTGAGATTGCCCGCGCGCTGATAACAAACCCCTCCTTTATATTGCTGGATGAGCCGTTTGCCGGAATTGATCCGATTGCTGTGGCTGATATTCAGGGTCTGATTGTTTCACTCAGGAACAAGCATATCGGGGTATTAATTTCAGACCATAATGTCAGGGAAACATTGGGTGTTTGTGATTACGCGTATATACTGAGCGGCGGTGTGGTGCTGGAATACGGCACGCCTGATGAAATTGCGGCGAGCGATAAGGCGCGGGAGATTTATCTCGGTAAGGATTTTCGTCTCTAAGGTTCATAACTGAGGAATATCTGTAACTGGTGTGAGGTCAACGATTCATGGCAATGGAGATGCGTCAACAACTGAAAATGTCTCAGCAACTGGTGATGACTCCCCAGCTGCAACAGGCTATCAAGCTGCTTCAGTTGACGCGTCTTGAGCTTCAGGAGTTGGTCGTACAGGAACTGGAAGAGAATCCACTGCTCGAAGAATCCATAGAAATGGAGGAAATTCGCGAGCCGGACATACTTGAAGTTGCCGAACAGGAACACGAACCGTCGCTGGATTCTGTCGATTTTCACGAAGTTGAGGCTGGTGAAGAAACCTTGCGTGACTGGGACAGCTATCTTGACGGGTATAATTACAGTTCCGGTGAACAGCAGTATGGTGGTGATGATGAGCGTCCCTCGTTTGAAAACCTGCTGACAAAAAAAGGCACCCTGACCGATCATCTGCTCTGGCAGCTCCACATGGGGCAGTACTCAGAAATGGATATCCGGGTTGGCGATGTGATCATCGGTAACATTGATGACGACGGGTACCTGCGGGCATCGCTGCAGGAAATTGCCTTAGCAAGCTCTGCGACAGTTGAAGATGTCGAGGATGTCCTGGACTGTATCCAGGAATTTGATCCTCCCGGCGTTGCTGCACGTGACCTGCGTGAGTGCCTGCTGATTCAGGCACGAAATCTCGGCATGAAGGGAAGCCTGGTCGAAAGTCTGCTGCTGCACCATCTGGGTGACCTGGAAAAGCGTAATTATAAACAGATTGTCCGGTCATTAAAAGTTGATATGAACCAGGTCCTGGCTGCGTCGCGGATCATTTCCGGGTTTGACCCGCGCCCCGGCTCCTCATTCAGTACCGATGACGTTCATTATATTTCACCCGATATCTTCGTGCACAAGGTTGGTGATGAATATGTTGTCATGCTTAACGAAGATGGACTACCAAATTTAAAAGTCAGTGCCCAGTATGCCGATTCGCGTGGCACCGGTACAATGGATTCTCAGGCGGAACATTATATCAATGACAAGATGCGTTCTGCGGTCTGGCTGATCAAAAGTATTCAGCAACGGCAGCGCACCATATACAAGGTGGCAAAGAGCATCATCCGCTTTCAGCGTGAATATTTTGATCGCGGTATCGAGTATCTCCGCCCTCTGGTACTGAGAGATATTGCCGAAGACATCGGTATGCATGAATCTACAATCAGCCGTGTTACCACCAACAAGTACATGCAGACTCCGCAAGGCCTGTTGGAGTTGAAATATTTTTTTAACAGTGGTCTGTCCACCAGCGAAGGTGATTTTGTTGCGTCTGAAAGTGTAAAAAACAGGATCAGGGAGATCATTGAAAAAGAAAACCCGCAAAAACCGCTGTCGGACCAGAAAATTGCTGAAATGCTGACGGGCGAAACAGTAAATATAGCCCGTCGTACTGTTACCAAATACCGCGAGATGCTTAACTTCGGGTCATCTTCTGAACGAAAAAAACATTTTTGACGAACTGTCGGTCAGGCGGTCGTCTTATTCGGAGCACCAATCACACAGGAGGTTTTTATGCAGATAACAATGACATTCAGGCACATGGAACAGAGCGATGCTCTTAAGAAATATGCGGAAGAAAAGCTTGAGCGGGTTGCAAAGTATATCGACAGCCCGATTAATGCCCAAGTCTATTTTTCCGTAGAGAAAAAGATCCGGCATATTGTCGAAATTGTCATCAATTCACGGGGAATCAGCACCAAGGCATCCGAGGCGACGAACGACATGTATGCCGCAATTGATGCCGTTATTGACAAGATTGAACGGCAGCTTGTCCGTTACAAAGAAAAAATCAAGGCTCACAAAACGAGTGGTGAAGAGCATGGCCGGCCGATTTCCAAGAAAATTTTCCAGGCTGACAGTATTGATGCAACCACCAGTCCGATTGTTATTAAAACGACCACCGAAACCGTCAAGCCGATGTCGGTGGAAGAGGCGGTCATGCAGATGGATCTGCTCCATAAGGATTTTATTGTCTTCATTGATGCTGACAGCAGCGAAATGAATGTTCTGTATCGTCGCAAAGACGGGAATTTCGGCCTGATCGAACCGCATCGTGCGTAAGAACGACTGAAGCCGCAATGGACGGTATTTCACTATCGATACAAGATCTGTTGACTGAAAACGAGTATGGCCTCGGTCTGTCGCTTATTGGCGGCAAACCGGGGCTTTCCCATCGTGTGTTCAGTTCACGCATTCAGAAACCGGGGTTGGCGTTGGCAGGGTACTTCGAACATTTGCATCCGGACCGGTTGCAGGTTCTTGGCAATACCGAAATATCCTATCTCGAGCAGATAGACAACCGGAAGGTGACTGAAAATATTACGAAACTGTGCAGTTTCCCCATATCCTGCTTTATTGTGACAAAAGGTCTTCACCCGCCGCAGCTCCTGCTTGACCTTGCCGATGCCAACGCTATTCCGGTTCTCGCTACCCCCCATCAGTCGTCGACCTTTATTTCGCTGATAACCAAATTTCTTGAAGAACGTCTGTTGCCGACGACTCACCTGCATGGTGTGCTCATGGACGTGCTAGGGGTCGGAGTGCTTCTCTCCGGGAAAAGCGGGATCGGTAAAAGCGAGTGCGCACTTGATCTTGTGATACGAGGACATCGTCTGGTTGCAGATGATATGGTGTTTGTCAAAAAAAAGATGCCGGCGGTGCTGGTTGGCCAGGCGGAAGAATCTCTGCAGTATCTGATGGAGATTCGCGGACTTGGTATTATCAATATCAAGGATCTTTATGGGGTTTCTGCGATTCGTGACAAGAAAATCATTGATATGTTCCTTGAGTTGGTTGAGTGGGACGAGTCGTCTGAATATGACCGGCTCGGTGTAGATGACAGTACCGTGACGATTCTCGGTATCGAGATTCCGCATATAGTTATCCCGGTCAGACCGGGACGCGACCTTGGCTCCATAATAGAAGTTGCTGCTCGCAACAACCTGCTCAAGGGGATGGGATATCACTCGGCCCGCGATTTTCAGGAACGGCTCCTTGCCCGTATCGAAGCCAGACCGCTTGGGGATGAGGTGGAATAGCCATGCGGATTATTGTCATCACCGGTATGTCCGGTTCAGGGAAATCAACTGCCGTCAGGGCGCTCGAAGATGAAGGGTATTACTGTGTGGACAACCTTCCGGTGCGGCTCTTCAAGCGGTTTGTCGATTTGATCGGCAAGTCGGGTGAATCTTTCAAAGGTGTTGTTCTGGTTGCAGATATTCGCGGCCGAGAGTTCTTTAAAGGGTACGAAAGCGCCTTTCACAAAATTACCGATGCCGGTCATACGGTGGAAATATTTTTTTTCGATGCGCTGGACGATGTTTTGATGCGGCGTTTTTCCGAAACGCGGCGGCGCCACCCTGCCGACGAGCAGTGCTCGGTTGGCGAGGCAATCCGTATCGAGCGGGAACGCCTTGGCGTTTTGCGTCAGCTGGCAACGCGCGTTATTGACACCTCGGAATTTTCGGTACATCAACTGAAAGACTTTATCCAGAGAACAGTGCGGGGTGAGGGGCAGGAAAATCAACTGGTCGTGGTGGTTCAATCGTTTGGTTTCAAATATGGTGTGCCGCCTGAATCAAGCATCGTGATGGATGTCCGCTTTCTTCCCAATCCGTTTTTTGTGCCGGAGTTGAAAGAAGCTTCCGGCCTTGAAGAGGCTGTCCGCAATTACGTCCTTGATAATCCCGCCACGGAGTGCTTCCTTGACTACTTTTTCCCGCTTCTGGATATGCTCCTGCCGGCTCACCGCCAGGAAGGGAAATCGTATCTGACTATTTCGATCGGTTGTACCGGCGGGCGTCACCGTTCTGTTGCCATTGCACAGGCGACCGGAATACATCTGCAGGAAAAATGGCCCTCAGTGCGGGTTATGCACAGGGATATTGAAAAGGGGCTGAGATGATAGGATTACTGCTTGTTACCCATGCCGGTCTGGCGACTGCGTTACAGCAGTCGGCAGAAATGATAGTTGGATCCATCGAGTGCTGTGCTGTCGTGGAGGTTGCCCCTGATGAACAGGCTGATACCATCATGGCCCGTGTAGTCGCTGCGGTTGAAGCGGTACAACAGGATGGTGCGATCATAATGACGGATCTTTTTGGCGGTACGCCCTCGAATATGGCGATGTCGTTTCTGAAAGAAGGGTGCGTTGAAGTTGTCACCGGAGTAAATCTGCCCATGTTGATAGAGTTTTGTTCACGCCGCGAACGTATGGCAGTTGCAGATCTTGCGGCCAATCTGCAAAAAATCGGCCGCGAGGGGATTGTCGTCGCCGGTGAATTGTTGAAATGAGTGCAGCCGTACAATCAAGAGGACTTTGATCTATGCTCCAGAAAGAATATGTTATAGTCAACAAACTCGGCTTGCACGCGCGGGCATCTGCCCTGTTGGTCAAGACGACCAGCCGCTTTAGTTCTGATATAAAGCTCGCCAGGGAAAACGTTGAAGTCAATGGGAAGAGCATTATGGGCATCATGATGCTGGCCGCCTCGAAGGGAACCTCAGTTCGCCTTTCTGTTGAAGGGAGTGATGAAGCCGAGGCGTTTCAGATTATTGGCGATCTGATCGCGGACGGGTTCGGGGAGGAATGATATGAAAACCTTTTCAGGGATCGCGGCGTCACCCGGGATTGCCATGGGAAGGCTCTGTATTATTGATCGCCAAAATGTTGCCGTTGCCGAGCGCTTAGTCCCTTTGGAAACGGTCAGTCATGAAACCGAGCGCTTGTGCCAGGCGATTGAACATACCCGTATTGAACTGGAACAGCTTAAAACCCGACTTGCCACAGCGAATGGCGAAGAACACCTCTTCTTTATCGAAACCCACCTGATGATTCTGGCTGACGAACGTCTTGTAACCGAGACAACGGATATTATTCGAACCGGCCTGATTAATGCAGAAGGCGCATTGCGCCGTATTTTACACCGCTACCGGGAAACTTTTGCCGCCATGGATGACCCGTATCTTCGCGAACGCATCTGCGATGTCGAGACGGTTATCGAAAGGGTACTGCACAGCATGAGTGGTGAGCAGTCCGAGGCGCTGCCGCAGCAGGAGGGGCAATTGATCATCGCGGCTCGCGATTTTTCGCCGGCGGATATGCTGCAGATCGATCGCGGACATGTTCTTGCCATAGTCACCGAAATTGGCGGGCGTACATCGCATACGGCCATTCTTGCGCGTGCGCTTGATCTTCCTGCCGTAATGGGTGTTGATGGCATCACAGACGCACTGATTGATGGATCTGCTGTTATTGTCGATGGTTTGTCAGGAACAGTCATTGTTGATCCTGATAAGGAAACATTCCAGAAATTACTCCGTAGCAAGCATCGCTACGAGTATAACGAACGGGAGCTGCTTAAAACGGCTCCGTTACCGGCGATTACACTTGATGGCCATGAAATGCATCTGCGCGGAAATGTGGAAATTCCCGAGGAGGGGGCCTCAATTTTACGGCATGGCGGAAGCGGCGTCGGTCTGTACCGCACCGAAATGCTCTTTATGAACCGCCCCAACATGCCTGATGAAGAAGAACAACTGGCGACCTACCGTGCCATGCAGCAGGCGATAGCGCCATTCCCGCTTACCATCCGCACGCTTGATGTTGGCGGCGACAAACTACTGGAGGGGATGGATAATTCTGAAACGAATCCTGCACTTGGTATGCGGGCGATCCGTTTGTCTCTGAGCATGCCTGACGAATTCAAAACACAGTTGCGGGCAATTCTGCGGACCACTGCCGGCGGGCCGGTCAGGATCATGTTCCCTATGATTTCCGGCATGGAAGAGGTCAGGATAGCCAAGGCGCTCTTGGAAGTGGTCAAACGGGAGCTGAGCTCCACCGGCACCCAATTTGACGATGCGGTCCAGGTTGGTATCATGATTGAAATTCCGGCAGCGGTCACTCTTGCGGACTTGATGGCGCGTGAAGTTGACTATTTCAGTGTCGGTACCAATGATCTAATCCAGTACATTCTGGCGATTGATCGCAGTAACGAACAGCTGTCACATATGTACCAACCGCTCCACCCTGCGGTGTTGAGGTCGCTGCGCCGGATTGTTCAGGCGGCACACGGCGCTGGAATTCCGGCTTGTCTCTGCGGAGAAATGGCTGGTGATCCCCTGTATCTGCCAGTGCTACTCGGGCTCGGTTTTGATGAGCTTTCCATGGGTGCAGGGTCGATTCTGCGTGTGAAACAGATGCTCCGTCGTTGCACCATGGATCGGGCGACAAGAATTGCTGAAGGGTGCTTTGCTTTTTCGACCGCTGCGGAAGTTGAACAGTATCTTCTGTCTCAGTATTCGCTCGATTCAGATGAAAGAATTGACTGATGACGCCAACGGAACTACTCCCTTGTTTTGTTTTTTTGTTCGGTTTGGTGGTTGGCTCCTTTCTTAATGTCTGCATCTATCGCCTGCCGAAAGACGAGTCGGTCGTGTTTCCTCCTTCCCATTGTCCTCACTGCTCCTATGCAATACGTTGGTATGATAATATTCCGCTGCTGAGCTATCTGTTTCTGCGGGGAAGGTGTCGTGGTTGCGGAACCCTAATATCCCTGCAGTACCCGCTGGTTGAGCTGCTGAATGGGGCGTTGGCGCTGCTGCTGTTCCTTCGTTTTGGCCCCACGCGTGCGTTTGCCGCGCTGTTTTTGCTCTGTTCGGCACTGCTGGTGATTACCTTTATCGATATTGAACACCAGATTATTCCCGATGAAATATCATTGCCAGGTATCGTGGTCGGATTTGTTCTGTCATTTTTTCTGAGAGGCCACTCCTGGTTGAATTCACTGCTCGGTATTCTGCTTGGCGGAGGGGTGCTGCTGCTGGTTGCCTGGTTGTATCACCGTCTGACCGGCAAGGATGGCATGGGTGGGGGTGATATCAAACTGCTGGCAATGCTGGGCGCTTTTCTGGGGTGGAAGGCTGTGCCGTTCATTATCTTTGCCAGTTCACTGCTGGGATCGGTAATCGGTGTTTCCATCATGCTGCTGCAGAAAAAAGATAGCAAGCTGGCAATTCCATTTGGTCCCTACCTGGCTTTCGGAGCTGTGCTGTATATTTTTTACGGGAAACCGCTCATTAACTGGTATCTCGGGCTGAGCGGTTTTTATCCCGGTTAGGTAGATGACATGATTCGCTACCGCCCCGGTCTGACCGTATCAATTCTGGCTTTTCTCGGCCTGTTGCTGATAACGACCTGGCTTCTGTTCAGCCTGCTCGCGTTTAAAACGGCTGCCAATGATCTTTACGCCCAGAAGGGAGAGCATGCCAGTACGCTGCTCAAGGCTTTTGTCAGTCTGCTTCCCGAAACGCTGCCTATCTACCCTGAAGGAATAATACCTCCTGATTCAAACGCTTCCCAGTTTATCCAGAAGCTTACCGAAGAGTCGGTCTTTGACCGTTTGACCCTGCTCGATAAAAACGGTCATATAATCTTTTCTGCCGGACGGGAAGGGAGTGAACCCTATTCTCCATTTCAAGGCATAACAACAGCTACCGACGGAAGCTATATCAAGCCGGACGGCAGTGGTATTGTCCATCTGCTCACGATCAAGCAGAACGGAGAGGCCGTTGCCAAAGCCGGGCTACTGATCTCTCTGACTCCGGAGAGAGCCCGCCTTAACCGGTCTCGTCAAATGCTGACGGCATATTTCATTCTGGATTTCGTGTTGTTGCTCGGCGTCGGTTCCTTTATTCTGACACGTATTGTTGTCCGTCCGATTGACCGGCTTCTGGCCGCGACGGAAAAGATAACCGGCGGGCAGTATGGTCACCGGCTCAATATTTCCGGGAGTGCTGAGCTTGCCCGCCTGGCAGCTGCGTTTAACGAGATGGCGTCAGCGCTCTTCAGCAAGGACCGTCAGGTCGCTGATCAGGTTGCTGCTCTGGAAAAGGCGAACAATGACCTGCGCGAAGCCCGGGAGGAAACGCTCCGTACGGAAAAAATGGCGTCCATCGGGCTGTTGGCTGCCGGTATGGCACATGAAATCGGAACCCCGCTCGCGTCAATTATGGGCTATGCAGAACTTACGGCATCGGAACTGCCTGATAACGATATCATACAGGATTACGCCCGGCGTATCGCGAGTGACTCTTCTCGAATCGACCGGATTGTGCGGGGGCTGCTCGATTTTTCCCGGCCACGCTCAACCGGCTGTGACAACGCTGACGTACGGGATGTTATTGGCGCAACACTTGATCTTCTCTCCCAGCAGGGTGCTTTCAATCAGATAACAATTTCTTCGGAATTTGATGATGGGGCATTGCTGGCCCAATGCGACGAGCATCAGCTCCAGCAGGTACTTATCAATCTGCTACTTAACAGCTGTGATGCAACAGTATCGGGGGGAACCATTACGGTCCGGGCCCGACGGGATGGGCCCGATGCCTGCCTCGACGTGATAGACGATGGTGCAGGTATTACAGAAGAGTCCTTGAAGCATATCTTTGATCCGTTTTTTACCACCAAACAGCCTGGCAAGGGCACAGGACTGGGGCTGGCCATTTCAGCGCGCATTGTAGAGGGTTTCGGCGGCGGTATTACAGTCTCAAGCCGAGTTGGCTTCGGGAGTTGTTTTACTGTCCGTCTACCGTCTGCAGATCTAGACGAAGGGGGTGTATCGTGAGCAACAGCCAGCATGTCCTTGTTATTGATGATGAAGAAAACTTGCGCCACCTGCTGTCAGTCATGCTGGCCCGCCAGGGGTACCGCGTCACCTGTGCCGAACATGGCGAAGTTGGTTTGGCCCGGCTTTCAGATACCGTTTTTGACTACATTCTGTGTGACATTCGGATGCCGGAAATGGATGGCCCGTCGTTTTTGCTCCGGGCGCTGGAGAGTCATGTTACCGCTCCGATTATCATGATGTCGGCCTACGGTTCTGTGGAAACGGCGATATCCTGCATGAAACAGGGGGCGTACGATTTTATTTCCAAGCCGTTCAAAAAAGATGAAATTATCATGGTGCTTAAAAAAGCGGAAGAGCGGGAGCGGCTCAAGGAAGAGAACCGACACCTGCGTGACACGGCTGCTGGACAGTTCGTGTATAGCGGCATCTTGAGCCGCACTCCGCAGATGCAGGAAATTTTCAGCCAGATTCGCAGAGTTGCCGATCTGAAAACCACTGTTCTTGTGCTCGGTGAATCCGGAACCGGCAAGGAGCTGGTCGCCCGGGCGCTTCACCAGAATAGTTCTCGGGCGGAGGGCCCTTTTGTTGCGGTAAATTGCGGGGCGATACCGCATAATCTGCTTGAAAGTGAACTGTTTGGACATGTCAAAGGTGCCTTTACCGATGCGTCCAGTGACAAGTCTGGCCTGTTTGAACAGGCTGATGGCGGCACGCTTTTTCTTGATGAAATTGCCGAAATGCCACTTGCCCTGCAGGTCAAGCTGCTACGGGTACTGCAGGAGGGTGAAATCAGACGGGTAGGGGGCTCCTCTGACAGTAAAGTCAAAGTCAGGGTGGTTTCTGCCACGGCGCGTGATCTCTCTGCAGATGTCGCCGCCGGGCGTTTTCGGGAGGATCTCTACTTTCGGCTGAACGTGTTTTGCCTTGAGCTGCCGCCGCTTCGCGAGCGGATGGAGGACATTCCTCTGCTTGCGGAACATTTTCTGAAGCGTCATGGACGTTGCGAAGGTCAGCTGCCACGTATTGAACCACGTGTGATGCGCAGTCTGATGGCACATCGCTGGCCGGGTAACGTTCGTGAGCTTGAAAATGCTATTGAGCGTGCCTGTATTTTGTGTGAAAACGGTTCCATCACCCCCTCCTGTCTTCCTACTTCAATCCGTGCCGTTGACGACGTTGAACTGCCCGTGCCGCCTGATGGTGAAAATCTTTCCATAAAAAAGGCTGAAAATACCATTGAACGCGAATTGATTCGCAAAGCACTTGCAAAAACCGGCGGTAATCGCTCACATGCGGCAAAAATACTTGAAATCAGCCATCGTTCACTGCTTTACAAACTCAAGGAATATGGCATAGAGTAGCCAGCATTCACACAATGAAAGGAATCATCCATGTTGAAATCATTGCTTATCTGTTTGTTCGTTTCACTGATAGTTTCATCTCCCTCTTTTGCCATGGCCAAGGAAGGATGCGGCGGGGTATGTTCCTCTTGCCACTCTTTGACAGAAAAAGAGGCGACTGAGCTCCTTAAAAAGACCGGTGTCACCGTTGCCTCCGTCAAACATTCTCCGGCTCGGGGACTTTTTGAACTGCTTGTGGAAAAGGAGGGACAGAAAGGTATTCTCCTCTTGGACTACGGCAAGAAACATCTGATCCAGGGGATGGTGGTAGACCTTGAAAAACTGGAACCGGTCTCCTCTCACGAGCAAAAAGCTACACAGCCCAAGCAGAAAACATCGGCGGATGTTACTACTATTCCCGCTCAACATGCGGTTGTCATGGGCAACCCGAAAGGCGCCAAAAAATTGTATGTATTTACTGATCCCGATTGTCCCTACTGCAGAAAGGGGCATGTCGAGCTGCAGAAGCTTGCCAAAATCGCGCCCGATGTTGCCATACACATCATGCTCTTTCCGCTACCGATGCATCCGGCCGCATACGACAAATCCCGAACGGTACTTGAAACAAAGGACCTTGATCTTCTCGATAAGGCGTTTGAAGGAAAAGATATCCCCAAGCCGACCAAAGAAAGCAGCAAGAAAGCCATTGACGAGATTGTGAAATTTGCCACTGCCAACGGTATTTCCGGGACGCCGACCATGGTGATGCCGGATGGTACCATTCAGGTCGGCATGCGTGATGCCGAGACAATGAAGAAGATGCTGGAAGGGAAGTAGGGCACAAAAATGGTACAGTTGGCAGGGGACGGTCCTGCAGGATGTAAGCAGAGTTTCTTAGAAAAATAATGAGAGCATCTTTTGCCCTGTACTATGAAAAAATTGCATAGTACGGGGCTTTTTTGTACCCGGATCATCTGAACAAAATTGCGCAGTAGCAATTGTTGGTAAATTTATGCGTATAAAAACATATAGTTATTCGGTTAAATAGTGTGGCACTCAATTTGCTTATAATGATCCGAACGTTGAACGCTTGGCAGATATTCCGTTGCTAATCCATCCTGGAAGGGGAAGAAATGAGTTACTCGTCTGAACAGGAGAAAGAGTTCTCTGATATCGAGCTGTGCTACAAGGCGATGGGGCTTTCATTCAGCGATAATCCGGAGCAGGTGGAGAAAACTTACCGGAAACTGAAGGAAGAATATGGGCGTGCCTTGCGCTCTGCGGACCAGGTTGGTCGAAGCGCTGCGGCAGAAAACCTGAAACAGCTTGAAGAGCTTTTTGCAACTATAACGGGATCGCTTATTTACAAGGATTACGCTCGTGAGTATGAAAAATATAAAGCCCTGAAAGCTGAACAGCAGGCGGAACGTGGCAAAAAACAAAAGCAACCGACAGTCAAGGAAGCGCTGGTTAACTGCCCATATTGCCACAAGCCGATTGCTTCAAAGATGAAAGTCTGCATTTATTGCCATGGCAAGATTTTGACTCCGATGGAGAAGGCCATGGCGAAGGTGTTTTCGACAAGAAATCTTATCATTGCAACGGTTGTTGTCGTGCTGATTATTGCAGGAGTGGTTATTTATTCAAATCCTCAGATGTTGAAGTGGTAAACAGGGCAACTTTTGAGTAGAGGTGTTTGCTGTTAGTTTCACTTGCTTGTGGAGGCTTTATCATGAGGAACAAAATAATATCGATTAAATGTAGTACGCTTTTTGTTATTCTTTTTTCTCTGCTAACTATTTCGACGTCTGCCTTCGCCTGGGATCCCTGGTTCACATCATACTATGGGACCAGCAACACTAACGATTATAACGATTCGGCGGCAAACTGGACCGGTGGAACGGTATACCGAAAAGGAAATAACTATTACCAGTTGGGGACGGCAGGGCATTTGGAAAATCAGTCGGGCTCCGCTGGCGAAAAAACATTTCAGGTGAGGCCGGCATCCGGTTACAAAATTACACAGATAAAATGGTGTAGAGCCTCTTGGACAGATCCTGACAGTATTTTAACCGCCCCCTATACCGGGTACTCATGGAATACGGTCTCAGGCCTGGCAACAAATCAGACGAGCAATTTTGACTTTTCATTTAACACCAGCAGCGACAGGAAATACCTGATCTGGGTCGTTTTTGAAGCATACAACCCCAATGCACATGGCGGACAGGCAGGAGCCTGGTACGGAACAAACAACACGATCGGATATGATACTCCGGTTGCCAATGGCAGCGGTGGAGAAGTCTGGAAAACTGATGGAACCGATGTTCAGCTATCCAATCGTAATCCGGATGGAACGTCTTTGAACTCAGATGGTCACCGGCATATTCAGGTTCGCCCTGCATCAGGTTTTAAAATCGTTTCAATAAAGTATGGTGAAACTCTGACTCCGTCGGTATGGTCCGATATTACCCTCCCAGACTCGCCACAAACCTCGAATGTTTCTTTCACAATTAACATGAGTGGCGGGAATCAGTATGTCATCTCGGTGGTCTTTGCTTCCACGGCCGCCAGCAGTTACACCGTAACCGGAAGCGTTGATGCCGCTGGGTCAGATGCTGAATGTACCCCAAACTCTGTATCTCCCGCCAGTTCGAGCATCAATGTCAATCAGACTGGGACTTTTGACCTGACTACTTCTTCAAACTGCGTTATTGACAGCGTCAATTTCAATGGCACCGGGTACAGTACCAACGGAATCTCCGGGGTGACATATACGACGCCGCCCATAACAAATGATGCCAGCTTTACCGTGAAATTCAGGAAGGTTGATTACACAATCACCGCATCAGTAGACGTGTCCAGTCCGTCAGGTTCCGGCACAATATCCCCTGCCGGTGTGACTGCAGTTACCCAAGGGGCAAGCCAAGCTTTCACCATTACCGCAAATGCCGGCTATATCATTTCTCATGTGTACGTCACTGACGCGGATAAATCTTACAACAACCTCGATATTGTACCGCTTTCGACCAATTCCTATACATTCAACAACATCCAGGCCAACGGCGTTATCACCGTACATTTTATCGCATCTGTACCTGCATCCGGTAACGACTACTGCCAGGTCCCACCCTTCGTGCAGGGGCAAACCAACCTGACCCCGAACGTGCTTATTATCTTTGACAACTCGGGCAGTATGGGCGGGACAGACAGTGACGGGTATGCCTATTACAACACCCAAACCTACAGCTGCACATCATCGCATAACGCAACTACCAATCCCTGTCCGACGATTTTTTACGGATATTTTGATCCGTTGAAGATGTACAAGGTGGATGCGGGGGACTCCAATGTGTATCTGGAGGATACGGTAACCCTGAACCTGTCGACATCAAACGGTAAATCTGGAAATTATCTCAACTGGCGCAATATGAACAAGGTGGATATTGTGCGCAAGGTTCTGGTCGGTGGAAGAGTGACGGACAAAGGCTCTTCAACACTGGCAGGTGCAAACCGGCCTACGCTGGCGACAAAATATCTCTGGTCGGACAAGGGGAAATGGGTCCAGTATGGAACAACAGAGCCGAAGGGACTGGTTCAGAATCTCGCGGACAGGGTTCGTTTCGGCCTTGAAGTATTCGGTTCCACAAGCAACAGTAATTCCGATGGCGGTACGATAGTGGCGAAACTTGGTTCACCGGTTGGTGATCTGGTTACCGCCATAGAAGGTCCGAACACCAATCCGAAGACCAATACCCCGATTGCAGAGGCACTCTACGAAGCAATCAGGTATTATCAGGCGAAGCCGAGTGCGTACAATTCAAACACAAATTATGGCGATACGACGTGGAATCCTGATGCCAACCCGATCATCCAGTACCCCTGCCAGAAGCATTTTGTACTGCTGTTGACGGATGGTGAAGCAAACAGCACAGATAAACTGCCAGGGCTCACGAATCCAACCCTGAACAGTTATACCGATTCGATATTTGATGTGACGACGTGGGTCAGCAGGATGGTAGCGGCCGACAAGCCGACCGGGAGTGATGGCCAGTATGTTGATGGTACAGCTTATTACGGACATGTGAACGACATGAGGAGCGCAGCATTATCCAATGATATGGCCGGTACTCAGAATATTACATTTTACTCCGTGTACGCCTTCGGTGATGGCTCCGGAACAAAAACTCTGCAGAGCATGGCCAAATATGGTGGTTTTGAAAGCAAGAACGGTGACGACAAGGGTACTTCTCCAAATCAGTACCCGTCTCCTGATCAGGTAAGCGAATGGGACAAGGATGGCAACAATGTGCCGGACACCTATTTCGAGGCTACCGATGGTGCAGTTCTCGAATCGAGCATATCGACAGCCATCTCCAGTATACTGGCAAAGGTTGCTTCCGGGACGGCTGCGTCTATCCTGAGCAACAGTGAAGGAAGTGGTGCAAACCTGCTTCAGGCGGTATTCTACCCCAACAAGATATTTACACCACCGACCGCAGCTGATGTTGCGACCTCTGCAAACTGGATTGGCGAAATGCAGAATCTCTGGTACTACGTTGATCCTTTTATAGCAAACAGCACAGTGCGGGAGGATACCGACTTCTCCTCAACAACACCCTATCATGTGCTGAACCTGAAAAATGATTATGTTGCCCGTTTCTTTTTCTCCAACTCCGAGACAAAAGTCGAATTGAAGCGGGATACGAACGGCGATGGCTTGGGCGAAGCTCTGGTAACCGCTGCAGAAGATCCCGACCTGGTTAAGAGCGTCTGGCGTGCCGGCCGGCTTTTGTGGGCGCGCTCTGCAAATTCCCGGAGAATACATACCAGTATTGACGGCTACTCACTACTACTCCCGGCCGCAGATGATATGGGTGGTTTTTACGCGCCGTCACTGGTTTCGACACGGGTAACTAGCCTTCTGCCATATCTGCAGGCGGCAGATGCGACTGAGGCTAAAAAGATAATTGATTATGTTCGAGGTACAGACCAGTTTGCCTATCGAAACAGGAGAGTTTCATTGCTGCAAGGGGGGGGGACTGTCACTTCAGAATGGAAACTGGGCGATATCGTCTCCTCGACTCCGCGCCTTCAGTCAACCAATAGACTGAACACATACAACCTGGAATCACCCACCGGGTATGCTGACAAGAGCTACGCTGCATTCATTGCCTCATCCAACTATAAAAGCAGGGGTATGGTGTATGTGGGGGTAAATGACGGAATGCTACACGCGTTCAAGTTGGGCAAACTGACTGTCAGCGGCGTGACTGATGTTCCCAAAACGGGCGGTTATGTTACAATCGGGGGGGATATCAAGGCAACTCTTACCGGGACAAATCTCGGTGAGGAGCAGTGGGCGTACGTTCCACGAAGCGCTCTTCCGTATCTGAAATATTTTACCGATGCCCAGAATTACAAACACCTTTTTTATATTGATGGGCCAACTGTGCTCGCCGACGTGGCTACTGGAATACCTGCGGCATGCACTACCGGCGACTATTCCGGCTGTGCCAGGGACGAGACCGGCGGCACAAACTGGAAAACAGTACTGATCGGCAGCATGGGCCTCGGGGGGGCTTCCCGGTTTAAAAGTTCAGCCTGCACCGCCGACCTTGGTGGCACCTGTGTAAAAACGCCAATCTTTGATCCGACTGATGCAGCATCACCAAAGACAAAAGGGGTCGGATATTCCTCGTATTTCGCGCTTGATATTACAGGGCAGTATTTTCTCAGCGACGGCACTCTTGCAAACCAACCGACCCTGAAATGGGAGTTTCCTCCTGCAGATGCAACTGGTGATGTAGGGCTCGGTTACGCAACATCCGGAGCAGCAATAGTCAGGATCAGTGCGACCAAAACTGATCCGGTAACTAGTGTTGTTTCTCCCGATAAAACCAAAAACGGTAAATGGTTTGCCGTGTTTGCATCTGGACCGACCGGCCCGATTGACACGAGCATGCATCGGTTCATGGGGCGATCCGACCAGAATCTGAAGCTTTTTGTAGTGGATCTTGGGGCTTCTGCTCCGCTCGTCAAGGATACTAATTACTGGGTAATTGATACCGGCATCCAAAGGGCATTTGCCGGCAGTATTGCGAGTGCTGTCATTGATTCTGACAGATGGAACAAGAGCGACGAGGGCAACTATCAGGATGATGCCCTCTATATCGGATATACGAAAGCAGGGATCGCTGATTCTGATCCGATAACCGCCGCTACCGAATGGACCAATGGCGGAGTGCTGCGGCTTTTAACAAAAGAGGATACAAATCCGGCAAACTGGACTGTCGGTGAAGTTGTCGCAAATGTGGGACCGGTAACGTCAGGTATAGCAAAGCTTCAGGATAGAAAAAATATGAAGTTGTGGCTCTATTTCGGCACGGGCCGTTTTTTCTATAGTGGTGATGATTCAACAAATAATCGCTACATAATGGGCGTGCAGGACTTGTGCTACACTATCAACAATAAAATCAACAAGAACTGTACCGTTAGCGATGCTCCGGTCCTCGGTCTGACGGATCTGAAATTACAGAACACAATTGGAGCCATGGGCTCGGAAAAAGGCTGGAGGATCCAGTTGGACTCACAATCGGCTTCCATGGGCGCCGAGCGGACCATAACCGATCCGGTCGCCTTAACCAATGGTCTGGTTCTCTTTACGACGTTCAAACCGACTGCGGACGTATGTAAATTCGGCGGGGACTCATATGTCTGGGGTACTAAATACGATACTGGAGGGGCACCGCCGGCATCAACAACCGGAGGAAAGATGCTGGTTCAGGTTTCAACGGGGGCATTTGAGGAGATAGCACTCAGTTCTGCCCTGACAGCGATGGATGGCAGGAAAATCGGTTCTGCCATGACCGGAAAGCCGCCCTCAGATCCTCCGCCTGTGGTCAGTAATGCTTCCAATAAACCGCCAAAGAAAATTATGCACCTACAGGAAAAATAATATGCTGCTCATGACAAAAAATAATGGTTTTTCCTTGATTGAGCTGGTTATTGTTATTGCAATAATGGCAATTGCTACCAGCATCGGAACCATTTCTTTCAATGCATGGCAGACCAAATACAAAGTGGAGGCCCAGACCCGTGAAATATTCAATGATCTCAATCAGGCTCGTGCCAACGCGTTTCAGCAAAAAAAGGCGCATCGCGTAATTTTCCTGCCCGGCAGTTATGTCATGAAATCGTACAGCTCAGAATCCGAGGCCAGAAACAGTGGCCGAACCCTGATCAGTAAACCAGCTCTCACATTCGGGCTTACAAAAAAATCCGGAAGTTCGCTGACTGACGCCGTCAATGACTCTGTAGAGTACGATACGAGAGGGTTTGCAAACGACAATTTTACATTGATAGTGAACCCTTATACTGCCGGGTCAGTGGTAAACTGTATTGTCATATCAGCCACACGTGTCAATCTGGGGAAAATAAATGGAACTACATGTGAATTCAGATAATTCGATAGGCAGGTCGGGGTTCACCCTTATAGAGTTCTGTGTTGCCATACTTATCATGATGGTCGGGCTTTTGGGGTTGCTGCAGGTGGTAAATGTCGCGACAGATAATAATCTTGGCAATATGTTGCGCAACGAGGCGGTAACAATTGCCGATAACCAGATGGTCATGGCAAAAACCTCGGTTGTTGATACTGCGACGTTTACTGCACTGGTGAGTACTGCAGCACCAATACTCGTGAGTACACCTGTCAGAAGTGGTTCGAAGAGTTACTCTGTGACAAGAACGGTTACAAGTGTCAGTACTAATTCCAAGGAAATTGTAGTCACCGTATCCTGGCAGCACAAAGAGAAACCTTTTCAGTATATGATTTCATCTCTGGCTGTAAATCCGGGCAGTTAAATCTGGTTAAAGTGAGTGTCATCATGCGGAACAATAGGGGTTTTACATTAATAGAGCTGATCATTACCATGGCGCTATTTATAGCGGTTATATTAATTACAACATCGGCCTTTGAATCAATCCTGAAAACATCGGGGAAGCTGGTAGTCAGCGAAGAGAGTAACATCGAAGGAATTGTCGGTCTGGAGATGTTTCGCCATGATCTCCAGCAGATGGGTTATGGTTTGCCAAGCGCTTATCAGGTTGTTCCCGATTATCTCGAGGCGAACTCCGGTCCTGCCGTGCTCAATGATTCGCCGGCTGGCGTTCCGCGGGCCGTTGTATCTTTTGATAATTATTCAAGCCACGGAGACTATCTTGCTGTTAAGGCAACGTCAGTGGGAAGGAACAGTACCTCGCAAAAATGGACCTACCTGACATATTCGTCAACGACGAAACCGTCGAAAGTCTGGTCAAACGCCTCTGAAAACCTGAGTGCAACAAGCAGAGTTGTTATCCTTGACCGAACATTCTCAAAAGACGGGAAGCTGGTAAATACGCTGGTAAACTCTACCGCAACTGACTGGAAGGATTTTACCCTGACATCAATGTCACCGATAGACAGTTCGCAAACTTATTTTCAATACGGCGTTTCTGACGCAACGATCAGAATGCCGTTCAACAGGTCGGATTATTATGTCAAAAGGCCGACAACCGGAACAAGCATACCATCTTGGTGTGCAGACAATGTTGGCATATTGTATATGGCGACGGTAAACCATTCAAACGGCGATTCAACAGAATATCCGCTTCTTGATTGTGTTGCGGATATGCAGGTTGTCTTTGGTTGGGATGTTGCCGGTAACGGTCTGATTGATGAGTCCACCGCATATGCTACGGATTCCGTCGATATATCCGTTGCTGGTTCCTCCTCTCCGGCGGATATCCAGGCAATTATGAATTCCCCGGACGAAATACGTAATAAACTTAAATACGTAAAGGTTTATCTTATGGTTCAGGATGGACGTAAAGACCTGAATTTTACAAACAGTTCAAAGATTGTTGTCGGGGATATTGAAAGCATAACGAAAGGGTATGATGTTGCAGCTTTGACAGCCAAGGGGTGGCTGAACTACCGATGGAAGATTTATCGGCTGGTGATAAGGCCGAAGAATCTTACAGGAAGCTGATAACAAGGATAATGCAATGAAATTATTACACAATCAGAAAGGGATCGCGCTCGTCACGTCTCTGATGCTGACTCTCATATCATTAACTATAGTGATGTTCCTTATGTATATGATTACGTCAAGTGTCAAGCTATCAGGGGCGAATAAGAGCTACAAAACTTCTCTTGAAGCATCGTATGGCGGGGTTGACCTTATTGTCAAGGATGTCATGCCCCAGTTATTTTCAAATCTCGCTTCTCCTGCAGACGCGATCACTGCTGGAAATTTTGGTACCGCATTTAATTTTCAGGCTTCATCCGACGCCTCAGCAGCTGCCTGCCTGCAGAAAAAGCTTACCAGTTCTTCACCTGCTTGGGAAGCGCAATGCAGCTCTTCTGCATCTCCAATAGTAGCACCCGACATGACAGTGACACTAAATTCGACCTCTTCTAACCCATATACGGTTTATACAAAAATAGTTGATACCGTTTGCAGTGATAAACGACCTTATCCTGTCGGTAATTGTACCGGTAGCGACCTTTCGGGAGTCTATCTTGATGGAGGTTCGGGGGTTGCCGGCGGGTCTTCTGATGTAGCAGTCCAGCCAAAACCGGCAATTTACAGAATAGAAGTTACCGCTGAAAAGTCAAACAATCCTCAGGAAAAATCAAACCTGTCAGTTCTTTACGCCTATTAGGCCAACAACGAACCACTCAGTCAGGAGATATACTATGAAAGGGAATATGTTCAGTCTGTTGTTTTGTCTGCTAGTGGTGTGTGTGCCGGCTTCTTTACTCGCAGCAGAAAATCATTCGAAGCGTATAGAAGAAGTTACGCTGATAAATATTAACACTGCATCTGAGACAACTTTGAGATCCTTGCCCGGTATCGGAGAGTCAAACTCGGCGAGGATAGTGGCTGCTCGGCCGTTTACAAGCATAGAACAGTTGAAAGCGAGGAAGGTTATAAGTCGCTCAGCTTACAACAGGATCAAGTCAATGATTACTGCTAGCCAAGGCAAAGATTGAGTTGACAGGCTTTGATGATTCTCTCGATACCGCCGTACTGACAGATATAATTGTTGTACGTGATCTTAATACGTTGGATCGGTGCCCGACTTGATTGACTACCCGGAATAATAGGCGAGATGCCATGAACAGTCCCCCACGGTGGCTGGTACGACTGATTCCGATAATCGGCTGGCTGCCACGCTACCGGAGCGCCTCGTTTCTGCCCGATCTGACTGCAGGTATTACACTTGCGGCGTATGCAGTGCCGGTTGCGATGGCATACGCAACGTTAGCCGGTTTGGCTCCGCAGGCGGGGCTGTATTGTTATATTTTCAGCGGATTCGCATACGCCCTCTTCGCATCATCCCGCCATCTTTCCGTCGGGCCAATCGCCTCCATTTCCGTTATGGTAGCCACTGTAGTCGGTTCAATGGCCGCCGGTGATCCGACCCGTTATGCAGCTATTGCTGCCATGACTGCATGCATGGTTGCTGCTTTCTGCTTTCTTGCCTGGATCTTGCGCCTCAGCTCATTCGTCAATTTCATTTCCGAGTCAGTTCTCCTCGGATTTAAGGCCGGAGCAGTTCTGAGTATTGCCTTGATACAGATCCCCAAACTGATTGGAGTAACCGGCGGCGGGGAGAGCTTCTTTTGGCGGTTAATTGCCATTTTTCAACAGCTGGGCAGTATTAATTTGACGGTGCTTGCTCTTGGTACATGCTCACTCCTCCTGCTGTTAGTCGGAAACCGGTATTTACCTGGGCGTCCGGTGGCGTTGGTGGTCGTCCTGGTTTCAACCGGAATTGTCTCGGTATTTGGCTTGACTGAACAGGGTGTTCAGGTTGTTGGAGCCATCCAGCCTGGGCTTCCGTCTTTTGAGGTGCCATCATTGCAGACGGGGCAGATGGAGGGTTTGCTGGAATTGTCGTTCGCCTGTTTCCTGCTCTCGTATGTGGAGAGCATTGCCGCAGCCCGGACCTTTGCCTCGAAATATCATTATCAGGTTGATCCCCGCCAGGAACTTCTCGGTTTGGGGGCGGCCAATTTTGTTGCTGCATTCGGTCACGGTTATCCGGTTGCCGGTGGTTTTTCTCAATCAGCTGTCAACGAAAAGGCCGGTGCGCGCACGCCGCTGTCTCTCGTATTTGCTTCAATCACACTGGTGATCGTGCTTTACTCTGTGGCCAGCCTGCTGAGAAACCTGCCGGAAGCCGTTCTCGCTGCGGTAGTCATCGTTGCGATTTCCGGATTTGTGAAGCTTGATGACTTTAAAAAGTTGCGGATGATTAGCCGGGTTGAGTTCAACGTTGCATTGGTAGCTTTCGTGGGAGTGCTGCTGTTTGGAATCCTGAAGGGCGTCACTGTTTCAGCTATTGCGTCAATTCTGTTCCTGCTGCGGATGATGGCTAATCCTCATATTGCGGTGCTTGGCAGGATCCCTGGCAGTATCCGGTTCAGTGATGCGGCCCGCCATACTACTAATGAACGTTTCTCAGGACTGTTCCTGTTCCGGATTGAGGCGCCGCTGCTCTACTTCAACGTTGATACCATCTGCACGATGGTGTTTGATGCTATTCACCGTGAGAAAACAGCTGTTCGTCTAGCAGTGTGCGACCTTTCAACCTCACCGTACATTGACGCGGCCGGAGCCAGGATGCTGCAGCGGCTTGAAGAGGAATTGGAGCGGCAGAAGATTCAGTTCAGAGTGGCGGAAGCGCATGCCGAGGCGCGTGAAATCCTGCGTGCAACCGGCATCAGCGAAGCACTTGGCGGGGTGAGCAGATATACGGCACTTGCTGATATTGTTGAAGATTTCGAACGTGATAATCGTTACATGGAAACGGCAGTTCGAATAACACAGAGCAACGGAGCAACTGAGTAGTCAAAACCGTGATTGAGAAACTATAATTCTCAAACTGAATTTCCAGATTGATTACTATACTCAAATTTTACTCAGTTGCTCTGTTGCTCCGTGTTTCAAAAGTCGATGTATATTTTGCTGCTTTACACTCCCAATTCCCTCAAGACGATCCTGGTTTCTGCCTGCCCGTCCAGCCAGGCGGCCAGTTCATCTACTATCTCCATCTCATCGACTCCTGTGTGATGCGGCCAAATGCCGAGCACCGGCGCACCGCAGAGCGAACCGATCTGGTGCGGAGCCCCCTGTTCCGCCAGGCTGGGGTTTTTCGGCATGCCGTTGATGATAACTCCTGCTACCGGGAGTCCCATCTGTTGAGCGGCAAAGCAGGTTAGAACAGTATGATTGATGGTCCCCAATTGTGGCCGTGCAACCACCAGCAGGGGCAATTCGAGTTCCCGTGAAAGATCAGCTACCAGCAATCCCCCCGCCAGCGGCACCATCAGGCCGCCAGCTCCTTCAACAATGACATACTGATATGCTGACGTCAGTTGAACAAATGATTCCCTGATAGCCGAAAAATCGATCTGGACGCCGTCACGTTTTGCTGCATCAGCGGGAGCCAGCGGTTCACGCAGCCGGTACGGCGCAACATCTTCAGAAATTGATATGCCGGCGGCTTGACAGAGCAGTCGGGCGTCGTCGGAAACCAGTTGGCCATGCTCTTCCCGGCAGTCACTGGTAACCGGTTTCATCACGCCGACGGAAACGCCATTCATTCGCAGCAACCGCGCGACTGTCGCTGCAACGATGGTCTTGCCGACTCCGGTATCTGTTCCGGTTATAAATATGCCACGCGGTTTCATGTATCTCCTTTTCCGCAGCAGCCTGCACCGGTCAACTCAAGATCCTGCAGCATCTGTCGGTCGAGTTCGGGAGAGCGTCCAGGAGTCGTCAGGTAATTGCCGGTCATTGTGCCGTTTGCTCCCGCCAGAAACATCCATGATTGCAGCTCTCGCAGGTTTTTCTCACGTCCTCCGCACACTGACAGTTGTTTGTCCGGCAGCAGAAACCGATATACGGCAATAATGTTCAGGCATTCCAGCGGAGTCAGGTTGTTGGCAGATTCAAGTTTTGTTCCAGGCATGGGGTTGAGAAAATTAAGCGGAATTGAGTCTACCTCCAATTCTCGAAGAGTCAGCGCCATTTCAATTCGCTGAGCGAATGTTTCACCAAGGCCGAAGATGCCGCCACAACAAACGCGCAAGCCAACCATTTTGGCGGCGCGAATCGTGGCCACATCGTCCTCGTAATCGTGGGTTGAACAAATAGTGGGGAAAAAACTGCGGGATGTTTCAAGGTTATGGTGATACGTTTCCATTCCGGCATTTTTCAAGCGAAGAGCCGTCTCCTGATCCATTATGCCGAGAGAACATGATGGGGAAACAGCCGTTTCAGATTTTATCCGGGCGACCGTGCGACAGACACGATCAAGCTCCTCTCCCTTGTTGATCCGGGTACCACTGGTGACGATGCCGTAGCAGCTTGCACCATTTTGTTCGGCACGAGTTGCGCACCGTACAATTTCGTCCTCATCAACTAGCGGGTAAATGTCGACGCCGGTGTCATGGTGTGCCGACTGGGCGCAGAAGGCACAATTCTCTGCGCAGCGCCCTGATTTTGCATTGATGATCGAGCACAGATGCACGACTGGACCGACAAAGTGATCGCGAATTCTGGCCGCTTCGGCAAACAGCAGGTACCTGTCAGTACCGGACACGCCGGAAAGTTTCACTGCGTCATCGGCGCCAAGCGCTCTTCCGGCAAGCACGCTCTCGGCAATTTCCAGGATGAATTTTCTGAGTGACATGTTCAACCTCCGCCGATGTCGATACCATAGCGGGCGAGGGTTGTCAACCAATCTCACTGCGGCAGGTTGACAATGGAATGTTCGCCTCTTATCGTCCTTGTTCAGATGGCTCAATTCGATTATAGTTAGTTACCGTCCAACATGGAGACGGTGAGGCACCGGTTATACGAATATAATGGTTACTATCCGAGGAGATTATCTGTATGCATAGTTCATTTATTAACAGATTGTTTGCTGTGTGCGCGCTCTGCTTTATATGGTGGCCTAACTTCGCGCAGGCCGCTGCAACGGTCTCGATAGCCCCGTCGGGAAACTCGTCATATTCTGTTCAGGCGACCGGTATAGATAGCGTTGCCGGTATTCAGCTCGATATTATGTATGATGCCATGTCGCTCTCTGCTCCGGTAGTAACGCAAGGACCCCTGGTTTCCGGGGCGCTGTTTGCTTCCAATACCCCCCGCCCCGGTTTGCTTAAAATCGCTATTATCAGTACAAATCCTTTTTCCGGAAGCGGCCAGATCGCTTCAATTGTCTTCACGTCACTTGTAACGTCAGCACCGCCTCCGACGCTGACTGCCACTATGATTGATAGCAAGGGCTCACCGGTCAGTTCCGTAATTGCCGGTTCACCGGATTCACCAGCGGATACCGAAAAATCGGAGCAGGGGTTTATTACATCACCCGGTATTCCTTTCAGTCAGCCGTCTCCGACCGTTTCTGCATCGGGTACTACGGGAACAGCGACAGCTCCGCTGACCTACCCCGGGATAGTTTCACTTTCGGCAGAGCATCAGCAAAAAGTTGATGAATCGCCAGCTGAAACAAAACCTCTTCCGGATAATCCTGCGGAATCTGCAGCAGTGGCACATGTTGAACCAACTCAATCTGCCAGTACCTCAGATCGTGTTGCACATACTGAAACGCCGGAGAAAACACCGCACTATATTGTCTATAGCGGTGTTGTTGACCGCTTCAGTACGTACACTGGCATCAAAAGCCTGTCTGCTATGACAGCGCTGTTTGATCAGGTGAATTCCGGTACAATCATGCAAGAGCCGAAAATTGTCATAAGTAATGGTCAGCAGATTGCTGTTCTGAAGGTAGATATCCCCGCAGCGGTCAATACATCACCAAATTTTGCGGTAAAAGGCGGCACTATGGTTGCGTTCAGCCAGGAGATAGGGTCAACGGAGCGTTGGCAGGTCGATATACTGCCGGATGCTGGTGCCATAGCGGTTAATCTGATGATACTTACCGGGGCAGACGGGTTTGAATATCCGCTTACAGTTGTACCGCCTGTGAAAAGTGAATTACCATTTGACGAGTCAGGGTGGGGGAGGTTTGTGAAGGAAATCGGGACTGCGGCGACTCCTCTGCATGACTTGAATAACGATGGAGTCCGGAACTATCTGGACGAGTATATTTTTGTCGCCCATCACCGCAACAAACAAACAGTGCCGACAAAGCCGCCATTGAAACCACTACGGTAGTGGAACACCAAATACGCTTTTTGGACCATCAATTGGTAAACTTATTTCTCTTAAGGGCATCTGCTTTTTGTGTCTCAATGCGTTTGGCGACCTGTTCCAGAACTTTGTCGGTTGACATGCCCGGTTTAGACGAGATATGCCCGGCGATGACCGGTTCGCCATGTATGTGTGCAACATTGGGAGCGGAGTGATGTTCCGGGGGAAGCACATCGTGATACGCGATCATTGTTGACAAAAAATTCCTGTAACAGCCAAAGCCTGACCAAGTTAGCAGCAACAGTGGAATAAGATCATTCAACCAGTAGTCAAAGCTACGCAGCCGAACCATCTCTCCCGCCAACAATCCGGCAACAGAGATCAACAGACAAAACATATTTCCGATGACACGGTATTCAATATCACTTGGAATTTTCAGTTCAGCCGTCTTAGCCACACCATCCTCCCGTTATTGATATACATCGGCAGATTAGCGCGTTTCTACAGTTTTTTGTCATAGTGCTGAGTAAAAGTATATGTTCTGAGACTTTGCATGCGCTGCACGATTGACCCGGCTCCTTTGCTTTGTTACAGTGCAGCCAAAGAAACTTCAAGGAGGTTTACATGAGAAGATTGCTTGCATGCGGAATAGTGGCTTTATCTCTGGTTTCAGTGGGTTCACCGGTACTGTCGGCTGATATCAATTTTTCCAGAGTTATAAGTCAGGGTGATTTTAAAAGCCTGAGCAAGGATGCCGGTGCCGCGATCGGTTACCGGAATCTTGCTCCGACAGCGGCCCTTGGCATTACCGGATTTGATATCTCTACGGAAGTTTCAGCCATGAGTATCGACAAGAACAGCAAGTACTGGAGCAGCGCGTTTGACGATGATGCTCCTTCTTTCCTTGTTATTCCCAAGGTGAGGGCTCGTAAAGGATTGCCCTTAGGCATCGACATAGGCGCCATGTATGCGTATGTTCCTGACAGTAACGTCAAATTGTACGGAGCGGAGCTCAGCAAGGCAGTTCTTGAAGGCACAGCGGTTACTCCGGCGGTCGGCGTAAGAGCCACGTATTCAAAACTGGCGGGAGTTGATGATTTAAATATTCAGACATACGGGATTGATGCTTCTGTCAGTAAAGGACTTGTTTTTATCACTCCGTATGCCGGAGCAGGAATGATGGTGATCAGCAGCGAAGCAAAGGGAAATCTTAAAACTTTGAGCGGTAACCTGAGTAAGGAAACCATCACAGTACCCCGTGTTTTTGGTGGTCTCAAGTTATCGCCGCTGCCGCTCTTTTCGATTACTGCTGAAGCAGAATATGCTGTCAATCCGATCTATTCGTTGAAGGTTGCAATCGGCTTTTAAACCTATCTGTATCACTGATAACGCTGAAAAATCGAAGACTTGAGATTTGAAAAAGTAAATTCTAGTGGTGAACCATAAGGCTTCAATATTCCCTCCCTTTCAATGGGAGGGTTAGGGTGGGGATGGGGTAAAGCTTGGTGTAAACCTGAAAATCTCCCCAATCATACTCCCAACCTCTCCCTTGAAGGGGAAGGTGCAAAAGCTGAAAATACAATCGAGCACTGTTGACTTCATCTGTAATGCTCATGTGACTTCAAACATCAAGAGGGTGCCAGAACTGGCACCCTCTTGATGTTTGATGATGTTTATCTGCATACTACTCTATTGCTGAAACCAATTCCGGTTGAACTTTAGTAAACAATCTGCGTTTGATGAACCAGATACCGAGCAGGGTGGCACTCAGCGCTACAGCCAGTGGATACTTCACTGCAAAAATCAGCGGCGTCAATGCCAGGCGCATGATCAGGCGCAATGCAGCATGCTGTGCGATATAATCAGCAATTGGCGGACTATATAGGTAATAGAGTTTCACGAATGCAGAACCCAGCTTGCTCTGGAGCAGAACCTTGTCCCTGAATTGGCGCAACACCTTAACGTGGGGGTCCAAGTAGCTGCCATATGCTGCAGTTGCGATAAAACAGCCACTTTTACCAGACGAAAGAGCAGTTCCAGTCGCTCCACCGGTAGTCCCGCCAGAGTTAGATGTCCCTGCGGATGCTATTGTCAGTGTAAATGTTTTGGTATCGATCACTCCAGCTGCGTCTTTTACAGAGACTCTGATATTTCCATAACTCCCTGTCGCTGTTGGAGTACCAGAAAATGTACCGGTGCCGGTATTAAAAGATACGCCAGGAGGCAGTCCACCGGAAACTGACCAGGTTGATGGGGCCGTACCACCTTCTACTTGCACTGTTTGGGAATATGCTGTTCCTTGTACAGCTGTAGCAAGAGTGGTTGTTAAAATGGTTGGTGCCGGGTTAAGTGTAATGGAAAATGGTGCTGAAGCGGTCTGCCCTAACGAGTCTGAAGCGGTCACATCAAAGTAGTGTGTGCCCGCAGTTGTACCGATACCGGAAAAAGTTCCGTTGTCGTTTAGCAAAATGCCGGGAACGGTGCCATTCATGAGCCATGCTATTGACCCGGTACCGCCTGCGGCGGTGAGTGAGTGTACCGGAGCGGAAGAGTAATTAACTCCCAGCGTCCAGGCGCTGGGAGTAGTCTGTGCGATCGATAAAGAGCTGACATTCAGCGTGTAGGATCGAGTAACCGTTTCAGCGGGTTTACTACCATCAGCTACTGAAATTACGACAGGATACGAACCAATTGCGGAGGTTTGTCCGGAAATGAGACCGGTCCCTGATGAAATACCCAATCCAGTTGGCAATCCGGTTGCGCTCCAGAAAAACGGGGTATATCCACCGGCAGCAACCATCTGTACGCTATACCATGCGCTGGGGCTTGCATCCGGCAGTGCAGTTGTACCGGGCGACTTAATTTCGAGCGTGTTGAAACCGACACCGGACGCACTTAATGCTACCGTCTGATTGCCGCCATCAGAAGTGAAGGTGAAGGAGCTGTTGTAGCTTCCCGAGGAGGTCGGTTTAAACGTAACGGTATAGGTTGCTGAAGAACCGGCAGCAAGAATAATAGCGTTGGTCGGTGCGATGCTGAATGGGTCGTTAGGCAGGCTTGTTATAGCATCAACATGCAAAATTGTATCACCAGTATTTTTAACCAGGAATGTCCATGTTGCAGTTGAACCGGTGTTGAGGGCGCCGAAATCGTGTACAGCTGGCACTATTGGTGTTATCGGTGTTGTAGAAGTCAGTAACGTTAATTGAGGTTGGCCAATTGAAAACAGTTGGCCGTAAATATCTGACGAAGTTGTACCGGGAAAATTAATGTTGCGTGCATCTTTCCAGACAGCAAGAAACTGCTTGAAGTAGGGGTCATAGGCGATTGTCGGCGCCAATTGATTACTGTCATTTGAAGATATTGAATAATTTGCGCCGCTCAATGACCCATCCAGATTCACGAATTGCCCGTACAGATCAATATTTGCCGACGAGGTGGAGCTGTTTCGTTCATCCTGCCACATGACAAAGTATCTTTGGTTCACCGCATCGAAGCTGAGCGTCGGTCGTGTCTGACGGGAATTGGTAATTATTGCATCATTTACCGGTGGAGTGGAACCGGTGCTGTCCTGAAATGAGAGCATGCGGTTTTCGTTGTATAGCCCGCCCCCCGAATTGACTAATTGGCCAAAAATTTTGGTATTGGAGCCACCCCGCATATCTTCCCACGCCACCAGAAATTTGTGAGGTGCACTTGCTTCATCGAATGCCAGTGCTGGGTTCGAACCAGTGGAGGAATTACTTGGATCGATCCATATCGAGTTGAATGAAGCCAATAATAATTGCTTGTCAAAAAGGCCATAGACGTGGATTAGCCCGTCATCCATGTTGGCGCTGCCGAATGTGCTGGTAATAATTCCGGTTGTTTCATTCAGATTGCATGTCAATGTACCGACCTGCCGGTCTCCTTCCCACACAAAAAGCGTTTCCGGAGAGGACTTGTCAGACGCTATGGCAATATTGTTAATGGCTGAGAAAAATTCATATGTTTCTGTTATTACTGTAGCGGAAGCGCTCCGCGTTATTAGCCGCGCGGTAGTCGTCACACCGTTACGCAACAGGTCAGCCCCAGGAATATTAATACCGTTTGTGACAGTCGAAAGATCAGAGCCTTTTAGACGCAAATATCCTGCAAATCCGTTATCTCCAGCACTCCAGGTAACAGGCACACCCCAACAGAGAGTTGAGAATAAATTATTTATACTTCGAGATTCAATCCAGCCGAACCAGAATTCATCTCTAACAGAATCATAGTTAATTCTGGGCGATTTGCGGGATAGCAGTTTTTCGTTCGCTGCCCCGGGGTTTTGATCATAAACATCATAATATGCATCAAGAACGGCATTGTGGTTTCCGAAGGTGTCAGCGCTTACGGTTACACTTCCGGTGTTGTAGTTAACGGTACCGCTGAGGCTTCCTGCCAACGTACCATTCCAGACATCGGCAGAAAGATTGGCTGATGCAATGGTGGATGGATTCCTCTTCAGTTTAAGTGATCCGGGTACTATGGGACTTGATGTTGCAAATGATACGGATGTAACAGTTCCGCCACTGAAATTGGCAAAAGCAGCTGATGGCTGACTGATAGGGTTTATATTCAGAATGTCATATCGTTGCACGCTGGTGAAACCGACAGATGTTGCGGCGCTAACGGTTGGCATGGACGTAGCGACACAGGCGTTTGCAATGAGGTCAAAGGAGGGTAAGTTTGTAATAGAAGCGTAGCGCACGTAACCGGAATTATCAGTCCCTACACTATCCTGCCATGCTACAACAATTTTACCACCAGACCTGTAGGCTGCCTGAGGAAGGGTTTGATTGCCGGCAAGCCCATGTGTTGTTGTCCCGGTGATTGCAAATTCACTGCCACAGATTACGCCGCCAGGTGTAATAAAGACACCCCAGATATCTGCGCCTGACAGTTTGCTTGTATCCGTAGGATCGTCACTCGTAGATTGTGTGCTGTTACGCATGTCTTCCCAGACTGCAAAATAAATATTTCTGTCTGTAAGATATATAACCTGCGGGTTTAGCTGATCTTCAGTCGCGCCTGCAACCCTTATTTCTCCGCCTACAAGTTTGGCGCTGACTTTGGCTCCCTTACCAGGAATAGAAGAGGAAGCGGTGTCACTACCGCCGCAGCCGGCAATCATTAAAACCAGTATCAACATCAATCCCAGCAAGCTGTATAGCCTTTGCATGGTAACTCCTTGAATATTTGTCCGTAATGTATTCTTCAAAATCATGGTACAGTGACAGATCGCCAACCTTCAGAATTTGTTAAATCGCCGGTTGATGCAATAACATAAACTATTAAATTTTTAGTCATATCATTAAGCCTGAATTGTCCTAAAGCAACACCTTTATTATTGGTTTCACTGGAGTCAGAAATATTGGAAGAATATGTTTTTGTGCCTAAATCATATGTACGCCATGTGAAATTTATTTTTAGTCCCGTCATTGCTACCCCAGTTGCTGGAGTATAAGTAGCAACGGCAGAGACAATTCCGTTGCTTGCAGTCGGGGCCGATACTGACAACGTCCCAGAGTTTCCGTCACTACCGCAACCGGGCAAAACAAAAGTCATCAATGCAAATAATAGAAATATTTTTTTCATCCGTAAACTCCCTCAGTGGGTATAAGAACCAGTAATACTTGCCTGTCAAATCTGATTCAGAATCCTCGGTGTAATGAATATAAGCAGTTCCGTTTTGATTTTGCTCGTGTCCGTCGATTTGAACAGTCTACCAAGGTATGGGATGTCCATCAAATAGGGGACCCCACTCTCGGTAACGGTTTCATCTTCCTTGTAAATACCGCCTATCACCGTTGTTTCACCATCTTTTAGCAGCATTTCGGTCGTTGCTTCCTTGGTATTGATAGGGGGTGGATTTCCGGCACCGGCAGAGTTATTTGTTGCTTTTATTTCAAGGCTTATAGTGCCGTTGGCATTGATGTGTGGTTTAACTTCAAGCGATAATACCGCCTGAACAAACTGCGTTGTGGCACCGGCTGTTGATGTTGTGTTCTGATACGGAATTGATTGCCCCTGGGTAATCTTGGCTGTTTTGTTATTAAGAGTCGCAATCTTGGGGGTTGAGACTATTTTTACCATACCGGCTGTTGCGGCGGCGTTCAAACGCATATCCAGTTGAATATTGCTGTTGAGTCTGCCAAACGCAATGCCGACATTTGCACCGGCAACGCCGCTCTGTCCAGCGGTAACTGGTGCGTTTGTCAAGCCTCCGAAGCTGGTGTCAAGCTGATTGATCCCCAAGAACTGCGCCGCACCGTCACGGTAGTGGTGCCCCCAACTGATGCCGAGCTGGGTAAGAAATGATGATTCTGCTTCAACAATCCGTGCTTCAATCATTACTTGCCTTTCCGGAACATCCATTCTCTCGAGAAAGGTCTTGATTTTGTCGATGTCCGATCTGATTGCAGTAACTATGAGAGTGTTAGTGCGCTCATCTTCGCTAATCTTGCCAGTATTTGCTGTAATCAAAGATTCCAGCTGAGGCTTAATGGTTCCTGATTTACTGTAGTTCACCGCGAAATATTCAGTAAAAAGCGGTTCATTTTTCAGCTGGGTTCTCTTGATATCCAAATCTTCCTCTGCCTGTGATTTGAATTTACCTTTGCCTCTGATAAGAATAATATTGCCATCTTCTCGCTTATCTAGATTTTTGGTATCAAGAATAATATCGAGTGCCTGATCCCACGGCACATTTACGAGCTTGAGACTGATTGCACCGGTAACTTCATCACCTAACACAAAATTCTTGTTGCTAACTTCTGACAGAAGCTGGAAAATCTTTCTGACTTCTGCATCGGCAAATTCGAGCGATACTTTTCGCCCTTTATAGCTGCGGGAAGTATCAGTTGCAGAGAGGTTTTTTGCCGTTGATTCTGATGTGGGTGCAAGATTTGATGCGATCTCATCGTCTGCCATCAATACCGGTTGTGCTGCGGGAACTTTGATCTTTTGTCCTGCTGCTTCCACCACAAGTTTGTCGCCTGACAATTCCTCTGGATGGGTAAAATCGATATAAAGCATGTCCCCTTCCTGGCGATACTCGTAGGGGGCAGCAACCCGTGTAGCGATACGAATTTTTGTATCAGTGCCCTTTTTATTCTTGATCAGCAGTGGCGTGATACGCAAAACCGGTGAGACGAATGAACGGGTCTCAATTGAACGCTGCAGGTTTTTCGGCAACACCGCATTTTTAAGTGTTAATGTGACATAACC
Source organism: Desulfuromonadaceae bacterium (assembly GCA_028712075.1). GTDB lineage: Bacteria > Desulfobacterota > Desulfuromonadia > Geobacterales > Pseudopelobacteraceae > JACRCG01. The sequence continues at coordinate 146,821 of JAQTQX010000006.1, forward strand.
GGCTGTTTTAACAGGTTGACTGGCGTTGATATCACCGTTTACTTTCACTGATATTCGCGTGATGTTATCAATGACCTGGAAATCAATCATCTCGACAACTGACGCAGTTGACTGCTGTTTTGTTTTACCGGCAGCTATGGGTTTATTCTGTTCAACAGCAGTTTGTGTCGCAGGCTCCGGCTTGATTACTTCTGGTGCCGGTTCTGCTGCAATCAGTGTTTCCTTTGGTGGTATAACCACCGGTACAATTTCTGCGACTGGTGCGGGACTTATCCTCTTCTCAGCATCTTTAACACCAAGCGATATAACTACTCCGGTTTCTGTTTTTACTGTGGTTGCTTCCGGGAAGGTGCCATTGACAGCATCAAGAACAACTCGAACTTTGTCTGGATAGATGCCGAGGCGTGCTGAAGCGACACCGGAAGAGTTCAATGGCAGCAGGCGCGTCGTCAGGCCACTTTTTACGTTCATCAAATCAATAATGTAGCGCTCCGGATTATTAAGCCTGAATGTCTTGAAATCGCTGATATCACCATCAAGTGCGAGGGTAATGGTATTTTTTCTTACTGAAATGGCGGTCAGGGTTCTCACTGCATGTTCAACTTGTGCAACTGGTACTACCTCTGGAACAGGCGCAGCAATTACAGGTGCGGCGGGTTCGGGTAGTTGCGGTTCCGCAACAACAGGAGGCTTCCCGATTGGCGCAACAGCGGCCATTTCACTTGCCACTAACGCTGGAAATGACACTGTTAATTCTCTGGCATTGTTTTGCGCGACAGATATCTGAGCCTCGCTGTCATGTAGCAGTTCAATTTCCATTCTGGTCAGCACGCCGGCGTCAGAATCAAAGCGATGTGTGGAAACTGTCTTGAAATTGCCCTGGGCAATCGTTAGCGGCGCAGTGATTTCTCCCGGAATAACCTGTGAAAAGTCAATAACAAGCCGTAACGGTGATACCGTTTTATAGCTGGTGTAGGTGGCCTGGGAGGACAATTTTATCGATAATTCCGTGGCAAGTCCTGTGCCCTTGGGAGTGACCGACACAATTTCAGCTGGTTTTTCTGTGCCTTGCAACCCCGCAGAAAAGGCCAGGCCAGGCAGAGCAAGTAAACATCCGGTGATGATTGCCTTCAATGAGATATTCAAGCTATGGCTCTTCCACTTCATGCGAAACTCCTTATTGTTTCCTGGGAAGGGTAAGTTTTATGTATTCTCTGCGCACCTTGCCATTGTCATCTTTAAATTGCTCCAAAACGGTAACTCCATGTGAGTCAATGGTCGTAACCTTGCCTTCACTTTTGCCAATTAGCATACCGACTTTCAGTACATACCCTTTACCGCCTGGGTCAGTGACCATGGCCTTGCTTTCCCGAGCGCCAACGATAATGCCAATGAGTTTAAACTGGCTTATGTCGTAGCTATGAATCGGCAGTGCGCTGCGAAGGTTTCTGCTTTTTGAGCCGGGCGAGCTATTCGGATCCGCTTTGATGACAATGAACGGTTTGAACGGATCTTTTTTGTTGCTGAAGTCAAACTGATTTACTGCCCGGGGTGACAGTCGCAACGAAGAACTGGTTTGACTCTGAATCGGCTTTGGTGCAGAAACGGCAGGGGCCGTTGAGGCAGCGGCAGTTTTTGCTTGTTGAGCCGGTACTGGAGCAGGCGTCTGCTCTTTGGAACACGCACCCAAGCAGCATGAGCCGATCAAAACAGCGGCGTATAGAAAGTGGCTATTTTTTGGGAGCAGGTTTTTTATCATCCTTAATCTCTTTCTTATCAAGGAAGCGGAATGTGGTAGCAAGGCACGTCACTTTGGTCATCATTCGATTATTAACACTCTTGATATCGGAAAATGCGACGTTTGTTATATTTACTATTCTGGGTAAGTTTGCAACGGCAGCAAAAAAATTTGCAACGCTCAGGTATGACCCGGAAACAACAATATCAACCGGAACATCTGCATAGAAATCTTTTGCGACCTCTCCTTTTGGACGGAATGTCAGGAAATCGAGCCCGGCGTTTTTCCCCAGTGAAGTAATGCTTGTCAACAGCGAAGGTATCTCTTTGGAATTGGGCAATTCGGCTAACGCGAGCTCCAGCTCCTTATTCAGCTGTTCATATTCTTTCTGCAGTTTGGGAAGATTATTGGCTATTCTGGTTTTTTCAGTAATCTCATCCTGCAATTTGGATAATTCCGCTTTAACCCCATCAAGTTCCTTTTGTTTGGGCAGGTACAAAAACCAGACCAGGGCCGCCGTCTCGATAATAGCGATCAGAGCAATAATCAGAATTTTCTGTTTTGGCGGAAGCTTGAGTATTTTTTCTATGCTTGGATCCATATTCAGACCACCTGAATGCAGTGCATTATTTTTTTACCGCAGGCCCGACCGGAGATTCCGTGGGTGATGATTGAAGCTTCATGGACATGTCAAATTTCTTGAGCTTTGTCCCACCAAGTTCCGCCTGTTCTGAAACCAGAAGTTCCACAGACATAAAATCATTCGAGGTTTCAAGTGCTCTCATGAACCTCGCTATTAACTCTTCGGTAAACGCGATACCGGATATCTTAACATTCTGGCCGGATTCATTATAATTAGTCAGCCACAACTGATCCGGGGCAAGGTCACTGAGGCTTGCCAATCTCTGGGCAGGACCGGTTTTGTTTTTTCGCAGCTGGGCAAGGACATCAAGTTTCTTTTTAACCTGAGTCTTCATCGCCTTAAGTTCTTCCAGCTTGCCGATTTTTTTCTTCAATTCGTTTATTTTGCCAGTAGCTGAGGTAATGTCCGCTTTGGTCGAAGTGACTTGAGCGCGTCTCACGAGGTATAGGGAGGTTACAACCACCGCAATCAGAACTACAACACCGCCGGCAATAACAAGCTGTTGAATTGCGGTTTCTTTTTTCTTGGCTGCTCGAACGGGCAGAAGATTAATTTTTATCATTTATCCCCAACCCTCCTGATTGCCAGCCCGACCGGTACAACCATGAAAGGAGCAATCTCTACAAGGTATTCAGGGTCAAAATCTTTTTCATTATAGGTAAGTTTTGTAAATGGATTTATCCGTTCAACCGGCAAACCAACTTTTTCAGCAATTGTATCAACAAGATGGAGTACCTTTGAACATCCCCCGCTGATAAATATTTTTACAATGCGCTCGTTACCGGCAGTTGAGTTGTAATAATCGAGTGACCGTCTGATTTCCTGAGTAATGGTGTCGTTAACTTTTTCGATAACAGTTTTAAGCGGCTCATTGGTAGATTCGTGTGCCAGCAGTTTTACGGTTTCAGCATCATCACTGCTTAAACCCAGCTGTTTTTGAATTTCTTCGGAATAAAGAGAGCCGCCCATCTGAACGTCTCTGGTAAATAAGGTAATGCCATCCTTAATTATGTTGATATTCATGATGCATGAACCAATGTTGACCAGCGCAAGTACATCCTCAGAGCTGTAATCATAATTGGCTTCAAACGCGTTTTGAACAGCGAAAGCGTCAACATCGACAACAGCAAGCTGCATACCGGCTTCGTTGAACACCGATACGTAATCGTTGATAATGTCCTTTTTACTGGCTACCAGCAGAACGTTCATCTTGGACGGATCATTGCTGTCGGGTGATAAAATCTGAAAATCAAGATTTACATCATTTATATCGAATGGAATATACTGCTCCGCTTCCCACGAAATCTGCTCTTCCAACTCTTCTTGAGACATTGCCGGAACCACAATTTTCCTGATAATAACGGAATTCCCTGATATGGAGCATGCAACGTCTTTGACTTTAATGCCAAGACTTGAAAGCAGATTATTAAGTGCGGAGGCAATGGAGGCACTGTCCATCAGCGTGTTGTCGACGATCGCTTCGGGGGGGAGCGGGTAAATGCCGACATTTAACAATTGAAAAGAACTTTTAGTCTCCTTCAGTTGAACAACCTTAACTGAGCCCGAACCGACATCAACGCCGACGACTTCTTTTTTCTTTTTAAAAAGAAACATATCCCATCCCTGTCGAGTTCAACCCTGAAAAACTTTATCTTTTTCGTCCAGTGAAAACCCAAGAGCCAGAATGATTTTACGCATTGTTTCGACACGGCATGCTTCACCTCGTTCAACCCTGTCGATAGTCAGTGATGAAACCCCAGCCTTGCGAGCGAGTTCTGCTTTGCTCAATAGTCGTGATTCCCTGATAGCCTTTACGCTGTTTTTCAGTTTCATAGGTATATTCCTAGATTATAAATAATACTAGGCTACCATTTACATCATTTATTATCATTGTCAAGAACTTATATATAATTAAGCAAAATATTGGATATAGTGTTAGCCGTTGTGCACACGTAAATACAACAGTGGTGCAATAACAATATCAGTTCATTGGCATATGTCAAATGGCTCGGCCTAAATAGTTTGCATAAACAGAAAAACGGTCTCCTGACGCAGGAGACCGTTTAAAAAAGTACGACATGATTGATTGATACTATTTTGCGATGGGTTTCGACTCTTTCCAGAAAATGCCGAGAACCTCTCGTTCGTTCGAATTCAACTTTGCGCCACGTTTTTCCATTTCCTTCAGAATAACGTTCATATCTTTGCCAGCGGTAAGGGCGGCATCTATCTTTGCTTCCGAGTGACATACTGTACATCTCTTATTGATGATGCTGTGGACTTTTTGTTTGTCTTCCCCTGTTGCTGTCTTAGCGACGTTTTTCGTAGTCTCAGAAGCCAGAGAAACGGCAGCTACATTGGCAAAGACACACACTGCAACTATTGTAACGGATACTCTCATGTATGCTCCTTTAGCATGGTATGCAGCATTGAATCTGCGTTCAGTCAATTTGCTACTCTCTGACGAACGTATCCTGATCAGATTCGTGCACCATTCCCATAAGATGAGCATATTCTGATTCGATCAAGGCGTAGTGTCTTTGTGTCTCACTGACGATTCTATCAAAAACTGCTTTTACAGCGGGGTCGACAACACCCTGTGCAAGTTGGGTATACTGGCCGATACACCCTTTTTCCTCGATGAGAGCAAGTTCCAGAGCTTTTTGCTCAACCATGTTCTCACTGATTGCTTTTTCAAGCTTTTTATATGTCGGATTTTTTGTGTCTACTGGTGAATTGATATATGAGGCCAGATCGCCAAACTCAGTGCCTTTGTAGTGGTCAAAAAATGCCTTGAGATGCCCGGCTTCTTCGCTGGCCAACAGATCGAGAACTTTTTTTGCTCTTTCGTTTTTAGCGACTGAAGCGGCCCTTCGGTAAAAATCCATGCTGTCTTTTTCAGCTTTTATTGCCAATGCTATTGCTTCTTGCAGCGAGTATTCTCTTCCCATGAAATGACCTCCCGAAAAATAGTTATACGTAGACAGTATATCTTTCGCAATTGTTTGGTCAATATTTTAGTGGGGGGCATGTAGGTGTATTTTTATGTGTCATTTAGTATTAGTAAAAACATAAAAATACTTGACTTCGTACTGGTGAAGCCGTACATTCTCATTAGAAAATCGAACCATATTTTCATTAAATACGAAATTCAGCGGACGTTTTGACGTTATGAAAACAATATACGTTCTTTCTGATTCGACGGGAGAAACTGCAGAACGAGTTATTCGTGCTGCATTGTCGCAATTCTATGACGGTGATGTACGGGTTCACCGCCTTTTCAAAGTTTCTTCACAAGCGGATGTTCAGAGTGCATTGTCTGTTGTGGTCGCAACCCCAGGTCTTGTTGTCTATACGCTTGTTGATCCCCATCTGTCAGAAATTGTTGAGCGCGTTGCCGAAGAGTCAGGAATGATAACAGTAGATCTGCTTAGTCCGCTGATTTACAGTTTGTCGCGATATTTGGGTGCACCATCGAGAGAAAAACCGGGCCTGCTGCACAGGATAGATACTGGCTATTATCGGCGGGTGGAGGCGGTCAACTTTACGGTAAAGCATGATGACGGGCAGGAAACAAGGTATCTGCATAAAGCCGATCTTGTTCTTGTCGGAGTGTCGCGTTCTTCAAAAACACCACTTTCTATGTATCTTGCCCACAAGGGCTATAAGGTTGCGAATGTGCCGATTGTTTTTGGCATCCCTTTGCCGGAAGAGTTATTCGAAATTGATCAGACAAAAATAGTGGGACTGCTGATTGACCCGAAGCGGCTTGTTGAAATTCGCACATCGCGACTGATAAACATGCGCCAAAGCCCGCGAGGCAGTTATAATGACTACCAACTGGTCGAAGATGAAATATCGGCGTGTCGGCAGTTATACAGGAAGCATGCTGAGTGGTTTATTCTCAACATCACAAACAAATCGGTTGAAGAAGCTGCATCTGAAATAATGAGACGTATGGATATGAGTACCGGAATAGAACATTAATGCCGTCATTTTTAACAATGAAAGGAGATCGTGATGAAAATACTTATCGTAGAAGATGAAAAGAAAGTTGCCAGTTTTATCAAGCGGGGATTAGAAGATGACAGCTATCAGGTTACCCTTAGTTACGATGGCGTAGATGGTCTGAGGAAAGCGACGAGCGGCGATTTTGATCTGATCATACTTGACTGTGTGCTGCCAAAAAAGGACGGCTTGTCCGTATTGGGTGAATTGCGGGCGACCGGCAATCATATTCCCGTACTTGTTCTGACAGCGAAGTCTGAAACGGCTGATATTGTAACCGGTCTTGATGCCGGAGCAGATGATTATCTGGCGAAGCCGTTTGCATTTGCCGAGCTTCAGGCAAGGGTGCGCGCCCTTATCAGGCGCGGCGAACAGGATCGTGGTGCTGAAATACGTTTTGCCGACCTGCGGCTTGACCCGGTCAATCATAAAGTCTGGAGAGGGAAAACCGAGATTATTCTTACGGCAAAAGAGTATAACCTGCTTGCATATATGGTGAGAAACGCTGGAAACGTCCTTAGTCGCGCAAACATTGCAGACAACTGTTGGGAATATCCCTTCGAAACGTTTACAAACATTATTGATGTGTACATTAACTATCTGAGGAAGAAGGTGGACGGTGACTTCCCGACCAAACTTATTCATACGGTACGAGGTAAAGGGTATATCCTGAAAGAGGGGTAGCGGAGGGTTGATTTTTCAGGAGTGATTGATTATCCTACTGTCGGGAATGGCGAGGGCGGTGTCGTGACTATGCGATCCCGCCCTTGCTTCATTCAGCAGCTTATAAATCTTATATAGGGGAGGTCGACGTATGGTTCCGGCACGTTTTTTTTCAGTTCATATTCTGATCATTGGGTTAGTATTGGCGTTATCCCAGATGGATATCGCTGCAGCCAAAACTGTCAATCCTGATTTTGTGGCCCTTGCAAAAAAAGTAAATCCAACGGTCGTCAACATCCGCACAGCGAAAAATATCAAGCCAAAACAGCACCTTCGGCGTCAGCAGCAACAGAATCCCTTCGGAGATAATTTCTTCGATAATTTTTTCAACCGGTATTTTGATGAACTGCCGCAACAGCGTCCGCATCGCGAACAGAGCCTCGGCACCGGTTTTATCATCAGCGCGGATGGCTATATTTTGACCAATTTTCATGTCGTCAGCGGTGCTGACGAGGTAATGGTCAAACTGTCAGACGGCAGGGAGGTTAAGGGTGAACTCAAGGGGGCAGACGAAAAGGTTGATCTTGCTCTGATCAAAATTAACGAGAAGGGTTCACTTCCATTCGCCGAACTTGGTGATAGCGATGCTCTTGAAGTTGGTGAATGGGTGATGGCGATTGGCAATCCGTTTGGCCTTTCTCACACAGTTACTGCCGGAATTGTCAGTGCCAAAGGGCGGGTTATCGGCAGTGGCCCTTACGATGATTATATTCAAACAGATGCCTCAATTAATCCGGGGAATTCCGGTGGCCCTCTTTTTAGTGCAGAGGGGCGGGTTGTTGGCATTAACACGGCAATAATTGCCGGCGGTGGTGGCGGAATCGGATTTGCCATCCCGATTAGCATGGCAAAAACGGTAATCAACCAGTTGCGTGACTCAGGTAAGGTCACCAGAGGTTATCTTGGCGTGCGTTTCCAGCCGCTTACGCCTGATCTGGCTAAATCATTCGGTCTCGAATCTGATAAAGGTGCTTTGATTGCATCGGTGGAGAAGGATACGCCTGCTGAATCGGCTGGTCTCAGGGCAGGTGACGTAATTCTTGAATATGATGGCAAACAGATCATCGAAGGCAACGAATTGCCGCGGTATGTGGCGGCAACTCCAGTTGACAAGAAGGTACGGATGGTTATTTTCCGCGATGGCAAAAAGCAAAATGTCTCACTCGTCGTAGGCACATTAAAGGAGAAGGACAGCGATGCAGATTCCAACGGGGAGAAGGACAGCGACAAGCTGGGAGTGTCAGTAGAAGAAATCCGTAAAGATCTCGCCGATCGTTTCGGCCTCCGTGACAGTAAAGGGTTAGTTGTTTCTGAAGTAAAACCGGGCTCTCCGGCCGAGGAAGTTGGAGTAATAGCCGGCTCAATCCTCATTGAAATAAATGGACACCGTCTGGAAACGGCAAAGGCATACAACGTGTTAGTAGCCACTCTGAAAAAAGGTGATGTGGTCCGCTTGCTGTTGCGGCGACCTGATGGTAGTGTACATTATGTGGCGTTGAAGGTAGAGTAGTTCAGCGAGGCGGGTTAAACCCCGCCTCAGTTTTTGGAGAATGGTATGTCTTCTCGTTACATGCAGCCGCTGCGAATTCTTGTGCAAATGGGTCTCCTCGGGTTTGTTGTCTGGCTTGGAGTGAGTTTTTACCGATTTGTACAGATCGTTGCTTCAGGCGGTGCCTCTGTCACGGTTGCCCGTCCTTATGGTGTTGAAGCTTTCTTGCCGATTTCCGGGTTAATGGGAGCCACTGCGTGGCTTAAGGGTGGGGGGCTTAATGCCATTCATCCAGCTGCGGTAGTCATATTTGTCACAGCAATTGCTCTTTCATTGCTGCTGAGGCGCTCCTTCTGTTCATGGATCTGTCCCATTGCAACAATTTCTGAAGTCTCCTGGAAGAGTGGTTTCCGGTTGCTACGCCTCAATTGGCGATTGCCATTCTGGCTGGATGCGGCGTTACGGGCAGTAAAGTATCTGTTGTGTGCTTTTTTCATTTTTTCCATTGGCATTGCCATGTCTCCGTATGCACTGCAAAAATTTATTCAGTCGGACTATCACAAAATTGCTGACGTTCGCCTGATGAATTTTTTCCTGCATATTTCGCCTCTTGTGCTGACAATTATTCTGGTACTGCTTGGATTGTCACTACTGTTGCGAAATCCGTTTTGTCGGTACCTTTGCCCATACGGTGCCCTGCTTGGTCTCGTTGCCGTTTTTTCACCGGTGCGGGTAACAAGAGACCCGGAGAGTTGCGTTTCATGCGGCGTGTGCAGCCAGGTGTGCCCGACATATATTGATGTCATGAATAAATCGAGCGTTGCTTCCCCGGAATGTATTGCCTGTTGGCGCTGTATCAGTCACTGTCGGGTACACGAAGCGCTCTCAATGCGTGTGGTGAAGCGCTTTGCACTGCCTGGATTGCTCTTTGCCATCCTGGTGGTTCTTCTGTTCTGGGGAGGGACCGCGATCGGCAAGCTTGGCGGGCACTGGCAGAGTTCCATCACTCTTGAAGAATATGTCCGATTGTTGGGCAAGTAACCGAAAGGAAGTACATAGTTATTATGGGAGTATATGCAAATACGGTGAGTATTACCCAGTTTACCGTAACGGGTGAACTGCCACGTACGGACCAGTTTCAGTGGTTTTCCAAAACACTATCAAATCGAGGTTTCCAGTCGATTGAAAATTCGACTGAGGAGTCATCCGAAGGGTGGACGCTGGTAGACAAGCCTGACCACGCGCTGTTTGATGTGCCGTCAGACTTCTGGCGCGACAATTTTGTTCTCTTTTCCCTGCGCAAGGATCAGCGTAAAATCCCGGTTGCGGTTCTCAAGTCCCATACCGGTCGTGAAGAGGGGGCTTTCCTTCTGCAGAACCCGAATCTGCGCCGCACTCCCAAGCACAAGCGTGAGGAGATAAAGGAACAGGTTCAGTTGCGTCTCTTGACCAAATGCCTTCCGGTTCCGTCGATCGTTGATGTTGTCTGGGATCAAAAAAGCGGCGTGCTGACGATATACACGCTTGGGACCAAAGTAATAGAGCGGTTTGAGGAAATCTTTCGCAAAACGTTTGAGGGATTCAGTCCTGTTATCATTCATCCGTTTGCCCGGGCCCGTAAATTAGTGGATGGGCAAATGCTGGATGCTCTAGAAAATTCCAATCAGGCCGGTTCCGATGCTGTTGTAGCCCTGATACGCGACAACCAGTGGCTCGGCTCAGATTTTCTGCTGTGGCTGTTGCAGCGTGGAGTGAACGGAGAGGGCGAATACTCCGTCTGCTGTCCCGGACATATTACGCAAGGTGAAAATTTTTCCGCCTGGATAGATGACCGCATCCAGTTTCAGGGTGGCGGCGAAGAGGGAGGTATCCAGAAAGTTACTGTTTCCGGGTCTCAGGACAGTTACCTGGAGGCCATTTCGGCTCTCAAAGGGGGCAAGCGGATCACCAGCGCGACGATCTGCATGGAGAAGGACGAGAATCCCTGGAAACTGACCCTTAAGGGTGATACGTTTTGCTTCGCATCGTTTAAATGCCCGCAGGTGCGTATAGAAAAAGATGCTACTGTTGACCAGATGAGTGAGCGCGAAGCGGTATTTTATGAGCGGATGTTTTTGCAGGATCAGGGACTGCAGCTTTTTGACAGTCTGTTTACGGCGTTTCTGAAAGAACGGTTGACTGACAGCTGGGATGACCGCCTGCGCTCGGTCAAAGCCTGGCTCGATGGGGAGATCTGATGAAATTCATTGATGAAGTGACATTGTTTGCGACTTCGGGGCATGGTGGGGCCGGTTGCGTTGCCTTCCGGCACGAAAAGTTTATTGAATTCGGAGGCCCCAGCGGTGGTGACGGCGGTAAAGGAGGGGATGTCGTTTTTGAAGCGGCGACCGGAATCTCGACACTGCTGGAACTGCGTCACAGACCGCATCAAAAAGCGGAAAATGGACACAACGGCATGGGAAAAAACCGGCATGGGGCCGGCGGCAAAGATTTACTCATCAAAGTACCGGTTGGCACCGTCATCAAGGACGCAGAAACGGGAGATGTCCTTGCCGATCTGACCGAAAACGGCCAGAAGGTGATACTACTCAAAGGGGGCAGGGGAGGGCAGGGAAACGCCCGATTTGCGACAGCAACCAATAAAGCGCCAAAATTTGCCCAGCCGGGGGAAGAACACGAGGAGTGCAAAATTCGGCTTGAGCTAAAGCTGATGGCCGACGTCGGCTTGCTTGGCCTGCCGAATGCCGGCAAATCGTCCCTGATCAGCAAGGTATCGGCAGCCCGCCCCAAAATAGCCGATTATCCGTTTACAACCATGGTGCCTTCTCTCGGTGTCGTGCCATACAAAGATTACCGTTCATTCGTTATGGCCGATATTCCCGGTATTATCGAGGGGGCTCATGATGGTGCCGGGCTGGGGCACCGCTTTCTCAAGCATCTGGAACGTTCCGGAATTTTATTGCATCTGGTGGATATTTCCTGGATGCCTGAGCGTGATCCGCTGGCGGAATACGAATCGATAAACAAGGAACTGGCGCTGTTCAGCCCTGAGCTGGCGGCGAAAAAGCAGATTGTGGTAATTACAAAAATTGATCTGTCTCAGACGAAAGCTGAACTGCCAGCCATCAAAGCATGGTTTGAAGGAAACGGGATTTCGGTTTTCCCCATTTCTTCTGCAACGGGAGAGGGGGTTGATTCCCTTCTTGATGAAATTGCCCGAAGATTATGGGGTTCGCCGGATGAGGTATGGTGATGCGAAAAGAGCTGCTTAAAACCGTCAAGCGTGTTGTGATTAAAATCGGCAGCAGAGTGCTGACAGACGCTAATGGTGCCCTCGATATGGCCGTTATTGGGCGTATTTGTGATGAATTTGCCGCCCTGCGCAAGAAGGGACTTGAGGTGATTGTGGTCTCTTCCGGTGCTATTGCAGCGGGGAGGAGTGAGTTGGGGCTGACCGACAAACCGCGCACAATCCCTCATAAACAGGCAGCTGCAGCGGTTGGTCAGACCCGTCTCATGCACGCATACGAACTCTCGCTGGCACCGCATAACCTGAAGGTGGCCCAAGTGCTGCTGACCAGTGAAGATCTCGGCAGTCGTCAGAGGTTTCTTAATGCCCGCGCAACCCTCAATGCTCTGCTTGGTTTCGGCATAATTCCGATAATCAATGAAAACGATACCGTCGTCGTTGATGAAATCAAGTTCGGTGACAACGACAACTTGTCAGCTTTGGTCACAAATGTTGCCGAGGCGCATCTGCTGCTGATTCTCACCGATATAGATGGATTCTACAGCGCAGATCCGCACAGTGACCCTGACGCACGGCTGATCCCATTAATCAGGGGCGTCACACGAGAGGTGGAGAAGGCTGCCGGCGCCTCCGGTTCCGCGGTCGGCACCGGCGGCATGTCAACAAAAGTGGCTGCCGCAAAAAAAGCCGGTAGAAATGGTGTTGCAACCATTATGGTGTCCGGAAAAAATAAAAGGATCATTGTCGAAGCGCTTCAGGGCGCTGAAGTGGGAACCCTGTTTCTTCCGTCAGGTACCGGACTGAATCGGAGAAAACATTGGATTGCGTACACCCTGAAACCATCGGGGAGGATAGTTGTTGATGATGGTGCCCGTATGGCCTTGTTGAAAAAAGGGAAAAGCCTCCTTCCCTCCGGAGTTGTTCGCGTTGAAGGGAAATTTGGGCGGGGAGCGTGCATCCGGCTCTGTGGACTGGACGGAGTCGAGTTTGCCCGGGGACTTACCGACTATTCAAGCGCCGAATCACTCTCCATCGCCGGGTACAAAAGCACCGAAATTGAGAAAATACTGGGGTATTATTACGGCGATGTAGTTATTCATCGGGATAATCTGGTGCTGCTTTAGTGCCATCTGGTGGGGTTCCGCATCACGCCACCAGATAGTTCTTAACGGCATCCGGTTCCATGTCATTGATTACAGAAAAAGTATGCGTTGTGTCGTTATTACGCAACTCTATGCGACAGTGAGCGCCAGGTTCGGCCTTGGCATAGCGCAAAAGAATTTTGGCACCTAGTGTATAAAAATCGTTTTCCTGCGTGCCGACAATGATGGCAACAGGGGTGTTGCCATCCAGCCATGTTAATGCGGCTTCCCCCGATTGGCGGGAATGTTCCAGCTGGTTATTGTCGACTTCGTTGCGACCAATGATTGCTTTACTGTGCGGGCCGAGGCGAAAATGCCGACCGGTTTTCAGTAGCTTGAAATCTCGCTGCTGAAGTTTTTCAGAATGCTGAAAAATATCACGGATTTTTGGTACGAATGACGGCTCAGTCAGCAGGCAGCCGCCAGCCGGGCAGGGGTAATTTTTTACATCCAGATCTTCTGCCATTTCCATCTGGATTTTGCGGGATCTTCCTTCTATTGCCAAGAGCTTGTCACGATCCACCCACCCCTCATTTTCAGGGATGGTCGGTTCGAAGTGTCTGGCTGAAAGCGGTCGAAGCAGCAGTCCTTTCAGACCGCTTTCCCGTTCGATAATCCTCAGCGTATCACGTCGCTGGCTCATCGGTCTCTGACCAAGGACTTCCCCGGTGATGACAAAGTCGGCACCGCTCTCTACCATGTACTCTTTGGCCCTCTTGAGAAGGTAAATCCGGCAGTCGATACAGGGATTCATGCCTTTTCCGTAGCCGTAAACGGGAGAGCGAACGATCTCCAGATAATCAAGCCCTTTATGCAGCACTTTGATAGGAATATTGTATTCCTGGGCAACCCGGACCGCTTCAGATTTGCAACCGGAATTTTTCCCGGTGCAGGTACAAAAAGGGGATGTAAAGTTGAGGGCTTCTACCTTGATGCCAAGGTCAAGCATCATTTTGACTGCCAAAGTGGAGTCGAGTCCTCCCGAGAGGAGGGCAATTGCTTTTCGTTGCACAGAAAACTCCTGGGGCTCCATGACGTCAACAATCAGTATTAGGAGTGACCGTCACGGGACCTGATTTAGTTCGACGAAGCTACCATGACTGCACTTATGATGTAAAGTTGTATGTCGGGATAATGACACTTGAACTCTCTATAGTTTATTGCTAATACTCCCTGAATATTTTTAGTTCACTTTCGTTCAGTTCACAGGTGCTTTATGAGCACGCCCACTGAAAAATTCTTCTTAGGACGACAGCCGATTCTTGACCGCAATCAGGAAATCATCGGTTTCGAATTGCTGTTTCGTTCTGCAGATATCGATCATGCTATCTTCGAGAGTCACTCGCTCGCCTGTTCCAATGTAATAACCCACGCACTTGCCTCCTTTGGCATGCATGAGGTGTTGGGTGACAAATTCGGTTTCATTAACATACCGCTCGGGATATTGTTGTCAGAACTGCTGGAACTCCTTCCGATAGAATTGACGGTTCTTGAATTGCTTGAAAATATCGAACTTGATGAACAGGTGATCGGACGCTGCCGAGAATTGAAAGAGCTGGGGTTTTTACTCGCCCTGGATGACCATGAGTTTGATAGTGCCAATAACGATATTTACTATCTGGTTGATATCATAAAGATTGATATTCTTCTGACCGGGATGGAAGCCTTGCCCGATATTGTCAGACAGTTACGGAAGTATCCAGTCAAACTTTTGGCTGAAAAAGTTGAAACGATAGAGCAGTTTCAAATCTGTTTTGATTTGGGTTTTGATTTGTTCCAAGGGTATTTCTTTGCGCGTCCAGTTGTCCTTAACCGCAGAAAAATTGATGTGTCCGGGATGGCATTGCTGAAGCTTCTGCAACAGCTGACGATGGGAGCCAGTGTGGAACTTATCGAAATAACGTTCAAAGAGAATCCCGGGCTTTCCTATAACCTGTTGAAACTTGTCAATTCAGTCGCTCTCGGCGTGCGGGAAAAGATCAAAACACTGCGCCATGCAATTCTACTGCTAGGGATGAATCATCTGCGCCGTTGGACTCAGCTCTCGCTCTTTTCCGGACATGATGCCCGGGGGATTAATCATCCGCTGCTTGAAATGGCTGCCGTACGTGGGCGGCTTATGGAAACAATGCAGCGACAGCTTGCCGGCCGAGCTGATAGCGATGAACAGGCGGAAGCGGCATTCATGGCCGGTATTCTTTCATTGCTTGATATCCTCTTTGAAACACCGATGGAGGAGATAATTGCCAATTTGAATCTCAATGACGATGTCAGTTCGGCACTCCTCAGGCGTGAAGGGCGGCTTGGCAGAATGTTACTGCTGACTGAAAAGCTGGAAGTGACTGAATTTGATGAGGTGACTTTGTTACTGGGCGAGTGCGGAATTTCTCTTGATCAGTTATTGGCGGCACAAATTGAAGCGTTCAACTGGAGAAAATCAATCGTTCATCAGGAAGAGTAATCCTGTGGGCATTTTTGTGGATTTATCAGCTCTTTTAAGTACGTTGTTACACATTGTACGATAATAACGAACATCCTTCTTGAATAAATTTCACTTCGTTATTCTGAGCGACCACCCAATAAAGATTGTCCCCGCCAAGCAGTATGGCAACCGGAGTATCGAGCGTTAGTGCATATAACTGGGCAACGGAATAAAAGGGAAATTTTGCATACATGGCTAGCACCTCTCTCTGTAATCAGACCTTCTCTGACTCATATTTCTTCACAAAATGTTATTCAGCATAAACAATGCCAAATAAATATTATGAATTATTACATGTAGTTATCATTGTATAATGAATTCTTGGCGTTGTTATTTCTGGGTATGTGTCAATCAGGTCAAAATTCTGACTGGAGTGGTTTGCCATGTGGGAGACAACGCTATTGGCGCGATATCTTGTGGGGGAAGCCTTCACAATCGTGTGCGAACACAGTCGTCATGTGGCAGACCGTGCGCATGAGATCGCTGTCAGTCTGGATATGTCAGCAGATATACTTCGTTTTATTGAAGAAGCTGCACTGCTGCATGACGTAGGAGTCTGTCAGGTATATGCACCTGAACTCGGGGTGTATGGGGAGCATCCGTATATCATGCATGGTGTTTTGGGGCGAGCCATTCTTGAGGCGGAGGGGTATCCGCGTCATGCACTGGTATGTGAACGCCATACCGGTGTCGGTTTGACTCGCGAAGATATTATTCGGCAAAACCTGCCGCTCCCACATCGGGATATGACCCCTCAGTGCCTTGCCGAGGAGATCATCTGCTTTGCCGATCTGTTCTTCTCGAAAAAGCCGGGTAAGCTGGATGAGTGTAAAACAGTTAAACACGTGAGAAAAAATCTTCGGGTTTTTGGCGATGATAAGGTGTCTGTTTTTGATTCCTGGCTGGTAAAGTTTAACTGGCTAGATCACCATTGACCGGGCGGAGTTTCACGTAGCTGTCTTTTTGATTGCCTAAAAGCGGTTGCATTTTATCATACACTTGTTTTACATTTACCAACCCACAACTTCACAACTCAATCAGGTGGTTCTCCGTGCAACAGAGTGATGAATCAATTCAAGATTTTCGTTCGCGTATTGACAGTATTGATGATGCCATCCTTGGGCTTCTGAACGAACGCTCCCAGATGGTTCTTGAGGTGGGTCGCCTTAAATCGGGCAATAACCTTGATTTTCACGTTCCGGGTCGTGAACGCCAAATCTATGAGAGGTTGCTCAATAATAACCCCGGGCCGTTCCCTAATGATGCCCTGAAAAGCGTATATCGCGAGATAATCTCAGCATGCCTGGCTCTGGAGTCTCCGATGAAGGTTGCATTCCTTGGCCCAAAGGCGACGTTCAGCCATTTGGCGACGATGCAGCAGTTCGGCTTTTCAGCGGAACTTGTACCGATGAAATCGATTCCGTCTGTTTTTGAAGAAGTGGAGAAGGGAAGGGCACTCTACGGAGTCGTGCCTGTTGAAAATTCTACCGAGGGGGTTGTATCGCATACGCTTGACATGTTTGTTGAGAGTGGCCTGCAGATAACAGCAGAGGTTATGCTGGAAGTGCATCACGACTTGCTTTCCCGCACCGGAAGGATCGAGGATGTCAAGAAGGTGTATTCCCATTCACAACCGATTGCGCAGTGCCGTCAGTGGCTGGATGAACATCTGCCGGGGGTGCCTTCTGTAGATGTTGCTTCCACAGCTGTGGCTGCTCAAATTGTCAGTGATGATTACACTTCGGCGGCGATTGCCAGCGAATTGGCCGCATCGCTGTATGACCTGAAAGTCGTCAGGAGTCGTATTGAGGATCAGGTCAATAATTTCACCCGTTTTCTGATAATTGCCCGTAAGGGGTGTGAGCGTTCCGGCAACGACAAAACGTCGGTGCTGTTTTCCGTCAAGGATGAGCCGGGTATTTTGTGCCGGATGCTGGAGCCTTTTGCCACGCGCGGTATCAACCTGTCGAAGATTGAATCGCGCCCGTTCAAGAAAAAGGCGTGGGAATATATATTCTTCCTTGATTTGTTCGGGCATGTTTCCGACCCGGATGTTCATGCCGCTCTTGATGACCTGAAACAGTGCTGCCAGTTCATAAAAATTCTCGGATCGTATCCACGGTCAATGTAGGGGTGCGTTTCTGATGATCATTCAGCGTCTTGCGGTAATCGGTGTCGGGCTGATCGGCGGATCATTTGCTGTGGCGCTCAGGAAAGCCGGCGTTGTCGGGCGCATCATTGGCGTTGATACCAATGCGGAGAATCTTGCTCTGGCGTTCTCACGAGGTCTCATAGATGAAAGTGCGCCAGATGTCGCTTCTGCAGTTGAAGGTGCGGATGTCGTCTTTATTTCGGTCCCGGTGTGCGCCATTTCGGCAGTGGTGAAGGAAATTGTGCCACTGCTTCCTGACGGCTGTATAGTTACTGATGGCGGCAGCGTCAAGGCTGAAGTTGTCAGGCAGTGTGACGCTCTGATGCCGACTGGCTGCCGGTTTGTCGGTGGGCACCCCATTGCAGGCACAGAACATTCTGGGGCGGCAGCTGCCTTTCCTGAGTTGTTTTCCGGAAAACGGTGCGTGCTGACGCCGGGTGCCACGGCTGATCCGGCGGCACTTGAAACGGTTTCTCTGCTCTGGTCAGCGATCGGCGCCGATGTGTGCCGTATGGAAGCGGGACATCATGATCGGATTTTCGCCGAAATTTCACATCTTCCGCATGCGATCGCATATACGCTCGTTCATGCTGTCGGTACAGCGGATGTTGAAGGTGAGAATGTTCTCTCGTATTCTGCTGGCGGTTTTCGTGATTTCACGCGGATTGCATCATCTGATCCGGTCATGTGGCGAGATATTGCCATGATGAACCGTACGGCACTCCTGGCAAGCATTGATGGTTTTTCTGCCAGCCTTGCCGAACTCCGCAGGCGGATCGATACGGAAGATACTGCCGGATTAACCGAATTTTTCATTACAGCAAAGCAGTTCAGAGACGGCATCGTCTGATTTCTCATACCTGGAGAGACTGTGAATTCGATAACAATACAACCTGCCGTTTCAGTTAATGGCGAAATAGTCGTCCCTGGTGACAAATCAATATCTCACCGATCCATCATGCTCGGTGCGATAGCCAACGGAGTTACTACGGTTCGTGGCTTTCTCCGTGGTGAGGACAACATGTCAACCATGCATGCCTTCCGTGCCATGGGAGTCGAGATACACGACGATGGTGAAACAATCAGTATTTCCGGTCGTGGGTTACGTGGCCTGCAGGAACCGGCTGATGTTTTGGACTGCGGCAACTCCGGTACGACTATCAGGTTGATAACCGGCTTGCTTTCCGGTCAGTCATTCTTTTCTGTTGTGACCGGCGATCAATACCTGCGAAAACGACCGATGAAACGAATTGTTGAGCCTCTTTCCCTCATGGGGGCCTGCATTAATGGCCGAAATGGCGGCACGCTGGCGCCGTTGGCAATACGTGGCGGCTCTTTACATGGGATCAGCTATCAATCACCGGTGTCAAGCGCCCAGATAAAATCGTCTCTTATGCTGGCCGGTCTGTATGCCGATGGCGAAACGAGCATTACCGAACCGAGCCTGTCCCGGGATCATTCAGAGCGGATGTTCCGGCTTTTCGGCGCCTCGCTCAACCTTCATGACAAAGGGGTGACGGTTCGTGGCGGTGTAGAACTGACAGCTCAGGAAGTTACCGTCCCGGGCGATATTTCCTCCGCTGCGTTTTTTATGGTAGCTGCTCTGATTACGCCACATTCTGAGCTGCTGATCAGGAACGTCGGAGTCAATCCTTCCCGCACCGGCGTAATCGATATCCTTCAAGCGATGGGTGGAAATATTCAGCTTGTTGATGAACGCGAGGTTTCCGGCGAACCGGTGGCGGATATACTGGTGTGTACTTCCCGTCTCAAGGGCATTGCAATCTCCGGCAGCGTCGTGCCGCGGGCAATTGACGAATTTCCGGCGGTCTGCATCGCTGCAGCACGGGCAGAAGGGATTACCACCATTCGCGATGCCAGGGAATTGCGGGTCAAGGAGACCGATCGGATAATCGCTATGGCAGAAAATCTCGGGAGGCTTGGCATAACTGTCACAGAAACAGAGGATGGTATGGATATTACCGGCTCTGAGCAGCTTAACGGTGGAACTGTCGACAGTCGCGGGGATCACCGTATCGCCATGTCACTGTCCGTAGCAGCGTTGGTGGCGTCGCGTGGCATTACCGTGACTGATATCGATTGTGTGGCAACATCATTTCCCTCTTTCTACCCTCTGCTGGAAAAAGTTGCCTCCCGTTAGTGCTATGAAAACAGTACGACCTGACGGTATTGTCGTTGCGATTGATGGCCCTTCCGGAGCTGGAAAGAGCACTATCGCCAGGCTTCTTGCGGAACGGCTCGGTTATGTTCAGGTTGATACCGGAGCCATGTATCGGGCCGCTGCCCTGCTTCTCTCTCGCGCCGGTATCGATCTCGGTAATATTGAAGCGGTTGGCCGGTATTGCCATAATAATATGGATATTCGGCTTGAATCGAATTCCGGGAGCCGTGTTGTTCTGGCTAATGGTATGGATGTGACGGATCAGATTCGTTCCCCGGAGATGTCTCTTTTAACGTCCCGAGTCTCATCACTCAAGCCTGTCAGGGAAGCATTGCTGAAATCACAGCAGAACATGGGCAGGAGAGGCGGCGTTGTTCTTGAAGGGCGTGATATTGGTACGGTTGTCTTTCCCGATGCAGAAATGAAGTTTTACCTGATTGCTTCTGTCGAGGAACGTGCCAGAAGACGGTGTGAGGAGTTAAATCGTAAGGGGCAGCCGGTCACGCTTGCCGAAACAATTACTGATGTCATACAGCGGGACCGCCAGGATTCTGAAAGGGATATTGCACCGCTCAGGCAGGCGGATGACGCCGTTCCGATTGATTCATCGGATCTTTCAATCGAAGATGTACTTGAAGCAATGACCACCCTGAGTCGCAATAAAATTGAAGCAGTGAGTGCCCGGTTGTGAAGGTACTTCTTGCCAAACAGGCCGGCTTCTGTTTTGGAGTCAAGCGTGCAACACAGATTGCATTTGAGGCGGCAGGCAAAGACCTTACCACCTACACGCTCGGTCCGATCATCCATTCACCTCAGGTTGTAGGCAAGCTCGAAGAGCTGGGAATTCGCCCTCTTGCCTCTCTTGACGAGTTGGATACTGGTACCATTATCATCCGTTCCCACGGTGTCGAACTGAAGGAAGTCAATAAAGCGCACGGCAAGAATCTCGATATTATTGATGCAACCTGTCCGTTTGTCAAAAAGGCCCAGGAGCATGTAAGGCGCCTGTCTGAAGACGGGTACGGCGTTGTTGTCGTGGGTGAAGCTGATCATCCAGAAGTTCAGGGCATTGTTTCCTACGGGGGTGAAAAAGTTTTTGTCGTTGCCACAGGGGACGACGTCGACAAACTTCCCCATATGAACAAAATCGGAGTAGTGGCTCAAACGACACAGGCGTTTGAAAATCTGAATAATGTCGTCTCGGCATGTTTGCTGCGGGGCAGTGAAATTCGTGTGTACAACACAATCTGCGATGCAACGTCAGTGCGGCAGGAAGAAGCAAAAGAACTGGCAGGGCAGGTGGACTGCATGTTGGTAATCGGTGGTTTTAACAGTGCTAATACGCGCCGCCTGCATGAGGTGTGTGCCGAAATTCTGCCATGTACATATCACATTGAAACAGCTCAGGAGATTGATCCGAAGTGGTTTGCATCTGCAGAGTTGGTCGGTGTTACTGCAGGCGCTTCCACACCGAAGTGGATAATTGATGAAGTTATGAACAAAATTGAGCAATTGAATAAAAGCGATTGAAATATTTTGATCATATTGCTACATTGCCAAGCTCGATAAAAACAGAAGAACGATAAACGTCCAGGGGGTATGGTGTAATGGTTGATTTTAAAAGGCTTGACGCTACCGAGGAAGAAAATGAAGAACTCGATGGCGAGCAGCAGAGCAGTGAATTTGCAGCGCTTTTCACTGAAAGCTTAAAAGATCGTCCCGAACGGGATAAAATCATAGAGGGAACTGTTGTGTGCGTGGATCAGGATACGGTCCTCGTTGATATCGGTCTTAAATCAGAAGGTCACGTACCTGTTGCGGAATTCCGTAATGCCGATGGCGAACTGTCGGTTCAAATTGGTGATAAGATTCGTGTTCTTATGACCCGCCAAGACGGGAAAAGCGGCTACGTTCTTTCCAAAAAGAAGGCTGACTACCTTTCCGCCTGGGACAAGATTGGCGACGCCTGTCATGAAGGGGGTATTATTGAGGGTGTCATTACCGGTAAAGTCAATGGTGGGTTTACTGTAGATATTGGCGTGCAGGCTTTTCTCCCTTCTTCACAGGTTGATATTCGCCCTTCATCGGACTCCGACAGCTATATCGGCGTTAAGGCCCGCTTCAAGGTAATCAAGATTAATCAGCGTCGTGATAATATCGTACTGTCGCGCCGTTCCGTACTTGAGGAGGAGCGTGCTTCAATACGCGACCTGACTCTTGAAAAACTTGAAGAGGGTCAGATTGTTGAAGGTACTGTCAAAAATGTCACTGACTACGGCGCCTTTGTTGATTTGGGCGGTGTTGACGGTTTGCTTCATGTTTCAGATCTCTCCTGGGGGAGAATCAGCAAGCCGGCTGATGTGCTCAAGCCGGGCCAGCATGTTACGGCAAAAGTTCTTAAGTTTGACCGGACTAAAGGGAAAATTTCCCTCGGGATCAAGCAGACCCTTTCCGATCCATGGCTTGACGTTACCAGTAAATTTCCAATCGGCGGACGGGTGCGCGGTCGAGTTGTCAGCCTGATGGAATACGGGGCTTTTGTCGAATTGGAGTCCGGTATCGAAGGCCTTATCCATGTTTCAGAAATGTCATGGACAAAGCGGGTACGTCGTGCCGCAGATGTTCTGAACATTGGCGATGAAATTGAGACAGTTATCCTCGGTATAGATATGGGTAATCGTAAAATATCTCTCGGACTTAAGCAGATTTCTGAAAATCCCTGGACAACAATTGCCGAAAAATATCCGGCTGGCACCAGAATTGAAGGTCAGATCAAGAACATGACGGATTTCGGTATGTTCATCGGTATTGAAGATGGGATCGACGGCCTGGTGCATGTTTCGGATATGTCCTGGACAAAGCGTATAAAGCACCCGAGCGATGTCTATGAAAAAGGGAGCCTTGTGCAAGCGGTTGTTCTTAAGGTAGACGTGGAAAATGAGCGACTTTCACTAGGTATAAAACAGCTTGAACCGGATCCATGGAGCCTTGCTCCAGGCAAGTACCGTGCCGGCGCGTTGGTTTCCGGCAAGGTAACATCCCTGACAGATTTCGGCGTTTTTGTCGAGTTGGAGGAAGGGATTGAAGGACTCATTCATGTGTCTGAGCTGTCTCGTGAAAAAGTTGCTTCTGCAAAAGAGTTTGCTGCGATCGGTGATACTCTTGAAACAGTGGTAATCAGTTGTGATCCAAAAGAGCGCAGGATATCACTCTCCATTAAATCTCTGCATGTTGCTACGGAAAAAGCCGAGTTTGAGCAGTATATGGGGTCACAGGGAGAAGCAACGTCGAATTTTGGTGATTTGCTCAAACAGGGGCTGAACAACAAATCAAATTAATTTCATCAGACGCCAGAGGGATGTATGACCAAAAGTGAGCTTATTGAAAAAGTCGTTCAATCACACGGACTATTAAATGCAAGGGTGTCTGAAATTGTAGTTAATACAGTTTTTGATTCAATTGAAGAAGCTCTTAAGTCCGGTGATAAAGTAGAAATACGTGGCTTCGGGAGTTTTACAATCAGGGAACGGCTTGGACGCGAAGCAAGAAACCCTAAAAGTGGTGAAGTTGTCCGCATTCCATCAAAAAAGACACCGTTCTTTAAAACCGGCAAGGACCTTAAGGAACGGGTAAATTGTTGAGTTTCTGTGCAAGGACGTATGTACCGGGACACCAAAACTAACGGTAGTGTCCAGTTCCACTGTTATTTTTGAAAGACATATCGGTTTAATTTCAAGGGGTCGTTCTGAAAAGAGCGACCCCTTTGTTCTTTTGCAATAGCGCAAATGTTTCCGGTTGATGTATTTGCACTAATGCAAAACTATGCCATAACCCGCTCAATAACCATTCAACATCCCATAATCACAGTTTTTTTCTTTCAGACACTCGCGCATCAATCAGGGCACTCTCCTTGAATTCGTATTCATTCAATCAGCGGTATATTTGCATTTTTGCAAAAACAACGGAGCATATGTTACAGGATATATATGCATGATCACATAACACAGCAATATTACTAAACATAATAATAAATAGTATGATTGGTATGAGTAATGCTTATTCGTTGTCACGACAGTACGAAGGGGCATCAATGGGAACACACGATATCTGTCCATTCTATGGCAAAAACGATGACTATTGCGATGTCGGGTGTGAGTACATATCGCCGTATGATGTGAATATGATTGTTCAATACTGTAGTGGACGTCATGTCCAGTGCATCAAATACATGGAGCTTGCAGATCGTTTTCGCGGCGAGCTAAGGAGAAGAGCGATGAGCGAAAGAGAGCTTGAACTGCTGAACAGAATCGAAGAACTCGAGCGTCACACATGGCGTAACAGTTCAATCCTGCGTTCGGTTGCGATGGTTTCCTTCACCGCAAT
>JAQTQX010000034.1 GCA_028712075.1 Desulfuromonadaceae bacterium
ATGAGCTTGTCCTCCCATACCATCGTATTTAACCAGAATCATGGAGGGAGACAAGGCAAAACTTAGTAACAAACTGAAATAAAAGAATAAACAGAAGAAAAAGTCAGAAATTCTGACCAATTCGATTGATGCCTGAAGGAGAAGAATATGGGGCTGGAAGAGGGTGTAGTGACAGAGCGAAAAAAGTCGGAGCAGGATTTGCTGGTGCAGCATTTGACGCTGCACAGCATCATTGACAGCACCAATGCGCTGATCTTTTCAGTTGACCGGCACTATCGCTACACCTGTTTCAACAAAAAACACTCGGCGGCCATGAAAGCGCTCTACGGGGCGGAGATCGAACAGGGTCACAGCCTTTACGAGTACATGACTGTTGCGGAGGACCGGGAGATTTCCCGGCGCAATCTTGATAGGGCTTTGGCAGGTGAACATCTTGTGGAAGAGGCCTATTCGGGTGAAGAGTTCCTGTCGCGACGGTATTTTCAGGTAACTCACAACCCGATTATAACCGGACCCGGAGAGGTCATCGGTGTAGCGGTGCTTGCCCAGGATATGACGGAGCTCAAGCGGATCGAATTGGAGATACTTGACCGGCAGAAACGGCTTTCCGAACTCGTCTGCTGTAATACTTTTTCCGAAAACCTGGAGTTAGCAGCAGCCAAAGGAACTTTTGCCGGGGAATGGGCCAAAGAGGCATTGGTGACCGCAGAAAGAAGAATATCAGCCGGGAAACCGTACTATTGTCCAGGCAACATACTCTTAAAGTCAAAGGAATCCCACATCGGTTCTGCTTCAGAGAATATTGCATCGGCGCTTACCAAACGGGAGCAGGAAGTGCTGAAGCTTACCGCCGAAGGGTATAATACCAAGGAATTGGCCTTTGAACTCGGCGTCAGTGTCAAGATGATTGAAACTCACCGCAAGCACATCAAGAACAAGCTTGGTCTGAAAAACATTGCACAGCTTGTCACCTGCGCTGCACGTAACGGACTGATTACAATTGGAGGGTATGATGAGTAGATGAGAGCGTCAAACAATACCCTCAACCCTCAACCCTCAACCCTCATCCTTGATCCTTGATCTGATCCTTGATAGCGGTTTCCCTACCCTCGTATTCCGTAAAAAGCACCATTGACAGCTAACAGTGCCGCAGTAAACTTCTCTTCGTTAGACGTGATTTGTAACCGGAATAGTTCGTCGATGATACGTCATTGTCACATCAAACCGCGAACAATCTGCACGAATGAAATGGTCGAGTTTTGGACGAAGAGCTAGCGGCTTCTATCAGAACAGCGAATAACATCATGAAAACTGTGCATTCATATGCAGCGCATCTATCAGGAGACTGGACTATTGCCGGTCTCGTAAAACAGCTTCAGATCCTGACACAAGCGGATTTTTGCGGCTTCCGCCCCGGAACCACTGTTGTAATTGATTGCAGCGGCATCAATCGAATCGACCAGAGCGGGTTCCAGCTGCTTTATGTCTGGCTCCACTGCATTCAGATCAGGGGACTTACCCCTGAACTTGTCAACATGTCCGGATGTATGTTTGATGCCCAGGAGCGTTTGGGGATCATTCTGCAACCTGCTCAGGAATCAAAAATGAATCAAGGCGGAAGGTCGTCGTCAAAACCCGGATTCTACCGGGAAAAACCTGGTTCACACTGGAACCAGAAAATGAATAAGGAGATGAGCCATGAAACTGGAAGAGATCAAGGTAATCGCGCAGTTGCACAGCATCAAGGTGGGCAAGCTAAAGAAGGCTGAACTGGTAAGGGCCATCCAGAAAGCCGAGTGGAATGAACCCTGTTTCGAGGTGGGCAAGTCTGCAACCTGCGGTCAGACCGGCTGCAGTTGGCGTGAAATCTGTTCATAGGTGTGCCATATATTTTACAAACAGTCATAGAAGGAGTGACATTATGCAATGGTTCAATAACATGAAGATCGGTACGAGGCTGGGTGGCGTATTCGGAGTAATGCTGTTTCTTCTGCTCGCAGTAGCGGCTACGGGCTATTGGGGCATGCGTATGATTGACGAGGAGATCGTCAAGGATCTCGACTGCGACGGCGTTATTGCCCAGCACGCCGGCCGGGCACGGGCAAATATCATTGGACTGCGCCGCTTCGAGAAAGATGCGTTCATAAATATCGGTTCCGCAGAAAAGGTGGCGAACTATTACAAGGACTGGAACGACGAGAAGACAAGCGTCGAAGAGCGGCTCTCTACTCTGGAGAAGGTTGCTGTTGAGCAGAAAGACAAGGAGCAGATCAAACTGATTAAGGACAATCTGGTTGTCTATGCCACCGGCTTCAACAAGGTCTACGCCATGATCCACGACGGCAGGGTGAAGACGACGTCTGAGGCCAACAGCGCCATTGGCGAATACAAGGACGAAGTTCACAAAATGGAAAATGTGGCTGCTGACTTTGCCAAGGAAGGGTACAAACGACTGGACCACATCAAGGAACTGGCCGAGATCGAGATTAAGCAGGCGCTGCAGGTTATGCTCCCGATTGTCGTGATTGCCTTTATCATCTGTGTTATTGCTGCCCTGCTGATTACACGCAGCATCAGAAAACCGGTCAATGAAGGGGTTATTGTTGCCAACGCGCTTGCAGCGGGTGATCTGACCGTATCGATAGAAGCCACCAGTAAAGATGAAATCGGTCAACTGATGGGAGCCCTCAAAAATATGGTGGATAAACTTAAACAGGTGGTCGGGGAAGTGATGTCCGCTTCCGACAACGTCGCCTCCGGCAGCCAGGAGCTGTCAAGCACGGCGCAGCAGATGTCCCAGGGGGCTACGGAGCAGGCAGCCTCAGCTGAAGAAGTATCCTCCAGCATGGAAGAGATGGCCTCCAGTATCCGCCAGAATACCGATAACGCCATGCAGACCGAAAAAATCTCCATCAAGAGTTCCGTCGATGCCAAAGATGGTGGCAAAGCAGTGGTTGAAACCGTTGCCGCCATGAAGGAGATCGCCACCAAGATCGGCATTATCGAAGAGATCGCCCGCCAGACCAACCTGTTGGCCCTGAACGCTGCCATTGAAGCGGCCCGTGCCGGTGAGCACGGCAAAGGTTTTGCCGTGGTTGCCTCAGAAGTGCGCAAGCTTGCCGAACGGAGCCAATCGGCCGCCGGTGAGATATCGAGCCTTTCCAGCCGCAGTGTGGCGATAGCCGAGCAGGCGGGCGAGATGCTGACCAAGATGGTACCGGATATTCAGCGCACCGCCGAACTGGTGCAGGAAATCACCGCATCCAGCAAAGAGCAGGATAGCGGCGCCGAACAGATCAACAAGGCCATTCAGCAGCTTGACCAGGTCATCCAGCAGAACGCCTCCGCCTCCGAAGAGATGGCCTCCACCTCTGAAGAACTCTCCAGCCAGGCCGAACAGCTGCAGAACTCCATCAGTTTCTTCCGGGTAGAGAGTGGAGGCTCCCGGCAGACGGCACGCGCGCAGCATGTTCCGCAGCACAAGGCCCAGGTAGCCCATATTGGCCACGGTCATAAAGATGCGGAAGCGACAGAAAAGAAAAAGGGGAGCAGCAAAGGCGTCCACCTCCAGCTCGGTCAGGCCGGTCCGGATCATCTGGATGATGAGTTTGAAAAGTACTGAGAGGCAAAGGCGAACCTCTCCTGTCCTAAGGGGAGGGACATGCTACGTGATGTTAGCTCCCCCTCTTACAGATAAGAGGGGGGTGGGGGGAGTTATGATTCTGACTATCAATTTTTGGAGGTTTCTTCTATGTCCATATCAACCATAACAGAAACAACCCAATACCTGACCTTCAAGCTGGACGAGGAAGTTTTTGCGCTTGATGTGGCCAAGGTGCGGGAAATTCTTGAATACACCACTGTTACCAAGGTGCCGCAGACACCCGATTTCATGCGGGGGGTCATCAACCTGCGCGGCAGTGTGGTGCCGGTGATCGACCTCCGCCTGAAATTCGGCATGACAGCAACCGAACAGAGCATCAACACCTGCATCATCGTGGCGGAGGTGGATATGGAGGGTGAAACCATCCTGCTGGGAGTCCTGGCCGATTCGGTGCAGGAGGTGAACGAGATGGAACCTGCCCAGATCGAGGCCGCACCCCATATCGGCACCCGCCTCAACACCGATTTCATCAAAGGGATGGGGAAACAGGACGGCAATTTTGTGATGATCCTGGATATCGACAAGGTGTTCAATTCTGAAGAGCTGTCGTACATCCAGGGTGCAGGTTAACCGGAGTTTAACGGTAAATATCTGAATACCAAATTTGATTGGGGGGAAGTTCCGATGTCAATAGCTCAAATATCACCGTTCACTGTTTTGGGCAATTCTTCACAAACCACCTCACTGGTAGAGGCTTACAAGAGTTCACCCCCTGTTCACACCGGGGATAATATCCGGAAAGCTGTACTTGCAAACAGTACCGACACTGTTACCATCTCAAGACAGGCGCTGCAGATGGCGGGAAGGAGTGCTGCTGTGGAAAACGAATCAACAAATAATGTCTCAAATAGCATGATAAATATCTCCAACGTGATTGCGGGGGCTTCACGTGGCACCCGGGAATCGGCTGCAGCAACTGAGGAGTTGAGCGAAAATGCCAAGGAACTTCAGCGCCAGGTATAGCAGTTCAAGCTGGCATAAATAACCGCATACCCGTAACAGTAACGAGATTATTTTCAGATATGCGGCGAAGAATAACAAGATAAAGGAGGTCGCATATGTCCAAGGAAATGAAAGTCGGAACGAAACTGTATCTATTGACCGGTTTTATGTCGTTTCTGCTCGTCACCATCGGAATACTGGGTTTGACAACCGCTAAACATGCCGATGACAGCCTTGATACGGTTTACAAGGACCGTGTCGTGCCGCTCGAGCAGTTGAAAATGATCGCGGACATGTATGCGGTCAACATCGTGGACACCTCCCACAAGGTACGCAACGGCAACCTGAATTGGGCGGAAGGGAGAAAGAACGTCGATCAGGCACTGAAAGCGGTCAAGGAAAAATGGGAAGCGTACCTTGCAACCACTCTGGTAGCCGAGGAGAAAAAACTGGTCGATGAGATCACCCCGCTTATGAAAAGCGCAGACGTAGCGGTGGAAAAGCTCAAAGGGCTGCTGCAAAAGGAAGATGCCGGAGGCTTGGCACAATTCACCATTAGTGAATTGTATCCGGCCATTGATCCGGTATCGGATCGATTCAGCCAACTGGTGGAGGTGCAGTTGAAAGTAGCGAAGAGCGAATATGAAAAGAGCTCGGCTGAATTTGACCGCAATCGAATTATCTCCATTGGTGTGATCGCTGCCGGGATACTCTTTTCCCTGCTGATTGCAACCCTGATTATACGCAACCTTGTGAAGCAATTGGGTGGCGAACCGTCACATATCGCCGAAATTGCCGAAAAAATAGCCGCAGGCGACCTGACCGTATCGCTTGACTCCGGCAAACAGCAGGATACCGGTGTCTTTGCCGCTATGAAAGGTATGGTCGAAAAACTCCGCGTAGTTGTGGGCGACGTGATGAGCGCCACCGACAATGTCTCCTCCGGCAGCCAGCAGCTCTCGGCCACGGCTCAGCAGATGTCTCAGGGGGCCACCGAACAGGCAGCCAGCGCCGAAGAAGTTTCCTCCAGCATGGAGCAGATGGCCTCCAGCATTCGCCAGAATACCGATAACGCCCTGCAGACGGAAAAAATCTCTGTCAAGAGTTCCGTTGACGCCAAAGATGGTGGCAAGGCGGTCATCGAAACAGTTGTTGCCATGAAAGAGATTGCCGCCAAGATCAGTATTGTCGAAGAGATTGCCCGTCAGACCAACCTGCTGGCGCTGAACGCCGCAATCGAAGCGGCCCGGGCCGGTGAGCATGGCAAAGGATTTGCCGTCGTCGCCTCCGAAGTCCGCAAACTTGCCGAGCGAAGTCAGTCGGCAGCCGGCGAAATCTCCGGCCTCTCTTCCCGCAGTGTAGCGATTGCCGAACAGGCTGGTGAGATGCTGACCAGGATGGTGCCGGATATTCAGAAAACAGCCGAACTGGTACTGGAAATCACCGCATCCAGTAAAGAACAGGACAGCGGCGCCGAGCAGATCAACAAGGCCATTCAACAGCTGGACAGCGTCATCCAGCAGAATGCCTCGGCTTCGGAGGAAATGGCTTCCACCTCCGAGGAGCTTGCCAGCCAGGCAGATCAATTGAAAGATACCATCTCCTTCTTCCGCATTGACAGCAGCGGCAGCAGACAGGAGGCGCTTTGCACGACTGCCCCGCTGCTCAATGTGCAAACAGTCCGGATCAGCCGGAACGGCCGTACTGGCGGTTCCCGCGAAACTTCCGCTACCGGCAGAATCCCAATTCTGACTGATGAGCTTCAGGCCGTTTGAAGGAATGACCCGGGATGGTTTTGCTGCCTGCCTGTAAAAAACTGTACGGAGGCACACATGAGTAACATTCTGAAAGAAATTTCGGCAGAAACAGGTGCCGCATCCCATGCCTGAACGCGGTGAAATATCAATCCTGCTGGTGGAACATTGCTCCGAAAACCTGAGCTGGATCGAGGAGCATGTATCCGGCCTGGATATCGAGCTTTTCTGGGCATCTTCCGGAGCCGAGGCTCTGGAGCTTGCCAGGGAAAACGATTTTGCCATGGCACTGCTCGGGGTCAATAATCCTGAAAGCGGCCTGGAAACAGCAAAGATGATCCTGTCCAATCAGGAGACGCAGCATATCCCGCTCATTTTCGTGAGTAACGGACCGGAGGATATCTCACTATCTTTGAAAACAATCGGGCCCGGTATTGTTGATTACCTGACAAGACCGATTGAACCGCTTATGCTGCACAATAAACTGCAGCTTTTCCGGGAACTTTTTCACCAGCGCAAGGCAGCCAGAAGACATATTACGGCGCTCAGCGAAACCCATGAACAGCTGAGGAAGGGGAAAGAACGCTATAAACGTCTTCTGGAGTCGGTGACCAGTTATGTCTACAGCGTACGTGTGCATGAAGGTCTGCCAGTATCTACCGTACATAGTCAGGGGAGTGAGGCGATGACCGGTTTTTCACCTGAGGAGTATGCCGCTGACCCTGGCCTCTGGTACAGAATGATACCTGAAGAGGATCGTCCCCTCGTTCTTGATGTCGCGAAGCGCATTCTGAATACCGCGTCCCCCCTGACGATTGAGCACCGCATTCATCACAAGGATGGTCATATCCATTGGGTAAGAAATACGCTGGTGCCGCAATTTAATCTGGAAGGCGAGCTTTTCAGCTATGACGGCATCATCAGTGACATCACCGAGCGCAATCAGGCGGAGAGAAAACTGGCCAAATCCGTCTCGCTGCTGGAAGCCACCCTTGAGTCAACCGCAGACGGGATTCTTGTCGTTGACATGGAAGGCACCGTCATCAGCTACAACAAAAAATACCTTTCCTTATGGGGTATCTCCGAAGACATTGTTGCAAGCAGAAACGACAGGATTGCTCATAAGTTGCGCCAGCTGAAAGAGCCTGAGCCTCTTGCGGAAAAGCTTCACTATATGTATGCGCATCCGGAAGCCAAAAACTCAGAGCAGGTGGAGCTTACCGATGGCCGACTGTTTGAGATCTATTCCAAACCGCAGATAATGGGAGATGAGATCGTCGGAAGGGTCTGGAGTTTTCGTGACATTACCGATAAGAAAAATCTGGAAGAGCAACTGAGGCATGCACAGAAGATGGAGGCTATCGGGCAGATGGCGGGGGGCATTGCCCATGACTTCAATAATATCCTTACAGTAATCCTTGGTTATGGTTCGCGGCTTCAGGAACTGTGCAGCGACGACGAACTTCAACGGGAAAATATCGATCAGGTGCTTAAAGCGGCGGAACGGGCGGCCAATCTGACCCGCAGCCTGCTGGTATTCAGCAGCAGACAGGTTATGACTGCCCAGACGGTGGATCTGAACGATATTGTCCGTAATATGGAGAAATTCCTCCGCAGAATTATCGGAGAGGATATAGAGCTCCGGACCGGTTTCCCGCAGGAGCGGCTCACGGTATATGCCGATAGCGGCCAGTTGGAACAGGTCGTGATGAATCTGGCAGTCAACGCCCGTGACGCGATGCCTCGCGGTGGAATTCTGGAAATTGAAACGCAATTTGTAGAGCCGGACAAGGGATTTTTTCAGGCATTTGGAGAGGGAGAGCCCGGTTCGTACGCCATGCTGATGGTATCAGATAACGGCTGCGGAATGGACAATGTGACTCGCGAAAAGCTCTTTGAACCGTTTTTCAGTACCAAGGGTGTAGGGAAAGGGACCGGTCTCGGCCTTTCGGTAGTTTACGGGATTGTCCGGCAGCACAAAGGGTTTATCAAGGTTTTCAGCAAACCGGGCATGGGGACAACCTTTAAAATCCTGATCCCGCTATACAAGGGTGAGCTGCATGCTGCGGCAAAGAATTTTTCACCTGTTCCTGCGGGTGGGGCAGAAACCATCCTGGTTGCGGAAGATGATCCGGATATTCGCCAGCTGGCTGCAACATGCCTGCAGGAATTCGGCTATAACGTGATTGTTGCGAAAGACGGGGTTGAGGTCGTCAGAAAATTCAGGGCCCGCAAAAACGAGATCGACCTTGTTGCCATTGACTTGCTTATGCCCAAAAAAAGCGGCCAGGAGGTATACAGGGAGATCAAAAAAATGAGGCCGAACACCAAAATAGTATTTATGAGCGGTTACAGTCCTGATCTGCTTCAGAGCAGGGGGCTCTGCAAAAACGGCAATGAAATCCTTATGAAACCGTTCCGACCGTTCGATCTGGCGCGGAAAGTACGGGAGGTGCTGGATAAATAGCGGTAAATATTTCAGATGCATGTAGCAAATCAACCCAAAGGAGGTTTGGGGCAATAAATAATACCGGAAGAGATCAAGACAATTGAGTTGCAGAACGGTTGCGGCCAAGCTTGGAAATTGCATGAATTGTGAGTTTTTTAAGCTGATTACTGCGGAAGAAGGACAAAACCTGTCAAGAAATACAGATATACTGCAGGCCAGACTGCACTAGAAAAGTACCCGTTTTTGGCCAGGCATTTCTCCGTTTTTGACGTTCTTTGCGCTTTTGCTGCTTCGGGTGAGGCGACTTTTGTTCATATTGACCGAGCCCCTAATATTCATGGAGAACGGAAACATATACCCGGCAGGTGATCAATAAGACGCCTGCCGTTTCTGATCCATAAATGTAGATAAAGTGCTGCAAATACCGGCCTTGACAATCATTAAATGAGCGATATGATTTTGCCATACCGGGGTGAATGGAATGAGCACTGTTGGTAACGACGCTCTGTCGGCGCGGCCATGCCAAAGATGACCAGAATTGCAAAAGGGGATATCGAGCACATGCAGGATCGCGTTCAGAAACTGGCTCAGGGCACGTCACACCTCCAGCGGGTCAACAGCCTGATGAACAAGGTCAGCGCCGCCCAGGGACTTGACGACATTATTTCGGTCTTGTTGACCAATATTCTGGATATCGTCGGCGGAAATAATATCACCCTTTTTTTCCTGGTCGGCAAAGAGCTTTTCAGCGCAGATGTCAATGGCACACAGACAAAGCTTGTTCAGATCGATGATGAACTCGTGAAAAAGGTGTTTGACTTTCGTGTACCCGTTGAGGTGGAACACGGTTTCAGCGATGCCCGGATGCTGACACCGGAATTCGCCAAGACCTATACGGGGGCATTCCCGCTCGTTGCGGGGCATGAACTGATTGGAGTGATTAAACTGGAGAGCATGCATATATCCATGGATGAACTCTATAGTCGGCAGCCGGTTTTCTTCAGTTATGTTGCCAATCTGCTGAAGAACGAAATATACAGCCAGACCCGGCTCAAACAAGCCAATGATCAGCTTAGTGAGATAAACGAGCAACTGGAGCTGGAAATCGGGGAACGTGAGGAGGTCGAGGAGGAGCTTCGTCAGTCCCGCAACGATCTGGAAGAGCAGGTTTCAGGACGGACAGCTGAGTTGGAGTCTCTGCACGTTCGTCAGGAAGAGCTGATCCGGCAGCGTACCGAAGAACTGTTGGAAAGAAGTCGTGAGCTTCAAGGCAACCAGCAGGCACTGATGAATATCGTTGATGATCTCAATCAGAAAACCGACGAGCTGGAACAGGCTAACGCCAAATTGAAGGAACTGGATCGGCTGAAGTCGATGTTCATTGCATCGATGAGCCACGAGTTGCGGACACCTCTCAATTCGATTATCGGTTTTTCCAGTATCCTCCGCGATGAATGGATTGGCCCGGTCAATCAGGAACAGAAGGATAACCTCGATACCATCAAGCGCTCGGGAAAACATCTGCTCAGCCTGATAAACGATGTGATCGACGTCTCCAAGATCGAGGCGAAAAAGATCGAAGCCCGTTTCGAGGAGTTCGACCTCTATGATCTGTTGACGGAGGCTGTTCAATATGTGGAAAAAGATCTGCACGAAAAAGGGCTGGAGCTGCAACTGGATATAGGCCATCGCCCACTCTGTACCGATAAACGCAGACTTTTGCAGTGCGTAATCAATCTGCTCAGCAATGCCGTAAAATTTACCGAACATGGAACTATTACCGTATGCACAGTCGCTACGGATACCCGGCCGGATACCGGTGAAAGCACTCCTGTCGGGGCAGCATCTCCAACAATTGAAATTACGATTGAAGATACCGGTATCGGCATTGCGGAGGAGGACATCCACCGCCTTTTCGAGGCTTTTGTACGACTGGAGTCCCCTTTGAAGACGGCCTCACCCGGAACCGGGCTTGGCCTTTATCTGACCAGGAAGTTGGTTGCGGAAGTTCTTGGGGGTGAAATATTCTGCAAAAGCATGATAGGGGTGGGAAGCAGTTTCACATTGAGGATACCGGAGCGTATTTATGAAAAAGGTACTGGTAGTAGAGGATAATAGTGACAACCTGCGTCTGATCACTTATACCCTTCATCACTCCGGCTATGAAGTTATTTCCGCCGAAACAGGGATTAAGGGTGTTGAAATGGCGATAGCCGAGCGCCCTGACTTCATCATCATGGATATCAACCTCCCCGATATCGACGGCCTTGAAGCAACCCGGCGTATTCGCAAGAGCGGTGCGAACGGAACTATCCCGATCATTGCCATCACCTCTTATGCCATGGCCGGGGATATGGATATGGTCCTCTCCGCAGGATGTACCGGATATTTTGAAAAACCGATTGACCCGTTGACTATCATAGACAAGATACACGCCCTGCTCGTCACGGTTGGGAGCGAGGAACAGAAGTGAATGTCCTGATTGTTGAAGACAGTTACAGCGCCCGGCAACTGCTGCGCATCACCTTTCAGCACTACGGTTGTACCGTAATCGAGGCGCAGGACGGCGAGGATGGGTTCGCTCAGGCCGCCCGCCATACACCGGATATTATCATTTCTGACGCGCTGATGCCCCGCATGGACGGTTTTCAACTGCTGCGGGCACTCAAGGCCGATCCGGAGCTCAAATCAATCCCCTTCATATTCTACTCATCCACCTATACCGGCGACAAGGAGTCTGAACTTGCACTCTCACTCGGTGCGGAAGCTTTTGTTCCCAAACCGACAGAACCTGACGAACTCTGGGAAAAGACCAGTGCCATCATGAAAGAGTGGGAAGCACGGCAGAGAAGGCCCGCACACCCGGCAATAGATGAGAGTGATGAGCAGTATCTGCGTGAATACAGCCGGATTGTGGCGAGCAAGCTGGAAGAAAAGGTACAGGAGCTGGAAGATGCGCTCTCCCTGCGGATTCAGGCCGAAGAGCAGTTGCGCCGTCTTAATGCGGGATTGGAGGAGCGGGTTGCCCTGGAGGTGGAGAAGAATCGGGAGAAAGACCGTATTATGGCGCATCAGGGCCGTCTCGTTGCTATGGGAGAGATGCTCAGCAACATATCCCATCAATGGCGGCAGCCGCTTAACAATGTCTCACTCATTGTACAGAATCTCCTCATGGAATGTGAAGAGGGGACTCTCAGTTCCGATTCATGTCGCAGTTATGTTTCAGAGTGTTTGAAGGCTCTGACATATATGTCCCGTACCATCGATTCATTTCGGGTATTTTATCACCCTGATCAGGAGCGACGGCTGTTTGCGCTCCATTCCGCTGTTGCGGATACCATTTCGCTGGTCAGGGAGGAACTGGAGTATAATGGCATTAACATTGAAACAGTGGGTGACAAGGACTCTTTCGTAAACGGTTATAAAAATGAATTTTCACAGGTTCTCCTGAACATCGTCGTTAATGCGAAAGAAGCTATTCTGAGGCAACAGCCGGCTGTGCCCCATATAGAAATTGTCTGTTCACAAAAGGAAGAAAAGGCACTGATTACAGTTTCCGATAATGGCGGAGGTATTGCCCCGGAACACACGGACAAGATTTTCGACCCTTATTTTACCACCAAATTCAAGTCACAGGGAACCGGAGTAGGGCTGTATATGGCGAAGATGATCATTGAGAGACATATGGGAGGGAGAATCTCTGTCACCAACAGTGCCGTGGGTGCTGAAGTTGTCATTGAACTTCCTCTGGTGCGCCAGACAGATAATGAGGTACAGCCATGAACGTATTAATCGCTGAAGATAATGCTAATGATCGCAAGATGTTAAGCTGCACACTTGAACATTATGGCTGCACGGTCATCAATGCAAAGAATGGTCAGGAAGGGCTCGATCTTGCCAAGCGCCATAAACCAGACTTCATCGTTTCCGATGCACTCATGCCGGGCATGGATGGCTTCCAGTTTTTACGCGCTCTCAAGGCAGATCCGGAACTGTCTTCAATCCCTTTTCTTTTCTATTCAGCCGTATATACAGGAGAGGCTGAAGAGAAATTGGCCCTTTCTCTCGGGGCGGCGGCCTTTGTCGTAAAGCCTACAGAACCGGAAGAACTCTGGGAAAAGATCAACGGGATCATGGAATTGTGTAAAAACGGGCACTCTGCCACTCATCATTCCATTGGAGAGGATGAAGAGAACCTGCTTCATGAGTACGGCCGGATTGTGGCGACCAAGCTGGAAGAAAAGGTGTGCGAACTGGAAGAGGCGCTGGCACAGCGCAAACAGGCTGAAACTGATCTGCGTATCCTCAATGAGGAACTGAACAGGGAAATTACCGAACGGAGGCGGGCAGAAAACTCCCTTGTGGAACAGGAGCAGGAACTGGCAACAATCTTCGAGAACACCTCATTTTTCATGCTACTTCTGGACGGAGACAGGAGGGTACGCAGGTTGAATGGTCTGGCATGCAAGTATACCGGTTCAACGGTCAGCGATATGCTGGGCCGCCGAACCGGGAATGTCCTGCACTGTCTTCATGCCCTTGAAAGCAGTGAGGGGTGTGGTTTTGCCCAGTGCTGCCAGGAGTGTGTCCTTCTGCGGGCTGTTGTGGATACATATGAAACCGGACAGAGCTACCAGCATGTGGAAACGAAAATGTCGATTTCGGTTGATGGAAAAGAGCAAATCATAACATTTCTCATTTCAACTTCAAGGGTAATGGTAGCACATCAAGCCATGGTTCTGCTCAGTCTTCAGGACATCAGCGAATACAAGAATCTTGAATCACAGTTGCTTCATGCACAGAAAATGGAATCGATCGGTACCCTGGCCGGCGGAATTGCCCATGATTTCAACAATATCCTGACGGTAATTTTGGGTTATGGAGATATTGCTCTCATGAGTATGGATGCGGACGATCCCCATCGTCAGGATGTCGAATATATTCTGGAGGCCGCTCACCGGGCAGCATCTTTGGCGCAGGACCTCCTCCTCTTCAGCAGGAAACAGATCAGCGACAAGAACAACACAGACCTGAATATGATCGTGAAGTCGGTGGACAAGTTCTTGAGGCGGGTTATCGGCGAGGATGTTGCCTGCACAATCACGCTTTCAGACGAGCCGATACCGATATTCGCAGATTCGCATCAAATTGAGCAGGTTCTGATGAACCTTGCAACCAATGCGCGCGATGCCATGCCCGAAGGAGGCTCACTGTCAATTAGCACCGGTCGGATCCAACTCGACGAGGAGTTCATTACAGCACATGGTTACGGCAGCATCGGTATGTACGCCGGCCTGACCGTGGCGGATAATGGTTTGGGAATGACTGATGAGACGTGCCTGAGAATCTTTGATCCGTTTTTTACGACAAAAGAGATTGGCAAGGGCACGGGGCTCGGCATGTCGGTCGTCTATGGCATTGTCAAACAACATGACGGATTCATCACGGTTTACAGTAAGCCCGGCCTTGGCTCGACATTCCGGATATATCTGCCGTTAATCCTCGATCCGGCGGATGAGGCTACAGTGGATTCGATTAACAAAAAACCGGTCGGGGGAACAGAGACGATACTTTTAGCGGAGGATGACGAAACGATTCGAAACATGGCCTTGTCGCAGCTTCGGGTTTTTGGATATGAGGTCATCGTTGCGATTGACGGTGAGGATGCTGTGCAAAAATATCTGGAGAACCGGGGGCGTATCCGGCTTCTTCTGTTCGATGTAATTATGCCGGGAAAAAGTGGAATAAACGCCTATGATGAAATCAGGAAGATTGACCCGGGCATGAAAGTGATTTTTTCTAGCGGCTATGCAACAGATACCATCCGCCAGAAAGCCCTTGACAGCGACAATGTCGTATTGCTTTCCAAGCCTTACTTGCCAACCAAATTACTGGAGATGGTTCGAAGTGTTCTGGACTCGGGGCGTAGCTGATCAAAATCTGAGTGCGTGAATACAATGAAAACATCGCACTGCCGGTCAATTATGCGCCAGTTTCTGCGCTTCCTTGGCATTGGCCTGGAACAGGTTGGCCGTCTCGAAAACCAGATTTAACGTCCCGCGATAGCCGACCCAGACTTTCTGGTGTGCACCGAGTCGGTCAAAAACCGGCAGTCCGGCCCGCAAATGTGCGCCGATTTTAAGCTTACCCGCTGCCTGCCTTCCGTTGGAATTGGCCACTAAAAGATCAGCTCCCTTGGCTGCTTCTTCCAGATCCTCGAGATCCCCGACAAAGACATTTTTGGATGGCAAGCCGTCCAGTCCTCTGGTGCGTGTGGCGGATAATGCCGCCTGAATCTCACACCCCATGCCTGACAGAAAGCCGGTCAGGGTTTTTAGATTATCTGATTCCAGGGCGATGGCCACCTTTTTGGTGCCAAACTGGTAATGGCTGTCAACCATGGCGTCCATCAGACGCGAACGCCAGCGACGGTGTTTCTCAGGGATCGGACGGCCACTGATAGCCGAGAGGGCTTCCATGAAACGGTCGGTTTCGGCAAGACCGGTCAGGGAGGTGAAGCCGTACGCCGGAACACCTAATGACTCCTTCAGCTTGAGAGCCGCTTTGGCAAGGGAGTCGCCGACGTACAGCGTCGCAGCACTGCTCCCCGATTTCCTGATATCTTCAACCGTAATACCGCCGGTCGAGAGCGGCGAAACAACCTCGTCGATATGCCCGTCCATGGCGTTGGAAATATCCGGGACGGTCAACACCGTCAACCCGAAGGACTCCACCAGCTCTTTCAGCTCTTCCACATCTGCCGGGGTCAGATGGGCACCCGGCAGGAGATTGACCTGATCCTTGATTGTCTCTCCCCCCTCCGCAAGGGTAGTGAGAATTGCTTCCACCGTAGTAGCGTACCCTTCCTGCATGGAGCCGCAGTAATCCGGTGTGGCTGCCCAGATAAGCGGCACGCCATCATGTTCAGGATGCTCTGCCCGGAACTCCTTCAGAATTTTGTGAACATCATCTCCCATCGTCTCGGTCAGGCCGGTAGTCATTATCCCGACGACTTCGGGAGTGAACTTCTCGATCACCCTGCCGATCCCCTTTTTCAGGTTTTCCCAGCCGCCGAAGATCGCGCTGTCCTCGCTCATGGCGGTGGCATTCAGAGCGATTGACTCCTTGTAGTGCCGTGACAGCTGCAGACGGATAAAGGTCGAACACCCCTGGGCGCCGTGCAGCAGGCCAAGCATGTTGTCGATACCAAGATATGCCATGGTGGCTCCCAAAGCCGGCGAGTTTTTCTGGGGATTGACCGTAGCGGCTTTGGTAGACACCTTGACCCGTGAGGCTGAGATGTCTTCGGCCAGAAAGGCCGCAGCGTGCCCGGTGATCGATGACAGCTCTGAAGCCAGCTGATCCTCACTCTTCTCCCAGGGAGCCGGAGCGTTCAGGGCCGCCCAGATCGGGTTGTTAACGGTCATATCCAGCTGTCTCGAAAAGGTAACCATCCCCTCATAGCCGGCATAGGGGTGCGAGCGACCATGATTGATATCCATAAAGGGGGTCTTGGTCTTGAGCGCCAGAAACTTGGTCTTGCCGCCGGCCACGATCAGGTCGGGCATCTTCTCCCGCATGACCGCAAGCAGGCCGGCCGTGGATGTATCTTCGATGATCTGGGCATCCCTGTGCATCAGCCCCTTCATCCGGTAAAAATCCTCAAGAGTCGAGTTCTGCGTACCCGCCGCCAGCACCTCGACTCCAAGCTCACGGAGCGAGTTTACCATCGACCAGGTTTTAACTCCGCCGGTGAAGAGGACGGCGGTCTTGTTTTCCAGCCTGGCCCGGTATGGTGCAATAGCTGCGCGGCATTTGGCCTCTTCCTCTGCGATCAGGTGTTCAACCCGATCCTGCATGACCCGCTTCTCCAGTCCGTTGACGATATTATCCAGTTCGCGGGCGATATCGCGGAGCGCCTTCGCGGTGTCGGTCATACCGTAGAACGACTCCTCCAGATAGGGCATGCCGTAGGTTTTCTGCATCTTCTTGGCGAGGTTGGTCAGGGACTTGGAGCAGATGATAATATTCAGCTTCGCCCGGTGAGCGTAGCGCAGCTCCTCGAATTTGGCATCGCCGCTGAAACATGACAGAACCTGGATTCCCAGACGGTCAAAGAGCGGCAGCATTCCCCAGAGGTCGCCGGCGATGTTGTACTCGCCAATGAGGTTAATCGGGTATTCGCCCAGATGAGGTGGCTCGGACGTGCCGATCACGTATTTAAAGAGAATCTCACCGGCAAGGCGGTTGCCAATATTCTTGTCACCGATAAAGCCCGGGGTGTTGACCGGAATTATAGGAATAGTAACTTTTTGTGACGCCGCCGTGCAGACCGCTTCCACATCGTCACCGGTCATGGCGGTAACGCAGGTGGCGTAGACAAAAATTGCCCGGGCCTGATCCTTGTAACGATCGGCAAGATCCAGGATCGCTTTGTAGAGTTTCTTCTCGCCGCCGAAAATTACATCATTTTCCAGCATCTCGGTGGTGAAGCCGCGCCGGTAGAGCTGGGAGTCGCTGGAGCGTGCTCCACGGTTATCCCATGAGTTTCCGGCGCAGCCTATAGGGCCGTGCACAAGATGAATAGCGTCAGTGATCGGCATCAGCACAACACGAGCGCCGTCATAAGCACAGGATCGTTCTGTCCCTTCACCAGGCTCTGATTTTTTGCAGAACTTTGGCGCACCTTTGTCATTGGTTTCACAATCGGTTACATCGTAATAATCGGGCTTTGCCATATGAATACCTCGCATAAACGGAAGGACGTCACTATTTCTGAAAAATGCGGCGCTGTTGCCATTAATAATATCTGTTGGATAGGTTCGTCTGCTGGTAACTATTAGCATCTTGTATGCCAATGCGGATTCAAAGGCTCCTTCCGCATTATACAAAGGCTTTTACTTTGAATCTGCGTATTGTAATTATAGTTATGCATAATAATTAGGCACAAAGAAGGGGCTGATCGTATCATTCCGAATACGGATCATTTTCAACGTAATTATTTTTGGTCCTATAAATCCTGCGAGGAGGGGGGGAGGGAGCTTTCTTTCCGGAAACTATCCGAAACGATAAATCTGTGTTCCATTCTCATAGAGCTCGATCGGACCGTCCTGGGAAACCTTGATGACCTTACCGAAATGTGAGGCAGCGCAGGCCGCCGTAGTTCTCCCGCCGCCGACCACCATTTCCCGGGCGTGAGACGTATCGATGATGAAGCCGGTATCAACCAGCTTTCCCTTTGCGTTGAATACGGTGATGCCGTCGGAGGAGAGGATTCTGAGGAGTGTTCCGGTCTGCTTCAGTTCGCCGACGCTTCTTTTTTTCACCCGTTCGATCAGCAGCCGCCCTATCGGATCGGCGCCGCCGACCGCCCCTTTTTTCAGTCCGGCAAGCTTCTTTCCGCTGCCGCCATACACCATGACAACGGTGCCATAGCGCATCTTTGAGAGCGCATAGATCGTCCAGACGAGATCTTCCGCCGCCTCCGCCTCAATACTGTCCGCCAGGAATGCGCGGAAGATATCCGGATCAAAGATGCTCCACATCCCCTTTCTCCGGACCATAATTCGGGCCGGGCTGGTGAGCACCTCGATATCCGAGGCCTCGTTCACTGTGACGGCAAACGCGCCCGACCCGCAGCGCCTGATGATGGAAAAGAGCTCCCGCTGGGTCAGCCGCTCCACCTCGTTCTGGAGGGAGGTGTCGGCCAGCGTGACGATGCCGTTTACCTGCATCTGGATACCGGCGAGAAAGAAAAGGTTAGTGCCGTCGATGAAGCGATAGGTCAGGGGGTTGTCGAAAAAACCGGGGGCAATGCTTTGCGAGCTTTTAAGGGGAACCAGCGTGTGTTTCCGCTGCTTCATCACTGAGCGGAGTTCCGCCGGTGTCGTGCGGTGGATGATTACACCGGTGGTGGCCGGCTTCCCCTCGTACTTCTGATAGGAGAGGCTCTTGAGCAACTGGATGAGCTGCTGGATGGGCCAGAACCCCTTGTTATGATCGCCGCGCAGAGAGCGTGCCACCGTGATGTCCATGATGGAGGCAACAAGAGCCGTCCTGAATTGCGCCGCATACCCTTCCTGCCTGAAACCGCCGTACAGCATAGCAAATGCGGTCAGCAGCTCACCGCAGAACGACTCTTCCATGCGGGTGAAGGGCGTGTTCCTGCGGTTTGCGCTGAACATGAACTCCTGCCCGTCGGTCACGACCGGCAGTGAAATGGTGTGTCCCTCCAACTGTGGCCGGTCGGAAACGGGTGACAGACCAACCTCTGCCCCTCCGAGAAAAGAACTGATGCTGCCGCTCATCGCCTCAAAAATAGTCATCGGCATAGCTTCTGGCCCTCCCCAGAGTTATTCTCTGCCGATACTATACACTTCCGAGCCTGATGAATGCAATCGGAGACGAACCGCAAAAAAGGCGCACCACGTGAAGCAGTGCGCCCTTCTGACAGTTGTAGCGATAAAGTAA
Source organism: Desulfuromonadaceae bacterium (assembly GCA_028712075.1). GTDB lineage: Bacteria > Desulfobacterota > Desulfuromonadia > Geobacterales > Pseudopelobacteraceae > JACRCG01. The sequence continues at coordinate 19,280 of JAQTQX010000034.1, forward strand.
TATCAGCGCATCAACTCAAACTGCCGATCCTCACACGTCTCATCCTTGATATCGATAAATTTGTTACAGATTTCGGTCAGCATATTTACGGCCCCCTGATAACCAATGATCGGATAACGGTGTTTGTTGACACGGTCAAAGACAGGGAATCCGAAGCGGAACAGTGGCACCTTGGCGTCGCGGGTTGCGAACTTGCCGTGGCTATCGCCGATAACGCCATCGACCGGATCGGTCATCAGCAGGGAGCGGAGGTGCCAGAGATCCTTGTTCATATGGATTTTGCACCCCTTTCCGTACATGGAACCATCAAGCAGCGCCTGTATTTCCTTTTCCACCTTCTTGCTGCCGCGGCTGCAAAGAACATGGTACGGTATGGCACCCATCTCCAGAAGAAAGGAGACATAGCCCATCAGGTAATCCGGATCACCATAGACGGCGAACTTCTTGCCGTGCATGTACTGGTGCGAGTCGGTGATGGCATCCACAGCACGCCCGCGCTCATTTTTCAGAGATGCAGGCACTTCCTTGCCGAACAGTTCGGCAACCTTCATGATGAAATCATCGGTCTTTGCAATACCCATAGGCATCGGCATGGTGGCATGCTTGCCGGAGTAGTTGTCCTTGATCCAACTGAAGGTCTTCGGAGTGGCATACGGACCGATGGCGATGGTCGCCTTGCCGTTGATTGAATCAGCGGCGTCCTCCAGTTTGGTGCCGCCGGCGTACACGTGGTAGCTGCCGTCGCAGGGGGAATCGAACGTGTCGGAGATGTCAGCCAGCACAGTGAAAGGAATACCGAATTCCTTCAGGATGCGCTTGTACTCTCGGTAGTCACCGGTATTGAAGTCGCAGCCGGCGATCAGGTTCAGCTTACCGGTACAGCGCCCTTCGATCTGTTTCCCCTCGGTCAGGGTCTGCAGGATCGAAACCAGCATTGAATCATAGCCATGGATATGGGTACCGTTGAAGCTTGGAGTGTTGGCGTACGGAACCGGCATATCCTTGGGCACGCAATTTTTTTGCTTGGCGTTCTTGATGAACGCGGTCAGGTCGTCGCCGATTACTTCCGGCATGCAGGAGGTGAACACCGCAATCATCTTTGGTTTGTAGATGGTGTTGGCATTTTCAAGCCCTTCATGGAGGTTGTTCTGACCACCGAATACGGCGCCGTCCTCTGTCATGGAGTCGGATACCGCCGGAGCAGGTTCACGGAAATGGCGGTTCAGGGTCGAACGGTAATAAGAAGCACATCCCTGTGAACCATGCACGAACGGCAACGTCCCTTCAAAGCCATGGGCGGCCAACTGGGCTCCGAGCGGCTGGCAGGCGTGGACCGGGTTGATTACCAGCGCCTGACGGGCAAAGTTTTTCTCTTTATATTCTTCGGTATTGATCCAGTTCTGGACCTTTTCAATTTCTTCAGGTGTGGTCTCGACAACCTTTTTGACTTCAAGTCCCAGTAAGTTTGACATGGTGTATCTCCTTTGACGGGAAACTCATCCGTTACACCGCCATGATTTAAGTCCCCCTTTACGAAAGGGGGATTCAGGGGGATTTGCTCTTATGCTAAATCCCCCCCCAGCCCCCCTTTCTTAAAGGGGGGAGCTAACTTCTTAAAACGGTGCCTTCACCAGATTCCAGGTCGGGCTGTTAATTGCCATATCGATGTCGCGGGCAAATACCTCGAAACCTTTGTAGCCGTGGTACGGTCCGGAGTAATCCCAGCTGTGCATCTGGCGGAAAGGGATGCCCATCTTCTGGAATACATATTTTTCCTTGATGCCGGAGCCGATCAGGTCAGGTTTGAGTGCGTCTGCAAACTTCTCGAACTCATATTCGGATGGATCGTCATACACGACAGTGCCATCGGGCATTTCCGGCGCAGTACGGTCGTAGTCGTCGGTATGTGCAAATTCATAGCCGGAACCGACGCAATCCATGCCGAGATCTTCATAGGCGCCGATGGTGTGGCGCGGACGGAGGCCGCCGACCAGCAGCATGACTTTCTTGCCGTCCAGGCGCGGCTTGTACTCTTCGACGATAGCCTGCATGATCGGATCGTATTTGGCGATCACGGCTTCCACCTTGGCCTTGATATTGTCGTCGAACAGCTCTGCAAGTTTGCGCAGACTCTCCCTGATCTTGGTCGGCCCGAAGAAGTTGAGCTCGATCCAGGGGATGCCGTACTTCTCTTCCATGACCTTGCACATATAGTTCATGGAACGGTAGCAGTGGATGACGTTAAGCTTTACCGTATGGGTGGCGGCAATCTTTTCCAGTTCTCCGTCACCGGTCCAGACCGACTTGACGTTGAGTCCGCACTCTTCGAGCAGCGGTTTGGTTGACCAGGCATCTCCGCCAATGTTGTATTCACCGATCAGGGCGATGTCATACGGGCTTTCCGGTTCGGCATATTCGCGGGTACCAATGATATAGTCGCGGATGGTGTCATTGGAGATATGGTGGCCGAGCGACTGGGAAACACCTCGGAAACCTTCGCAGTTGCAGGGAATGATCGGAATGTCAAGTTCCTTTGCAGCGGTCTTGGCGACCGAGTTGATATCATCGCCGATCAGACCAACCGGGCATTCGGACAGGACTGAAATGCCTTTTGCCAGCGGGAACAGATCATGAGCCTCTGCCAGCAGAGTCTTGAGTTTCTTGTCGCCCCCGTAGACGATGTCCTTTTCCTGGAAATCGGAGGTAAACTGCATCGGGAAGCTGGTAACGCCGGTGATGCCGCTCATCATATTACGGCGCGTGCCCCAGGAGTACCAGCCGCAGCCGACCGGGCCGTGAGAAACGTGAACCATATCGCGGATCGGGCCCCACACAACACCCTTTGCTCCGGCGTAGGCGCAGCCACGGGCACTCATGACACCGGGAACGGTTTTCTTGTTGGATTTGACACAGGCGGAACCGGAACCCTGGTCATTGGCGCCAAGGTGCGGAGCGCGTTTTTTTTTGGCTTTATCGGGATATACCGACAGGGTTTCAGCGATCAAGGCCTCTGTCGATTCTTTGGTAATGCCGTCTATTGTGCGAATCTTGTCTGACATATCATGTCTCCTTGGTGATGTCGGGTTACGTAGGGGCGAATCTTGTATTCGCCCGATGATGCAATTTGCCGCGTTGTCTGGCGATCACAAAGCGGGCGAACACAAGGTATCGCCCCTACAACCATTTTATGCTGCCTCTGCTACGCCGACAATGCTCTCATCTTCTTCTTCCATGATGCCAAACTTCATCAGCAGTTCTTCCAGTTCTTCCATCTCCAGCGGAGTCGGAACAACCAGCATCTTGTTGTCAGCAATTTTCTGGGCCAGCGTCAGATACTCTTTCGCCTGAGGATGTTCCGGGGAGTACTCAATTACGGTCATCCTGCGCAGCTCGGCTCTCTGTACCTGATTGTCACGAGGGACGAAGTGGATCATCTGGGTGCCGAGACGACGGGCGAGTTCTGAAATCAGCTCGAACTCCATGTCGGTTTTTCTGGCGTTACAGATCAGACCGGCCAGACGAACCTTGCCGGAAGATGCATATTTAAGAATACCTTTGGAGATGTTGTTGGCTGCGTACATGGCCATCATTTCTCCTGAGGTGACGATGTAAATTTCTTCAGCCTTGCCTTCACGGATCGGCATCGCGAACCCGCCGCAGACGACGTCGCCGAGAACATCGTAGAAGACAAAGTCAAGGTCAGGCGTGTAGGCACCGTTTTCTTCCAGGAAGTTAATGGCGGTGATAACGCCACGGCCGGCGCAGCCGACACCCGGCTCAGGTCCGCCGGACTCAACGCATTTGATATCGCCGTAACCAACCTTCATGACATCGTCCAGTTCCAGATCTTCGACAGTGCCCAGTTCGCGTACGAGGTCCATAACCGTATTCTGCGCCTTGGCGTGCAGGATCAGACGGGTTGAATCCGCTTTAGGGTCACAGCCGACGATCATGACCTTCTTGCCGATGGAAGCAAGACCCGCTACCGTGTTCTGGGTTGTAGTTGATTTGCCGATGCCGCCTTTGCCGTAAATTGCGATCTGTCTCATTGTGTTGCTCCTTTCGCTCACTCATCCGTGAGTCTGTGGGGATTTAGTAAGTTGGAAAAATTCTGCGGGTCGTTGCAGAAACTTTCGTGAACGAACTATTTTGTTTTGGCGGGGCAAATAAAAAGGCGCCCCGGTATTACGGAGGCGCCTTTGCCTGTACAAACTATCTGCGTTTATCAATTGAACTGATTGCTCTTTGGTTCAGATTATAGCATAGGGTGTGCCAAAATTATTTTATGCAGCAATAACGGATAGTTGAAGTTTTGTGCACACAAAAAAGGCGGATTGCGGAGGATGTTTCGGGGGCTGCTGGCGCCGGCGGCGCAGGCAGGTGCTGAAAATATAATCAGCCGGGAAGCAGGCGGAACGCCGAGGCCTTGATGGCGGCAAAAATTGTGCTTTTTGGAACGATACCGAGTTCGTTGACAGCATCCTGAACAACTTCAGCAATCAGTGTATTACCGGAACAGTCAAGCTCCACGCCGATTTTTCGACCGGAATTAAAGAGTGAGCAGACCGTACACGGGAACAGGTTGCGGGCGCTGATCGCTTCCGGGTGCTGCTTGAAGAGGATGATGTCCTTGGAGGAAAGCTCCGCCGTGGAACCGGTGCGCTCCGAGCCGGACGAAATCAGCAACTGCGCGGCCCCCCACGGATAGGAGTAAAGCCCGGCGACTGGAGATGGCAACCCCAGATTCAGCAGATTGATATACCCCACTTGACTGCTCCCCATACAATTTCTTGCAAGTTGTTCGCTGGTGGTCTGCCCGAGCATGGCACCCTTTTCAAATGCCAGGACCGTGTCAGTCATGAGGCGCATCTCCACTATCGAATGGGAGATAAACAGGTACGGAATACCGAACTCGCTGCTGACGCTCTTCAGGTAGGGAATGATCTGGAAGCGAAGAGAGTCGTCCAGTGCGGAGAGCGGTTCATCCATCAGCAACAGGCGGGGGTTGGCCAGAATTGCGCGGCCAAGCGCAACGCGCTGTTTTTCGCCTCCCGAAAGGTTGGTGACGCCGCGACCGAGAAGCTCTTCAAGCTTCAACACTGCAACAAGTGCGTCGAAATCAATGGTGCGGTATTTTGCCGGGCAGCGTTTGAAACCATAGAGCAGGTTGTTCTTGACGCTGAGATGCGGAAACAGGCAGTGCTGCTGGAATACCATGGCAATGCGTCGCTGTTCCGGATTTGTGTTGATACGCCTCGCACTGCTGAACAGACATTCTCCATCCATGACAATCTCGCCGTCGTCAGGAGCAACGAGTCCCGCCAGCATGCTGACCAGAGTCGACTTGCCGCTGCCTGACTTGCCGAAAATACCGATTCTGTTGCCGCTGAATTCGATGTCGGTAGACAACGTAAAATCGCCGAAACTTTTTTTAACGTTCATGGAGAGTTGCATATCAGTCCCTCCGCGCCATTTTCCGCGCCATCAACTCATGCATAAACAACACCGCCATGGAAATAACCACGGAAACCAGACAGAGGGCCAGTGCCATAGTCTCGCTTGCCGGTGAACTCGCATATTCGTAGATGGCAAGGGGAATGGTCTGCGTCACACCGGGAATATTGCCTGCCACGATGATGGTAGCGCCGAATTCGCCAAGGCTGCGGGCAAACATAAGTGATGAGCCGGCCAGCAGTCCGGGGGTTGAGAGTGGCAGAATAACAGTCAGCAGCGTGTCATACCATGGCGCCCCGAGAGTCCGGGAGGCATTGACAAGCTGCCGGTCGATCCCTTCCATGCAGACCCGTAATGAGCGCACCAGGAGGGGAAAACCGACAACAGCAGAGGCGATGACGGCTGCTTTAAGGGTGAAGATCAGACGAATACCGGCATCGTTGAGCAGAGAGCCAAGCCAGCCATGCTTGCCGAGCAGAAGCAGGAGAAAATATCCCACGACCACCGGCGGCAGCGTCAATGGCAGGTTTACGAACACTTCCAGCACCATCTTGCCGCGGAATCTGACAAAGGTAATCAGATAGGCAACGGCAAAACCAAACGGCAACGAGAGCAGCGTCGCGGCAAACGCAACCTGCAGTGAAAGCCGCATGGCATCGTAATCTGTGGAGGTTAGTGGAATCATCGGTGTCCTTCAAAAAATAAGCGATTAGTCGCACACTTCTACTTTAATAATGTTCTTTATTTTTCTTATGCAGCCAAGCCCCTTTTTACATGCCTCAAAGGCATCCTCACTGTTCGGGGAACTGACGGCAACGAGTGAGATAATATCACCAAGGCCAAGACGTCCGGTGCGCCGCATCAAGAGTATATCAGACACGGTATGTTCAGTGCAGAGCCGGTCAGCTATTTCCTGAAGCTCGGCTTTAGTATCGTTATTTGCCGTAAAATCAATGTAACTTGTTGTCCCGCCTTCTCCGGCCAACGGCTTAACCACGGCATAGTGCAGCAAAACTGAACCGGTGCTTTCCGTATTTATCATGCCATATGCCTTTGCCGGGTTTATTGGTTCTGCCGTAACCACCACCATACTACCTCCCCGGAATCAGTGTGATGTAAATCCGTATTTTTTAAGTACCGACTTTGCCTCATCACCGTGAAGATAGGCAAAAAAAGCAGCAGCATCCTTGTTTTTTCCCCCTGTAACCGTCAACGACATCGGATAGGTTACCTTCGGGTAAAGTTCCTGTGGAACGGTAAAGAGTATTTTTGTCTGCTTCGCCTGAAGAGCATCGGTTCTGTAAACGAAGGCGCCGTCCACCTCACCTTTCTCGGCATACATAAGGCACTCTCGCACATCCCTGGCCATGACAAGCTTCTTTTCAAGCTGTTTGTCAAGACCGGCTTTTTTGATTGCAGCAGTGGCATATTCTCCTGCTGGAACACTCTTCGGGCTGCCAATAGCGATTCTGTCCAGCTTGATTAAATCCCGCATCGATAATGCCTTGCCCGGAGCACCGGCAAAGACCAGAGTGTTGTAGGCAAATGTTGAAATGCCGTCTATTTCGATCAGCTTCTTCTCCTTTAGATACTCCATCCACTTTTCGTTGGCGGAAACATACACATCCGCCGGTGCCCCGTTTTCAATCTGCTTGGCAAGGGCGCCCGATGCCCCGTAGTTTTTCCTGAACGAGATCTGAGAGTTCTTTTTAGAATAAGCATCAGTAAGTTCATTGAATACATCTTTCATACTGGCGGCGACGGAGAGATTGACATCACCGGCCAGTGCCGGTGCCGCCAGAATTAACACACAAAACAACGGAATTAGTATCCTGATAGCATTTTTCATACGGTGAACCTCCAAAAATAATATGAGTTTGTCTGTATAAGTTGTTATCAGACGGGTTGAATAGTGACACCGATATCGGACGGTTTTCCGAAATAGACCGATGACAGCACGATGATGTCGATGCCGGTTGCCGCGTATTCAGCGGCATTGGCTTCGTTGATGCCACCGGCGGCCGAAATCTGGATGTTCGGGTTGGCTGACCGTATCGCGGTGACCGCCTCTGCCAATTCAGAGGGCGCAATTTTATCGAGCTGCACGATGTCGGCGCCACTCCGGGCAATAAGCAGGGCTTCTTCAGCCGTGTCAGCTTCGATGATGATCTTTGACTCACGTGCCGTTAACTTCAGTTCTGATACGGTGTCAAGGAACGCCTCCAACCCTCCGAGAAAGGCGGTATGCTGTTTGAACACCAGCACGGACTCCGATAACCCCAGGCGATGAGGCAAAGCGCCACCGGCTGTGATGGCTTTGATAACGATCTTCTTGGTTCCGGGAAATGATTTACGGGTAGTTACAACAGATAGCGTTGAATTAGCGGTTCTACACTTTTCAACAATCCGCCCGGTTCGAGAGGCGATGCCCGAAGCATACTCCAGCAGGTTCAATGCAACTTTCCACCCGGCGTGCAGCGCCTGTGCCGGACCGACAGCAGCAAGAAACTCGATACCCGGAAACAGTTTTGTGCCGCTGGGCATGCAGGAAGTGAGTGATGCTCCGCTTTTCTGCAGTACTCTCGCCGCCTCTTCCGTGCAGCAAAGAGTGGTCTCTTCGCGGGTAGAAAAGATAATGCGTCCCGGAACAGTACCAAAGCCAAGCAGATGGGTGGTCAAGTCGCCGTACGGGACGTCCTCTTCAATAAAATGCTCAATATCGCTGTCAGGAATGCAGGTAATCATAAATACCCCCCCTACTTTTTAGCTCATCAAAACAATTAAAACCAAAAATAATCTAACAGGGATACAAGGGATAAAGGGGATACAACCGTAAAATCGTAAAGACTTTTTTAGCTTAAAATCAAGAGATGTGCCTTTGCTTTGTGCCTTTATCCCTTTTATCCTGTTCATCCCTGTTAAATAAAGGTTTTTGCCTGTATCGGCTTCCCAATAATCTTTCATGGTTTCGTTATAGTTAAAAACATACAACGGTATGCCGCAAAAAAGGGACAGCGCCATTGATATCCCTTTGATTTGAATCAGCTGACGCCGATAATGACGCTGGATGCCTTGAACAGGGCGCAGGCGTGGCCGCCCACCTTAAGTTCAAGCCGGATTGCGCTGTCGTGGGTAATGACGGCGCTGACAGTATTGCCGCCCCCGATTTCCACATCCACCTCAGTGTTAACCGGTCCTTCGATAATTTTTGAAATGCTGCCGCAGAAAATGTTACGAGCGCTCACCTTGGCGTCATGCAGGTCGGTGCCGATGATGACCGAACTGGCTTTGACAATGGCATACGCTTCAGTACCGGTCTTCAGCCCCAGATTGTCAATAGCGCCATTGGTGACAACCGCGGTCAGAGGAACGCCCCCTTTGAGAGAGAGAGTGACTTCAGCATTGACCGCCCCCTTGGTGATTTTGGATACGGTTCCTGAAAATGTGTTACGTGCGCTAACTTTCATGGAAATCCTCCGTAAGAATTGGTACAGGCCTTCGGTATCTCCGAGCCTGTTTTCCAGGTTGTCCAGGAATTTGCGATGTTCTTCCTGGATGGTTTTGAATTGCGTGATTACTTTCTTACCCTCAGCGGTGAGACTGGTGCCGCCGCCCCCTTTGCCACCGGTCAAGCGATCAACCAGCGGCTTTTCCGCCAGGTTATTGATCAGGTTGACCGTATCCCAGGCGGTTTTGTAGCTGATGCCGACAGCTTTGGCGGCCTTGGTGATCGACCCCAGTTCGTCGATCATTTCCAGCAGATGAATACGGTCCCCCCCCAGAAACTTGTTCTCGGCCCGGTTGAGCCAGAGGTTGCCGGTGAGGCCGATCTTGTTTTTGCGGCATTTCATATATGTGCTCCGTTACACAGATGTCCGTTAGTCGCTATGTGCAGTATTACATAACGCATGCCAATGTCCAACATAAAAAAGTGGTGTAAAAACAAGGCACTACTATTTGGAAGTGAAGCGTAACAGTACGATCTGCTGCTAGTTTTGGCAGGAATATGCGTGATGCCCAGGGAATAGGCATATCGATTTGGTTAGAGCATTACACCTTGTCCTGCCGGTGAATAACCCCCAACGTCCCCTGGTTGTAATGATTCCGCGCAAAACACTCTACACAGAGGTCGGCTCCACTAACCATATGCGTGGACATACTCTTGTTACCCACGGCGATGCTTCTGCCGGAGAATTCGGCGCCGATGGTCCCGGCCGGTATCTCTTTGAAATACCCGGAAAGCGGATAGTCCCTCTTTTCGCTATCCCCGGCGTAAAAAAGGTGGCCCGGCGGATATTCGAATATCCGGTGTTGGCCAGTGGTTATGGCCAGAAGCTGGGCATCTCCCGGCTCGAAACAGAACCACTCCCTGCTGTTTCCGCATGGGGTACCGGGCCAATGAAAGTCGTCAGCGCCTACCCCTTCCAGCATGATGAGGGCGACTCTGCGGCCTAGCTGCAGTCCGCGGTCAACTACGCTCCGGATGGAAGTTATCTCGTCCGCACTCCCCAGCGAGCTGAAGAACGGGATGTGGGGCGTGGCGTCCGGGATCATGACCGGTTTTCGCGCGGTACAGCCGAGCGCCTTGAAAGCATAGCCCCGATTGGCCACCAGCAGATATTCCGGAAGCAGTAAACTATCCTGAGACGCGCCGACAAACAAGTCCAAAAATTCTTTTCTGGTCACGATCCGCTCAACATTCGGGTCTGCTTCCAGCCGCTTCAAATCAGCTTCACTTGGTTCATGCAAACCGGCATACCGGGCCGACCAGTGTGTGGAAATGCCGATGCCATCCAGGTCGCTCAGATCGATGACCCCTTCAAGCGGCGTCACGCCGCCCCGACCGACAATCACCGGTGTAAAACCGGATTCTCCGATAAAACGCTCCACCTCCAAAAACAGTTCGGTCATCATCACCTGTCGCTCTGGCACATTCATCGGCCCCATGCGACTGGCAAAATACTGCCCGGCATAGGTCAGAAAAGCAAATTGCGGCTGGTATCCGGCTATCAAATCCAGTGCTGTATCGGTTACCCACCGGTTGCAGTCCGGACCTGAGTCACCCGGATAGTGATGTTTGCCTAGAACCTCTTTCATCAACTCAACCAGTGGACTGCGTACTTCCGATTTATCGCCCGTACGCAGATCGAACTGATTCTGCCAATCACGAGCATCAACAATCGCCAGGCTTGTCTGTTTATGTTCAGTCTGATTCATACCGTTCCTTCTCCCAGAATTCTGATGTTATGGCTACATACGGGGCATTTCCCATTGGCGCATAAAAACCGTTGCAGCCGGTCGCCGCCACATCCAAGACTGAATCGTTCGATAGCCGGCGCGCTACACTCGGGACAAAGCGTGTTCACCCATTCCGAGCCGACAAAGTTGTGAAAATAGATGTAGGGGAGGCGTGTTCTGGCGCCGATCAGTGCCGAATTGATCTGTTCGATGTTGGGATAGACGGCATCTTTCATCTCGTCTTCAGGAAGCAGTCTGAGTACATGCCAGGGGATTTCAGGGTCAATGTCGGCAATAAACCGGGCAATCTCGTCCAGCTCGTTGTCGTTGGCGCCTTGTACAACCGGTGTTGTTACTTCAATGTGATGCCTTTCGGCCAATCGTCTGATGGTGCGGAGAATCGGCTCCACCGACGGGATGCCGATACAGGTGCGATTATATTCATTCGCCAATCCTTTCAGGCTGATATTGAAAAACGAAAAGATGGAGGCCAGCAGCTCGGTAGCATCCGGAGTGCTGTAGCCGTTGGTCAGACATCCCATCCTGATACCGGCAATAGCGGCTTCCCGTGCCAATTCCTGAAGGGAAGGAAGTGAGACAGTCGGCTCGTTCACGTTAAAAACGATGCTGGTACAGCCCAGCCTCACAGCCATGTCCACCAGTTTTTGCGCCGTAAAACGGTACATCTTATGCTGCATTTCCGCGGGATCCTGCTTGGCGATAAATGCGTTTGAGCAGTATTTGCAATCAAAGTTGCAACTGCTGGTGCCGGTAGTGAGACAACGGCTTCCCGGATACACATGATAGAATGGGATTGACTCGATTCTGGAGACCTCGTAGGTACTCCACATGTCGGGAAATCTCTCCTTGACCGTCGAACCATCCGCATAATACATCCGGCATTTGCCATACGTTTCAGCGCCCAACTCACACCGCCATTCGCAGTAATTGCAGCGCATGGTCACACCTCCTTGTGCCAATTGATTACTGCCCAGCGTACCACTTTGGGAGCGGGGAGACGGAGCCCCTCGCCGTGAGGGACAAGCTCGGCGGCAAGGTAGTTTTTCAAGCGGGTCTCCTCTTCCGCTGTCAGTTCATCAAGCATCCAGCGCATCCCTTCGATCGCTTCGTCTATGGTTTTATAGCTCAGCCATTCCGTGGTGATTATGAAGGAGACATTAGCATAAATACCCATCTGATGGAGAAAGTTGTAGACGTAGATGTAGTCCGGCCCCCGCCTGAGCGGCCTCCCCACGGCATTGAAGATGCGCCGGTCGTTGGGGCCGTCACCGACCATTGCGGAGATGTAAACCTGCTGACATGCGGCCCGATCCAGCTTGATCAAAGCTTCTTGAAGATCATCGACCACTATTGAGCGAGAAGAAATGGCCACGTCGTAGCTGCTGATACCGAGTTGCTGCCAATCATCCTCCCATCTGCCAAGAATGGGGGTGATATTGGTGATGCCGCCATCCTGGCAGCGCTGCTGGAGCAGTGACAGCATTCCGGGCGAGAAATCCAGAGCCGTTACCGAAGAGATACGCCCGGCAAGCGGCACCGCCAGAGTGCCGGAACCGCAGCCGACATCCAGCACACTCCACGATGGCTGCGGCTGCATCAGGTTCAGAAACTGCTTCTCGTAATCCGATTCCGCGACATGTTTGCTGAAAGCAGGCGCCCGGCTGTTCCAGAAGGAGGGATCCCTTCTTCGCGGGCGTTCAGCACGGGCGCTTTTCCACGCGGCGTTCCAGTCAATTTCATAACTGCTCATTCAATACCTCTCCATGATCATCATGATGTTGTCATGCCGTTAAAAACGGTACCTTCCCTGGAAGAAATAGGTTCTGCCCGGCTCCGGATATCCTTCGGTAAGCGCGTAGTTGTTGTCGAGCAGATTATTGATTCCCGCCTCCAGGGTAAGATCTTTAATAGCTTCGTAGCTTACCTTGGTATTCACGACAACATACTCCCCCGCAACATATTTACCATCTGTCGTACTATATCTTTTAGAGTCATATTCCGCTGAAGCGAGGATGATTATCGACTCGACGGGGCTAACCTTGCCATAGACGTACAACTTGTGCTCGGGAATATCGGTGATCTTCAGCGAATTGCTCCGGTTGTCGTTATAAATATAGGTGTAGTTGCACCCGGTTTCAACTTTGTCTCCAATAGGCGCCAAAGCTTCCAGTTCGTAGCCGTAGCGGTCTACTTTCCCGAAATTCCGATTCTGTGAGGTGCTGCCGGTAAGGGTAACCGCCTGGATGTAGTCGGTGACGGCAATAAAGAAAGCGCTTCCTTTGACCTTGACGAGCCCCGCAATAACCTCCTCGGCCCCGATTTCATAGTTGACCGATTTTTCCGGCTTCAAGTCCGGATTGGGAATAAATGTCCCGAATTTGTAGGAGTATTTATCTTTGATTGATGGAAAGCGGCTCTTCATGGCAATCGACGCATGCGCCTTGCCGGTGTCGGAAAATGCATAAAAGAGGGAGCCTTGGGGGTTCACTGCCGAGGTCTCGCCAGTCGGCAGGTCATGGAGCACCTTGGGGCCACCGGCTGTCACGGCGTTGTAATCCTGCGCTTCTTCGCTGGACTGGCTGTCGTAGCTGATGCCGATAACCGAGGAGAGTTTATTGGTGAATGTTATCGTATCCTCTGCGGCTATGGAATAGATACGGTCTTCGTAGCGCTGCTTTGGGCTCGCGGTGGTCTGCTCACGATGTACGTCATCCTTGAAATGGAGGGCTAATTTAATGTTGTTGTATGGAATCAGGGTCGTACCTGCCTCGATAGAGCCTCCCAAGGTATAATCGTCGTACCAGCTCTTGTTGCCGCTGGTTATGATGCGGTAGGAAGAATCGGTGTAGATATCCAATCCATTTTTAAACGTGTCATAAAACAGGCGTGATTTGACATAGCTTTTATCACCGATGGCGGTGTTGGTGTTCAGATAGAGGCTCTGTTTATCCCAATACGGCCATTGCCAATATCGCAGAGCTCCGTTTGCGTTGCTGCCGGCATAGGGAGGTACACCTTTTGCGCCATGCTGATACAGGTAACTCAGCGCATATTCGTCGCTGCTGTTGGGAGTAAGACCCACCTTGATGGTACCCTTGGTATCGCGCTGATAGGCATTGTTACGACTGCCGCCATCCTCCGGTATGACACCCTTGACCTTGCGAGGAACGTAATCATCGGAGAGTTCATAGGTGCGGCTGTCCGACCATGAACCGCTCCCTTGCAGATACCATCTCTTCTGATTTGTGCCCAGATTGGCAAAAGCATGATAGGTATCGCCAGAGGTATACCCTGCTCCGGCATTTCCTTCAAAGGCCTTGGCAGGACGTTTTGAAATCATGTTGATAGAGCCGCCCATGGTGTTCGGGCCGTAGAGCACCGAGGCAAACCCTTTGGAGATATCCAGTTCTGAAAGGTCATAGGTAAAAAACCGTCCGAGATCGGGATAGCCGTCGTATGGCACGTAGATTGGAATGCCATCAAGAAAAATCGGCGCATGTTTGACGTCGAAACCGCGCACGTAAACCATTGATTCGTTGCGTCCGCCAACTTTTGAAAGAGTGACACCGGGTATCAGATTGGCCGCTTCGGCGACGGTCTTCCGATCGAACTCCAGCATCTCCTCTGCGCTGACTGTTGTTATTGCCGGACTCTGCTGCTTTTCAGACTTTCCGGTTACCTCAATCTTTCCCAGGCTGAAAACGCCGCCATCTTCTTTCTTCTCTTCCGCCACTGATGTGGAGGCAAAAAGTGATACGGCAAGCATTGCCGTTACCGCACTACGCTCGATTCGATATTTTTTGAAACTGTGGTGCAGCAAGCTCATGGTAATCTCCTTTGGTATGGTGAGAACTCCAGCGGGGTTGGGCATCCACCGGGCGATATATAGAAATATAATAACGGGTCATGCGTCAAGACAACGAATCGGGTCGCTTGTGTCGTCCTGCATCTGCTCAAGCGAACTGCGGGAACAGAGACATGCACACTATAAAGTCGAGTTAAAATATTCCTTCATATCAAAATCGATCCTTCTGCCTGAACGTATCCTGTTCCTCAGATCAGACATATGCATGTCGATCAACTGGAGTTCCTTCAGATTTTCCCGTTCCTGATGATCTGTTTCAACAATGGCATCAATTCCCCCATTCTTGATGACGATTCTCCTGTCACCCATGAGCGCCAGAATCGGGTCATGCGTTGACATGAGGACGATCTTGTCCTCCTTCACCAGGAGATCAAGCGCCCGCTTCCGGTCAATGCCGGCGTTTTCAATTTCATCGATAACCACGATCGGCAATGGGCTCAAAAGCGCCGTATCGGCAATCATCAAGGCCCGTGACTGCCCTCCGGAAAGTTGCGTCACCGGGGTACTCCTGTCAAAAGACTCTCCTGACAGGTCATTGGCACATGCAATAATTCTTTGCACAGTTTCTTCCACGTCGCTTATCATTCTGCTTTCCGCGTGCATGGCGATAAACTCCGCGACGGTGAGATCCATAACGAAGTTCATGTTCTGCGAAAGCTGCGCAACGAGCTTATGTTCTATCGAAAAGCGCTTCTCGTTATCGGGGATACTGTGGTTAACAAGAATCTGTCTGCCGGTGGGTGTATCCTTCTGGGCCAGGCATTCGATATCGGCCAGGAGTCTGCTTTTTCCGGAACCGGTAGGCCCGACAACACAGACGATATCACCTGGCCTGAGCGTGAGGATTATGTCCTCTTTCTCGCCATTCTTATTGCGCCCTCCGATAATGGAGAGGGAATCGATCTGCTTTTGCGGAGCGTTCCTGAGATCATTCATTTTTTGGATGAACACGGTAAAATGTTGCAGCATCTGCGTCCGGTCAAGGCCGCAATCCTCAACAAAGTCGTCGGTCAATCCGGATACAAGCTGCTTCGCCGTTAGATGGCCAGCCACGTCCTTCAGCCCTATCGCGAGAAAGAACTCCTTCGCGTAGGGGTGCGTCTGCGACAAAGTATCCAACGGAATGGATGCTGTTTCGTTCATTTTGTCACTCCTTGATAGATCAGTTACCATTTCATTTTTTTCACATATCCCCGTTGGTATTCCTTGCCGATCTTTGTCTGCCCGAGGCAGTAAGCGCACGTAGCCGCAGGCATGGAAAACCGGAGGCGCTGCCCCGTGAGGCTGTCTAAACTGGATGCCGTTTCGAGCAGAACGCCGAGATCGTGAGCCCCCTGGCCGGTAACTCCGTTGATGCTCACTATGGCGGCACGGGGATTGACCTGCTTGACCCTGAAGGTAAATATCTCCCGTTCAGCCTGGGAGACGATGTCACCCTTCGTGATGACAACAATGTCCGCCAGCTTCAGCATTGGCCCGATCTTCTTCGGCGTATTCACACCGGAGAGATTATCGATAACGCATATCGCCAGGGCATCTTTGATGTGCGGGGCGCAACGGTTGCACAAACCGGCGCTCTCGATTATCAGGATATCCACGCCTCTTTCTTCACCCCACTCCAGACACTCTTCCACGTTGCTGATAAAGAAATGATCCGGACAGAGAGCGCCCGACAGTCCGATCTTGACGGGGATGCCGTTCTTTTCGTAGGCCAGATCGTCATAGGTCACCGTACAGTCGAACTTTATGACTCCTGCCTTCAGCCCCCTGGTTTTCAGGTGGTCTATTGCCTTCAGAAGCACCGATGTCTTGCCGGAAGAGGGGGGGCCGGCAATCGTAACCAACCTTGTCATTGTCCGCCCCCTTTCCCGGTTTTCTCATATTCCGAGACGAAGATACTCTTCACAAGCTTCCTCATCTCCGTGATGTCATGGGATTTGATAAAATCCCACCCCAGCCATTTGAAGGAGGCGTTTTCGGGCAACTTGTTGTCAACATGGGGATTGAGAGAGAGAAAACAGGACTGGGCGCACTTTTGGCCAAGTTCAGAGCCGGTGATATAGTTCGTGATGGCTGTCATTTCATTCATTTTTGATTCCTTCATAAGGAGATAGAGCGGGCTCGTACACGCGCCGTCTTCGGGCCAGACTATCGACGTGGCATCTGTTCTGGGACAGCATTCCGCAAAGAACAATGATTGAATATAGACCGCCACGCCTGATGGATCTGATGTTCCCGCTGTTCTTGCTATCCGCGCTGCGTGCCAGATTGCTTTCGTATTGGCGGCAAGCTGCCTGAGACCTTTTTCACCATGCTCCTTGTAAAAATAGAGGAGCGGCACATCAATCGGATTTCCCTCCGAACCGGAGACAATGATCTTGTTGCGGAACTGCGGCTCCAGAAGATCGCTCCATCGCCTGGGCGCCGGGAGGCCATCGAGTTTGTTCTTATCGATGAACAGAATAAAGGGTATGACCGCGTATACCGTGTAATCCGGATCTTCAAATCCGCTCTTTTCAAATTGTTTGTTCACGGCGGTATTCCACGCACTCTTGAAATATCCTTTGCCGATAAGCTGTTCGATGAACTCCTTTCTGAAAAGATCATCAAAACCATCTGAGACAACAGCATCGGGGAAATCTTCAATAGTGGACGTATTCCAGATGTCACTGTATATGTTTTCGGGGTCATTGCTGCAATATGGCGGGACGCAGCTTTTGAGACCGGTTCCGGTCTCTTCCCGATATATGTCCCGCACCCCATCCAGCCCCTCTCTGAAGATATCTTTAAGAAAACAGGGTGGATAAGCCAAAAAATCGAGATGGCTTTTTTTGTCCGGTTCTTCTGTCATTTTTCGTATTCTCCGTTGATCATCTCATTTGCCTCTTTATCAGACAGGTTGTAGCCAAAAAATCTCCGGTAAAAGGTTTTGGTTTCTGCAACCAGATCAATTTCTTTGAATCTGTCCGGATGAAAATGTTTGGCAGCCCAGAGGACGGTCAAAGGTTGCTCAATCGTTCTATTACCCCATGAATGTGTGCTTATTGGCGTGCAATACACCCGCTTATTTACAACCGCATTAACCTTGGAAAGCCTCTTGTCCTGATAAACCCGTGCTATTTTGTCCGGAGCGTAGACAATCATAATATCCGGATTCCAGAGCAGTATCTGTTCATGGGAATATTTGGCGTTTCCATATTTCTGTAGCCCTGTTGTCACACTTTGTCCCCCTGCTTCGTGAATCCACCAATCGACAATGGGGGGTGGCTGCGTAAGGGTATCCGGGTTAAAAAAAAGGACTTTGGGCATGGACGATTTTGAGAGCCCTCTCGACGTCTTGCGTACCCCGGCCATTATTGTTTCGAAGTAACGCAGGTATTCATTGCTTTTGGCCGTTCGATCCAGAACATCAGCAAGCAGGCTCATGCTTGCCTTGACATCCGCAATATCCCTCCACTCGGTATAGATCACAGGAATAGTGATACGGCTCTTTTCCAGAATCCTTAACGTATCCATATCCATGGTAATAATAATGTCAGGGCACAGTTTGAGTAGAACTTCAGCGTTGACGCTCCGGCCCTGGCCCTGTCCTTGTAGCACCGGCTGCTCAGCCAGGTGCGGCGCAATAGCGGTTTGCATGCGCTGCCACCTGGTTCTGGCAAAGGACGGAAGGCCGTTGACAATTTTCCTCCCTTCCCCAAGAGCAATAAGATAGCTATTGATGACAGGCACCGCTCCGATAGTTGCTATGCGTGAAATCTTACGCGGCACCGTCACTTTTCGCCCCGCCATGTCGGTAACATATCGCGTCTGCGAGAGATTACCCGTGAGACAGCCCTGGGATTCTGCCGCTATTGCTTCGCTGCAACAGATTCCGCATACGCATACCGTCAGTACCCATTTCCATAACCTGAAATTCACGTTCATCCTCACCATTCGGTTAAAACTTGATTTGCGCCGATGCCAGAGCAGTTAAAGGGGCTCCGGTATAGCTTGAGTTCAGCCAATAGGTTTCATTACTGACATTGGAAATATTCAGGCGAAGTATCATGGGATAGTCTTGATAAATCTTGAACTGGTAACGCGCGCCGATATCGCCGGTAACAATATTTGGCAAGTATTCTGTATTCATGGTGTCCGCAGCCTGTTTGCCGGTAAAATAGGCGCCGCCGGTAAGTGTAAGCCCTGGAACAGCATCAATGTCATACTCCAGATAAAGCTTTGCGAACTGCTGCGGGACATCAACAGGAGTCTTGCCTTCCAGGGCTGTATTTGAAGCATTTTTTGTCACTTTCGCCTGCATGAGCGTAAATCCGCCAAGCACCGTCAGGTTTGAAGTAACCCTTCCCGTTGCAGAAAATTCCAGCCCCTTATGCACTTGTCGGCCATCCTGCTTATAAGCCTTATCCGCAGGGTCGGTATACTCAAACGCCTTTTCGATAGTAAAGAGCGCCAGGGTTAAGAGTGTCCCGCCAACGGTGGCCTTTGCGCCGGCTTCATACTGCCTGCTTGACAGCGGCGCCATGGTTTCACCTTTGTTTGCGGCGGTAGCCGGTGCCGTGCCTCCTTTTTCCAGCCCTTCCGTATAGGTGAAATACGTGGAAACCTGCGGAACGACTTTGTAGACCAGTGAGAGACTCGGAACCCATGCATCTTTTTCGTAACTTGCTTTTGTTGCTCCCGTTTCGCGGTCGTATGTTTTGCTTACAATTTGCGCATAGTTCACCCCCAGAAGCAGCGACAAGGAGTCATTGATTGTAACGGTGTCACCGATCATGAAGTTCTTATTTTCCGTCAGGCCGGAATCAACAAAATTTCTTGTTCCTTCACTATGAGCCGGTTCAGCCACATAAACGGGATTGGAAAAAGAGAAAGCGCCTGAAAGGGTGAGCACGCTGGCTGTATCTTGATACTCCTTCAATTCATGGTGCCGGCCAAAAAAACCAAGTGTCATCTTATGTGAAACAGGGCCGGTACTGAATGTGCTGTCCAAAGCGGCATAGCCGGATGTAACGTAATATTTCCACGGAGCCCAGATCGTCGCTTTTTCAGTATACGTACCGTTATTGGCAGCTACCGTGTTGGTGAATATGGTGCCTTCTCTCGTCAATGTTTGATAGGCGAGGCCGGTTCGAACAGTAAATTTATCGTTCAACTCCCATGTAAGGTTTGTTCCTACCTTTGCCCGTTCTTCCCTGGTAAAACCGTATTTCTGCGCCCAGAGTTTCTCCGGATCAGGTACAGAGGCATGCTTGATCCCGGAGTTAAAAGTCCAGGCCGGCACCGTGCCATTGATCTTGTAATCATGATATGATGCGTCAACCTGAAGGAGCAGGTTGCTGGTTATATGCCAGTCAATGGCGCCGCTTGCCAGAAAACGGTTAACACTTTGAAAATCAACAGCAGTGTCCCCCTCATGCCCCACAAGATTCAATCTGTAGGCAAGCTTGTCCTTGTAGATCGGGCCGCCGAAATCGCCGTGAATATAATGTGTGCTGCCGCCATAGGTGCCGAGCGTGATATTTTTTTGCGGTGCAAGAGTGGGGCTTTTCAATACATAATTGATCATGCCACCCGGATAGGCCGGCCCGTACAGAAACCCGGAAAGTCCCGACAAAAATTCCACTCTTTCCTTGTCTTCAACATTTGCCATCGAACTACCGATAAGAATGCCGTTTTCCCTGGTTTGGAAATTATCGACCTTAAAACCCCGCATCATGACATACGGTTGGTTGCCTCGATCTTGAGGCTGGTTAATCAGGGTAGTTGGGTTTACCCGGAACAGAGAATCAGGCGTGGATGCCTGTAGATTTTCAATAAACTCCTGGGGAATTACGCTTATGGAGTATGGAGTATCCTGAAGCTTCATTTCTCCCAGTAAGCCCACACCAGTAACCTTCTCAACTTTGTAGCCGGATTCAGCGCCGCCTTCCCTGGCTTGCCGTTTCGCCTTGACTTCAACGGCGCCTAACTGATACTCCGGTGGTTGCTTATCCTTGATTGCCGGGCTGGAAACGTTGCCATCTTCATTCTTCTCTTCCGCCAATGCCGGAGCAGTCATAAGCGAAACCAGAAGCAGCGCCGTAATCACCCACCGCTCCCTGCCATCTGCCTTGAAACTGTTGCTTGCCATCTTCATTTTATCCTCCATTTTGTTGTATGCGAATTGGTCAGAATTTCTGACTTTTTCTTCTGTTTATTCTTTTATTTCAGTTTGTTACTAAGTTTTGCCTTGTCTCCCTCCATGATTCTGGTTAAATACGATGGTATGGGAGGACAAGCTCATGTC
>JAQTQX010000035.1 GCA_028712075.1 Desulfuromonadaceae bacterium
TCAACTTAACTGCTGAATCTTTGAATTCCTGAGTGTACTTCCTTCTGATCGTTGACATGAACACCTCCGTTGAGGGGTACTAAAACCCGCTCTTAAAAATGTGTCCATATATTTCTTACCACGTCATATGACGCTCTAGCAGAGAACGCAAGTGCAGTTGATGCAATGGGTAACGATGCTCTCAAGATAATTGCCCACGAATTGCTGACTGGCCTCAAGAGCAACATCACTGTTGACTGGTCGCACCGTGAAAGCGCACGGGCGCGGATGCGGGTGTTGGTCAAACGTATTCTCCGTAAATACGGCTATCCGCCTGACCTTCAGGATGCTGCTGTACAGACGGTACTGCAACAGGCTGAGGCGTTGTCGGCGACGTGGAGTCGATAGGCGAGGTTTCAAAAATTACCCGATCATAAAGATTTTGTTGCACTTTATCAAAATACATTGTAAAAGACTTGTTCTTTTAAAGACGGCACGTTATGCCGAAATCTCCTTGCTCCGGGTAGGACCGGGGCTCGAATCCGTGAGGAGGATTACCAACATGAGGAAGTACGAAACAATTTTCATCCTCCATCCTGAACTGAGCGAAGATGACATCAAGACTGTCACTACCAAGGCTCAGGACGTCATCTCGTCATACAAGGGCGAGTGTTTCAGGATGGATGACTGGGGTGTCAGGAAACTGGCCTATCCCATCAAGAAGTCTGCCCGAGGCCGTTACTATTATCTCCGCTTTGATGGAAACAGTGCTCTTATTGCTGAACTTGAGCGGCGTTTAAGGCTCGACGACAAGGTATTACGCTACCAGAGCGTTAATATCACCGACCAGCCGGAGCGCATTGTGCCTGAGAAGAAAGTCGAACCGGAAATCATGCCGGAAGAGACGATGGAAGAAACCACTGCCGCTGAAGAAGCCGCAGAATAAATTTTTCTGAAGGAGATATACTCATGAGTGACGAAAGACCAGCATCCACATCTTCATACCAGCGACCCGCATCTGCGGGGCAGCGTCCATCCGGTCCCGGACAACGTCCAGCCGGCGGCCCTGGCGGACAGGGGGGCCCGCGGAAGAGACGTCCGTTCCAGCGCCGTAAAGTGTGCCGCTTCTGCGCAGAAAAGAATCTTGTTATCGACTACAAAGAACCACGTACACTGCGCTTTTTCATTACCGAACGCGGCAAGATCGTGCCGCGCAGGATTTCCGGTAACTGTGCCGCCCATCAGCGCCATATTACTGAGGCCATCAAACGGGCACGCAACATTGCTCTTCTGCCGATTGCCGCTAATCACGCTGTAAACTGATTTGATCTGGATGGACAGCAGTGCATCATCCGCCGGTCCCGCCCTGCGCGATCGCCTGAAGGCGTCGCTGCTTGGCGTGGTCAGCTCGTTTGTTTTATTTGCAGCATATCTGGCGGTACCGCCAATCGGAATTTTTTCCGGAATACTGGCTCCGTTTCCTGCATCATATAATCGCCTGCTACATGGACGGATGTCGGCGCTGATTGTGTTGCTTGGTGCAGCAACTGCAACTACAGCGCTCTTTGGCATTATTGCCGGCGCCCTGTATCTCGGCATATGCGGCATCATCGGCTTTGTCATGCCAGAGTTCCTGTTGCGCGGCACCAGCGGCAGTCGGGCTCTTTTATGGACGACTGCTGCCAACCTGCTGCTGTTTGTGCTTGCCTTTGTCGCTTACAGCACCGTTTCCGGAACGAATCTGCCACAGTTGGTTACTGCGGAGATTTCCGACAGCATGAACCAGGCTGTGGCTATCTACGAAAAAGCCGGAGTAACCGGTGAAGACCTCGATATCCTCAAAAGTTCCATGGCTACAGGGGCCTCCCTTATCTCCCGGTTATACCCGGCTCTTGTGACGGCTCTCCTTGTCGGTATCGCGGGATGCAACCTGGCTTTGATTAAGAAAACTTCGGCACGATTTTCCCTTCTGGAACCGATCGATGATTTCAGCACCTTCCGAACTCCTGATCGCCTTGTCTGGGTTCTTATTGCCGCCGGCTTTGCCCTGTTGCTACCTAGCTCGATACTAACGACACCGGCGCTCAATATTTTGATGATTACTTTGCTGCTTTACTTTATACAGGGCATGTCAGTCGTGAGCGCAGTGATTTCAAGGAATTCAATTTCCGCATTTGTGCGGGTAATTTTGTATGCCTTACTGATAATTCAACCGTACCTTCTGGCGCTTGTGGCCGGAGTCGGATTATTTGATCTCTGGGTTGACTTCAGAACCCCGAAAACACAGGAAAACCTGTAATTACTCAACAGGCTCGAAAGGAGAAGAAAAGAATGAAAGTAATTCTGAATGAGAACATTGAAACATTGGGTCACATTGGTGACATCGTGAAGGTAGCTCCCGGATATGCTCGCAACTACCTGCTCCCGAAAAAACTGGCAATTGTTGCCACCGACAAGAATGCAAAAGCTCTTGAACACGCGAAACGCCAGATGGTGTACAAGAAGAACAAGGCTCTTGAGGCTGCTAAAAACCTTGGGGCAAAACTTGAGGCTCTTGCGATTGTCCTTACCCACAAAGCGGGCGATGAAGGCAAATTGTTCGGCTCTGTTACTAATATGGACGTCGCTGCTTTTCTCAAAGCCAATGGTTTTGATATTGATCGCAAAAACATCGTTCTTGCCGATGCCATCAAGCAGACCGGTGAATTTACCGCAACGTTAAAACTTCACCCTGAGGTTACCGCAACGCTTAAAATCACTGTTGCTGCCGCATAATTCAGGCGTCATCCTCCAAAAAAGCCCGCGGATTTCTGATCCGCGGGCTTTTTTTTGACCAAGTTGGTAGCACTTCTTTACTATTTGATCACCCTGATAATATCCACCCCTTCAAACATTACCGATCCGACTTTCCCTGTCACATGAACCGGCACATGTTCTCCTTGCGGAAGTACCGCGATGACGCTGTCCCGCCGGAACTTGACCGTCAGTTCATCCGCATCTTCCCCATGACTGATGGAAACGGGCGAGGCTTGCGCCGGAACCGTTCCTTCAAGACGGATCGATGAGATATCAATGTCGGCAGCCTTGTATCCGTGAGGAAGTTCTATCTCGACCTTTACCCATTTCCCCTCGCTCTTCC
Source organism: Desulfuromonadaceae bacterium (assembly GCA_028712075.1). Taxonomy (GTDB): domain Bacteria; phylum Desulfobacterota; class Desulfuromonadia; order Geobacterales; family Pseudopelobacteraceae; genus JACRCG01. The sequence continues at coordinate 3,119 of JAQTQX010000035.1, forward strand.
TGTTAAGAGTTTCCGGATCGAATTCAATCTCGGCCTTGATGGTTGATTGCATAATGTGGGTTGTGAAAGTTGCCATGTTCATCCATTGGCCATAGCGGTCGCCGTCAAAGGCCCGAGCCCGCCAACTGTATAACGTGTTATCGGCCAGCGCGCTGCCGAGGGTTGCGGCGGTTTTGGCCGATATCCCCTCTGAAATGCCGCTGATCGATGTGATCAATAAGTTGTTGCTGTACACCTCGAAATCATAGGTCAGTCCGGCGCTATCCGGATCAAGCGCATTCACAACCTCAAGCGCGGGAGTCAGAGTTGAAAGTGTTGTGCCTTCGGCTGGAGCCGAGAGTTGCGGCGCTCCAGGGGCATCATTGGCGGTATTCACCATGAACGATGCCGTTGGAATCCAGCTGCTGTACAGCGATCCGTCGTTGGCACGAGCTCGCCAGAAGTAGGTCTGATTTTCCGCAAGCGCGACCGGCACGGTCCACCCGGTTACCGAAGCGGTTTCGGCAACCGAACCCGATTGTGAGACAAGGTTGGTCAGCGCTGCATCGGTATAGATCTCGAACTCATAGGTGAGGATATCCTTGTCGAGATCGGTCGAATTATGAACCGACAAGGTCGGCGTAAACAGGCTCACCCCTGCTCCGTTTGATGGATTGGCAAGGATCGGTGTTGCAGGAGGATCATTGACCGTGTTGACAACAAACTCGGAGACCGCCGACCAGGGGCTGTCGGCGCTGCCGTCGCTTGATTTGACGCGGAGATAATAGGGCGTGTTGTCTGCAAGGCCGCTCAAATGCCAAAGTGTTGTTGCCTGTCCTTCAGTTACGGCGCCTGAACGGATTATGCCGGTTGAGTCGAAGGTCGGCGCCGTATCAACTTCGATGTAATAGAGAAGCGACGTTGAATCGGGGTCGGTGCTGTTGGTGACAGTGACATCGGTTGCCAGCGCGGTGACCGTTGTACCGTTAACCGGCGATATGACCACCGGAGCTGTCGGAGCATTATTGGCGGTATTTACCAGGAAGCGTGCCGTGGTGGACCATGGCCCTTCCGTCAGCCAGTCGTCGGCCTGTGACCGCCAGTAATACCAGCCGTTCTCCTGAAGATTTACCGGTACGGTCCAAGATGTTGTCCCTTGTCCCCCTGCGACCCCTATGGTGGATGCTACAATCCGGGTGAATTCGGGATCGAGTGCCACGGCAAAGTTGTAGGTCAGGTCTGTGCTGTCCGGGTCCGTAGCGTTGGTGGCCGTCAGCACCGGAAACATCAAGGCGACTGACGTCCCTTCCGCAGGGCTGGAAACTGTCGGCGCAGTGGGAGGATCATTGACGGTGTTGACCCGGAAGGAGGCTTGTGGCATCCAGAGACTGTAAAGACGACCGTCATAGGCCCTCACCCGCCAGAAGTAGCTTTGGTTTTCCGTCAGCGGAGCCGGTACGGACCATGATGTAGCACCGGTTGTTTCGGGGATAGTTACCGAAATAACCAGATTTGTCAGACCGATGTCGGAGAATATTTCAAATTCATAGCTAAGTTTGTCGTCGTTGGGATCGGCTGCGTTGCTCAGCATCAGCACCGGAGTGAGAGTATCCACATCGGAACAGTTAGCTGGGCTGATCAACACCGGTGCGGACGGCGCCCCTTCCACCCGGAAGTAGCTTCCCGCAAGGGTTTCTTCCACGCCGTTGATGGTCGCTCGCAGGACGACGAGGTAATCTTTGGCGCTATAGTTGGTGGTGTCGATATTCCCACTATTCGTGGCGGTGGCCCCCATGGCAAGCGTCGCCTGATCCGAGATGGTGTTGTATACAGTCTGTTCGGCCATATTGACCGTCTTGATGGAAAGTGGAACGTTGACAAGATCAACATTGCCGGTATTGGTTACCCGGTATGAAACGGAAACCGGCTCTCCGGTCAGGATGCTCTGCTTGTCGAGCGTAATGGTTCCTTTCAGGAGCGCGGCAGGGGTGGTAGGGCTGTTGATCATCAAATTGCACGTTTTTTTGACCACCACCGAACCGGACGGGTCAAGAATCTGAAGAGTGATGAGGTAGGTTCCCGCTGGATACGTACCGCTGTTCCAGTAATTTTTGTTCGTGACTATCTGGCTCTGAACAAGAGCTGGAATTGCTGCTGTAGCCGAATGCACCGCCTGTCCCTGACTATTGGTAACGATGATCAGGGTGGAAAGGTTTTCCCTCGTAGAAGCGGCGGAGACTGTAGCGGTCAGCGTCACCTGTTCATTCGGGTTATAGGAGGCCTTATCCGTCACTATGGTGCCGTTGACGCTGCTGTCGGCTGCAAGAACGGTATAATCAACTGTCTTCGTCAATGTCAGGTTCAAGTCACCGCTCATGGTCGCCGTGTACGTGGTAGCGCCACTAATCTGCCGGGTATATTGCAGAATCCTGGACTCTCCAACGGGCACTGTAACAGCCTGATCGCCGATAACGTTGCCACTGTCATCCACGATATGAACGGTGGCTGTCGCATCCACCTTACCGTTGTTGGTGAGTGTTATTGATACGGTGAATGGTACATTGGCCACCGTATCCGGCGCGGAGAGGGTTGCGGTCAACACAGGACTGGCAACTTCGTACTGGTCGGCAATATCGGCCAGCGAGATCGAATTTTGCGTTACCGAGCCTGTAAGCTGGTAGATGCCGTCGTTGCCCGCCGTGGTGGTTAAACTAAACGGATGAGCGCTGTTGGCGGAAAGATCGAAGGCTTCGCTGGAGGGCGTTGCCACGCCCGTTCCCTGGACACGTGAGGTAAGCCCGGTTGCGGCGATGCTTGACAGGTTCTTGGCCTCGCCGGTTATGGTTACGGCTTCGCCGGGACGGTAGATTTTCTTATCCGGAGTAAGGGTCATCTGGATGTTGCCCTGCTCCACGTAGAATGGATACACGGCGGAGGCAACGGTCTGGCCGGTGCTGGAGGTAAGTGTGCCTTCAAGGTAGAACTTGCCGGTCATGCCGAGGGTGCCGATGGTATGGTTCAGTTGATTAGCAACACTCTGTGTCAGAGTAGCAGGAACGTCAGTTTGCCAGAGTATTTCACCGGGATCGCTCTCATAGGTAACGGAAACATCATGAAGCAACGGCGTAACGTTGGTATCGGAAGTGGCAAGTGTGGACTCGATTTCGATCCAGCGTGCCGCCGGACTGGTCACGGCGGAGCCGCTGGCGGTCAGGTAATCGCTCCATGTGGAGTTGGCAAGACCGGCTTCGGCTTCGGCTGTGCGGGTACGGAACTTGATGGAGGTGCCGACCGGCTGGGTGGAGGAATGGAGGAGTTTGCCCCACTGAGAACCCGGAGCCCCGCTGTCAAATTTAAGCGTTATTGTGCCATTTCCGGTATACGTCCCTTTGTTGGTATAGAAACGGTCAAGATCAACTTTGATCATGGGTATGTTATCTTGTGATAATGTATATAGAGATATCCCACCCGGACTGGTTGGAAATCCGGATCTTGAATGCTGAGTATTCCACTGAGATCCATTCCAGTAATCACTAAAAGCGGTGTTACCTTCTCTCCTTAAACGGAACTGTCCTGAGTCTGAGGCATAAGGGAGATCACCGGACATCAGGTATGCACCGTTTATTTGTGAAAGACTGACAACAAACTCTCCACCCGCACGGGATAGATCGTGCGATTGGCGATTAATATAAATAGATGAATTTTCAGCTGATACGTCCATGATGTATCTTCCCTGAGGGGATTTTGTAGGTGTGGCCCCATAATTTTTAAAAACGGAAACCGCGTTAAAATCGCCCGAAAGAGGTGCGCGATAAGTAAGATAATTCGAGGGTGATGCTGACGTGCTAGTCAAATGTATTAGTCCAGAATCTTCTGTAGGTTTAGAACCAGAAGTAACCGTCCACCTGTCCTCATTCAACATCCCATCATCAAAATTATCATTCAACGGCAGCAGCCGTACCGAATCCACTGTTTCATTTTTTGTTACAATCCGACCGGAGTTGACTTTGAAGTTGTCGAAGGCGGCAGTGGCCCCTGGCAAGTTTGTATCGCGGTAGATGCCCATGGAGACAGAACAGGGGCTGGTCAAAGCAGAGGAGGTACCACGATTAAATTCAATCCATGACGAACCTCCCCAATAGTAAACTACGACTACATTGCCCGCACGAGTTATCCTGAACTTTCCTGAATTTGAAGAAACCCCATTTGTGACGTTAGACTGCTGAACACCATCAATAGTAAATTGTGAGGCATATCCTGCAGCTGTATTATTGCCTATACCTGCAGCGCTATTACTAAAGCTGACATTAATTCCCGCCCCTGTCCACGACGTGCTGTTGTTTGACGTGAAATCCACCTGAATATCAAAATCGCTCTCTAGCAACCACTTGCTTGTAACAATCGAGGTAACTGGCGCTTGCGTGGTATCAAGAAAAAGCCTTCCGGCCTGAATACTAACAGTGCCGCCGATCCCCCATTTATTCGGATCAATCGCCGCCCCATCAAAATCATCATCCGGAATAATCCAGTCATTCACCCCATAAGTATCCACGCCATTACGCACCCCGTTCTGAAAATCCGCCTGCGTCGTCCATGTTTTCGTCTTTTGCGCACCCGGCCCGGTCGTGACCTTAAGGTGTAGATTACCGCCCGTCAGCGGCGTACCACTGCTGGTCGTGCTGCTGGTTCCTGAGATGTTTTCAGTCAATAGATAGTTCTGTTTGTCGGTCTGCACCTGAAGTGTGCCCTTCACACCGTTGATAGTGATACCGTTCGGAACAGTCGCTTCTTTGCCGGTTTTGGTGTCCTTGTAGGTGGCAACCAGATTGTAACTGCCATCCACCGCCCCGGCCGGGATGGCAAGAGCGAGTGATAACGAAGCACCGGCAGTCGCGGTTTCGGTGCCGGTCGCCTCGACAATAAGCGCGGCTTTGGCGTCATAAAGACTCAAACGATAATGTACCGGTGTATCTACACCGCCGCTGTTGGCGATTAGCGGGTTAATAGTTTCTCCGGCAGTGAATGTCGTCTGGAGGGGTGACAGGGAGAGTGACGATTCCATGATCGCCAGTTGTGCTGTCTGTGCTGTCGTAGATCCCGACGGCAGAGAGATGGTGATACGTGTGCCATGCTGTCCGGCTGTCATGGTTTCCGGAATGGTGAACTGGTAGAGCAATGCGCTGCTATTGCCCACAGCCAAAGCCGTCAGTGTTTTTGTTTCACTGTATGTTGCGTCCGGCATTGCTGCCATTACGGAAGCGCTCCCGAGATCGAAACGCCCGGTGTTGCGCACGGTAACGGTTAAGCTAGCCGTCCCTCTGATCCGGTGCGAGGCGTCGTCGTAGAGAGCAGAGATGGCAAGACTGTTCGGCAATGCTATGTCCGTCGCCTGTCCGGGCTTTGTTTCGTCGCTCTGTACATAGCTCAGCGTGTAGGTGCCGAACTTGAGAGCAGGGATAGAGAGCGATGTCGCGATGGTTTTGTTCTCTCCCAGCACGAGGCTAAAGCTCTGCGTTGCGGTAGAGACGATCTGCCCGTCCGGGTCTTTCAGGGTCACGCTAAAGGTTCCGGCGGATACGGCAAGAGTGCCGCTGTTGACGAGGTTGAACGCCAGCGTATTGTCTCCGGCGGCGAAAGCCGCAGGGAGGACGGGAGTTACTGCAATCTGGCTGACGGTGACGTCAAAGTACTTATACGAATTACCAAGCATCGCACCAGTGGCATCAAACACCTCGGTCAAAACCATATAGCGCCCGCTCTTGGCGGTGGTCGGCAAAATAAAACTCTGGGGCTGGTCAATTGCCCCATCGGCATCAATGGTTACATTCGCGCTTGTCTCATAGACATTCGCGCCGATCGGATCGGTTACCAGCACGTGCAGCGCCGCAACGATTTCCTCCGCCTGCCTGTTGCGAAGATTGACGGCAATGCTAACCGTGTCGCCAAGCCCGTATATCGCCTTGTCAGCCTTGGCGGTAAGGTCGAAAGTACCGGGCAGCATCATCGACAGAGCGGGGCTGAAGACCAGTATCCCTCCCGGTTCAAGAGTCTCGGTAAAACGGGCGTTGGAGAAGCCAGGATCGCTCAACGCATTTGCCGTAACGGTAACGATTCCCGGAGGCACCGAATCAAGCACGTAGGTTCCGTCAGCCGCAGTAACGGTCTGGAGCGGGTCGGTTCCGGTCGTCCGGATCGTGACTCCCGCAAAGGGAGTAGCGGCACCCACTTTTTGCGCCGTTCCCTGGATGGTTGCGGGAAGTTCTGTGACGTCAAGCGGGAGTTTTCCGACGTTGCCCACGGTACCGACAGTTATCACCGTGGTCATGGTGCGCGCCGTGTAGCCATCCAGGGCAAGGCTAGTCCGCTGGGGACCCGGCGGGAGGGTGTTGAGAATAAATGTTCCGTTGTTGTCCGTCGTAGCTGAAATGGCAGAGTCGCTTATCAGGATTAATGTCACTCCTGCCAGCGGCAGGCTGGTGGCGGCATCGATCACGCTGCCGGTAAGGCTTCCAGTTGTTACCTTTTTTGATAAAGTGATATCCATGGTCTGAAGCCACGCAGATGAGCCCATAGTAAATGACTTGCCAACGTAACCATCAGCACTGAATTTGATCGTGAACTGCTCATGAGAAGGGATATCGGCAATGGCGTAGGTACCGGATGCATCTGCCCGTCCGGTGAAATCTTTTCCCTGAAAGGTCACTTCAGCTCCCGGTATCGGAGCGCTGGTTGAGGCATCGGTTATTTTGCCGGTCAGGGTCATCTCGGTGGACATTTCCAGGCGAATTGTTCCCAGATCAGTAACACCGCCGGGAGTTATCACAACGCGGAAGGTTTGGAAGCCAAGCATACCGACGATTACCTGATAGGTGCCGGGGGTAAGATTGGGAATGGTGAAGTAGCCGCCGCCTTCGGGTTCAACAGGAACCTCGGCTAATCCCGGCACAATTACCCGTACCCCTTTTTCTTCCGGCAGATGACCGATGGGCACGCCCCAGTAGCTGTCAACGACCCGGCCAACCAGGATTCCGGTGGTGGCTTGCGACGCCGTGGTGCTCATCCGGGGGGAGAAGGTGAGTGTTGTTCTGGCGTAGACGCTGCCGGTTGCGGTGACGGTCTGGAAGCCGGTTTTTGCGGCGCTGATGGTCACGGTGCCGGGGGTGACGTAGCTGAAGGAGTACGTGCCGTCGGTTCCGGTGGTGGCGTTGCCGCTCCAGGCGCCGGTGATGGTTATGGCGACGCCGGTCAGGGGTTTGCCGGTGGAGTCGGTGATTGTTCCGGCGATGGTGCCGGTGGTGGCGGCGGAGGTCATCGGTATGATGCCGAGGCTGGCAGTCGTATCAACCACAACGGTGGCAGTTGCATTGGTTGCGGCGTAGCCGGTCAGGGAGAAGTTGACCTTCTGGCTGCCTGCAGGGATGTCGGACAGGGTGAAGCTGCCGGATGAATCAGTGCTGCCGTTGATCAGGTTGCTGCTGTCAAGAACGACGGCGACTCCGGCCACTTTCTGTCCAGTGATTTTGTCGATAACCGTGCCGGTGATCTTGCCTCCCGCAGGCGGGGGCGGTGGCGGAGATGGCTTGTTTTCCGAAAGGTAGAGGGCTTTCAAGGCCAGTGCGGTTGAGTATGGGTCGTCATTCCATGAGCCGTTGGCGGATTGGGTTGTGGTGAGGTAATTGACGGCGTTTGTCAATGCCGCGTTGTTTGTGGATACGGCCACGAGGGCTGAATATGCCAAGGCTGTTTCGTAGACACTCCCGAACCCGCCGTCAGCAATCTGTTGAGCGAGGAGGTAGGTTGTGGCTTTGTTTACGGCGGTGGCGAGGGCGGTCATCTGGGGGAATTGCTGGAGCGTTGCGGAAACGATAGCGGTTATGTAGACGTTGCTATCGTCGCCCTGGGTGAAGCCCCATACGCCGTCAGGTTTTTGGTTTCCGGTCAGGGATGCGAGGGCGGCGTTGATGGTTGTGAGGTCGGTGTAGTTGGCGGATTTGAGGGTTTGGAGGGCGTGGGAGGTGTCGAGAGGATTCGTCTCGTATCCAGAGTCACCACCCCAACCACCTTTGGTCATATCCGCAGAAGGGATCAACGTGTTTACATCGGCAAGACCGAGGGCATGGAGTCTTTGAGCAATATAGTCAACTGAGAGAGGGGACTGCGCCTGCAGCCAGGAAACGCCGCTGGTATATGGTGCTCCGGCGGTTTGGTTGAGGAGCTTCAGGGTTTCCAGAACGGAAATGGTAGCAGCGGTGGTTTCTGCCTGTGAAGTGCCGGTATCCCATGTGCCATCCGGGTTTTGGGATGACGTGAGGTAGCTGAGACCGCTTGTCATCTGGGGGAGTTGGGCGTGAGCTAACGGGGCAAATATGAAAAGGTACAGCGCTGCGCAGATGATTAGTAAACTACGTTTGAACATATGCCCTCCAAGGTATAATTCAAAAATATGAAAAAGACGTCTTATTGTTAAGAGTCGTATATCTGGCGACTATCTCCAGTACACGGCATAGAGCTTATGGCATATTTGGCCAATCTTCCGGGATTAAGGCTGGTGGTTTTGTCCACGGTTTTTCTACTAAAGCTTGCTGAAACCACCCGTCGCGCAAGTTTGCATGCTCGGTAACAATGATCTGGAATCCTGGACAAAGCTCAGTCACAAAGCGATAAAGCATCGAAAACAGCTTGTGAACGCGTTGTACATCTGAGTCAGCTTCTGTTCGTTCAAATGAACCGTCTGCTTCTTTATAAACTGTTTCTGAGGGGAAATAGACTTGCGTGGGCTGATCCAGAAAAAGGAATTGAGGTACGGGCCGCCCATTTGCGGCGGCAAACTGGTGGAGGGATAAAAGTGCTCCGAGATGATAGGCGAGATGATTGGCTCCGCCACCAGTCCGATGCATCGGAATCGGTCTATCTGGACGATCCACAACAACGGTAAGATTGCCAAGGTCGAGACGGAAGTTGTACTCGGAAAACTCGGCCCGCAATTCCTTCGCATATCCACCAATATTGCTGGAGATAATGTTTAAAATTGAGGCCAAACGCTCCTTGCTGTCATCCGCGCCTGATTGTCTTTCAAGATCTTCTATGCGGCGTTGCAGCGCTCTCATTCTTTTTTCCGTTTCTGCAACATCAGCTTCCGGGCTATAGGTTTCAAGAAAATAGCTGATTCTGCCAACCACCTTCGAAGCTGCATTATTAGTATTGCCGAGTTGGGCTATTGCCTCATTGGCGGCAATAGCTGATGCAAGTTCCTGTTCTTTATCTCCCAACAAACGATTGACCTCAACGCTCAGCTTGTTAAGTTCGGATATATAGAACTGCAGTTGAGGGCGTTCGCCCGTCACGTTTTCCATTTCGGAATTCAGAGAATGTAGTTCTGCCAAAAGTGCTTCTGCTATGGGTGAGTCCATCCCCAGGTTTTCTTCGGCAAACGGCCATTGCCATTCTCCCGTTTTAGCATTACGAGGCAGTGCGTTGATTGATGCGAGTCTGTCTTTTTGTTCTCCGGCTTCACGGCTAAAACCGTTTTCCTTTTCAGTAAAGAGTTTCGCAGCATCCATCCGCTGCTTGAGCGACTTGCGCTCGGCTCGTAGAGCGAAGAGTTCGTCTTCGAGCGCTGATATTCTGCCGGAATCCTCGTCTGGTATGGTTGTCGGTTTCCACTTAACCGCTTCTTTAAGTAGATCAAGTATTTCTTCCGTAGTTGTCAGGGCGCCGTCTTGTTTCAGGATTCCCAACTGCCGGGCTTCAGAAAGCAAGCCAACGCCATTGGTGTTCAGTTGACGGCGGGATTGCATGGCCTCTGAAATTATCTTCTCCAGAAGTTTAAGCTCTCTGCGGGCTTCCCGTAATTTTGACTCAATTTCAAGACGATCATTGGGTGCGACACCCAACAATATCGGGAGAGTGTCTTTGATTGCTTGCGGCATAAATGGTTCATTCTGCCGATAGAACAACTGATCTTTATTGGAGATGATGCCTATTTTCTGGAACAGATAAAAATATGTATGACTGATGTTGGCACTGTAACTGGGTCTACTTTGATGAAGTGGTACGTCGGTTAGATTTTCCGGGATTCCAAGGAGATTGCTGAGAAGCGAGACAACATAATCGTCATCAGAATGTGTTTTGAGTTCAGAAAATTCCGGTACGACCAGATCAGCTCCCCGCCTGACCATGACGCTTGAGCAACTGGAATGGCCTGGACCGGGGGCAGGCTTGACAATAAGTACTTGCTCACCGGTAAATTGATAAATAACGCCATACCAGGACACTTTGTCCCGAATGACACCTTCCGGAACATTGAAAGTGCTTCGCCCCATGCAATATTCCACTATCTCTGAAAGGGCGGACTTTCCGGTTGATGAACGTCCTGTGATAATATTAAGCCCTTCGGGTCTAAATGGGAGAACTCGCATGCTACCGTTATGGCTATAAAGTATTATTGACAGGATTTTCATGGACGAACTCCAAAAGTAGCATAAATTGTAACGCGGTCACCTATTGCGGCGAATTTCTTGCCGAGGATGTGAGCGGCCTGTTGGCAAGCTTGTGTTTCATCTGTTCCGGCGAGTTGTTTTCGAATACAGCCGCGAGTTGTCGCTATCCTTCCATCTCCGCTGACACTTATTGCCCCTTGTTGCATGAGCAACCCGTAAGCCTCGAAAGTGTAGGGGAGCAGGCTCTTGGTTCGCTCTGGCAAACCAACAAGAATTTCAGGATTCTCGTCTACAATCTTGGTAAGGTAGCTTCGATTTCCTCGTATAATCGACTCCCGACTTACTTTGTGGAGGCTGAGGGGCAATACAAGCAGCGAAAGAGAAAATGGCATTCCATTCTGCTGAACAGTCTCAAAACTGACCAAGCTGCGAAGCAGAACTACTCCGCAGAATGCCGGATTAAAGAGATTTCTGATTTCTCGCGGTCTCTTCGCCCATGCTTTCATAAATGCCTCGCTGCAACGATCTCTTGAAGTCTTTGTACGAACTGTGGATGCCAGTAAACACATGGAGATGGTGATTCGTTAGCCAGCATATGGTAGCTGCCGATCATGACGTAGGCTTCTGAAACATCTCTTCTGATTCGGAAGCGAGGACTATCGTTTGACTCCACCCAGTTAAGAAGATTGCGGCCAGTTGAGATCAGGATTTCTTCAGAACTGCTTTCGTCAAGATTTTCGCAAATGATCGAGCGATACCGATCCCATTCATCCACGAGCCGGTCATCATACAACTCCGCCTCACCGTTCACCGTTAAGTGTTCCCTGGCCCAGCACGCTCTTTGTTCAAAAGCCCGGTAATAATCGAGGATTGCTCGCCGAATCCGATCCGTTTTTAGCCCGAGTGCTCTAAGCTGCAAAACAAACATGCGATCATCTTCTTCAGGATTCACTCCCTCTGGCGGCTCCTTGCCAAAAAAATCAATCGGCAAGTTGTCTGCTTTAAATTGATCCGCTATGGACGCAAGCATTTCCGAAACTTCACGGCCATATGCAGGCTCGGAACGATTACCAGTCATAAGCTCAATGGCAACGTCCACCCACCAGCCTTCAAGGCGTTGGTATACATTGGAGCGAAATTCGGGGCGCACAGTACGCATACGGTCCATAATGGCAGACGGAATGTTATCAATACGGATCTGGTTGTCGAAAACAGTGATGCGAGACAAGAAGTCATTTTTTTCTTCTTCGTCGAGTGCGTTAAACAGATTCTTGGTTTTCAAAATGGTTCTGGAGGTGGTAGTTTCCAAGATGCTATCTGCCGTGGCGGCGATGTCGTCTGGCCTGTTTTTTCCGGGAAGAAAATTTTCCAGAAACGAGCCTTCCGCAACGGTTCCTGTAGTAAAAAGGAAAAAAGTGGGAGATCCACCGGATTGTTCTCGTTCTTTATAGCGGACAAGCCAGATCCGTACAGATTTCCAAAAATCGGGACAAAGATCCGTCAGGCGGTCACCGCGAGCCTTGTGTTTGAGAGAGGCAAGAATCTTCCCCTCTTCGGGATCGGTAAAGTCAAGATCGTCATCTCTCTCGATAAAGCAGGCAGCATCTTCCGGTAGCCTGACCATCTGGAGAAGGGCAAAACGGACCTGATAGAGATAGCCTAGCGCCTGTTCGCCAGCGGAAAAATTATCATTCGTGTTAGCCATTTAAAATCACCTGATTTGTACAGTTAAAAGCAGTGTGTTCCTCGATGGTTAATAAAAAGTAGCCTGTCCCAATAGCCTGTCCGGTTGAACGCCTGTTCCCGTTTCCTGCTCCCAAGTTTCCATCCCAGTCTCTTTCAGTTGTTTAAGTACATATAAACACACTTAGAAAGTATAACTATCATCAACAGTATCATTGCCATCATCCTAAAGTTCATTAGTAACTTTGGGTTTTTTATCCAAATAAAGGAGTGATTACGATCTGTGCAATCACTTTTCCCACAAACCTGACACACGTCACCATGCTTAGAATCACTTCTATTATTTTCATTTTCTAACATATTTCATCCTCTCTAGTTCTTATGTATAGGCTATGCAAGGACAGTGACTGAATAAAAATGTATGTCATTATTAGCAATGAGCAAACAATTCCTACTGGATATAAAGATGGATTCAGTGTCATTGTTTTTAATAAAACATTCATAATACCAGTACCTGCTACAGGGAGACCAAGTGTGGTTAACCAGTTTATATCAGAAACATCTTGGTTAGAAATCAAAGTTTGTAATCCACTTATTATGACGCTCGTTATGAGTGAAAATATAAAAGCTAATTCTGCAAGTCCTGATAACATCAAAAGAATAGAAACAAGAGTAAATGCTCCCCAGAGCAAGTTAACTCCGAACATCGCTCCATTCCCTCCCCCACTAATCATATAAGCCCCAGCGCCTGTCTCGGGATTTGTAATGATATATCCGCAGCCAATCCAACCGTTGAAGGTGATGTTGGTCTTTGAGACGGTAACCACTTTACCCGCATTGACTGCATTGGCTATGTCGTCCTTGGTTTGCTGGTCGATTTGCAGTTGTGGAAGGGTGGTGGCAATGTTGCTTTGGTTAACGGTGTAGATTGGTATGCCTTGGTCATTGGCAATTTTGAGTGCTTTTACCGTGCTGATGCCTTCTGCCTTATTATCCGGTGTCGAGAACAACTGCTCCGGCACGCTGTGCTCCAATGCAGATGAAGTCATGCCGCTGGACAGCATGTAGTTTCTAGCGGTGTCAGCGTTACCGTCTTTCGGTTTCACCACCTGCATTAGATAATCGGCATCCATGTTGAGGCCGCCGGATTGCACCCATCGTGGAATACCCCACAGGGTGAGAACTCTCAGCTTGGTAGCGAAGATGGTTTCCGACGGCAGGGTGATGGCGTTGACGTTCATGGTTCTTGCGGTGATGTAGTTCATGGTGCCCAGCTCTGCATGATAGGCCATAGCGGTAGTATGCAGCAGGTCGCCGATCAGGTCGTCTTTGGTCAGGTTGGTAAAGTCGCTGTTCTGAAGCTTGGTTTTGGTGGCTTCCAGTTTTGTTTTGAGAGCCGTTAATTGTTCCTGGCTGATTCTGCCCAGGTTCAGACCGATTGCCTGATATACTCCGGCGTCGATGTAGTTGGTTACCTGACTTGAACCATATGCCGGATCGGAGAAGGTCATGGTAAAGATGTTGGTGCCGCCCAAGCCAATTGGTTCACCGGTAGCCACAACCTGCCCATCAATCCTCAATTCCGGCTTCACGTTGATAAGATAGGCCGGGAGCTGACTCGGCAGTTCGCTCGGTTGGATCGGTGTGCCGTCGGCATGGGGTGTGGGGAGATAGGCGTTGATGATCGCTTCGTCTTGAGGAGTTGCCGGGGAGTAGCTAAGGGTGATCTTTTTGCCTGCCAACTCTGCAAGGCTCTTGCTTATATTCAGGGAATTATCCACAGAAGCAGGGGCGTCAGGATCAACAATTGAATAATCAAAAATTGAAGGGCTTGAAGTGTCGTTCTTTACGTTGAAGGAGAGTTTTTGCCGTAGTGTGTCGGGAATAGTAGCAAAGGTTGCTCCCTTGACTGCGGTTCGGTACGGCAGCGTTCCGAGCAGATGTGGGTATTCTTTTTTGACGATTTCCTTCTTACCAAGGACATCGCCGACAGTGGCGTTCGGGTAGTTCTGCTGGATATAACTCTGCACTCGCGTCTGGTAATCTTGCATGGCCTGCTGAGTGGCGAGCGAGTTGACGCCGGTGACATAGCCTTGGGCTTCGTTGATGGTGGCACTGGATTGTATCTGAGTCAGAAACGCCTGAGCGTCAAAGGGAACGGCACTTTTTACGTCAATGCCAGCGGTATAGGTGTTCTGTTTGTAGCTGGGATCAAGCTTGATCCAGGTGTCACCTTTACCATTTACATGCTTTGCCCCGCGAAAAGGAATGTAGTTGATGAACGCCTCGACCCAGACATGCTCAAAACGGGCAGCTACTACTTTGCCGCCGGACGTGAGCCCTTTGGTGGGAATGCCGCCGCTGCTCATGAAGTCCAGCGCGGACATCGGGTCTGTAAAGCCCCCGGCCCAGTTCATAATTTTATCGATGGGTAGCTCAATGGTGCCGGTTACATAGCGGGCTGAGATGCCTGCTGCACGTAGCAGCGCAATCAGAAGCGACGAAGAGTCAAAGGCGTTCCCCTGCTTGGTAAGCATGGTCATCTGCGCCCCTTGGATGCTGCCCCAGGTAGGGACGAATTCGATGTTGTTCCGCACCCACTCGTAAATCTTCACCGGGTTATTGCCCAGCTCCAGCGCCTTTGCCTTTATTTCGGGGGTGAACTGAACTTCTATGGTTTCTGCCAGATCATCGGCGGTGGGAGCAATGGCGTTGATGCTGCTGGAGGCCAGCAACCCGGCCAGCGACCCGATGGACGCTACCTGAATCCTCTTGGCGTTTTTCCAGGCATGCTTGTCCTTCTTGAGATCCTTTTCAAACTCCTCCTTCTTCATCCTCGGTTCGCGCTTGTTTGCTTTCGGTTGCCGATGGGGAAGATTGTTCGGATCAAGCTTCTGATGACGTGAGGGAGCTTTCACCCGTTCCAAATGTTTTCTGGTTTTCTCAATCTCAATCTCGACCTCAGCCTGTCCTTTAGCCTTCTCGACCCGCTCGATGTTGCCCTTCAGTTCACTCAAGTTGTCGTCGTAATGTTTGACGAACTTGCGGTGGCGTTCCAGGATTTCAGGTGAAAGTTTGGCATCTTTGAGTTTCTTCTCCGTCTCGGCAAACTGCTTGCGGATATCGACATCGAGCGTTTCCATCTCGGTCTTGCCCGCCGTTAGCCGCTGCCGCTTCTTGTCAACATCACCCTTCGGATCGGCAAGGGTTTCTTCCAGATCGCCGGTCAGCTTGGCAAACCGTTCTTCCGGACCCTCGGCCTGCTTCTTCGCGGCTTCAACGGCCTTCCCTTTCTTCGCCGCATCAACCGCCGCATGGGCGATGCTGAATACGCCGCCGGACGTCCAGGTAAAGAATCCCAGTACCACCGCTGCAATAATCCTTGAGTGCTTGCGAAACATCGATCCCTCCAAAAACAGCTATTTTAATTAAAATTCAAATTTTGTAATGAACGGCGACAAAACTACTTAAAAGCACGACCTATGTCAACTCAACAAAATGTTGTTTTAATCAAACTCAGCCACGGCTCAAGCCTTCGGGTTCAACAGGAACCTCAGCTAGTCCCGGCACAATTACCCGCACCCCTTTTTCTTCCGGCAGATGCCCCATAGGCACACCCCAGTAGCTGTCAACGACCCGGCCAACAAGGATGCCGGTGGTGACTTGTGACGCCGTGGCGCTCATCCGGGGGGAGAACGTGAGCGTGGTTCTGGCGTAGACGCTGCCGGTTGCGGTGACGGTTTGGAAGCCTGTTTTTGCGGCGCTGATTGTTACTGTGCCGGGGGTGACGTAGGTGAAGGAGTACGTACCGTCGGCTCCGGTGGTGGCGCTGCCGCTCCAGGCTCCGGTAATGGTTATGGCGACGCCGGTCAGGGGTTTGCCGGTGGAGTCGGTGATTGTTCCGGCGATGGTGCCGGTTGTGGCGGCGGAGGTCATCGGTATGATGCCGAGGCTGGCGGTGACATCGACCACAACGGTGGCGGTTGCACTGGTTGCGGCATATCCGGTCAGGGAGAAGTTGACCTTCTGTGCACCTGCCGGAATGTCGGACAGGGTGAAATTGCCGAATGCGTCGGTGGTAGTGTTGATCAGTTGGTTGCTGTCAAGAACAACAGCGACTCCGGTCACTTTCTGCCCGGTTATTTTGTCGATAACCGTGCCGGTGATCTTGCCTCCCGCAGGTGCCGGCGGTGGCGGGGATGGTTTGTTTTCAGAGAGGTAGAGCGCTTTCAGGGCCAGCGCGGTTGAGTATGGATCATCGTTCCAGGAGCCGTTTGCGGATTGGCTTGTGATAAGGTAGTTGGCGGCGCTTGTCAATGCCGCTTGGTTGGTGGATACGGCCACGAGAGCGGTATAGGCAAGAGCCGTTTCATAGGCTGTTGAAGACGGACTCCCGAACCCGCCGTCTGCGTTCTGCTGGGCGAGGAGATAGATTGTGGCTTTGTTTACGGCAGTGGCGATGGTGGTCATCTGCGGGAACTGTTGGAGTGTGGCGGAGACGATTGCGGTCAGGTAAACATTGCTGTCAGCCTGCCCTGAGCCTGTCGATGGGAATCCCCAGCCGCCGTCGAGGTTTTGGCTTCCGGTCAGGTATGCAAGGGCAGGGTTGATGGCTGTGAGGTCGGTATAGTTGGCGGATTTAAGGGGCTGGAGGGCGAGGGCGGTGTCGAGGATGGCATTTGAATATTCGTCGTCCAGCCCCCAGTTGCCGTCAATGACGTTTCTGAGTGCGATGAGTCCGTTGATATCAACTGTAACATCAAAAGCGGATTTGGCTCTGATTTGAAGCCGCTTTGCAGCAAAATCCGTCGAATCAAGTTGCTGTGAATTTAGCCAGCCAAGACCTTCCTGGAATGGCATCCCCGTGTTTCCGGTAACTCGAAAGGTCTCCAATGTTTCAGCAGTGGAGATGAACTGCTCCGTCAAAGATGAGGAATTGCCCCAACTCTTATCGCTGTTCTGGTTTGCGGCCAGCCAGCTAAGACCGGATGAAATTGAAGCAGACTGGGCAAAGGCGAGCCCGACTGAAAAATATGTAAGTAAAATACCAAGCAATACCCGCTTCAACATACGGCCTCCTGATAAAACGACACTAAAGTAAAATATAACAATTTAGATTAATTCAGTTTTTACTTTTCAAAACAACGAGAATTTCTCTGAGCAGTGTGTTTGTTTCCTCGCTAATCTTTAATGCCTTTTCGCTCTGCTGGACTGCTATGTCATATTTTGCAAGTCCTTCTTCCTGCTTTATTAAGGCAGTATTTGTGTATGTCTTATTCTTTTTATAAATTACTAACAAACCGCATGCTAATATGGCAATTAAAGCGAAGTTTGAAAGATTTGATACCCACAAAGATTGCTTCTGTCTGCTTGTTGCCCTCTTTGAAATACTGATCGCATACTCTTTGCTTGAAAGCCATTTCGAGTTCTTTTTGTCGAAATAAAGCGTATTTGTGCTTTCCCACATAGAATATATATACCCATATTGTTTGACTAAATTCTTATCAAATCCGGATAGTTCCACTTGGACAGTGCCAAGCGAATATTCTAAATCAGCATCTCCCCCTAAATCGCCATAGACTAGATTTTTTATCGACAGTTCACCCTCATACGGGAAATAACTTGTTTTGAATTTATAATGACGGTCTTTCAGCTTCTCAAAAACTATCGTTTTCGGATCGGCTTTTTGCTGTTTTTCCCATGCCTGTATTAATGAATCATCCGTAGGTTGTGCAAATAGAGGAGATGCAGAAATCATAAAAAGTGCAGAAACACACAACACTAAAAAGGTAGTAAGTCGAATCATTTTGGATAACCTCCGCGAGCGTTTAGAAATAGGAATTCGTGTGCACTATCAATGGTGCAGCTTCAGAATTTTTGCAAATTTGTCTGCAAGTTTTTTGCTTATGGAATTCAGCGCCTTATGTGCCGTAAGGAACGTCACATATTGCCCTCTTTGAAGATAAGGCAACTCTGGAGAGCTGATCAAATCAGACCACCCCTCCGGAACAGATTCCAACTGTTTGACCAGATATTTTTCTGCTTCAGGAATTGGACAATCTTGGAGGGCGTCGTTTACCCAATGGATGAGTGTCGAATACGACATATCGCTTGGGTCTTTAATTCGTTGCAAGATAGCGGCTAGTTTTTCTTGAGTACCGGGAATTTTTAATTTTGCACATGCATAGAGAGCCCGGCCACATTTTTCCATTGCATTCTCGTCAAATTGCGCGGGTTCAGCCATTGCAAAAAGCGCGTTGACTACCCGATGCCGTAAAGTATCATCCTGAATGCTGGGATATAACTCATTCACAAATGTAAAATGTGAACCGCTGGAATTCCAGCCTGTGCCCACTAGTTCCGTTGCAACTTCATTCAAGAGGTCGTCATCAGACAAGGATTTCCACTTATCGAGCATTTCTAATAATTTTATATGTCTCATTTTGGGCGCTGCATTTAATAATATTTTTTCAGCTCTCGTGCTCATGTCTTTTGTGTCGATAAACTTAAATAATCTACCTATCTCGGCATCACCAGAAATACGAAACATTTCCAGAAGTTCCTGCTCAATATCCGCATCTGACATCTGTTCCCATTTCCTGATAGTACATTTAGTTTTGTCATCAATGTACTTAGAGGCTAGCCGAATAAAAGAATCAAAAAGTCGGTTAAGTATGCTCCCGTCTATTATTTCGGTGCGATGATAAATTTCATCGGTTGCAGTAATGAAATCTAATTTATTACTTTCAATATAATCAGCTATTCTGCTGTCTAATTCCTTGTCTGACAATTTAATCCATTGCAGCACTGATCTTTTTAGGTTGTTATTCATAATATTCCTCACGGCACCAACCTGTATTGCTGGTATGAATTGGGAGAACCAAAATATAGAGTGCCCTTATGATGCAGTTGAGTGCCACCTCTGAAATTACACACATTGAACTCGCTCAGATAATTTGGATAATCAGTTGTATTTATTCTTAAATCTATAAATGAAGTTACTTCTCTTGGATCATTATTAGGAGGTGGATCTTTTATACCAAGTATTGTAGAAATTTTTATTCGATCTATTTCGAATAGTGGATTAATGAAGACATCGTTAGTCAGATACGGCCCACCGTCAGCAACGGGGCATTCACCACCGGCACTCCCGTACAATCGGTAAAGGAAGAATCCTGATAGATCCTGTAAGGTCTCTGCTAAGATCAATTCTACAGTTTCCATTTTCGTATAATGCCTCAAAACGACCCAATTATCCCGTTTGTTATTATTCGCAGTGTCAACAGCCTGTTTTACTGCTGCTACAATTAACCCCAATAGCAGTGCGCATAAAAGCGCCCAAGGATTACCCATCGGAACAGGTATTGAGACGGGTGCAGCTGAAGTTATCCCCATAATAAAGCCACCAGCCATTTTCAATTTCAGCCCCATATTGCTTGCCATGATACTGACCAGCCAGGCACTTATTCCTATTGCAGGCAGTTTGGGAGTTGGTTGTACAAACGCTTGCTCAGTAGGGCTATCTCCCCCATTCAATCCTCCACTAATCCGATAGGCAGCGGTTCCGTCAACCGGATTGGTGATGATGTACCCTATGCCGTTCCATCCCAGGTGACTGATGTTCGTTTTCGGTATCTGCACCACCAACCCCGCATTTACAGCATTTGCCACTTCATCCCTGATCTCCTGCGACACCTGGAGTTTGGGCAGTGTTGCCGCGACATTATTGGCATCGATACCGTAGATAGGTATCCCCTGGTCATTTGCCAGTTTCATGGCGTTTACCGCCGAAATGCTATCACCGATGTTTTTACCAAAAAGCTGATCAAACACCGCACCTTCCAGAAACGATGAGTTGGCGCCCGACTGCTGCATGTAGGCGTATTCCTTGGTGCTGTCGATCACCTTTGCCATGACTGATTGATTGTCGAGCTTGACGTCGATGTTGCGGCTCTTGTAGGTGCCATAGGCGCGCAGCCCCCAGAGCCATGACAGCGAGATTTTTGCCGTTGCCGCCAGTTCGGAGGGATGACGCAGGTTTCTCACCCCGATGGTCTTGGCAATCACGTCGTTGAAGGCATCTACTTCGCCCCAATAGGACAATGTTGTCTGATGCAGCATTTCACCGACCGGGTCGGAGAAGTCGTTTTTGTCGATCCTGTTTTGCAGCACGTCGAGAGCGATTTTTGATGGATTCAAACCGATGGCCGCGTAGTCGCCGGCGTACAAGTTATGCGTAACCAGTTGCGAACTGTTCAGGGCTGAAATGGAAATAGTGAGTGGCTGTTCGATTCCCATGCCGACCGGTGGGCCGGTTGCAACTACTACGTTATCGATCCTCACGGTTGGAACCACTTGAATCAGATAAGCGGGGAGAGTTGTTGCCTGTTGCGCGACATAGCTGTCGATGATTGCCTTGTCCGCCGGGGTGGCTGGATCAAAGCTGACAATTACGCGCTTACCCGCCAATTGCGGCAGGCTTGCGGAGAAGGATAGGCCGGTTGTTGCCAGCAACTCGCCATACTCGTCGATGTTTGGGGTGCCGGGAATGTCGAATTTTATGTTGTGGCGATACGAGGCCGGAACTTCCGAGGCTTCAACACCGGTAACAACCACCTTGTAAGGGAGGCTGGCCGGTAGAATGGGTTGTTCTTTGCGGATAATATCCTTTTTGCCGAGGATGTCGGCTGCGGTGGCATTAGGCAGGTTCTGGGCGACGTAGTTTTCAAGTCTGGTGTTGTAGTCGGAAAGTGTCGTCTGGATTGTGGATGAGCTGACGTTGGTTACGTACCCTTCCTGGTCATTGACGATTGCCGCGGCTCTCAGTTGTGCGGCGAAGCCTTGCCCGTCAAAGGGGACAGCGGTTTTGAAGTCAACTCCATCGGAATAGTTGTATTTCTTGAAGCTGCCGTCGAGCGGAATCCAGGTATCACCCTCCTTGTGGACGGCGCCTCTTGAGGGGATGTAATCGATCCAAGCCTTGACCCAGACATGTTCAAGTCGGGCGGCAACAACTTTTCCTCCCGATCTGAGCCCTGTTATCGGCACACCGCCGCTTGCCATGAAGTTCAAAGCAGCGTTCGGATCGGTGAATCCTCCTGCCCAGTTCATGACCTTGTCGATGGGCAGTTCCACCGTGCCGGTGGCGTAACGGGCGCTGATGCCTGCGGCACGCAACAGCGCAATGAGGAGCGAAGCGGTGTCAAAGGCGTTCCCCTGTTTGGTGAGCAGAGTCATCTGCGCACCCTGGATGCTGCCCCAGGTAGGGACGAATTCGATATTGTTCCGTACCCATTCGTAAATTTTCACCGGGTTATTGCCCAGCTCCAGCGCTTTGGCCTTTATTTCGGGGGTGAACTGCACCTCAACGGTTTCGGCCAGATCATCAGCGGTGAGCAACCCGGCAACGGAGCCGCTGGCGGCAACCTGTATCCGTTTGGCACTCTTCCAGGCGTGTTTGTCTTTCTTGAGATCCCGGTCGAATTCTTCTTTCTTCATGCGCGGTTCGCGCTTCTGCGCTTTTGGCTGCCGATGGGGAAGATTGTTCGGGTCAAGCTTTTGGTGACGAGACGGAGCTTTGACCCGCTTCAAGTGGTCATGAACCTTACGTAATTCCGTTTCGGCCTCGGCATTGTTTTTGGCCTTCTCGACCCGTTCAATGTTCCTCTTAAGTTCATTCAGGTTGTCGTCGTAATGTTTGACGAACTTGCGATGGCGCTCCAGTATCTCGGCGGGAAGCTTGGCGTCTTTTAGCTTCTTCTCCGTCTCGGCGAACTGCCCGCGCATCTCGACATCAAGCTTGTTGATCTCGTCACGGCCAGCCTTCAGACGCGCTTTTTTGCTCCCGACATCCGCCTTGGTATCGGCGAGCGTACTTTCCATCTCTTCGGTAATTTTAGAAAAGCGCTCTTCCGGCCCTTCGGCCTTCTTCTGCCGTTGCTCCTGTGCCTTGTCCTTCTTCGCCGCATCAACCGCCGCATGGGCGATGCTAAATACACCGCCTGAGGTCCAGGTGAAAAAGAACATGACAATTGCCGCGATTATTCGTGAGTGTGTACGAAACATGTATCCCTCAGTTGATAGCAATCAAAATCATTTTTTGGACGCAGATAAAAGCCGATGAACGCTGATTAAACAAAGGCTAAATAAAAAACATCTTATTTTAGTTAAAATCTTAAATCCGTCTTTTCTGCGTTAATCTGCGTCCTATTCAAAGGCCTTATAAATCTTTTTCCCGAACGCAGATAAAGGCCGATAAACGCAGATCTGACAAGACCGAAATCAAAATCGTCTTTTTTGTTCAAATCTTAATCCGCCTTTTCTGCGTTAATCTGCGTCCCATTGCTTTTCCTGTCATTATCAAAAGCCTTACGTCTTATCTCCGGTTTCGGCCCAAAGTTCACCAGCAGCCCGATTTCAATTTTCGTAGCCTTCAGATAATTCAACAACTGTGCTTCATGTTCAGGACAAAGGTTCCTGGCAGCCTTTATCTCGACGATGACTGATTCCTGTACAAGCAAATCGGTAAAGTACTCACCGACAACTGTTCCTTCATAAAGTACCTGTACGGGGCATTGCGCCCTTGCCGGAATTCCCATCCTTTCCAATTCAATCAACAACGCATTTTCATAGACCTTTTCCAGAAAACCGTAACCGAGAATGTTATAAACCCTGTAAAATGCTTCAATGATTTTTTCTGTTAGATCTTTGTGTTTATAAACGTCTTCCATTGATTAATCCGCCTTTTCTGAGTAAATCTGCGACCTGTTCAAAAGACTTTATAATCCTTTTTTGGACGCAGACAAAAGTTGATGAACACAGATTAAACAACACCAGAATCGAAATTTCTTTTTGGTTTAAATCTTTATCCGTCTTTTCTGCGCTAATCTGCGTACTATTGAAATATGTCGTAAATGCACTCATCAGAATTACATCTTAATTAATTTGAATAATACAATTAAGATACGCCAAACTACTGCAAATCAAGGTTTGTGTCAATCCATTATAATTGTATTTAAATCTTGCAAATACTATTAAACTCAACAATCAAAATTATGTCTATCGGGGCATGGCATCTTGCAGTTACCATGGGTTATGGTATCCTGAACGCATGTCTCCGTCTGCCATAACGCCATACATTCCGGAGCTGCTCCGGAATCCCCGCCTGTACCCGGTTCAGACAACTTCAGTCGAACTGGTCCAGACTCACGTTTCCTGGTTGTTTCTCACCGATACCCATGTCTTCAAAATAAAAAAACCGGTAAATTTCGGTTTTCTTGATTTTTCCACACTTGAACTCAGGCACTTTTACTGTCAGGAGGAACTTCGCCTCAATCGTCGCCTCTGCCCGGATATCTATGAGCAGGTTATTCCGCTACGGGAGAACGGTTCACAGGCTTCATTCCGTGGTGATGGCGCCATCATCGACTACGCGGTTATGATGAAGCGTCTGCCTGCTGACAGGATGCTTGATGCGCTGATCAACAGTAACAGACTTTTTGTAGATGACATCCGGGTTATCGTACACCAGATAAGCGCATTCCACGCTCACGCCGCCATGTCACCATATATTTCAGGATTTGGCTCACTCGACCAGATCCGTTTCAACTGGCAGGAGAACTTTGATCAGACGCTGCCGTTTACGACCTCCACACTTCCTCAGGCTGTCAGAAACAGTATTATTACTTTTGTGGAAGATTTTATGCGTGAACATGCAGAGCATTTTGCGGAGCGCGTTGAGAATGGCTATATACGGGAGTGTGACGGGGATATTCACCTCGGCAATATCTGCCTGACGAATGGCACCGCATATATTTTTGACTGCATTGAATTTAACGAGCGTTTTCGTTATTCAGACACCGCCGCCGATATTGCATTTCTTCTTATGGATCTCGATTTTCACGGGCGTCGTGATCTCGCTAATTCCGCACTGTACGAATATATTTCTGCTTCCGGCGACGAAAACAGTGCCGTATTGATTGTTTTTTACAAAGTATATCGTGCCTTTGTGCGAGGCAAGGTTGAAAGCATGCAGCTTCTCGACAGCGGCATCACCGGCAAGACCCGAACTACGGCTGAACAACGGGCCGTCCGTTATTTCCGGTTGGCCCGGGGCTACTGTGTGATGCAGCGACTCCCTCCCACCCTTTTTATTACCTGCGGCACGATGGGGTGCGGCAAGAGCACACTGGTTGCGGCACTGGCCTTTGAGCTGGGGGTGGCGTCCTACAGCTCGGATATCGTACGCAAAAAGCTGGTGGGATTGCCGCCAGACACCCCGGCACGGACCCCGTTTGGTGAAGGGCTCTACAGCAACAGTATGAATCTTGCCACCTATACTTATCTTGAAAAGATGGCAGCGGCAGAGTTGACAGCCGGGCGTTCCGTCGTTATCGATGCCGGTTTTGCAAGCGCTGTAGAACGATCCCGATTTGCCGAATGTGCCGCTTTACATCAGGCCACCTTTGTCGTTTTGTTCACACAGTGCGAGCCTGCCGAGCAACTCCACCGTCTGCGCGAGCGTGCTGCCCGCGGCTACTCCGTTTCCGACGGCAGAGAAGAACTGTTAAAGTTGCAGGAACGTGGCTTTGAGCCCCCTGACCTGTTAGATGGCAACGTCATCCCTTGTAATACCGGCACACCGGTTGAACATATTCTGGACATGGTATATGAGAGGCTGTTCACATCATGAGACGTCTGTTCACAAGCATCATACGCCGTCTGCAACTGCGGGAATCGTGGATTATATTCTTTATTCTCGGCATCATCATGATGACGTTTCCCTTTCTGAGTATTTTCAACAGAGCGGTACTGCTGTTCGGCGTGCCATTGATGTTTTTCTATCTGACCGCTGGCTGGGCTGTTTCGATCTTTGTTATCTATTTATTCATGATCGCCAGCCGTCATGAAAAAATACCAGGTGATGACAGGACACAACAATGAGCGGCGTTATCTCTTCAGTTGCCGCCATGTCGATTCTGTACACAGTGCTGCTGTTTCTTGTCGCATGGTACGCGCACCATCGCAGTGAAACCGGCAGAAGCATTGTTAACAATCCCATCATATATTCTCTGTCACTCGGCGTATACTGCACATCCTGGACCTTCTACGGCAGTGTCGGCAAAGCAGCCACAACCGGCATTGATTTTCTGTTCATATACCTCGGCCCCTCGTTGATGGCATTTTCCTGGCTGTTTCTGCTACGCCGTATCGTCACAATCAGCAAAGATCATAACATCACTTCGATTGCCGATTTTCTCAGTCAGCGATATGGAAAATCGCCCTGGCCCGGCGCACTTGTCACACTGATCTCATTCTTCGGCATCATGCCCTATATTGCACTGCAGCTGAAGGCGGTATCGACAACTTTTGCCATGCTGAACGGCACTGACAGTGCCTCATCATCCTACACGTTACCCGGCACGGGTGCTACTATCCCGACCGGATTGGTGCTGGCCTTGATACTATCCCTCTTCAGCATCATGTTCGGTGCCAGAAGACTGGCCTCATCTGAGCGGCATGAGGGGCTCGTAGCGGCGGTTGCATTTGAGTCGCTCGTCAAGCTTATTGCGTTGTTGGCTGTCGGACTGTTCGTTACGTACGGGCTTTTTGATGGTTTTTTTGATATTTTTACCACCTTCAAGTCAGTCGATCCGGAGAAATTTTCCCGGCTTTTTACGCTGGCGCAGCCACAAAACGATCCCGAGTACATTTCAACATTTACCCTGCTCTTTTTGTCTATGGGAGCGATCATGTTCCTGCCACGACAATTTCATGTCATGGTCATTGAAAATTCAGATGAACGTCACATTGCCACCGCAATGTGGCTCTTCCCGGTGTATCTCTTCCTGATCAATCTGTTCATCATGCCGATTGCCATCGGCGGTATCCTGACTACCGGCAGCAGCAGTATGGCGGACTATTTTGTTCTGCTTCTGCCACGCTTGGCCGGATATGACGGCATCGCCATGCTCGCCTTTCTTGGTGGCCTGTCCGCTGCTGCCGGAATGGTGATGGTTGAATCTATTGCCATTTCTACCATGCTGCTCAACCATATTTTCATGCCGGTTATTATCCGCTTTACCCCCCAATCCTGGTTTCCCGTTCTGCTGATCAATATCAAGCGCTGCGGGATTGTTCTGGTTGTCATGCTCGGATATTTCTATTTTCAGGTCATAGGTGATTCATACACTCTGGTAAATATGGGGCTGATCTCTTTCGCCGCCGCCATTCAGTTTTTACCGGCGATGCTTGGCGGCCTCTACTGGAAACGGGGTAACAAAGCCGGTGCAATCAGCGGAATGCTGTTCGGCTTTCTGATCTGGCTCTACACTCTGCTGCTCCCATCATTCAGCAAATCAGGCTGGGTTTCGGAAACTCTTCTTTCAGATGGTCCCTTTGGCATTGCCTTGCTGAAACCGACTGCGCTGTTTGAACTCACCGGCATGGACCTTTGGAGCCATTCACTATTCTGGAGCATGCTTTTCAATATCAGCTCGTATATTATTTGTTCCATTATTTTACAGCAAAATGAGCAGGAACGAGATCAGGCGCACAAATTCATCGGTGTTTTCGAACGGGAAGAATCCCTCCGTCGGGGTGAACGGACGCGGTTGTCCAAACCGGTCAGCACGGATCAACTTGTCACTCTCATGAGCAAATTTATCGGTGCAACCGAAGCCAGGAAGGCGCTCGATTCATATGCAAGCAGCCGCACTCTTACTGACGTTGAAATGGTTTCTGAATTTGAACTGCCAAATTTGAAACGCTATACAGAAAGAACCTTGGCCGGATCGGTCGGCGGCGCTGCCGCCAAAGCCATAGTAAACAACTTTCTTTCAGGAATCGGTTCCAGCATGGAACCGGTGTACGATATTTTCAGTACCGTTCGCACCAATCTCAACCAGAATCGCGAATCGCTGTTCGTCAGGCTGAAAGCATCAGAAATCATCAATCGTACCCTGGATTTACAGGAGATAATGGATGACCTGCTCACGCTTCTGGCGCACGAATTCAATCTGGATGCGGCTCTCATTTTTACAAAAGGCGATGATGGTACCTATACCTCTCTCAGCGTTCAGGGTGATGCTATCGCCGCACATACACCATCAGGCTGCAATCCGGAATATGTACCGTTTCTGGATCATGTCTATCAGACGCAGAAAACCGTTTTCTTAAATGATATGCGACTGGGGCACCCTGTTTTTTCACTCGAACAATGCGTTGCAAACGGGTATATTTCATGCGCATTTATCCCCGTTTATCGTGAAGGTGAACAGGTAGTCGCCATCATCTCACTGTTTTCAAAATCAATTGCCGGACTCTTCACCCAGGAGTTTGTGGAATTACTCTCCAGCCTCGCCGGGCAACTCGCTCAGGCGATTACAATAGTCCGTGAAGTTGAAGCCAGAGATCTCGAACGCAACCAGAAAGAAATGGCACTCCTGGAGACAGCACGAATCACCCGCGACATGGAGATTGCCCAGCAGATCCAGAAATCATTTCTTCCTGATACGGCTCCGGAAATTTCCGGCGTTGATATTGCGGGACGCTGTGTCTCGGCCGCTCTTGTCGGTGGAGATTATTACGATTTTTTTCTGCGCGATGATGAAACGGTTGACATCGTAATAGCCGACGTTTCAGGACATAGTGTGGGAGCCGCTCTGATCATGTCGGAAGTGCGCACCCTTTTGAGAGCAGAAGTTAACTCTACTCAACGCCCTCACCGCATGCTTGAAACGCTGAATACCCAACTGCACGATGATCTGTCTCGTGCAGAGCTGTTTATCACCATGTTTTATGCAAAATACAATTCTGCGACCGGTCTCCTCTGCTATTCGAATGCAGGTCATAACTATCCGATAATACTTCGTTCGAGCAGCGCAATGGTGCAAGAGCTGGATACTGACGGCCTGATATTTGGCGTAAATCAGGAAGTCAGTTTTGAGGAACTTTCTGTTACTCTCTTCAGAGGTGATACGTTGCTGCTGTATACGGATGGACTTACCGAAGCCTGCGCACATAGCGGCGAAATGTTCGGTACTTCCGGTCTGTACAGCCACCTCGCTACCGTCGCTCACCTTCCGGCCCGGGAAATAATAGATTCGTGTTACGATAAAATCCGTGTACATACCGGATCGGAACATCTTCAGGATGATATATCGATTGTGGTAGTCAAAATACTCTGAGAAAGAGAGGTACATACATGAACATCAAAATGGAACAGAACGAAGGGGTTGTCGTGTTGTTTGTCAGGGAAGATCGTCTTGACGCAAACAATTCTGAAGAGCTTAAAAGAGAGCTGCATCGTCACTTTGACAGTGGAAAAAAAAATCTGATCATCGATCTCGCCGAAATCCACTTTATCGACAGTTCCGGCCTCGGCGCACTTGTGTCGGCTTACAAAAATGCATCTCTCATGCATGGTACACTCAAATTGTCGGGCCTGCAGTCCCAGGTGAAGTCGATGTTCGAGTTGACACGACTGTACCGGGTCTTTGATATTTTTTCGACCGTAGACGATGCATTGCTCAGTTACAAATAACTGTGCGAAATGATTCCCCACCAATGAATAATGATATTACTATAGAAATAACCATGCCTGCCACTACCTGTCACCTGCGCCTGATTGGCAGAATCAGCGAAATACTGGCAGAAGAGATCGGAAACAGAGATGCTGACCGCGCAGCATTATGCGAGCTGCTCTCCGTTGTATTGACCGAAGGGGTTGTCAATGTCATTAAACATGCCTGTCTATCAGATCTGAATAATGAAATACGCATACGGATAAGTTGTTCTCGTGGCATTCTAATCATTATGATCTATGACAACGGCATCGGTTTTGATCTGGATGCCATACCGGACCCCACCTTTATCACACCCGCACTGACAGATAAAGGGCGCGGTATATTTATTCTGCGCTCTTTGATGGATATGGTATCGTACCGCCATGCAAACGGGAGCAATGTACTGGAAATGACGAAAAAACTCGACAGTGAAAAAATTACGGGATGACAGGGGCACCATAATGACAATTGATCAGATAAACCAGCTGCTGCGAGACGCTGACCTTCTCGTCTCTGAAGAAGATGTCAAAAAAACTTTAGAACGACTGGCAGAAGAAATAACGCTGCGGCTGCAAAAGAGCAAACCTGTCGTCATGACGGTAATGAACGGTGGACTGGTTTTTGCCGGGCAGCTCCTGACAAAGCTGGTCTTCCCAATGGAGGTGGATTATGTCCATGCTACCCGTTATGGCGATAACACCAGGGGAGATACGCTTAACTGGATTGTCAAGCCCCAGACGGAGCTGAAAGGAAAAACCGTACTGCTGCTGGATGATATTCTCGATGAGGGAATTACGCTCGCCGCTATTGCCGATTATTGCCGCCGGCAGGGTGCTGCGGAGGTGCTCATGGCTGTGCTGGTGGAAAAACTGCATCTGCGCAAGGTTACGCCTGGCATGAGGGCTGATTTCACCGGTGTGGAAGTTGGAGACCGTTTTGTCCTCGGCTACGGACTTGATTACAAGGGGTATTGGCGCAATGCTCCAGGTATTTTTGCAGTAAAGGGAAAATAAAAGATAAAACTACGGTCCGCTTAACGCTCTGATATGCCAATAATCGAGCAGCAGGTCACTACCGGCAACGGGACCTGACTGGCACAGATCTTCGCGGCACCCCACTTTATTTTTGCACGCCCAATGGTTCATCCAGAACAATCAGGTAGCCATCAGGGTCAAAGCACCACATCTCTTTTACGCCGTAGGGCTTTATTTCCAGCGGATAAAGAACCTCCAGCCCCTCTTCCATGATAGCGTCACGAATGCCTTCAATGTCTTTTACTTCAAAATGCAGTGTTACACCGATGCCTCGCGGAAACATGCTGAATCGTGACCCGAGCAGTGGATGGGCATTAATGACATCTGCCTCCTCCACAAAAATAATCGCAAGGCCGTTCATATCAATTACGAGATGATCAGGCGCACCGTTCATGGTAAATGAGCGCTGTACCGGCAATGCCAGAATCCCGGCGTAAAAAGCCTCAGTAACCACCAGTTGTGCAACGGTCAGCTGAATTGAATGTGGAGCGCGATGTGCCTTCACTTAAATTCCTTGAAAAAATAGTGTGACATACCCTGAAAGTCGGGTAAGCCAATTAGTATAAATCAGTACACCAATTGCCATTAAAAAAAATCCGGTGATGATTTCACAGATCCGTATGTATTTTTTAAAGCGGTTAAACAGCAACATAAAGCTGTGCATGGCAAGCGCCGCGAGAAAAAAAGGCACCCCTAATCCCAAAGAGTAGCTGAGCAGCAGCAGAATCCCCTGAGACACCTTCTCCGCCGTTGCTGCCACAGCCAGTATAGCGGCAAGTATCGGTCCGATACATGGTGTCCAGCCTGCGGCAAAGGCAATACCTACCAGAAAGCTGCCGACGTACCCTGCCGGTTTGTGCTTGATTGATACCCTTTTATCGCCAAGAAGAAATGTAAGATGAAAAAGTCCGGTCACATGAATGCCAAGCAGTACGAGGAGGACGCCGCCGACTTTTCTTATGATGACGGCATTCTCATGCAAAAATGTCCCGATATACGTTGCGGAGGCACCGAGCAGTACAAATACCACCGTAAAACCGCAGATAAAACAGAGTGAATGGAAAATCGATTTTTGACGAATAATGTGTGAAGGATGTTCGGCCAGGAGATCACCGTACGAAATGCCGGTGATGTACATGATATATGACGGTATCAATGGCAGTACGCACGGAGAAAGGAACGAGAGGAGACCGGCAATAAAAGCACCGATATAGGTTACTTCAAGACCTGACATAGAAATTCCCTATTTCAACAACCCTTCAAAAAAAGCAATTGCTTCGAGAGAATCCCAAGTAAAACCACCGATGATTTTTTTGACCAGAACACCCTGTTTGTCAACAATAAAAGTCTCCGGAACTCCGGTTATGCCGTAGGACTTTGTTGAAGCACCACTCTCATCCTGGTACGTCGGCAGGGAAAATCCGGTTTTTTTAAAAAACGATTCAATGTCCGGTTTTCCACCTTCATCAATTGAGATTGCCACCATTTGAAACGGCTTACCGGCCATCATACTGTTTAGCTTTATCATGGAGGGGATTTCTTCGCGACAGGGGGGACACCAGGTTGCCCAGAAATTCAACATCACGACTTTGCCTTTCAAATCAGAAAGCCTCAATGTTCTGCCATCGGCAACAGATGTCACGGTTATATCCGGAGCGGGTGCGTTTTCCGCGGCGACAGCGCTGGCCTTTCGGGCGACAGGCGCCTCCTTTTTAGTGCAGGCGGTAAATGATAACAACAGGCATATCGTTATGATGCTAAACCGCAGCATGGTGACCTCCGGTAATCGAGTGGAAACAAGAGAAATTGTTTGGGGAGCAGTTATTTACTGCGAGTTACAACATATTCTGACAAGCTGAGCAACGCCTCCCGTACCGGCGACGGCGCAAACTGAGCAAGGTGATTTTTGCAGCGGGCAATATATGTTCTGGCTACACCAATCGTATTTTCGATTCCTCCATACTGCTTGACTATACCCGATACCGCCCTGAATTCATCCAGTGACATTTCATCCTGGTCAACAACTGCAGCAATAACTGCTCGTTCAGCATCATTGCACTGTTTCAGGGTGTGAATCAACGGCAGGGTAATCTTGCCTTCTTCAAGGTCATGACCGATACTTTTACCGAACTCTTCCTCTGTGGCAACATAATCAAGAATATCATCCATCAACTGAAAAGCGATACCGAGATCCATGCCAAAATCGGCCAGAGCCTGTTGTTGCTGCGGCGATACCGCACCAAGAATTGCCCCGGATTCACAGGCAGCAGACATCAGTACGGCAGTTTTTGAGCGAACAACTCCGATATATTGCTCTTCCGTCAGGTCCAGTTCGCCGGTACAAAGCAACTGCATGACCTCTCCCTCGGCAATCACCGTCGTGGCATCGGAAAGAACTCTCAGGATGTCCATACTGCCAACTCCGACCATAAGAGAAAACGATTTTGAAAAAAGGAAGTCCCCAACCAGCACCGACGCCTCATTGCCCCACAGTGAATTGGCTGAAGCTATGCCGCGACGCAGTGTCGCGCTGTCAACCACATCATCATGAAGAAGCGTCGCGGTATGAATAAATTCAACAACGCTGGCAAGGGGAACAGCTTTGTCACCGTCATAGCTACACAAACGGGCGGCAAGCAGTAGCAGCGCCGGCCGGATACGTTTGCCTCCGCTTGAGAGGACATATTCACCAACTTTGCGTATAAGGGGAACATCGGACTCAAGATCCTTGCGGAACTGTTGTTCGACCAGGGTAAGATCTTCACCTATTATGTTAAGGGCAGCCTGCATTGAGTATCCTCGGAGAAAATTCGTTTCATACTAAAGGAACGGCTTCTGATTTGTCAAAGCATTTTTGGCCGGTTTTATCGCGTGTTACCGCGTTTCCTCCGCACGTTTCGATTGCCAGACTCAGTTACACGGTATATGGTGACAAACTACACTAAAATTTGAATGTACTGCGAAGGAACTTTTATATGCGTTTTAGCGAACTTCCGATTCCAAGCCAGGTTCTTCAAGGTATTTCTGAGACCGGCTTCAGTATCTGCACTCCCATTCAGGAGCAGACTCTCCCGATTACTCTTGCCGGCGGTGACATTGCAGGTCAGGCCCAGACCGGAACCGGCAAGACCGCCGCTTTCCTGATTTCGCTTTTTACCCGTTTGTTAGCAAGCAGTTCACCTTCCGGCCGCCCCCGGGCGCTGATTCTGGCGCCAACCCGCGAGCTTGTTGTGCAAATCGACGCTGATGCCAAACAACTGGGAGCCAATTGCGGTTTTGCCGTCCAGGCAATTTATGGGGGGGTTGACTACATGAAACAGAAGAACGCCCTGCTTGATGGAGCCGATATTATTGTCGGAACTCCGGGTCGTTTGATCGATTACTTAAAGCAGAAGATCTATAGTTTGAAAGATATCGAAGTGCTGGTAATTGATGAAGCAGACCGGATGTTCGATCTTGGTTTCATTACAGATCTGCGCTTCATTTTGCGACGCCTGCCACCATTTGACAAGCGCCAGAACATGATGTTTTCGGCTACGCTCAACCATCGGGTCATGGAATTAGCGTATGAATTCATGAATTCACCGACAAAAGTCTCGGTTACCCCGGAAACAATGACCGCCGAAAAAGTTCAGCAGGTGTTGTTTCACTGTTCGCGCAAGGAAAAGTTTGCCCTGCTTCTGGGGCTGTTACGCCGCGATGGCATGGCACGCACAATGATTTTTATCAACACCAAACGTGAAGCGGAACATTTGCATAATCTCCTGAATGCCAATGACTTTCCCTGTAAAGTTGTATCTGGCGATGTTGAACAACGCAAAAGAATGAAAATACTGGATGATTTCAAGGATGGTTCACTGCCGATTCTGATTGCCACAGATGTTGCATCCCGCGGCCTGCATATTGATGGTGTTTCCCATGTTATTAATTATGATCTGCCGCAGGATTGTGAGGATTACGTACACAGAATCGGGCGCACCGCCCGCGCCGGAGCTGAAGGGAAGGCAATTTCACTGGCCGACGAAGATGGTGCCTTCTTTCTGGAAGCGATTGAAGAGTATATAAAAACAAAAATTCCTACCGAGTGGGCAGATGACGAGCTGTATGTGCTCAATCATGTCCGTACAGCCAGACCAAAGCGGATACTTGATGCCAAGAGGGACAAACCGGGAGGAGCCAGGGGTGGTTCCAGAGGCAGTGCCGGAAGCGGTGATAGTAAGCAGGGTGCGCCCACTCGTACCAAACCTGTGTCGGCAGCAAAACCGGAGCGCGATAAAAAACCGGTGGAAGCCGCTGAACAGAGCGGCGAAAAGAAAAAACGGCGCCGGAGAAGAAAGAAACCGGCTGATCAGCCGGAACAGGCCGCTATTTCAGATATGTAGCATTAACCACATTGATTGGCGCACCGGCGAGGTAGGCCGCAACATTGGCTGCAGCAACCGCCATCAGGCGTTTACGGGCAGCAAGGGAAGCCCAGGCAATATGCGGCGTAAAGATGCAGTTTGGCGCACTCAACAGCGGGTTATCCGCACGCATCGGTTCATGGGCAACAACATCGAGCCCGGCTCCGGCAATGTTCCCGGTCTTGAGTGCCTCAGTCAGATCACTTTCGTTAATCAGCCCACCCCGCGCCAGATTCAGGAGAATAGCACTCCGCTTCATTAGCCCAAGCAGTCGGGCATTCACAAAACCCCCGTTTTCCGATGTCTGCGGACAGTTGAGGCTGACGACATCGGCCGACGCAAACAGCTCCTCAAGCGGAACAAAACGAACCGGAACAACACCGGCTTCCTGCGGAGTCCTCGGCGTATATGCGATAATATTCATGCCGAAGGCCGATGCAACCCGCGCAACAGCACGCCCAATTGTACCGAATCCGACTATTCCCATGGTGAGTCCGTCAAGTTCAAGCAGCGGCGTTTTCCAGTATGAGTGGTCCGGACAGCGAATCCATTCGCCGTTTTTTACCGATGCGTCATGCAGACCAACATGCACAGCCAACTCGAGAAGCAGCGCAAAAGTTGTCTGAACAACTGATTCGGTCGAGTACGCAGGGATGTTGGATACCGGTATTCCCAGCCTCCCGGCAGCCGCGACGTCAACATTATTGTATCCGGTTGCCAGTAAGGAAATATATCTGAGTTTTGGCAGAGCGTACAAGACAGCTTCATCAAGCTTAACCTTGCTGAGCAAAATAATTTCAGCATTACCGGCACGCTCCAGCGTAAGATCTGCAGGAGTGCGATCGTAACTTGTGAAGTTTCCGAACATTTCAAACAATTCCCACGGATTGTCTCCGGGGTTAATGGTATAGCCATCAAGAATTGTAATGTTGACTTTTTTGGTCATGTCAGCATCCCGGCTAGATAAGCAGCTTCACTCTGCAACGGCCTCATAAGCATCTTCCGCGCCATCTTCCCCTTCAATCTCATCAGGATTGCGCTCACCCTTGCGGGCCTTTTTCTCTTCCTTTTTCTTTTGGCGCTCCAGTTCCTTTTTACGCTTTTCAAATGAATAATTTGGCTTGGCCATGCTTAATAACTCCTTGTATCAAACGTGCTACCTGCGGTCGACCGCATGTATAACGCGTTTCCAGCCGAATATGGAATTTTCTGAAAGGAGAGTAGCATTCTGGAAGGTGCCGGGTCAACAGCATAACAGTCACAGTTTACTCTTTGCGAACACGTCATCATGATCTTACACTAAATTGCGTGGCTGCCAATCGACATGTTGAGCATTCTGTAATTGACTCTCCGCCATGCTCTGGTAGGATAGCAAATCATTTACCGATGTTTTTTATATAAAGCGTAGTCCCGCCAATGCATAGGATACCCATACCATGAAAAAAAGACTATTACCGGCCATCGCAATTGGCATGGCGGTACTAATTATCGGCAGTATTGCGTACGCTGCTGATCGGCGAAAAAATACAAAAACCGTTGATCGTTTAACTGATAAGACGCGCGAAGAAGAAGCATTGCGAGCTGAATTTCTCGAATCTCTTGAACAGCGGGAGGTTAAGCCGCACCGTACCGACAACGCAAAAACAGATAGTGTCACCACGAGTAATGACAATAAGGACGATATTTTGCTGGCAGAGTTTGCACGCAAATGATGCTTTCTGCAACGGGGGATACGATGGCAGCAAAAAAAATGAATGTTATTATCTGGTTGTTAAAGTCCGCTGAACAGGATGTTATCAGACAAAGTTGTCTTGCAAACTTGGTCGGACTGCACTTTGACCTCATCTACACCATGCCGTATGCCATGTGTTTGAATACAGTTTCAGAAATTTTTTCAACATTGGCAATTGAGGACGACAAAAATATCGTATCTACTTCGCGCTTCAGCAATACCGGTCTGGTTTCTGTGGAGGAAATAATATCTCTGGAAAAGATGGTGGCAGATTTGGTGCATGTAACACCAATTAATATCGGGATATGGGAGGATGCCGCCAACAGTTTTTATGAATTATCCGTGAGGAAAGCTACCGATAGCATCAATAAAACATTTACTGAATTGGCAACATTACCGGGTAACTCTTTCTCGATTCTGGTTGTCAACAACGACAAGCTTCCACTCTTGGAGTTATTGGCGACTCCGCTCAACAAATCACTTGATATCCCTGCAAAAGGAGAGCTTATGGAACTCCGCTTTGAGGGGATGGTCGGGATTAATAAAACTTCTGCACAACTTGTCTACGCCTCACATCACCCCCTGAAATAGTACAGACCGATTAACTTGAGCTACGCAGGTAAAATAATCACTGCCGGTCGGGTTCTCGTCTTAATTTTATAACGAACAAGTAGACAATCAGCAGAAACGGAATCGTTGCAAAGGAAGCGGATAAATTGCCGGAAAAAAGCTGCCAGGTTGAAAAGACAACCATACCGATGACAAAAACAAGAAGGATTATTAAACCGAATTTGTTCATACATTCCAGTAATGCGGCAATTAAGCTCCACTTATTAGCTAGTGTCCATCCGGAAACCCCAGTTTGAGACGCACTGGATCTCCGGTCATTGTTAGTAGCCTTGGTTTTGAAACGCCTTGACTAAGATGTAACCAGTTTTAACTGCTCTTTCTTATTTTTATGACGC
>JAQTQX010000042.1 GCA_028712075.1 Desulfuromonadaceae bacterium
GTGCATCCCGGCCATGATAATGCTGTATGGCATGATCAAAGGAACGGTATCGGCGAAGACCGGTGAAATGGTCGAGGCAAAAAACAGGAACTAAAGACATCCACCACAGATAAATATGAAAGGCCACCTCATCCGGGTGGCCTTTTTGCGTAAATTTGTTTTGTAAGACCTTGCCTTATTCCGGTTTATGCTGGAGTCACCGGTTTATAAATGCCATCATTGCCTCTGGATAACGTCCACCGGCAGCAGCTCCTTTAGGTAACGCTTCTGCAATCTCTGACATTTCGACCTCGCTGATATTTGCCGTTCCAGCACTGATGTTTTCATCCAAATACTTTCTATGCTTGGTTCCCGGAATCGGCACTATGTCATCCCCCTGTGCCAGCACCCAAGCGAGAGCCAGTTGTCCGGGAGTAATTCCTTTCCGCTCGGCAATGGCAGTGATCTGTTCCACCAGCTCAAGGTTTTTTGTAAAGTTATCTCCCTGAAAGCGGGGAGAGTTGCGACGGTAATCATCTGCTGAAAAGTCATCCGGGCTTTTTATCTGCCCGGTCAGAAAGCCGCGCCCAAGCGGACTGTATGCAACAAAACCGATTCCCAATTCGCGTAGCGTGGGCAGCACCTCGTCTTCCGGGTCGCGACTCCAGAGGGAATATTCACTTTGCAGTGCTGAAATCCGATGAATGGCATGGGCACGTCGGATGGTTTGAGTACTCGCCTCAGACAGCCCGATGTAGCAAACTTTACCGGCTGCTACCAGATCTGCCATTGCTCCGACAGTTTCTTCAATCGGCACCTCTGGATCGACCCGGTGTTGATAATAAAGATCAATGTGATCCACTCCCAAGCGCTTCAGAGAAGCGTCACAGGCAGAGCGAACGTACTCCGGTCTGCCGTTGATACCGGTGATAGGCGCCCAGCCATCCTTCACCGGCTGACTGCGCATGATACCGAACTTTGTTGCAATTACGACTTTGTTGCGGCGACCTTTGATAGCCTTGCCCACTAGTTTTTCATTGGTGAAAGGGCCGTACATGTCGGAGGTATCCAGAAAGGTAACACCCCGATCAAGAGCATGGTGGACGGTCGCAATTGATTCAGCTTCATCACGCTGACCGTAAAAATCAGACATCCCCATGCAGCCCAACCCCTGAGCTGACACTTTAAGCCCCTGCAAGCCAAGTTTTCTCTGTTCCATATAGAGCTCCTTGTCACTTAAACGATTTTCTTTATGTGGAATAAACCGGTGAAAGCAGATACCAGCCGTTAGATGTGAGGCATATCCAGTAGCGGCGTAATAAACTTGTCAAAGACAACTCGTTGTTTAGAAGTCAGAAGGTTGACATCACCTTCATTATCAACTAAAAACGTAGCAACGCCGACAACCGTTTTTGCCAGATAACCACTACCCTTA
This sequence comes from Desulfuromonadaceae bacterium, assembly GCA_028712075.1. GTDB lineage: Bacteria > Desulfobacterota > Desulfuromonadia > Geobacterales > Pseudopelobacteraceae > JACRCG01. The sequence goes on from JAQTQX010000042.1 coordinate 1,415, forward strand.
ACGATCTTTTCAATTTCGTCTCTTCGCATACTAATCAGATTACGCAGCACATTCAGGTCGAGTTCCATAATTATATCTCCAGCTTTCTTTGTATAAACATCCCTATTCTTCCAACTCTTCCCGGCACTGTCATTACTGCGGCAGGAGCTGATTCATCAGCCTCTTAAAGCGATCTTTAGCAACCAAGCGATTTGCATTGTCAGCGGATTCGCACAGGGGTGAAGGGAGTTTTCGGCATCATATGCTACCCGCCTTGATCTGGATAGCGGTTTCAAAGGTTGAATCACCAATAGTCAAATAGATGGTTTTCTCCGTGATGGTGACCGACCAGGCAATTGATCGTTCAAGCCGAGAAGCAAGTATGCTGATGAATTCCTGGTCGATGCTGACGATGGTCAGGTTGGCAATTTTCTCCAGTTTGGGAAGGTGCTGCTGATCCCAGTTGGTCAGCGCTTTGCCGCAGGCAAGCAGGACTACTTTTTCTGCGTGGCGGCTTGCCTTGATGATGCGTTCCGCATCGGGTAAGCCAACTTCAATCCAAAGTTGCGGTCTTCCGTCAGGCCCGACTACCCACAGGTCCGGTTCGTCAGTTGCGCAGAGCCCTTTGGTAAAGGCCAAATCCGGTTCGTAGAAGATTCCCAGCGCCAGCAGGCGGGCCACAAGACGCTCCTCTGTCTCGGAGGGATGCTGGGCAGCGGTGGTCTGAATTGATTCATAAATGCCCCGGTCTATATCGGACAGCTGGAGATTCAGCCGAAAGATTGTTGAAGGTAATGCCATGTTTTGGGAGTCGCCTTTCTTGAATGCGCAGTCCAGCTGATTACATCCTGCCGGAACGAATGATCGCATAGACAAGCCAAAGCCCGACAAGCGCTGCAGCTGTGTACCCCATAAAGGCGAGCGCGGGGAAATCCAGGATCTTGGGACCTTTATCTGTCTGCATGATGATTGAGGAGCCTATGATTGTTGCCGCGAGGATCATGCTTACGGAAAGGCGGTTAATGGACCGGTCGAAGTCTGCAGTGAATTTATCCAGTCCGCGATGTTCAAGGTCGATCTTGAATTTATTGCGGTTGACTCGATTGATAATCTCTTTCAAGTCACGAGGGATGTTACGGGCGAGATTCAGATATGAAACCAGAATCTGATTAATGTCACGGCTGATGCGTAGTGGAGAAAATTTCTTGCGGAGCGACCTGATGATGAATGGACGGAGATGCTCAGCCATATCGAAAGCAGGGTCTAGTGCCCTCCCCATTCCCTCAATCATTACCAGTGACTTGGTCAGCAACATCAGGTCAGGCTGAATTCGGATACTGTAAATGGTGATAATTTCAATGAACTCCATCAGCATTCTTCCTACTTCAATCTCCTTAAGGGGGATTTCGTAATAGCCGTCGATGAAGTTTGATAAATCGCGTTTGAGCGATCGTGTATCCAGACTGTCGGAAATATCGCCGGAAAAGAGCAGCAGGGAGACAACTTCGTCCATATCACGGCTGACTATGGCAGAGAGGATATCGGTTAAAAAGGTTTTGAGCCCATCATCCAGCCGCCCGACAATTCCGTAATCAAGCAGACAGATAACATTGTCCGGGAGAATCATGACATTGCCCGGGTGAAGGTCTCCGTGGAAAAAGCCATGATTCAGAACCATTTCAAGAAAAGAATCGGCACCCCGACGGGCAATCATTCTGCCGTCAAGGCCCTGAGCAGCAAGCTTCTCCTTGTCGGAAACCTTTATGCCATCTACATACTCCATGGTCAAAATCCCACGGGTGGTCTGATCCCAGTATACGCGGGGGAAATACATCCAGGAGGTTCTGGAAAAATTGTCCCGGAACTTTTCAATGGTGTGTGCTTCGCGCGAGAAGTCCATTTCCCTGCGAATCGTTCGTGAGAATTCGCGAACAAGACCGACCGGATCATAGATTTCGCTGCCCGGCAGATGTCTCTCGGCAAGTCCTGCCAACGCCAGAAGTGCGCTGATGTCAGATTCGACGATTTTGACAATTCCGGGGCGGCGGACCTTGATGACCACCTCTTCACCTGTCTTCAAGCGGGCTCGATGCACCTGGGCGATTGAAGCTGCGGCCAGAGGAACGTGATCAATATGCACAAAGTATTGTTCACTTGGCCCACCAAGTTCTTCAGCTATCTGAGCCAGTACTTCATTAAAGGAGAAACATGGCACATTATCCTGAAGCTTTTCAAACTCCTGGACAAAAGCAAGAGGTATCACGTCCGGACGGGTGGAGAGAATCTGCCCCAATTTAACGAACGTGGGGCCAAGCTCCACCAATGCCAGACGCATTCTCTCTGCGGCAGTCAGTCGTGCGATATTAGGCGCCGAGCGCCTGAAGAGTCGTCTGCTGCGCGCCACCATGTCGGCAAGTCCCAGCATTTCAAGAGCCTGGTCAAAGCCGTAGGTGCTGAGCACTCGGACAATGTCCAGATACCGACGGATACTGCGGATGTTGCGATTAACCCGTAAAAAGTTGAGCATCCCTTTATCCGTTGAGTCGTGTTTCCAGTTCCCGTACCCGTTTGGATAGCTGGTCAAACTCCTCGCGAGAAACCAGCCCGAGGCGTTCTACCACTTTTTGTACTTCGACTTCCGCCATTTCCCGGACTTTCTCCCTGCTTTCCTTCGCTATTTCCTGAATCCTTTCAACCAAATGTTTCCCCTCATCTTCGCTGATTTTGCATCGGTCTTTCATGTCTGCAACCAGTTCTTCAGCCTTCTTCTGGGTCATGGCAGCAACGCCGATTGTCGTCATCACCGCCTTTTCGAGCAACTCTAACATGGTGTACCTCCCCGTTTATTTTTTCACATCATACGTTCCTGAGACTATCATAACTACCCGGGAAAGCAAATGGATACCGCAGAACTCAAAACAGCCGGGACACATTTTTTGTCCGTTGATTTCCGGATTCCGTATACTAAGCCCATCTTGATATTGCCTCCACAAGGAAAAATGTGCATACTGGCGCGGCTGTTGACTGACTGGAGTTGTCCCCCGAAGCAGAAATTCCTGAAAAAGTCCGGAGTTACATGGATGATCAACAACGGTGGTGCCTTGGTATTGCACGGCTCCGCGTGTGGTGTGCTAATATTTCTGAAGTTGACAACATCGCGCTGACGCATCTGCTGGCCAGCTATAAAACCGCGAAGGATGCCCTTGCTGCAGTAACTTCAGATGGTGCTGTTGCTGTGTGTCGCGAATGTGGCGGTCAATGTTGCCAGAACGGCAAATACCGGATGAATGTTTCTGACGCCTTGGCCTGCATCTCTTTTGGAGCGGTGCCCGCTGCTGATTTCGCACAAAAACCTCTCTGCCCGTACGGAAGCACTACTGGATGCAGTATGGCAGCGGGGATGCGGCCTGCCGACTGTATTACGTTTATCTGTGATTGCATTGACCGGCTAGTATCCCCCCAAGACAGGGTGCGGATTGGTGAGTGGGAGCAGCTTATCCGTGACTGTATCGATGATATATCGCGAGTGACCGGCTTGCCGGTAGCAACCCCGCTGCTGCTCTGGGCAAGCAGAGAAGAAAACATATCAACGACGAAGGAATAAAGGCGCATAATATGGCAACGATTCAAGATCTGGTTCTGATTCATGTTGACGGTAAGCCGGGGTTTTACGCCCGTATTGAAGAAATTGTACCCGACGACAAGCCCGCCTGGTGGCAGGTAAAGTTACTGGTGTTGACCTTTCCAATGCAGGTTTTTACTTGGATTCTTGATGAACATCAGCTTGAAGGAGCTGATTTTACCATGGGAGGAACTCCGCTCCGCATGGAACTGGTTGTTTCTCCGGTCGAGATGGAACGTTTTGAGGAGGAGAAAGCCGAAAAAGAACGGGCGCAAAAAGCGCGCCTTGAGAACGGATCACCCAAAGTGATATCGCTGCAGGACCGCCGCAAAAAATAGCAGGATACATCTATTCTGTTCACACATACGAAATTGAACACTATCGCCAGTCACATTCAGGAGGACCGACCATGTTTATTCCGCAGTTCAGAGCCCGCAGAATCAGGGGAAATGAAACCTTTCGCCGGATGGTTCGCGAGACATCCGTATCGGTTAATGACCTTGTCTATCCAATGTTTTCCGCATTCGGCACCGGCATCAAAAAAGAAATTTCGTCGATGCCGGGCATTTACCAACAGTCCATCGAGCATATTGTTGCAGAAGCCAAAGAGGTAAAAGAGTTGGGAATACCTTCCGTGCTGCTGTTCGGCATTCCCGAAACCAAGGATGCGGTGGGGAGCGATGCCTACTCCGATACCGGCATTATTCAGGAAACAATACGGGCCATCAAGAAGGAGGTGCCGGGTTTGACGGTCATCACCGATGTCTGCATGTGTGAATATACCGATCATGGACATTGCGGCATCATCAAAAACGGTGACGTTGATAACGATTCCACACTTGATTTGCTGGCGCGTGAGGCCCTTTCTCATGTGCAGGCAGGCGCCGATATGGTTGCTCCGTCAGACATGATGGACGGTCGCGTTGGTGCTATTCGGGATCTTCTCGATGATAACGGTTTTGATGCGATTCCGATTATGAGTTATGCGGTAAAATATGCCTCCGGCTACTACGGTCCGTTTCGCGAAGCTGCTGAATCAACGCCGCAGTTCGGAGATCGCCGCAGTTACCAGATGGATCCTGCCAACCGGCGTGAAGCGTTTCGTGAGGCCGCTTCAGACATTGATGAGGGTGCCGATATCATTATGGTAAAACCGGGACTGCCGTATCTTGATATCGTACGTGATCTGCGTAACCAGTTCGATCTGCCACTGGCGGTCTACAATGTTTCTGGTGAATACAGCATGGTCAAGGGGGCTGCCCAGCGGGGCTGGATTGATGAAGAGCGGGTGGTAATGGAAACGATGGTGTCCTTCAAGCGTGCGGGAGCCGATATCATCATTACCTACCACGCCAAGGATGTTGCAAAATGGCTGGCCAGATAAGGGTAAGGAATTTTATTTTGTGCTGACGACCGGTGGCCTGTCCAGATATCGGGGCAGGTCGCCGCGCACTTCAACCATTGGACCATCCTCCAGTTCCTCCGCTGTTCCCGGGTCGTCCTCGTACTCATTTTCTCCTGCCGCCCATTCATAAAGTCTTTGAGAGTCCTTCAATACCGGATGTTCCGGAGTGTTAAAGACCCGCTTCTGCATTTCCTCGTCATATAAACCGATGCAGCCATGAGACGCCGGCCGGCCGGGAAGATCACGGGCATGGAGCCAGTAGGAGACATTGTCGGAACCGACATGGAAGCGAAGGGCGTTATCCATCGGGTACTGTTCTTCATCATTGGCTGTTTTATATAGTGACGACGTATGGTGGCGGTCACGGGTCGAGATGCGGAACATTCCGGTGGGAGTTTCGGTCGTCGCCTTACCGGTTGCTGCCGGCACGGAAAACACCAGCTTGCCAAACTCGTAGGCTCCGAGCCACTGTTCGGCCACATCAACCAGAATATATTTTTCATGGCGGCCGGCCGGTTTGTAATAGGGTGGGAGCGGGGTGTAGCTGCGGATATGCGCCATATTGTCAGGAACTTTTATCGTCATGCCGGGATAGATATGGCGCCGGTCGATCCGGTTGAAGCGGGCAACCAGAATCCAGTCGGCGCCGAACAGCGATTCAAGGGACTGGTTGGGCATAATAAAATGGGGATGCCATTTAATATTTTTGAGGCTTGGATATTCAACGCGTGACAGATCTTCCCTCGCCTTGTCGTCTGGGGACGCGGCTGGGCCATCGGTCAAAGAGGGCGTTCTCAGGACCGTAAAGCCGACCAGCAATGCGGTAAAGAGAGTAATCAGAACGATTTTGTGCGAAAAGCGCATACGGCTCTGGCGCATACGGGACAAGTATCCTTGTGCTGGAATGATGGGCGCCATCATAGTCATTTGTCCGCAACTATTCAAGCAGTAGTCAGAGCGCCAATCGAAATTTCTGGTATCGAAACAATACAGGTGCTAAATCTACCGGTAGACTACGTTCGATAGGGGGGACACGAGTGGAAAAGTCAAAGCATCAGCATATCAATAATCAATTTGCCAGCGACAATTATGCCGGGATTTGTCCCGAGGCCTGGCAGGCCATGCAGGCGGCCAACAGCGGGTTTGTTTCATCGTACGGTGATGACCTCTGGACGGAACGGGCATGTGAACTGTTGCGCCAGGTTTTTGAGACAGATTGTCAGGTATTTTTTGTTTTCAACGGTACGGCTGCCAATTCACTTGCACTGGCGTCACTTTGCCGTTCATACCACAGTGTCATCTGCCACGAGTTGGCCCATGTTGAGACGGACGAATGCGGGGCGCCGGAGTTTTTTTCAAACGGTACCAAGTTGCTTCATGTTGATGGACCGGGGGGAAAGTTTGATCTGGCAGAGGTTGAGCGCGCAATTACCCGCCGCAGCGATATTCACTATCCTCGCCCCAAGGTGCTGAGCCTGACCCAGGTGACCGAGGTCGGGACCGTGTACACACCTGATGAAATAAGGGCTGCCAGCCAGCTTGCCAGGCAGTACGGCATGAAGGTGCATATTGATGGCGCCCGATTTGCCAATGCCGTCGTTTCATTGGATGTTGCTCCTGCAGATATCAGTTGGCGGGCAGGAGTCGATGTGCTTTGTCTGGGGGGGGCAAAGAACGGCATGGCGGTGGGGGAAGCGGTCGTATTCTTTGATCGTGAACTTGCCCATGAGTTTGACTATCGATGCAAACAGGCGGGGCAACTGGCGTCAAAGATGCGTTTTATTTCGGCGCCCTGGATCGGCATGCTCGAAAGCGGCGCCTGGCTCAAGAACGCACGCCAGGCCAATGCGTGTGCGGCGTTGCTCGAAGAGCAGCTTTCCGGTATTGAGGGGATACATATCATGTACCCTCGGCAGGCGAATTCAGTGTTTGTTGCAATGCCGGAATCGGTAACTGTGGCTCTTCGGGCTGCCGGGTGGCATTTTTACTCCTTTATCGGGTCCGGGGGCGCGCGCTTCATGTGCTCATGGCAGACGACAGAACAGGATGTTCTTCAACTTGCTGAAGCGCTTCGGTTGGCGGTTTCCAGTGCAGACAGAAGAAAGTGAGGGGAGCGGTATGGTGAAAACAGCAACATTTGAAGCACTGCTTGACGATGCAAAACCGGATGGACAGGGAGGCTTCACCTTTACTCTGGAAGGGGAAACTTATGCTCTGCGGGATAAAGACGAAGTAAAAATAATTGCGGAGCAGCATGGTTACATAATTATTTACTAAATTTTAACTATCCTAAAATCAGAACAGTATCGATTATTGGCTTGCATTTTGCGTATCAATTGTGTAGAGACTCTTCAACTACATTGATTTATTGTTGATATTGATGCTTTTAGGTATCCCACGTGTGCTGTTTTGATACATCAAATTTTATTCATACTAAACGGATACCCGTGTGAAAAAGAAAAAAATGCTTATCTCGCAGGAGACGATGGACGTGGACTTCGTTCGAAAGGTGGAAGCCCTTTCCGACACCTCTGTACGCCGCTGTTTCCAGTGCGGCAAATGTTCGGCAGGCTGTCCGATGG
>JAQTQX010000007.1 GCA_028712075.1 Desulfuromonadaceae bacterium
TTTCTGATCACTCGCTGGAGTTCTGATTGCAGAACCCCGGCCTTCTGGAAGGCAAGCTGATAATAGATGTCAGCGCCATGATCATCTTCACGCACATGGTAGAGAGCTTCGCCATGTTCAAACGTTTCAAGCAGACTGCCAAACTCTTGAGGAAACAGCGTGCAAACTTCCTGGCGTCCGAGCTCTTCAACCAACAGAGCGGTTCTACTGCGCCAGGAGGGAACGGCTGTTGAACAGGCTGAAAGCACGACACCAAGCAGTACCGTGCAGAGTACCTGGCGGATCAATACCACCACAATCAGCTCTGTTTCTCAGCTAATCTAATTCCAAGTTCACGAAGTTGCTTCGTGTCAACCGGCGATGGTGCCTCTGACATCATGCACGTGCCTTTTTGCGTTTTAGGGAAGGCAATAACATCGCGGATCGAGTCACTTCCGGTCAGGAGCATAATCAAACGATCCATACCAAATGCAATCCCTCCGTGCGGGGGAGTTCCAAACTCAAGTGCGTCGAGCAGGAAGCCGAACTTGGTGCGGGCATCCTCGACGGACATTCCGAGAAGCTTGAACATCAGGGACTGCACATGCTCCTGATGAATCCTGATGGAACCTCCGCCAATTTCATTGCCGTTAAGAACCAGGTCGTATGCTTTGGCACGACAGCGTCCCGGATCTGACTCAACAAACTCGATATCCTCATCCATAGGTGCAGTGAATGGGTGGTGTACGGCACACCAGCGCTTATCTTCATCGTCCCACTCCAGCAGAGGAAATTCGGTGATCCAGACAAAGCGGTAATCATCCTTGCTGGTCAGCTTGAGAATGTTCGCCAGATTGTTACGCAGCTTGCCGAGCGAATCATTGACCACCTTCGGTTTGTCAGCGACAAAAAAGAGCAGGTCACCCTCTTCCGCGCCAAACGACGCACTCATGGCAGCAATTTCCTCAGGAGTAAAGAACTTGGCAATTGGAGAATGCCACTCGCCATCCTCTATTTTCACGTAGGCTAATCCTTTGGCACCATAGATTTTGACAAAGTCAGTCAGGTCGTCAATGTCCTTGCGCGAAAACCGTGCGCATCCTTTGGCATTAATCCCCTTGATAATTCCACCCTTGGCAGCAGTGTCGGTAAAAACTTTAAAACCGGAAGTTTTGACTATTTCGGTGAGATCACAGAGTTCCATGCCAAAACGGAGGTCGGGATTATCAACGCCAAAACGACGGATTGCCTCAGCATAGGTAAGCCGCTCAACCGGCAACTGGACAGAAACACCCTTTGCCTCGGTAAAAATTCGTGCGATCAGCCCTTCCATAACCGTTATGATATCTTCCTGATCGATAAAAGACATCTCACAGTCGATTTGGGTAAACTCGGGCTGGCGATCAGCACGAAGGTCTTCGTCGCGGAAGCAACGTACTACCTGGAAATATTTGTCAAAACCGGAAATCATCAGAATCTGCTTGAATATCTGGGGAGACTGCGGCAGCGCATAAAACTGACCCTGGTTGATACGGGACGGTACCAGAAAGTCTCGGGCCCCTTCCGGAGTCGATTTGGTGAGGAACGGTGTTTCAAGCTCAATAAACCCGTTATCTGTCAAGTATGAACGGGTCAACTGAGCAACTTTTGAGCGCAGTATCAGGTTGTACTGCAACTGGGGGCGACGCAGATCAAGATAGCGGTATTTGAGGCGAATGTTCTCGTTGATATCGCTATGCTCATCCAGCATGAACGGCAGCGCCTTGGAACGATTAAGCAGTTTGCACTCCAGCACCTGAATCTCAACCTCACCGGTTTTCATATTCGGATTGACAGTGCCGTCCGGACGCGGGATGACTTTCCCTCTGACGGCAAGGACAAACTCGCTGCGTACCGATTCAGCCACAGCATGCCCTGACGGGTTGACTTCCGGGTCAAACACTACCTGGGCTATTCCCTCCCGGTCACGCAGATCAATAAAAATGAGTCCACCATGGTCGCGCCGCCGCAGCGCCCACCCCATCAGTATGACCTCACTGCCTATATCAGCCGACTTCAAATCGCCACAGTAATGCGTTCGCTTCCAATTCCCGAGAAAATCCATGATAAAACCTCCTTAAGGGTCAAAGGGCAAGGAGCAAGGGTCAAGGGTGCAGGAGAATGACAACGCCGCTCGACCCTACTGTCTCGTACCCTAGTTAATTAATCTTCCGATGCTGCCAAAGCGCGGCCTGAGTTTATCCCGATCCCACGACCAGTATTTGATGAAAGCAAGTCCCTTTATCTGGTCACGCCGCACGAACTTCCAAAAGCGGCTGTCGTAAGAACGATCCCGGTTGTCACCCATCACAAAGTATGAATCTGCCGGTACGGTAACCGGAGCAAACGTATCGCGCGGGTTCATCTCTTTCGGAATAAGGTCCTTTTCCTTATGTATTTCATGCGGGTTTTCATACAGCTTACCGTTAACATAGACCTTCTTTTCTTTGCCCTCCACCACGTCACCCGGTACACCGATAATCCGCTTGATAAAATCCTTGCTGGGATCTTCCGGGTATTCAAATACGATCACATCTCCCCGACGCGGCTCACGAATCGTCAAAACCCGTTTGTCAACAAAAGGAATTTTGGTGCCATATATGAACTTGCTGACCAGAAGATGGTCACCGATGGCCAGAGTATCCTCCATTGATCCGGAGGGAATCTTGAACGCCTGTACCAGATATGTCCGAATTACCAGGGCAAGCAGCACCGCTATGGCAATGGACTCGGCATACTCGCGGATCAGACCCTTTTTCTTGAGCGGTTCTGGCTGTACTGAGGAGGGTGGTGTCTGAGGTGTTTTTTGAAGATCTTCCATGCATGTTCCTTTATTCACATTATTCTGTCAGTCAACCTTTAGAATCGCCAAAAAGGCTTCCTGCGGCAACTCAACATTACCGACATTCTTCATTCGTTTCTTGCCCTCTTTCTGTTTTTCCAACAGCTTTCGCTTACGCGTGATATCCCCGCCATAGCACTTTGCCAGAACATCCTTACGCATCGCCTTGACCGTCTCGCGGGCGATAATCCTGTTGCCGATGGCTGCCTGAATAGCAACCTCAAACATCTGCCGCGAAATAAGTTCCTTCATTTTGGCAACCAGATCACGACCGCGGAAATACGCTTTTTCACGATGCAAAATCAGAGACAGGGCATCAACGACTTCACCGTTGATCATGACATTCATACGCACCAGATCACTCTGCCGGTATTCAAGATGTTCATAGTCAAGTGAAGCATACCCTTTGGTAATTGATTTGAGACGGTCATAAAAATCCAGCACGATCTCGTTCAAAGGCAGTTCATAAATGATCATGACACGGGTCGGTGTCAGATACTTGATTTCGCGCTGTACACCACGCTTGTCCTGACACAGCAGCAGCACACCGCCAACGAACTCATTCGGCACATGGATATGGGCCAGAATAAACGGTTCCTCCAGATATTCCGTACTCTGCAGTTCCGGCATCTGGTTGGCACTCTGGATTGAATACACTTCGCCATTCATCTTGTGGACCCGGTAGACGACAGTCGGTGCAGTCGTAATCAGGTCAAGGGCAAACTCCCGCTCCAGACGCTCCTGAATGATTTCCATATGGAGCAGGCCGAGAAAGCCGCAACGAAAGCCAAAACCAAGTGCCAGCGATGTTTCCGGTTCAAAGGAGAAAGAGGAATCGTTCAATTTCAATTTTGCCAGGGCATCCCGCAACTGTTCATACTGGATAGTGTCAATCGGATACAAGCCGGAAAACACCATCGGTTTGACCTCTTTAAAGCCGTCAAGCGCCTTCTCACACTGACGATGCAGCAGTGTTACCGTATCGCCGACCTTGGCATCCGCCACATCCTTGATGCCGGCGATAATGAATCCGACTTCACCGGCAGCCAGTTCCGGAACCTCGACCATTGTCGGGGCAAAGACACCAACCTTTAACGCCTCAAAAGCGCTGTTGGTGGACATTAACTGAATCCTGTCACCCTTTTTTAGTGTTCCGTCAAAGATTCGCACCAGAATAATAACCCCCTGATACTGATCATACCAGGAATCAAACAGCAGCGCCTTGAGCGGTGCATCAGAATTTCCAACCGGAGGGGGAATCTTTTTAACGATCTCTTCAAGGATCTCGTGAGTACCGATCCCTTCTTTGGCACTTGCCAAAACCGCGTCATGGGCGTCAATACCGATGATATCTTCGATCTCCTGCTTGACCCGCTCCGGATCGGCAGCCGGCAGATCGATCTTGTTCAGCACCGGGAAGACTTCAAGGTTGATGTCCAGCGCCAGATACACATTGGCAAGGGTTTGCGCTTCAACCCCCTGGGATGCGTCAACAACCAGCAACCCACCTTCACAGGCTGCCAGAGAACGCGAAACTTCGTAGGTAAAATCAACATGCCCGGGGGTATCAATCAGATTAAGGACGTAGTCAACACCGGCGTCAGAGCGGTAATTAAGCCGGACGGTCTGAGCTTTGATGGTAATACCCCGCTCACGCTCCAGATCCATTTTATCAAGGAACTGATTCTGCTTTTCCCGGTCGGTGACGGTGCCGGTGTACTCAAGCAGGCGGTCGGCAAGAGTAGACTTACCATGATCGATGTGGGCGATAATGGAGAAGTTACGAATTTTGCTGATTTCCATGAAATCCTTTGTACTATTAAAATTGGACTGTGAACAATAAATAAAGATGGCCGGAAAGTAAAGCGGAAAAGGGGTGCAACGATGCACATAGGGGCGTATCCGGCTGAATATATGGATAATCTCTGATCGGATGAAGAAAGCTTGTGGGATTATAATAATCTGTTTTCAGCTTTGTATATATCTACGCTGCCGCCCTCAACTCAATCCCTTCCAGCAGACAAATAATCTTCGTCGCCCCGGCATCACCAAAGACCCCGTCAAGGCCTTCAAAGTGAATGTCAGTAAAGGGTGGCTCGAACAACAGACCGGTGTCCATGGTGCCGTTCTGAGTCAGGTAATTGATGATCTGATCAATGAACCTGATCTGGGTGGCTGAATAGGTTGAGTTGTGCAGAAATTCACCGAAGGCTTCACTGGCTGCACCGCGATCAAGACCGACCAGCTTGCGAATAAACATACCCAGACTCTGCTGATGGCCAAAAACCTTCTCGAAACGTTCACGATTACCGACCTCTTCCGCTGTGAACAGCAATCTCTCCAACTCTTCCAGATCCATCTTGGTGATCTGCCGGTTCATACGCAGTTTGTTGATGGTGATGTGGTTAGAGTTGTCGCGGATAAATCGTTCCACCTTCAGCCGGTACTGGCGCATTTCTTCGGCGCTGGCATAACCGGCAACGAATATTTCCGACTGCTCACCGATGGTGTCCTCGAAGTCGGTATAGACAATGACCGCCTCACCCTTGTCCAGGAACTTGATCAGTTCTCTCAGCCGGACGCGTAGCTCTTCCAACAGCGGCAGGGTGATGCCTGCCCACCAGCTATCAGTCTGCAGATCCAGTATCAGTTCCATCTGCTGCGCTACCATCGGAATAGTTCCTTTTCCCTCCAGCCGGGAAGCAATTTCCATGACCTTGTCCCGGTTGCGGGCAAAGGAGCTGGACTTCTCCAGCAGTGCGAGCTGCAGGTTCAACAGCAACAGATCGAAGCGTTTGGCGGTCTCGTCCTCCTGCGGCAACTCTGCCGGCAATCCAGCCAGATGCAGATTAATCTCCAGGGCATCCTCCGGATTCAGGTTGCCCCACTGTTCCCGGATGGTGAATTTTTCCAGGTGACGGCGATGAGGCCGAACGATGAAATTGTCCGGATTCATCAAGGTCACCTCGCCATGCAGGACATCCTCAATGCTGCCGCGCAGGCGCTGCAATCCGTCACCAGTCGGGATGTCAGGCTGCTGCAGCAGTAGCAGCAGGTTCAGCCGTTGTTTGAAGATCTTCTTACCGAGCGATTCCTGGCTGGCCCCTTCGATCCCTTCAGGGTTTTCGGCAAAGAACTCGAAGTTCTGGCAGTAGTCGAAGACGTAGAAATTCTGTTTGTCCAGTCCCGGCCCGAACAGGTCTTTGCAGAGACGAGTGCCGCGCCCCATCATTTGATGGAATTTGGTCTTGGAGCGGACCAGCTTGAAAAAGACCAGGTTGACAATCTCCGGCACGTCGATGCCGGTATCCAGCATATCCACCGAGATGGCGATGACTGGGTCGCTCTCCTTCTGGGAGAAGTCCTCAATCAAGGTCTGGGCGTAGGTCTCGTAGTTGTCGATCACCCGGCAGAACTTGCCCTTCAGGTGGGGATAGCTCTTGTCGAAGCGCTCCTGGATGAAGAGGGCGTGGTTGTGGTTCTTGGCAAAGATGATGGTCTTGCCGAGCCGGTCGCCTCCCGCCACCTTGACGCCGTAGCGCATCAGGTGTTCCAGCACCTTGTCCACTGTGTCGATGTTGAACAGCCAGTTGTTCAGCGCCGATGACTCGATCTTCTCCGGCATTCCGCCGTTTTCCTCGTCCCAGAATTTCTCTTCATACTCGGCCTGTTCCTCCGGGGAGAGTTCGTTGTACGTGACCCCTTCCCTCTGAAACTTGAGCGGCACGGAATGCGCCCTGGGAGGCACCAGGAAGCCATCGGCCACCGCCTTTTCCAGTTCGTAGTAAAAGGTCGGGACACCCTTCTCCAGCTCAAAGAGCGAATAGGTGTTGCGATCCACCTCGGAGCGCGGCGTGGCGGTCAGACCCAGCAACAGGGCATCAAAATACTCAAAGATAGCGCGGAACTTCTGGTAGACCGAGCGGTGGGCCTCGTCGATAACAATCAGATCGAAATGGCCGGGGCTAAAGCGCTTGTTGCCCCCCTTGGCTTCGTCGATGCAGTTCATCATAGTCGGATAGGTGGAGAGCACGATCCGGCTGGTGGTATCATCCTTGACCTTGGCAATGTTCAGGGCGCTGGTATGGGGCAGATGCTCCTTGAAGGCGTTGCCGGCCTGAGTCAGCAGAGCGTTGCGGTCAGCCAGGAACAGCACCCGCTTGATCCAGTTGCACTTCTGCAGCAATTCGATCAGGGCTATGACGGTGCGGGTTTTACCGGTGCCGGTGGCCATGACCAGCAGCGCCTTGCGCAGCTTGCGGCGTTGGAAATCCTCAGCCGTGCGGCGGATGGCCTCGTGTTGGTAGTAACGCTCCACGATGGCCTTGTTGATGGTGGCGCTTGTGATCTCTTTGATGCTGGTGCGGCGGTTGATCAGCAGTTGCAGCTCATCCTTCTTGTAGAATCCCTGAACACGGCGAGGCGGATAGTTCAGGTCGTCCCAGAGCCAAGTTTCGTAACCGTTGGTGAAGAAGATGATCGGGCGCTGCCCCTTCATCTGTTCCAGGCAGTCGGCGTACAGCTTGGCCTGCTGCTGGCCGATGCGCGAGTCCTTCCTCGTCCGCTTCGCCTCCACCACCGCCAGCGGCAGGCCGTCGTCGCCCCACAGCACATAATCCACAAAGCCTTCGCCCTTATCGTTGGGCATCCCGATCACCGGGTATTCCAGTACATCAGGTATCTTCAGATCCCAGCCCGACTCCTTCAGCAGCAGGTCGATGAAGTAATCTCTTGTTTCTGCCTCGCTGTAGTCATGGTCGTCGGGGGTCTGGCTGTTGCGTTCCTTGTATTCTTGGATTTTCGCCTTGAGGGCGTCGATCTCTTCGATCGTCCTGGCCAGTTCCGCATCCTTTGCGGCCAGTCTGGCGTCCATTTCCGTTTGTTCGGCCTGCAGCTTGGCCAGTTGTTCTGCATTGCGATCGGCAACGTCGCTGTCCTTCTGGGGAATGCGGGTGATGTCGAAGGTCGGTTTGTCGAAGGCTTGTGCTGACGGGGAGTAGCTGCGAGCCAGCCAGTAGAGGACGTGGAAGAGTTCTTTGAGAGTATGGAGTGAATCGCTGCTGCTGATCGGTTTATCGCTATGGACGGCCATGTTGCCGATTTTCTGGATGGTGAGGATCTTGGGGAAGAGGCAGGGTTCCAGGTTCTCACGGAAGGTTGGTTCGTGGATCAGGGCGGCCAGGTTGTCAGCATAAGGTTGCTTGAGATAGGAGTCATTGGCGTAAAGCCACTTCACGGCCCGTTCCAGCGAGCGCCGGGCGTAGAAGCAGCTGGTTCGCGGGGCGCTGTTGACGTTCTGCTCCGCTTCGAGGGCGGTTTCGTACAGTTTGGGCCAGTCGGATTTTAGGAAGATGAAGTTGGACATTGGTACTCCGTTTTGGTCAGGAGTTGACAGTCTTAGAGTGGCTGGAATGATCACCTACATTAAATTCGGTCATTCTTTACCAAGCTCCAATAATGACCACCCAGCACTGTCAATTTGCAGCTTTTTGAGTTCATTGCAGCGTAATACATGTGGTCTTCGCCAACAGGTATCACAAGATTGATATGGTTCAATTTTTGAAGAATCTTGAATTTCTCGGTATTTTCTTCAATTGGATTTTTACTATCTGGTTCAAAGCTAGGGTCTAATTTAAATTCAAAACCAGGATCATCAAAAAGCTCAATGATCTTCTTTAGGTCAGATAATTGAATAGGAGGTTGAACTTTTCGAAGTGTGGTAAACGTTTTAACATTTGTCTTAAATATAGGGCGTTGCTCCCACGGGCCAAGAGATTGGTCAATATGTGCATAAATACTACCTGGGGTTATGTCACCAACAAGATTCGCCGCACTCCCATTTAAGGCATCAATCATCAAAGTAGTGAAAACCCCGGAACCATTTTTTTCCATTGCGTATTGACTTGCGCTTGAAGCTGTAAGAATTGTGACCCCCTCAGTTAATAAGGCCTTGCCCCCTGTTGACGCTGGCGTACCTGCGATGCCTGAATGGCAACTATCCAAAATTATGATTTTGTTTCTAGCGGGCGAAGAATTAGCGATGTACAGAAGTTCATCCATAGAAAGTCCATCATCGCCATCTTTACACTCTGAAGTTATCAAATAACCACCGGTACTCTCGATATAACCGTGCCCAGAAAAATAAAAAAGTGCAATTTCAGTATCGTCTTTGAATAACTCAGTAATGTTATCTTTCAATGATCTTCTGCTTACAAGATTTCCTGGCCCCGTAGCCGTTATCAATTTGACAGCAAAATTTATCGTACCGTCACTATGGCGCTCCAACACATTTTTAACTGCGTACGAGTCGTTGACGCACCCGAAAAGCTGCGAGACATTCTCATAATAATCAATCCCAACTACAAGCGCTTTTCTCATACTTCACCCCAATTCAATAATCGCGTTGGCAATTGAGCTACCTTGCCATTTGACAATACGGTCTGCACTATCTTTGACAATTTTAGAAGTGTTCTCTGCTCCCCAAGGTTCGATTGCAATTATTTTTTTATTGTATTTTTTTGCCATTTCGATTTCCTTATTTATCCATTTACTGTAGGTGGCGTATACCCCAGCAAGGATAAGGACACAGCTTGTTCCTTTCAACTTTGCTTCGATAGCTTCGTGTAATTCTTTATCAGTTCCATTTGTATGTATTGGATCGCCTTTGGGGACCGAATGATCAAAAAACTCGATGCCTTGATCAGAAATCATTTTTACAATTTTGTCGTAGTTTTCACCATAAGACCAAGAGTGACTGATAAACAGTCTGTATGTTTTACTCATAATTATAAAACCTCCTCCTTTTAGTGAAGCATAGCTAACTCAATGAAATAATAATAATTTTGCTAATCACAGCTGTTTCCTTTTTAATTCATTATGTAATTTTTGATAACCTTTGCTCGTGTCCTTATTGAAGTCAATATATGTCATCCCCGCTATTGCCAAAGTAGGACCAAGAACCTTCGCTTTTAACAAAAATACAGGGGTATCAACTTCTTGCGAGAAAAAAAATTCTTTAAGTGCCCATGGAGACCGTTTCCAAGATTCTGACAATACGCTCAAAGTCGCTGACGCCTCAATGATCACACTCTCTAATTCCAGGAAGAATTGACTGTGGTAGTCTCTATCACTTTCCTCGTAATCCCAATAGGCATAACCATGTTCTTTGAGAAATAATTTGAGTGAAGCGACAAAATCCATATCATCTTCAGCATAACTTAAAAATGCATATCCTTTAATTTTGTTGGGTTGTTTTGGGGCTGGTGTAGTAGTGGTAGTGGTGGTCTGAGGATGTATTCCAAGTCCATTAAAAACAGATTCTAGACCATCTTTATATGACTGTCGGAAGTCTGCCCATTGAATATTTGCAATAAAAGTTGGCAACTCTGAGAGATCTACATCTTCTATTAAAATGGGGATTATTTTCCTGTTATTAGCTGCGTAAACATCACGCTCTGTGAGCACCCATTGAGACCTGAGTGAATGTCTACTGATAACAAATATGAGTATATTTGCATTATTGAGTCCGCGCTCAATCTCCCGTTGCCACTGCTGTCCAGGCATAATTTGTTCACGATCAATCCACACATGGACGCCTTGTTGCCGAAGATCCCCCGAAAGTCTGTCAACAAAAACAGCATCATACCTGGAATAACTTATAAATACGGTATTAATAGAATTCATTTCTCTGTTATCCTGTTCTCATTGCTTCGTTAGGGTTAGAAGTGAACGCTGAAACATTTACCTTGGCTACTTTACCGAGTCACCTCAAAGCTCGCTTTAATGAGGGAGAAAAATTGTAGACATGCACTCCTCCACCCATTTCCTTAGCGAGCTTCACTAATCCATTATTCTCAAATAAATCCAAAATGTGATTTACGATGCGGATAGGTGCATGAATTTCTTCTGAAATAGACCGATTTTCTGATAAATCTTTATTCACGAGAGCTACAACGACATTGCGCTTAACTTCTTCATAATTTTCTATATATGCTTTCGCATACTGATCCATTCCGTAAAGAGTAATTCTATAATGATAAGGTCCTGGGCCAAGGTGTCGACTCAATTCAATAAAGCCGTGTTGATCTAAAACCTCAAGTGCATCTTCCAGTTCGCTGGCAGGTATATCCGTTGAACTAAATAAATCAGTAGGTTCCACTATTATTCGGTTATCTTTAATATCTGCTTCACAAGACATTTTTAAAATTAAGTTGTCAATTTTTGTAAGTCCAGGAATATCAAATAGTTGTTTTTGAATATATGATGGAGGAGACCCCAATGCAGGTTTTGTATTTTGACCAAATATTGAAGCAACTATTCTTTGAAAGCTATCATCATAGTTTTTTAGATCGTTTATTTTCTCCCATAATGTTGATTTCAAACTCTCTGGTACGTCACTATCATCAAGCACTACAGGGATAATTTTTGAACCTTTGTTCAATTTTGCCATTATGCTTGCATTAAGCTCTTCTTTAACCCATGCCTTATTAACGCTATTACTTGACAAGACAATTATGATTGCACTTGCTTCCTTCAATCCTTCTTCAAATATTTTTTCAACAAGGCTATCACCTGGCAACATTTCCCACTTGTCAAGCCATGCATCAATTCCTGAATCTCTTAATTTACGTGCAAAATCCAATACAAAACGTTCTTTATCCTCGCTTGCATGACTTACGAAAACCTTTGGATTCATTCCCCCCCCCCTCGACCTCATTGTCCTACTCAGCACCATAAAACCCTAACAGGGAAGGTTCGTATCAATACGATGGCATGTAACACCATGAAGACGTATGGCACGCCCTGCTCGATGTGACTAATTGGTCTGTACAATTTCGGATTCTTTCCACGGCCCATCGCATCCCATTCTGCATCGTACGGGCTAATCGGTAGCCGCTTCTCGATCTTGTGGATGACAAGAAATTTCGCCGTATTGAGATTCCGATACGAAGTAATCAATGATTCCCAAAGGACTGACAGCGTTATGCCCGCGATAGCGAGGAGCCAAAGGTACTCTCCGGACTCCTTAGACGACAGGTAGCCGACGAATGCGAGTATTGCCGAGTTAACGCTGAGGAAATACGAGTTTGCAGTAGCTCGCCGACTGCTGATCCGGTCTGCCATCTCGACGTAAATCTTGTACTGGTCGAGCAAGTGTGAGTACCACTTTTCGTTGTGCGGATATATCTGACCATCGGCTATCTCGTTGAAGAGTTCACTATTGTCAACCTCTGGATCGTCCATTCAGCGTTCTCCTCCGATCAGCGACTTCAAGTTGTCCCAAGACCACTTGTAAATTTTGTCGGTTGATTTCGCCTTAGTAGGCTTGGTGCAGGTTTTGTCCTTATATCCCCAGAGGAGGAAGTATTCCTTCTTCTCTTCCTGCGCAAGCTCAACCTCCGCAGATACGCCTGTGGCTGTGTGTGTCTTATCACCACACAGTACGCAGACAACGTCCACGGCACGAATCCTCTTGCGGGCCTTCTCCTTCCAGTCGCCAGTCATGTGCTCCTTGATCGACCAATCGGCAAGTTCAAAAGGTGAATCTTCGAGCTTAGACTGACCGACCAACAAGTCTTTTAGGCGTGCATCATTGTCATAATCAAAGCTAACAAATACTCTCTTCTTCGCCATACGTCCTCCGTGCCCCAAAGGTCTGTTATCTAACCAAAACGCTCAATACAGCTGCGGAGGATTGCCTTTGCTTTCAACTACACTTGCAACATATCCCTCCCACTTTCTGACGATTTGATCCCATTCGGGAGAAGCAAGATAATTACTTGTTGATTTTGAAAGGTCAAACTCTGGCATGAATGTTCCAATAACACCTTTCTCAAGCACACCGTCAGCTATTACGCCTTTCTCCTTGATGATAAGCACAGGTAAACCAATCTGAAACGCCATAGCAGGTTCGATGTGGGAATATGGACTTGTTAGCCATTGTCCATTGAGACTTAAACTTTCTGGAGTGCCGGGCTTACTGCTCCCGTCATTTATCAATGCTCTTCGAAATGCGACTGTAATCAAACCGTTTGATTCCATCATTAAACGGCGGATTGCTTTTAAAGGAGCATCCATATCATAGTCTGTTACGCCTAATGTTCTTGGTTCTAAACCACGACTTGCCAAATAAGCACAAAGTTCTTGAATAAAGTCTGTTTGCTCTTTCAAAAAAGGCTTCGGGTAACTAACAAAGACTGATGTTTTCATAAATTCCCTCTCTTTATAATTGGAATATCATTCACTCCGCATCGGCATTAGTGGCAATTATGCTTTTATATGCCAATCTTTGACGTTGCAGCTACATTCATTTTTACAGCTCCCCCTTGAAGGCACGTTGCAGGAGGGAGTTGAAGAGGGTGTCAGTGACTTCTAACGATGTTCTCAGCTTACCTTTAGTATTTTCAAGGGCATGAACAAAAGATGCATACTGATTTTGTAGTTTCAGAGGCGGGCTGAACAAATGCAAAGATTTTATAGAGTCGAAATTCATCCCTGATTTCACTGCAGGCTGGTCAAGCTGTAAAAACTGCCTTTTACCGCCTTCGCTTTCCAAATATGCTGCAACGAAATGCGGGTTAAATGCTTTACTTAACCTGACCAGCGCAAGGTGCTGATTAATATGAGCGCCTTCTATTGCAGTTATCTTGTCAACAACAGCAGTCCTTCCCAAGTCAGCGGTGATACTGATTAGCAGATCGTTTTCTTGTACTTTAGTTCTGGCTGCCTCTTTATTGTCTGGCGGAGTCACATATTGAACATCGTTGAAGTGAAGCAACCCATTCTTAACATTTTGAATTCGTATAAACTTTCGTCCACTGTCACTGTAAAACTCCGCCCAGCCCCTTGACCCGCTGGTTAAAAACTCAATTTCATCTGACAAAGACTTAATTTCCCATCCCTTGGGATTCGTCACCGGATCGCCAAACATATCCAGAAACACCGAACGCAACAGTTCCTCAGTCAACTGGACCGCCTCCTGCCTCTTGCGCCGGATGGAATCGGCTTTGTCGAGGATGGCAGCGATACACTTTTGTTCGGGGAGTGGGGGGAGAGGGACATTTACACCATGAACGTTGTTACGGTTCAAGGTCGGCACTCCTGTGCCTTCTGAATACTTTTCTAATCCAAACGTGCTTAGCAGGTAATAGATGAATTTGGGATCATTCCCGTGAAAGTCTTTTACATATAGTGCTGTATTGAGGGGCCAATAGTCAGAGTTAACATAATGTACCTTGCCAATAGATCCGCTTCGCCCAGTAATTACACCTGGGCCAGAAACTTTTGCTTCGTTATGATTTCCAACAGGACCATTTGCTGCAAAAATTGGGACATTCCCGAGACTACGATTTTGTACGGGCAAATCGTAACCACGCTGCAAAGTTGCAACTTCTATGAGAGGCTTAACAACCCATCCACTTTTCAATGAGGAAGTCATCCCACCATCCCCTTCAACTCCGCCAACTCTCCGGCAATCTCCCGCTCCAACGCCTCTAACAGGGCAATGACAACCTGCGGCGGCTCGTAGGACACTTCCTCATGCTCCACCTTCTTGTAACGGTTGATGGAGAGATCATACTTGTTATCGCGGATCTCCTGCACCGGGACGAGGAATGATTTGGCGGTGCGGTCCCCTTCGACTCCGCTCAGGGTACGAGAATGCCATTTCTCCAGCACATCGGGAATATCGTTCTGCTCCACCGGATTGCGCTTGTCATCCAGCGAGAAACCATCGGTCTGCATGTCGTAGAACCAGACGTTATCCGTACCGCCGGAGTTGGTCTTGGTGAAGATCAGTATCCCGGTGGAGACGCCCGCATAGGGTCGGAACACGCCCGAGGGCATGGAGATCATCGCCTCCAGCTTGTGGCCATCCACCAGGATCTTGCGCAGGTCCAGGTGCGCCTTGCTGGAACCGAACAACACCCCGTCCGGCACAATCACCGCACAGCGCCCGCCCGGTTTCAACAGCCGCAGCATCAGGGCGATGAACAGCAGCTCGGTCTTTTTGGTCTTGACCGTGCGCAGCAGGTCCTTGGCCACGGTTTCCTCATCCAGCGACCCTTTGAAAGGGGGATTGGCCAGGATCAGCGTAAAGGCATCGGCAATGTCGCCGGCGCTGTTGGAGAGGGCGTCACGCGCCTCGATGGCCGGGTTCTCGACGCCGTGCAGCATCATGTTCATGCTGGCGATGCGCAGCATGGTGGAGTCGAAGTCGAAACCGTTGAAGAGCTTACCGTTGAAGTGGCGCTTCAGCTCTTCGTTGTGGAACAGGTCGGCATGGTTATCTCTCAAGTATTCACCGGCTGCCACCAGGAAACCGGCGGTACCGCAAGCCGGGTCGCAGATGATGTCGTCGGGGCGGGGCTGCATCAGCTCCACCATCATCTTGATAATATGGCGAGGGGTGCGGAACTGGCCGTTTCTCCCGGCGGTAGTCAGCTTGGAGAGCATGTACTCGTACAGATCGCCCTTGGTGTCGCGGTCCTCCATCGGCACCTGGCTGATCTGCTCCACCACCCGCTCCAGCAGACTGGGGGTGGGGATCATGAAGATGGCGTCCTTCATGTGCCGGGCGTAGGCTGTATCCAGGCCGCCGTGCAGGTTCTTGATGAAGGGGAAGACCTCCTGGCTGACCACGCGGAACATCTCCTCGGCTTCGAACTCGCGGAAGCGCGACCAGCGCAGATGATCCTGCCCTGCAGTGAAGATCGGCTCCTTGATCGGCTTGTTCAATCGATTAGCCTGTTTCTCCCTGCCTGTGTGCAGGTCATCCAGCCGCTTGATGAACAGCAGGAAGGAGATCTGCTCGATCACCCGCAGGGGATCGGAAATCCCGCCGGACCAGAATGCATCCCATATTTTGTCTATCTTTGATTTGTTGTCACCGGTCAGCACGTGGGTAGGACTCCTCAACAGCAAATGTAATTGGAATTACAGCAGGTGAAGAGTAGTAGCAGATTTGCGGCGTGTATTCCATGAAAAACTATGAATAATTGGCAGCTGATAATGAAAAATTGAGACTATCGTGCTGTCAAAAATCTTCATTGTATGAGGATTTGACTCATTATAAATCTGTATGCTATGGTTCTGCGACTGCTACTCCCGTTTTCCATCCACCATCCGGCAACTGGCAGGCGCCCAACGTTGAATCATAAGTAGTATGAACAAACTTCCACACCAAAGGAACTTCGCGTATTTTACTCACCCGCTCATCTCACAAACCTGCTCCACCCCGCACCCATGAACAGTGGATGAGGCGGGCGCTTGCCGAAGCTGATAAGGCCGCTGATAAGGACGAAGTACCGATCGGCTGCATTATTGTCAAAAACGGAAAAATCATTGCACGAGGCCATAACCAGCGTGAAACGCAGCAAGACCCTGCTGCTCATGCCGAATTGCTCGCCATCAGAAAAGCAGCCCGCAAACTTGGCTCGTGGCGGCTGTTGGAGACAACTCTTTATGTAACACTTGAACCATGTACGATGTGCATGGGTGCAATTATCCTGGCTCGCATCCCTACAGTCGTTTTTGGCTGTTATGATCCGAAAGGGGGAGCCGCCGGATCTCTGTTTGACTTGTCATGCGATCCCCGCCTCAACCACCGCGTCGAACTGGTGCCACGGATTCTTGAAACAGAATGTTCCTCTCTGTTGAGTGTTTTTTTTACGGCGTTGCGCCAACGAAAAAAGGGGAGAACCATAACGCTCTCCCCCTCTGCATAAAACAAAGATACTGTCCGTCTAAAACAATCAGCCAGCCAGGCCGAACGTTTCGTGCATGACGCGCACGGCAAGTTCGGTATATTTTTCATCAATAACAACCGATATTTTTATTTCCGATGTCGAAATCATCTGGATATTGATACCATTCTGCGAAAGGGCACTGAACATCTGGGTTGCGACGCCGGCATGACTGCGCATACCGAGACCAACGATCGAAATCTTGCTGATGTTCTCGTCGGAAAGCACCTCTTTCGCCTGAACTTCCTTGGCGACTGCATTGGTAATCTGCAGTGCCTGCTTCAGATCGGCTTTCGTCACTGTGAAGGTGAAGTCCGTCATGCCACCGTCACTGACATTCTGCACAATCATATCAACCGAGATGGCAGCATCAGACAACGGCGTGAGAATTTTAGCAGCAATGCCTGGTTTGTCAGGCACTCCCTTGACGGCAATTTTGGCCTCATTTTTGTCGTACGCAACTCCTGAAACGAGTATTCCTTCCATATCAGTATCCTCTCTGGTAACCATCGTACCGGTGTTTTCGTTAAGACTTGAGCGGACATGCACGTCCACATTATATTTTTTGGCGAATTCAACTGAACGGATCTGGAGCACTTTCGCCCCGAGGCTGGCCAGTTCCAGCATCTCATCGTAAGATATTTTTTCAATCTTGCGCGCCTCTTTGCAAACGTTCGGGTCCGTTGTGTACACACCGTCCACATCGGTATATATCTCGCAGACATCAGCCTTCAGGGCGGCCGCAATGGCAACGGCAGAAGTGTCAGATCCGCCGCGCCCGAGTGTTGTCACATTGCCGGCAGCGTCAACCCCCTGAAAACCGGCCAGAACTATAATGGTTCCTTCCTTAAGATCGGCACGAATGTTTTTGTCATCAATAGTCTCAATCCTGGCCTTTGTAGCGGTGGCATCAGTAACAATAGGAACCTGCCACCCCTGGTAGGACTTGGCCTTGTACCCTTGTGATTTAAGGTACATCGACAACAGCCCGATAGTGACCTGCTCACCGGTAGCAACCAGCACATCGTATTCGCGGCCATCCGGTATCTCACACATTTCATTGGCAAGTGCTACCAGTTTATTGGTTTCGCCAGACATGGCGGAAACAACAACAATCACATCGTTGCCGGCGTCATACGTCTTGATAATGCGTCTGGCAACATTTTTGATGCGGTCAGGTGATCCGACCGAAGTACCACCGTACTTCTGTACTACAAGCGCCATACTGCTCTCCTTTATGGAAAAAATGATCGAACAGACGATTTGGGTTTTGCTCTATAGCAGATAACCAGCTGACTGGTCAAAGTTTTTTTTCTTGTCACACAATCTTCGCCAGATGAGCCAAAACTGCGTCAGATTTTATTCCGGAACCGGTCAGAGTAATCAGTCGTTCATCGTCATTCCTGCGTTCCAGCAAAACCGTTACTACATCACACGGCATCAGGTCCGAAATGCGCTCTGACCACTCAGCCACACACACGCCATTGCCATAAAAGTATTCTTCAAAACCAAGCTCCACAATATCATCATCGCCGGTCAAACGATAAAAATCAAAATGATAGACCGGCGTGTCACCGGGATAGCAATTCATTATTGCATAGGTGGGACTTGCTACCACGTGAGCGCTTTGCGGGGCAACTGCAGCAACAACCCCCCGAGTCAGACAGGTTTTTCCGCCACCCAACTCTCCCCGCAGCGCAAGAAAAGAACCGGGCTGGAGAAACGAACCTATTTTCGCACCAAGCTCTTCTGTTTCCCGGGAAGAGCTGGTGATGATCTGCAGCCTGGACATTACCGGTTCATTGAACGGATAATATCAATACGCGACACCATACCGACCAGTTTTTTCCCTTCAACAACCGGAATAGCATGTAATTTTCTGTTGCTCATGACTTCAGCCACACCACTGACGGAATCAGAAGGGGCAACAGAAACAAAGTCGCGTGAGGCTAATTCCGAGGCGGTCTGAGCGGTTATTTTATTCAGCTCCCGCTGCAGCGCTTCTTCTCCTCCGAGTGGAATGATCCAGTCAAAAATCGAAATAACTGTCGGCATATGCAGGGGACGATCCTGCTCAACCAGATCGGAAGCGGTGACTATACCGGTCAGATTACCCATATCATCTACAATCGGCAGGGTGCCGATATTCCTGGTGTCAAAAATTGTTGCCATTTCTCGAACGGTGGTGTCTTCTTTTATTGAAATAACGGTTTTGGTCATAATGTCGGCAACGGTCAGCATGGACATTCCCCTTTCATAGTGATGAGTCTTTTATATGCATACGGTATTTTTTCACTGACATCTGTCGCGCTGATGCCGATTTCTCCTTTATCTTCTGCTACAAGATCAGCAGCATAGCCATGCAGGAAGACCCCCAGACGACAGGCATCCCACGCGTCATACCCTTGACCGAGTAACGATGCAATAATACCGGTCAGCACATCGCCCATACCGCCGCTGGCCATGCCGGGATTACCGCTGCTGTTGATTGCAACAGCTCCGGAAGGTGAGGCTATGACCGTACGGGCTCCCTTCAGCACGAGAAAAACGGAATACTTATGTGCAAAATCACGGGCAACAGTAATACGATCCGCCTCAATATCTGCAATTGTAACACCGATCAGACGCGACATTTCACCCGGATGTGGGGTTAACACCGTCTGTTTCGATTTTTTCCGCAACAGTACCGAGACGTCCCCGGCCACTCCGTTCAAGCCATCCGCGTCAATCACCAGAGGGGAGGAAATGGTCTCAACCAGAGTGCGAATGAGAGCGTACGTTTCTGAATGGCCTCCGAGACCAGGCCCGACCGCTACGGAATCCATACCGGTCAGCACCCGCACAATTGACGACAGAGCGGCACCGCTCAGATAGCCGACAGCACAATCCGGCAGCGGCACTGTCATTGCCTCTGTTGTCTTGACCTCAAGAATGCCATGGATACTTTCAGCGGCTGCAACGGTTACCAGTCCGGAACCGGCTCGCACGGCACTCTGTGCCGAAAGGGCTGCGGCACCGGTTTTTCCGGTGGAACCGGCGATGATCAGACAGTGCCCGAAATGCCCCTTGTGGGCCATGCGATCACGTCGATGTATCAAGGAGCCGATTGCTGCAGAGTCCACAACATCGCACCCGGGTGCCGCTTCCAGCAAAGAACATGGAATGCCGATATCAGAGACAACGAGCCTTCCGGTGTATTCGGCTCCCGGGTAGAGAATATGTCCGAGTTTGGCAGCAGCAAATGTTACAGTAATATTCGCTGCGACCGCTTCTCCCATGACCTGTCCGGTCGTCCCATGGATGCCGGAAGGTATGTCAACCGAAACTATCGGGCGTCCGGACTCACGGATAAGGAACACCGCTTCACGGTACAAACCGGTAATGTCGTTGTTCAGACCGGTACCGAACAGCGCGTCCACAATAACATCAGCCCGAACCATGTTTTCTTTGAGTAGAGCAGCGAGTTGGTCCTCATCCGTGCAGTAAGACACCGTTGACGCAGAGAGCTTCTCCAGATTACTCTCGGCATCTCCGCTCACCTGTTGCCGCTCAGCCAGAATAATAACCTTGACGTTCCATCCCTGCGCACCAAGCAGACGCGCGATGACAAAGCCATCTCCTCCGTTATTTCCCCTGCCGGCTACGACGACACAGTGACCCGTAACTCCGAATTCAGCAACAATCAACTCAACACACCGGAGCCCGGCAGTTTCCATCAACTGAAGGCCGGAAATATCGTGGCTATTAATAGCCTCTCTGTCGATTGCCTGCATGGTCTGTGCGGTAATGACTCTCATGCCGACTCCAGAACGACCATCGCAACAGCATTGCCGCCATCGTGCGAAAGAGACAAAAACGCCGGGCCGAGCGATTTTGTCACACACAAGGCATGAGCCTTGCCGGTCAGATTGAATTCCGGTTTACCCAATTCATCGTTAACAATCTCAACATCATGGAATGCAATACCATCGCGAACACCTGTGCCAAGCGCTTTAACAAATGCTTCTTTCGCCGCAAAGCGCGCAGCATAACTGGCGGCACAGTTTTTCCTGGCATCGCAGAATGTACGTTCATGGCCGGTAAAGATCCGGTTGAGCAGCGCAGTGTTGCCTTCATCCACAAAACGCTGAAAACGTTCAATTTCGACAATATCAGTACCGATACCATAAATCATAAAAAGTCCCCGGGCATCCATCATAACCATAGAATCGCCTGAGTGAAATCGCAGCACAGTTTATTGTGCAAATGTCTCTGGGTGACGTTTATATCATACCATTTCAGCGGTTTGGATTAAAACTTCCACCGTTCGGTGATTTTCTTTTCCACTGTTTCTGTACGCAGGTAGAATGAGTGTGCTATAATACCCAAAATCAAAGAAACGGGAGCGCAGTTGATTACAAGGCTGAAAGATATTCTTGCTACTCAGAAGAGACTGATGGGAGAATTGCTTGCACTGCTCGAACGCGAGACTTCCGAGCTCTTACATATAAACCTTGATGCAATGTCCGAGATAAACAGCACAAAGGAGAGTATGACTGTGCGCATCAATGAGCATACGATCCCTCTTCGTCAGGCGGTTTCGGAGATTGCCACCAATTCGGGGCTGCCTTTAAACGCTTCGCTGGTAGATGTAGTTTCTCGATTGGGGAAAAAAGGCCATAAAGAGATTCCCCGTTTGTATCAGGATCTGAACTCACTGGCAAAACAGGTGAAGAATGTTACGGCCCTGAACATGGACATTGCAGAACGCTCCGTGGCGATGATCAAAAATACGCTGTTTATTCTGGCACAGATTCTCGACCAGTCGAGCACCTACGATGCTTCAGGAAGTTATTATAAATGGCAGGTTGACGGTATTATAATCAGCAAAGATATATGAAGCCGCTTATGACACCTGCATTGTATTGATGCATGCCTGACCTCTGGAAGCTGCGAAGCGGAATTCATCGCAAATGCTGCTATTCATGTGGTTTTGAGTGGTGCATGGAGCGCAGGGTTGCAGAACCAAAAGCCCCGGCCAGAGCTACCACTGACGCCAGTAAATAGGCGTAGGCAAAGCTGCCGTATCTATCCGCAAGAACGCCCGCAATGGCAGGTCCTGCAACCTGTCCTATACCGAACAGAAGGGTTACAAACCCGAGCGCAGCCGATGCCATCTTTTGACCGAACAGGTCGCCACACGATGCCGCCATGATTGCCGGAATACTAAAAGCGGTCATACCGAACATGAGTGCAGCAAGAGTGAATAAAACAGGGGACGTTGCCAATCCGAAGAGAGCAAAAGCGATCGTGTGGATCAGATAAATTATGACCAGCGTATTAGCACGTCCAATCCTGTCAGACAGGCTCCCCCACAAAAAACTGATGAGCAGGTTAGCCCATCCCATCAGCATAAACAGATTGCCCGCCTCCGTCTTGCTGTAACCTCCGGTAGCAATCAGGTGCTTGACAAAAAAAGTCATGAAGATGATGTAGGAGAAACCAAAGGCAACATATACGAGACCAAGATGCCACGCTGTTTTTGAACAAAAAACATCGTGCCACGAGCCATGCTGACGGTCGGCAAGAGGCGTTGAAGGTATCGCATATGGGGAGGAGAGATCCATCACCGGAGTGCCCCGTTTGTTGCGGATCACCAGCCAGCAGATAAGCGCAACAAGAAGCGAAAGTCCCCCGAATATCTGCCAGCAGAACTGCCAGCCATTTACCCCTGTTCGAGCCAAAAGAGAGGGGATAAGCGAACCGGTCCCGATCATGGCAAAAGCTGAACCGGTGACGGCAATACCGGAAGCCAACCCCCGTTTGCGAGATGGAAACCAGGTTGCCCACATTCCCATCACAGCAATATTGGCAGCGCCACTGCCGATACCTGTTACGGCGCGCCAGATTGCCGCACCCATAAACCCTTCCGCCATACCGGTCATTATCATTCCGATGCCGAGCAGAGTCAAACCGGCAGTTACAATTCGTCGTGCCCCGATGTGCGAGGCTAATGCTCCGCCTGCCAGCGCCATAACCAGATAGCCGATCAGATTGGCGCTTGCCAGCACACCCGCCTGAGCATTATCCAGCCCCAGTCCTGCCTGCATGGAGGGCAGCAGTACCGAATAGCCGAAACGAGCCAGTCCGAGAGCGCTGAACACGGCCATAGTTCCCGCAGCAAGCACCAACCAGGGGTAAAAGCGATGTGTGGTAATGTTCATATATCCTTAAAAACAGTACAACCATTCAAAATTCTTACGTCATGTTCCATATCAGCATTTCAAGTATGTCTCGCCAACTCTTGCCAATCT
The DNA here is from genome assembly GCA_028712075.1 of Desulfuromonadaceae bacterium. GTDB lineage: Bacteria > Desulfobacterota > Desulfuromonadia > Geobacterales > Pseudopelobacteraceae > JACRCG01. Next base: position 22,896 of record JAQTQX010000007.1, read on the forward strand.
CATTGATTACCGTTGGCTCAAACCCGCACTGCGCCATGCACTGAGCACAGCGGGAATCTTTACCGACCCCGTACTTTTCCCACTCGGTGGTATGCATCATCTCCGCAAAGGTTCGATAATGAGTATCTGTAATCTGGTAACAGGGAGCTTTCCATCCCAGTGGATTACGGGTCGGGTACCCCCAGGGAGTGCATGCAAGGTTTTTTTCACCTTTCAGAAAACGCAGGTACATTGGCGTAGAATAAAAACGGTGCTTTTTGCTCATCTCGTATACGTCAACAAATTTTCTTTCTATATCCCGGCGTTCATTAAACAGCTTTTCACCGGACGCTTCATAGCCGAAACCGGGCGCAACCAGCACTCCATCAACGCCTGCTTCCTCAAGTTGACGAAAGAGCATCTCAATCTCTACCAGATCTGTTTCTTTAAAAATGGTTGTATTCGTACAAACACGAAACCCTCGTTCTTTTGCTTTCCTGATCCCGGACAGCACTGATTTGAACGCGCCTTTTCGTTCAAGAATTCGATCATGGGTATCTTCAAGACCGTCTACATGGATATTTAGAATAAAATTTGGATGTTGCCGCATGTCATCCAGTGCATCCTCCAAGAGAAGGCCATTCGTACAGAGAAAAACATGTTTGCCCCTGTTCAATACTTCGGCAACAAGCTCGCGAAGCTGCGGATAAAGAAATGGCTCTCCCCCGGTTATGTTGACAACAGGGGCCGGGCATTCATCAACTGACTGAAGGCATTCTGTGAGAGTCATCATCTCTTGAATACTGTCGGCATATTCGCGGATTCTGCCGCAACCTGAACAGGTCAGATTACACAGGTGAGTTGGCTCCAGCACCATGACCAATGGATATTTTTCAACTTTTTTGATTTTGTTACGGATTATATATGTGGTGAGGTCATAATTGAGACACAGCGGAAAGCGCATTGGTAAAGTTCCTTGGGCCCTGTGTTATCAGTGGCTCTCTGACGGAGACATGGATATTATCGCTCCCACATTTCCTTCTTGTCCTTGCCAAGGTATGCTCGCTTGACTTCGGCGTTTTCCAGCAATTCAGTGGCAGGGCCTTCGAGAATAACCTTGCCGGTTTCAAGGACATACCCGCGGTCGGCAAGCTTGAGCGCCGCCTTGGCGTTCTGTTCAACCAGCAAAATTGTCGTGCCATTTTCCTGACGCAACCGCTCAAGAACACGGAATATCTCCTGAACCACCAACGGGGCCAGTCCCATTGATGGTTCATCCAGAAGAAGCATTTTGGGGTTGGCCATCAAAGCGCGCCCTATGGCAAGCATCTGCTGTTCACCACCGGACATTGTCCCTGCCAGCTGTTTGCGCCGTTCTTCCAGACGCGGGAACAGAGTAAATATCTTCTCCATATCCGCATGAATTGCGCCCTTCCCTTCCCTGCTCCGGTAGCGCAGATATGCGCCAAGTTCAAGATTGTCCTGTACAGAGAGCGGCTTGAACACCTGACGTCCTTCAGGTACCTGAGATATGCCGTGCTTGACAATTCTGTCCGGTGCACAGGGAGTAATCAGTTCTTTACAAAAAAATATTTCTCCGGAAGCAGCCGGAGTAACACCGGATATGGTGTTCAGTATGGTCGTTTTTCCGGCGCCATTTGCACCGATAAGCGTGACAATTTCACCCTCGCCCAGATGGAGGGAAATATTCTTAAGGGCGTGAACTTTACCGTAGTAGGTGTTGATGTTCTTGAGGCGCAGCATCAGTCGTCATCCCCCAGATATGCTGAAATGACTTCGGGATTTTCCTGGATTTCTCGGGGAGTTCCCTCCGCCAGCTTCCTGCCGAGGTTCAGGACAACAATCCGATCACAAATATCCATCACCAACTCCATATCATGTTCCACAAGTACAACGGTAATACCCAGATCACGAATCCGCTTGATCAACAGTGATAGGGCAAGCGTTTCCTGGCTATTGAGTCCGGCAGCCGGTTCATCCATGAGAATAATGCGCGGTTCGACAGCCAGTGCACGGGCAATCTCCAGCAAGCGCCCTTTGCCGAACGGAAGACCACCTGCAGCATGGTCGGCAAGATCTGAAATACCGGTAAAGGCAAGCCACTGCAAGGCCCCTTCACGGATGCGGCGTTCTTCTGAAATGCTCCAGGGCATTTTGAGAGAGCACGCCAGCAAGCCGCTGCGGCTTTTGGTGTGCATACCGACCATAACGTTTTCATGCACGGTCATGCCACCAAACAGTTCAATATTTTGAAATGTTCGCACCATCGCACGACGGGCAAGCTTCTCTGGAGGGAGTCCGGTAATATCGTTCCCTTCCAGCGTGACCGTACCGGCCGTCTGCCGGTATATGCCGGTAATGATATTGAAAAGAGTGGTTTTCCCCGCTCCGTTCGGACCGATTACCCCGGTAATGTCCCCCTTGTGTACCGCGAATGAAACAGAATCAAGCGCAGTAACACCGCCAAATATTTGAGTGATGCCCGAGACCTCAAGCATGGCCGGACTCTGCCTTCTTCTTGAAAATTTTCCGGAATAAATCAGGAAAACCACGGACCAGCCCGCCAGGCATATACATCACCATCACCATAAGCAAAGCGCCATAAATTATAATATCGTAATCATTGGCACCGCGCAGAAACTCCGGCAGCAGGGTCAACAAGGCAGCACCGAGGAATGATCCGTAAATACTGCCGAGCCCCCCGATGACCACCATGGTTAACAGCTCGATCGAAAAATTAAAGCCGAAAGATGCCGGGGAGATAAAAGTCATTGTGTGGGCGTAGAGACTCCCGGCAAGTGACGAGATGACAGCGGAGAGAGCGAAAATCTGGACTTTCAGGATACGGGCATTGACACCAAGAACCTGTGCCGCGACCTCGGAATCATGCACCGCCCTCAAAGCCCGCCCTATCCGGGAGCTTGCCAGGTTAAGGGAAAACAGCATTACCACCAGAGTGACACCCCAGATCAAATAATAATTTTTCACATCGGAATCAAATACGATGCCGGCGAATTCAATGTTTGGAATTCCGGACAAACCGGAAGGCCCGCCGGTAAGGTCAACCGTTTCATTGAAGACGATAAACAGAATGATCCCGAGGCCGAGGGTTGCCATCGCAAGATAATGACCTTTAAGCTTGAGAATCGGTAACCCGATCAGTCCCGCCAAACATCCGACCACCACTGCTGCCACAGGCATGGCAATCCAGGGATTCAGCGAATAGGTAGTCGTCATTATTCCGGATAGATAGGCACCCATACCGAAGAAGCCGGCATGACCGAGGGAGATTTGACCTGCATATCCAAGGAGCAGGTTGAGGGCTATGGCCAGCATGGTGTTGATACCGACAAATACCAGCACGTTCATCAGGTAGCCGCCGGCAAAAAACTGCGGCGCCGACATAATAAACAGCAAAAAACAGGCAAACAGGAGCAGGTCGCGCTTCATAAATCAGACCCTTTCCGAATCGGCTTTACCGAAGAGGCCCTGCGGCCTGATAAACAGCAACAATAACAGGATGATGAAGGCGATGGCGTCCTTATACCCTGATGAGATCAGGCCAGCGCCAAGCGACTCAAGCACACCGAGGATCAAACCGCCAACAACGGTTGAAATTCCGCTACTCATACCGCCGATAATCGCAGCACAAAACCCCTTCAACCCAAGCATGACACCAACATCGTAAGCGGTCATCGTCAACGGCGCAACGATAATGCCTGCAATGGCACCCATTGCGGAACTGATGATAAACGAGAACAGAACCATGCGCTTTACATCAATGCCAACCAGGCCAGCGGCTCGACGGTTGTAGGAACAGGCACGCATCGCTTTGCCGCTGATGGTATGGTAAAAATAAATTTTGTTGACGACGATTATTATCAGCGTAATAGCCAGTATCCAGAGATGCTGCGGGAGAATCGTGGCACCGCCGATAGCTATCGGGTCATCGCCGGAAAAAGGGGGAATTGCATGGGTATCTTTGCCCCACACCAGCATCGCCAGACCACGGATCAGGATACTTCCACCGATAGTGATGATAACCAGATTAATCGGCGTCGGCTGACGGAGCGGCCTGATAGCCAGGCGCTCAAATAACACACCAACAACAGTCGCGACGGCAACGGAACAGGGAATGGCCGCCCAGAGGGGAAGCTGCAACAGCTCAAGACAGGAAAGCGTCAGCAACCCGCCAAGCATGACAAATTCACCCTGAGCAAAATTAATTATGCCGGTAGCATTATAGATGATCGAAAAACCGATACCGATTAACGCGTAGATGGCACCGGTAGACAAACCTGACAACGTATATTGAAGTATCTGATCAAACTGCATTAACATCCATTTCTTAATATAAAAATCCCCTCCCCCCTGATGGGGGAGGGTTCATTTACAGCAAAAGCAACGCCTGTCATATCATCTAACCAGCGCTTTCTCAAGTCCCCCGTCAAAGGAGGACGGTATTATGGTGCAGCGACTATTTTACGATTGCCCAATCCTTATTTTTGACCTCAACCAGCACAAAGGCATCTTTGCCCAACCCTGCATGATCCTGTGGCGAGTAATTAAAGCTGCCACCAATACCGGCAAAAGATTTGGTTTTCTCAAGCTGGTCACGAATAGCTGTGGCAGCATCTGCACCGCTTTCAACAGCATTTTTGATCAACATGACCGCATCCCAGGCGTGGCCGCCGAAATGGTCACCTTCGGCTTTGTAATGTATCTGGTAATCCTTGACAAAGGCCATAAGAGATTTTTTCTGTTTATCGGTTGATGCAAGCTGGTCGGCAACAACTACCTTGCCGGAGGGAAGCTTAATACCTTCAGCAGCCTCTCCAGCCAATTCAATGAACTTTTTGGATGAAACACCGTGGCTCATGAAAAGTGGCGTCTTAATCCCAAGTTGCCGGGCATTTTTGGCGATAACGGCCGGGCCGGGATTTGTCCCCCAGCAGATGATAGCCTGACTGTGTGTGCCTCGAATTTTGGTAAGTTGAGCAGTCATATCGGTGTCTTTCGGGCCATAGGTATCGTCAGAAACTACGGTGATACCGTATTTCGCGGCCTGAATCTTCAGCTGTTCGCGTCCTGAAGCGCCGAAACCGTCAGAAACTGTCAGAATTGAAACGGTGGTCTGCTTTGTTTTCTGCAGATATTCATAAATTTTGCCAACCGCCAACGCATCATTCTGGGCGGTCTTGAATACCCATTTCTTAACCGGATCAGTAATTTTGCTGCCGGCAGAACAGGAAATCAGAGGGACCTGTTCCTTTTCGGCAACCGGGATCACCGCCATTGTCTCTCCAGTGGTGCTCGGACCGATAATAGCAACGACCTTATCGTCTTTAATCAGCTTGGTCGCCAGCTGTACAGCCTTTGTCGCATCACCGGTCGTGTCGTACGCAATCAGTTCAAGTTTACGGCCTTTTACTCCGCCGGCCTTGTTAATTTCATCAATAACCATCTTGGCACTGTTGCGCTCAGGTTCACCAAGAAAAGCAGCCGGTCCGGTGACGGCAAACAGGGCGCCGATCCTGATCGGGGCCGCGGCAAACACCGTGGCAGCAAACAGCATTGTTACTAAGAGTGATGCAACACTGATGATTTTAAAGTTCATAGACATTCTCCGTAGTTTTTATCGATTTATTGAGTTTCCGTCCGGAAACTCCGGACGAAATTATTTAATCATTACCCAATCGCCCTTTTCAACCTTAACCATCTCGAAGGCAGAAAGATCAAGACCATTATGATCTTTCGGCGACATCGAGAACACACCGGAAATACTGACAAGTTTACTGGTTTGTTCTATGCCGTTACGTATCTGATCGGGGGTACTGCCGGATTTTTTAATAGCACCGGTAGCAAGCAGGAACGCATCGTAGGCATAACCACCGAATGTCGATGCCTCGGTACCGAACGCTTTCTTATACCCTTGATCGTATCCCTTCAGCAATTTCGACTGTACGTCGTTCCTGGGAAGTGCGTCGTAAATGGCAAGCTTGCCGGCAGGGAGCATAACCCCTTCTGCCGAATCGGCGCCCGCAAGTTCGATATATTTTTTGGAAGCAACACCGTGGCTCATGTAAAGCGGAGTCTTGATTCCGAGCTGTTTGACATTCTTGGTGACAACTGCCGGGCCGGGGTTGGTGCCCCAGCAGATAATCGCATCGGGCTTGATACCGCGAATCTTGGTTAGCTGGGCGGTCATGTCGGTGTCCTTCGGTCCGTACACTTCATCAGCAACAATGGTGAACCCTTTCTGCTTGGCCAACACCTTGATCTGCTCTCGACCGGAAGCACCAAAGCCGTCAGTTACGGTCAGCAGGGCAATATTTTTCTGTTTTTTGGTCGCCATGTAGTTCAGAATTTTTTCAGCGGCAACATGGTCATTTGCCGGTGTCTTGAATACCCAGTGTTTGACCGGATCAGTGATTTTGATACCGGCAGCACAGGAAATCAGTGGAATTTTCTCTTTTTCCACAACCGGAATAACCGCCATGCTCTCGCCGGTAGTGCTTGGTCCGATGATGATGCTGACTTTATCATCCTTAATCAGCTTGGTGGCCAGTTGGACAGCCTTGGTAGCATCACCGCCGGTATCATAAATAACCGCTTCCAGTTTCTGTCCGTTAATCCCGCCCTTCTCATTCGTCTCTTTCACCAGCATTTCAAGCGTCTTCTTCTCAGGCTCTCCCAGAAAAGAAGCCGGCCCGGTCACGGAAAAAAGTCCGCCGATTTTGATGGTACCCGATGCAAATGATACTGCTGCGAACATGAGAGTCAAACAGATGCTGCCCAACAATAACGACACTTTTTTCATGCACTACCTCCGTTTTGGTTTGATCAATCTCCATCTACACATCGTACAGTCGGCTTCCATCAAGTATGTTGAATTTCTGGGCCTGCAACACGGCAATAGCCTTATCCGTTTCGTCAAAACGGAAAATGATGACCGCGTTTTCACCACAACGTTCAACAAATGCGTACATATATTCGACATTGATAGCTTCGCGGTCAAGCGTCTGCAGAATGGCAGACAGTCCGCCGGGACGGTCCGGCACCTCAACGGCAACCACTTCGGTTTTGCTGACGGTAAAGCCGCTTTCCTTGAGTACCGTGGTAGCTTTCGCACCGTCATTGACAATCAGTCTCAGGATACCGAAATCGGATGTATCAGCAAGAGAAAGGGCCCGGATATTGATGCCCGTCTCACCAAGAATGCGGGTAACTTCAGCCAGCCGGCCGGACTTGTTTTCAATGAAAATGGATATCTGTTCAACTTTCATGATCTGCCTCCAGTAGTCAGAATACGTTACAGCTTCCGGTTGTCAGTCACCCGCTTCGCTTTGCCTTCGCTCCGTTGAATTGTTTTCGGTTCAACCAGTTTTGCCGTGCAGGTAACCCCCAACATGTCCTTGATCTCTTTTTCTACCCGGCGCGCCAACGCCTGGAGCACTTTGATCTCATCGGAGAAAAGCAGCTCGCTGACTTCAACCTGGACCGTCAATGTATCCAGTGTCCCCTGCCGATCAACAATCAGCATGTAATGCGGTTCAATTCCTTCAATACCCACCAGAATTGCTTCGATCTGTGAGGGGAACACGTTGACACCACGGATAATCAGCATGTCATCGGAACGGCCGCTCATACGGGTAATGCGGGCATGAGTACGCCCACAGATACATGGTTCGTAGGTAAGACTGGTAATATCGCGCGTGCGGTAACGAATCAGCGGAATGCCCTGTTTGGTAATGGTGGTTATAACCAGTTCACCACGCTCCCCTTCCGGCAGCAACTCTCCGGTTTCAGGGTTGATGATCTCCGGGATGAAGTGGTCTTCCCATATATGCAGTCCCCGTTTGGCCTCGATGCACTCGATTGCCACACCAGGCCCCATTATTTCAGACAGGCCGTAGATATCGATTGCCGACAGATTCAGCTTTGCTTCAATTTCCGCCCGCATCGCCTCCGACCACGGTTCCGCACCGAAGATACCGACCCGCAACTTGAGGTTCCTGAAATCGATTCCTTCCGCCTGCGCCTCTTCAGCCATAAACAGTGAATACGATGGGGTACAGGTCAGCACCGTCGAACCAAAGTCCTGCATGATCATGATCTGGCGCTTGGTATTGCCGCCCGAAATTGGAATAACGGAGGCCCCCAGCATTTCAGCGCCGTAATGGGCGCCAAGACCGCCGGTAAACAGACCGTAGCCGTAAGCGTTGTGGATAATGTCACCCCTGTGCGCTCCAGCCGCAACAAAGGAACGCGCCATCAGCTCCGACCACGTGGCGATGTCTTTTTTGGTGTAACCGACAACGGTAGGTTTACCGGTGGTTCCACTTGAGGCATGAATACGGATTATTTCGTCCATCGGTGCCGCAAAAAGTCTGTACGGATACGAGTCCCGCATATCCTGCTTGGTGGTGAACGGCACCTTTTGCAAGTCGTCCAGATGTGCCACTACAGACGGTTTGATACCTACCGCATCAAAAGAGGCCTTGTAAAACGGCACGTTGGCATATACCCTTTCAAGCGTTGCCTGCAGCCGTTTCAGCTGCAGTGCTTCAAGAGCCGGGCGTGGCAGGGTTTCGAATTCTTCGTTGAAAAACATACGGCAGTACCTCGTCAGATTTTATACAAGCTGATCGGCAAAGCATTCCAGTGTATAGCCATTAACGACCACATCAAGATGTCCGTCATTCGGGCAGAATAACAGTCCATGAATGGGAACATCCTTTGGTATTAACGGGTTATTGCGCAAGATCTTCACCACCCGTTCAATATTTTCCACCGGATGGGCAAAGATGCCGAGCCACTGTTTCAGATCCGGAATATGAATGTCGATAATGACCGGTGAAATACCTCGATCAATCATGTCCTGCTTGACTGAATCGGCATCAATCTCAGCCATGCCGCAATCCCTGTGTCCAATGACAAAAATTTCCTCGACGCCCAGCATGAAAATCCCTGCCACCAGGCTGCGGATTATTGTCCCGGACATCGGATCAACGATAGTGTTTCCGGCGTTCTTGATAACTTTTGCTTCACCACGCTTCAACCCCATTGCCGGCTCAAGGAAATCAACCAGCCTGGTATCCATGCAGGTGAAAATCGCCATCTGCTTCTGCGGCGCTTTGGGAAGCGGTGGAAAGGCATTCGGTTTTACAAAACTCTTGTTTGCGGAAATAACCTGCTCAAGTTGCGTCATAGACACTCACGCCCCAGCTTAAAAGCGAGCTTGTTGACCACAAGCGCCTTGGCCGGTACCATTTTTTCAAGAGCGTTCATCCAGAACTCTTCAGTAATACTGAGTCGTTTTGAGACCGCTCCCAAAAGAACAGTGTTGGCGGCTTTCGCGTTACCTGCCTCAGCAGCCATTTTCTGTCCGTCCACCATGAGGAAATCGGCAAACCGGTCCTTGATGCGATCGCTCAGTCTCTCAGGATAGGTTTCAAGCCCCATCAGCACCGATGGCGGAGAAATCTGCAGATCGTTCGCAACAACGGTACCACCCGGTCTAAGCAGTGGCAACGACCGCACCGTCTCCATCAATTCAAAACCGAACAGGATATCACCCTCCCCCTCGGGAACAATTGGAGAAAAAACTTCCGATCCGTACCGGACATGGGAAACAACGCTGCCACCACGCTGCGACATGCCATGAATCTCGCTTTTTTTAACATCAAAGCCAGCCAGCATGGCCGCTTCAGAGAGTATTTCAGACGCAAGTAAAATGCCCTGACCGCCGACACCGACAATCAGTATATTTGTTATCTGGTTGCTCATTTTGCACTCCCGATCGCATCAAACCCGCACAACTGACGACAGACATCACACCCTGTGCAGAGGAGCGGATCAATGTAGGCTTTCCCCTTTTTACTCCCCTCACCTGCCGGTCGCCATTCAATGGCAGGGCAACCAATTTTGAGACAGGCTCGACACCCGATGCAGTTGTCGCAATCAACCGCGTAGACCGGCCCCTTGGTAAATACATCGTCCCGTTTGATGAGCACGCACGGCTTGCTGGTAATGATAACCGATGGTTCGGGACGCTCCATCTCTTCCGCAATAACCGTACGGGTTTCCTTAAGATCAAGCGGATTGATGACCCGCACATGCTTGACACCAAGTGCGGTGCAGAGCAGCGGTATGTCCACGGCATGAGTGGCGGCATCCATCAGGGTGAAACCGGAAGCCGGATTATCCTGACGGCCGGTCATCGCGGTGATGCTGTTATCAAGGATAATGACCGTCGCCGGCGCATTGTTGTACACCATATCCATCAATCCGTTGATACCGGTATGAAGAAAGGTCGAATCACCAATTACCGCAACAACCTTTTTCTTTTCCTCAGCGGAAACCACTTTTGTCACTCCGGTTGCCATGCCTATCGAGGCACCCATGCAGATACAGGTGTCCATAGCGGAAAGCGGCGGCATAAAACCAAGTGTGTAGCAGCCGATATCGCCGGTAACGTATGCTTTAAGCTGGTTAAGCACAAAAAAGACACCGCGATGGGGACATCCCGGGCACATATTTGGCGGACGACCGGGAAGCGTTTCGGCAGCTGCGGCATCCGGCTGCGGTAATTTAAAAGCGCTCCGAAGCCGCCCCGGAGTCAGTTCACCACAGAGGGAAATGATCTCCTTACCGATAACGGCAATTCCCATAGCCTTGATCTGCTCTTCAATAAACGGATCAAGCTCCTCTATCACATAGAGCACGTCAACTTGCGCAGCAAATTCACGAATAAGTTCATGGGGAAGAGGATGTACCAGGCCAAGCTTGAGCGTTGAAGCCTGCGGCAAAACCTCCCTGACATATTGATAGCAGATCCCCGCCGTTATGATGCCGATTGAAGTGTCGCGAAGTTCCATGCGATTAAAAGGGAGGTGTGCAGCTGCCGCGGCAAGATCCAGAAGGCTCTGCTCGATCAATGGATGGCGGACACGGGCATTACCGGGGAGCATAACCAGTTTGGCCGGATTCTTTTCAAGTTTCGGCATTGGCAGACCGGTAACCCGCTCGCCCAGTTCAACAACTGACTTGCCATGTGAAATACGGGTGCTGCTTCTCAACATGACCGGCGTGTCGTATTGTTCCGACAATTCGAAAGCCAGCCGGGTAAATTCCTTGCACTCTCCTGAATCGGATGGTTCAAGCATCGGCACTTTGGCAAATTTTGCGTAGTTGCGACTGTCCTGCTCGTTCTGGGAAGAATGCATCTCCGGATCGTCGGCGGCAACAAGTACCAGCCCTCCCCTGACGCCAGTGTAGGAAAGTGTAAATAGCGGGTCTGCCGCAACATTGACACCAACGTGCTTCATCGTACAGAGAGCCCGTCCACCTCCGAAAGATGCGCCGATTGCAACTTCCAGGGCCACTTTTTCATTTGGTGCCCAGGAAGAATCTATTTCGTCATACTGCAGGGTGTTTTCAAGTATTTCAGTCGAAGGGGTCCCCGGGTAGGCAGACGCAACAAGGCAGCCAGCTTCATACGCACCACGGGCAATAGCTTCGTTGCCTGAGAGAATTGATTTCATCCAGTGTGTTCCTTATAGCAAAGTGAGTGATTGAAATTGTAGCGGCGCACTATACTAAAACTGCTGTGATAATGCAATTTGTTTGAGAATCAGCAAAAATTTGCGACATATTTTTGCCAGATCAAAACATCAGAAAATGTGCTCATGAATGAGAACATAGAGTAATAATCTGACCGGTGAGCAACTCATCATCACAATATTATATTTGGAGAAAAAGGAAATAGATGCTAAACACTTATAACACCGTTTCGAAATTCCTGGGGCACATCCCGTGCTGCAGACAGTGATCGTTGCATCCATGAAACTCCACCAGGGGAAACAACAATGACTCTTGCGGGCAAACCGGAACAACAACCGTGCAATGTATTCCCCATGATGATCCGCTCGGTTTCTGTGCAGCTGTTCGGCCAGACACCACTCAGGTCCCTGGCCCAGTCCCTGATCATCATTTTGATGCTGATCTCTCCCTTGTCATTTTCAACAGAAAATATTCCCAATTTTTCGTATGAATGTCCGGTTTCCATCGACGCCCCTACCAAGAGCAAGCGTCACGGAATCGTTGTTCAGCAGTCCCCCAAGCGCATCAACCGGAATCGCGCGCCAGCGGCCCGACAACTCGCAGTACCTCACCTTAAAATCCCTTCGGATACTCTGGTCAGCTACACCCCTCCAAGCAGAGCCCCACCCGCCTAAACACGGTTCAATCAACGCCATAAATCTTTCTAGCCGGGCGGATGTTTCGGATATCGGACCATTGCCCATCGGTACCACTGCATGCGTGGTAGTGTGCTAAACTATTTTCAAACATATCTCGGGAGACACATAACTATGATTAAACCCATTGTATTTTCAGCACTATTTACACTGGCCGCACTGCCTGCATGGGCCAGCGGAGACAGTGAGATACAGAATTTTACCGGCACGGCGATGGGAATATGTGCTCTGGCACTTTTCGTTGCCGCCTATGCTCTCGTCATCATGGAAGAGAAGCTGCACCTGCGTAAAAGTAAGCCGGTGATGGTAGCGGCCGGCATAATTTGGGTACTGGTGGCACTTTCATATCAATCAGTGGGAAAACCGGATCATGCCCATACCGCCATTTTGCATAACCTGACAGAATATGCTGAACTGTTTCTGTTTCTATTGGCCGCTATGACCTATATCAATGCGCTTGAGGAACGCAATGTTTTCAGCGCCCTCCGCTCATGGATGGTCAACAGGGGCTTTACCCTGCGAACGGTCTTCTGGCTGACCGGCTTGCTGGCTTTTGTCATTTCCCCTGTGGCGGATAATTTGACTACCGCCTTGCTGATGGGGGCTGTGGCGATGGCGGTCGGGGGCACAAATAAAAAGTTTGTGGTAGTGGCCTGCATCAATATTGTAGTGGCGGCCAACGCCGGCGGTGCCTTCTCACCCTTTGGCGACATTACTACCCTGATGGTCTGGCAGAAAGGGAAGGTAAGTTTCTTTGAATTCTTCGCCATCTTCATTCCATCGCTCATCAACTGGATTATTCCGGCGGTCTGTATGAGTTTTGCGGTTTCAAAAGAAAAACCGGAAGTCAGTGATGCAAATGTCAGCATGAAATTGGGTGCGCGACGCATTATGGTGCTGTTTCTATTGACCATTGTCACCGCCGTGTCGTTCCACAACTTCCTGCGTCTGCCACCGGCTGTCGGGATGATGCTCGGCCTGGGATACCTCTCCTTTTTTTCTTACTATCTGAAAAAGGCCGAAGGGCGCATGAACAGCGGCGACAACCCTCTCGACGTTACCGGGCACAACTATGCAGCCTTCGACCTGTTTCGCAAAATAGCCAAGGCCGAATGGGATACCCTGCTTTTTTTTTACGGCGTCATTCTCTGCGTCGGTGGCCTCGGTCAGTTTGGCTATCTGGCTGTCACATCGAACGTCATGTACAACGGACTCGGCCACACGACAGCAAATGTGCTGGTCGGTGTTCTTTCGGCAATAATTGACAATATCCCGGTCATGTTTGCCGTTTTAACAATGGACCCACAGATGTCTCACGGCCAGTGGCTGCTGGTGACTCTGACCGCCGGAGTCGGCGGCAGTCTGCTCTCGATTGGTTCGGCTGCTGGCGTGGCACTGATGGGCTCGGCACGGGGTGTCTATACGTTTGGATCGCACCTGAAATGGACCTGGGCTATTGCCCTTGGCTATGCCGCCAGTATTGCCGCTCATCTGATATTGAATGCCCGATATTTTACCCCCTGAAACAGAATTGCAACCTGGGTTCTGCAGAAACACACTCCGGACTTGACGTAACGACGAAATTCGTTTATTTATATTGCTAATAATTAGCTTTGCTAATTTTATGTACTACGAATAGTTTCAGGAGGAACATATGCAACATAACCCGGGGGCAGTCACTGATATCTTCGATAATGTGAGACGAATATTCCAGGCACTCAGTGAATATTCGAAAACTGCGGAAAAATCAACCGGCCTGACCGGCCCCCAACTCTGGGCTCTGAAGCTGCTGGCTACCACCACGCCCATGCGGGTCTCTGATCTGGCATGTCAAATGTTCCTGCGTCCCCCGACTGTAGTAGGAATTCTCGACCGGCTTGAAGCAAAGAAACTGGTAACACGCACAAATTCGAAGAAAGATCGCCGTGTTGTTGAGGTGCAGCTCACTGAACAGGGCATCAGAGTTGTTGCCGAGGCTCCCGCAGTGGCTCAGAGCGTACTTATGAAAGGTCTGAATGATCTGACGCAAGAGCAATTTGCCTGCATCGAAGAGGGAATGAAGCTGATGACAAAGGTTCTTGACGCAGAACACCTTACCCCACAACCACTGCACAGTTAACAGGGTGAAAACGATACATCTTCACGGGAGGGTACATGGCTGTACTGGAACAAATGTATTTCGGTAACACACTGCAGGTCTGGCTGATTGCGTCTGTCATCTTGGCAGTTGTGTTCGTGGTCATAGAAATGATCCACCGCGTAATACTCCACAGACTGGTCAAACTCGCCGCTTTAACAGCTCATGGGTTTGACGATCTGCTGGCAGCAGTGCTTAAAAACACCAAAACATTTATTATGTTTGCCGCCTCGGCTTACTTTGCTTCCTCATTTGTTACGTTAAAGCCCCAAACGTCCGCCTTGTTACTGAAAACCGTACTTTTGATGCTGATCCTGCAGGGCGGGTTCTGGGCGAGTGCCGGCATCTCGTTCTGGCTTGAACGGAGTACTCAAAAGCGCATGGAGCAGGACACCTCCAGTACCACAACAATCACATTTATCGGTTTTGTCGTACGATTCACTCTCTGGACAATTGTTCTGCTTTTGATGCTAGACAATCTGGGCGTTAACATTACCGGTCTCGTCGCCGGACTTGGCATCGGTGGTATTGCCGTGGCACTGGCAGTGCAGAATGTGCTGGGCGATCTTTTGGCTTCCCTGTCGATCGTTTTGGATAAGCCGTTTGTCATTGGCGACTTTATTGTGGTCGATGAACTTGCCGGCACTATCGAGCATATCGGTTTAAAAACCACACGAATCCGCAGTCTCAGCGGAGAGCAATTGATCTTTTCAAATAACGATCTCTTGAAAAGTCGTATCCATAACTATAAACGCATGTCTGAGCGGCGCATTGTCTTTAGTTTCGGCGTTGTTTATCAAACCTCCCTGGAAAAGCTGAAGGCGGTCAAGATGATAGTCAGTGACATCATTACGAACGAACAAAAAGCCCGTTTGGATCGCGTTCATTTCAAAAATTACGGTGATTTTTCCCTGAACTTCGAAGTTGTATATTTTGTAACCGACCCGGATTACAATATCTATATGGATGTCCAGGAAAGGATCAATCTGGAGATATTTCATCACTTTGAAAATGAAGGGATTGAATTTGCATATCCAACGCAAACAGTATTTATTCAACATGACAGCGAGAAAATGAATGAAAAATGACCTTCAGGATATTGGTGCAATTCCCCTTCCGGATGGATCGACCCGCTTTCGTGTCTGGGCACCTCGGGTACGGGAGGTCGCCGTAATTATTCTGGATAACAGCCTGCCTCCGGTACCTTTGTCGGCAGAAGCTGACGGCTATTTCAGCGGCATAGTAACCGGCGCCGGAGCTGGCAGTCGCTACCGCTACCTGCTTGACGGCAGCGCGGAGCGACCTGACCCGGCTTCTCACTACCAACCCAACGGAGTTCATGGACCATCACAAATTGTTGACAATCATGCCTTTCACTGGAGTGATAATGCCTGGTCCGGAATCCCGCTGGAGCAGTACATTATCTATGAACTGCACGTTGGTACCTTTACTCCGAACGGCACCTTTGATAGCGTCATCTCCCGGCTTGATTACCTCTGCGATCTCGGGATAACCGCTGTAGAGCTGATGCCGGTGGCCCAGTTTCCCGGAGAGCGAAACTGGGGATATGATGGTGTCTACCCCTTTGCCCCCCAGAACAGCTATGGTGGACCGGACGCTCTGAAGCGACTTATTGACACCTGCCACCGGAAAGGACTGGCGGTCATTCTTGACGTGGTCTACAACCATCTTGGCCCGGAGGGGAATTATCTGCATGCTTTCGGCCCCTACTTCACCGACCGTTATCGCACACCGTGGGGAGAGGCGGTCAATTTCGACGGCCCGGACAGCGATCCGGTGCGTCACTATTTCATAACCAACGCACTCTACTGGATAACCGACTACCACGTAGATGCACTGCGTCTCGATGCCATTCATGGCATCTATGATTTCGGAGCCCGGCACATTCTTCAGGAAATGACCGAAACAGTGCACCGGCAGGCTGCGGCACTCGGACAGACGGTTCATGTTATCGCCGAAAGTGATCTGAACGACGTGAGGGTAATCACCCCCCTGCAGTCAGGCGGATTGGGACTGGATGCCCAGTGGTGCGATGATTTTCATCACAGCCTGCGCAGTCTGCTGACCGGTGAGACGGACGGCTACTATCGGGATTTCGGCCACCTTGAAAATCTTGCCAAAGCGCTGCAACAAGGGTTTGTCCTCTCCGGGGAATATTCTGTTTTCAGAATGCGGAAACATGGCAGCTCTGCTGAGGATGTTCCCCCCTGTCGCCTGGTCGTATTCTCCCAGAACCATGATCAGGTGGGGAACCGCATGTGCGGAGAGCGATTGGGTGAACATCTCACGTCACAGCAGCTCAAACTGGCTGCTGCTACAGTGCTGCTCTCCCCGTATCTGCCGCTGCTCTTCATGGGAGAGGAATATGCGGCATTGGCGCCCTTTCCCTACTTCGTCAGTCATGGCGATGCGAATCTGGTGGAAGGGGTCAGGCGGGGAAGAAAAGAGGAATTTGCTGCCTTTAAAAAGCAGGGGATTCCCCCTGATCCCCAGGCAGAAGCAACATTTCTGTCCGCGAAGCTGAATCCGGGACAACTCGCGACAGGAGAACAGCGCGATATTTTAGATTTCTATCGCACGCTTATACGGCTGCGAAAAGAATGCGCACTGCTTGCAGAACTTAGCAGAGATGCTATTCAGATAATGGTCAATGAGGAGGAAATGGTGCTGACGATGATCCGGACTTCAAACAGCGATGAGATCACCTGCCTGTTCAACTTCAGTGATCAAGTCAGGGTAATCCGTCCATCTCAGGCAAGTGGAACCATGCGAATTCTGCTCGATTCTTCGGGCAGATATCAGCCGAACAGCTGTGCTACCACTTTTTCCACCCGTCCCGCAACATTTCTGACGCTTGCCCCCTTCGGCGTCCTCATCTGTCGAAAGGAATAGTTTTTATGGAACGTTTCCTCTGCGTACATGGGCACTTTTACCAGCCGCCCCGCGAAAATCCCTGGTTGGAATCTGTCGAAATCCAGGATTCAGCCTATCCCTACCATGACTGGAATGAGCGGATCACCGCCGAATGTTATGCTCCCAACACCGCCTCACGGAATCTTGACCATGACGGACGGATCATGGGTATCATCAGCAATTATGCCCGCATCAGCTTCAATTTCGGGCCTACGCTCCTTTCGTGGATGGAAAAGCACTCTCCCGACACCTACCGTTCCATCCTGGAAGCTGACCGGCAAAGTATTGCCTGGCGTTCCGGACATGGGGCAGCACTTGCTCAAGTCTATAACCACGTCATCATGCCTCTTGCCACTCTGCGCGACAAACGGGCACAGGTGCAGTGGGGGATCAGGGATTTCGAACACCGCTTTCAGCGTTTTCCCGAAGGAATGTGGCTGGCGGAAACAGCCGTAGACATAGAAACGCTCGAAGTGCTGGCCGAAGGCGGTATTGGTTTTACCATACTTGCACCGCATCAGGCCGCAGCGGTGCGAAAGATCGGGTCCGGCAGCTGGAAGGACGTTCACGGCTCACGTGTTGATCCTTCGCAGGCATATCTTTGCCGGCTCCCCTCCGGGCGGAGTATCTCCCTTTTCTTTTATGACGGGCCGGTTTCACAGGCGGTTGCATTCGAAAAACTTCTGAATAGCGGCGAACAGTTTGCCGCACGCCTGATATCCGGTTTCAGCAGTCACCGCCGCCATCCCCAGCTGATACATATCGCCACAGATGGCGAGACCTACGGCCATCATCACCATTTTGGCGAAATGGCGCTGGGGCAAGCTCTGGATCACATCGAAGGAAACGGTCTCGCACGCCTGACCAACTATGGTGAATTTCTGGCACTCCATCCGGCTGTTCACGAGGTGCAGATAGTCGAAAACTCATCCTGGAGCTGCATACACGGCATTGAACGCTGGCGGAGCAACTGCGGCTGTAACTCCGGTGGCAACCTCGGCTGGAACCAGCAGTGGCGACAGCCTCTTCGTGACGCACTGGACAACCTCGGCGGACAGCTGGCTGCCTGTTATGAAGAAGGCATGGCAGAATACATAAGAGATCCGTGGGCAGCGCGGGACGATTACGTCGATCTCCTGCTGGATCGTTCCGTAGATAACGTCGCTGCGTTCCTGTTCAGACATTCCCTCAGACCACTGGATGAGAACGCAGGCGTCACAGTCCTCAGTCTTTTGGAGATGCAGCGCCACGCCATGCTGATGTTCACCAGCTGCGGATGGTTTTTTGACGAACTCTCCGGTCTGGAAACGGTTCAGATTATCCAGTACGCCGGCCGGGCAATCCAGCTTGCCGGAAAAGTCGGACGTGGTGATATCGAAACAGCTTTTCTGGAGAGCCTGGCGCTGGCCGGAAGCAATATTCCCGATCATGTGAACGGGGCAGAAATTTACCTGAAATTTGTCAAACCCGCCATGATTGATCTGATTAAAGTCGGCGCGCACTACGCCGTCAGTTCAGTTTTTGAGGAGTATGGCGAGGAAACCGGCATTTTCAGTTATCGGGCCTACCGAGAGGATTTCCAGATTTTTCACACCGGACAGATGAAACTGGCTGTCGGAAGAATATTTATTCGCTCATCAATCACTCGAAAATCTGACCGGATCAGTTTCTGCACCCTCTACTTCGGCGGCCATGCCTTGAACTGCGGTGTCCGTTCCTTTCTTGGTGAGGAGGCGTATCTCGCCATGAAAGATGAGGTGGTCAGCACCTTCAATGAATCTGATTTTGCCGCCATCATACGGCTGATGGACAACCATTTCGGCATGCACAACTACTGTCTCAAAGATCTGTTCCGGGACGAACAGCGCCATATACTGCAGCTTATTATTTCAGGCACCCTCCAGGAGTTTGAAGACAAATTTAACACCCTCTATGAAAACAGCAGAAGCCTGATGGGATTTTTGAGAGAAACCGGCATGCCGGTTCCGCAACGTTTTATAACAACCGCAGAGACCGCCCTTAATCTGCACCTGCAGAAACTGTTCGTAACGGATATGATCGACGTGGAACAGGTCAGGGCTATTGTCGGTGAAATTACTGTCTGGAATGTTGCGGTAGATACTGTCGCTCTCGAGTTTATCATTCGCCGCAGGCTGGAAGGGGCAATGGCCGCGCTACTGGAGGATCAGGACGATGACCGGCGTTTATGCGAAGTTCTGCTCCTTGCCGAATCCATCGCAGTTCTTCCGGTGGGAGTGAATCTCTGGCAGGCCCAGAACCTTTACTGGGAAATGCTGAAATCGGGCGCAGCAGCCGTTCAATCAGGCATCGATAATAAATCAGAAAACATATCCACGAAGGAATCTGTACTAAAACTGGGACATCTGCTCTATTTCAACGCAGGGGCTGCTCTGGCAGCAAGGGGAAATGTATGAACAGCAAAGGGCTCAGAATACCGGCCTCAACCTACCGGCTTCAGTTCAATGCAGGTTTCACATTCAGCGATGCACGCGGCATCATCTCCTATCTGCACGACCTCGGCATCAGTGATCTGTATGCATCCCCTTACTTCAAAGCACATGAGGGGAGTTTGCACGGCTACGACTGTATCGACCAGAACTGCCTGAATCCGGAGGTCGGGAGCGAGGATGAATACGAGGAATTCGTCAGTGAACTCAAACGGCATGATATGGGACAAATACTTGATATCGTCCCGAACCATATGTGCATCGAAGGCCAGGGGAATCGTTACTGGCAGGATGTTCTCGAAAACGGCCCGAGTTCCATCTACGCGAGTTTTTTCGATATAGACTGGCATCCGGTAAAAAAAGAGCTGGAAAACAAGATCCTTATTCCGATCCTCGGAAATCAATACGGTGCAATACTTGAGAACGGAGAACTGTGTCTCACCTTTGAAGAAGGATCCTTTTTCATTACATACTACGAACATAAACTGCCGATTGTTCCCAAAACCTACAGCAACGTACTGACACTCGGCATTGAACGTCTGGAGCAGGAACTGTCTGCTGTCGCTCCTCAATATCAGGAAATTTTGAGCATTGTAACCGCTCTGAAACATCTGCCACCGGTTACGGAATCGGATCCGGAACGAATTCGTGAGCGTTACCGTGAAAAGGAAGTTGTCAAGCGCCGTCTCTGGAGTCTCTATCAGAACAGCAGTGCAATCAAAGAGTTCATTGATCAGAACGTTGCGGTGATTAATGGGTGGAGAGAAGATCCGAGCAGCTTCGACCTGCTCGATGCGCTGCTGCGGGATCAGGTTTACCGGATTTCTCACTGGCGCGTCGCAACCGAGGAGATCAACTATCGCCGTTTTTTTGACATTAATTCCCTCGGCGCCATCAAGGTTGAAGACCCTGCCGTCTTTGAGCAGACTCATGCGCTGCTCTTCAGGCTTGTGAAGGAGGGGAAAATTTCCGGCATGCGCATTGACCATGTTGACGGTCTGCATGATCCGGAAGACTATTTCCGGCGGCTTCAATCAGCCTGCTTCATTCACCTTTACGGCAGTTCACCTGACGCAAGTGACAACAACGGCACCATTTCCCGTGAAAAACATGAGCTGGTCATGACTGTTGACCCATCCTACAAGCCGTTCTATATCATCGCGGAAAAAATTCTCCTTAAATCTGAAAAAATGCCGGAGAGCTGGCAGGTATTCGGTTCCACCGGATATGACTACGCCAATCAGGTCAACGGTCTGTTTGTTGAAACCGCACATGCCAAGGTGCTTGAAACGATTTACACTCGCTTCCTGCAGCACCGCATCGACTTCACGCAAGCCGTTTATGACAAGAAAAAACTGGTCATGCAGGTCACCATGTCGAGTGAAATCAATACACTGGCGCACTACCTGAACAAAATATCCGAGCAAAACCGCCATACGCGCGATTTTACCCTTAACAGTCTGATCAAGTCGATTGTGGAAGTGATCGCCTGTTTTCCGGTGTACCGGTCATATACAACCACATTTGAAGTTCTGGAGCGGGATCTCCAGTACATCGAATCAGCCGTCAGCAGGGCAAAAAGATTAAACCCGGCTATCAGCTCTTCTGTTTTTGATTTTATCCGTGATGTTCTGCTGCTTCATTTTCCGGACTCAATATCCGACGAGCAGAAGGAAAGGTGGCTTGATTTTGCCATGCGCTTTCAACAGATCACCAGCCCGGTTATGGCCAAAGGGGTTGAGGATACGGCATTCTATCTGTACAACCGGCTTGTTTCTCTCAATGAAGTCGGTGGAAGCCCGGAGCGGTTCGGCATTACTCTTGAGGCGTTCCACGGTCAGAATATCGAACGCTGCAAGTCACGCCCGCTGGCAATGCTGGCGACATCGACCCATGACACCAAACGAAGCGAGGATGTCCGGGCACGAATAAACGTGCTCTCAGAAATACCTGAGCAGTGGCGTGAGGGGCTTTCACGCTGGAGTCGCATGAATCGCAAGCATAAAATGATTGTAGATGGCAAACCGGCACCGAGCCGCAATGAAGAATATCTACTCTACCAGACGCTCGTCGGAACATGGCCGTTCTGCAATCCCGAAGATGAAGAGTTCACAGAATTCCGTTTCAGGATCAAGGCGTACATGCTGAAGGCGATGCGTGAGGCCAAGGTTCACAC
This sequence comes from Desulfuromonadaceae bacterium, assembly GCA_028712075.1. Taxonomy (GTDB): domain Bacteria; phylum Desulfobacterota; class Desulfuromonadia; order Geobacterales; family Pseudopelobacteraceae; genus JACRCG01. The sequence continues at coordinate 44,871 of JAQTQX010000007.1, forward strand.
AAGCTGGATTAGCCCCAATACGCTGCGAGAAGATGCTGTGATGTTTTTTATCGACACTATCCTGAAAAACTCCCCGCACAATATGTTTCCAACTGATTTTGCATCATTCCAGACTTTGACCGCAGACTGCGGTATGTTCAATTCTCTTTCACAGACACTACTTAAAATTACTTCGCCTGGAATTCCGGATATTTATCAGGGCAATGAATTATGGGATTTCAGTCTGGTTGATCCTGATAACCGCCGTCAGATCGATTTTCAAAAGAGAAAAGAACTCCTGGCGGAACTGTTGCAGAAGGAGGATGCCGACGGCCTTCTGAATACGGCCTGCCAAACGGTGGCACGCCGAAACGATGGCCGCATCAAACTGTACCTGACCTGTAAGGCGCTTAATTTCCGCAGAGAAAACCGTGATTTATTTGATACGGGCAGATATCTGCCATTAACAGTGACCGGTGTCCAACAGGAACATGTCTGTGCCTTTGAACGCTCTGTAAACGGCAGTTCGATCATGGTGGTGGCACCCCGTTTTTGCAGTCGCCTGATCGGGAATGGCAGCGAAGCGCCGCTCGGCCGGGACGTCTGGCAGGATACCAGAATTATTCAGTCGTTCGATACGGCCACAAGTCGCTATCGAAACGTATTTACCGGGGAGATACTGAGCCTTGAACAGGGTGAGGAGGATCTGACGCTTGCACTTCAGGACATCCTCTCGGTCTTTCCAGTGGCCCTGCTGGAACGCATAAACTGATTGGAGGGATGATACATGCGAGTTGTGATAGTAAGCGTAATCATCATGATGATCACTGCGGCTGCAGCCTTTACCGCACCGCAACAATTGGCCAAAAAAACCGTTCCGGCAGCAGCCGTAAGCAGCGCGCTGCCCGCGCCTGCACTCCCGGAGGGCATGGTAACTCTTGACGGCAAACCTGTTTTTGCAATTAAAGCCAAGGTGCTTTCATTTTCTCCGATAGACCGTGCTGAGGCCATATCGGCCCGTCTCGCCAGGCTCATCAAAGATCCTCTCTACAATAGTAATTCTGTAAAAGTGATTGATGGGGAGACCGTCAGCGACATTGTTACTGGCGATACGATACTTATGAGCATCACCGAAAGTGATGCTCTGGCTGAAGGCAAACCACGGTTATTGCTTGCGGAGGATCATGCCACCAAAATCCGCACGGTGATTGATACCCGCAACAAAGAATACAGTCTGCACAGTATTCTGTTTGGTGCACTCTATACTCTGCTGGCTACCATTGTTCTGGTGGCAGCACTCATGGCAATCAAATATTTTCTTCCCCGAACCATTGCAAAAATCGAGTCATGGCGCGGCATCTACATCCGCTCGTTACACGTTCAATCAATTGAAATAGTAAACGAAGAGCGGATCACTGCAGTGATTATCTCCCTGATTCGCGGTATGAAAATGGCACTGCTGCTCGGCTTGTTCTATCTGTACATTCCATTGGTTCTCAGTTTTTTCCCCTGGACTCATGGTATGGCAAGCAAGCTGATGAATTACATCCTGTCGCCGCTCGAGAAGATCAGCATGGCGATCTTTTCCTATCTCCCCAATATTTTTTTCCTGCTGGTCATAATTGTTATTACCCGCTACTCGATAAAATTCATCGGGTTTCTGTTTTCAGAAGTCGGGAAACAAACCATAGCCATTCCCGGGTTTTACCATGACTGGGCCAATCCGACCTTCAAAATCGTCCGCTTTCTGATGATCGCCTTTGCTGCGGTTGTTGCCTTCCCCTATTTGCCCGGATCAGATTCACCGGCTTTTAAGGGAGTGTCAGTGTTTCTTGGCGTGCTCTTTTCCCTCGGTTCAACGTCAGCGGTTTCCAATGTCGTTGCCGGAGTAATCCTGACGTACATGAGGGCATTCAAGTTGGGCGATCGGGTCAAGATTGCAGACACAGTCGGTGACGTCGTGGAACAAACCCTGCTGGTTACCCGAATTCGCACCATCAAAAATGTTGATATTACCGTTCCGAATGCCATGGTTCTCGGCAGCCATATAACCAATTTCAGCTCATCGGCGCATGCATACGGCCTTATTCTTCATACAACGGTCACCATCGGATATGACGCACCGTGGCGGCAGGTTCATGCTCTATTGATTGCTGCGGCCGCCGCCACCGAAAATATTATCGAACTTCCCGCTCCATTTGTTTTGCAAACGAGCCTCGACGATTTTTATGTCCGTTATGAACTCAACGCCTACACGGAAAAGCCTTCCGTCATGGCGCGCACGTATTCTGAACTGCACCAGAATATTCAGGAAAAATTCAATGAAACCGGTGTTGAGATCATGTCCCCGCATTATGCAACCTTGCGCGATGGCAATATGACAACAATCCCGGAGTCATATCTGGGAGAGTCCTACAGACAGCCGTCATTCAGGGTCAGCAAGGCAGATGTTACCTGATGCCAGACCGATACATCGGAGCAAATGAAGATGGGAGCAATTAAGACCTCCGGAAGGAGCAGAGTCACATACGGAAAAACAAGCAGAACAAAATCTCGCAGTAATCAGAAAAAGGAGCAGTTACTATGAACGGGAACAATGTTGATAAAACAAAAGAGGCTATCGAAGCTGCACTTGGAAGATTCCCGAAAAAAATTATTGTGGCGGCTGGTGCTGTCATGTTTATCCTGATATTTCTCAGGCCGTGGGTACAAGTTGGTCCTGGACAACGTGGGATCGTCCTGAATTTCGGTGCGGTACAGTCGCTGGTCATGGAGGAAGGGTTGCACGTTCTGATACCGGTCATGCAGAAGGTTGCACTCATGGATGTAAAGGTACAAAAGGTCGAGACAGATGCGGCGGCAGCCTCTTCCGATCTTCAGGACATCAGTACCAGAGTGGCCTTGAATTATCATGTTGTCCCGGATAAGGCCAATATAGTGTACCAGAATATTGGAATTCATTTTGGTGAGCGTATTATTGACCCGGCGATTCAGGAGGTAGTCAAGGCAATAACAGCGAAGTATACAGCAGAGGAGTTGATAACCAAAAGAGCTGTCGTCGGTGAGGCGATGCGGCTAGCTCTGGCGGAGAGACTGTTACCAAACAATATTGCCGTTGACGCCTTTTCAATTATGACCTTCAGCTTTTCTAAAGTCTTTACCGAGGCCATTGAATCCAAACAGACAGCAGAACAGTTGGCGTTGAAAGCAAAGAGGGATCTCGACAGGATAAAAATAGAGGCTGAGCAAAAGATCACCGCAGCACGGGCAGAGGCGGAGTCACTGAGATTACAGAGAGCAAACATTTCAACAGACTTGATTGAGCTCAGGAAAATTGAAGCTAATATGAAAGCCATCGAAAAGTGGAACGGAATACTCCCCCAGGTCACGGGCGGCGGATCGATACCGCTGATTGGGTTGGGTGATACACCAAAAGTTCTTAAAAAATGATGTCGTCATCGTTCTGGAGACAAGAGAGCGAGGTAATGCAATGAAAGACGGATTGTTAGGGTTTGGCAAAACTCGCAAGGCTGTAGCATCAATTCTCTTGCAAAGCGAGGAGGCTAAGCTCCAGCGGGTTATACGGAAATCACATAGTCTTGGGCACAGGTCGGTTCCCGAGTTTCTCGGCGTCTCTTCCGCTGAACCAGGTTTCATATATCTGCCTGAAGAGGCGATAAAAACGATCAGAGCCGGAGGGATTATCGGGGTCCATGAAATAATATTTGGTTTTCCGTATCAGACCGTGCGCCTCAAGCATGAATCAAATTACTAGAGAATCCTTTGGTAATGGCGTTTAATTTGCGGCCCGGCATATTCGTGAAAAAAAGTCAGCCTTTACAGCATGGAGGATTTATTAATGCCGTATTTTAATATCGAGGACACGACCCTAGTACCTTGGAACATCATAAATTTCGTAGGTTGAGCAGCCTTATCGCGTAACCCAACAGCCTTGAATGTTGGCAGCATTGTCATATTGGGTTATTGCATACACCCACCAACCTGAAAATTCACACCTTCGAAGAAATATGCATTACGTGGTACCGGTTAAGTCGAGCCTTGGTGTGAAACAGGCTCCACCATCGATCGGCTTGATGTATCCTGAACTGGCGGGTTTTTCAGGAATGCTGTCCTGTCAGCCACAATTGTTTTGAAGGCTATCATGCCGAAACTTGAAACCGGTCTGACTGGAGGCAATTTGACTTTCAAAGGGTTAACGGCTTTGCCGTTCCGGTACATGCGGAAATCAAGGTGCGGTCCGGTGGACAAACCGGTGCTGCCGACATAACCGATCAATTCACCCTGCCGGACCCTCCTGCCTGCCCGGATATTATTGCCAAACCGACTCATGTGGTTGTACATGGTTGTCCAGCCGTTTGGATGGCGAATTTTTACACATTTTCCGTTGTAACGTTTATTTGCGGCAAAGGTAACGGTACCATCGCCTATGCTGTGGATAGGTGTCCCCCTTGGCGCTGCGTAGTCTATTGCCGGATGTGCCTTGACTTGATGTGTGATGGGGTGGCGTCGATGTAAATTAAAACCGGAGGAGATGTGTCTGAAGGAAAGAGGGGCTTTCAAAAAAGCCTTGCGCAAACTCTGTCCGTTTTTATCATAATAATCCGGTAGATGGTTTCCGTCTTTGAAATAGAATGCCTGATATGGCTGGTTCTGAACCGTAAAGCGTGCCGCCAGTAAACGACCGTAGCCGGCAGTCCAGCCGTTTCGGTACCGTTTTTCAATAAGCACCTCAAAGGAGTCTCCGGGCTGAATATCATGGAAGAAGTCAATGTCCCAGGCAAAGATATCCGCAAGCTGAAAAGCGAGTCCTTCGCTTTCACCGAGATCAACAATAGCCTGGAACAGGCTGGTCAGAATAGTTCCCTCAATGGCAACATGCTCAACCGTATAGGAGATCGGTATTCTGCTGACGGAAAAAGCATCTTCATTACGACAAATGACAAGCTGATCCCTGTCATCGATGTCATAGACAAAACGCTCAAAGTTATCACCCTTTAAAGACAGTTTATAAGGTTGACCGGCTGAGATCGATTTGAGTGGAAAGACTTCCCGGCATTCCCTGATCAACTCATTTATTTCCCTTGGGCTGACCACATCCTTAAACAGGGTTGAGATGGTGTCTCCGGACTTGATGGAACCATTGATTATTTTGATGCCGTCTTCGGGGGAAACAACATGTATGCCCGAAGGAGAGGATGACGCATACGGCCCTGTTTTACAGGTAGTTATCACTGTTGAAAAATATATTCCGGCACACATTACCGCGCTGATAAACAACAGTATTTTCAGCCTCCGGAAACGGCGACGGGAATGACTCTTTGGTGGGTTTAAATCATCAACCATATAATATCCTCTCCGTCATCTTCTGGTGGAAACATTGTTACGAAAAATCTGGCGGTAATTAGGTGGCTTTTGCAGGCTAACAGGATTTATCTAAACTGTCTACCTCCTGAACCTATGATAAGGTATTCTTGTAATTATGGCTTTATGCGTCCTGTTCTGCTAGTCTCTCCCACTCAGAGATTGGAAAAAAATATATTCCAGTTATTCAGACCTGAAAACTGATCCGCACGCCGGAATATTGGATAATCTGTATGAAAGGATCATTAAATGAAAGGATTCAGATCACTTAAACTTTCGTTGCGATTTATTCTCCCCCTGGCTGTTGTCCTCGGGGTACTGGCTTATTCTGTAGTGCCGCTGGTAGACAAGCTGACCATGCGATGGTTTGTCAGGGATATGGACATGCGATCACAGCTGATTGCCAATACTCTGCATGATCCGCTGGCTGAGCTGATCGGATTGGGGAACAAGGCCAGGATCAACTCCCTGCTGCTGCGCGCTATCCAGGATGAGCGTCTGCTGGCACTCGGCTATTGCAGCGATGAAGGGACGCTGTTGTATCGTACTCCGACTTTCCCGAAAAGCATCAGCTGTGCAGCGGCAACCGACGACAGTAAAGCCGCCAGTCAGATATTGCAGCTTCCCGAAGGGGCCGTTCACGTTACCCGTCATCACATTATTCCTGAAACGGGAACAAAGGGTGATTTGATCCTGGTGCACGATACAAGTTTTATCGAACGGCGCAGTGCCGATACCCGCAAATACATCATTGGTCTTTTTGTCGTACTGGGAGTGGTAACTTCTCTGGTAACCGTGTTTGTGGCTCACTTGAGCTGGCGAGGATGGATGGAGGGGGTCAGAGCGATGCTCAAAGGTGAAGGGTTGCTGAAACCATTCACAGCGCAGGGTGTTGATTCGGAGCTGCAGCCGCTGGTGGGTGATCTGAAAACACTGATGCGTTCCATGGAGGCTGAGCGGCGACTGGCCGATGACAGCACCATTACCTGGAGCCCGGATACTCTTCGAAAATTACTGCATAAGCAGCTGACAGGTGAAAAAATTATCGTCGTCTCCAACCGTGAACCATACATTCATAGTAAGATTGATGCAGGTGACATCGAGGTACACCGCCCCGCCAGCGGCCTGGTGACTGCGGTTGAGCCGGTTATGCGCGCCTGCTCCGGCACCTGGATCGCCCATGGGAGTGGCAACGCCGACAGGGACACGGTAGACACCAATGACCGCGTCATGGTGCCGCCGCATCAACCGGAATACAATCTGCGCCGGATCTGGCTCACGCAGGAAGAAGAAAAAGGCTATTACTACGGCTTCTCCAACGAAGGCTTCTGGCCGCTCTGCCATAACGCCCATGTCAGACCGGTCTTCCGCACCAGCGATTGGGAACAGTACGTCGCAATCAATCAGCGCTTTGCCGATGCCGTCGTTACTGAGGCGGACACGGACAATCCGGTGGTACTGGTGCAGGATTATCACTTTGCCCTGCTACCGGAGATGATCCGCAGGGTGCTGCCCAAAGCCACCATCATCACCTTCTGGCATATTCCCTGGCCGAACCCGGAGTCATTCGGTATCTGCCCTTGGCGTCATGAACTGTTGAAGGGGATGCTGGGGAGCACTATTCTCGGATTTCATACTCCCTACCACTGCAAGAATTTTCTGGAGACGGTAGACCGCTATCTGGAAACCCGCATCGAACATGAATCATCAACAATTTCACGACGCGGCCAATTGACTATGGTTGAGAGCTATCCGATTTCGATACAGTGGCCGCCCCCCTGGCAGGGAACGCTGCCGCCGGTTGAGCAGACCTACGGGGAAATTCTGTCAACGTTAGGTCTTCCCACCGGTCATCTACTGGGGATCGGCGTTGACCGGATGGATTATACCAAGGGAATTCTGGAGCGATTCAATGCAGTTGAGCGGATGTTTGAACTGCATCCCGAACTGGTTGGCCACTTCACTTTCATCCAGATCGCCGCCCCAAGCCGTTCGGCGCTGGAGGAGTATCAGGCATTCGAGGCACGCCTGCATGCCCTGGAGAAGCGAATCAACAGCCGCTTTACCTGTGGCGGAATTCCGGCGATCATTCTCAAGGCTGAGCACCATGAACCGGATCAGGTCAACCGTTATTACCGGGCTGCGCAGGTTTGTATGGTGACCAGCCTCCATGACGGCATGAATCTGGTTGCCAAGGAATATGTGGCGTCCCGTGACGATGAACGGGGTGTACTGATCTTAAGCCAGTTTACCGGTGCTGCCAACGAGCTGTACGAAGCGTTGATCGTCAACCCCTACCATGTAGAGCAGACCGCCGAGGCACTGTATCAGGGGCTGACCATGCCGGAATACGAACAGCAGGAGCGCATGCGCAGTATGCGGGCCCAGGTGCGCGATTTCAACGTCTACCGCTGGGCTGGCAGGATGCTGCTTGATGCAGCCCGGGTACGTCAGCGGGAAAAACTGGCCACCAGAATCGGGAGAGAATCATAACAGCATCATAGTAGCAATGGAACTGAACATTAACTGACGGACACTTTTACCCAAAGTACAAAGGAGTCACAGTTATGTTAACCGAACAGGACATATATCTATTCAAGGAAGGTACCCATTCGCAATTATACAATGAGTTCGGCTGCCATCTTGCCGAATGTAACGGTGTTGCCGGTGCTCACTTCTCCGTCTGGGCACCCAACGCCGAACGAATCTCGGCGATTGGTGACTGGAACGATTGGGACAATGAAACACATCCACTCTCTCTCCGCTCGGACGATTCAGGAATCTGGGAGGGGTTTGTACCGGGAGTTATGCATGGGCAGGCGTACAAGTATTTCATCGTATCCCGCCTCGGTGGTTATCAGGTAGAGAAAGCAGACCCGTTCGCTTTTTGCGCCGAAACCGCCCCGCAAACCGGTTCGCGTGCGTGGAGCTTCACGTACGACTGGGACGATGCTGCGTGGATGACAGCGCGGCGTGACGCCAATGCACTTGATGCGCCGATATCGATCTACGAAATGCACCCTGGTTCATGGCGGCGAGTGACTGAGGAGGACAACCGCTTTCTCAGCTACCGTGAGATGGCGCGGCCGTTGGCCGAATACCTGCGCGAGATGGGATTCACACATGTGGAACTGATGCCGGTCACCGAACATCCCTTCTACGGATCGTGGGGCTACCAGACAACCGGCTATTTTGCACCGACTTCTCGTTATGGCACCCCCGAAGATTTCATGTACCTCGTTGACACCCTCCATCAGCACGGCATCGGCGTCATCCTCGACTGGGTCCCCTCGCATTTTCCCAGTGACGAACATGGTCTGGTCTTCTTCGACGGGACCGCCCTCTACGAACATGCCAATCCGAAACAGGGGTTTCATCCGGAATGGACCAGCCAGATTTTCAACTATGGCCGCAATGAAGTACGCGGGTTTCTGATTTCCAGCGCTCTCTACTGGCTGGAGCGCTACCACATTGACGGAATCCGTGTGGATGGCGTCGCCTCCATGCTCTATCTGGACTACGGACGCAAACAGGGCGAGTGGGTGCCAAACCGCTTCGGAGGCAGAGAGAACATCGAGGCAGTAGAGTTTCTGCGTCTGCTGAACCAGGCGGTCTATCGCGATTTTCCTGATGTACAGACAATGGCCGAGGAATCCACCTCATGGCCGATGGTGTCACGCCCGGTATATCTTGGCGGACTCGGCTTCGGTTTGAAGTGGAATATGGGGTGGATGCACGACTCGCTCAAGTACATGAGTCTGGAGCCTGTTCACCGCAAATTTCACCACAGCCAGCTCACGTTCTCGATCTGGTACGCTTTTTTTGAAAATTTCCTGTTGCCGCTGTCGCATGATGAAGTCGTCTGCGGCAAAGGTTCGTTGATCAACAAGATGCCGGGCGACTCCTGGCAACAGTTTGCGAATCTGCGCCTGCTCTACGGTTATATGTGGGGGCATCCGGGAAAGAAACTCCTCTTCATGGGGGGTGAATTCGGCCAGCGGAGCGAATGGGCGCATGAGGGAAGCCTGGAATGGCACCTGTTCCAGTATCCCGAGCACGAAGGTCTGCGACGCTGGGTAAGCGACCTGAACCGTCTCTACCGCGCCGAGCCGGCGCTGTATCAACTGGACTTTGACCGTACCGGCTTTGAATGGGTGGACTGTAATGACAGCGAGCAGAGTGTTCTGACCTTCCTGCGCAGGCCACTGGGCGGCGGTGAGCCGCTGCTCGTTGTCTGTAACTTTACCCCGATACCGCGCACCAATTACATTATCGGAGTTCCGGATGGAGGCTATTGGCGCGAGATTGTCAACAGCGATGCCACGCTGTACGGCGGCAGCGGAGTGGGTAATCTGGGCGGTGTCGAGTCAGCACCGATCTCTGTTCATGGCCGCTACCACTCGCTGGTGCTGACACTACCGCCGTTGTCAACGCTGATGTTCAAAAGAGAGGTGACCCATGACTGATTCGGCTTTACAGGTACGCAACGGACGTATGCGTGCAGTGATCGAAAACGTCACCCCATCGGTGGACGGCGGACGTTTTGCGGCAAAGCGGATCCTTGGAGACCAGATTGTCGTCGAGGCCGACTGCTTTAACGATGGTCACGATATGCTTGCCTGCCTGCTGCTCTGGCGGAATGAAGACGAGATCGCCTGGCATGAAGAAGAAATGGCGCCGCACGGGTTGTCAGATCTGATTGCTCGGGTAAACCGCGCCCGCCATGACAACCCTGCGCTGCAATCTGATCACTCGCTCCGTTTCTGCCCGATCGATAACGACAGCCTGCTCTGCTACACCAAATCGGACACAATCAGCGGTAATCTGGTTGTGATTGTGGTCAATCTTGACCCGCACCACGTCCAGTCCGGCTGGATCGAGCTTGATCTCGATGCACTCGGCAGCGATACAAAAACGCCCTACCAGATGCACGATCTTCTCTCCGATGCGCGCTTCCTCTGGAGCGGCCCGCGCAATTTTGTGCAGCTCGACCCTCAACGCGCACCCGCGCACATTTTCGCTGTACGCCGCAAGGTGAGAACCGAACACAATTTTGACTATTTTTTGTGATACGGAGTGAGCGATGAGCAAACCTGATGGTGTATCTCAAGAGACCGTATTGCTAAAGGATGCTCAAGGGGAAGCATACTGGTACAAAGATGCCGTTATCTACCAACTGCACGTCAAGGCTTTCTTTGACTCGAACAGCGACGGTATGGGTGATTTCCCCGGATTGATTGAAAAGCTTGATTACGTTCGTGATCTGGGAGTGAATACCATCTGGCTGCTCCCCTTCTATCCCTCGCCGATGAAAGACGACGGCTACGATGTTGCCGACTACCGCAATGTCTACCCACAGTACGGTACCCGCAACGACCTGCGTATACTGGTGCGTGAAGCACACCGCAGGGGCCTGCGGATAATTACCGAACTGGTGGTCAACCATACCTCGGATCAGCACCCCTGGTTTCAGGCCGCCCGTCGCGCGCCGGCAGGCTCTTCCAAGCGCAACTATTACGTCTGGAGTGACAGTGATCAAAAATTAGCCGGCACCCGCATCATCTTCAGTGACACAGAGACGTCCAACTGGTCATGGGATCCGCTTGCCAAGGCGTATTACTGGCATCGCTTCTTCAGCCACCAGCCAGACCTCAACTATAACAACCCGAAGGTGTTGAAAGCGATTTTTCGCGTCATGCGCTTCTGGCTGGATATGGGAGTTGACGGGTTCCGTCTCGACGCGATTCCCTACCTCTGCGTGCGCGAGGGGACCAGCAACGAAAATCTTCCCGAGACTCACGATGTCATCCGTCAAATCCGCGCCCAGGTCGATGCGCATTACCAGAATCGTCTGCTGCTGGCCGAAGCAAACCAGTGGCCGGAAGATGTACGGGAATACTTCGGAGAAGGGGACGAGTGCCATATGGCCTACCACTTCCCGCTGATGCCGCGCATCTACATGGCGATTGCGCAGGAGGACCGGCATCCGGTCGTTGAAATCATGCAGCAGACGCCGGAAATCCCCGAAAACTGCCAGTGGGCAATTTTCCTGCGCAACCATGACGAACTGACACTGGAGATGGTAACAAGCAAAGAGCGCGATTATATGTATCAGATGTACGCCGCCGACCCGCGCGCACGCATCAATCTCGGTATCCGGCGCAGACTTGCACCGCTGATGGAAAACGACCGTGAGCGGATCAAGCTGATGAACAGCCTGCTCCTGTCGATGCCTGGTTCGCCAATCATCTACTATGGTGACGAGATCGGCATGGGAGACAACATTTTTCTCGGTGACCGCAACGGCGTGCGCACGCCGATGCAGTGGAGCCCCGACCGCAATGCCGGTTTCTCCCGCGCAGACCCGCAGCGGTTGTATCTCCCACCGATTATGGATCCGGTTTACGGCTACGAAGCGATCAACGTTGAAGCGCAGACCCGCGATCACTCCTCACTGCTCAACTGGATGCGGCGGATGCTGGCGGTGCGCAAGAGCAGCAAAGCCTTCGGGCGGGGCCGGCTGACATTTCTCAGTCCCGGTAACCGAAAAATTCTCGCCTACCTGCGTGAGTACGGCGAAGAGACGATCCTCTGTGTCGCCAATCTCGGCCGCTCGGCGCAGCCGGTCGAGCTGGACCTGTCGCATTATCGCGGCCGTGTGCCGCTGGAGATGATGGGGCGCACCGCGTTCCCCCCCATCGGAGAACTCCCCTATCTGCTCACCCTTCCCGCCTGCGGCTTTTACTGGTTCCGTCTTGCCATTGATATCGAGGTTCCACACTGGCATGAGGAGCGTCTGTCAATGGAAGAGCGGCCGGTCCTTGTACTGTTCGACGGCTGGACAAGCTTTTTCCGTGAGCGAGTTGTACCGTGGCGCATCCGCATGGCTGAAAAACTCCGCACTCAGTTCGAGTCCGAGGTTCTCCCCCGCTATATCGCTGTTCAGCGCTGGTATGCAACGAAAGGGGACGTGATCAAACGTGCCGCTCTGAGTGACTGGGTTCTGTGGGGAACAGACCAAAATCCCTGGTTAATGGCGCTACTGCAGGTTGAGTCGTCATCAGGACAGAGTACATATTTTCTGCCGCTGTCCCTCGCTTGGGGAGATAGCGATGATGAACAGGTTCGGGCACTTGCCGCTGTGACTCTGGCACGGATTCGCCAGCAATCGGACGTTGGTGTTCTTGCAGACGCGTTTGCTAACGAAGCGTTCTGCCGCGCACTGGTAGAGGGAATCATTAAAGGAAACGTTGTACCCTGCGCATCAGGCAAGCTGCGTTTCACCCCGACCGCTGCATGCACTGACCTCTCCGGCGATGCGCTTGCCAATCTGCCGATGGGGCGTCCCAAGTTCCAGGGGAGCAATACTGTGGTAACGCTGGGTGACCGCCTCTTCCTCAAGGGCTATCGCCAACTGAGGCAAGGAGTGAATCCTGAATTCGAGGTAGGCCGTTTCCTGACAGATGTCGCACATTTTGTCAACTGCGTGCCGGTAGCAGGAGCAATTGAATACATTGCGGCTGACGGCACACCGACATGCCTGGCACTACTGCAGGGCTATGTTGATAACCAGGGCGATGGCTGGTCGTACACACTTGACTATCTGGATCGCTCGTTTGAGACGTTGCTTACGGCGACGACAGAACCGCCGGCGGATGTCCACGGAGCATATCTGTCCCTCGTGCATACTCTCGGTACACGTACTGCAGAGCTGCACATGGCACTCATGCAGCGTACTGGTGACCCGGCTTTTGATCCAGAACCGCTCACGCCCGGTGATCTGATCAGGTGGAAGCAGCGTGTTCATGATGATGCACTTATCACTCTCGAACTATTGGAAAAGCAGCAGGCCCATGTCCCTGCTGCGGCACTTGCACATATGCACACACTGTTGGGACAACGACAGCATCTGATCAAACGGATAGAATCTTTTACAATGCCCTCCGGCATGTGTCTCAAGACCCGCTACCACGGCGATTATCACCTGGGGCAGGTACTGGTGAGTAGCAATGATTTCTTTATCATAGACTTTGAGGGGGAGCCGGCGCGGCCGCTTGAGGAACGCCGCATGAAGCACTCATCCCTGCGTGATGTTGCCGGGATGCTACGATCATTTGATTACGCACGTTGGAGTGCTCAGTTGAGCGACACTTACTCCGATTCTGACAGGGAAAGCATCACACCGGTCGCGCAGAGCTGGGTTCAGGAAACCCGCGATATGTTCTTGCGCGCCTATGATGAGGCCATACGCGACAGCGGCATGTATCGATCCCTTAATGAAGTAATGGGGTTGATCGAACTGTTCGAACTGGAAAAGGCTCTGTACGAACTGCGTTATGAGATTGGCCATCGACCCGGATGGATTAATGTTCCGCTGCAAGGCGTGTTGACGATCTGCGGGCTTTTGTCAGAGAGCACTATGCCCTCGAAAGGAGAGTGATATGGAAAAGATAGACATCATGCTTGAACCGGTGCAGGCGTTCCTGCTCCAGATCTACGGATTCCTCCCCAAACTGGCGCTGGCGCTCGGTGTACTGATCTCTGGCTGGCTGCTGGCCAAGGTTGCGCGGTTCGCAATTGTCAAAGGGTTACGCACAATCAATTTTAACGTACTTACCGAGCGAGCCGGTCTCGACGGATTCTTGAGTCAGGGCGGTATCGAAACTGATACCACCGGCATCTTTGGCCTGCTGATCTACTGGCTCGTCATCCTGGCCGCCCTTATTATCGGCTTCAACAGCATGGGGCTGACCTACATCACCGGATTGCTTGGTGAGGTGGTACTGTTCGTTCCCAAGGTCATCGTGGCACTGCTGATTCTGGCCGTTGGCGCCTACTTCGCACGATTCGTCGGAACAACAGTGATCGCATACTGCAAAAACATCGCCCTCCAGGACTCCGATATTTTGGGTAAACTGGCGCAGTACGCCATTATGACGTTTGTAATACTGATTGCTCTGGATCAGGTAAATGTAGGTGGGGATATTGTCCGGCAGAGTTTCCTTATCATCCTGGCCGGAGTTGTCTTCGCCCTGGCACTTGCCTTCGGACTTGGTGGAAAGGCTGCGGCAGCTGAACTGATTGATCACTGGTGGCCGAGACGGGGAAAGGGGGATGGGGATACCTGATTATCCACTCTGAACAGAAAAACATGAAGCAGCAGTAACGGTTTTTATTTGTTCACTAAGTCCACGTTGAAAAACTATAAAGCATATCCCAAATGGGGCATGGATTTTTGCTTGCCATGTGCAGACATGGTCGGTAAAGATTGAAGCCATGCGCGTCAAGGTTTCTCCGTATATTCTCCTGATTCTTACTACCCTGTTCTGGGCCGGCAATTTTGTGCTGGGTCGGGCGGTGAACACGGTTATTCCGCCAATCACCCTGTCGTTCTGGCGATGGGCGCTGGCATTTCTGATTCTTCTGCCATTTTCCATCCAGCACCTGATATCCCAACGGCTCCTGATCCGAAAGAGCTGGAAGAATCTGATTTATTTCGGAATATTGGGAGTTTCCTGCTTCAATACCTTTGTCTATATCGGCCTCCACTCCACGACCGCCACCAACGCGTTGCTGCTGAACTCGATCATTCCGGTGCTGATCGTTATCATCTCGAGGATATTCGCGAAGGTACCGGTTTCACGAGCTCAGGCCGCCGGGATACTGATGTCTCTCGCGGGAGTCGTTACCATTATTTGCCGCGCCGATATAGGCCGCTTGCTGGCATTACGGGTTAACGGAGGGGATTTGTGGGTGCTCCTGGCTGTTATCTGCTGGGCTATTCACAGTTTCCGGCTTCGACTCCGTTCAGCAGAACTCCATCCGTTGAGCTTTCTCTCCGCCATCATCGCCATCGGCCTTGTATTTATTTTTCCGGTCTATCTCTGGGAAATCAGCCGTGGCGGCCGGGTTACCCTTGATCTTGTTTCCTGTGGGAGCATGCTTTACGTTGCGGTTTTCCCATCGTTGCTGGCGTATCTCTTCTGGAATCATGCCGTTGTCGAACTGGGACCAAACAAAGCGGGACTGTTCATTCATCTGATGCCGGTCTTCGGGACTATCCTGTCAATTATGTTTCTGGGGGAATCGCTTCAACTTTTCCATGTGGCGGGAATATGCCTGATCTCTCTCGGGATCTATCTGACCACAGCAACCCGCAGAAATCAACCGGCGTCAGGGTAATCCCTTTTGCTTGCAGGTTGTGCATCGTCATGCTGTTTGATCAATCCGCCAGCCCGCCTCTCGCTCAAGGCGAGTGATAAGCTCCGGGCAGACGATGTCCGTACGGGCCCGCAGCGCGAGCGCCAGGACGGCGTGAAGGTTCATCACCTCTCCGCGACGTCGCCCCTCTTCGTACCGACTGGCGAAGTCCTGTGGTACACGCAGCGTCCAGTTATCCTCGGACTGTGCGCCCGGAACATTATAGGATTCTTCCATTCCGAAAAGGTCGGCAAAGAACATCATCACATGGCGCGCAGGACCGAGGAAAAGATTGGCCACCGTGGCGTGCGCAAGCCGTGCAGGATCGGCTGCCAGTAGTGATGCCAACGCATCGGGGTCGGCAGGACGAAACCGGCGGGCAAGATAAGCAGCATGTTTCATTCCTGCTTCATTGCCATGCCACTCTTTTACCAGACGCCAGATAGGCGGCGTATCGTGGTTGCCAACCATGATCCAGTCCTCAGGCAGGGTATTCTCACTGCGGTAGCCATCCTGGTGATTATCCAGATCAGCCTTCTGGGTCACCCGGAAGCGTCCCAGGGAATGGCGCAACCGCACCCGTTGGAGCGGCAGCGGCTCGGTAGAGAGTACTTCGCAGAGAATATCCTCCTTGTGGCGACCATTAGCGCGCACCTGCTCCATGATGGAATCCATGATCAGTGCGTAATGATCCTCCTGTTCAGGAGTCAGATCACGTATCCAGTCATCGGCATAACGGGGCCGATTCCGGTTGAGCTGGTCAGGGTGCATAATCGCATGGCGGGCAAGCCCCGGATGGTCAGGCAGGTCAGGCGAGGAAAGCAGGCGGGCCCCGTTCTGCACCGCATGGGAGGAGTCGGGATCATCAGTCCGGTAGACCCAGGGGCAGACCAGCCCGTGAGGATGATCCAGGCGCAGACCGTCAAACTCGAACAGCATCTTGCCCAGCCGCTCTGCGATCAGCTCAAGAACCGGTCCATGACTCCCATCAGCATTCAGACACTGTGACGGATCCAGAACCTGATAACTCCAGGGTTGCCCCTCGGTGTTTGTGCGACTGGGCGGAGCGCCCATAAAATAGTCCTGCAGCAACAGGCTCTGCAGACTCCAGGTGTCACGCTGGGAGAAACCGACCTGCACATCACCGAATATCTTGAGCCCCGTTTCCTTCATGGCATCCCGGTAGGCCAGGTGCTGCCGCAGTAAAAGCTGCTGGCCAAGTGCATACTGTTCACACACGGAAACGTATTGTATTTCCAGCTCCCGCCGACGGCTGGCGCACTCTGCCTCCCTGCCCGGCGGAGGTACACAGAGCAGTCGGTCGAGGCCCACCGGCCACTGTCTCCACGACAAGCCGCCATGTTCCAGCTTCAGGGCTTCGTAAAGGGCATCATCCCGCAGCCAGCGGGCGGATTGCCAGAGATTTCTGATCTCCGTATCCAGAATTTTGGCAGCGGCATCCCCGTTTTCCCGTGCGGCATTGAATCTGTGATGTACCTCAATCAGCGCGCTCTTATAGGCCAGCAACGTGTGTGCGTACGGCACCCTCCGGCCATCCGGACAGGGGTTGTCCGCTACGATAGCCTCCCAGGTGCGCCGGCTGAGCAGGTTCTGTTCCACCAGAGACTGGAGGTCAAGAGAGAGGATGTTACGCGAAAACAGGGTTCCGTCATAAGGCGAGGGATTGCTCGATGATGTCTTCCCCTGCGGCCCCAGCAGCAGACCGGTAAAGCCGAGTGATCGCGCAAAACGGGCAAGCGCGAGGCCACCGGCACCGTAGGGGGTGCCCCGCCCGCTATCCTTCCCTTCAACGCCGGGAAAACTGGCATCGTGTACCGCCAGCAGAAAATCCGTTTTGTCGAGAAGTCGCATGGCTTCAGAAATCAAAGCGTCAGGCTGATGGACTACTGTTTTATTTTCTTTAGTCATTGTTGATTGTTCCTGTTCGGATGATGTATAACTGCTTGACATCCTGTAAACAGTACCACACATCTCGTCCACAGAATGGGGAAATTATTATGTCCCGCGAAGAGTCCATCCTTGAAGACAATCCCCACTGGTATAAGGATGCCATTATTTACCAGCTGCACATCAAGGCCTTCGCTGATTCCAGTGCTAACGGCACCGGTGATTTCCTTGGCCTGATCGGCAAACTTGATTACCTGCAGCAACTTGGCATCACCGCTGTATGGCTGCTCCCCTTTTATCCGTCACCGCAGCGGGATGATGGATATGACATCGCCGACTACTACACCGTCAACCCGACCTACAATACCCTCCGCGAGTTCAAACAACTGCTTCGTGCCGCTCACAGTCGAGGTATCCGTGTGATAACGGAACTGGTGCTCAACCATACGTCGGATCAGCACCCCTGGTTCCAGCGCGCCCGCCAGGCCGAACCGGGATCCGTGAATCGAGATTATTATGTCTGGAGTGACACACCAGAAAAGTACCACGATGCGCGAATCATTTTTAAGGATTTCGAGACATCCAACTGGAGCTGGGATCCATTGGCAAAAGCGTATTACTGGCATCGTTTCTACGCCCATCAGCCGGATCTCAACTTTGACAATCCGAAGGTGCAGTCCGAAATGCTGAAGGTAATCGACTTCTGGATGAAGCTTGGTGTTGATGGCGTTCGTCTTGATGCGGTTCCCTATCTGTTCGAGCGTGAGGGTACGAATTGCGAAAATCTTCCGGAAACACATGCTTTCCTCAAAAAATTGCGCGCCCATCTCGACACATCATTTAAAAACCGGCTGCTGCTTTCAGAGGCGAATCAATGGCCTGAAGATGCGGCTGCCTACTTCGGCAATGGTGATGAAAGCAACATGGCTTTTCATTTTCCGCTCATGCCGCGCATGTTCATGGCAATCGAGATGGAAGACCGTTTTCCTGTTGTAGACATTCTGGATCAAACCCCGACCATCCCGGACGGATGCCAGTGGGCTATATTTCTGCGCAATCATGACGAGTTGACCCTGGAGATGGTGACTGACGAAGAACGCGACTACATGTACCGGGTCTACGCCTCCGATCCGCGGGCACGCATCAATCTCGGTATTCGCCGCCGCCTGGCTCCGCTTATGGGTAACAATCGCCGTAAAATCGAGCTGATGAACATACTGCTCTTTTCCCTGCCGGGCACCCCCATTATCTATTACGGTGATGAAATCGGCATGGGGGACAACTATTATCTGGGTGACCGGAACGGCGTCCGTACCCCGATGCAATGGAATCCGGACCGAAACGCCGGATTTTCGACCGCCAGCCCCCAGAAGCTGTTTCTGCCGGTCATAATTGACCCGGAATATCACTATGAGTCGATCAACGTTGAAAATCAGGAGCGCAATTCGTCATCGCTGCTCTGGTGGATGCGCCGTACAATTGCTATGCGTAAGAGTTTCAAGGCGTTCGGGTGCGGCACCCTCGATATGCTCTCTTCTGACAATGCAAAAGTGCTGTCATTCATCCGCTCTCACGGTCATGAGAAAATTCTGGTTGTCATCAATCTTTCACGCTTCACCCAGACTGTCTCAGTCGATCTTTCACAATATGCGGGCATGTTTCCCGAGGAGGTCTTCAGCCGCAATCGCTTTCCGATCATTCAGGAGTCCCGATACCATTTCACCATGGGTCAATATGATTATTTCTGGTTTGTGCTGAGGAATACGGAAGCACAAAGCGTTTCAGGTGCCGAGGAGTGCATGAAGCTCAAACTGCGCGAGGGGCATCACTGGCAGGATGTGTTGAAAGGAAGACCATCGGAGAGTCTGTGCGCCTCCGTTCTGCCCCACTATATGCAACGAGTCTTCTGGTTTTGCGGTAAGGGGCGTAACATAAATGCCATCAGCATACTCGATCATTGTCGTATCAATCAGGATGATCAACAGTTTCTGCTCACCTTCATCAAGGTAACCTACACGGAAGGGAGCCCCGAAACCTACCTGCTCCCACTGACATGGATTTCCTGTGAACGCTTGCAAAGTCTTCAGGATAGACATCCGCTGGAAATTATTACATCACTTGCGCTCGGAGATGTCGATGGTGTTCTCTGCGATGCTATCTATTTTGAAGCGTTTCGGGAGATGCTCTTCGACATGATAAACCGCCGCGTAAAACTGCACGGCATAAACGGCTCACGGCTCATCGGTCTGCAAGGCAGTGGTATGGCGAAAAATTTCCCGCCACGATCAGAACTGTTTCCCAGCAGGGTTGCGGCAGTTGTACAAAATAATTCAAGCATACTGTACGGCAATCATCTTCTGCTTAAAATGTATCGCAAGCTCGAGGAAGGAACCAACCCGGAATCGGAAATCCTTCAGTTTCTGACGGGGAAAAAATGCTTCAATAACGTGCCGTTGTTTGCCGGAAAGATCGAGTACCATGCCGATAACGGAAATGTTTCAGATCTTGGCGTCCTGCAAACCTATATTCCCTGCCACGGCGATGCCTGGGGAAATACGCTGACAATTCTTGCGCAATTTGTTGAATATCTGCTGTCGCATACACACGATCTGCCAAAACTGCCATCGCGGCTTCCGACACTTCTGGAGGCCGCAGACGGCGGTATCCCTCCGCAATTCGAAGCCCTTGTCCACGGCCTGCATCTGGAAATGGCTCTTCATCTCGGCAAACGGACAGCGGAGATGCATCGGGCGCTGTCTTCCCGTTCAACGGGCTCTGACTGGAGCATGGAAGAGTTTTCCACCCTCTACCAGCGTTCGGTGTTCCAATCCATGCGGGGTCTTGTCAGGAGAAATTTCCAGAGACTGGCATCTCAACTCCCGGGTCTCGCTGACGATGTCCGGCGCAGGGCCGTACAGATACTTGATGCTGAAAAGGATATTATAGCCTGTTTGCAGAAAATTACCGGGAAACGTCTTTCAGCGATGAAGTGCAGAATTCATGGTGATTTTCATCTCGGTCAGGCACTGTTCACCGGCAAGGATTTTGTCTTCATCGATTTCGAGGGGGAACCGGTCCACTCTCTGAGTGAACGACGTCTGAAACGATCGCCGCTTCGCGATGTGGCCGGAATGCTGCATTCCATTCACTTTGCCGCCCTGACCACACTGACCAGACACGGTGCCGGTCATCCTGACGATATCCCGCTGCTCGAACCGTGGATGGATGCCTGGTATGTTTACGTTGGCGGCTCATATCTGAAAGCCTACCTGCATGCCATGAAGAACTCTCCGCTGATTCCGGCTGACAGGAAGGAGCTTGACATCATGCTGCGCTGCTTCCTCATTCATCAGGCTGTTCATGAATTGGGACACGAGTTGAATAACCGCCCTGATCAGATTGATCTCAACCTGAGAGGGCTTGAAATGCTGCTGCGGGAATACTGTTGCCAATGACATAATCATAAGCATACCTGAGCAGTGATACATTTTCGGTTTAATCCACTCCGGAATCATGAGTTTTGTGAGTAATAGTGGATTTTGTGTTATACACACGTAACCACTAGAGAGTCTGTTTTACGAGGTCTGAAAAGTGACAGAGGTATTATATTCATTTATCCTGGCCGGGATCGTTATCCTTGCCGGTTTTTTCGGACATGCCTTCTTTGACAAGAATAAAATTCCGGATGTAATCGCCCTGATTGCAATCGGAATTATACTCGGACCGGTCAGCGGTCTTGCCTCTGCGGTTCTGGCAACCTTGCCCGCCGCAGCTGGTGTTTCCGGGACGGAGAGTTTCGTCACCATAACGTTCGGTGTGATTATAGTGACCAATATTCTGCTCACAATCGGTATGTTCTTCATTGGACCGGGAAGCTCCGATGACAGCGAGGAGTGTGCGTCATGAATAAATACGTCATTTTTTACCTGTCAATACTCCTGACTTTACTGATCGGTTATTGCGATTATCGGACCGGTGCTCATATATCAATGATGCTGCTCTATTCAATCCCGCTTCTCGCTTCAGCATGGTTCTGCGGCAGAAAGGAAGGCATTAGTGTAGCCATTATTGCGGCGGTCTGCTGGTATATTGTGAATATTACCTTTATGGGACCAGGGGAAACCGAAGTGGTATTTTCCTGGAATGCTTTGACACGCTTGGGGATCTTCTGCATGATTGCATACGCCATATCACTGCAGGCTCAACTGCGCCGGGCACTTGAGCGCGAACGCTTGAGGGCTGACACTGATCGTTTGACCGGTCTGTTAAACAAGGAAGCTTTCCGTGAACGGGTTGAAGAGGAGATGATCCGGTCACGTCGTTACAACCATCCACTGACACTTGCATTCGTAGATCTGGATAATTTCAAGCAGGTTAATGATACTGGGGGACATGACCGTGGTGACAAATTACTGAAACTTGTAAGCCTCACTATTGTGAATACCATTCGTGAAACCGATGTCGCCGGACGGATCGGAGGCGATGAGTTTACCGTCTGTTTCCCCGAAACCGATGAGGAACAAGCCCGTAACGCAATTGCAAAACTGGTTAAGGCGCTTGATATTATGACCAGCCAGTCAGGGTGGCAGGTAACCGCCAGTATAGGTGTTGTGACCTGTCTGGAGATATGTGAAACCTACGATGCCTTGCTGGGCACAGCTGACAAGTTAATGTACGTTGTCAAGGAAAATGGGAAGAATGCAGCGGAGTTTGATACAGTCGGAAAAGTGAGGTAGGCAGCATGTCACGAAAAACAGTACTGTCTATCCAGCAGCAACTCCGTTCCAGATGGAGTAAAACCGCAGACAGAGCAGGCACGATCAGCCTTCAACCCATTTACAATATAAGTCTGACACCCCCCAGTGTTTCTATCTCGTGAGGAAAACGATCGCCAGGAGTGCCGATGAACATGTAGTTCTTTGGGACATTCAGGCGTTTTGAAAGTTTTTCTATGAGTTCAGGGCTGAATTCTCCTTTTACCGCAACAAAATCAATTTTAAGTGCCGGGTACAATCGGTCTATTGTTTTCAGATGACTGGCAAGATCGGGCGGTATTTCTCCTTCAGACCTGAAGACATGGACAAACTTGAGGCATTTGGTCTGTTCGTTTTTAATGGCATAAAGAGCTGCCTGGTTCAGGTTTGAAGGATCGTCCCCCTTGGTAAAAAAAATTACGGTACGGCTGTTAATCAGGTCTATGGCTTGAGCAACCTTGCGGTATATGAGTTCATTGGTCTTCTGAACCTTCTCCACAACAGCTTTTGATATGACAAGGACAAGTTTTAACAGTTGAATGCGGAGAAACATAACCACTACCGCACCAGCCACAACCGCATAATACTCAAAAAATATGCGCACCGATGCGGGATCCAGCATGATGTTACCGATAAGACCGGCGGTGACAGCGATAAGTGCAATGCTTACGTTAGGCCAACTGGCACGCGTATCGCGCGGCAAACGGGCCCTTTTCACTTTAAGCAACATGTTGCCGATTGCAAACAGCGCCATGACGCAGAGGAAGGAGAGCGTATAGACAGCTGCTAGTACCGCTATCTTGCCACCGGTAACAGTGAGGATCGACCAGCAAAGCAAAAAAAACCCGATGATTATCCAATGATTGGTGTGCCGCCATCTGTTTTCCGTAAGCAAGAACGGCGGAAGACAGCGATCGAGAGTCATCCGCCGTACTAATCCGGTTACCCCCACATAGCTGGTAAGTACAGCTCCCGACAACACCAATGTTGCGTCAATGCTGACCAGAACTCTAAGCCAGTTCCCGGCCGAAAGTGTGCCCATTTGTGCCAACAGATCGGGGGGAACCTCCTGGATTACGGTCATAGGGAGTATGCCAAGGGCAAGAAGACTGATCAACGGATTGAACACGGCAACCGCAATCCACATGTTTCTGAGTGTTTTGGGGAATACGCCTTGCTCCTGCTCTTCAATAAAGTTTGCGGAACTTTCAAAACCGCTGATGCCGAGCATGGCAGCCGCAAAGCCAAAAAACAGCGCGTGCATCAAACCACCGGGAGTTGGAACCGCCATATTCAGAGTAAGCAGCGATGGGTCGCTCACGATCATTATCGCTGAAGTAACGCAGAGAAGCGTCAGCGTGATCAGGTGGAACAGGAAGATGCCGAGGGCTACCATGGCAGATTCGCCGATCCCTATCAGATTGAGAAGTGCGAAAAAACCGAGCAGAGCAACCGTAGCCATGATTACCGGCAACCCCGGCAAAAGGTTATGTGCGTAGTGCATCGCCTCACTGGCACTGATGACCGCCGTGGCGATATACGACAGCAGGGTAAGGCAGGCTGCGGCTGCAGCAGTATTTTTATTGGTCGTATTCAGCAGTACGGTGTACGTACCACCGTTCAACGGTAGAGCGCTGCCAACCTCGGCATACACCTTCCGGAACAGGTAGAGAACGCCCGCTACTATCAACAGTACAACAGGTGCCAGAAAACCGGCCTGGGCGGCGCACAGAGCAGCCACGTACAGACAGCTTGAAGTAATATCGTTGCCGCATATTGCCGTAGAACGCCACACCCCGAGTTTTTTGGCGATAACTGGGATTGCCGTGTCAGGCAGTGATACCAGGCCAAGATCATCAATTCGCTCGGATTTGCCCCATCCTGCAAATTCCCATGAGCCGGTTTGGGTTTGGCTAAATTTTTCTGAAGCACCTTCCCTCATCAATTCCTCTTATCCAGCACTATGATCCAAATATACGTTTCGCGCTTTATAGAGCTGTAATAGCATGTTAAAAAGCGTATATCAAGGAACCCTGTTTCGGGCTGATTGTAATGAGGAGCACAGGTGTGTTACAAATTCGAAAGAAGAAAATCATGCTGTTAAGAGGAGAGCATGGAAAACAGTTTTTGAGATTCCGCGCAGGGTATAATTTTCGACCCTACCGCAGGCAAGATCATTGAAATACAACTGGCATACAGAGACATACCTACTCGCCAAAAGGAGATTTGAAATGAAAAAACTTCTTGAAAATCGTTATTATCTACGCTTTGTTATGCTTATCACTCTGGCCGGCATTCTGTTATTAAGCGGCTGCGCCCGCTATGCCCGCAACTCGGACACTCTCTATGAACCATCGACACCTGTGCGTGGCGGGACCGGAGACCTCTATGTCGTCATACCGGAAAATCAGCAGACACTGTCACCAGATATCAAACGGGTAATCGGGACCGTTTCAGATGGTGCAAACGTGAAACTCGACGACGTAGTCAGCTCCCGTTCAGCTGCTGAAATCATCCAGACAGCGCTCGGTCTAGAATTGAAAAGATCCGGATATACCGTGAAACCGGTTACAAAACGCCCTGAAGCCGAACAGCGGGTTATAGATCTCACAAAAACGGAAATAAAGCTTGATCAACTGTCAGAGTTTACTTCCATTAAGGCAACATGTCAGGTGGTGATGGGGATGGATGTGTACAAGGCGGGACAATTAGTCAAGCGGCTTCAGTATGAAGCAACATCCTCTAAAACTGATATTAAAGATCGTGACATGCTTGCCGGAATTGTTCTGCAGGAAGCGTTGCAGGCGGCCATGTTGCAGGCTGTGCCAGATATTTATACCCTGTTCAGCCACTGATTATATGTGCATCCAGGAGAGTACTGAATGAACGCGGCTGTTATCAGTTATTACCTGAAGCGGCTGAAGGAGTACCTGGCGATAAAGACTGAAATGGTCAATCACCAGGCGGTCGTTCGGGACGTTGCCGGTGGTGTAGAGCGCTCGTGGATTTACTATCTGATGCTGCTGGCAGCGGGCCTCATCGCCCTGCTGGGTCTCCTGACCAACAGCGTTGCCGTTGTCATCGGTGCCATGCTTGTCTCTCCCCTGATGAGCCCGATTATTTCATCAGGTCTGGCTCTGTCCATCGGGGATTTACCTCTGGCTCGTCGGGCGTTTCGCTCCATCGCCATCAGCGTCGGACTAACCATTCTGCTCACAGCGTTCATCACCCTGCTGTCGCCACTGAAAGATCCAACCGCTGAAATTCTGGCCCGGGTACGCCCAAACATCTACGATCTGTTTATCGCCGTGTTGTCCGGCATTGTCGGCGCGGTAGCACTCTGCACCAAACGTAACTATCTTATTACCGCCACCGGAGTCGCCGTGGCGACGGCGGTTATTCCACCCTTAAGCGTTGCCGGTTACGGTCTGGGTACCGGCCAGTTCATGATCGGCCTGGGCGGTTTTTTTCTATTCTTCACCAACTTCGTTGCCATAGTTCTGACCTCTGACCTGGTATTCTTCATCATGGGATTCAGGACCTCACATGTTGAAACAATCCAGTATTCACCGCGTAAACGCATTCTTATTGTAGCCGGTCTGCTCGTTCTTATCTCCATTCCGCTCGTCTATACTCTGGTGGTTGATCTCAAAAAGGTGAACAGCAACAAGCGTATTGAGCGGATTCTGAAAAAAAGTCTCAACAAGGAAAACATCTCCCGAATGACCGGGTTTTCATACACACAGACAAAGAAAGTTCTCGATATTACTACCACGGTCAATACGGT
This sequence comes from Desulfuromonadaceae bacterium, assembly GCA_028712075.1. Lineage (GTDB taxonomy): Bacteria > Desulfobacterota > Desulfuromonadia > Geobacterales > Pseudopelobacteraceae > JACRCG01. Next base: position 70,881 of record JAQTQX010000007.1, read on the forward strand.
CAGCTATATTTCAAAGGACACTGAGCAGCGAATGGAAGCTGATTTAAAAGAGCTTTTTGCAATGCCGGTTGATGTGCATCTGGAACAGATTATTGTTGCATCTGAAAAAATTTCCGAAGCGCCTGTCACGGTCAAAGCAGAGGAATCAACAGCGGAGATAAGCGCCAAAGCCTCTCTGATTGTTGAAAAAGCGACACGGCAACTTGAATTGGAATTATCGCCCTTCCGCGTTATTGACACACGAATTTCCTTCTCTGCCGGACGGCAACCGCTGCTGCTGAGCGCAACTCTGCACCGGGACTGGCCTGTCAGCAACGACGAACAGGTTTTGTTGTCGCGCCATTTTGAACAGTTGCTGGGACAACCGGTTATCGTTTTATTAAAAACGGTTCCCATGCTTTCTCCACTAACCTTTACAGATGACGGTACACTTTCCGCAGACAGCGTCAAGGCGCTCGATCAGATCACACAGTTGCCGGGTAATCCGGGCAGTTATCGCTATCTGTTGCAGGCAGCAGGAGAAAATCGCCACAAACTGATTGAAACTGTGGAAAGTCATTTAACTAAAGTATTACAGGTGCCTGCAACCGCTATATCTACTAACCACCTGAACAAAAAAGGCCAGGCTGAGCTTACGTTGCACATTGTGAGGTAGTTGCGCTGCCAGGATCTGACATTCTATCGCTTCGGTTTTTTTGCCGCGGAAAATTGCAACATATGACAGGAACACAACGATGACCTATCTGTTCAGTGAAACCGGACTTGCTGCGCTTGACACCAGCATCGACGCATCCACGCTCTTCGCTTTCGACCTGGATGGGACACTGGCGCCGATTGTTGCCGACCCGGGCAACATTGCCATACCCGATGACATCCGGTGCCAGTTGACTGCACTTAACCGGATAGCTGCCGTGGTTGTTATCACCGGTCGTTCCCGTTGTGACGCGCTGACACACCTCGGCTTCACCCCCGCCTATGTCGTTGGCAACCACGGCGCGGAAGGACTTCCCGGTCGCGAAGAGGAAGAACGTGAGTATGCCCGTCTCTGCAGCCGCTGGAAAAAACAGCTCTGTGAAATGCTGACAATAAGCGCTTCAGGCATTTTTCTGGAGGATAAGGGGGCAACTCTGGCACTCCATTATCGCAATGCCCGCGATCATGAGCGTGTGCACGAAGAGATACTGAGCGCCGTTTCACGACTTGTTCCCCCTCCTCGAGCCGGTTCCGGCAAGTGTGTCGTAAACATTTCCCCGCAAGGAGCACCCCACAAGGGGGACGCGATCCTCTCCCTCATGAACTGCCTTGGCCACTCACGGGCGCTGTTTATCGGTGATGACGAAACGGATGAAGATGTGTTTCGACTGCACGACTGCAGGATCATGGGCATACGGATAGGCATGAACGCGCAGAGCGCCGCCCATTATTACCTGCAGAATCAACTGGAAATAAGCGCGGTACTTGAACGGGTGAAAGAAGCAGTCGTCCTGAAGAAACCTGCCGGCAAATCATGAAATTGTTCCGGAAACATTCTCCTGGATCAGCTTCAAGTAGAAATAGTGACGGCGTGATGGAGTCCATGACCCGCCTTTCGCTGGAGAAACACCATCATGCCTGATCCGAATGCACTTTTTTTGACGGTCGGCAACTACTGCCGGCATGAGGTCGTCACTTGCAGCCCGACTGACCGACTGACAGACGCCGCTGCAACCATGAGACAGCGCAATATTTCCAGCCTGGTAGTCAGCCGGGCGGGAACCGTGCAGGGGATACTCACCGACCGCGATCTGCGCAACAAGGTTGTGGCTTCGGGCATCGATCCCCGAAGCCTGAGCGTCGCGGACGTCATGAACAGCCCCGTTATTACAATATCAGAGGATGCCTACCTCTTCGAAGCACTCCACCGTATTTCCCGCCACCGCATACACCGGCTGGTGGTAACCGGTCCTGCCGGAAAACTGGCCGGCATCATAACCGATTCGGACATTCTGCGCGTTCAGACACGTTCACCGCAACAGTTGGTACGGGACATTGAGGAAGCATCCTCAATACAGGAGCTGAAAGAGCTGCGCCGGCGGGTACAGGAACTGGTGAAACATCTGATCAGCACCGGCGTCCACATCCGGGACATAGTGCGCCTGATCGCCCGCCTCAATGATCACATCGTGCTTCGTTTGATCGACCTGCTGCTGGCGGATCGCGCCGCCGGGTTGACCGAGAACTACGGTTTTCTGGTGCTGGGAAGCGAGGGGAGAAGTGAACAGACCCTTACCACCGACCAGGACAATGCGCTTGTGTACGGCGATGATCTTGCGGCGGCGGACATCCAGCAGCTCAAAGAGTTCAGCACCATGCTGATTGACAACCTTATTGCCATCGGGATTCCTTCCTGCCCGGGCGGCATCATGGCAAAAAATGACCCGTGGCGCCTGAGCCTCCTGCAGTGGCGGGCCGTGCTTGACCAGTGGTTCGACACACCAACCCCCGAACATATCATGAACATCAGCATGTTCTCCGACCTGCGAATGTTGCGCGGCGATTCTTCTCTGGTTCGGGCACTAAAGGATCACGTTGCCGGACGTCTGGAGGGCAATCATCTATACCTTGGTCACATGGTGGCCAATATGCTCCGTTTTGCCGTACCACTGGGGTGGTTCGGACGCATCAAGACCGAAACAGGCACGCATACCGGACAGGTTGACCTCAAAAAAGCGGGAATATTTGCCATCACCGAGGGGGTCAAGATTCTCTCGCTGGGGAACGGGGTAGTGGAGACGGGGACAGTGGAACGGATTGAGCGACTGACAGAGCGGGGAGTGCTCATGCTCAAGGAAGCCGCCGACCTGACCGACAGCTTTTTCGCACTCACGCAGTTCCGTCTGCACACTCAGGTTGATGCTCTCAGTGCCGGGCGGCAGCCGGACAATCTGATCACTCTGGCAACATTGAACCGGATGGAGCAGGAACGGTTAAAGGCAGCCCTGGAAGGGGTGCGCTCATTTCGGGAAAAACTGGGACGGGACTATCAGCTCGGGCAGGCATTATGATCCGGATTGCCGGAAAAACCGCCACTTCAGATGATGGTGGTTTGCAACACAGCAACACCTTGGCTACGGACAAGTTCTCAGTACTTGTCTGATTTTTCCGCACGTCAGTTGGCCAATATGACCGAATCTATACAAGCGGCAGACGGATACTGAATGTTGATCCCTTGCTCGGTTCCGAATCTAGTGAAATGCTTCCGGCATGATTTTTGGTAATAATACTGTGCGATACTGAAAGACCAAGTCCTGTGCCTTCACCAACCTCTTTGGTGGTAAAAAATGGATCAAATATCCGGTAACGAACTTCGGGTGGCATTCCGGGGCCGTTATCGCCGATACGAAGAAGGGCGAAGCCGTCTTCAGTGCCGGTCCATAGCCGGATTTCCGGTGATGCTGTTTTCTCCTGGGCCATGGCCTGAGCAGCATTTTTCAGAATATTGATGACAACCTGCTCAATTTCGGTGCTATTCACTGATAGTTTGGGAAGATTACTGTCGAGATCCCTTTGTATGGTAATATTCTTGAAGTCATATTTTTTACGGAGGTTATAATCATTTGACGCCAACTCAATTGCTCGCACAATAACCTCATTCAAGTCAGTCAGTTGATGAGATGTTACATTCAGCCTGCTGAAATGAAGCATGTTATCAATAATGGAGGTAGCGCGCTTAACCGCGCCGCGCATTTCCGAGAGAAATGTATCGATCTTGCGCCGCTCAATGTAGGTTGCAACCAGATTCAGATCAATCCCCAACTCTCTGGCAATGTCCTGGTTAGCCGGCAGTTCGGCAGAAAGACGGCGTTCAACGTTCTGCAATAATTGGGCAATTATGGCAAGCGGGTTATTGATTTCATGGGCCATACCAGAAGCCAGACCAGCTATCGTCAACATTTTTTCAGTCTGGACGACAAGTTCCCACGTTCTGTTTTGCTCTGTGATATCCTCAACAACCGAAACAACACTGACAACAACTCCTGATTCATCTGTGAGCGGGGTATTCGTCCATTTACAGCTGATGGTGCAGCCATCCTTGGTGATATTTTCATTGGTACTTAAAACATCTCGCTTGCCATGAAGCAGTTGCTGCCACAGTTCAATGAATTGCATACGCGACTTGTCCGGCACAATCAAGTCGAGCGCTGATTTGCCAAGAGCCTCGTCTTCAGAATAGCCGAAAATTCTTTCGGCGGAAGGGTTCCACTGCCGGATGCCGAAGTCTCTGTCAAACAAAATTGAACCGACCGGCAGGCGATCAATGTACTGGCGCATTTGCTGGTCATGCTCACGCAGTTCACGCTCCGTTCGCCGTAATTCGGAAAGGGTTTGGCGTGATCTGATAATGTACTGAACCCGGTAGGGAAGCACCTGCCAATTGATCGGTTTCGAGATAAAGTCCGTAGCACCAAGCTGATACAAGCGCTGTATCAAGTCAAGGTCATTGAGACCTGTCATCATGAGTACAGGAATATTCCCGCCATGTTCGCGGGCGCGTATCTCTGCACATGTAGCAAAACCATCCATGCCTGGCATCAATACATCGAGGACGACAATATCGGGATTAAATTCATCGATATTTTTTTCTACTTCAGTGCCATCACCAACGGTTTTGACATGAAAACCGGCCTGTGACAATATTTCACTGGCAAGAAGCCGGATGGTGGCGTCATCGTCAACAACCAGTACTTTTCCCATTGAATGTGATTTTTTTGAGCTCATGTCCATGTATAACTACCCCTCGTTTGGTTAAGTCATTCTACACCGTATTCTCAACTAATCCAGTCAGATACAAAAATATATTTCAGTGGTGGTATACTCACTACCATTATCCGTAAAACCACGATATTCAGGGAAACAGTCCAATAAATCGCTAGATATAGCCTCTTTTCTTGACAAAAAGAGCTGACCGGTTCAATAATTCGCGACTTGAATGCCTACCTTTTTTAGAAGGAACCATTATGCGCATCGAAAGCGATTTTCTTGTTATCGGCAGTGGCATTGCCGGTCTCTCCTTTGCCCTCCAGGCAGCCAACCATGGCAGCGTCGCCATAGTTACCAAACGTGATATTTCCGAATCAGCCACCAAGTATGCCCAAGGGGGTATTGCAACCGTCTATTCAGATGAGGACTCCTTTGATGCTCACGTCGAGGATACGCTTGTTGCCGGAGCAGGCATCTGCCATGAGGATGTGGTACGGATGGTGGTCGAAGAGGGGCCACAAACCATTCGAAATCTTATTGAATGGGGCGTCAAATTTACCACCAGCGGCAAAACATATGACTTGACCCGCGAAGGGGGACACAGCGCACGCCGGATTCTTCACGCCGAAGATATCACCGGGCGCGAAATTGAACGGGCGCTGGTTGAAGCGGTCAGACAACACCCGGCAATCATGATTTACGAAAATCATATCGCCATTGATCTGATCACCTCGGCAAAGGTCGAACGGCGCCAGCTGGAACAGAATCATTGTCTGGGTGCTTACGTACTCAATATTCATGAAGACAGCGTCGTGACGTTCAGCTCAAAAATAACCCTCCTTGCCAGCGGCGGCGCCGGCAAGGTGTACCTCTATACCTGCAACCCGGACGTGGCGTCCGGTGATGGAGTTGCCATGGCGTACCGCGCCGGTGCAACCATCGCAAATATGGAGTTTATGCAGTTCCATCCCACTACGCTGTTTCATCCGTTGGCCAAGTCATTTCTGATCTCCGAAGCGGTACGCGGCGAAGGGGCTATCCTGCGCCGCCGTGACGGTACGGCGTTTATGGAAAAATACCACAAACTGAAAGATCTGGCCCCCCGCGATATTGTTGCCCGTGCCATAGACAACGAAATGAAAACAAGCGGCGATGATTGCGCGTATCTCGATATTACCCATGAACCGGCTGATTTCGTGCGAAGCCGTTTTCCCAACATCTATCAGACCTGCATGGAATTTGGTCTTGACATGACGAAAGAATGGCTCCCCGTTGTCCCCGCTGCCCACTACCTGTGCGGAGGCGTTGCAGTCAACTTTGATGGTGAGACCGACATTCCCGGCTTGTACGCAATTGGCGAAACTGCATTTACCGGCCTGCATGGCGCCAATCGCCTAGCCAGCAACTCATTGCTCGAAGCCGCTGTGTACGCGGGGCGTGCTTATCGGCACGCCAGTAATAAAGTTTTGTCGCTACCGAGTGACCATCGTGAACTCCCTGCCTGGGACACCGGTACAGCGACGAATAGTGATGAGATGGTAGTTGTCTCGCAAAATTGGGACGAGATTCGGCGCACCATGTGGAACTATGTCGGCATCGTCCGTTCGGACAAGCGTCTGGCACGCGCCATGAGCCGCATAAAGTTGATTCAGGGTGAAATTGATGAGTATTACTGGAATTTCACGGTCACGTCCGATTTGATCGAACTGCGCAATATCGCGACGGTCGGAGAGCTGATCATCGCCTGTGCCCAGAAACGCAAGGAATCACGCGGTTTGCATTACAACCTTGACTATCCGTTCCTTGACGACGCCGGGGGCAGGAAAGACAGTTTCATCAAGAAACTTTTTTAAGGGACTTAAAAGGAGCCACTCCTGTGGATATCAACGAAATTCGCAAGCGAATTGATCTTCTTGATGATGTGCTGTTGCGCATTTTTAACGAGCGCGCCCGCTTGGCCCTTGAAATCGGGCATGCCAAAAAAGAACTTAACTTGCCGGTATTTGATCCTTCTCGTGAAAAAAGAATTTTTAATCGTATGAAAGAGGACAACCCTGGCCCACTTGACGACGAAGCTATTGTCAGAATGTTTGAGCGAGTTGTCGATGAATCGAGACGCCTTGAGCGCATCATGTCGCATAAAGAAGAAGTGTAACGGAGCAGAGAAACCATGCTGATAATTATGAAAAAACATGCCGAGGAAACAGCGCTGGATTCAATCAAGGAGTACCTCATTACCCGTGATTTTGACATCCACCAGTCAACCGGAGCCAACCGTACCATCATCGGCGTGATCGGCGACACGGAAACTCTTAACGACCATGAAATTGAAATCATGCCGGGAGTCAGCCAGGTTGTGCGTATACGGAAGGATGATTAGCAGCGGATGCGGCCACCTCATTTACTACAATTTTCTTGACACGTAATAATTTATAGTGCTAAGTAGTCAGCTTCAATTTTGATACTTATTCAAAGAAAAAATATCGGAGGTGCAGTTTGGCTCATCATAAATCAGCAATCAAAAGGATCAAGCAGAGTGCAAAGAAAACCGCACGTAATCGTCATGTTTCATCGACGCTGAAAACATATATCAAGCGCGTTCGTGAGGCGGTAGCTGCCAAGGACAAGGACGCCGCCCTTGCTGCACTCAAGGTAGCTATTCCTGTTATCGATGTTTCAGCCACGAAAGGGGTCATTCACCGCTCAACAGCTTCCCGTAATGTTTCCCGTCTGACCAAGCTCGTCAACACACTCGGCTAGTAAATTACTCATATATTGAAAAAAGGGGGCTGCGTTTGCGCATGCCCCCTTTTTCGCGTTTTGTGATGTCCGCGAAATTCCCTTACTGGAACAACTACAGCCACAACACAGGAGGCACTGCTATGATCACCCCATTCACCGGTTTTTCACCGGAAAGTCTCGCATTTTTCGAAAACCTGGCCGCCCATAACAACAAGGCGTGGTTTGAGGAGCACCGGGACGATTTTGAACATACCTGATGGAGCCGCTCAAAAACCTGGTCAGCGACCTGGCCGGGGCGATGCTGGCTATTGACCCCGATTTGGTGACCATTCCGGCGATGGACAAGACCATCTCCCGCATTTACCGTGACACCCGTTTTTCCCGCAACAAATACTGCAAAACCTGTCTCTGGATTACCTTCAAACGGCGCAGTCCCGACTGGAAAAGCGCCCCCTGTTTCTTCTTTGAAATCAGCGCCGACGGCTATCGCTACGGCATGGGTTTTTACAGCGCATCACGGGAAACCATGGATAACCTGCGGCGGTTCATCGAAGCCAAACCGGCCGAGTTCAAAAAGGTTATGGCCGCTTTCAGCAAGCAGAACACCTTTACTCTTAAGGGTGATCGCTACAAGCGCCCGCTCAATCCGGCTCTACCGGATGATCTGCAACAGTGGCACAGCCGCAAGAATATCTACTTTATTTGCCAACGCCCAGTGGATGGTCGGCTCTTTACAAAGGGGGTTGCTGATGATCTGCGGGAGGGGTTTGGTTTGCTTAAGCCGTTGTATGAAGTGTTGTGGCGGGTGTGTGGGTAGATTGTTTCGCTTAAAAACAGGCGCAAAACGTTCTCAAAAAAGCCAGGTGAGTTCCGGGGGAGAAAAGCCCCCGGCTACCCGATTGGAAGTTCGGTTTGTATAGCCGAATCCTTCAAGCAGGCTCTTCAATTCTCCCCAAGCGAAGTCAGCCGGTTAGCAGGTTTCAGAGAGATTGCTGAAAATAGCTTTTAACTGCCTCGACAAAACGTGATGCCTTATCGATCTCTTCTTTTACCTGTTCTTCAGACATGGTTGGTCGAACCTTGTAGTCTGATGATTGTCGCAGTTCAAATGCCTTGTGAAGATCTTTTGACAACTCTCGTGGAAAGATTCCTTTCATGACATACTCGGTGTCGAACAGGCTGATAATTCCTGAGTGTTTGGTGGGAGCCTTACCAATGTCCTGCAGTAGGGCAAGCGTTGCATAAAACATGGCATAGTAACAACGATTAACAATACTTTGCGGGCTTCGCCCCCAGCAATCAGGTAAATTGCATCGTCCAAGGCAATCTTGGCGGCGGCAACATAAGGGGAGGCAATGAGGGGGAGGCAATGAGGGGAGGCAATGAGGGACGTTGTTTGTTATTTTGTTATTGACTCATATTCCACCTTTTGATATTTTACAGCCATGCCACGCTTAGCAAGACTTGACATATCTGGGTAAATTAGGGACACTCCCCGATTATCTTCTTTAATTGGGGAGTGCCCCTATTTGTCCTCCGATAATTTCCCGGTCGTCGCAGTGGAGGATGTCTATGTGGATGGTGGAGACGTAGTGATTTGAGGCATCCCGGCGGATGGGGTTACAGGTTCTTGCGGTGAGGGAGATGTGTTGTGGGTTGATGGGCATTCCGGCGACCTTCCATGGTCTACTTTATTTCGAGTTGGTGACAAATTGTCAAACTCCAGCGGCCAATTTCAGTTGTCGCAAGTATTCCAGACTTCTATAAAGCTTCATCTAAGCGCTCTATCTTCTGTAAATCAGTAGGGACATCCACAATGTTGTACTGTTTCAGAACCTTGCGAGCCATACCGCGAGCTAACGGATAATTGGCCGGAATCACTTGCGCCCTCCACCTTGTTTCAGATTATCCAAAGCCTCTTTCACCTTCTCCAGATATTCCTCGCTAACCTGCGCTTGTTCCTGCCTGCCAGCTTTTTTTTGCGCCAGCTTTTCGACGATCTTGTTGATGCTGCTTGACTGCACGGCAGCGCCCTTGGCGTCGTAACTGGTGGACATGGCATGCACCGACGTAACAGAGTTCTTCATCTTGAAAACTGACAGGGCTTCATTCAGCATCCTTTTCAAATTATCAAAAGGGACCTCGAAGAATCGGGCTATCCTGGCCGTCACCTCGGGTGGAATCTGCTCTGGCGCCACTTCGTTATTTTCAATTCTGACAAGCTCCGCGAGTTCTATCCCTACCGAAGTGCAGACCACGTCCGGAAGAAGCTTGGTGGCACTGATCACTTCCCGTATGTACTCACCGAAAGAAACATATTGACCCAGCAGTGGAGCATTGGCCTTGTTAATGGCAATGACCCGCTCGTTCTCCAAAAGATTCACACCGGCAGCAGGCACTTTCTCAATGAGATTGTGCACCAACAGGTTCATCGACGGCGTAATCTCCACCTCTCCCCGCTCCCACCGGCCATACGTATTGCGCCCGACATGCAGCAGATCGCAGATTTCTTCCAGCTTCATGTCCAGAACACGCCGCAGGATTTTCAGTTGATCGGGCGCAAGCAGCGGTTTCAATCCGAATTCCAGGGCGACCCGTTTCTTGTCGATCTCCAGACTCTGGGCATGGGTAAAGGTTATTTCGCCGCAAGCCGGGCAAGTCTCACAGTCGAGGTCACGCAAAACATGACTCTCTCCATTGACGGTTACCGTTAATTCGGTTGTGGCGGTCTTATATTCAGCTTCATAACAGTTTGTGCAGATCATGATTGTGGTCCTCTAGCCCTGATAAACAGGATAAGTGCGTTAACGACGTTGTTTCTGCAATAGGCGCAGAAAAACGTCTAACTTACTAATTGATCGTGAAAGAGGTCAGTTTCCATTCGATGAACTCATTCGTCTGTGGATGGTAGTTGCTGCAAACCTTGCAGTATACTTCCACTCCCTTTGTGCTCACACCCTGTATCACATAATGGGTGTTGTCCCGGCTACTCGCCCTCTCGCTTGTTGCAGGCATGGCATTCTCAATCGTGTCGGCGTGAGTGATAACATTCTCAACATCAGCCTCTAATAACCCGGCACGAGCCATGTCCTCCTGGCAATCCCTGGTCTTGCGAATCTTTCCCGCCAGATAGGCCGCCTGAATGGTACGGAGTACTAGCTCATCTAATTCAGTCCCGATTGGTGCCATAACTAACTCCAGAATACAAACACCAATTGGTGTTATCAATCAATATACCAATTGGTGTTTATCTGTCAACAAAATATTTTTGCCTTCCTGAACCCAACTTCAAACCGTGTGGAGCCCCCGCAGAATCAGGCTTGCTTTATTGCGTATTCTTTAACCATTCCCCTCATTACCTTACCCAACACCCCCCTCCACCAACTTTGCCTCGGCCTCGCGCCTTTTAAGCAACCCATCCAGCCCCTTCCCCACCCACAATCGCTTCATGCTCCTCAATTGTGCGGCGATTTCCGGCAAGTCCTTCTGCGGCACGGCATCCCGAATGGCCCGCATCTCCAGTCGCCTGTCCCCCACCATCGAGGTGCCGCGATTGAACACCAGCGACAACAGCGCCCCCTGCGCATCGCCCGGCAGCTCGACCACACCCGGAAGCGCCTGTTCCGTCCGCAGTGCGTGGAGCGGCAGGGTGCGATTGAAAAAAACACTTTCCGCATCCTTGGGCTTGATCTTGATGTCCGTAAACTGCGGCGCGCGGTTCTTTGCGGCAATAGCGGTCTTGCAGATGGCCGTCTTCAGACGCGCCAGCGCATCCACCGAAAGATACGGCTCCCAATCGGATTCAAACTGGTCAACGGTGACATACCCCAGGTCATAACCGATGCCGATGGTAATGCCGGAGCCACCTCCCGGCCATCTGCCCGGCTGATCATTCCCTTCAAATCCAAGAATCAACTGCTTGGCCGTGTCATTAATAATGAGAATGCTGGCATCCCCTTTACATCAGTGCATATTATTTTGGACTCACCCAACAATCTCATCCCCCGGCTTTGTCTTCGCAAAATTCACCGCTTTGGTCCCGCTCGTCACCTTGCCAACCAGGAACACGTTCTTGCGCACAATGCGCCGCAACACGATATCAACCAGTGTCGTGCTGTTGGCATGCAGCGCCGTCTGCAGCATGTCGGGCGAGGCCTTGAACTCGCACGGGAGGTAGTGGACAAACCCGTTGTCAGGACGGGCGATTATCCTGAAACCCAACATCTCGGAACCTGCCTGCGCAGTGCGGATGGGATTTTTGTCACTGCCGGTGATTTCACCCGTACCTTTCATCACGTCGCGATTCAAATAATAGGTTATGGTATCGGGATTGATTGCATTGCGCTGACGGTCAATGAAGAAACCTTGCGGCAGGTGGTTGGGGTCGGAATCCGGCCCGGCGGTGAGCAGCAGATCGTAATCGGCAACCGGATGCCCTTCGTCATCCTGCACGCGGAAGATCACCATTGAATACCTGTCGTGGATGAAACGGACATCGGACCGGAACAGCCGTTGTTCGATTTCCACCTGTTCAGCCTTCTGGACCGCATCGGTCTCAGCCCTGAACCTGTCGCATAATGCATCGTACTGATCGCCGCTTGCCACCTGCATGCAGGCAAGGATGGCATTTATGGTTTCCATGCTGTTTACATCGTTCTGAGTCACTTTGACGCTACGCATGATCCCCATCTTCTCACCTGAATGGGATTTGCCGCTGATCACGCGCAGGGCCGTCTTCGGCGCTTGACAGATGGTCTCCACCTTCAGCTCCCTGGCTGAAAAGGCGCCCGGCTTGCCCGGTATTGCCTGCGGCACTTCCTGTAACAGCTTGATGTAGGTTCCGCTGAGATTGGCGGCGGCTACCCGCACCACACCGTCCGATCCGGTCTCGCCGGTATAGGCGTTCAGGTTGTCGTAGATGGAACGATCAATGCTCTGCCCGGTAAGGACAAAGGGAAAGATGCCCGTGGGGCCAATCTGGCTGCCATCGCTGCACAGCCATTCCATGTTGAGCGTGCAGGCCTCTTTACTGCCCAGTTCCAGCCAATCCAGCACCCCCTGCCCCGGTTCAACCCCCTCAAACCACGACTTCAGCCGGCTTATTCGACTCTTGCCGAGCTGGGCAAGGGCGGAACCGAAGTTGGCGGGCGCCAGCATGACCAGGTGGCTCATCGGGCAGATTCCGGCCTGCGGGTTTGAAGCGTAGTAACGCTGCCACCAATCGCGAATCACCGGCCCGCCGGTCGAATGCGTAATACAGACAAATCGGGTGCCGTCCTGCAGGAGAGCAGACAGTTCATCTGCAACCGCAGTGCGAAAGGCCCTGGAGATGTCGCTGACGCGCACCTCGTCGTGAAAGCTGATGTAGCGGCCGAGAAAGATCTCCTCGATCCGTATATCCAGACCCAGAGAAGCGGCTTCAGCCCGCAACCTGAGCGGAAGCCCCCCATAGGTATCGGTGTTGGTGACACTCCAGCCATGGACGAATACGATCAGGGTTTTGACGACAGGCATTTTGGTTTCTCCCTTCAAAAATCATTTTTCAAAACGTTCGTAACAGAGATAGACAGTTTAAATCCAGAACGGTTCTGTCTTTGTCAGTCCCATGCTTTGCCTGCTGAGAAGGCCAACGTACGCATGAACAAAAAAAGCCGCTCCATCAGCGTTAAAGCTGACAAAAGCGACTTCCAAAACAAAAACAGCTCCACTCGCGTGAAACCATTATCACCCTCCAGTGATTTATATTATTCAATGAATGTCTGTTTGTATAGTCCTGTTATAAAACCATGTCAATGAGAACGTTCTCGTGTTCAAATCAGTAAAATTCCGGGTGGAAAGCTCACGAATCAAAATTACCACCCGCCGGTGCAGATGCCCATTGCCAGTCCATGCATAAGCGTATATGACGTCCCTCCGGTTTTTGACGACAGGTCCCTCCGGTACAATTCTTCGAATATTTTCCGTAACTCTCCTCTCGAAAAATTACGGGCCTGCGCAACAATTTCTCCGAGAAAAAAAGCATGTATCGAAAGCTCTCTGCCAATTTCTGCCTGCGGCATCTTTTTATCGAGCAGTTCCCTGACCCTCCACAGCTTTCTGAAATGACTGGACAGGGCACCGATCATCATTGGCGCATCCTCTCCGTTAAGAAACAGCGCATCGAGGCTTCTCAGTGCATTGTGCAGATCGCGCAAACCGAGGAATTTTGCGAGTTCAAAAGCGGTGAAGGCTTTGCTGCTGCTGGCCATGGTACGAACATCATCGACAGTAATGCGTGTCTTGGTGCCGGCATACACGACCAGTTTCTCAAGCTGTGAGACCAACTCCTGTAGATTATTACCGATAAGCGCTGATAAAAGCTCGGCAGCGGCCGGCTCAATAGGCTTCCCCTGTATGACCGCCTCACTTTGAATAAAACCGGGAAGCTTGTTGTCGTAAAGCCGTTTGTATTCGACAAGTACTCCACTCTTTTTGAACTCCAGGAAAAACTTCTTGCGCTGATCGATCTTGCTGCCGGTCAACAGCAGACAGGTTCCGGAAGAGGGATTCTGAATATACGGGAGCAGTATTTCGAGTGTTTCTGCTTTGAGCTGTTCAGCCCGTTTGACCAGGACCGCGCGCCGCTCTGAAAACATCGGCAGAGTCTGGGCTGCATCGAGGATATCGACACCTTTCGATTCATTGCCGAAAAACACATTAAAATTAAAATCTTTAAGTGACGGGTCAACAGCCCGCTCAAGTAGCATCTGAACGGCACGATCGACCAGAAACGGCTCTTCACCGTACAAGAAACATACAGTTGGCACGACGCCCTTCTTGAGCGATGTTTCAAATTCCTGTGGTGTCATGGTCAGTAGGACTCTTCAAGTGCAGAGATGCATTTGTGGGCAATGATGCGGGCTGCAGCGGCAAACGCCTGTTCTTCGGAATTGCGCTGCAGGGCAAGATCGCTGTTGGCGGGGAACTGCTGTGCCCCCTGAAGTTGTCCCTTCCAGAGTGGAACGACCTCCCCCTTACCGGTAATTTCGAGCTCAACAACGACCGTCAGCAGGTACAGTCGGGCCTGATCGAGAGCGTTGAATGCAACCGCTTTACTGGAATAGGAAATAACGCGCCCCTTCACGGCAAGGTCGGCGTTCAGGGCGCTGTCGGCGGGGGCAAGTCCGCGCAGCGCGTGAAATTCATCGTAAAAGGCCCTGCGCAGCACGGTCTGGGCGGTCGGGCTGATACTCTCGTTGTTGAAGAACGGTACCCATATTTTCTGCGCAGAACCGATACGCCCGGATTGAGCTTGGGTGAAATGGTATCCGCACCCCGCCACTGCAAGAAGCAGCAACCCAAGCAGAAAAGCCCGCAACCATCGGAAGAACACCACCTCTACCCCACCACAATATTGACGAGTTTGCCCGGCACAAAGATAACCTTGCGCACGGTAACACCATCAAGAAACGGCTTTATTTTTTCATCGGCAAGGGCACACGCTTTCAGTTCATCTTCACCGGTACCGGCAGCTGCAGTGATTTTTGAGCGCAATTTGCCATTTACCTGCACAATGATCAGCATTTCTTCATCAATGACGGCATCCTCATCATATTCCGGCCATGCCGCATGCGTCAGCGGCACGGTACTGCCAAGCCGCTGCCAGAGTTCTTCGGTCACGTGGGGGATAAATGGCGCCATTAACAGAATAACACTCTGGAGAGCTTCCTTCATGACCGCCGGGAACTGGGCTGTTGCAAGTTCAGCCACCTGAAGGGTATTCAGCAGCTCCATAACGGCAGCAATCGCCGTGTTAAAGTGAAAACGATCTTCAACATCTTCGGTAACCTTACGGATTGTTTTGTGCACCGCTCTGCGTAATGCGCGCTCTTCAGAGGTAAGGGTACCAGGGTCAGGGGTTTTGGCATTTTTCACCATATCAAGGCGGTCATGTACCAGTTTCCAGATACGTCCGATAAAACGGAATGACCCTTCTACCCCCTGGTCATTCCAATCCAGATCTTTTTCCGGCGGAGCAGCAAACAGCGAAAACAGGCGGGCGGTGTCGGCGCCGTATTTCGTGATCAGGGCGTCGGGATCAACAACATTGCCTTTCGATTTGCTCATTTTTGCGCCGTCTTTGATAACCATCCCCTGAGTCAGAAGATTGGTAAACGGCTCATCGGCTGAAACGTGCCCCAGGTCCCTCAGCACCTTGGTAAAGAAGCGCGCATACAGCAGATGCAGTACCGCATGCTCAATCCCTCCGATATACTGATCAACCGACATCCAGTAGTCAACCGAGTCACGGTGCAGAATGCCTTCCTTGAAGTCAGGACAGCAGTAGCGAAGGAAATACCAGGATGACTGGACAAACGTATCCATCGTATCTGTTTCACGGCGAGCCGGCTTACCGCAGGTTGGACAGGAACAGGCTACAAAGGATTCCATCTGGGCCAACGGACTTCCTCCCTCTCCGCTGAACGCCACATCCTTCGGGAGCACAACCGGCAAATCCTGCTCCGGAACGGCGACAACACCGCAACTTTCGCAGTAGATAACCGGAATCGGATTGCCCCAGTAGCGCTGACGGGAAATGCCCCAATCCCTGAGCCGGAAATTCACCGTCTTGCTGCCGCGTCCCTGATTCTGAAGGAAATCAGCAATCGACTCCTTGGCATCACTGTTTGGCATGCCGTCAAACTGGCCGGAATTGGTCATTATTCCCGCTTCGGTATATGCTTCCGTCATAGTGGCAGGATCAAGCACCACACCCTCCGGCTGAATGACAACCTTCAGGGGCAGATCGTACTTTTTGGCAAACTCGAAATCGCGCTGATCATGGGTAGGAACCGCCATAACAGCGCCGGTCCCATAATCCATCAGAACAAAGTTTGCCAAAAAAACCGGCATTCGGGCGCCGGTCAGTGGATTTACGCAGTACGAACCGGTAAACACCCCTTCTTTTTCAAAATCATCGGCAGTACGTTTGATGCGGTCGGTTTTCCGGATTTTATCGATAAAAGCGGCAACGGCATCGCGGTGTTCAGGAGTGGCCAGCTCAACTGCCCGTGAATGTTCCGGCGCAAGCGACATAAAGGTAGCACCGAAGACGGTATCCTGACGGGTAGTAAAAACGCGGAGTGGCGTATCACTGTTTTCAACCGGGAAATCTATCTCGCAACCGTAACTTTTACCGATCCAGTTACGCTGCATGACGAGCACCCGCTCCGGCCAACCGGGGAGTTTACTGGTATTTTCAAGCAGCTCCTCGGCATAATCGGTTATGCGGAAAAACCACTGATCAAGTTCTTTCTGATTGACGTCGGTATCGCAACGCCAGCATCCGCCGTCCTCAACCTGTTCGTTGGCAAGGACGGTCTCACACTTCGGACACCAGTTGACGAATGACGTTTTTTTGTAGGCAAGACCCTTGGTAAACATTTCCAGGAACAGCTTCTGTTCCCATCGGTAATACTCGAGATCACAAGTGGCCAGTTCCCTGTCCCAGTCGTATGAGAACCCCATTTTCTTGAGCTGGCTGCGCATGTAGGCAATATTTTCGTACGTCCAGGTCGCCGGATGGCTGTTATTCTGAATGGCAGCGTTCTCGGCGGGCATACCGAACGCGTCCCACCCCATCGGATGCATGACGTTAAAACCGCGCATTCTCTTGAACCTGCCGATTACGTCGCCGATCGAATAGTTTCGGACATGCCCCATATGGATACGGCCGGATGGATAGGGAAACATCTCCAGCAGGTAATATTTTTGTTTTCTCTCATCAGGAAAAGCCTTGAATGTTTTTTCCGATTCCCAGACCGCCTGCCATTTCTGCTCAATCTCTTTTGGTATATACTTCTGATCCACGGTAGTTTCCTTTCACCTCTTGAATAATCTTCTTCGTTTCCCGATTAATTAAACCCGCCCTGAAGCAGGATTTCATCTGCAATTTTGTCAAGCGTCACAGAGCGATCGACAACTCCCGTTGCCACAGCCTCACGCGGCATGCCGTATACAATGGCAGTATCCTCTG
Organism: Desulfuromonadaceae bacterium; assembly: GCA_028712075.1. Lineage (GTDB taxonomy): Bacteria > Desulfobacterota > Desulfuromonadia > Geobacterales > Pseudopelobacteraceae > JACRCG01. Next base: position 88,378 of record JAQTQX010000007.1, read on the forward strand.
ACTCCGCCAGTACGCAGCCGCCATGCTCCTTGATCGACCGTATTCCTGAACTTCCGTCATTACCCATGCCGGTCAAAATAACCGCAACAACCCGTTTGCAGTAAATTCCGGCGCACGATTTCAGCATGGCATCAACCGACGGTACATACCTGTCCGATTCCGACGGCTCAACGATGCAAACCGTTACCTGACCGCCACGTATTTCAAAAACCATATTTTTGCCGCCGGGGGCTATCAGAATGCTTCCGGGGAGCACAAGATCACCATCCTCAGCCTCCTTGACATCGAAATGGGACGATCTGTTCAGCCGCTCGGCAAATGCCTTGGTAAAACCGGCCGGCATATGTTGTGAAATAACCACGGCAAACGGATACTTCCGTTCAAAACTCGTTATAATTTGCTGCAGCGCAGGCGGGCCACCGGTTGAGGAACCAATAGCAACAAGATCAATACCGGTATACTGCGCAGCAACGTCCAACAGAGCAGGCGTTGTCGGATCGACCTCTCCACGGGTGTTGCCAACGATGCCGCGCGGCGTTTTCTTTGACCTCAGGTCGATGATCTGCCGTACTTTTTTCTGAAGATCTTCCTTTATGGAGAGCAGATCTATTGATGCCGTTCCAGAAGGTTTGGCGACAAAATCGAGCGCCCCAAGCTCTAGCGCCTTGAAAACTTTGTCTGCTCCGCTCAGGGCACTGATAACAATTACCGGCACAGAAAAACGGGTTGTCAGGATGCGCAGCAGGGTAAAACCATCCATCTTGGGCATTTCGAGATCAAGGGTTACCAAATCCGGTTTGAGGGCGATGACTTTCTGAATGCCCTCTTCACCGTTTCCCGCAAATCCCACGATTTCAACAGTATCAAGCCCCTCCAGCATACGGGTTATACTGCGGCGGCTGAATGCCGAATCATCAACGACAACGATCCTGATTTTTTTCACTGAGCACCCCCGGTAAGTGTGCCCACAGGCTTCTGGTAGATCATATCGTTCTTGAAATGCCGGAGCGTAAACAACGTCGAAATATTCATCAGTGATTCGGAGTGTCCGAGAAGCAGATAACCACCACCCTGCAACGCCGTGTAGAACGATTCAATGACACGTTTTTTTGCAGCCAGGTCAAAATAGATAATTACATTTCGGCAGAAAATCAGGTCAACCGTACCAAGCATTTTCAGACGATTGGTATCAAAGAGGTTGAGATGGCTGATAGTCACCAGTTCACGAATGGAATCGTTCACCTTGAATCCGTCGTCAAGCGGATGAAAGTAACGCTGCAAATCCCGCTCTTCTGTGGCCCTGAATGCGGATTTACCATACACGGCACGGCGTGCATGGTTAAGCACTTTCTGACTGATATCAGTGCCGATAACTTCAATCGACCACCCTTTGAGAGCAGGTATTGCACTGAGCAGCATGGCAATAGTATACGGTTCTTCACCCGTCGAACACCCCGCACTCCAGATACGCAACGTACGGTTTCCCAAAGCCTTTTTCGCTTTTATCAGCTCGGGAATAATCTCATCGGAAAACGCTTTCAACTGGAATGACTCACGGAAAAAATATGTTTCATTGGTCGTAAGAACATCCATGATGTCCATGAGTTCCTGATCTTTATTACGGTTGTATTTCAGGTAATGGTAATAGTCATAGAACGAGGTCAGATTCAGATCCATAAGCCGGTGGGAGAGGCGCTTTTCAAGTATATACTTTGAATCCTTGTCGAAATAGATACCGCAGTGCCCGTAGACACAATCCCTTAACAGGTGAAATTCATCGTCTGACATGCTATGAACCGGCGCAAAAGAGAATGGCATGAGAACCTTACCGTGATAACGTTGATGAAGTCGTACACTTTTTCAGCGATGCTGCGGCCTGTCTGGCAACATCCTGATCATCATTCTGAAGATACCGCCGAATAATGTTCTCAGATTCCGGCCCACCAATTTCCTGAAGTATTTTAAGACTGGTAATCAGCAGCAGCCCTCCGGCATCAGCACACAAAGAAGTAATTACCGCTAAAGCCCGTGCCGGATCAATTTTGGCAAGCGCTGCCAATACGGCTGACTGTACCCAGACATCTTCATCATTCAGTGCGTGTTCAAGAACCCCGATAATCGTCGGATCGAGCAGCATGCCAAGGGCATCTGCAGCAGCAATACGCACCTCCGGATCTTCGTCGGTAAGGGAAAGCGCCAGTGCCGAACCTGATCCCTCCATGCGACACTTGCCGAGCGCAGTAACAGCAGCCGAACGGACCTTCGAATCTTCATCTTTTATCAACAGCAGCAAACGATTCAGCTCCCCGAGAGATGAGCACAAAAGTGCGGCAGCTTTCCTCTGTTGCACTTTTTCTGATGAGCAGAAGCGACCTACTTCCGTCAGGATTTTTGCCCGACTGATTATTGCAAGTGACTGCAGACTGCCGACAGCCGCTGCAAAAACGTACAGATCCGGGTCGTCAACAAGCAGAACGAGTTCAGGAATCATCGTAATTAAGCCAAGTTTCCCAACCGCAAAGGCGGCCGAGACACGGACCTGCGCAGAAGAGTCCCGAAGGCCTTTCTGGATGACATCATTAAACTGGGAATAGCCACACTCTGAAATCAATCGGCACAAACCGCTTCTGCCGCAATCGCCAAGAGTTGCAAAACGAGAATCAATCTCCTGCACCGCATCCCGACCGAAATTTTTCAAAGCGGCAAAAGCTGAACTGGCGGTGCGTTCGTCGGCATATCCTTCAATCAGCATTGGAATGAAGCGGTTGTCTTTCGTAACGACACTTGTCCAGAGCAGTGCTTCCGTCAAAAGCATATCTTTGGAGTTGAACAACTCCAGTAGGCCGGTAATGATGTCATTTTCTTTCAAGAGTTGCAGTGATTCACGAATTGTTGCCTGTGATACCGCCGGAGAGCGTTCGTATACCCTGTACAGCGCTTTTACTGCAGCAGCACGGCAATTTTTCTGACGGCAGGAAAAACCATCCAGCAGGAGTTTGTAAGAACTTTCATCCGCTATTGATCCGAGGCAATCAAAGACAGCTTTTTTGAAAAGCTCCTGTTCGGCCAGATTGAGCAGTGCTGCCGGTATGCTCATCTGCTTTCCAAGTGCCCCCAAAGATCCAAGCGCACTGAACCGGAACAGCACTTCATCCCTCTCGACAATCGCCTTCATCAAGTATTCGGCAGCTTCAGCATCCCCCAAAGCGCCAAGCTGTTCAGCAGCAGCCGAAGCAACATTAACGGCGGGGTCCTGCAGGGCCACAAGGAGAGCCGTAAAAAAAACCGGTTCACCGATAGCCCCCATAATGTCGATAATGCTTTTGCGTAGATCAGCATCAATATCCTGCACCATACTCAGCAAAGGCTCCGCACATTGAGCACCGAGACGAATTAATGCTTCAGCAGCAGAATTCCTCAAACCGGCGTTATCCTCGTTGCGCAGAAGTTTCAGCAACTGCTCGATAGAGCGCAGATCCGGCTTCAAATAAATGTACGTTTCTACCGCCTCTTTCCGAACTCGCCAGTTTTCATCACCCATTGCAGAAAATATGGTTTCCTGCACATCATTCAACAGAGCATGCCGTAAGGAATGAAGTGTTGATCGGCGAACTTCTTCATCAGATGACTGGAAATCATGTTGTATAGTATCTAAATCCATTGTTGTACTACTCCTGATACCTGCTTTTTCAGCATTGCGTGTTATACGGGAATATCGGTATGAACCGTGGTGCGAGAATCCAGAAGAGAGTCAATATCCAAAATCATAAAAACCCTGTCATCATAGAGACAGATACCCAGTATAAATTCCAACCCACCCCCTGTTGCCGACTGAATGGGAGGTTTTATGTCAGTTACCGATACGGAAATAACTTCCTTGACGTCGTCGACCACGAGAGCAAGTAATTGTCTCGCAAGCGTTACGATCAGAAACTTGCCCACCGGATGGTCCTCTGTGTGAAGCACCCCCAGCCGTGTACGCATATTCATGACCGGAATGACGTCACCACGAAGATTGATAACGCCATCCAGCAATTCGGAAGCGCGTGGCAATGGCGAAAGTATCTGAGGAACGATTATTTCACGGATTCTCATGATATCAACGGCAAACAGCTTATCCGCGATACTGAAGCAAGCCAGTTGTATGTGAGTCAGAGTAGATTCCATAGTTAGCAACGATTTATATCCGTAATATGCTCCAGATTCAGAAGTATGATCATGCGGCCACCAGAGCGCCCGATACCACCGATAAAGTCACGATCCACCCCGTCAAAGACAGTTGGCGGCGCTTCGATATCTTCCGACTGAACCTGAGCAACCTGAATAACTTCATCCACCAGCAGGCCGCTAAACGCATCATCGCCTTTGATAACGATGATGCGTTCTTTGCCGGTCGGCTCAATGGGAGCAAGGTTCAGGCGGACTCTCATATCAATAACGGAAATTATGGTGCCCCGAAGAGAAATAATTCCGGGGAAAAAGCGGGGGGCCCGAGGCACCTCCGTCACTTCCCTCGGTTTGATGATCTCTTTGATATCCATGATGTTAATGCCGTAGATCTCGTCGGAAACCCGTAAGCAGAGAAATTCCAGACCGGTTGCAGCAACGACCTCTTCAATAACATCGTCGGCATACTCCGTCACTTCATCGCAACCGGCAGCCTTCCTGCCAGCCAGAATCACATCAAGCGGCGGTCGCGCTGAACGCTCCGAAGAATTGGTTGCCGATACAGGGTGCATCTTTGTGTCGCTCACCGGATTTGGGCATGATACGGGCAGTTCCACCCGGAAAAAATCTGGCTGCGGCGCAGCAGGCACACCCTGAACGGTCCCGGAGAAAACGTTGACACGGTCTGGTTCACACGATGCCGCATCAGGTATGCTGGTAGTCGCCACCACCGGCAACTGTAACGATTTTTTTCGTATTTTTGCGAGATCCATATCTGTTCCGCCTACATCATCAATTCATCTTTTATTTCGCTTATTATGTCAGAATCGATCAGTGCAGCATCACACCCGAATGCAACAAGCAGGGCGTTCGTTGCCATGGAATTAATTTTACGGGGCACCCCGCCGCTTAATTCATGAATCCGCTGAACGGCATCCGGAGCAAACAGACCGGGGGAACCGCCAGCCGCCTCAAGCCGAAAATCAAGATACTCCATAGTTTCATCGAGCGACAGCGGCTTCAAATGATAATGCAGAGAAATCCGCTGCCTCAGCGGTTCAAAACGATCGGATGACATCATCTGACGCAGCTCAGGCTGCCCCATAATCACGACGCTGAGCAGGTTGCGGTCGTCCAGCTGAAAATTGGTCAGCAACCGAATCTCGTCAAAAACTTCTGGAGCGGCAATCATCTGGGCTTCATCAATCACAAGAACCGGACAGATATCCTGCTGGTTTAATGAGTAAACAGCCGTATGAATCTGGTTTATCAGTGTATCTTTGGCATCAGCCGGCTGCCCGACTTCAAGGATACGGGCGATGGTCCGCAGAAACTCAATTGCTGTTAACCGTGGATTAACAATAAAACAAAACCGGTAGTTCGGGCCAAGGCGATCCATAAGCGCGCGTGACAAGGTTGTTTTCCCGCAACCGACATCCCCGGTCAGTACAGCAAGCTCACGCTCCTCAATAACAAATTCGAGACGGGCCAGCGCTTCTTCATGGCCGCTGCTCAAATACAAAAAACGGGGATCAGGAGTTTTGCTGAACGGTTTCTCCCTGAAGCCGAAATAACTCTTGTACATATCCGTCAGCCCCCGGAACGCATTGTTTCATTGATGATTCCGTTGATATCCAGTACGAGAATCGTGCGCTGATCACCGAGGTCTGCCGCGCCTGAAACCCCGCGAAACCGTTTGCATGATTCCCCAAGCGGCTTGATAACGATATCCTGCTGGCAGACGAGATCGTCAACAACAATTCCAAGACGTTTTTCAGCAATTCCAACGACCACGACATAACATTCTTTCGGTGCCTCTGCAGTGCGACTGAGTTCAAAATAATGATCGAGCCTCAACAGCGGCAACGTCGTTTCCCGCAGCTGCACAACCTCTTTACGCTCTACCGTCAGAATATCCTTTTCGGACAGCAGTAACGACTCCAGCACCGATGTAATCGGCAACGCATAGACTCTGCCGGCACACGATATTATCAGGGCCTTGATGATAGCCAGCGTGATCGGCAAGGTGATAATAAAGCGAGTGCCCTCGCCTACCCGCGTATGGACATCTACCATGCCGGAAATTGCAGAGATATTGTTTTTGACAACATCCATGCCGACGCCACGTCCGGAGACCTCACTCACCGTTTCATTCGTTGAGAAGCCGGGCAGAAAAATAAAATCAAGGGCATCACGATCTGAAACAGTTCTGATATCACTGATCAAACCCTTTTGCAGCGCCTTGTTTTTTACCCTGTCAACATCAATGCCCCCACCGTCGTCATCAATTTCAATGACAACATGATTCCCTTTTTGAAACGATGAGATGCTGATGGTCCCTTTTTCAGCCTTCCCTCGAGACACACGAACGTCACGTGACTCAATGCCGTGATCTATCGCATTTCGAATAATGTGCATCATCGGATCCGAGATATCTTCAATGATCAACTTATCAAGTTCGGTGTCGGCTCCATGAAATTTAAGTTCAACCCGCTTATCCTGTTCACGTGATATTTTTCGCACAATCCGCGACATCTTTTCATACAGTTGCCCGACAGGGATCATCCTGATCTCCATGACACCCTTCTGGAGGTCGGAAAGTTTTCGATCAAGCCCTTTTGCCGCTTTTGCCAGCTCGATTGAGATCCGTGAAAAGCCTTCATTGCGCATCTTGATGGAAATGTCCGCAATAGTCGAGTTGGCAAGGACGAGTTCACCGACAATATTCATTAATTCGTCAAGTTTGCCTATATCAACTCGAACAGTACGGCTCATGCTCTTGGCAGTTATCAGCTGATCATCAGCCGCAGGAAGGCGCACTGCGGGGGGAGAAAGCGCCGATTCCTGCCTGATTCCGACCAGCGCCAGGGATGCTTCGTCGGCAACACGGGCTGTAGCTGGTTCGTGGACCATTTTTTGCGTAGCGTCGAGCCCATCCGAACCGGAGCGGGAACCAAGCCGGGTGACAGTGACAGCATCCCGTCCTACTGCAGCTGTCAGCTCATCGAGAGTTTTATTTGAACCAAAAAGAATTTCAAAATCAATGGTGGTTTCAATATTCTCACCGACACTCGGCAGGGTGCTGACAACTTCTCCACACCTCTTCAAAACGTCGGTAACTGCCGATAATTCGGTGTCAAATGTAGTAAGATCAAAGGAGGTATGAATGACAAAGAGTGTTTTACCTTTGGCAAGATTATCTGCCAGGCGGTGGTCTTCGTACTCAGTGAGAGCTTCCCGAATATGGACCGGTATTTCACATGTTTCTTGGCCTCCGGCAACGCTCCGTGTTTCTGATGGAGTAAGGCATGCATTAATCTTTGTCACGCACGCGGATATTTCCGAAGTCATGCTTCTGTTTTCGCCGCCGGCAAGATGTCGTACCAGTGCGCTCAGCAGCTCATGTGAGCCAAACAGCACCGACATAATCTGCTGAGTGAGTAATACTTTCCCGAGCCTCAACGTATCGAGCAGGTTTTCCATATTGTGCGCAAGTTCGGCCACGTCGTTGAAGCCGAACATGCCCGCAAGCCCTTTTAGTGAGTGGGCCCCCCGGAAAATCGAATTGAGCACGTCAGGATTCAGATCATTCTGTTCAGCCATGTCAGAGAGATCAGTCAACTCCGATCCAAGCTGTTCAATAATTTCCTCAGCCTCGGCAAGAAAATCCTGCACCGCTTTCGCGTATGTTTTTTCCTGCTCACTCATAACCGCGTTCCTGTCATATCTGTCAAGAGGACTGGTGCAGATAGCGCTTGATTAATTGCTGCAGTTTTTCGGGGGAGAAGGGCTTGACCACGTATTCATCAACGCCAAGTTGTTTCGCTTTTTCAATATCTTTCGGGCTCCCCTCCGTTGAAACAATGAACACCGGAATGTTTTTGTAGTTGGGGTTTGTACGAAGATACTTGATCAATTCGAACCCATTGATATCTGGCATATTTATATCGGTCAGAACCAGATCCACATGTTCCCGCGGCAGCAGTCTCAACGCCTCAAAGCCGCTGGCAGCCTCAATTATCCGGTAGTCGCCAAGCGTTTCTACAATGGCAACAAGCATGGCTCGCATGGTTGCCGAGTCATCGGCAATCAATATTCTCTTCGTACTCACGGAGCACCCTCCCTGTGTAGTCGGCATTCTGGAAAAGAGCCCCCCTGCGCTGCGTCAGCACAGCTGCCAGAGGCATGATAGATGGTATGCGTTATATCGGCAATGAAACCGGCCAGCGCGGCAGAAGTGCCAATATCAGCCTGAAGCGGCTTGCTGACAAGAGAGTACCCCAACTCCCTGATCCTCGTTTCCGCTTCCGGATGCCGCTGATCAGCCATGATGATCAACTGAAGGCCCTTGAAGTTACCATGCAAAAGTTCCATAAGTTCAACACCGCCAAGCTGACCGGAACCATCCATTTTCGGCATCACCAGGTCAATCAGAACAGCCGGCTTACCGCCGCTTCTGTGCAGAGAATCCACTTTTATCAGTGCATCTTCACTTCGGGTCATGGCATGGACAGTGAATCCGTGCCTGATCAGCCCGTCAGTAATCGCCCGCAACGTGGGACCATCGTCGTCAACAACTACAATCTGATGCAGCTCTGCCGGCAGACTGGCTTTTTGGGCTTTCACGCTATCCAGCAGATCCAACACAATATCCAGTGTGTCCTCGCACGGTTCATCATCCCGCTCCGTTCCTCCGAAGGTGGACTTCCTGAGGTTCTCATCGTAAATCCTGCTCCCCTCCAGGGCGAGAAACTGGGGATTCAAACCCTGATCAAGCATAAACTGGAGCGGATCTACCATGTTGCCATCGATAAGCTCGACCGATTTTTTGATCTCGAAACTGAATGTACCATCTGTCCAGGAAAACAATGAAATAACGATCTGCTCAATCTGTTCCCGCACTACTTCGTCAACCGCTTCCTGCGCAACAGCAAATTTATGTACAAGAACTATCCCAAGGCGCTCACTAAAATCAATTTCCTGTTGATATGCCAGTGCGCAACGCAGAAGCGGCAGGTCTATAATTCCCTTGTGGACCAGTAGCTCCCCGAGACTCAACTGATTGGCACTTGAGGTTGCCCTGACAACCAGGCCCTGACGAAAAAAAACCGAGCCATCCCTTCCCCTGCTGCTGAGGGAAAGGACACCGGTTTTTCTTCCGAGACTGACAATCTGTAAGATCTCGCCAAGTTCTAGCTCTTCGAGGGTACCTACCAGGCTCATTCGTACCGTTCCATCTGCATGGCACTCATCCGGAAAGATGGATGAAACCCTGACACATTTCAATTTCCCAACAGATCAAACACTTGGCGGAAGATAGCGCAACAGTGCCTTCAAGTAAAGCCTTTATCAGATGCAGCGGCCATGAGAAGCGGCCTTCCTGATTTTCAACGACCGCTGCCTGCCTTATCCCTGCCCCGGAACATCAGCCGCAACGGCACACCATCAAAACCGAACGCTTCACGAAACTTGTTGATCAGGTAGCGTTCGTACGAATAATGAATATTCTCAGGCTGATTGGTAAAGATGACAAATGCCGGCGGGCGCGTTGCCACCTGAGTGGCAAAGTAGAATTTAACCCTGCGGCCATGGGATAATGGAGCGTGGTGGGATTCGATAGCATCCGTGAACACATGAACCAGTTCCGATGTCGTGACGCGACGACAAAACTGCTGCATGACTTCGTCAACCGTTTCAATGATTTTTCCGGAGCGTTGGCCGGTCTTGGCGGAAACACAGACTATCGGGGCGTATGCCAGATATTTGAAGCCATCCCTGATTTTAGCGATGTATACTCCGAGGGTGGAATTGTCTTTTTCGAGGAGATCCCATTTATTGATCACAAAGACGCACCCTTTGCCCGCTTCATGGATATACCCGGCAATGCGCTCGTCCTGCTCAGTGACACCCTCTTCCGCGTTTATCACCATCAGCACGACATCGGCGCGTTCAATACTGCGCAATGCATCACAGACGCTGTATTTTTCAAGCTTTTCCGTTGTTTTTCCCTTGCGACGGATACCGGCAGTGTCAATCAGTACATACGGTTTTTTGTTGCAGGTAAAAGGCGTGTCCACCGAATCACGGGTGGTGCCGGCGGTCGGATTTGCCACAACACGCTCATAGCCGAGCAGCCGGTTGACCAGTGACGATTTGCCGACGTTCGGGCGACCGACTACGGCAATGCGGGTGATGTTTTCTTCAGGGTCGGAAGCATCTGCCGGAGGAAATACTTCCATGATGTTTTCAACCAGATCGATAACACCGCGATTGTGTTCGGCTGAGATCGTGTACAGCTCGCCAATTCCAAGAGAGTAAAATTCGGCTGACTCATTCTCCAGTTTTTCGCCGTCAACCTTGTTGACGACAAAAAACACCGGTTTTTTGACGCGGCGCAACATTTCTGCAACTTCAGTATCTGCCGGAGTCAGGCCGCTCCTGGCATCCATCATGAAAATAATGACGTCAGCCTCTTCGATGGCGAGCTTCGACTGCTCGCGCATCTGCTGCAGCAGGCGGTTTTCGGTAACCGGTTCAAATCCGCCGGTGTCAACCAGAATAAACGGTTTTTCAAAGCGGGTAATGTTTGCGTAGTTGCGGTCACGCGTAACGCCCGGGGTATCATCGACGATTGCGCGACGGTGGCCGAGCAGCCGGTTGAAGAGAGTTGACTTGCCAACATTGGGACGACCGACAATTGCTACTAAAGGTTTCATTCGTATCCTAATTCTTTCAGTTTAGATGGACGTTCGCTCCAGTTTTCAACAACCTTGACGAACAGCTCCAGATATATTTTCGTATCAAGCAGGCGCTCGATATCCTGACGAGCCTGCGTGCCGATCTTTTTGAGCATTTCACCCTTCGAACCGATGATGATCCCCTTCTGCGTGTCCCGTTCAATCATGATGGCCGCTGAAATCGCAATGACCCCGTTCTCGCGTTCAATAAAACTTTCCACCACAACTGCAGTGGAATACGGCACTTCGTCACGGGTCAGACGAAAGACCTTTTCACGGATCATCTCAGCTACGATGAATTTCTCCGGCATGTCGGTCAGGATGTCATCCGGAAACATGGCTGGTCCTTCGGGGAGATAGCCGCCGACAACCGAAACCAGATGCTCGACGCCATCGTTGCGCCCGGCCGAGATCGGCACGATCTCCTTGAACGGAAAGAGCGCCGCCCAGTCGGCAATTTTCTTCAAGACCAAAGCTTTATCGGTCAGCAAATCAACCTTGTTGATAACCAGCACAACCGGAATTTTTACCTTGGCAAGAACATCATGAATAAAGGCAGGATCCGCTGCACCCGTAGCTTCGACGACCAGCATCAACAGGTCAACGCCACTAATAGAGGAACGAGCCACTTCGTCCATGCTTTTGTTCAACCGGGAACGACCGGTGTGAATGCCGGGCGTATCGATGAACACAATCTGGCCGCCGGGGATGTTGTGAATCCCCTGAATGCGGTTACGGGTTGTCTGCGGCTTATCAGAGGTAATAACAATTTTCTCTCCAATAATACTGTTCAGGAGCGTTGATTTGCCAACATTCGGGCGACCTATTATTGAGACAAAACCGGAGGTAAATGTATTGTTTTTCAAATGAGTGGGTACACTCTCTTTCAGGTAGTTTGACAATCTATTTTCCTTTATCAGGTGTGGGATAGGACAGGTCATGTGCAGTGTTGTGGCACGTACCGCATGCAGGATTCCGGCCATGTACTTCAGCTGCATGGTGCTGGCCATGGCATGTTTGACATTGCGGTGTAAATGTGTGTTTCGCCTGGTGACATGCAGCACAGACGAGCTTTTGGTGTTTGAATGTACTCGCCGTCAGGAGTTCATAGGCCTTCTTGTGACATGCGGCGCACTCTTTTGATGGGGTGTTCAGGTTGTATGTAACAATCTTCGGCATGTGCGCCTGGTGACATTTTCTGCAATCAGCGGCTGTCTGCCAGGCAGCATGCGGCTTATGGCACATAAGACATTCTGGAATAAAGCCATGCGGCTTGTCGTTCCTGAACAGGTGGCATGCCGTACAGGCCACTTTCGAATGTTTACTGGCATGTTGCGCTATTTTTGAGGCCTGATCACCATGACATTTCACACAATCACTCATAAACATTACTTGTTTTGGCGCGTGCGCGCTGATGTGGCACTTTTTACAGTCAGGAACATCGTAATGTGATGATGTACCATTATGACATTGAGAACATGCAGGGATAACATTGCGATCTTCAGGTGGATGCCCCTTGTGGCAGAAGACACACCCCTGACTATTTTTGTGCTTCTTACCGTTGTTTGTTAGCTCTTTCACTTCTTGAGCATGACAAACGGAACAATCACGGCTGCCGTTTACCGCCGGGGCACCTTGTTGTACTTCAGCAGCCGGCAACGGCTGGCACAGCATAAGGCAGATCAAAGCTACGAGTTTTGAAAATTGCTTCATGGTTGTTATCCACCAACTGAATTTTGCGGATACGTCCGAGGGATTCGCGTTTACTTCTTTGCCGCCCACGTATCCCGCAGGGTGACAATCCGGTTGAATACGAGTGTTCCGGAACCGGCGTCTTTTGGATCGAGACAGAAATAGCCCTGACGCTCAAACTGGTAGCGTGTTTCATCAACAGCATCTGCCAGCGATGCTTCAAGCCTGCAGTCGGTCAGGATTTGGACCGAGTCCGGGTTCAGGAATTGTTTATAGTCAATGCCGCCGCGATCCGGGTTCGGATCGCTGAACAACCGGTCGAACAGTCGTACCTCTGCGTTCACGGCATTCTCGGCGGACACCCAGTGAATAACCCCTTTAACCTTGCGCCCATCGGCAGTATGGATTCCCTCACGTGACGCAGGGTCATACTCGCCATGCAGTTCAATTATCTCTCCATCCCCGTCCTTTACCACCGAGAGGCATGTGACAATGTAACCGGAGCGGAGCTTGACCTCTCCTCCGATAGTCAGGCGGTGGAAACCCTTGCTCGGCACTTCCATGAAATCGTCGGCATCAATCCAGATTTCACGGGAAAAAAGAATTGAGCGACTACCCATCTCCGGCCGCTGCGGATGGTTGGCCGCAGTAAACTCTTCGGTCTGCCCAACCGGATAATTGTCAATGACCAGCTTGATCGGCCGTAACACCGCCATGGCGCGTGGCGCCGTCTCGTTAAGATGAGTGCGTACGCACTCTTCCAGAATAGAGACGTCAATCCACGAATCGCTCCGGCCAACCCCTATCTGTTCGCAGAAACTCCGTACCGCCGCCGATGGATAGCCGCGCCGCCGCAATCCCTCAAGCGTCGGCAGGCGCGGATCATCCCACCCGGAAACGATGCCAAGCCGCACCAGTTCCTGCAGCTTTCGCTTGCTCATCACCGTATAGGTCAGATTCAGGCGGGCAAATTCGTACTGACGCGGCCGTGCCGGCACCGGCAGATTATCGAGAAACCACTCATAGAGCGGCTTGTGTGATTCAAACTCCAGTGTACAGATAGAGTGGGTGATGCCCTCGATGGCATCGGTCTGACCATGGGCGAAGTCATACATCGGGTAAATTTTCCAGGTGTCGCCAACATGAGGATGCGGGGTATGAATGATCCGGTACAGTACCGGGTCACGCAGATTCATATTGGGGGATGCCATATCAATCTTGGCACGCAGGACGCGGGTACCGTCAGGGAATTCGCCATCCTTCATGCGGCGGAACAGGTCACTGTTTTCCGCAACCGGGCGGCTGCGAAACGGACTTTCCGTTCCCGGTTCAGTCAGCGTACCGCGATATGCCCTGATCTGTTCCGCATTCAGATCTTCAACATACGCCTTTCCCTGTTCGATCAGGTACACCGCCCACTGGTACAGCTGATCGAAATTGTCTGATGCATAATAGAGGTGTTTTCCCCAGTCAAAACCGAGCCAGCGGACACTCTCCTTGATTGAATCGATGTATTCCTGCTCTTCCTTGGCCGGATTGGTATCATCAAAGCGCAGGTGGCAGCGGCCGCCGAAATCGCGCGCCAGGCCAAAATTGATACAGATCGACTTGGCGTGGCCGATATGAAGATAACCGTTCGGTTCTGGCGGAAAGCGGGTCACAATGCCGGCATGTTTGCCGCTTTTGAGGTCTTCATCGATAATGGTGCGAAGAAAATTGTTCGTAACTGGTGCTGCGATCTCTTCAGGCATAAACTCCTCGAATCAAATTCACCGCATGCGGTAAAATCATAGCCTATCCCCCAGAAATGAATTCGGGTAGGCTTTGGTAATTTTGACAGCTACAAAAGTGCCGATCAGGGAACTGTCACCGGGAAAATTGACGATACGGCCGATATCGGACTTGCCAGACAGCTGGCCGGGCAGTCTCCCCTCCCCTTCAACCAGGACCGCCATCGTGCTACCGACATACGGCCGGCATATTTCCATAGTATGGCGACGCTGCAGCTCCATCAGACGATCAAGACGCGCCATTTTTACCGTTTTTGGCAGATCATCAGATAATTCAGCCGCTTTGGTGCCGGGGCGCGGTGAATAGACAAACGAAAACAGATCAATGTAACGAACCTCTTCCATCAACAGAAGCGTCTGCTCAAAATCAGCATCAGTCTCACCGGGAAAACCGACAATAATATCACCGGTAAAGACAATGTCCGGTCGGAGAGCTCTCAGTTTATGAACTTTGTCCAGATAGGTTTCGCGTGTATATCCGCGTCCCATATTCATTAAGACGGCATTACTGCCCGCTTGAGCCGGGAGGTGAATCTGTCCGGTCAGTTTTGTGACGTCACCAAAACAGGCGATCAGCTCATCAGACATATCCTTGGGGTGCGAGGTGGTAAAACGGATCCGTTCGATGCCATTTACATCAGCCACCAGTCGGATCAGTTCGGCGAATGAAAGTTCACTGCTACTTTTGAGACCGTAGGAATTGACATTCTGGCCCAGCAGAATAACCTCTTTGACCCCTTCCTCGGCAAGCTGCCTGACTTCTGCCAGAATATCCGCCGAGCGCCGGCTGATTTCGCGGCCACGCACATACGGCACGACGCAGTACGAACAGAAATTGTCACACCCCTGCATAACCGTTACAAAGCGCGAAAGACGTGATTCTCCGCTGATTGGGGGAAACAGGTCCAGACGCAGTTCGTTATCGATAAAGGCTGTTTCGGAACGGCGCTCGCCCCGTTCTGCAGAGCGCACCATATCCGGCAGCAGATGCAGATTATGCGTGCCGATCACCAGATCCAGATACGGAAGTTTGCGGAGAAGTGCCTCCCCCTCCTGCTGGGCCACGCAGCCGCCCACTGCAATAATCTGTTTTTTGCCATCCCGTTTGTAAATACGCAGATTTGCCAGTCGCCGGTACACCTTTTCCTCCGCTCCGCCCCGCACACTACAAGTATTGAGCAGGATCATATCAGAGGAGGCTGCGTCGTTCGTCGGGGCATAGCCAAGGTCGGCCAGCATTGAAACAATTCGTTCGGAATCATTGACATTCATCTGGCAGCCGAATGTTTCTATGTAAAGAAGTTTATCGAACATAAGAAGGTCGAACCTTATACGCGATAACTGTTCAAAAAGTCAATAGAATTGACTTTTTGAACACGAAGTCTCCGATTCTCCGGCTTGACAATTACCGTATCAGAAACGTATTCTCGGCACGGAAAAGTGGCGGAAGGAGGAACATTGAATATTCGAATCGACTGGAACGACATTGACACCGTCCTGCTGGATATGGACGGCACCATCCTTGATCGCCATTTTGACGACCATTTCTGGCTGGAGCACGTGCCGAAACGATGGTCCCAGCAAAACCACACGACTCTTGAATATGCGAAGAAGCATCTGTACAGCCTGTTTCGCAGCCAGGAAAACACGCTCAACTGGACAGATCTCGATTATTGGTCCGATCGCCTTGCGCTTGACATTCCAGTGCTCAAGCATGAGGTTGGGCATCTGATTGCTGTCCATCCGTATGTAATTGAATTTCTGTTATTTTTGAAACATTCGGGGAAAATGGTCTGGTTGGTCACCAATGCCCACTCAAAAACACTTGGTCTCAAGATGAAAAGCACCCGCATCGGACCATATTTTGACGGCATCGTTTCCGCGCATCAGGTTGGACTACCCAAAGAAGACGGACGCTTTTGGAGGAAACTGCAGGATTTTATCTGCTACGATCCGGAACGAACCATGCTGGGTGAAGACAGCGAAACAAATCTGACAACAGCGCAGGAGTTCCAAATCCACTATCTGATTTATATCAGCCGCTACAGCTCAAAAGTCGACCCACGCCCGTCGGAGCTCTTCCCGACAATCGATTATTTCAACAGACTGATTCCGGAACCGGGAAACAGTTGCATAACTATCGTCAGATAAGTTATTTCATCCTGCTCAGTAACGTCCTGAACTTTTCCAGTTTTGATGAACCCTCTTCAATCAGCCGGATTAGGTCTTTTCGTGCCCCGCCAGCCACATCTTTCCCTTTTTCCAACAGATCGTCGGTTTTTTCTCCGATTGTTTCCACAAGATTGGAGACATTTGCCGCAAGATCATCAACGACCTCATCAGCGCGATGACCGACCTTTTTCGAGTAACGCAGAATGTCTTTTCTTGTTCTGCTTCCGGATTGCGGTGCAAACAGCAGTGTCAACCCTGCTCCTATCACACCGCCGGCAAAGATCAGTAACGCAGCGGCTGCAACTTTTTTATCCCTGTCTTCCATATATTACCTCCCGTCAAATGTCCTGTGCTCTGATAATAACCATTCTGACAGATATGGCAAGCCCTATACCACTTTATCTTTTTGCAAAAAAGTGTACTATTGTTCATGCGTTCAGCTGTAATCAAAGGATACTCACATGAAAAATACCATCTATGACGTTCTGATCATCGGCGGCGGTCCTGCCGGCCTTTCGACGGCCTATCTCTGCCACAAGCATAATCTTTCCTACCTGGTGCTCGAATCAGGCAAAGCAATTTTTCAAGGGATTGCCAACACCTACCCTGAAGGAAAGCTGGTGTATGCCTCAAAGCCAAAGGACGCCCCCCAGCCGTTTATGGTGGATGAACTGCGCCCACCTGACAAGCCGGTGACTGTGGAGAGTTATCTGCAGTATGTGCAGCACTTTGTTCAGCATGAAAATCTTCATATTCAGACGGAAGTTGATTTTGAAGATATCAAGGATGAACGAGACGGCCTAACGGTTATGACATCAAAAGGCGCGTACAAAGCAAAAAAAGTCATCCTCTCCTTCGGCAGCAATATACCACGTGAACTGTCGGTCTATGGCGATGCCAAAATGGTGGCAAAAAATGTTGATGACGCCAGCAAATATATCGGCATAAAAACGCTGGTGATCGGCGGAGGTAATACTGCTGCTGATGTAATCATCAACATTCTCAGAACCAAGCGTGAGGCGGGGGATACCAATCCGGTCTACTGGGCGCACAAGGCGGAGATATTTGATGTTAACAAGGAAACGGCACAGCGTCTCGGCGAAGAGATACTTCTCGGAGGCAATATCAGACTGTTGCCCGGTGCAACACCTCGCATCGGTGAAGTTGATGACGAGGGTGTTGATCGTCTGGTTATCCGCATCAACGAGTTCAAACAGGCTGACGGCATCGATCTCTACCACGCCTTGAGCTTTCCGATGCAGAACGTCATCGCCTGCATCGGCTCTCAGGGGCCGGTGCCGATCTTCGACAAACTGAATATCCAAAGTATTGCCTGCACCGCCGGAGTCTGCAAGATTGCCAAAGAGGGGGAACGACTGGTGCTGCTGTCCGCCGAGTTTGAATCGACGCGCAAAGGTGTCTATGTTATCGGTGGAGCGATTTCGCCGTCATATATGAAAATCAGTGAAGGGTCCATTACTGAAGAAAAACATCCCAACCTCATCTATACCGCCATCAATGATGCGTACTACGTGGTTGAAGCCATTCGGGCAAAGCTGGGCAAATCATGACTCCTTCAATTCCTTCCGCCACAGATGGTATCGCAAACCTCCCGGAAGAACTGCCCGGCATTGTAATCCTGAACGGTCTGAAGATGTGTAACTACAAACAGCCCCTCTACCGGGAGCTCTTGATAAAGTTTTTGAATTCCAAACGGTGCGAGGCTGACGAAATCCGTTTGCTACTGACTTCTGGCGATCGTGACACGGCGGGGAGAAAAGCTCACAGCATGAAATCAGTATCAGGAATCCTTGGTGCTGATTCCCTCTCTGAAACAGCACGACAGCTTGAAGAAACCATTAACAGCGGAGCAGACAATCTGTTGCATACCCACCTGGAGAGTTTTGAAGATGCGTTGAAGAGTGTCATAAACGGACTGGACGCCGCATTCGGCGCAGAAACTGATGAAAGCATGGAGGAACGCCGCCGGCAGAGCTCCGTATGACTGTCACTCCCTGACCTCCTGAAACCACTGCCGTAACCGTAACAAACCATCCTGAAGTGAAATTTCCGGGTCGTAGCCAAAATCGCGGCGGGCGGCGCCGATGTCAAACCAGTGGGCAGCTGCAAGCTCGTGTGCAACAAAGCGGGTCATAGGAGGCTCCCCGGCCAGCCGGAACAGTCCCCATATCCCTTCGCAGATAACGCCGAGAGTAGTGGCAACTATCGGTGAAACCGTTCGGGTAAGCGGGGGGAGATCTGCGGCGGCAAGTATGTGGTTTACCATGTCCCACAACGGCAGCGGTTCGCCATCACTGATAAAATAGCATTTTCCCGCGAGGGCTGAACGGGGGAAAAGGCTGTCGGCAGCTAGCAGATGGGCGCGGGCGGCGTTGTCAACGTACACCGTATCCACCAGATTAGCACGAGTTCCGATCCGGCGCAGCTTTCCGGCACGCGCCCTGGCCACAATACGCGGGACAAGATGATTGTCGCCTGGCCCCCAGATCAAATGCGGTCGAAGCACCACCACAGCAAGTTCGTCAGAATTGGCCCCACGCACCAGCCGCTCGGCCAATGCCTTTGTCGCAGGGTAGTTTGCCTCATATCGGGACGGATACGGGAGCGTTTCATCGCCACCTTCCACATCACTACCGTCGAAGACTACGCTTGGTGAGCTGGTGTAGACCAGTCTGCCGACTCCATTGCTCCTGCAGGCATCCACAACGTTCCTGGTGCCGACCACGTTAGCCCCGAAGAAGTCATGATAAGCCCCCCAGATGCCGGCCTTTGCGGCAACATGGAACACCAGATCACATCCCTTGACAGCCCTGTTGACAGCGTCACTGTCCGCAAGATCACCTCTGAACTGTTCCACGCCGAGTGCGGTGAGATTAGCGTACTCACTCCGCGAGAAACTGCGCACCTCATCGCCACGTTCACGCAGCATCCTGACAATGACACCGCCGAGAAAGCCGCCTCCTCCGGTAACAAGGACGTTCACGACAATTTCCGTTCCGCCCAGACGGCAAGTTTTTCACGGAATATTTTTGCATTGTGGCGAATATCGACCGGAAAGGCCGGATGGAACAGAATATGCCTGATACTCCTGGTATGAGGGTAGCTGCTCCCCAGCTGCAGCAGCTCCTGCCTGATCCGTTCCTGCTCCTTTTTATGGATACCCGGTTCTAGTTCGACACAGAGTGCCGGACGTTTGAGCCCTTTTGCGGCGTTGATCCCGACCAGAGCGGTGCGGAATACGTCCGGGTGTGTATTGAAAACCCCCTCTACCGGAACAGTGTACAGGGTTTCTTTTTCCGTGATGACACGGTGTGCCTTGCGACCGCAAAACCAGATGCGCCCGGAATTGTCCCGATACCCGACATCACCCATGCGATGCCAGACACATCCGGATGGGTCAGCAATTTTTGCCATTCGGGTCGCCTCCGGACGATTCAGGTACGCTGCGCTGACCTGCGGGCCGCGCACCGTGATCTCTCCGACTTCCCACTCGGCAAGTATCAGCTCACCGCTCCAGACATCAACCGGAACATCGCTGATCGGTATAATGGCCAGAGTTATGCTTTTCACCGGACGGCCGATACAGACACCAAAACCTTTCCCGCTCATCTGCCCGGTTTCAGCAATAATTTCGCGGCTTCCGATGGAACTGACCGGCAGCGCCTCGGTAGCGCCGTAGGGAGTGAATATTTCGGCATCTTCCGGCAGCAGTGCGGCAAAACGCTCCAGAACAGCAGCCGGCACCGGTGCACCGGCAGATATAACTCGTTTTAAAGAGCCGAGTTTAATCCCTTTTGTCACGCCATAGCGACCAACACGATTGAGCAGTGCCGGTGAGCCGAACATGGTCGTCGCCGAAAAATCTGCTGCCGGTCCGAGAATCTTGCGCGGATTAACCGTTCCCGGGCGGGTGAAGTCCATCTGCGGTATCAGCGCAGTCATGCCAAGCGCCGGCGCAAACAGGGCAAACAGAGGGAACGTCGGCAGATCAATCTCTCCCGGCTTGATATTGTACATCTCTTTCAACGCATCAACCTGCGCGGCAAAAGTTCCGTGAGTATACACCGCCCCCTTCGGCGGACCGGTGCTGCCGCTGGTAAAAAGGATTGCGGCAGTTTCGTTACGCAAGGTGGCAGCCGGTGTGAATGGCGAGGCACCGGTTTCCATTCGGCGTACTTCCGCAAAAGGTATGCCTCCCCAGAAACGCCCGCCGCCAACGGTCACCAGGATGCGCAGCGAGGCGCGTCCCCATCCGAGGAGCCGCCGCGCCAAGTGCGCCTTCGGGATGCCGATGAAAGCTTCAGGTGCAGCATCAGCCAGACACCCTTTCATGTTGCGCGCCCCTATGCCGGGATCGATAAAAACCGGTACGGCGCCGACCTTGAACAGGGCAAACGTAATGGCAAACAGTTCCGGAGAGGGGGGAACCAACAGCGCGACGCGCATGCCACGGGAAATGCCTATGCGCACTAATCCCTGTCCCACCCGGTTACTTTCCTGCTCAAGCTCCCGAAAACTCAAACTGCGCGCTTCCTGGGGGAATATAATGGCGGGAGTGGCCGGCTGGAGTCTGGCCATTTCAGTCAACGGGCGGGATATGTTGACGATGTCGGCAACAGTCATGGCTGGATGTTTGTCCGTTCAAGAAAAGTGGTTATCAGAGGTATGACCTCATCCTTGGCATCCTCAAGTATGTAATGCCCGCAATCGGCATACCGGTGAATTTCGGCGTCAGGGAAGCGCCGCTGCCACTCCGCCAGAAAATGCCGATCAAAAACAAAATCCAGCTCACCCCAACAGATCAATATCGGCAGATGACTGAACTGCCCGATGCCGGAAGCAACGGAGCTCACCAGATCATAACCGCGGTCGGCCGGCTTTAGCGGAATATCCTGCACGAAGCGGAGCGTGGCGATGCGATTCTGCCATGAGTTGTAGGGATATTGGTACAGGGCACGCAGCGAGGCGTTCATTGGATTGCGTTTGCAGCCGACGTAGGAGGCAGCGACACTGAAGGCGTTGAAACCGCGCACCAGCAGCGTACCGACAGGAGTGTCCCGACAGATGCGCAACCCCGGGGGAAACTGTTTTTCTGGTGGCAGATGGAACGCGCCGGTATTAAGTATGACCAGCCGCGCGATCCTTTCAGGATGCCGCACCGCGTAGGCCATGCCGATCATGCCACCCCAGTCGTGAACCACGAGGGTAATATTCTTCTGGATTTCCAGCTTCTCCAGCAGCAGTTCCAGGTCGTCAACCCGCCGGAAGAGGGTATAATCATAGCCGTCGTCGCCCGGCTTGTCAGACAGGCCGCAGCCGATATGATCCGGCACGACGCAGCGATAGCTGTCCCGCAGAGCTATAACGAGATTGCGGTAATAAAACGACCAGGAGGGATTGCCATGCACCATAACCACCGGCGCGCCGCTCCCTTCGTCGAGATAGTGATAACCAAGGCCACCAATATCGAGGCGTTTGCCGGTGAAGGGGTACTCTTTTTCGAGAGCAGCTGCTACCATTCCACGCCCAGCATGAGACAGTTCAGCCCGCTTCCGATGCCGAGAAACGCCACTTTGTCACCGGTTTCAAGAATATCCCGCTCTGCGGCAATTGCAGCGGTCAGCGGCAGTGAAACAGTGCCCATATTGCCCAGATACTCGTAGGTAGTAAAGTCAATTTCCGGACGGATTTCAAGGGTTTTAAGTATGGCGCTCTGATGGGCAGAACCGACCTGATGGCAGATGACCTGATCAACCTCCTCGGATCTCCAGCCGACATGAGGGAGAAAGGCATCCCAGGTGCGCCGTCCCAACTCAACGCCGTAGTTCATGACATTGACACCGTCAGTCGACATGGATTGAACGTAGCCCCCCTTGCCGTCAGGAGTGATCCCCCAGAGACAGAGGCGGTGGTGTTCCGGTGCGGTCTGGGTGACTCCTCCCAACAGCTTCGGACGGGCAGAATCGGAGAAGGAGCCGTCAGTCAGCAGAATCGCTACAGCTCCCGAACCGCCTGTCAGTGTCGCCAGCGAGGCGGCAAAATGCTGCATGGTTCTTTCTTCAAGCATCCGGGCGATCATGATGTCATTGATCTCACGGGCGCTTTCACAAGAGACCACCAGACCGGCCCGTATCTGCCCCAGCTCGATCCGGTTGGCAACATCGAGAATGCCGTTCAGTACCCCGAGACAGGCATTGGAAAGATCGAATACCGCAGTTTGGCCACCGATACCAAGCTTGGCAGCAACGCGACAGGCGGTGGCAGGCTCGAACTGCTCCCGGCACACCCCTGTGTAGATAAGTGCACCGATGTCTTCAGGGGAAATACCGGTTGCGAGGAGCACTTTTCTGGCGGCGGCAATGGCACCGTGGGAAAGTGGATAGCCCGGTTCCCACCAGCGCCGTTCCCTGATACCGGTCAGCGCCTGAAGCTGCCCCGGCGCGATGCGCAGGTACCGGTATAACGGTTCAAGGCGCGCTTCCAGTTCTGTCGATGTAACGACAACCGGTGCCAGCTCATAGCCCATTGCCTCAATAGTAACTTTTCGGTATCTCATTTTTTTAACCCCATTGTTACCGTAAAATCATTCATCTGATATATCAGCTTTCCATCTACTGACAGAAAACCGTCAGCCGTCAGGGTGCGATTGTGGTCATCGACTGATGTTACCCATGCGGTGACCGTAACCTGACTGTTGCCCGGCACGACCTGCCCACGATACAGCCAGCGGTGTCTGCTTTCAAGCGCCACCGCTGAGAGAGTATCGCCAGTACGCCATCCCCAGCGCTCAACAGCAGCAAATTTCACCAGCTGAAGAAACGATTCCAGCCCCAGCGAACCGGGGGTAACCGGATCTTCGTAGAAATGGGCTTTGAAAAACCATTCACCAGGGTCCACGTTCTTGATGCCGCAGATATAGCCGAGACCGTTCGGCCCTCCATCCGGGACGAACATCTCGATCCGGTCGATCATGCGCAGCTGTTTTTCCGGAAAGGGAGCTCCTTCCGGATACGGCAGCCCCCTGCTCCGCTCCACCTCGGCTCCATTTGGCTGGTACGGTCGGGCATCACGGATGCCGACCTGGTTGGCGAGCGCCTCTTTGGCGAAAAAACCGAACATGGTTTCCCCCTCATAGAGAAGCCCGTTCCGGTCGGCCACGCTGAAGTCAAATTCCTGGATGATCATACCACCACTGGTAGCCACCTTTGTCAAGGTTGCCACAGCAGTCAACGTACCGCTCTCCGGCGTCACCGGCCGGTGCTGTACCGCACTCCCCCCCAGATTGCGGAACGATATATCGGTGGGGCTGGTCAGCGCCGATCCCACGTATGCCGCCAGCCAACCGCACGGCTGCAGGGCCGTTTCCAGCAAAACAGCGAACGGCATGTGGAAGTGGCGTTCGGCGGCAAAAAACCAGGCATCGGCCGGCAGGTCATATTGAGCCTCGGCCATTGCGCCGGCTGTCATCTGCCACGGCTCACCCCGAACGGCTGTTACCCGGTCCATAAACTGAAACGGCGGTCCCGGCAGGCGGGCAATCTTACGCGCGCTGTCAAATACCGTGTAACGGTCACCAAACCCTTCAGACGGCTTGCCGTTGCTGTAGGCAAGAATCTGCTCTTTCGTGTATATGGCCGGCTTGCGGACTGCCACCCCATCCCCACCCCGACCCTCCCCTTGAAAGGGAGAGGGCAAGCGGGTTCCTCCCCCTTCAAGGGGGAGGCTAGGTGGGGGATGGGGTAGCATGTGCCGTTTCCACATCGATACCAAATGTCCCGCTGTCGTACCGGCCAAACGGGCCGACATGCCGGTAATCTCGACAATCGGCTTGCCATCGGCATACATCAAGGCATCGCAGATCACATATGGCTCGGGACAATAGCCGATTTCCCGTATTGTCACCTCATACGTGACAACTTTTGTTGTCTCCAGCACCTGGCCACGACAGCAGAGTTTGCTGGCCACACCCGGCAGCGGCTCCCAGACGGAGCTGCCCGATTCGGCCACCCACCCAAGCCGCAGCAGGTAGATGCGCAGGGTATGCATGCAGCATTCATACATCAGTGTACCGGGCATGACCCGGTCATCGACAAAGTGGCAGGTGATGAACCAGTCATCCGGATGGATATCAGCCTCGGCCCGAATGATACCGATACCGCAACGCCCCCCGGCAGGTTCAATTTCAATAACGCGGTGTACGAGGCGCATCCTGCCGCCCGGAATGGTCAATGGACGCGAAACCGGCAGTCCCGCAAACAGCGTCCCAAAACAGCCAGCCAGATCACCGTCACGGAGCCGGTCAAGCTGTGCGGCGTCATACCCTTCCCGAACCATCGGAACCAGTTCCTGCCAATCATTCGGGCGAATACCGGTTGTGGGGCGCAGATCAACAGCCGGCCGAACGATTCCCTTGCCGGCGTCCAGCTCATGCTGACTGAAAAATCCGGCACAGCCGTCACGCATTGACAGCAGAGGCTGTCCATTCACCGTCGCTTCAAAGAAGAAACGAAACAGCCAGGTATCACCCTGCCGGAAGAACCGTTCGATATGGATATCGTAATGGATAGTCTCACCGGGACCAGGGAGGCCGTGATGGAAGGTTACCACTGCATCGAGCAGTCGATAGACCGCCAAGCCACGGGTGATGAAGTCAATGCCGAGATAACCGGACAGGAACAGATCAGCCTGGCCCGCCTCGACAGCAATACAGGTGGGAATCCGACCGCCGTCAAGATACCAGGCGTTTGCATGAATATCATGCTCCGTGACCACTCTGCCGTGTGTCATGGAACATGGCTCGCCTTCGACACTCATGATGCGGTCCACCAGCATCAGCGGTTCGTCCGGTAAGCGCACACGGGTCGGAAAGCCGTCCACTTCGGCAAACCTGCTGCCAAGCATGCGACCGACTGAACCACGGGCAAATTCAAAGCACATGTCGCGGCTGAAGGTAACAGCAGGGTTTCTCGCCTCTTCCACGTGAGGGTGAGGGAGGACATCCATAATCGGAACATCATCGCCAAGCACCTGCCGCAGATTCATTTCCAGCGTCAGAGCCTGCGCCATCGAGCGGGTAATTGTCTCGCTGGCCGCAAGGAATGCGGCGTGCGCCTCAGTATGCGACTGCTGCATCCTGGCAAACTCCTGAAACATCGAATCGACCTGACCGCCAAAGGAGGAGGAGCTACTGTCGGCACCATGGTGCGTAGTTGTCTGACCCATCGGCACGGTCGCCGAAACCTGAACAGCCGGCGGCGGCAGACGGGGCGGCTGGAATGACGCGCCTCCGAGCGGCACACGCATGACACCGGACATATGCTGAATATCTTCTTTTGATTCTGTTCCATCGAAAAGAGGGGCGAGATCGACCGGTACCCGTTCAGCAATCAGATTGGCCACCAGCCGCAGGAATGCCGACACCGGATCCTGGCCGGCATAACAGGCCGAGCGGGCCAGATGCGGACGCACACCAAGAATACGCGCGATCATGCGACTGCATGACGCACCGGGCCCCATCTCTATAAACAGCCTGACCCCGTCCCGATATGCCGCCTCAATGACCGCAGGATAGCTGAGACCATGAAGAGCCTGACCAAGTATTGATTTAGCGGCGCTTTCCCGGGTAACCTCGTAGGAGTCCCCCGTGACACCGCTGTAATAGACGACACCATCCGGCACTGTGGTCGGGAACAGATGTAGATCATGATACGGGGCGGCAACCGGCGCAGTCACCTCGCAATGAACCGTAGTAACCCCCTGCAGCGGAAAATAGCGGCAGCCAAGCGCAGTAACCAGTTGGGCAACGGCATCGGCATCGCCGCCGACAACACACTCTTCAGGAGTATTGACGATCAGGAGATAGGCATGAGGAAATGTCGGGAGCGTCTCGCGCACCTTCTGTTCCGGAGCGTTTACCACGCCAAGGCTCCATTGTACCGGCGTGCCGTCAGGCAGTCCCCAGGCTTGCTGCACAGCCCGGCACTCTCCGGCCAGATCATGAGTGAACAGGGTTGATTCTTTCATGCGGATAAACATTCCGTCCCGGTCGCGCCAACTTCTCAGAGCGAAGAGTCCTGCCGACTCACCAAGGCTGTAGCCGATAACAGCAGCGGGGTGGACACCACACTGCTGCACCAGATCGCTAACGGCACAGCCGATTGCCACCTGAGCGAAAATAACGGCTCGATGGTCATCGTTGAACAGTGCGGCTGGCGCTCCATTCCAGAACAGTTCCGGCTGGAACTGGGCGCGCAGCAGGAGATTCTCCCGATCCTGACGCCGCATGATGTCGGGCCAGCGGCTGAACAGTTCCATAGCCATGCCGGCGTAGTGGTTCCCGGAACCGGGGAAAACAAATGCAAGCTTACCGATCGGGCCGAGCGGCCGGGATGAATAAAAGAGCCGGTCGCGCAAAGCCGGAGATGCATCAGCCGCGGCCGTTCCGCTGTCGAGGGTTGAACGTCCCACTGCTATCAACGCCGCCAGTTCTTCGGAACTTCTGGCAACCATTGCCATAGCGCACAGCTTACCGGCTGCGGCCATGTAGCGTGTGCAGCAGTTTGATGCCATCTGTTGAAACGATATTTCCGGCACGGTGGAAAGTACAAATGTGAGAGCATCGAGCTCCTGATGAAGTTCAGCCGGGGTATCACCGGCAAGGGCAAACAGACTTTCAGCACCCGTTCCAAGCGGCGCACGTCCCGAACTACCATCATCGGAGCTACCAGCATCAAATCCTTCAAGAACCAGGTGACTGCAGGAACCGTCGACACTGCAGACACTGACTCCGGCGCGACGCGGTCCGTCAGCCCGGTTGCGCAGCCAGTAGCGGGAAGATCCGGGAAAATAGAGTGAGGAGTTTTCAGGCAGATTCTGATGCGGCACAGTAAGGCCACGGCATCCGGGGATGATTTCATGGTACAGGGCCAGACAGCCGCTCACCAGTGAAGCGAGTCCGGAGGCTGCGCCACTGTGTCCGATCTCCCCTTTGACGCTCCGGACCGCACAGGATCTGGCAGCAGAGTGATCAGAAGCAAAATAACCGGAGAGAGCGGCCAGCTCCATGCTATCCTGCGCAGGAGTACCAGCGCCGCTCGCTTCAATATAGCTGACGGATGATGAGTCAACCCCCGCATCTGAATATGCCCGCTCAAGGGCATATCGATAGACATCACTTCCGGAGTCAACAGCAGCGCCGCTTGCGGTGCCGATACCACGAATCACGGCGTAAATGCGGTCGCCATCACGCTCGGCATCTTCAAGGCGCTTGAGAACAACGGCGCAGGCACCTTCACCGATGATGACACCGTCTGCAGCGGCATCAAAAGGGGTGCTGTTCCCGGAGCGTGAACTGGGGAGCAGTGCATGCTGGCCAAGCACCGCCCGCAGATCTCCAGCCAGATCGACGGCACCGACCAGCGCCTGATCCAACTCATTGGCCTGCAACAGGCGCATTGCCGTCTCCAAGGCCTTGATGCCGGAATTCTCCTCACTGGAAACGGTGTGACTCGGCCCGCCGATCCTGAATTCCCGGGCGATTCTACTCGCTACAACGCTGCCGAGCGCACCCATGGTACGGTTGGAGTTCAGAGGTGGCCCAACGGCGGTGCGCAGCTGAGCGGTCCACTCCGCGAGTTCATCCGGTGAAAGATCGCGCCCCAATTGTTGTGCCCAGAGCGAAGCCTGTTCTGGCAGAGTCCAGCGCAGGCTGAAATTGGTGCTGTTCAGATCGAGCGCAATACCGATGAATACGCCGGCAGACAGATTATCAGTGCGGTCGATCCCGGCATCCTGCAGCGCTTCAGCGGCGGTCTGCAGCATAAGAAGCTGCTGAGGGAGCATTTCCTCCATTTCACGCGGCGGAATACGGAACTGATTGGCCGGAAGCGCCACTTCATCCATATAGAAACCGGCAAACGGAGTGGAGGCAAACCCTTCCTCGCGAAACCAGGAGCTCTGATCCGCACCATGCCACCCCAAGGGAACCGACGGTGAGTCCTCTCTGCCGGTACCACCCAGAACCCGCTGCTGAAATGCCTGCAACGACTGCCATGGACCGAAACGGGCAGACATGCCGACAACCGCAATGGAGCTACGTGTCGCATTGTTATGAGGAGGAAGGGTTCCTGCTGAAACGGAGGCAGAAGGTAGCCACTCTTCGATGAGCAAATGAGCGTTGATACCGCCAAAGCCAAAAGCACTGACGGCAGCCCGCCGGGGAATACCGTCCCCCCTGCGGTGCCACGGTTCAGCAGCCTGCAGAACGCGAAACGGGCTTTCCGCAAGTGCCATGCCCGGCTGTGGAGATTTAAACTGCGCCGTAGGCGGTAGCGTCTCATGTTGCATCGCCAGCAGGACCTTGGTCAGGGCGGCTCCACCGGCAGCGGTCAGGAGATGACCGATGTTGGATTTGACAGAGCCGATAACGCAGCCGTTGCCATTTTGCACGGTATCGCCCCACAACTGACGGAGGCTGGCAACTTCCACCGCATCGCCAACCGGGGTACCGGTGGCATGGCATTCAATCAGGTCAACGTCGTGCGGACTCCATCCGGCCTTGACGTATGCGGCACGCATGGCGCGTAACTGCCCTTCCGACATCGGCGCAAGCAGACTGCCGCCAACATCATTTGCAAGGCCGACACCCCTGATGACGGCATAGATCCGGTCGCCGTGCGCCACAGCATCTTCCGTACGCTTCAGCAGGAACAGACCGGCTCCCTCGCCCACAACAAGGCCGTCACCTTCTGCGTCAAACGGAGAGCAGACACCTCGTTTGGACAGAGCGCGCAACTGGGAAAAGCCCATTTGGGTAAAAAGCGGATCAGGGCGCGAAACCCCGCCGGACAACATGGCATCAACCCTGCCTGACAACAGCTCATCAACTGCACGTTTGATGGCATACAGCGATGATGCGCAAGCGGCGTCAAGCGTACAGCAGCCGCCTCCAAGACCAAGTGCCCGGGCGAGAATGCCGGCAGGCAGGCCGGCGACATAGCGGTTTTGTAACGATGTGGGAATAGTGGGTGACGATTTTCCGGTGACCAGTTCTTCAAACGTCCGGCCAAGCCAGTTGCGGGTTAATGAAGCGGACGTTTCACTCGGCAGAGCCAAGTTGCCGATGACAACACCGATCCGGGAGAGATCAAGCGGTGCAGTCACGCCATCGTCAAAGGCACGTTTCCCGGCATGGATCAACAGATGAAAGAGGGGATCAAGCCCCTCCAAAAGGGCACCGTCAATGGCAAGCCCCGGAAGTGATGTCGCGGAGGGGAGGTCATTGAT
This sequence comes from Desulfuromonadaceae bacterium, assembly GCA_028712075.1. GTDB lineage: Bacteria > Desulfobacterota > Desulfuromonadia > Geobacterales > Pseudopelobacteraceae > JACRCG01. The sequence goes on from JAQTQX010000007.1 coordinate 118,241, forward strand.
AAAACAGCCGATCCGCGAATAGACGCAGTCCGTTGTGCCCGATTGAGAAGCAAAGACCGCGTCGGTTGCAACGGCCCAGCGCCCATCAGGTACCTCGCGAAACGAACTTCTACCCGTTTTGATATTGTTCCAAAACGAGGTAAGGTCGGATGCATCAGGGAACATACCGCCGATCCCGACTATGGCGACAGTACCACCATATTCTTTCATCAAGCTACTTCCAGATCTACGCACTCCGCTTCAGCCAGTTGGTTGCGCGAAAACACCTGTTGCAGGGAGGGATCGATGACACACTCGTACTGTTCCAGGCGGGCGACCAATGTGCCGCTGTTCCGGTCAAGAAATTCAATATCAGCCGTAGCGCTGTGCGTATGTTCTGACGTTACCCTGATCAGAATTTGTGCCCCTTCACGAGGGAAACTCTCCTGAAACTGACGATAGCGTCCGGCAAATACAGGGAGACACCCGGATCCGGAGCGCTCGAAGCTCCAGAGAATCATCAACTGGAAAGCACAGTCGATGACAAGGGGATCAGTAAGCCAGAAACTCCGTAACGGCTGCCGTATCCAGTGTTCCGGCTTGGGAGCAGCAGATGCGACTGCAGTAATGCCCTTCTCAGAGCATCCTTCGATCTTTTCGATACCGTGCAGCAGCGGTCCGTGAAAAAGGCGTCCGGTATTATATGCAGCCATCGGATAAGCGTTGAACGAAGTAGAAGATGAATACGCAATTGAGCGGATACCCTCGGGCAATTTTGCAGCCAGCACTATTTCGGCACGCGCATGCAGAATTTTGTTGCCGGTGTCCGGACTGCTGACCAGTTCGACAGGAATCAGATACAGGGACTCGCGCTTCTCGGCTCGTCCCGCCAGAACACTCAGGGGACAGGAGTTACCCTGATCAAAGACAACTCCCTTGCAGATGCGCAGATTATTGAAGCCATGAAAACGAAAACCGGGATTGCCGTGCAACGCTCCATGGGCAAGCCATTCGACGATCATGGCGGCCGGGAGAACCGCCCTGCCGTCAATAACATGGGAACTCAGGAAAGGAAATTCTTTGATATTTAACGCAAGCGTGAAAGCTTCCGTAAGCGGCGCGGCAGGCAGAGGCGGAGCGACTGCCGAAAACCCGGTCGATGATGATGCCAGTGCGATAATTTCGACCGGCTCTCCAGAGGCAGAAATCTCCCGTACCAGCAGTTTTCCACCCTCGTTCAGGTCAATCAGGCCGATACCTTCGTCAGCAAACACTTTTTTCAGTGACGGAGTAACCATTCCGCCATCCCACGGCCCCCAGTTGATGCTGACCGTGCGGCACGCAAGACGCCGTCGAGCCTCGGATTGTGCCATTTTATTGAGCACTTCATTGGCAACGGCGTAATCCACCTGACCCCGGCGGCCAAAGCGTCCGGATGTTGAGGAAAACAGGGCGATAAAGCGCAGGTCGTCGGAGGCTGTTGCATCAAGCAGTGCCCGTAATCCGGCAACTTTGGTGCTGTAAACCAGACCGAACTGTTCCAGAGTCTTGTCACAGATGAGATGATCGGCCAGTACGCCGGCGCCATGCACAATTCCCCGGAGTGGCCCCTGTTTCCGGCGAATTTCTTCGCACAGACCAGCAACGGCCGCAGCATCACGAATATCCACGGAACGATAAAGCACCTTCCCGCCATTATCAACAATTGCTGCCATGGTCGCCTTCAGCTCACGTCCCGCAACAACTGCCTGATAGCGTTCTTCAATATCCCGCGGATGGAGCTTTTTAGTTGCGCGTTCAAGTATGGCACGTTTGATCGAACTTTCATCATGCAGCGGTATCAACCATTCCGCTTCCTGGAGCGGTTCGGGTGTACGCCCCACAAGAACCAGCAACGGCTGGAAGGCTTTCGCCAGAGCAATAGCAACAGCAGCTGTAACTCCGCGCCCGCCGCCGGTAATAATAACCGCATCTCCGGGCTGCAATGGAGATATTGCCTGCGGTTCACAGTGTGATAAATCAACGAGTGCAAGCGCAATTTTTTCTGACGGCGTCAGACCGACTTCAAGAGGCCCGGACGCCAGCAGCTCGTCCGCGACAGCTTTGGCCTCTGCAGCGGTGTCGGCAAACAGCCCAACATCAATCGCCTTGCAGGATACTTCACTCCATTCGCATGCTGCTGTTTTTGCCAGGCCGGCGAGTCCTCCGGAAAGCGGGTCCGCTATACGAGTGCCGTTGCCGCAGCCAAACGAACCGTCAAGGCGCGATATCGTTGCAAAGAGCGCTCCGCCGTTACCCCCTGACCGGAGCAGAACGGATGCGGCACTTTTCACCAGCAAAAAAGCATTCTCGAAAAACGTGTCATCGGCGCCCCCTGCAGGAGCACAGATCACCAGCCCGACAAGCTCTGCAGCAGGTGCATTCATAAACGCATCCTCAATATCAACCAGGCAGGCCGTATGTCCGGAAGCGTTAATCAGGGCACACAGCTCTGCAGAAAACTCGGAACCGTCGTTGGTGATCCAGATGGAACCTTTTTCAGCAAGCTTCAGCGCCTGGCGGTCAGCAACAAGCGGAACCGGGACAATGGTGCTCCGGTTTACCGACACGGCTGAACCGCTGGCAGCGCAGGAAATGGCACTCTGTACATCAGGCTGATGTACCGGCGCAGGCCCAGCCCCGGATTCCAGATGACGGGCTATCTCACCAAGGGTGTGCAGACTGCCAAGATGTTCCGGACCGATAACCGGGGAGCCGGGGAGGCGTTCCTGAAGCGCCGACAGAATCTCCACCCGCTTGATCGAATCAATGCCGAGATCGGAATCAAGACCCATCTCCAGCTCCAGCATCTCAACCGGATAGCCGGTCTTCTCGCTGACGACAGCCAGCAGTGTCTCGGTGACAGCATTATTATCCGGAGTAGCAACCGTGGCTGGCGTTGCAGACACCACACCTGCACCGAGATGACGAGCTATCTCGCCAAGAGTGTGCAGGCTGCCGAGATGTTCCGGACCGATAACCGGGGAGCCGGGGAGGCGTTCCTGAAGCGCCGACAGAATTTCCACCCGCTTGATCGAATCAATGCCGAGATCGGAATCAAGACCCATCTCCAGCTCCAGCATCTCAACCGGATAGCCGGTCTTCTCGCTGACGACAGCCAGCAGTGTCTTGGTGACAGTGTTAGTATCCGGAGTAGCAACAGCGACTGGCGCAGCAGACACCGTACCGGCACCGAGATGCCGGGCAATTTCACCCAAAGTGTGCAGGCTGCCCAAGTGTTCAGGACCGATAACCGGCGAACCGGGAAGGCACTCCTGAAGCGCCGACAGAATTTCCACCCGCTTGATCGAATCGATGCCGAGATCGGAATCAAGACCCATCTCCAGCTCGAGCATCTCGACCGGATAACCGGTCTTCTCGCTGACAACCGCCAGCAGTGTCTCGGTGACACGGTCGGAGTGAAGCGGAACAGCCGGTTGAACAGCGGGTGCAGGAGGTACGGATGTAGGGGTATGTATCGGTACTGGAGCAGGCGTAACAAAGGATGCTGTTAAAGGAACTGTTACGCCACTCCCCTGGAGAATCCTCTGCTGCTGCTCGAGCAGGAGCTGAATAGTTTTACCGGCGGCATCCTGTCCTTCCAGGAAACGGCGATGCAGCTGTGCAGTCTCGTCCTGCATACGCATGAGTGCCGTCATCCCCTCCCGGGTTACCCGCAGCGATTCTGCCAAGGCGTCATGCGACAGCGGTGATGGTGCTGCCATAGCAGCAACCGGGGCAGAAGACAGTGACGCAGAAGCGGACGGAGCTGGTCGGGGTGGAGCAGGCGGACGTTTTGTTTTCGCTTTGACATGATTGGTGCCGTTCAGGTGTACCGTCATGACCGGCTTTTTCCCGCCGCCCTGCAACAGGGGGCGATACCCTTCATCCCACCCCGCAAGTGTAACCCTGTAGCCGAGTGCGGTCAGTTGGGCTAGGCAGCGCGCCAGATCAACGATGCCGGAGCGCCTGCCACCTGAAGCGTCAAGCGCCATGACGAAGTGCGGGCGATCAGTCAGGATGGCCGAGACAAGACCACTTAACCGTGCACCAGGACCTATTTCAACAAAGGTTCTGACTCCTGAAGCATACATTGCTTCAATTTCAGCGACGAATTCAACCGGCAGGGCCAGTTGCCCGGCCAACAGCTTTCTCGCTGCTGCCGCATCGGACGGGTAGCGGTCTGCAGTGCTGTTGGCATACACCGGAATCGACCCTTCTGCGATCGGCAGCTCTGCCAGAGCTGCCATCAATGGAGCAGCGGCTGCGGCAACCAGCGGACTATGGAAGGCTGCGGCAACCGGCAGGCGTTTGCAGGAAAGCTTCCGTGCCGCACACGCCTCAGCAGCGCGGATGATTTCGACACTACTGCCGGAGAGGACCGCCTGGTTCGGGGCGTTGCGATTGGCAATCACCAGGTCGAGACGTTCCTCGGCAAGCAGTGTCTGCATATCAGCCAGAGGAGCAGAGACGGCCAGCATGGTACCCAAATCGCCATCTCCGGACGCCATCAAGCGACCGCGCAGACGTGACAGAGCATGGAATGAGGCTGCATCAATTTTCCCGGCCGCACAGAGGGCCGTCAGTTCACCGTAGCTGTGGCCGGCAGCAGCATCAGGCACCAGGCCGAAAGATTCGAGCACCCGCAAGGCACCAAGACTGACTGCACCGATGGCCGGTTGGGCGACATCGGTAGCACGCAAGGCACTTTCCTGAGCCTCCCGTGCTCCATCATCGAATGCGGTCGGCGGGTAGATCACATCTGACAGGCAACGGCCAGTTTCCTGACCAAAGCCGGAATCTGCGACTTCAAGGCTCTCCAGCATCTGCGGGAAAGCACAGGCGAGGTCGCGCAGCATGCCGGTATACTGGGCACCCTGACCGGGGAAAAGTGCGCCCAGCTGTCCGGGAGCGGTGCCGACACCATACCAGGCACCGTCAGGAGTATTCCATGCGGTGTCAGGATGACTGCGCAGCATGGTTAGTGCATTGGCGCACACTGAATGCAGCACCGTTTTTCCCTGTTCAACAACGAGCGCCAGGCGGCAGAGTGCAGCAGGATCAAAGGAGGACCGAAGATGGGCCGCGAGCGAGCGAATTTCATTCCACTCCTTTTTGTCGGCGCTATCGGCAAGCGCCTTCTCCAGCGTCACAGAATCCGGAGCGGAAAATGGAAGGATTTGGACTGAACCGTCCCAGTCGGCAACGGCCGCCACAGGTGCATACTCCTCAAGCACAACATGAAAGTTCGAACCGCCAAAACCGAGTGCACTGACCGCCGCCCGGCGCGGCAATCCGTTGCGTGCCAGCCAGGGGCGTTTTGTGCCGGTGATATAAAACGGTGACTGGCCATCGGAAACCTCCCGCAACGGCTGTTGAACCTTGATTGTCGGGGGAATGACTTTATGATGCAGCGCAAGTGCCGCCTTGATCAATCCAGCTGATCCTGCTGCCGCCTTGGTGTGACCAATCTGCGACTTGACAGACCCAAGGGCGCACCACGGAGTGACGGCGGTGCCATAAATTTCCCGAAGGGCCGAGACCTCAACGGCATCACCTACCTTGGTGCCGGTACCGTGCGCTTCCAGGAGACCGATACTGTCCGGTGTAACACCGGCACGCTGATAGGCATCCCGGATCGCTTTTTTCTGTCCGGAGGCACTGGGGGTATAAATCGCTTCACCTTTGCCATCACTGGAAGAACCGACGCCGCGAATAACCGCATAGATCTTGTCACCATCCCGCTCGGCATCGGCAAGGCGCTTGATAACCGTTATACCAAGACCCTCTCCAAGAATAGTGCCGTCTCCCGAGGCATCAAACGGCCTGACATCACCGCTTGGCGACAGCGCCGGGGTCTTGCTGAAACACATATACATGAAAATATCGTTAAAAGTATCGATGCCGCCGGTGACAACCATATCGGTCTTACCGGTCGCCAGTTCCATGCTGGCGAGATGCAGGGCACCAAGTGAGCTGGCGCACGCTGCGTCAACAACACAGTTGGTCCCTCCCAGATCGAACTGTTTACTGATCCTGCCTGCAACCACGTTGCCGAGCAGACCGGGAAATGAGTTTTCCTGCCAGGAAACATAGGAATCGGAAATACGCTGCACGACATCCTCAGCGGTAGCCTCGTCGACACCGGCGTCTTTGAGTGCAGCACGCCATTTGGGATGACCAAGGCGTGAGCCGAGAGAAACGACCAGCTCAAGAGCTCCGGTGACGCCAAGAATCACGCTGACCCTGTCCCGGTCATATATTCGATCAGCACCATAGCCGGCATCCTTTAAGGCCTGTCCGGCAGCCACCAGTCCGAGCAGCTGCGAGGTGTCTATCGCTTCCAGTGTCGCGGGAGGGATGTTGTATTCCATCGGATTGAACGGGACATCGGAAATAAATCCGCCGCGCCGCCCGTATGTCATGTCGGGAGATTTTGGATCCTGGCAGTGGTAATCTTCGACGCGCCAATGGCTTGGCGGAATATCGCTGATAGCATCAATCCCTTCGCGGATGTTAGCCCAGTAAGCAACACTGTTTTCGGCGCGGGGGAAAAGACATCCTATGCCGATAATCGCGAGAGGTTGTGAGTCGGCAGGATATGCCGGAATAACGGGGTTCTGTGTCACGCAAGGTACTCCTTGATCTGAGTGTCTTCAAGCGGTGTTATCTGAAAATCTTCGGGAAGTTCTATGTTCTGACAGCGAATACCATGAGCGCGAGTAAGGAGGGCAGCGCCGTACAGAATGTTGCGGGCAACCGTTGCCACCCGGCGCTGAGCGGGTGATTCCAGGAAACTGCCGGTTGTCCACTCATTGAAAGCGCCCATGGCCGGACCGCACCATATCTGGTAGTCAATCGTCCGGTCGGATACGCCATCCTTTGCCCAATGTGCCGCCTGTCCCAGGTACCAGCGGAACACCAGCGCCATTTGATGTTTTGGTTCCCGTTCGGCTCTTTCGACCTGGCGCGGATCACGCGTCAGGAAAAAGGCTCGGGTATCACGCCAGATATCAGTAACTGTCGCTTTAAAAAAGGTTTTCTCCAGCTTGTCACGCTCGGCAGCAGGTATACTGTCCAGCCCTTCGTACGTGCGATACATTTCATACAGTTTTGCCGCCCGCATCGGGAACATGGTGCCGCGCTTCACCACCTGAACGGTGACACCCATTTCAAACATATCCGCCGCCGGTGCCATGGTTACATCTGCCTGACGGGTTTCCGCCAACATTTTGCGTACTGTGTCAGAAGTTCCCGATTCAACGCAGGCCTGGTTGACAGAACCGGTCATGATATATGCCGCCCCCATGGTAAATGCAGCAGCCGCTGCAGCTGGAGTGGCAATGCCACCAGCCAGACCTACCCTCAAGCGGACGGTATAACCAAATTTCCGCTCCATCCGAGCCGCCAGGGAGGCGATGGTCGGGAAAAGGGTCAGAGCCGGACGGTTATCAGTATGGCCGCCGGAATCAGCCTCGGCAGTTATCTCTTGTGCCATGGGAATCCGGGCGGCGAGCTCAGCCTGTTCAGCCGTGATGGCACCCTCATCAATCAGCTGCCGCAGCAGTTTCTCCGGAGGCGGAGAAAAAAATCTTTCGGCCAGCTCTTCTCGTGAGACTTTTGCCATTAAACGGTTGGGAGCAACGATGTCGCCATTGTCAGCACGATGGATACCATGAGTACGGTACCGAACCAACGGAAGCGTCAGAGCCAGAAAGGCAGAAGCCTCCACAAGCTTTACCCCTTTACGGATATACAGTTCGGCGAGAGCGCTCTCCAGATCCGGTTCATGGGGTGAGTGAATCAGATTGAACCCACAAGGGTAATCCGCTGAAGCCAAACGGTCCACAGCAGTCTCCACCTCGGAAAAAGGGAGACCCGCCGCGCCAAAAAAACCGAGCATGCCGGCCCGGCCCAGCTCTGTGACCATGGCCTCGGAGCTGATCCCTTTTGCCATTGAACCGCCGCAATACGGGTAACGGATGCCGATTTCAGAGCAAAACTGACGGTCGCCAAGCTGCTCCGGCGGCAGCGACGGAACATACACCTGGTGCGGTACATAATTCGTACCGGTAACTGTTATCTGCAGAGGATGTGAAATTCTTCTGAGGTCACCCGAAATAATATTGTTTGATCTGCGTAATTCCATCTTTTACTCACTTCGCACGAAATCCGCACTGCTGTGTGCTTCGAAAACACTCGGTTTCAAAATTGCGACAAAATTATCGCATTGTCATATAGGCGGAATTGTCATAAATATACGAAAATGAGATATCTTACAAGTGATGACTTGCACAAAAGGTGAAAAAAACCGTCTGTCTTCCGCTGCAAGAAATCTCCCTCCCCTTCAACGGGAGGGTTAGGTTAGGGAGGGGGTAAATCAGGTGCCAAAACGCGCAGCGCGTATGTTTTCCCCTCGACATAAAAACTCGTGAGTTGCAAGCAACTCCTCACAACGTACGCAGCATGCACCGGAACAACACTTAACGCCGCCAGGGGAAAATTCTCCCTCGGGGTGGAAACTGTTGTTGATTATTGGCAAATATGACATAGAATAGCGGCAACTTTTCTCAAAGCTGTCCGTTTCAGGCGCACTCAGCGAAACCTCAGCACCATTTCGTGATTGCCATCAGTTTGAAAAACGTGTCAAACCATCCGGAGCGACGGCATGAATAACATACTAATCAGACTACTCTTTGGCGCATGTATAGCCCTGTTATTGCTGATTTCCCAACAAAACTATCTGCTCTTCCACAGCCTGACGGAGCTGTTCAGCATTGTTATCGCGTTTGGCATATTCGTCATCGGCTGGAATTCCCGAAAATATTTCCATAACAATTACCTGCTGTATATCGGTATCGCCTACCTGTATGTAGCCTTCTTCGATACGCTCCATACCCTTGCCTATAAGGGAATGTCCGTCTTTCCCGGGTATGACGACAACCTTCCGCCGCAACTTTGGCTGGTCGCCCGATATCTGGAGAGCAGCGCACTATTGATTGCGCCGGCCTTTTTCAACAGACCGATCAGGTACGGGAAAGTCGCTGCCGTTTACACGGCTATATCCGCCCTTGCACTTTACACCATTTTCTTTGCCCGCATTTTCCCGGTCTGCTTTGTCTCTGGGTCAGGGCTGACCCTGTTCAAGGTCGGCTCTGAATATCTTATCGACTGCATCCTCATTGCGGCCCTGTACCTGCTCTATAAAAACCGCAAGCATTTTGATCCGGGTGTTCTGAAACTGCTGGCACTTTCAATCGGCTGCACCATAATAACCGAACTCTGCTTTACGGTGTATGTGCACCTTTACGGCATCTCTAATCTGGTTGGGCATTTCTTCAAAATATTTTCCTTCTACTTCATATACAAGGCGATTATTGAAACGGGTCTGGCCAAACCATACGATCTTCTTTTCAAGGATTTACGGGAAAGTGAGGAGCGTTTCAAGGCGCTTAGTGAGGCATCTTTTGGCGGCATTATCATTCATGACAAAGGGCTCATTCTTGAATGCAATGCCGGGCTCTCCGACATGACCGGATTCAGCTACAAGGAGCTTATCGGCATGAACGGCCTGCACCTGATCGCTCCGGAATCTCTCGATACAGTCATGGCACATATTCAAAGCGGCTATGAGCAGAACTATGAAGTGACGGGGGTGCGCAAGAGTGGAGCAACCTACCCTCTTGCCATCAAAGGGAAAAATGTCACCTATAAAGGTCGCGATGTACGAGTCATCGAATTTCGCGATCTCACTGAGCGCAAAAAAGCGGAAAACGAGCAAAAACGGTTGGAAATGCAATTCCTTCAGGCCCAGAAACTGGAAAGCCTGGGTGTGCTTGCCGGCGGCATTGCGCACGACTTCAACAATATCCTGATGGCTATCACCGGTAATGCCGACTTGGCTCTGATGCGCTTGAATCCCGAATCACCCGCGATTGAAAACCTGACCCGCATCGGCACTGCGGCCGCCCGGGCTGCGGAACTGGCAAGCCAGATGCTCGCCTATTCAGGTAGGGGCACGTTCATGCTGGAACATCTCGACTTGAATCATCTTCTCAATGAGATGCGCTCTATGATGGAAGTCTCCATTTCCAAAAACACGGTGCTGCAGCTAAACCTCTCCAAATCCATTCCTCCTATTGAGGCTGATGCAGGCCAGATGCGGCAAATAATCATGAACCTTGTAATCAATGCGTCTGAAGCCATCGGTGACAACAGCGGCGTCATAACGATTACTACAGGCGTTATGGAGTGCGATCAGAGCTACCTGAAGGATGTCCTGCCTGACGAGAATAGTGTCGAAGGTCTCTACGCCTTTTTGGGAATTGCCGACACCGGCTGCGGCATGGATAAGGAAACCGTGGCAAAGCTGTTTGATCCGTTTTTCACCACTAAATTCACCGGTAGGGGCCTCGGCATGGCCGCAGTGTTCGGTATCATCCGGGGACACAGCGGAGCTATAACAGTTTGCAGTGAGCCGGAGAAAGGCACGACCTTCAAAATCCTTTTCCCTGCCAACAGTTAATCCACTGATTTTTACAGCGTTTAGTGGTATCAAATATCCGTCAGACACGACACAGGAAGGGTATGAATTACTCAATAACTATTGGAAGACTGGCGGGATTCACTGATATGCTTTACTACCTTGATATTCTTGGAACTATTGCTTTTGCCGCATCGGGGGCGCTCACCGGAGTTCGTAAACGGATGGATCTGCTGGGTGTTGTCGTGTTGGGGATTATTACGGCAACCGGAGGAGGGATCCTCCGTGATGTTCTGATGAACGATCTTCCGCCATTTTGTTTTAAAAATGAACTCTACCTGTATCTTGCAATCGGTACTTCACTCATTGTGTTTGTCGTGCCGCAGCATTTCGACCAGCAGAGAAAACTGCTCTTGATACTGGATGCACTCGGGCTCGGTACTTTTGCTGTCATTGGCACCACCAAAGCATTTACGTATCATCTGGGTTTTATAGGCGCTGTTATAATGGGCGTTGTAACCGCTACTTTTGGTGGATTGGTTCGTGATGTGTTGTGCAATGATATTCCGTTGATCCTTCAACGCGAAATATATGCAACCGCATGTATTGTCGGGTGTACGACTCTATGCATCATGCGCTATTACTCTTTTGATCAGACAATGGCTCTTACTTTCAGCGCAACACTTATCATTGCGATCAGATCCGCTGCTATTCTGCGAGGATGGCAACTGCCAAGAAAAAGCGTGTGAGACTGTCGCTTAGAGTATCCGGTGACATCATGATATGAATAACCTGTGTAGGCCTGAGACGCTCACTATGGTGCGCGGCTCATGAATCGGTTGTACTCCTGGTCTGCCCCCATGATATGGGTAATAAGCCAGTTCATCAGAAAATCGAGAATACTATCATTCACCTGTTGCCCCCTGTTAAAATCTCCCTGAATTCCTTCCACGCGGGAGATAAACAGGTCGTGAAGCTTACTGTGAGAAGCAAGATCAGGGTAGCGGAATGACAGCATCATCTTTTCTTCAGCACTAAAATGCTCTGCCGCGTAGCGTATCAGCTTTTCGATGACGTTGGCTACCGCCTCCGTTCCAGAATCTTGATGCACATGTCCGTCGAGTGTTTTTATTAAGTCGAACAGAACCTTGTGCTGTGCATCAATAATCGGAATTCCTATCTCGATACTTTCGTTCCACTCCACATTTATCATGGTAAGACTCCTTACTGCCGCATTAAACTGATGGGGCGTATCCTTTGACTATGACCCTGAAGTGTCCTCACAATTGAAAACAGTGCGATAAGCACCTTCAAAGACCCGAAGGTGTTTGCGACACTATTCTAGCACAATAAAATAAAAAAACACTCGAGTCGTCATATTCTGTGACTGTGACGTCCGAAATTCCGGATTCTATCAATCCGCACATTCCAAATGCATTATTGTAGTCTACGTCACCCCGAAAACATGCCTCGTTCTACTGCTTTTTCCCGATACTGCAGCTACCGTTGTCACATTTTTGCCGTTTCGGCAGATATTTCCTGATAGCGGCAAAACCTTTATACAACACGCGGGCCATGTGATTCAATATGGGTGCAGTGACCAGAACGCCCATACAACCATACACTGTTGAAGCGGGAAAGGCCTGCCATATTGCCCAGAACGCTTCAACGCCACGATAGACATATCCGTTCCGGTCAATGACGTGAAGTTCATACATGAAATCCGCCAGGGGGGTCTGATACGATTCCTGATCAAAGTCAGGTGCGCTGATGTTGACTGCGATCAGTCTGCCGTTACGATCTTGACGAAGGTAATGCTCAATCTCAGTCGAACAGACCACACAGGCACCATCATAAAACACTTTGACAGGGAACTCAGGCTGTTTCATATATCAGTCACCGAATAATCGCCTCGTGTGTGCGCTTCTGCAACAGCAGACATTTTCTACCGGCCATCTCGAAATGCCCCCATTATCACTATATCAGGCGGGGACAATGTTGCACGTCTCAGACGCCAGGTCGAAAACCACCTTGGCCCTGTTCTCTTTCAATTGCTGAAGAACCTGCGCAATTTTGTCATCCATGGAATACCCGCCATCGGAAAGTTCGCTCCATTCCCGTGTCACAAACTCCTCCACTATTTTTTGCAGCGCGTCGGGACTGATACGATCCAGAGGAACAACGACACCTTTTTCGGCGTAGTCGTTCTGCTGGTCAGGTACTATGGTTACTTCAGTTTGGCTCACGCAATAAACCTGCCTTGTCACCTACCTGCTGTGCCGGATGCAACCGAAACAAATAAACACGAACTGTATCCAATCGGGGAAAAAACAGATTGGGTTATGCGATCTCAATAACAAGATAACTGGCAGTTGACTCGCCTATCTTGATATCAATGGAATCATCAATGGTTTTGCCGATCAGTGCGTTACCGAGAGGTGATGCAGGCGTTATTACCATAACATTACCGGACTTTGTCGTAATTCTTCGTCCACCTTCCACTGGACCGATGAACACTCTCTTGAGATCACCCGCGTCATCCTCCTGGGTAACAAGTGACAAAAGTCGAATGTTGGCGTTTCCGCGAGGAAGTACCACTTGCTTATAGATTTCTATCGAACGGCGCAGTTCCTGGGCACGGTTGGCCTGTCCCTGTGCGACATACGAGGCCTCCAGGGCAAGGGTGTCGTATTTATTGTCCGGTTGGTTCTCTTCGTCGATGGAGGCCTTATGTGCTCTTTTAGCGGCATTACAGAAAAGCTCCAGGTCTGTTGTGAGCTGTTCGGTTATGAGCCGTATCAAATGTTCTTTAGTGTCAAGGATATCCATATCATGTGTACCCGTATGTACCTAAATTATACCGTGCATTCTTCACTCCGTCCCAAATAATCAACAAAAAAGGAGCTGCAGCATTAACCTGCAATCGCCTGTTACAGTTGTGGGTAAGGGTATTAAGGCAAAGACGAAGCCTATTGAAAGACACAAAACAGCCTTCAAATAAATCTGTTGCATATCACAGTTACGTCAGTTGTGACGGTTTCTTATTGACAGTTTGTACCTGCCTGCATGTTGTCGAATTTCTATTCTGCCTTTAGTACAGCAGACTCTTCGGCCTTAACTCTCTTGCAACTATACTGGCATGTTAGTTGCTAAAAAGCTTACAGAATATTTAACACCACTAGAAACCAAGGGAGAAAGCACATGGGCCACGGTACAGAATACCATAAAGAGCAAAATCCTGGGACGGGGTTTAACAAAGGACATAATCCAGACACAGAGCACGAGAAAGACCGTAGTCATTGTGCAAAACCTCACAAAGAGAATGACCATCGCGCAGACGGGCACAAAGAGCATTGGCATGAAAATAATAATGAGGATAAATCGGTTGAGGCGTTGGTAGCTGAAAACCTTATGGCTCTATCAGACACGGTTGCTTCGCTGGGCGCAACTATTGATATGCTCGTTCAAAAAGCCGCCAGCATGGCATACCATATAATTGCAACTGAAGAAATACTCTCGGAAATGGCCGCGAGAACCGGACTTGACCTGGCACAGGTCAATGCACGCATCCGTGCCAAGATCGCTGTCGGAACAGATAATATGGGCGACGCGAATCATGCGGTTGATGTTGCTGCATCAATAGCTTCACAAGTGCCGCGCCGGTAATAACATCCTGATTTCCATGATCGCGAAGTCTTGAGATAGGCTGTCACCAGTATCCCAACCATGATTCATCTGTTTCAGCTGTTAACAAGGCTGAAAATGTTCATTTGCAGCAAGGCTTCATTTTATATGAAGTAAGTTCAATTGACGATGGACTATGCGGCCAACTCAAAGACAGACAAATAGCGTATTCAATGTTCATCACACCCACCCCCCTTTGGCCACCCCGGTCAGAGGGGGGTTTTATGTGGTCATTTGACAACATAATTTCAAAGATCACCTTTTATTGAAATTTTATTTAAAAATTTTTATAATTGAGCGGAAATTTCACCATAGGGGTTCATTTTATACAACGTTCGCATTGGTAATCCCATCTGCTTCAAGCCCGACTCATCTGGTAATGTCATTGAATTTCATTGGCTGCCTCCACATATTAATACTCAGTTCCTGTCACTCTGCGGGAGGTTTCCCTGACTCGATTTCGCGCTTGCTATGGTACAAAAAACGGACCATGTCATACTCGAAGGGATAGCCGCTATCATAGTAGCGAAAACTCTGCTGATGCCGCGCATCAATCGCGTCCAGGGCTGTCACCCCTGCGGAGAAAGCAAATGCATTACCAGTGTTTCCAAACGGATCAAGTGCAGTATAAACCCCGTACGTAATGCCACTGTCCACGGCAAGACCTCCTGTATCACGAAGGGACGAGGGGCCAAAAATCGGCAGCACCAGATAGGGACCGGAGCCTGCCCCCCAATATCCGAGGGTCTTGCCGAAATCCTGATTATGCCGCTCCAATCCAAAGCTGGTGGCCGGATCAAACAGACCGCCGAGCCCCACAGTACTGTTCGTCACGAAGCGGCCAAGTGTCACCACTGACTCTTTTCCCTTCAACTGGAACAGGCTGTTAGTGAAATTTTTGACCTCGCTGAGGTTGTTGTAGAAACCCGAGACCCGCTCCTGGAGAAATACCGGTGTAATGAACTCGTAGCCACTCACCACCGGAAGAAAAATATATTTGTCGAAGATGAAGTTGAACCGGTACATGCTCCGGTTGAATCCCTCCCATGGATCCGACACATCAGCATATCGCTGATCCCCAAATTCGTTGATTGAGTGAAGTGGCGGCACCTCTGCCAGAGTATTTTCTCTTGTCGCGGCGCACCCGGCAAGAGTCAACGCCAGCACCAGGTGGAGGATCGCTCCGTAAGTTCCATATCTGGAAACTGTCATCACAGCACCTTCCTTATTGTTTGAAGAATGCGACCATATAGGCCAGATTATCTTTGTATTCCAGGTTGCCCAGATGGCCGCCGCGCGGGTAGATTTTAGTTCGCTCACCAAATAACTGCTGCAGGTATGTAAGCTCCGCCCCGGTAACGATGAAGTCGTTTGCGTTGGTCATGACCCCGAATTTGTCGGACGACTTCAGGTACTCCTCAATGTTCCTGAGGCTCAGAGAGTCGATGTACGCCTGCTTCGTGAGCCCCGGTCGCTGCGACTGGAAGTACGGAAATAAATATTCGTTGAAATAGTCGAAGAAGCTCAGATGACTGGAAACAAGAAAATAGTCGGAAAGGGAATCTGTGGCACTCAGCACCCGGTTCTTCGGCACGACGTAGCCGCTGTTGGTCATCACATCGGAGGCAAAGATCATACCGGCAAGATTAATCCGGAACGTAAGCCCGATCAAGCCGGCAGTTTCCTCGCGGGAGAACAGACGTTCCGTGTAGATCGAGTAGAGAAAGTCGTCGTTGATAGCAACGAAATTACCGTAACGATAGAACTCACTGAACTTTGACAGCATCTTGTTGAAAAAGATTCCCTGTTTTTTGGGTCCACCGGGAATTCCTTTCAGCAGCTCCTCAATCCTCATCGAGGAGCTGTACAGGTTTACCGAAGGATTGATCATCAGCACCTTGCGAAAGTTGAACACCTTTCGCTCCTCGTCAAGTTTCGCCACAAAGGCTGCCTGAGTGGCTCCAAGACTGTAGCCACACATATTAAAGGAGGATACCTCAATGCCACCTGCTACCTGCTTCCAGGCTGTTTCCATGGCAAGGTACAGGTCAGCCGCGTCCTCGGTCAGATCGCCGGGAATCCTGCTTTGGGAGGCAGAAATGATAAAATTGGCGTGGGACGGCGACGGCAGGATGATGACATGAAAGCCGGCCTGATAAAACGCCTTCATCATGGTCATAAGTTTGGAGGCCCGATCGCCGGCGCCGGCACCGGCGATCAGAAAGACCAGCGGTGCCTTCTGTTTCTGGTACGCAAATGTACAGCGCAACCCCTCGTCGTAAAAAAAGATCGGCGGCCTCTTGCGGCCCGGGATGACGTCGAGCACGAGTTGTCTGACAGGTATATTTAAGGGGAACTCGGGCGTGAGTTCTGTCGGAGTTCCGAGGATGGTGGCCTCATACGATCCGGGGATCGGATAGCCGTAGGTATCTTCTGCCGCATAACTTGCCACAGGCATCAGAATAAGGGAGGCAACGAATAACCATATCAGGTATCTCATCGCGTTGTTTCGATTTTGCGGGTATCAGCCGGCGCTGCCGATTTCAAACCATCAGGCTGTACGGACTGTTCAACCTGAAAGGGAAGACGTCTCCCGTCGCTTAACTTCGGAGCCTCCTCGATAACCTGCCAATTTTTACCGACAGGTACGACCAAGGGCTGAGTGATCGCAGTTTCCGGAACCGGGATCGATTTCTTTGTGTCAAACATGCTGCATGAACAGAGAATGAAAAAGGGTGTTAAAAGTACTACCAAACGAGAGATATTCATGACAGGACTCCTTGAACATGGTTTGTGCTGCAGGCATTCCATCATTCATTATCCTTCAACGGACGCCATATCCTGCACGACAAACCTGCCACAGACAAAACAGAGCAGACCGGCCAGGACCATGGCGCAAGGGGTGATCAACAAGGCATTGCGTAACCCCCACTGATCGGACAGCCAGCCGAGAATGGATGGAGAAACCGCGTCACCCAGAGCGTGGATGAAAAAGATGTTTATCGCAAAGGCCATGGCGCGAACAGCCGGATCGGTCACGTTGATGATGACGGTATTAAGCGGACCGGTATTAAGAAAAAGAAAAAACTCGGCAATGAAAATCGCGGTCATGCAGGACGTCAGGCCGGAGGCCAGGATTGCCCAGACGGCACATGGAGTGCCTATCAAAAACCCCCAGCCGGATAACAGCAGATACCCCTTGCCGTTCTTTTTTTGCCAACGGTCGCCAAGCCAGCCTCCGGCGAGGGTGCCAAGTATCCCTGCCAGTACCGTGGTCGCTCCGAACAGCATATTCCCCCGTGCCACATCAAGAGAATGAGCCCGGTTAAGGAAAGAGGGTATCCATTGGGCCAGCCCGCCGATGGCAAAGGTCATCGCCGCCATGGCAAGGGTGTTGCAAACAAACGAACGGTTCCTGAACAGGGCTGCATATCCACCTGAAGAAGCCTTTTCTTCAAGGGCCAGTGGTGCGTCATCGCCACCACGAGGAGGAGTGCGTAACAGTGCGATGGGAATCGCCAGGAGAAGGCCCGGCATTCCGACCAGCAGAAACGCTGCATGCCATCCGTACCGCTGTCCCAGCACACCGCCGAGCAGGTACCCCATTGCACTGCCGACCGGAATGGCCACATAAAACCAGGCGAGGATTCGGCCCCGGCGCTCCTTGGGAAAATAGTCGGCAATAAGTCCCGGCGACACCGTACCAAAACTCGCCTCACCAATCCCGACCGTGGCACGGGCAGCCAGCAGGGTCCGGTATCCCGGGGCAAAACCGGCCAGAGCCGTAGCCAGGCTCCAGACGGCCAGACCTCCTGAAGCCAGCCTGGTCCGGCTCCAGTGGTCACCGAGCCAGCCGAAGAGCGGAGCAAAGAGCAGATAGCTGAACATAAAGGCACTGCCAAGAAACCCGAGCGCCGTGTCGGTGAGATTCAGGTCGATCTTGATCAGGGGGAATACCGCGAACAGCACCTGCCGGTCGATGTAATTAAGCAGGTTCACCGCAAGAAGGAGGCCCAGAGCGTAGCGACGGTAGGACATTGAGAGCATTTTCGCGGTCACGTAACCACCTCAATGCGAAGCGGCTGGTGAGCATCAAGATGTATATCGCGCTGCGGGAATGCAATAGCAATATTCTCTTCTGCGAAGCGCTGTTCAATCATGAAGCGAACATCACTGGCCACCTGCAACGGGTTTGTCTCCGGACCATGTTCCACCCAGAAATAGAGCGCAAAAACCAGAGCGTTGTCACCGAAATCCTCTAACAAAGCCTCAGGCGGCGGGTTCTTCAGAATTTTGCCATGTTCTTTGCCACACTCAACAAGAATGTCACGCACCTGTTTTGTTGTCGAACCATAGGAAACCCCGACCCGCACGATCCGACGCAGACGGTTATTGGTGTGAGTCCAGTTGGTTACCTTGTTTTCAAGAAACATCGAGTTTGGGATTACCGTCTCAATGCCATCGAAACCGAGAATGGTCGATGCCCTGATATCCACCGTAACAACCCTCCCCACCACGCCATCCACGTCAATAGTGTCACCTACTTTAACATTGCGCTCCAGCAGAATCAGGATGCCGCAGATGAAATTCTTGATAAGTGTCTGGGTGCCAAAACCGACTCCGATGGCCAATGCACCGCCCATGAAGGCAAACACAGTGAGAGGGATGCGCGCAAGGTTGAGGGTGACGATCAACAGTATGAAAATAGTCAGAGCCAGTAACCAGCGGCGAATAACATTGGCCTGATGCACGCCGACACGGAAGCGTGCAACCATAATCCGCTGGGCTCTTCGCCCTAAAAACGCCGCTATCAGGTAACCGATAATGAAAAGGAGGATCGCGCCAACACTCTTGCCGACCGTGACTCCCCGTGAAGTAACAACCTTCTGTCCCGCAACCTCCACAGTGTCCTCGACGGCGAACAACTCGAAACTCCACACATGCTGGAAAATATCGGCAAAGATTCCGGCTCCGTTTTTAAACCTGGCCGAAAAGCTTCGTGACTGCTGGATCCGTTCAATATCCTCCAGCCACGATTTCCGGACGAGATCAGCCTGTTCGACGGAGGTCTTCTGACGCTCTGCCAGATGCCGTTGCAAGCGTATCGCTTCAAGCAGATCCAGTTCTGCAGCACGTAAATGATTTCGTTCGTCAATTTTTGCCAGCCGAGACTCCTGCTCACGCTCGGCTGCCTGATACAACTCCAGCTGTTGCTGGGTATACGCCAGCCACGGCTTGAGCTGCTCCCGGCTCTTGCTGAACTCGGCGATAATTACGCGCTGTTCTTCAGCATTTTTTCCCGTTACAGCGGTATAGCGCCGTTCCCATAACGTGGAGGTCGACTTGTTTAATGCGATGAGCGCGGAGACAACCTCGGTCTCGAAGCGCAAACTCTCCACCCAGGCCTGAGCAGCGCGATTCCGGGCTTCAAGCCCATTACGCCGCGCCTCTACTGCCGGGCGATTGTCACCTGCGCCGTGACGAAGAGCAAATGTGTTCAGCTCCTGCTGCGTCCGTGCGAGCTTGTTCCTGCTGCGCGCATCGCGAACCAGTGACCCCTCCAGCTCCTGTTCAAGGATAACGCGACTCGATTTCAGGCGCTCCAGCGCCTGACTCAGGTCTTTTTTGCTGAAAACCATCCTTTTTCTGGCTTCCGCCAGTTGCCGCTCCAACAGAGCAACCTCTATCCATGCAACGCCAAGGCGCTCGCCAAGCACCTCATAGCGCAAGGTTATCGACACCGCCATGGCATCGGCGTTACGAGCCGTTAGCTCCGTCAGTTCTTTTTGCCGCGAAGCGGTCAAGCGCTCACCGGGCGACTGAGCCTTCTCAAGCTCGTCTGCTGCAAGGCGTTCCACTTCCAGGGCATGCTGTGCCGATTTCTTGTATTGAGAAGCCTGTTGGGCAAACAGCTCCCTGTTTGTGCTAAGCCCCTGCGCCTTGGCGCGGGCGGTCAGCAGTGAGTGCATTAACTCGTCCACCATTAGGACAGAATACGGTGGAGGCTCCGGAAAACCGGCCCAGTTCTTTGCTTTTTGTTCGACGGCAGTTCTGCTGCGGCGCAATTCTTCGCGTTCATTAATAAGACTGAGTTGAGAGCTGAGGCGGGCAACCAGGCCATCGAGAAGGCGGTACCGTTCTTTTGCATCCTGCCGGGAATTGCCGCGTGTGGCAGCGAGCGCCCGGTCACGCTCCGCCTCGGCTTTTGTCAGTGCGAGTCTGGTAATATCCAGCTGCCGCTCGGGACTCACCGCTTTCGGTTCAACTTCGCTTTTCTGTTTATCGGCCTGAGTAACGCTCAACAAAGAAGATACCTGGGCAATGGCAGCCGGGCAGACCGCGAGGAATGCAAGCAGCACCACCGGTACGACCGTGGCGGATGCCACCTTCCAACAGACCGGGAACGCTTTTATGAAGGTACTGAGGTCAATCATGCCATGAAATCCTTAAAGGTTACCGTACGCTGTCCGGTAAGCGCACTACTACTATTTTGCAACCAGATCGTTTTTCACCTCTTTGACTCCCGCAACGAGTCCGGCGATTTCCCCTGCTATTTTCGCGTTCTGTGGCGAATCGACAAAACCGCTTAACTGAACAACGCCTTTGAATGTCTGGACTTCAATCTGCAACGATTTCAGCCTCAAATCGTCAAATATTCCGGTTTTTATCTTGGTTGTGATGGCGGAATCATCGATATACTCTCCGGTACTTTCTTTCTTTTGTGTAGCATTGCATCCCAGAAATGCGGTTATCAAACTGAGACAGACCAACAGTTTCGTAATACGCAGCATTTTATTCATGTGACACCTCCCCGAATTATGATTCTAGGAAAGGTAGTTCGCAATTATCACGCCAGAAGAAATCAGTGGGTCGAGAGAGCATAACAGTCTGATTGTATGAGGTAAAAAGTAACCACGGCGAGTTGAGTACGGGTGGTGCCATCAGTTGAATCCGTCAAACGATACACAACTGTCATATGTGACGGGTTGCATTGAAACACTTTGTCAGGCAATGCGTAATTCCGAAAGCGAAGCGCAACTCTCTCCGCCGTTGATATCCGGAAGAATGATCAGTTCGAGCGCTGCCACCCCGATGAGATCGACGATATAGTCTTCAATTTCCCGGATTGTTTCGGGAGGAGCAAAAGTATACTGCTGACGCACGATTTCCCGGTAGGAGCGTCCCGCGTCCGTTGACCACCGCACTACGAATTCCTGAGTCCGCTGCAGTTCGTCTTCGAGAAACACCAGATTAATATGTCTGATCTGTAGCGGTTCATCGAACAGTAGACGGATCGTCTGAGTGCCAGGCCCCATTGCCCGCCAGCCGTATCCGCCGAAAGGGTTCAAAGCTGATTCAATCGGGTGCTCCGGATCCTCGGAAGTGAGTTCCACTCGGGCTGTCTTTAAAAGATCCAGCCAATTTTGATCTTTCAATTCTGCTTCCTGAGGTAGTTCAGTAATCAATGATTTGCGCATCTGTCGGACTCCTTTGTTTTCCAAATTTTCCATCTTTTCGTACCTAATTTCCCTCCAGCGTGCGTTGATCTCTCCTCCAAGGAGAATTATGAAACCGCAGGTGTACATCCAGACAAGAAGCGCTATGACCGCTCCTATGCTCCCATAGGTTCTGTCATACGAGCCAAAATTGTTTACAAAATATGAAAATGCCAGTGAAACAACGACCCAAACTCCTGCTGCCGCAATTGCACCAGGTACGGTCTCCCGCCATGTCAGCCTGACCGCCGGAGCGTAGTAATAAAGGGCTGACAGCGCCGTCATCATGAGACAGATTATCACCGGCCAGCGGAGGATATCCCATGCGGTCGTGAAAGCATCTCCAAGACCGGCAAGAGACGCAATCCAGACGCCGATGAGCGGACCGAATAAGAGTATAATCAGGGAAAATATGGTAAAGAATGTGAAGCAGATGACCAGAAGTACGGAAATTACCCGCACCTTCCAGAAGGAGCGCTGCTCTTTCGTGCCGAATATCACATTCAGAGCTCCCTGAATCGCGATCATTGCGTTTGAGGAGGTCCAGACCGATAACAGTACACCGATGGTCAGCAACCCTCCCTGCTGAACAGTGATCAGAGTCCGGAGATTTTCCCTGACCAGGTACATGACATCTCCCGGCACGAAACGCCCCATGATTTTCAGTAACGTCCGGAAGAGATCAGGCACCGGCAGATAGGCGAGCAGGGTTGTCAACGTAAGAAGACAGGGAAACAGCGCAAAGAGGAAAAAAAATGCTATCTGGGCTGCATACCCGTCGCAGTCGTCCTTCAGAACACTTTTGACCACACGGCGCGTCAGTTCCCACATGGCTTTACAACCTCCGGTTTTTGTGATTCACTTTTCGTACAGATAGCGGCTTTGAGTGATTCTCCCGGATTTCCCGCCGCTTTTTTGTTTAATTGAAAAGCAGTAGTGGTACCGCAGAGTTTACCCTCGACACACACGGAAAACGTCAGTTCTGCAGCATCATGCACTCGCACTGTTCTGGTCAGCACACCGTCGAGATCGAACAGAACGGCATCGCAGTCCTGCGGGGATAGTCTGATAGCTGCTAACATCCTTTCTCCTGACTTTCGGAAGTCCGATCTTTATACGGCCCGTCCGGAACTTTCTACATGAACCGGATTTCTCCATGCTTAGCCTCCTGTTTGAGATTCCGGACTTCAAACTATTATATTTGGATTCGCGGGTTCATCATTTGTTATAAATCCTGATTAGCACTATTCTCCCGCAACTCTCTTCTCTCTGAGGGAGAAGGTGGCCGAAGGCCGGAGAGGGGGGCGGCATTGCCAATATTTCCCCCTCACCCTAGCCCTCTCACTCATGGAGAGGGGACTGTTTGGTCGCCGTTGCGGGAGATTGGTTCTATTCAGATAACTCGACATTTTCCTCACCTTCTGGAATATCCAGTCCGGAAGGGGATGGATCAGCCCGGTGACCTCGCTGATTTCCTGTGCGTCCCAGGGTGCTCTCGATCAATCGGGTCAACTTGTCGGCGGCACCGCTAAAAGCCTGTTCCAGGGTTGTGGCCTGATGGGTGGCCGCCAGGGGCTGGCGACCTTCAAGACGGGCTTCCATAACGCACTTCATCCCGTCTTTGCCCCCTTTTTTGTCACTGTTTTCGTCGCTCAGATGCACCTCCACCCGGGTTATGTGTTCACTAAACCGGCTCAAAGCCTGCTCAATTTCGCTGCTGACGTGGGCGGTAAGCGCATCGCGTCCGTCTATGTTTCGATCGGTGTTGATATGAATCTGCATGATGTTCTCCCTTGTTGGTTGGTTACCAGATCGTGCCTGACCGATGTATTTTCTTTCATCTGTGCTTACGTCAACGCACGTACTGGATTGCTTTTCATGATGTTTCAAAAGCACTGAGATCAATTAACACGCTACGGATAGGTGCAGAACTGTGATTGCGACCGCTTGAACGTGAGAGATAAAGTAATAGCGTGAGGATTGGGCGAGGGAATATCAGTGTTGAAATCAGTCCCTGAGAAGATGACTGGCATTTAGAACGGTACGTTTCAACTGAACCGCGAGGGAGTGGAAAACTGACTTCCTCGCGATCCAGAATCATGTGCTTTTACATCAATTTACCTTTTTGATACCTGTTCACGCTCTATGACGATCTCGACGCGACGGTTGTTGGCGCGCCCTTCAGCTGATGCGTTGTTGCCAATCGGGCTGCCTTCGCCCTGACCGCGCGCCTGGATGTGATCTGCAGGGTAGCCGCTCTGCACGAGGTAATCGCGGACCGCGTCTGCACGACGTTGCGAGAGCCCCTGATTGTAGTTCTCGGTACCCATGGAATCAGTATGCCCCTCGACAATAAGATTACGAGCATTGATGGCCTGTAACGCCTTGGCTACCTGATCAAGCTTGACCCGCGCCGGTGGCATCAAGGTAGACTCGGCTGATCGAAAAAGAATACTTCCGGAGAGCGTCAGGACCAGACCTCGTTCCTCCTCCTTAAGCGAGGCGATCGAAGCAAGTTCCTCAAGTGCAGCTGCCGTTTTCAATTCCGACTCTTTCAAGTCTTTCTGCCCTTGTGCAATCGCGGCTTGCTGCATCTGATATTCGGCATCCGCTTTGTCCTTGGCTGACTGGAGTTCAGCCTGCTTTACCAGCTCAGCCTGTTTCGCGGCCGCTTCATTCTCGGCAGCTTTCAAATCATTTTTCCCCTGTGCGATTACAGCCTGTTGCCTCTGATATTCGGCGTCCGCCTTGTCCTTGGCTGACTGGATTTCGGCTTGCCTGACGAGTTCAGCCTGTGCATTGGCTGTTCTATCCTGGGAGTCGCTCAAGTCCTGCTTTCCCTGTTTCACGATCTCGGCCTGTTTCATCTGATAATCGGCATTTGCTCTCTCTTTGCTTGCCTTGTCGGCTGCCAGGATTCCGAGCGCTCCCGCCTGTTGTGACTTGCGTTGAGCGACATAGGCAAGATCTTTTGTTTTGTACGAATCTGCATCCTTTTTAAAGGAGTCCTCCGCCAGACCGAGCGCTTCATGCGCCTTGTGTAATTCCGCAGGAGCAAGTTGCTGCGCCGGGCCCATGCTTGCCTGCTGATAAGCCGAGCGGGCATTGACAAGTTCAGGTGGTGCCACGGTTGCGCAGCCGGTGAAGGCAGACGCCAGTGCGAGCAGGACAACTAATTGTATTTTTTTCATAATTTCTCCCTTTAGTAAGTTAGGAATTATTTTCTGCGCTTTTAGTACGATAGAAATTATTTCTGTTTTATTGCAGAAATGATTTCGTGAACGGACTTATTCCGTTTATCGGGGCAGGCAAGAAAATAATTTCGTTAGCGCACTTATCCTGTTTATCAGGGTAAGGTTATCGGTTGTTTATCCGGAGTTGCCGTGCGCGTTCTACAGCTTCCATGGCCTCTTTCCTCTCGGCATCCTTATGAGAGAGTGATACGGCCAGTTCTGCATCGGCTTCGGATCGTGTCAGCATTGAATCGGCCTTCTCCTTCTCGCCTTTCGCGGCCAGACTCTTGGCAGCTATCAGTTCCTCCTTGGCCATCTGCAAATGAAGAGAGGCTTGCGGCACTTTGGCCGCCCCTGACTCCTCTGCGGCGCGAATACCTGACGTTGATGCCTCTGTGCGCAGCGGAACATTTGCGCATCCCGCTACAATTCCGGTGGCCGCAACAGCCACGACTATCAGCATTAATCCAATCCTGGGTCCGTACTTCATAGAATCTCCTTTTGAACATCGAGATAGGTTGTCTGGTTAGAGCAACCTTGTTTCTTACATCCGTGTTGTATTTGATGTGAGGCTGAGATTTGCTACACGGCATTCTCTAACAGGCAACTAATGCGCCAAAACAACCGCATACCTTTCAGGAGTGCAACAGTCTGATAATAGAGGGAAATGAGAAAATATTCGGGCGAGGGTACAATAATACTGCCTGCGTAATCCGTCGGATTTAGCATTTCTGCCATATCTGATGGATGATATTGAGGCTACCATTAAACAAGTCCTGCCAATCGCTTGATACCTATTTTTTGGGTTCTCCTTTCATAGTATTGATCTGGTTTCATGCCTGCCGGGTGCATTCCACTAACGGTTATCACCTTTTCTCAAAGCTGGGCAGCATCGCCTTAAAAAATGCGTTCCTGACAAGCTCAACAACTATCTGCAGGGTGCTTGTTTCCGGATTCCCCACCGCCCCTTTGATATCCACCCTGGTGGCAACCTCCTGGTGCGACCTGTTTTCAAGAAGCGTGGCGACCCCTCCGATCAACATTTCGTACATTTGATGAGAGACACCTCTGGCCATATCTTTTCGCCTGTCATACACATCCATATCCTTGAAGAACGGCTTGATATAGCCGGAAATAGCACCATCAGTAATATGTAGCTCTGTGACGAGTGAGAAGACTCCGGCGGAAACGTCGAAATCACCGTAGGAGAGCAGTACGTTGTTCATCGCTGTCAATTGGCTCTCGTCGATTTTGAGGTAGAGGTCCAGATCAGACCCCGCCTTCTTCGGCCTGATGTCGGCGGTAGCCGTTGTCATCCCGCTTCCCATGAATTTCCCCGCAAGTTTCACCTGCGCTGTTCCCCGGGCTGATTGATTGGAAAAATTCTTTGCATGGAGGTCGGTATCGGAGAGGTAAATGCGGTACGGATTGCGTGCTGCCTTATTTACCATCCCGATGGTACACCCCGTTAAGTTCACCTGATCGGCGGTTAACAGAATACCGGGCCTGTTGGTCAGCTCTCTGGCTTTCTTTCCTGCCGCAACCACACGTTTCTTTTCAACAGCGGCAGTGCGCAGAGAGTGGGTGTAGTCAATGGTCATCCCTTGAATTTCCAGCTTCTCCAGATGGGCGATTTTTACCGTTGGCGCAAATTCGGCGTCACCGGAGGCACTGAGCAGCCCCCCATGAATGGAGAAGTTCGAATCCGGAATGGCCGTGTTGAAATAATCGACCGGTACCTTTTCCAGCATAATTCGCCCTTTGATACCGGGCAACGGCTTGGCGAGGAAATTTGCAGCACCGTCGATACGCCCCTGCCCGGTGCCGAAGATTGCCGTATCGAGATGGAACGAAGAAGGATAGATCTTGTCCGGCAGATTGACGTTGCGGATATTTTTAGCATGAAGGTTAAAATTGCTCAGAATGAGAGGTCTCTTCTGGTCATCGCCGATATAACTGATGTTGGCATCGTTGATTTTCAGAGAGTTTATTTTGAGCGGATATATATCTTCCACCGCCTGTTGCCAGCCGCGTTCTTTGAGCGGGACAGTGTTGTCCACTTCACTGCGCAGCTGCAGCAGATTGATGTTGATTTTCGGCTTGTCCAGCCTGAATTCGGCAACGAGCTTGCCCGCGAGAAGCCCGCTCCAGTGAATACTGGCTTTAAGACGAGGAAAAGAGGCGACAGGAGGGTCGGGATGGGCCTGCTGAACAACGGTCATTTCTTTCAAGGAGACGGAAAGATCCAGCAACTGGACATGCAGTGCCGGCAACCGGACCGAATACCCTTTCAGGTCGCGGTTCAATTTCGCCTCAGTGATTCCGCGCAGAGGTTCATCAAGAACAAAAGATGCGAAAAAGAGCACAGCGGCTACGGCGGCCGGGATTCCGAAACCCCACCGGAGCGTCCTGGAGCTGAGAACTCTTGTAAATCTGAACTGTTCGCCTCTCATCTCAGCCATAATTCACTCCATGCCGAAAACGGAACTTCGTCATCTCCCGCTAATAATAAGAATCTATCAAGAACGGCAATTGAACCACAGAGACACTGAGACACAGAGTAAATACAAAGAATAATCTTATTGAAAAAGCCTTTTTGAGATTCACCTTTTTGGTGAATGCTGTTTTTCGATGCAAGATCTTGATTTCTCGGTTGCTCCGTTGCTCTGTGTTATTCGAACAGCCGTTACTCAGGTTATTATCTCTGCGTCTCAGTGTCTCAGTGGTACATTTTTTCAAGGTTTAGAACTTGGTAACGACGCATCTTCCGTTCGAGCACTGTACGCGTGCATCCTGGTGTAATTTTGTCAACCACACCGTAACTTTTTGCCGCACCTCTTCACGGCGTATTGCTGTAAGACCCCGAATATAGCTTGCATCGGCATTAAACCACACCCCCTGATAGAGTTTCATCTCCTCAATAGCCTGCTCTTCAGCAACATCTTCAATAATCACCCGGTAAGCGGCAACCATTACACCGGACCTGTTTACCCCGGAACGACAGTGGACATAAACCGGCTTCGGCTGCTGAGTGACGATGGCGAGAAAATGAGCAACATGGTCGTCCACAACAGATGGAGCAAACAGAGGGAGCGGTTCCCAGTCATGTATGCGAAAGTAGCCCACCTCGTAGTTTTTTGCGTCCGAGAGGGTTGCGTGAGCAAAGGCGGAATTGTCGTCAAGGATCAGTTCAAGATTTACGACTGTTTTGACACCATTCTGGATGAGCCAGGCGGCCCCCTCTTTGTGAGGCCGGGCCCCACGCCACAGCAGATGTGGCGTTACGACACAGAAATTTTTGATGTCAGAGCCAAGATTGTTTTTGCACGCTCCAGCGGAACTTTGCTCTGCAAACGAGGTACAGCCCCACAGAGAAAACAGCAAGAGGAGTGTGAAGGTACATCGACATCCGCGAGTTAATGGTTTGAAGGTCAACCTGCTGACGATTAATCTGTTTTTGATTTTTCCCATGAATTCACTTCTATTGGTAGATGCCGTTCTCAGTGTGAATATGTTCAGAGTTTTTCGACCGCCTGGCGAGTCTTCTCCACGATTTTTTCAGGGTCCTCGGAACGAAAGCGGAGCGGCTCTCCGAAGGTTACTGTCACCCTGCCCCGCCTAGGAAAGGAAGCCTCATGCGGGAGCACCTGGTCGGTGCCGTTTATTTTTATCGGCACGACCGGAATCCCCAGTTCTTTAACCATGACACCAAGTCCCTGCTGGAAAGGGAGCATGGCGCCGTCTCTGGAGTGCTCTCCCTCCGGAAAAAACATGATATTACTGCCGCCATCAACAAGTCGACCCATGAATTTCAGCGAGCGGCTGAAACCCTGCGACTGGGGGAGAGGAAACAGGTTGAACAGCACGCTTGCGTACTCGTAACTCAAGCGCCTCATAATTCGATCAAGGCCCCGGTACTCCCCAAAGAAGAATTCTTCCCACGCAGCGGTTGCTGTTCGGTAACGAAGCTCGCGCGGGAGCGCAAACAGGATGGCTGGCTGGTCCAGATAACTCAGATGGTTGGAAACGAAGAGCACCGGTCCTTCAACTTTGTCCAACTCTTCAAGACCTCGTACCTCGAGCGTAACGAAGCTGCGGAGCAAAGGGGCGTGGATCAGCGCATCCCAGACCATGCGAACACCACTGAAGAAACGATTATTGGTCCAGAACCGGAAATGATCGTGCCGGGACAACGTTTCCCGTTTTTCGATAATCCGGCGCAGGTCCGACACCTTTGTCTCCGGGCCGATTTGTGAATCCTCGATATCGAGCCGGTATTCCTGTTCCAGAAAGCTGACCAGTTCAACCCTGTCGATGGAGGTCAGGCCCAGCTCGGTCACAAGCAGCGATTCCTCACGGACCTCCGCAGTACCGGTTCCGGTAACTTTGGCAATCAGATTGATCAGGCGGTCCTGGCTGATGGGTGAATTGCGATCGTCCGGCCCTTTTTCTACCTCCTCCTTGACCGCAAACTTTTTGATTTTGAGAGTCGTGGTTTTGGGGAATTCAGGCTCATTCCAGAGGGTAAAGCCGGTAATCTGTTGCAGCGCATCCAGCTGGCTGTTAGCCTGAGCAATTATTTCTTCAGGAGCAATGCCGCTTCCGTCCAGAATCAGCACGGCATGAACTTCTTCCGCCCCCCCCTTTGCGGCGCCGATGACGCATGATTCCTTCACCCCGGCGATCCTGTTCAGGGTCGTTTCCAGTTCGTCCGGATACACATTGACACCCGAACCGGTGACGATCATCTCCTTCTGCCTCCCTTTGATGGTCAGCCAGCCGTCAGGGCCGATCTCACCAAAATCGCCGGTCCGGAACCATCCGTCGGCGGTAAAGGCGGCCCGGTTTGCCTCCTCATTCTCGTAGTAGCCGGGGAAGACGTTGTCCCCACGCACGACAACCTCCCTGTCATCAATCCGTACTTCAACTCCCGGCAGAGGCGGTCCTACCGAACCGGCCACCTGGCGCTCCATAGTGTTGACGCAGAGTACGGGTGAGGTTTCGGTGAGCCCATACCCCTCAAGCACCGTGAATCCCATGCTGTTCCAGAACGTAAAAACGTCCGGATCAAGGGGAGCACCACCTGAGACAAACACCGCAAAATTGCTGCCGAACGTGCTCTGAACCGGAAAAAAAATGATCCGGCGCAGACCTTTGGGAACTTTCGCGGCAAGCCGCGCCATCACCCGGAACAGTCCGGCGAGGTGTTTCTCTTCCAACCCACGTTCAATAGTCGTTTTGAGCAGCTGCATGAGGCGGGGAACGGACATGATGATACAGATATCCTCTTCGCCGAGCGCATCCATGATCGCAGATGGCTTGAGGGCGCGCAGATAGACAATTGCCGAGCCACGGTAGAGTGGAGTAAAAAAGCCGCCCATCTGCTCGAACATGTGTGACAGCGGGAGGAGAGAAAGGAAATTGAACTGCCCGGTGATGATCGGAACCTGTGTGTTAATCTGGATTATATTGGCAACCAGGTTTTTATGGGAGAGGATGACCCCTTTCGGATTGCCGGTGGTGCCTGACGTATAGATGATCTGAGCCGTATCTTCCGGCGAAGGGGATGCATATTCACCGATCGGCTGAATGTCTTCAAGCAAGTACGGGAGCTCTTCCAGCAGTATCGACATGACGGAGCTTATTCGCTCCTGTTTGAAGCGGCTCTGCAGAACGATTTTTGTTTTAGCGAGGCTGCATATGGATTCGGCTCGCGCCAGGTCAGACATGAAGTCCACCGGAACGGCAACCGCACCCCGGATAATTATGCCCCAATAGGCCACCCCCCACCAGGAAGAGTTAGGGCCCCAGAGCAGCACCTTGTCCCCCGGCTGCACGCCGTTTTGCGCAAGAAGATGTGCCATCTTCAAGGCAAGTTTGCGGAACTGCCGATAGGAAACCTCGAGTCGTCGCACGCCGGTGCGGTTCACAAAGACAGTTTTATCACCCAGGGAGTCAAACGTAGTAAACAGATCCATCAATGTCTGCATGAAGACTCCGTTGTTCGAATTCAGGCCGACGAGTTCATTTTATCTTCAGAATAGTGTCGTGCAAGATGCTCCTGACCTCGCCCCAGACATGCTCGGTTCCCGATTTGAGCTCTTCCCATTCGTGATCAGCGGCAGTCGATATGCCTTGCAGTTTCTCCGCAGCCTCATTACGCTTAAGCTGCAGTGCTGCTATCGTCCTGGAATAATCACCCCTCGTGCCAGGAGTGCTGCTTGCAACCGTGTCCCTGAGCCGTTCGATCTGGTTATCCCAGTCAACCATCTGTGCGGAAAGTTTTTCGACATATTCCGTTCGATCTTCCATAAGCAGCATCCTCCAAGTTATGTGCTTCAAGCGGATAAAACGTCCAAGGACCCTTCATACTTGCATCGGCATGTATGAAGAGTCCTCGGGTTTACTCAAAAATATCCGGGTTATTTGTCGTGCCCCCGCCCTCTATTTTCGTCTTTATTCTGTCCTCGATCTTCGTCTCTATTATCTTTTCTTTCCTGCCCCCGATTCGAACCCTGTGAGTCTTTCTTCCCCTGCGGTCTCTGTTCCCGGACTGCCGGAGCATGCTGCTGAGGCGGAGTCGATCTCTGAACCTGTTCGCCTCCACGCTGCGGCGGTTGAGTGCGTGGGCCGGCCGGAGCTCCCTGCTGGTGCGGAGCTGAACGTTGCGGCTCTATCTGCCTCTGATTTCTCTCCGGTGCCGCTTCATGCCGGCCCCGCTGGTCAGGTACCGCTCTTTTTTGATCCGCCTGCTGCCGGATATGCTGTCTGACCGCCATATCACGCGGCTGATAACGGTAACTCCGGCTGCGGAGCGTGTGCTGCTCTTCTATCCGCTGGGGATATCTGTCCCCTGTATACTTGCTCTGATAGGAAGGACGTGGCGCACGTTTTGGCACAGAGTGACGGTTCCATCGGTCCCATCCGCCCCGGCGGCGTTCCCAGTCACGACCCCAGTGCTGTCCCCAACGGGGCGGAGCACTTGACAGCCAGCCGCGAAAATAGACAGGGGGTTGACGGTAATAACGCACGGGTATGCGCAGAACGAATAGCGGGACGGCATACGGCTCTACAAATGCCCAGGGACCGTTGTACCAGCTGCTCGCATACCAGTTATCATCCTGATAGACCCAGTACATGCCATCGTAAAAGAAATAGTTGGCATTCACTTCTGGAGCATAGTAGACCGGGTAGCCGGGCACAGGTGAAAGCTGCGGGTAAAAAGGCAGGTTGATACCAATACTGACGTTGGGCAATCCGATGCCGATGCTCAGCTGGGCTTCAGAAGGAGTCACCGAGCATGCCAGCATCAACAGTACAATTAATCCGCAGCTTATATTTTTCACGTTGTCCTCCAGCGTTTGTAAGTCTGACCTCAAAATCCTGGTCAATGTCTCTATTTCAGAAAAAGTATTTGAAACACAGAGCAACCGTGTTCTCTGTGTTAATAACCTGCCGTTTTTGATTATTTATCATGGCCGTGTCCACGACCATTATTATCGTGATGTTTCTTCTCTTTTTTATGGTGTTTGCCATGATGTTTTTTTTCCAGATACACACGGCGGTCTCTTTCCACATAATACGGACGGCCTCTGTCATTATGGATATATACATTTGCAGGCGCCGGCTGGTAGTCACTGATACTGAAACTCAGATTGGGGGTACCTACCTGCAGGGAAACTGCTGCATTGGATTCATTAAAACCGAAAAAAATAGAAACTGCAGTCAGTGCCAATAATGAAATAACAATTTTCGTACGCATAACGGCTCCTTGTTAACCACTGTTTATTATCCGCAACCTGATGACACCTGTTACGATATGATACTTACAACTATCGCTCCAATTTACCTGATTGTATATAAATTTCATAACAACCTGATTACATTGAAAAAGATGGCAAGTTGAGTATAGCTGGGCAGTGATTGCTGCCAGAATATACCGTCGTATGTAGCGTAGTCGTCACATGTGACGGCCTTGAAATATGACTTACGCTCAGGAAGGACTATTCCTTCATAATAAATATGCTCCCCGGCTCAGTACACAAAAGCAGGGGTATCCCGTTTCGGATATCCCCCTGCTTTATTGGTCACTGGCACTGAAAGGCCTTAGGCCTGTTTGTTAGTTGAAAAAATACCGGATGCCGAATGTTGTCGAAAAACTCGATGGATCGAAATTTCCTGCGTGATCACCGCTATGTCCATCCGTTATGTCGGCGTCGGGAGCGACTACCACCTTTGCCTCCACAGTCAGTGCCAGATTTTTTTGCAGGAAAAAATCGGCGCCGCCGCTTATATGTGCCCCTACCGTTGCATCAATATCGCTGTTTGTCCCGCTGTTTTCATCATAATCACTGACAAGCACGTCGAGTCCAGCGCCAAGATAGGGAACCAGTTGGCGCTGTTGAAGCGCAAAGCGGTACTGCCCGCCGAATGAAATGTTGGTAACACCGAAATCGCCGGTATCGGAACCGAAATCTGCCCGGGTCAGATCAAGCTCTAAAGCGATGTGATCATCGATGCCGTAGATCAAACCACCACCGGCGATAAGCCCTGTATCGGTCCTGTTGTCATAATATTCCGCGTTGTTGTCGGCCGGGCTTATGAAACCGACTTTACCGGTAACGCCCAGTTTTCCTTTGATACTGTCGGCCATGGCGGTACCCGAGATCAAAGAAACCGCCGTTGCCAGGCATACTGCTGCGATAAGTTTTTTCATTGTTTGATTTTCCTCGTAAGCGGGATGTACTCAGAGCTGCATATTGAAGTGCGCACCATCCTCCCGCAGTTTAAAACTACGGGAGGATGGTGCCACGTGTACCTAATCTTCGATGACCTCAATAACCACTCTCATGTTGGCAAGAGCTTCCGGTGACAGCTTGTCTGAAGGATCGGCTTCATGCCGTGCGGGGTTCATCTTTCCGTAGCCGATGGTGGTAAGTCTTTTTTCATCAATACCGCCGGTGTTAACAAGGTATTCCCTGACCGCTTCCGCCCTTCGTTCGCTCAAGTCCTGATTATACTCTTCAGAACCTGAAGCAGAGGTATACCCGGCAATCCGGATTTTCATGTCAGGGCTTGTCTTCAGAGCCTTTATATTATGGTTCAGTATTGTCTTGCCGTTTTCACTGAGTGCAGCGCTGTCGAAGTCGAAATGTGAATTATCCAGTGTGGCCAGAACTCCCACAACCCGGGGCTGTGTATATGCGGTAAAGCTCCAGACGTAGTCACGAGCCATAGCATTGCCGGCCAGATCCCTGGCTCCGGTCGTAACCGTGGCGGTATAGATCTTGCCTTTTTCGAAGTCCCATGCCGGGGTAAACAGTGCATTAGAGGCAGCAGCTGTCACCTTGCCGGAAACAGGTGTTGTCCCCTGTTTCAAGGTAAATGTTGCAGCGGTAATTGTTGCCGGATCCATATTTTCGCTGAAGGCGGCATTGACTTTCTGTTTAACCGGCGCGGCGGTGGCGCCATTTACCGGTGACGTAAATGACACTGTCGGTAGGGTGGTATCTGCAGACTCACCTGCTGTGAAGCGCCATTCGTAATTATACGCCATCGGGTTTCCTGCCAGATCCTTTGCTCCCGTTGTAACCAGAGCGGTATACTCCTTGCCCTTTTCCATTTCACGTGCCGGAGCAAAAGTTGCGGTTGCATCGGTGGAAGTTACTGTGCCGGCTACCGGAGTTTCCCCCTGCTTCAGGATAAACGTATGTGATGTAAGTGTTGCCTGGTCCATCTCCTCACTGAAGGCAACACTTGCCTTCTGGTTTACCCGCACATCGGTGTATCCTTTGACAGGTGATGAGAACAGCACTGTCGGTGCGGTTGTGTCGGCAGTACCAGAGGCTGCTTTACTCGTTTTTCGTACGCCGCCGAACTGGAAGGTCAGACCGACCCCGTATTCCAGGTTATTAGTGCCGGCGTCGTTAATGAGCAGTACGTGCCGCACGTCACCCCGCAAGGCGACATCGGGAGCAACGAAGTATTTGATACCGCCGCCGTAATCAAATAATCCTGCGGAAGAGTTTTTTGAACTTGGGGAATCGGGTATATTGAAGTTGGTGCCGCCGCCGCCGATCGCAACAAACGGCACGAAGGTACTCTGCGGCATAAAATGATACAGCAGTTCGCCCCCGTACCGATACACGTCAGTTTCTCTTGACCCATACTTGTATTGAGTTTTGGTGAGACTGTAGCCCCCCATTATCTCCACAGCCAGATTTTCGGTAAAATTGTAGCCGGCACGCAGTCCGAAGATCGGGCGGTTCTCCTTGTGCTGATCATCGTCCAGCACATAACCTCCAACAAAAGGCGTCAGATTGGTTGATCCTTTCAGGTTTTCAGCAAAGCCGGGAGTCACGAGAGTAACAAGCAATATGCCTGGCAATATTTTTTTCAGTATTTTTTTCATTTTAGAATCTCCTTTATTTTCCGAACCAGAGGCTTATCCCGCAGCCAACTGCTGCGGAAATGGCCGACATATTCTGTGAGTCCTACGGAGCAGGTACGTTAACAGTGTTTGTATCCAAAGCTATCGTGCCTGGATTGGTTGCGCCGGCCAGAATTCTGCCGTTTATAACAGCGCCCGTCTGACCAGTCGCACTTACACCGGCAATGATATTGCCGTTAAATATTGTACCAACTCCAACAGTTGCACTCGCAGCCGGAACCCAAAAAACATTCTCGGCCTGAGCGCCGTTCGTCAGTGAAACACTATTTGTGGTAGTCAGTGAAGAACCGATCTGAAATACCCAGACAGCATTGGCATCGCCCTTGGCATCAAGTGTCAGAGGAGTTGAAATAAGCATCGTACTGCCTGATGTATAGGTTCCGGCAGGAAGAACGCCGGGAAGACCGCCATTGATAAATGCTCCAAGGTCCATTCCAGCAGGAACAGTGACGCCAGGTGCCAGGGCAGTGTAATAATTATACGCGGCCAGCAGGTCAATTCTGGCTTGTGCAGATACTGTGTCATTGATATGTATCGTGCCGTTAACCTGTACCGGAAGCAAACCATTGGAAGTGCCTGGATCCAGTGAAACGTCCCCGTTTATCATAGTTGCAGCACCGGTGTTGGTGATTGCTGAAGTAGCCATGATTCCGAAACTGCTGGCCGAGCCGAGGTTTGTCAAAGAAACGGGTGGGGGGACAATTGCGTTTGCAGTAGTAAAGCTCCATACATAGTCAACGGCCACTGCATTGCCGGCAAGATCCTTGGCTCCGGTTGTAACTGTTGCGGTATAGGGAGTGTTGGCTGCAAGATTGCCGGATGGTGTAAATGTTGCAATTTTGCCTGACACATCATAAACGACGATCCCTGAAACCGGAGTTACACCCGTTTTCAACGTAAATGTTGCCGTACTGATTGTTAACTGATCCATATCCTTGCTGAACGTTGCGTGAACAGCGCTGTTTATCGCCACTTCTGTGGCAAGATCAGCAGGATTTACCAGAATTACAATCGGCACGGTAACATCTGCAAGCGCGCCTGTTGTAAAGGTAAAGACAAAGTTGTTTGCCATGGCGTTGCCGGCCAGATCCTTGGCACCGGTTGTTATCGTACAGGTATACTGAGTGTTATTTGCAAGATTGCTGGACGGCGTAAAAACGGCTGATGTATCGACCGGGGCAACTGTTCCTGTGACGGGAGTTACGCCCGGGCCTGTCACAAGAAAAGATGCCGAGGTGATTGACAATGGATCCATCAACTCGCTGAATCCTACGGTGACTTTTCGGTTGACAGGCACCGCTACCGCTGTATCAGAAGGTGAGGTGACCTTTACGGTCGGCTTTGTGGTGTCTGCAACAACGCCAGTGGTAAAGGTAAACAGATAATTGCTTGCCAGTGCATTACCGGCCAGATCCTTGACTCCGGTTCTAACCGTGGCGGTATAGAGAGTACCGTTGGCAAGAGCGCTTGATGGTGTAAAGATTGCTGATGTCCCGAGATCGGAAG
>JAQTQX010000008.1 GCA_028712075.1 Desulfuromonadaceae bacterium
CCTTTTTTAGCACCAACAATCTTTTTTCTCGGACAACTCAGAATAAATACTCCTGACCCAAAAGGGACTCGTCTTCTAACATAACTCAGAAATTAATGTCAAATAGAAAATGATCGGGACAGGAAAAATTATAATGCAACTCAGTGAACAGCGCAGGAGATACATGGATCATAGCAGCGGATCAAAATTTCGGCAGCACTTTTTATTTGATCGTAATCGGCACCATCCATCGTATTGACCAGCTCTAGCAACGTCCGAGCAATCGTCCTCTGGTTGATAGCGGTCGGAGTTATAATGTTCGCAGCAGTGCAGATGCCGTGGCTATCAAATCTATAACGGTGAAGCAGCGACCCGCGTGGCGCCTCGACAATAGAGGCTCCCTCTCCCTTCGATATCACGATTTTTTTCGGCGGCTCATTTTTAAGGCCATCAGCACGCAGGTGCCCAATCAAAAGCAGCGCTCTCTCAACAGCCATCTTTAACTCAACCGCCCTGGCTTTGAGTGACGATCTGATTGAAGTATCCGGGAAATACCGCGCATACTCAGGTGGCATTGCCACCATGAGTCGCGCCAACGGCCCAACCATACATGATGAATTCCCGTCAAAGCGGCTGATTTTGGCATTGGTATGCGACTCAACCTGCTCATTCAGCCAGACAGCGGCTCTACTGGCTGGTATGTTCTGTCCGTCCGTGGTGATCAGGCAATCACCGAAGAGCGGTGGCCCGCCGCTGGCAGCGCAGCCAGTAGTACTTGCCAACGGCGGCAGTATTTCTTTACGGCCACATATATACTCAATGACGGCGGTCACATCATCACAAACCCCTGAAAGCTGTTCACTCAAACGATATAGTTGATCTGCGCCCGGCATGTTTCCCACCCCGCCAACCAGCAGGTTAAACGGATGAATGGCGCGGCCACCGACTGTTTCCTGAATCAGGTTGCCCAGCTTCTTGATCCTCAACCCCACCTGTAATTTTTCCGGTGCATGAGCAGCCAACTCGTGGAACCCGTTTACCCCCAGATAATCAGGCAGTACCAGACAAAATATATGCAGAGCATGGCTCTCGATCTGCCCCCCCTGCACCGCCAATTCACGCATAAATGTGGTCTTTTGTGATACGGTAACCCCCATCGCCTGCT
Source organism: Desulfuromonadaceae bacterium (assembly GCA_028712075.1). GTDB lineage: Bacteria > Desulfobacterota > Desulfuromonadia > Geobacterales > Pseudopelobacteraceae > JACRCG01. The sequence continues at coordinate 1,145 of JAQTQX010000008.1, forward strand.
CGACTGCCTGCAACGCCGCCACCTTATGCACAGTAGAACAGATGGAGCAGATCCGGCAGGCTATGTCAGCGATCTCATCGAAACGCCTGCCGACCAGCAATGCCTCGAATAGCCGGGGCGATTCGTACATATTCAGACGGGCATCGACCACCCGCTCATTATCACGGATCAGCTCAACGGAGCCATGCCCTTCGACTCTGGTCAGCATATTTATTGTCATTAGATTACTCATAGCAGCCATTCCGGACAAAAACGGCGCAACCGCCCACGTACAGCCAATCGATCAAATCCATGCCGGGCATAAACGTCGAAGGACTCTTCCAGATTGGTCTCCAATGCAGGCCCCCGGCACCCTTCGCACGGAACCGACAGGCTAGGGCACTTGGCCCCGCAGCCACCACTTGTCAATAAACCAAGGCAGATCTTGTTCTGCCCCAGCAGCAGACAGAGCTTTTCCCGCATGTTGCATTCAGTGCAGACCGGATAGTCAATAGCTTCAGGCAGCGCCCCCCGCAGCAGTCCTGCCAGCAGCCTGAGCAGCTCTGCCGTTTCCGGCGGACAGCCGACGATGCCTGCATCAACCTGCACCAAATCCTTCAGCGATTTGGGATCAAAAGTGGCATCGGCCACCGGATTTTGGCCATACACCAACTGTCGCAACTGTTCACGGTTTTCACCATTGCGGAGAGTCGCTATCCCCCCCCATACCGCACAGGTTCCAAGAGCAATCAAATAACGGCTTCTGGCACGCAACTCCAGCAACAGCTCCTTTTCGTGCGGCATTGAGAGACACCCCTCCACCATCGCCGCATCGTATTCTCCCGTCAACTCTGCCGGTGAACAGGCCAGCGGAAAGAAGCTGAATTCAAACCGTTCGACCAGCTCCGGCAGTTCATCCTCGCAATTAAGTAGTGACAACTGGCAGCCGGAACAGGCGGTCAATCCGGCTATGGCAAGGCGAATTTTCCTCATCCAAGCGCCCCCTCTATGCCGGCCAGTTGAGCACAACTGAATACCGGGCCATCGACGCAACAGAGATAGCGACCGACCGCGCAGTGTCCGCAGCGACCAACTCCGCATTTCATGCGCCGCTCCAGAGAGAGGTGAATCCGATCATCCGGCAGTGCCATCACCTGCAGAGCCGACACCAGATACGGATAGACAACCGGGGGGCCGCACACGGCAGCGAAAGTTCGACCAGGATCGATGGCAAGCTGATCCAGCAGCTCCGGCAACAGGACAATACGGCAACCAGGAACATTGGCAAGGCCGTGATCCGTACGATCCACCGCCAGGCTCAATGCAATTGCGCCCTGACGTTGCAACTCCAGCAGTTCGTCCAGAAAAAGGAGTGATTCAGCATCCCGGGCGCCGTAGAGTACTGTTATCTTTCCATACCGCTTTCGCCTGGCAAGAAGAGTCAGCAGCAGCGAACGGAGCGGCGCCATCCCCAATCCTCCGGCTATCAGCACAAGATCCTGACCGTTATATGCAGACATCGGGAAACCCACACCAAAAGGCCCTCTCAGCGCAACCACGTTGCCGGCAGCTGATGTTTTAAGCGGTATGGTTACATGGCCGATGTGGCGGATGCAGAGCTCTATGCTGCCATCTTTTGTTGGATAGCCGCAGTACGATACTGGTATCTCGCCAACGCCCGGGAGGGAAAGCTCTAAAAACTGGCCAGCGAGAAACGAAGATGCTGCGAGGTTGCCTGGTTCTGTCTGGAGTGTGTACAGCGAGACATCCTGCGCAAGAGGCCGGATAGCGGAAATGACCGCCGACACCGGAATTGAGCTATTCACTTGCCCCCCTTATCCAACTGTCCCGCCAGCTGACGAAGGTCAATACCTGTCGGGCATGCCACACGACAACGCCCACAGCCAACACACGAAACAACATCACGCAAGGGGCCAAAACCACCGTATTTGTGCCAATACCGGTAGCGGAATCGCTCGGCCCGGTCCTTCCGAAAACTCAATCCTCCCGCTACCTGTGCATGCCCTTTGAACAAACAGTTATCCCACTGCCGGACTCGCTCCGCTGAGCAGCCGTCCAAACCGCCGAACTCAAGCACATCAAAGCAGCTGCAGGTGGGACAGCAGACCGAGCATGCACCGCATCCCAGGCAGTGATCTGCACATTCCTGCCACTCTGGCCCTGTCGCCTCTGGCTCGGCAATTACCGGCACAGCATCGGTGGAGCCAAAAAAACGGCGGGTATCTTCCGGCACATCCATGGTGCACTCCTCAAGAACACTCTGCATCCTTGCCAAAAGTTCATCTCCACAGGCAGACTCACTAGTTAAAATAAAACCACCGTCCACTGTATGAAGAAATAGATCTGAAAGTGCCTGTAGGGGGGAAGGTGAAGCGTGGCATGAGCAGAAGCGATCGGGGATGCAAGAGGAGCCGACAAGAATCAAACGGGCACGCCGGGCCGAATACAATGGGTCAGGGTCGTCACCAAGAAAAATTTTGTCAAGATAGTTGACACCTGCTAGGTCACAAGGGTGGACGCCGAAGAGAATAAGTGGCAAACCAGGCTCTGCAGGAACCCGGTAACCTTCGTGATCCGTATAGGTGAGAATTCTCTCTCGCGGATAAAGCAGGTATTTCTTCGGGGGGAGCATGGTACGGGAAGCAGAAAGATCGGGGAGCACACCCCGGGTGAGTGATGCAAACCTCACCACGCCATCGGCACCACGCAACGGGCCGTGAACGGGTCCACGCTGTCGCAGCAGGTTCAGGAGCGCTTTCAGATTGCTGATTTCAAGAAACCGAGCCACCATAGTAGCCACCTGGGGCTGAAGCAACACGGAGCGGAATTACATCAGTTCAAAATTATTCTGATACGCCATCAGGGTATTCACCATCAACGCTGCTACAGTCATTCTCCCGACACCGCCAGGCACCGGGGTAATCCAGGAGCATTTGGGGCTCACTCGCTCAAAATCAACATCGCCGACGATTTTGCCGTTTTCAAGACGGTTGATGCCGACATCAATCATGACAACACCCCCTTTCACCATATCCTCGGTTACAAACCCGGGGATTCCTACCGCCACAACGATGATGTCCGCACGCCGCGTTTCATCCAGCAGGAGTTCCCGGGGTGTCTCGATATGGGTAAGAGTGACCGTAGCATTTCCGATTTCAAAATCGTTTGAAAGCATGATTGAGATCGGTTTGCCGACAATGTTGGAGCGGCCGATAACGACGCAATGTTTTCCTTTGATCGGAATTTCGTAAAATTGCAGCAGCTTGCAAATTCCGTACGCTGTCGCCGGTCTGAAGGCTTTCTGCCCGAGAGTCATCCGACCGAAATTGGTCGGATGAAAACCGTCGATATCTTTTTCCGGATCAATCGCGTTGATTATGTTCTGAGGATTAATATGCTTTGGCACCGGCAGCTGAACGATCAGGCCGTCTGTCGCCGGGTTGGCATTGATCTCGGCAATCTTCGCCAGCAGCTCAGATTCGGTAATACTTTCCGGAAAACGGTGCAAGGCACTCTCGAACCCGGCACTTTCACACGACTTTATTTTCGATTTGACATACGACTCACTGGGGGCATGCTCTCCGACCAATATTACCGTCATGTGCGGCTTGCGCAGACCTGAATCAACATAACCGGCAACATGCCGGGATATACCGGCCACCAGACTTTCGGCGCATATTTTTCCATCCAGTAACTTCATGGCAGCGGTTCCTTCAGCTATTATTCCGTACGTGAGGTAACTTCAATCAGGTGATAGCCGAACTGCGTCTGCACCGGTCCGAGGACTGTGCCGACCTCTCCACTGAACACAACGGTATCAAATTCCTTTACCATCTGGCCCGGGCCGAACTCTCCCAGACTACCGCCATCCCGGCCGGACGGGCACTGAGAGTGTTCACGGGCACACGCCGCAAAATCTTCTCCCGCTTCTATTTTTGTTTTCAACACTTCACATGCTTCCTTGGTACCTACCAGAATGTGGCGGGCTGATGCTCTGGCCATATCTGACTCCTTCTTCCGTAAATATATTGACTGTCAACGATAACTACTTTTTGACACTAATGCTGGAATTAGTCAATACGGCAATCGGGGTGACCGAGCAGTCTCTCATTGTATTTCGAGAGCGGGCTCACCAAGCGCAGCCAGCTGTTCCCGCAGTTCCAGAATGTGTTCGCCCCAGTAGCGGGTGGTGTTAAACCAGAAAAATGTGTGCGGAAACAGCGGGTCCTGCCAGCGTCTCGCCAGCCAGGCGCTGTAATGGAGCATGCGCAGGGTGCGCAACGGTTCGATCAGGCGCAGTTCGCGAGGATCAAAATCACAGAATTCCCGATACCCCTCCAGCAGTGAATCGAGTTGCGCCAACTGCCGGGAACGCTCACCGGAAAACATCATCCAGAGGTCCTGTACCGCAGGCGCCATGCGGGCATCATCAAAATCAACAAAGTGCGGGGCGTTATCGCGCCAGAGAATATTACCGGCATGGCAATCCCCGTGGGTGCGGATAATGCGGAGCGGACCGACCTCGGCAAGTACGGCATCGATAGCCTCCAGCAGCTGCCCTGTTACTGCAACATAACTGGCCCGATATTCATCCGGAATAAACTGTTCTTCGATCAGACGGACACTATTGGTACCAAAAGTTTGCCGGTCGAGCGCCGGGCGGGACACAAATGGTTTCACCGCACCGATGCCGTGAATTCTGCCCAGCAATCGTCCAAGTATCTTCAGATTGCCAAGATTATCGAATTCCGGCGCATGCCCACCCTGGCGTGGATACAGGGCAAAGTGAAAGCCACCGTACTCCTGCAGACTTTTCCCGCCAGATTTTTTTAGCGGAGCAACAACAGGAAGTTCCTGTTCGACAAGTTCAAAACAAAAGTCATGCTCTTCAAGTATCTGTTCGACACTCCAGCGATCCGGTCGGTAGAATTTGGCAATCAGCGGTTGAGCATCTTCCAAACCAATCTGATACACACGATTCTCGTAACTGTTAAGCGCAAAAACCCGGCGGTCACAGATGAATCCCTGACTTTCAACAGCGTCCATTACATGGTCAGGTGTAAGGCGAGAAAACGGATAATTGCTGTGGCTCATATATATTCCTGTGATACAGCGGTGGTAATTCTGCAGATAGTATGGCCCGATTTACCCGGCTGTGCTAGGTTATTGCACATTTGTATGCTAGATTTATTCCCAGCTGTCAACCCGGTTACTCTTTCGGGATATTTCACTCAGGAAATCGGAACAATGCCCAATGAGCAGTTTTACCCCTAACGGCCTGATTGTCGCCCATCACGGCATCTCGGTCGAGGTGTTTTTTGAGAACAGCCAGCGCAGAATGGTGCGCGTCAAACGGAATTCCGGGCATGTTGTCGGAGATAACGTCACCGTTACCGGCGAGGTTTTAAAGCGGTTGCCGCGCAGAACCGAGCTGCAACGGCGTGATGCCCGGGGAGGAATTCATCTGGTGGCGGCAAACCTTGACGTTCTCGGTATTGTTGTTGCTCCGCAATCACCGGGCGGCTTCATCGACCGGGCAATTGTTGCCGCACGGTCAGCCAAACTCCTGCCGTTCCTGGTGGTGAACAAGTGTGATCTTGACGGCACGGCAGAATTGTTGGCTGAGATGAATCGCGTGTATGGCCGATCACTGCCGATATTCGCCATCAGCGCCAAAAAACAGAGCGGGCTTGACCGATTGGTAAAATTTTTGAGCGAAGGGCATCGCGGCGCTTTCGTCGGCACAACCGGAGTCGGTAAAAGTTCCCTGCTCAACGCCCTCTGCCCTAACATAGACCTTAAAGTCGGGAGCGTTAGTGACTACAAGAGTATGGGGCGGCACACCACAACCGTTTCCACTCTCCACGCTCTTTCAGGCGGTGGCGAACTGGTAGACACCCCCGGTTTCCGTGATTTCGGACTGGTCGATATCTCCATCGAAGAGCTCGCCGAATTTTTCCCCGGTTTTGAAGACCATCAGGAGGCCCCATGCAAATTTCGCAACTGCCGACACCATTCGGAGCCGGGCTGTGCCGTGCTGTCGCTTGTCGAACAGGGTAGAATTCCGCTGGAGAGGTATGATACCTACATGGAAATTCTTGGTGAGGTAGAAAAGCTTCGGGCTGCGGCACGCAGCAAAGAGTGGAAAAATTAGCCATATCAATCCAACTGTAGCGAGAGTGTCATGAGCAAAATTACCTACGTTATCGGCCACCGAAATCCTGATACCGATTCAATCGCTTCGGCCATCAGCTATGCTGCTTTGAAGCAGCGCCTTGGCGACTGCAGCGTTACTGCAGCCATGGCAGGCGCCCCCAACCCGCAGACCCGCTATATTCTTGACCGTCTCGAAATTCCGGATCCGGTTTTTCTCGCCGATGTGCACCCGAAAGTGCGTGACACACTGAAACGGCAGCCGGTAACGATCAACCGGCAGGCATCAGCGTATGAAGCACTGGAGCTGTTCAACAAGAGCGGTGTCCGGGTTTTGCCGGTAATTGATGGGGAGCAGAAACCCTGCGGTGTTCTGTCACTGTTGCGACTTTCAGAAAGCTATCTGCTCCCGAGCCAGGACAAACTCCGCCATGTGACCACCACACTGCAATGCCTGGCTAAAACGCTTGCCGGGTCTTTTGAATGCGGAACCGGAGATGACACCACTGTTACGCTTAACCTGTTCATCGGAGCAATGCGGGAGGAGTCTTTCAGCAGCAGGATTGATGGCTATGCTCCTCACGATCTGCTGATTATGACCGGAAACCGGCGCTCAATCCATGTGGCAGCGATCGAGCGTGGTGTGCGTGTGTTGGTGATAACCGGCGGCCACCAGCTGGAAGATGACGTCCGTGAATTGGCACAGAAACAGGGCATTGCCGTGCTGCTCACCCCTCACGACACAGCCACTGCCACGTGGCTGGCGCGCCTCTCAACACCGGTTTCCATCCTTGCCGAACGGCAATTTACCGAAATCGGCGTTGACAAGTCGCTGGCTGAACTCCGTCAGAAACTGCTCGGCAGCAATGTCTCGGCGGTCCTCGCCCTTGAAGGGGACGGGACGCTGGCAGGTGTGGCAACCAAATCATCCCTGTTGGCACCACTCCCCTACAAGCTGATACTGATGGATCATAACGAACTCGGGCAGGCGGTGCCTGGCGCCGAACTGGTAGAAATTGACGAGGTAATCGACCATCACAAGCTGGGCAACAGTCATTCAAATGCGCCGATTTCCTTTACCACGTCACCGGTCGGCAGCACCTGCACCCTGGTGGCCAGGCGCTATCGTGAGTGCAACATCACGCCGGAGCAAAGGATCGCCGCGCTGCTGCTGGCCGGTATTTTGTCAGATACCGTTATTCTCAAGTCACCGACAACAACGATTGCCGATCAGCAGACAGTCGCCTGGCTGGAAGGGCTCTCAGGGCTGACAGCCGCTGATTTTGGCCGTGATATATTTACTGCCAGCAGCTCTCTGAGAAATTACGGCTCCGCTGAAAAGGTCGTTGCTGCCGACTTCAAGCTTTTTACTCATGAAAAATTCAGCATCGGTCTCGGCCAGGTTGAGGTAATCGGTTTTGACGAATTCTATGGTATGAAAGAAGACCTGCTGGCCGCTCTGGCTGAGATAAAACGCCGTGATCAGCTCTTCATCGCCGGGCTGATGGTGACCGACATTACAAGCGAGACCACTCTGTTTCTGGTTGAGGGGCATACCCGTATCGCTCATGTCATGGAATATCCGCAACTGGAGCCGCATCTGTACGAGTTGAAGAACGTCATGTCTCGGAAGAAGCAAATGGTGCCGCACCTGCTGAAAATTCTGGGTAAAGTGTGATGCAGACGCTGCAAAAATGCCGGCATGCAAGACGAGATTGAGTGCCGGTTACCTGGTTACATCAAAATAGCGCCCCTCTGGATGATGGAAAACCAGCGCCGAGACACTCGCTTCCGGATCCATCATGTCACCGTCGGTTAACTGAACGCCGATATCTTCAGGCTCCAGGAGTTGGAACAACTTCTGCTGATCACTCAGCTCAGGACAGGCCGGATAGCCGAAGGACACACGGATGCCCTGATAATCGGCATTGAACAACTGCTTTACTGTTAGAGCCGGATCATCAACAATACCCCACGAGGTACGAATCCGCTTGTGCAGAAACTCGGCGGTCGCTTCGGCCAATTCCAACGCAAGCGCCTGCAGCAGGTGCGAATTCAGATAATCTCCCGCTTCCTTCATCGCTTCGGCTTTCTCCCGTACCCCCTGCCCGCAGCTGACAACGAACAGCGCCATACTGTCCCGTTCACCGCCGGCCAGTGGTCGGATAAAATCGGGCACACAGAGACGTTCTCCTGCTGCCTGACGCGGAAACGTGATGCGCTGGGCTTCACTGCCAGAATCTGCCGGGTTAAAGAGCACAAGATCATTGCCATCGCTATTGGCGGGATAGTACCGATACAGCGCCTGTGGCAGGATCAGCCGCTCACGCTCTATCCGGGCGAGCATCTCCTCGACTGTGGCATGGAGCTTGAGTGCCTTTTCGTCACCTGCAGCGAGCAGTTTTTCGACCGATCCGGTCAAACCGAGATGCTTGGTATAAAGCATCTGGCGATTGAGAAAGGGGATGACCAGCTTCAGTGGAATATCGCGCAGAATGTGTTTTTCAAAATCCGGCGGCAGCAGTATTGGTGCATCTGCTATCATGCTGGCCTGATCATTGTGTTCTGTCTGACTCGCCTGACTGGCCGAATGACTCGCCACGACATTCTGTTGACGCCCGGCCAACTCCTCCAGCAACACTCCACGCAACTCCGGATCAAACAGACGATTGGCAAGTTCCAGCCCGGCCATGGCGTCTTTGGCATACAGCACCGGCGCACCGTACGCAGGGGCAATCCGGCTGTCGGCAAAATTGCGGGAGAGCGCCGCACCACCGACCATCAACGGTGCCGAAATACCGGCAGCCTTCAAATCAGCCGCTGTCGTCACCATCTGGAGGGCGCTTTTGACCAGCAGGCCTGAGAGACCGATGAAGTCCGGTTGTTCACGCCGTGCCGCCTCGATCAGCTCTTCCGGGCCGACTTTGATTCCCAGATTGACCACCTGAAAACCGTTGTTGGAGAGAATAATTTCCACCAGATTTTTGCCGATATCGTGGACGTCCCCCTTGACCGTAGCCAGCAGCATCTTCCCTTTGCTGGAACTCTCGCCCTTCTCCAGGTGCGGCTGCAGATGGGCCACGGCAGCCTTCATCGCCTCGGCTGACTGAAGCACCTCGGCTACGATCAGCTGATTGTCATTGAAGAGCCTCCCCACCTCTGCCATCCCGGCCATGAGCGATCCATTGATGATTTCCAGAGGATTGTAACCCCTCGCCAAGGCAGTATCAAGATCAGCGCTCAGGCCGTTCTTGACCCCCTCAATAATGTAGAGCGGCAGACGCTCGTCCAGCGGTAGCTCTGCCGCCGGTGCATGGGAAGCCGGCTTCTTTTCGCGGAAGGCGGCAGCAAAGGCGGCCACCGGATCTTCGCCGCGCCAGAAAATCAAGTCTTCCGCCAGGCGCAGCTCTTCAGGGGGAATAGACGCATAGCGCTCCAGATTTTCGGTGTTGACGATAGCATAGGTCAGGCCAGCCTTGACTCCGTGATGGATAAATACCGCGTTCAGAACCTCCCGGCCCGCCAGCGGCAGGCCGAAAGAGACGTTGGATACGCCCAGTATCGTGCTGCACTGCGGGAATGTTTCCGCAATCAGCCGCACCCCTTCAATAGTTTCCACAGCAGAACCGATATAGGCGGCATCACCGCTCCCGACCGGAAACACCAGCGGGTCAAAGATCAGATCTTCCGGGCGCAGACCGTACTTGTTGACCAGCAGATCGTAGGAGCGCGTGGCGACCGCCAGCTTCCGCTCACGGGTGACCGCCATACCATGCTGCGGGTCTTCATCGATACACCCCACGACTACTGAGCCGCCGTAGCGCTTGATGAGGCCCGATATCTGGGCAAAGCGCTCCTCGCCGTCCTCAAGGTTTATAGAATTAAACAGGCATTTTCCCTGTAGCCGCTGGAGGGCCAATTCGACCACCTTCGAATCGGTGGAGTCAATCATGATCGGTGCCCGCACTTTGCGCGGCAGAAATTCAAGGATGCGAGTCATGTCTGACGTCTCATCCCGATCCGGATTGGCCACGCAGATATCAATCACCTGAGCACCGTTTCTGACCTGATCCCGGGCAATTTCAGCACCCTCCTCAAAACGTTCTGCAACAATCATGTTCTTGAACTTGCGGGAGCCGATGACGTTGGTCCGCTCACCCACCAGAACCGGGCGGGCATCATCCTCGATCACCAGAGTTTCTATGCCGGACACTACGCGGCGGCGCGGGGCGACGGCACGGCGGGGCGCCCGTCCTTCAACCATGCGTGCAATCGCAGCAATGTGGGCCGGAGTTGTGCCGCAGCAGCCGCCAACGATGTTGAGCCACCCTTCATCGACAAAGCGGGAAAGCTTGGCTGCCAGCGATTCCGGCGATTCGGCATAGTGCCCATCTTCATCGGGCAGCCCGGCGTTTGGATAGACCGAAACATGGCAGTTCGCCAGCCCCGACAAAGTGCGCAGATGGTCAGTCATAAATTCCGGGCCGGTAGCGCAGTTCAGACCAATGCTGATCAGGCCGAGATTGTCCTCAAGGTGGGCGAGACTTGTGTAGAGCGCCTCAACCCCCTGCCCGGCAAGCATGGTCCCGGTCGGTTCGATCGTTCCGGAAATCATGAGAGGAACCCTCTGGCCGCACTCCGCAAATGCCAGTCTGATTCCTTCCGCTGCCGCTTTCAAATTGAGAGTATCCTGCGCAGTTTCTAGCAGCAGCAGATCAACGCCACCTGCCATGAGGCCGAGGGTTTGTCCTCTGAAAGCCTCCACCAGCTGGCTAAACGTTACGCCTCCGGTAACCGAAATGGTGCGCGTCGTCGGCCCCATTGATCCGGCCACCCAGCGTGGTTTTTGCGGGGTTGAAAAGGCATCGCAGCTGCGGCGGGCGATCAGAGCCGCCTGGCGATTCAGTTCATACACCTGATCCTGCAGACCGTACTCCGCAAGGACAATGGAGGTTGAACCAAACGAGTCGGTCTCGACAATATCAGCCCCGGCAGCCAGATAGGCACAATGCACATCCTCAATAACATCGGGGCGGGTCAGCGTCAGATATTCGTTGCACCCCTCGTATTCGGCGCCGCCGAAATCCACTGCGGTCAGATTGCGAGACTGGAGTTGAGTGCCCATAGCCCCGTCAATAACCAGAATTCGTTCGGCAAGGGCGGAAAGGATGCTTTGAGTCATGTTGGATTCCTCCAGCTTGATAACCAATAGTGTGTGCAATACTACCTTTTTGAAAAGAGCCTGTCACCCGCTAAACAAAAAATTATTCTATTACGTTCTCAGCGTCACCACCGTAGCGCCATCCCGCCCTTCATGCGGTTCACCCGGACGGAGATCCTCGACCAGCGGATTCCGTTCCAGTTCTTCCCGCACCGCGTCGCGCAGCCGGCCGGTGCCGATTCCGTGAATAACCCGCACCTCTTGCAAGCCAGCAGCGGCGGCATGATTGATAAACGGCTCCAGTTCAGCCAGCGCCTCATCAACGCGCAGACCGATCAGCTTCAGTTCGCGCTGTTCACTCTCCACAATGGCGGTTTTCCACTTTAACACCGGTTGTTTTTTACCCGCTTTGTCTCCGGTAGCCAGAGGTCGGACCAATTCAGCCAGCGGGACATCAAGTTCCATCCGCCCGACCCGTATTCGAGTTTTGCCGTTCCGTTCGTCATACGACAGCACGGTGCCGTTACACCCCAACGAGCGGACATGAACAAGATCTCCCGCCTTCACCGACTGCACCGGGAGCAATTCCTGCCCTGCGGCAAGCGGTTTGATCTGCTCGGTCAATTCGACTTCGACCCGACGTAACTTCTCAACGATATCACTCCGTTTCTCCCGCTTCAGCGCGTCCAATATTTCATTCATTTTTCGCCGTGTCGCGGAGATAAGCTCTTTGGCTTCTCCCCACGCTTTTTCGGCAGCTTCCCGGCGGATGCGGTCAACCTCGGCCGCACGCGCGCGGAGCTCCGCATCACGCTCGTTCTGTTGCCGTTCCTTTTCGTGCAGATCACGGCGCGCCTGCTCGAGTTCATTGCGCCGCTGACGCAGTTCCGTTAGCAATGAAGCAAACTCGCTGCCGGCATTACCGAGCATTTGGCGGGCAAAGGCGATGACCCGTTCCGGCATGCCGAACCGGCGGGCTATTTCCACCGCATGCGACTGTCCCGGTTCCCCGACGATCAGACGGTAGAGCGGCGTAAAACTGGCGTCGTCGAAGGCCATCCCCGCGTTGATCATCCCGGGAGTGCGATGGACAAAACCGATGATGTCGCTCAGGTGAGTGGTGGCAATGACCATGCTCCCCTGCTGTTGCAGTTCATGCAGCACGCCGCAGGCAATTGCCGCCCCCTGCAGCGGTTCGGTGCCCGCTCCCAGCTCATCCAGCAGCACCAGACTGTGGGGGCCGCTCTGCTGCAGAATGGTGGTGACGCGCGCGGCATGTGCCGAAAAAGTTGAATGGCTCTGCTCAATCGACTGGTCGTCACCAATATCAACCAGCAACGAATGAATCAGAGGAAAGATGGATCGCGGGCCAGCCGGTACCGGAAGACCGGAAAGTGCCATTAAAACCAGCATCCCCGCCGTCTTAAGAGCAATGGTCTTGCCGCCGGCGTTGGGGCCGGTGATTACCATGACTGTACCGGAGTCAGAAACTGCTCCACCCAAAGAGAGGCCGAGCGGTTCGACAGTCTTGAGTGCCCCCCGCTTCTGCATCAACAGCAGCAACGGGTGGCGGGCATCGACCAGATGCAGTTCCCCCTGCTCGCTGATTCTGGCCGGTTCCAGATTGTACTCACTGGCAAAACGCGCCATACAGTTGAGCGTGTCAAGCTCCAGAAGCGTTTCAAAGCAGGCGGCAATCTGTTCGGAATCCTCGCGGATCCAGCTTGAGAGCTGGCGCAGAATACGGATTTCCTCGGCTTTTTCCTCGGCGGTCATATTTTCCAGTTCATTGGCAAACGGGATAATTTCCAGCGGCTCCATGAAAGCGGTTTCCCCGGAGGAGGAGACGTCATGCACAACCCCCTTGACCATCCCCTTGGAATCCATACGCACCGGAATGACCCAGCGCCCGGAGCGTTGCGTAATAAAATCATCCTGCAGAAATTTTTCAATGTCGCTATTGTGGATAATTTCCTCTATTTTTTTGCGGATGCGCCCCGCAAGGCTCCGTTTGGCCCGGCGGGTCTCCCGGAGCAGGGGCGAGGCGGAATCCATGATGCTGCCGTCACTATTGATCGATGCGGTCAGCGGCTCAAGAATGTCTGAAAAACTCCGGAGTTGCGGTTCGATTGATTTCAGGAGCGGGATGTCTTCCCGATGTCTGAATTGACGATTCAGGGACCCATAAAGACGCAGCACCGGGATGAACAGCAGCAGTTCCTGCGGCGCAAGGATCGCCCCGGTCGGACGCAGCAACTCAAGCGATGGACGGATATCCTCAAATGTTCCGATATCGAGCGCAATACCGAACCGGTCAAGTGCGCGAATCTCGTCAATTCGGCCCGATATTATGGTAATTTCCGGCAGTGAATCACGTGGCCGGATGTTGTTGATCTGCTCAACCGTACAGCTGCTGTGGGCATGACGGGTGATTTCGGCAAGAAGTCGGTCAAATTCAAGCCTGGAAATTGTTTCAGAAGCTATCATGGTGGCAACCTTTATCTATCGGGTACAAATCACAAATCAGGCGGTCTCTTCGGCTCATGTCTTGGTCTGGCCGGGACGCACTGAGCACAAATCGTGGTTGTTGTCAGGCTGGCGAGTCCTAGCGGATTCTGAATTACACGTATATCATACCCGTGACGTGCGCTGTCAATAATCGACACCATAACGTGAGTCAAGCTGCTTCCTGGTATCTGTAATATTCTCTCTCGATTGCTGCCGGTGAAGTGGATCATCACCCTCATCGCCATCAAGATCGTGATATACCCGATAGAGATGCATCGCGGTCATTGATTCTTTTGCTCGTTATGCGCTATTCTCCAACGTTGAAGAATATTGCCCCGGTCGCTTTTATCCGGGTCCCTTTTCCAGCTCAGCTGAGAGTTCAGAGGTTTTATGACTAACGACGAAACAATTCAGGAGCATCTCGCCCACATAAAGGTACTGCTCGACGGCCACGAATTGCCTGAAACCCAGGCCTTTACGCAGAACGGGCTGAAATTGAGAGGGGTGCTGGAGGCGCTTGCCCCCGAACAGATCGCCCGTATTCTGGAGGAGTTGACCGCTGATGAACAGCAGAACATTTGGCAGTTTGTTCCTGATGCGATAAAGGAGGAGATCCTGCTGGAAGTCGAGGATTCGGTCCGCGTGGAGTTGCTCTTCGAGGTAACACCGCAGATACAGAGCAGGAAGATCCGGGTTTTTGACCTTCACGAAGGGCGTTTGCGACAGATTCCCATTGAAACCCGCGAGGATCTGGCACAGGCCAGGCCGATCTGGATCGATCTGGTGACTCCCGAAGATAACGAACTCGCCTGGACCAGCAAGGTTTTTGGCGTAGAATTGCCCGATCCGCGCGAGCTGACCGATCTGGAGACCAGTGCCCGTTTCTATGTTGAGGACAATGGCGAGGTGCATTTGCACTCTGATTTTCTCCTTGACCGGGAGGACGAATCACGCAACGTCATGGTAGCCTTTATTCTCAAAGAGGGGACGCTTTTTTCGATCAGAAACGAGGAGTTGCCGGTATTCCGTCTGCAGCGACTGCGTGCCCGGGCCCAGTCCGGTTACGTTACCGAAGCGAAAGATGTGCTTCTTGACCTTTATGCTGCCGATGTTGAGTATTCGGCCAACGCTCTTGAGGATGTTTATTCAGAGCTGGAAGCTGTGGGGAAGCAGGTTTACGGCACCAACATGACCGACGAGGAATCGGCGAAGATTCTCGCCTCCATCGCCGAGGAGGAGGACGTTAACGGGCGCATCCGCCGCAATGTGCGTGACACTCGGCGGGCCTTGTCGTTTCTGATGCGCGGTAAATTTTTGTCGGAAGCACAGCATGAGGATGTGCGCGAGATCCTGCGCGATATCGAGTCCCTGGACGGCCATACCGCGTTCCTGTTCAATAAAATCAACTTTCTGATGGATGCCATTGTCGGCTTCGTCAACATCAACCAGAACAAGGTCATCAAGCAGCTGACGATAATCAGCATCATTTTTATGCCGCTCAATTTTCTGGCCGGTGTCGGCGGCATGTCGGAATATTCGATGATGACGACAGGGATACCGTGGCCCGTTTCATACACCATATTTACCATAGCGATGGTTCTGGTCGGCTGGATCACCTATGTCTGTCTGCGGTATTTCGGCAATCGCAAGTTAAAGAGCAACCCGGCAACAATCAGGAAGATGCTCTGAAAAAATATCGGCTTCAGCACCATCGCTACAAGTTGGGCAGTGGTTGGTGCACCATTAAGAGTATTTGCCCTGTCTGGATTTCTTGATCGACATGTGCGACCTCCGATGTGGATTAAGATGCAGACGGAAGAAGTGTCTGACAGAAAAACCGTCAGGTGTCCTCCCGCCACGTTATGCATCTGAATCTCTTTACCTGTATTCTGACTGGCAGGAGTAGCAAAATAGTATGCAGATGGAAAGACTTCAGGCAGTTGTCCTTTCAAGCATCGATTACGGTGAACGTGACCGGATTGTATCGCTGTTTACTCTGGAACATGGTCGCCTGAAGGGTTTTGCCCGTGGCGCCCGCAACAGCCGCAAGCGCTTCGGGCCAGCGCTGGAATCCTTCGCCCGGATAGATGTCCAGTTAAGCCACAAGGACGGGCTCTCTTCGTTGCAAAGCGCCGATGTAATATCACTTTACACCGGCATTCGCGGTGATCTCGGTACTATTGCCCATGGATTATACGCATGCGAGCTGGTCGAGTTCCTCACACCGGAGGGGCATCCGTTACCGCGTCTGTTCCGTCTGTTGATAGCTTATCTTGAGCACCTTGACGGGAAGCATGGTGACACCCCCAGTCGCCGTATGTTTGAAATCAACCTGCTGAACATTCTCGGTTACCGCCCTTCTCTGGAAGAGTGCAGCCGTTGCGGCTCTCAATTTACCAGGCAGGGCGCCTTCATTCAGCAGGGGGGCGAACTACTCTGCCGATTCTGCACTGCCACAGGGAGAACAATCGCGTTGACAACCCTGCAGCGGTTGAAAGCGTGCCTGTCAACAGGACACTTTGACCAGATCGATTTCGATATTGAGGCTCAGTTACAGGGTGGCGCCTTGCTCGATGCCGCACTCTGCTCACACTCGTCGCGAAAGTTCAAGTGTCTGGATTTTCTGCAGCAGACCTGTGGTGACTGACTGTCTTGACATTTTAAAAATCGTGATTATGTTTCCATCAGGCGCGGAATTCCGTCACCACAACCGTTCATAAGGAGGACACGATCATGGCACTCGTAAAGTACAACCCACTGCGAGATTTGCGCACCATGCAGGAGCAGATGAACAGGCTCCTCAATCTTTCCTGGAATCACGATCTTCCGAGCGAGGATATCAAGGAGGGATTGTGGCAGCCGGCAGTCGATATTTACGAAACGGCTGACTCGATTATTATCAAGGCCGAGCTTCCCGACGTTGACCAGAAGGACATTGAGGTGCGGATTGAGGATAGCACCCTGATTCTGAAAGGTGAGCGCAAACACGAGGATGAAGTAAAAAAAGAGAATTATCACCGGATTGAACGGTATTTCGGCACGTTTCAACGCAGCTTTACTCTCCCGACAACGATCGATCAGGAGAAGGTTGCCGCCAGCTGCGAGAAGGGGGTGTTGACGATTTCACTCCCTAAAAAGGAAGAAACAAAACCGAAGCAGATCAATATTCAGGTGAAATAGGGGGGAGATGCTTGATACACACCGAGAGCCGGGGGAGCCCGGCTTTCGGTGTGTAGGACAGACATGAGAGGTATCAGGCTGAAGGTGTTTCCTTGTGTGCGACCGGCTGTGGTTCCTTCACCGTGCGGAATGGTTCTGACTCATCTGAAGCAGTGGATGCCTGCACCTGAGGTGCCGGCTCCTTGACACTCTCTTCAGTTTTGTTCGCCTCTTCCTGGACTGACCGCTGAAACCCTTCCGAAGCTTTTTTGAATTCCGCAAGCCCCTTTCCAAGCGACTTTGCCAACTCCGGCAGTTTATTCGGCCCGATGACTATCAGAGCTATAACGAGAATTATAATCATTTCCGGCATGCCGATTCCAAACATGAACGTTTCTCCTTATCAATACAAATCAAATGTAGCACATTAAAGCCGGAAATCTGCCAGTTGGCAATAAAAATATGACGCCAGGTCAGGCTGACGGCATCGGACCAGTATCGGTTTTCACGGCGCTCCCTGCATGTTCCGAAGTAATTCCAGTTGTTCTGCAACAGTACCAGGAACCGTCACCCCAGTTCTGATAAGTAGTGGTGCCACCGCCTTTTCCGGGGCAATACGAGGAAAGGCCGCACTGCTCAGTTCGTGGATGAGACGCATGGTGCGAAACGCATCGAACCAGCCATGGAATGCCGCCAGCAATTTCGCTCTGTCTTTGCTGTTGATCTTCAGGTTGCGCCAGACATCGACAAAATCAGACTGCTTCAGGAAATCATGCAGCACTGGAGAGATGCCGGCTGCGCCGCTCAGAATTTCCGGCGCATCAGCTTTGCTCTGCTGTGCAACATACGCCAGCCACTCCTCAACAATTATAAAAACTGCCGGCTGGTAGAACAGCAGCCGCTGTTCACCCTCCGAACACATATCACCAACAGAGCGTCCGGTCCCGAAGGGGACCCTGTGCGAAGCACGGGGTGACGGGTAGACAACCGTCCCTTGGAGCTGCTCCACAACCGATGTTTTGTGCACCTGCTGCAGGAAATAAAAATCCTCCCCGGCCTGTCGGCGGTTCATGCCGCCTGCAGCGGTATATGCCGACGCCCTGCACGCCATGGCGCTGCCGACCGTGTGAAACGCGTACGGTGAGCCGGCCAGCTTCAGCCCCAGCACATAAACCCGGAGAAAGAGTTCGTAACGATCAATGGCTGCCTGGCCTAGGCTATCTGTCGCAAGTTGATGCCGATACGGGATACTGGCACCACCGGCAGATGTATCGGCAAAATGGCTTATGATGGATGGGAGATAGTCCGTCTGGACCAGCGTATCAGCATCAAGGCAGACCAGAATTGGATCTCCGGCAGAGTAATCGAGATGTAACAGCGCCAGATCAAGACCTATTTTACGCGCCAGACCGACTCCCTGTTTGTAAGGCAGCTTTTTCCCTGCTGAAGCAGCATCTACCCAGAACAGGTTATGTAATTTGTATAGCTCTTTCCAAAGCGGCAGGGTATTGAGCATTTCGAGGTTGTCGGTCGTGTCGGCAACAGAGGCATCGCTCCGCTGGTTGATGACCACAAGAATGAGGAAACGCTCCAGCAGATCGGGTGGATTTTGGGAAAGGGATTCCAGTGTTTGCGGTAGGTTTACTGCCTCAGCCAGCGCAGGGATGACGACTGCTCCGGAAAAGCGTCTCGGAGGAATTGCGTTAAGCACCCAGGGGGGACCGACAGCCCGCTTGTTCAAATAGGAGAGTATATGTTGCGGGCTGACTTGTTCTAACATGACAGAGAGGCTATTCCGTCCCCCACCGTTTATAGAGGTCGTTATCAATCCCCAGTTGATCCAAGATTTTCCCCACGACGAAATCAACCAGATCCAGCACGGAATCGGACCGACCATAAAAGGCTGGCATTGCAGGAATGATGCGTGCTCCGGAGCGAGACAACTTCAGCATGTTCTCCAGGTGGATATCGGACAGTGGCGTTTCGCGCGGTACCAGCAGCAGCGGACGGTGCTCTTTGAGCATGACATCAGCAGCCCGTTCGATCAGGTTCCCGGATATTCCGCCGGCGATGCGTGCCAGGGAGCCCATGCTGCAGGGGCATACCACAACTGCATCGGGAGCTGATGAGCCGCTCGCAGCAGCGCAGAAGAGATCATCGGGATGAACCAACTGCAGCCCCGAACGTATTTCCAGGTGTTCATACAACCGCTGCAGCGCTTTATCGAGGTCGCCCGAGAGATCAAGTCCGGTCTCTTCCCGGCAGACCGCCGTGCCGCTGCAACTCGCGCAAAATGTTACCTGAAAACCATTCAGACAGAGCTGCTCCGCCAGACGGAGACCATACATCGAACCGGACGCCCCGGTCAGGGCGATAAAAACGTGTCTCTGCGTCATGGCTTACCTCGTCAGCACATCAGTAGCCGTGAACAGCACGATGGCAACGCTGATGTAGCCGTTCATATTGAAAAATGCCGCGTCAAGCTTTGTCAAATCGCCATCCTTCAGCAGCCAATGTTCATAAAGCAGCATAGCAACAGCGGCCAGAATGCCGACCAGAAAAAATGTGCCAAGATTCATAAGCGTGAACAGAACAAACAGCAGCGCAATCATGACGAGGTGAAAAACCCGCGCGGCCCAGAGAGAACCAGCCACACCAAACCTGACCGGAATGGAATGCAGCCCCGCTGTTCGGTCAAAGTCAAGATCCTGGAGGGCGTAGAGGATGTCAAATCCGGCGACCCAGAACAGTACGATACTGCCGAGAATCACGGCCGGCAGTTCAACCGTACCGCGTATCGCCACCCAGGCGCCAATCGGAGCTGCCGCCAGGCAGATGCCAAGCACGACATGCGCCAAAGCGGTAAAGCGCTTGCAATAGGAGTAGAACAGCAAAAAACCCAGTGCAATCGGTGAAAGTTTGAGGCAGAGCGGATTGAGCATGTATGCCGAAAACAGCATCAAAGCGATAGAGATAATGATAAAAACGAAGGTCAGCCCCTTGCTGATCAACCCGGCAGGAATCGCTCTGACGGCGGTACGCGGGTTACGAGCATCAATGTCGGCATCAATCAGCCGGTTCATCGCCATTGCTGCGGTGCGGGCTCCTGCCATGGCCAGAACTATCCAGACAATCTGGCGGAACGAGGGAAGTCCGTCAGCGGCCAATAACGCCCCGGTAAGTGCGAACGGAAGCGCAAAAATGGTGTGAGCAAACTTGATCATCTCCAGAAAGACGCTTATTTTCGAGATGAGAGCAGTCATGGCAACATATATTCCTTCCAACGGCAGGCAACCAGAGCAGCATATTCAGACGACATTTTCACTTTCGGTCGGTGCTCGCGCCAGCCGGTCGCGTCAATGGCGATCCGCTCAGACGCAGTATCATGAAAAACATCTTCGCTGAAGCTGGTCATATTGATTGATTTCCAGAGCACATTTGGCAGATCACCCGCTTCTGCAGCCGAAACAAACAGCAGCACGCGCGCTGATCTGAACCATGGTAAAGCCCACAATTGCCCGGAGATATTCCGTACCATGCCGGGCCGGGGGTTTTCAAGTGAAATGACGGCGCTTTGATGGAACACCCACTCATGCGGAAAATGGATATCGTGGATCAAGGGTATCACCTTGCGCAGCAACGCCAGTAACAGCCGTTCCCACGCCAGCATCATCCAGCAGTCCTCCATCGGTGGCGCTCCAACGACCGTTGCGGGAATAATGGCATCGAGACGGTGGCTGATGGCCGTGACACGCATCAGAGGGGCCGGAGCAGCTGGAGCGTAGAAACCGGTATGATTGCCGAACGGCCCCTCAGTAACCGTCTCACTCTGTTCAACAAACCCTTCGATGACTACCTCGGCACCGGTTGGAACCCGCAGCGGAACGCTCAGACAGGGAACGGTGGCAACAGGTGCGTTCTGCAAATAACCGGCAAAGGTCAATTCATCAAGTTCACCAGGAAGCGGGAACATGGCACTGAACAGCGTTGCCGGAGCACTGCCGAGCACGATGGCAACAGGCATTTTTTTATCCATACGGAGGTGCAGTTCCGCATGACGTGCCGCACCGCTGCCCGGCTTCCATTGAATGGCAGCCTCTGTCTTCCCGCGCAGCTGTATCCGGTACACCCCGCAATTTGGTGTACCGCCGTCCGGGTCAGCCGTAATTACCTGCGCCAAGGTCATATAGCGGGGATGGTTATCTGCAGAGCCGTCGTCGGGCCAGCTCTGCAGAAAGGGAAAACGGGTTAGATCCGGCTGATTCATTGAAACCAGCATTGGATCAGGTTTCTTATCAGGATGAGGTGCAAAGCGGTTGAACTCGGGAAGCGCGGCAATTTGACGGTCGAGAGTATTGATGTCAAGAACAGGGATCTCTTCGAGCAAAGCGGAGAGCCGTATGGTCAATTCATCCGGCCCAGTGATGCCGAGCGCTTGGCAGACCCGCTGTTCGGAACCGAACAGGTTGGTTACAACCGGAAAAGCACTGCCGTGCGGATGTTCAAAAAGCAGCGCACTGCCGCCATCCGGCTGCTTGCAGATACGATCCGTGATGGCAGCAATTTCGAGGAGGGTGTCAACCGGTACGGATATTCGTGAGAGCTCTCCGACGGCTTCAAACCGGGTAATGAACTGGTGGAGGGGAGATGCGCCCATCTGCTACCCGAAACGGTTGCGATAATATTCACCACCCCGTCGGCGCATGATAGCCAGGTGGTAGAGTTCATCGTATTTATGCGCCGCCGCCTCCCAGGTAAAGCATTTTTTCATGCCGTTCTTGCGGAGTGCGGCCAACCCTTTCGGGTTATTAAAAAAGGTCCAGGCAGCCCAGCCGATTGTGTCGAATAACGCTGTCGCGCTGTGCTGGCGGAACTTGAAGCCATCGCCGGTTGCAACCGCTTCGTTAAAATTTTCGACGCTGTCATCAAGGCCTCCGGTGGCGCGGACGATTGGCGGAGTACCGTAGGCGAGGGAATACATCTGGTTCAATCCGCACGGTTCAAATGCCGACGGCATGACGAAAAAATCTGCGCCGGCCTCAACCTTGTGAGCAAGAGCTTCATTATAACCGATGTAACAGGCAAACTTTTCCGGATACAGAGCTGCGATATCGCCAAAATAAAAGTGCGCCCACGGCTCGCCATTGCCGACGACGACGAACTGGCAATCCATTCCCATGATCCGATGAATCGCCTCGGCAAGGATGTCGGTTCCCTTTTGTTTGACCATACGCGATACGATGCCGAACAAAGGCACATCATCCCGCTGCGGCAGTCCCATGACCTCCTGAAGGTCACGTTTACAAGCAGCCTTACCCTTCTTGACGGTACGCGCTGTGTAGTTCAATGCAATGAAGGGGTCGGTAGCCGGGTCCCACTCCTCGTAATCGACGCCATTCAGAATACCGCTTAAATCTGCAGTCCGGTCATTCACGACACCTTCAAGCCCCCAACCGAACGCTGGAGTCTGAATTTCGCGCGAATATTCCTCACTAACGGTATTGAGGAGGGTGGCGTGGTAGATTCCTCCCTTGAGCAGATTCACCTGATCATCTTTTTCCAGCTCAAGATAATTGAAATGCTTCCAACCGATGCCAAGCACATCCATAAGGCCGGGATAGAAGTTCCCCTGATGTTGCATATTGTGAAGCGTCAGCAGTGAGGCTGCGTTGCCGACATACCGGTCGTGCAGATACGATGTGTTGAGTAACACCGGGATGACGCTGGTATGCCAGTCGTGGGCATGAATGACATCAGGAGACCAGTCAAGCATTTTGCACAGCTCAAGCGAGGCCTTGGAGAGAAAAACAAAACGGTTATCGTTGTCAAGATACCCCTCACCCCCCTGCTGGTAGAGACCAGCGCGTCCATAATACGCTTCATGCTCCAGAAAATAGACCGGCACATCGCTTCCCGGCAATCGCCCCTCCCACACGCCGCAATACTGGTAACCGATAATACCCATCGGCACAACAAGCGTACCGGGCAGAAGCGTCAGGCCATACTTCTCAATAGTAATGGAGTAATAGCGTGGCAGGACGATCCGCACGTCATGTCCCATTCGGGCAAGATATTTGGGGAGGGCCCCGACAACATCACCGAGCCCCCCCTCTTTGGCAAAGGGCGCGGTTTCAGATGCGGAAAACAGTATGGACAGTGGTTTGATTGGCTTCGTGGTCTTGGCTGCGGACATATTATTTCGGCACACTTTCCCAATCTTTCAGAAACTTGGCTATGCCGGCATCAGTCAGTGGATGTTTGGCCAACTGGATCATGACAGAATAAGGGATTGTGGCAATATCGGCGCCAATCAGAGCCGAATCAAGGACATGGATCGGATTGCGCACACTTGCGACGATTATTTCGGCCATGTAGCCGTAATTGTCAAAAATGGTGCGGATTTCTTCGATAATCCCCATGCCATCCTGAGAAATATCGTCAAGGCGACCGACAAACGGAGAAACGTAACTCGCGCCAGCCTTGGCAGCAAGCAGCGCCTGCATCGCAGTAAAGATCAGCGTCACATTGGTTTTAATGCCTTTATCGGTAAGCGCTTTACAGGCTTTCAATCCTTCCGGAGTCATCGGCAGTTTGATGACGATGTTCTTGTGAATCTTGGCCAGCTCTTTTCCTTCTTTGATCATGCCTGGTGCGTCAAGCGCAATCACCTCAGCGGAAATTGGTCCGTCAACGATTGAAACGATCTCTTTAATAACATCCTTGAATTTACGTCCCGATTTGGCGATCAGTGACGGATTTGTAGTAACGCCGTCAACCAGGCCGAGTGCGTGTGCTTCCCTGATTTCCTTGACATCTGCAGTGTCGATAAAAAATTTCATCTGCTCCTCCGGTAATTAAGATGGTGACGAGTGGTCGAGTTGTTCACGGTATTTATCCAGGCAATTCATTGAGCAAAAATAGTGGCGCTGGCCGTTGTACCTGCCGATGACAGCAGCTTCTTCAGACACATAGACGCCGCAGACCGGATCGCGATGGGTTTCTTCGCTCTCCCCCTGATTGTTGTTATGAGTTACATCAGGTTTTTTTGCGGAGGTCAGGGAAACTACGATGCGGTAGCCGATATAAAACAGCAATCCAATAAACAATAATCTGAACACGAAATTCTCCGGCTCTTTGCAATTCCAAAGGATTTTTTATATTTTGCTGACCTTCTCGTCCGATGTCAGGGCAGCGAGGAGTTGCCGTATGGTTTTACCACTTGTGGGGTGCAGCAAATCCGGAGCTATTTCAGAGAGCGGCTGCAACACAAAGCGGCGTTCTGACATGCGCGGATGGGGGACCTCAAGATGTTCTTCACTAAGTACCCTGTCGCCATACAGTAAAAGATCGAGATCCATACGGCGGGGCCCGAGGTGGATGGTTCTGATCCGCTTGAATATGCTGCTCTCGATATATTGCAATCTGTTAAGCAGTGTGCGAGCATCAAGAGTTGTCGAGAGTCTGAGCACCGCGTTGTAGAAGGACTCCTGTGCTATCGGGCCGACCGGAGATGTTTCATAAAATGATGACAGTGCCGTCACCTTGCTATCCGGCAGCCTGCCGAGCTCAGCTACCGCACGCAGCAAGTTCAGTTCCCGGTCTCCGATGTTGGAACCAAGTGCTATGTAGGCATCCATTTCCACGGCGCGATTAAAGCATAACGGGTGCGGTGCGTCAACCGTATCCCCTCAGCCCGGCATAAAAAAGCCCCGACAACTAGGAGGGGAAGTTGCCGGAGCGATGAGGATTCGCAAGAACCCTCGCAAAGTTTTCTTGGCCTAACTATAGCGTTTTACCGACATGAAGGCAAGTAATTATCCGGACAACCCTCCGGCATCATGAACAAAGCATCTTTAATGAGCCCAGTAGAAGCGGAGTCACCGCAACGGCACCGAGGCGGCAAGTCCATCTGCAACTGTTGGGTAGCGTAGCTGCACCCCGAGTTGTTGTCCCATTCGCCTGTTACAGATAATCCGCGTCTGACTGATATACGACAGCATCAGAGGAGACATGACCTGGCAAGCTTCCTCCATGGTCACTTGGGGCTGACGCGGCAAGCCAAGCGCATCGGCACATGCGTTGAAATATGATGTCATACTCGTGGGAGTGCCGTCGCTCACATTGAATATGTCGCCCCCCTCGCCTTTCTCCGCCACTGCGAGACAAACAGTTACCAAATCATCAGCATGAATGCGGTTGCTCGGACCGGACTCATGTTCATTAAGCAGCGGCTGTCCCTGGCTGATCTGCATGAGCGGCAGGCGGCCGGGACCGTAGATACCGCTTACCCGGAGTATGATAACCGGCACTCCTGTGGCTATGCCATACCCCCTGAATGCGGTCTCGGCATCGAGTCTACGTTTGCCCATCGCTGAGTCCGGGAGTGCCGGTGACTCTTCCGTTATCATGGCACCGCCTGCTTCGCTGTACACCGAAGTAGCGCTCATGTAGATGATTCTGGCAGGTTTCTTCGTTCCGGCTATCTGTGCGATAAAATTTCTGGCACGTGTGTCGGCAGTTCCTCCCCCCGGTGGCGGAACAAGATAATAGAGAATGGCATCAGCCACATCAAACTGATGAAAAGCAGTCGGGTCATCAAGAGAAGCAATCATTGCCGTGTAGCCGTCTGATTCAAGCCGCGCAGCTTTCTCCGGCGATCTCACCATGCAGGTAACAACAGCACCGACCTCCCGTAGCGAAGTTGCAATCCGCTCACCGATGTAGCCACAACCGGCAACAAATACTTTTTGCATGAATGCACCCCGAAGTTTTATGCGAGAAAAGATTTGACAACCGGCGCCATCGAGTCGGTAGCGGTGGCAATTGCGCTCTTTCGTTCCTCTTCGCTCATAAATTTCGCGAGATATTTTTTCGCTTTTTTCTTGTTTCCGGCGATTGTCTCCGACATTTTACAGAGGATGCCGACCGGCACACCGCCCCGGTATCCTGCAACCAGTTTTCCAATTTCGTCACTGCGCTGCTTTTCCGTCCAGGTTTTGAACAGAGATGCGCCAAGATCGTTGTTATCGCCAAACATGCAGATCCTCCCGAATAATAAATTAAAAGCCCCGCAGATTGCTCTGCGGGGCTGGATAGTATCATTTCAGAAAATATCTGACTACTTTTTCTCGCAGTTGTCGTCAAAGTTAAGAGCGGCCAGCTTCTGATAATAGGCAAAGTGAGCCTTGGACCACTCGCCTGCCTTCTTCATCAGCGTCTCGGCGTTCTTTGGATTGGCCTTCTTCAACATCCGATAGCGGTTTTCATTATTGGTATAATCCTCGAAGCTGATGGTTGCCGCCTTGCTGTCAAGCTGCAGCGGGTTCTTGCACTCGGCAACCAATGCCGGATTGTAGCGATACAGTGGCCAGTAGCCGGATTGTACCGCTTTTTTCTGGGCATCGACCCCTTCGGTCATATTGATACCATGAGCGATGCAGTGCGAGTAGGCAATGATCAGGGATGGACCATCATAGGCTTCTGCTTCAAGCATTGCTTTGACACACTGGCCCGGATTGGCAAGAGACACGGTTGCCACGTAGACCGAACCGTAAGACATGGCAATCATACCGAGATCCTTTTTGGAGACCTGTTTTCCACCAGCCGCAAAAAGACCCACTGCTCCCATTGGTGTTGACTTGGAGGCCTGTCCGCCGGTGTTTGAGTATACTTCGGTATCAAGAACAAACAGGTTGATGTTCTTGCCGGACGCGATAACATGGTCAAGACCGCCAAAACCGATGTCGTAAGCCCAACCGTCGCCGCCAATGCACCAGACCGATTTGTTCACCAGATAGTCAGCAATCGGAATCAACAGTTTTGCAACACTGTCCCTGGATCCTTTGAGAGCGGCTTTCAGCTTTTCAACGCGGCCGCGCTGTGCCTCGATACCAGTCTGAGTCGATTGGTCAGCAGAAACAATCTCTTTGAACAGTTTTGCATTGGCGCTGAAGGCCTTGTTGACAGAAAGCTCCGCGACATACTCCAAAGCAGAGCTGGTAAACTGGTCCACGGTCAGGCGCATACCGTACCCAAACTCGGCGTTGTCTTCGAACAGCGAGTTTGACCAGGCCGGACCGCGGCCGTCTTCACGTTTTGCGTACGGGGTCGTCGGCAGGTTGCCGCCGTAGATTGAAGAGCAGCCGGTCGCATTGGCAACGATCATTCGGTCGCCGAACAGCTGGGTCAGTAGTTTCAGATACGGTGTTTCTCCGCAGCCTTGGCAGGCGCCGGAGAATTCAAACAGGGGCCTGACCAGCTGGTTACTGCGCAGGGCATCCAGTTTGACCTGGGTTGCATCAACATCGGGCAGAGCGAGGAAGAATTCAAAATTTTCAGCCTCAGGCGCCCGTAATGGCGGCTGGAAATGCATGTCCAGAGCCTTGTGACCAACTTTTACCTTGTCTTTGGCCGGGCAGTTATATGCACAGGCGCCACAGCCGGTGCAGTCTTCCGGGGCAATCTGAATGGTGTACTTTTTGCCGGCCATCTCCGGGATCTTGCAGTCAGCGGATTTGAAGGTTTTTGGCGCACCCTTCAGCAGCTTGCCGTCATATGCCTTGCTGCGCACTGCAGCATGGGGGCAGACGAAGGAGCAGATGCCGCACTGGATACAGAGCTTCTCATCCCATACCGGGATATCGATGGCGATGTTGCGTTTTTCGTACTGGCTGGTAGCGGTCGGAAACGTTCCGTCAGCCGGCATTTTGGAAACCGGCAGACTGTCGCCGAGGCCAGCAACGATAACGCCGGTAACATCTTTTACAAATTTTGGAGCCTTGCTGGAAACAGCTGCAGCCATTTTGAGCTTGCTTGTTGCTTTTGCAGGAACTTTCACTTCATAGAAGTTATTCAGGCCGGCATCAACGGCCTTGTAGTTCATCTCCAAGACTTTATCACCAGCTTTGCCGTACGACTTCTTGATGGCACCCTTGATGGAGGATACGGCCTCTTTGAGCGGGATGATATTGGAAATCTTGAAGAAAGCGGTCTGCATAATGACATTGATGCGTGGTCCAAGGCCAATTTCGTTGCCGAGCTTGACGCCATCGATGACATAGAATTTCAGTTTCTTGGCAATAATCTGCTGCTGCACTTCCTTTGGCATGGTGTCCCACACTTCTTCGGCACTGAACGGTGCATTAAGCAGGAAAGTTGCTCCGTTCTTGGCGCGGGCCAACATGTCGTACTTTTCGAGGAACGAGAAGTTATGGCAGGCAACAAAGTTTGCTTCCTGCACCAGGTATGGGGCACGGATGTACTTCTTGCCGAAGCGGAGGTGCGAAGTGGTCATGGAACCGGCCTTCTTTGAATCGTATACAAAGTAGGCCTGGGCATTGTTGCTGGTCTCCTCGCCGATGATCTTGATGGAGTTCTTGTTGGCACCGACGGTGCCGTCTGAACCAAGGCCGAAGAACATCGCCTCGTACACCCCTTCCATCGGGTTTTTGTAGGAATAGTCAACTTTGAGGCTGCAATTGGTGACATCCTCTTCAATGCCTACCACAAACTTGTTCATCGGCTTGGCAGCCTTAAGGTTGTCAAGCACAGCTTTGGCCATGGCCGGATTGAACTCCTTGGAGCCGAGACCGTAGCGGCCGCCGACGATGACCGGATACCCATTGAATTTGAACTTGCCGCTCGCCATCCCTTCACCGATGGCGGTACGCACGTCAAGGTAGATCGGTTCACCCAGAGAGCCCGGCTCTTTGGTACGGTCGAGTACAGCAATCTTTTTGACGGTCTTTGGCAGGGCCTTGAGGAAAGCATCCAGTGGGAATGGGCGATAGAGACGGATTTTGACCACGCCGACTTTTTCGCCCTTCCTGACCAGATTCTCAACTGTATCCTGAACAACATCGGCACCGGAACCCATTACGACAACAACGCGCTCAGCGTCTTTTGCTCCGACATAGTCAACCAGCTTGTACTTGCGGCCAGTCAGTTTGCCGAACTTGTCGAATTCTTCCTGGACGATCTTTTCACAGGCCGGATAGTACGAGTTGACTGTTTCACGTCCCTGAAAATAGACGTCAGGGTTTTGAGCAGTTCCACGCATTACCGGGCGATCCGGATTGAGGCCGCGCCCCTTGTGCTCGTTGATCAATTTATCGTCGATCATGGCACGCATTTCATCAAAAGAAAGCTCGGTCACTTTCTGGATTTCATGCGAGGTACGGAAACCATCAAAGTAGTGCAGGAAGGGAATACGGCTACGCAGGGTTGACGACTGAGCAATCAGGGCAAAGTCCATAACCTCCTGAACATTGTTTGAGCAGAGAAAAGCCCATCCGGTAGAGCGGCAAGACATGACATCAGAGTGATCACCAAAGATGGAGAGCGCCTGAGCGGCAATGGCACGAGCCGAGACGTGAAAGACGGTCGAAGTCAGTTCGCCGGCAATCTTGAACATATTGGGGATCATCAGTAAAAGTCCCTGACTGGCGGTAAAGGTCGTTGTCAACGCACCTGCCTGTAGTGCGCCGTGAACGGCACCGGCGGCGCCACCTTCTGATTGCATCTCGACCACACTTGGAACGTTGCCCCAAATGTTTTTTTCGCCGACTGCGCTCTTGGCATCAGAAATTTCACCCATGACCGATGACGGGGTGATCGGGTAAATGGCGATAACTTCGTTGGTGGCGTGGGCCACGTGGGCGGCGGCGGTGTTGCCGTCAATTGTTACCATTTTTTTGCTCATGTACTGCCTCCTCTGTGATGTATGCTGAAACAACTGCTGGAATGAATGATCTCAACTACTCAATGCAAAGCCGTTACAATTCACTACGCCCCTGCAACGCCCATTGGACCGTTGCCGCGTCCACAAATTCAATATCACTGCCAAGCGGAATTCCATGTGCAAGTCTGGTTATTTTAAGATCCAGCTGTTTAAGAACTTTTTTCAGATATAGTGCCGTTGCTTCTCCCTCAACCGTAAAATTGGTTGCTATAAGCACTTCCTTTACCGCACCATCCTTGATCCGCTCCACCAATTCGGTAATTCTCAAGCAGTCTGGACCAACGCCGTTCAGTGGCGAAAGACATCCCTCCAGCACATGGTACATGCCATGGTACGCATTGCTTCGTTCAAGAGCCATCAGGTCCTGTGAATTTTCAACCACGCAAATCATTGCTGCATCACGATTTCCCGCGCAAATTGAACAGGGATCGGTTTCAGTTATAGCGAAGCAAACCGGACATGGATGAACGAGATCTCGTACTTCGCACAGTGATTCTGCAAGAGCGGTCATGTTGCGCGGTGTTTTCAGCAGGTGAAATGCCAGACGCAACGCAGTACGCTCTCCGATCCCCGGAAGTTTTTTCAACTCTCCGACCAGTCGCATCAATGAGGATGATTTTGTTAACATAAAATCCGGTACAAATAAAACATTTTTTTAGTATTATAGCGAGGTTAAAAAAGAACTCCCCCGCTTATTACGGGCCAAAACATGACCGAAAACCGTGGAGGAGCATTATCAACATGAGTCCGTCATCGCAACAGCAAGGATGGTAATGAAATGTGACTTACAAAACAGTATTAGCCGAACTAAAAAATTTAGTCAAATTAAAACAAAACGTGCGGAATAAATAATCATAACATCTGTAACATACTAATGCTGCTAGAAAAGTCCCGGAATATTCATGCCGCCGGTAATTTTTGACATTTCATCGCCCATTTCAGCATGAACTTTCTTCAAAGCCTCGTTAGCTGCAGCGATTACAAGGTCTTGAAGCATTTCAACATCATTCGGATCGACAGCTTCCTTTTTTATTTCCAGTGAAATTATTTCGTTCTTGCCATTCACAGAAACCGTCACAGCACCACCACCGGACGTTGCCGTTGCTGTTTTCTGACTGGCCTCTTCCTGCAACCTGGCCATCTTCTGCTGAATCATCTGAGCCTGCTTCATGATATTTGCTAATCCCTTTGACATCGCAATACCCCCCCATTTTTCACAAAACGCAGCAGCGTCCTGATTGATTAATATTCGCGTACTTCCGTAACCGAGCAGCCAAACACTCGTTCCGCCTCTTTGATCAGTGGATTATTTTCTACTTCTTTCTTCAACTCTTCCCGGCGCTGTTCAGCATCACTCTTTTTTTTTTCGGCGAGCGACAGCGGTGTATCAGCCAAACCGGACTCAATCGCTGTAACGCGTATAAGCGTATCTCTGCCGTTGAAGGTGGTAGCCAGCTTCCGGGTATCAGCAATAAATTCACTATCCTGAGCAGCGGTCAGGTAGTAACTGCCGACAGGAAAACCGATCTCAATCAACCCGATATCCTGTTTTAGCGGAGATCCATGCTCCAGCACGGAGCCAAGCATCCGCTCCTGATCGTTGACAAAAGCGACAAAACGGCTCCAGTCACTCTGCCCACCGGCCTGCATGGGCAGCACATGTGTAGCAGCCTGCTGCACAGGACGCGCTGGCGCTAAATCAGGCTGTTCTACATTGTGCTTCAGCAAAGCAGAAGGTATTCTGGCCGTTTCCCACGGCAGCGACGGCGTGTGAACCGCTACCGTTTCCAACGCCTTGATTTTATCAATAAGCTCCTGAATTGGTACCATCGGAGCCAGCAAAGTGGCTTTCAGAAGCGCCATTTCCACAATCAGGCGCGGGAAGGTGGCATAGGCCATCTCTGATTCGGCTTTTATCAGCAGTGTCAGGCGCCGTTGTATGTCTGTTGCAGTCAGATGCTGTGACTGTTTCTGCAGCTCTTCAAACTCCGCGGCGGCGAGGTCAAGGATTTCTTCAGGCTTTTTTACGGAGCGAATTACCAGCAGGTTGCGGAAATGTTCGATCAGCTCCTGACAAAACTGGCGCATGTTATAGCCGACCAGATCGACCTGTTTGATGCCGGCAAGCACCCCCTGCGTATCGCCGCCGAAAACCGCCGCCGAAATTTCCGCCAAGAGCCGTCGATCTATTGTTCCGAGCAGTGTGCTGACATCATCGTCGCTGACGCTGTTGCCGCTGAATGCCAGCACCTGGTCAAAGGCGGTCAGGGAATCGCGCATGCTCCCGTCACCTTTGCGGGCGATGAGCGCAAGCGACGCATCTGAAATGTCCACCGATTCTTTCCCGGCAATTTCACGCAACCGGGAGATAATTTTCGGGACGGTCACACGCTTGAAATCGAACCGCTGGCAACGGGAAAGAATAGTAACCGGCAGTTTGTGCGGTTCAGTGGTGGCAAATATGAATTTAACATGTTCCGGCGGTTCTTCAAGCGTCTTGAGGAGTGCATTGAAGGCGTTGGTGGAGAGCATGTGGACTTCATCGATGATGATGATCCGGTAGCGGCTATGGGAAGGAAGGTACTTGATGTTGTCACGCAGGTCGCGGACATCGTCAACGCCGTTATTTGAAGCACCGTCAATTTCAAAAACATCCGTTGACGTGCCCTTGGTAATCTCAAGGCACTGCGGGCAGATGTTACAGGGTTCGTGGGTGACTCCCCTCTCGCAGTTGAGGGTTTTTGCCATAATACGGGCAGTACTGGTCTTGCCGACGCCACGGGCGCCGGTAAACAGAAAAGCATGGGCAACTCGCCCGGAATCTATGGCGTTTTGCAGGGTGCGGCTGACATGCTCCTGGCCAGCCAATTCGGAAAAGTTTTGGGGGCGATATTTCCTTGCCAGGACTTCATAATGCGTGCCGTTGGACAAGAGATCTAACCTCGTAGGGAATCTGACGCTCCGCTCGTTGGCCGGAGATTGGGTACATGGTTTTGGGGAATGCGGCAGGAATAAAAAGGTTGCAGACGCAGATGATAGCCGGGTTTACCCGCGGCACACAGCAGAAGCCGCTGCCGTTGCTTCCTTCCGGACCTGGCGGAGTTCACGGCGTGCCGTTGCGCGAGGCCCGGCTATCATCTCCGTCTGCAAACATTACACCTGATAAAAAAGCCGAATATCGCTACCAAAGCGCCTGCACAGGTAATCCGGCAGAGCACCACCAATTTTATGCCGCAAAAACAGCCGGCACGAAACAGGACGCACTATGTACCACAAGAGTCCGCAATTGGGCAAGTACAAATACAGCTGATACATTGGCCGTACCTGTTCAGATTCATAATGGAAAAACAGGTGGTTAGAGGGTGGCTATGAAAGAGCATGAATCCCGATAGTGGCGACCAGCAAGCCGACTGCAGCCATCAAGGCCATACCTGCCAGCCACTTGGGTAACTCGCTCCCCGTGCCCCGCTCAGCAGCCGTCACGAGCACCTTTCTGATCAAAATCAGCAGAGCTGCCGTGAACAGGGAACAACAGATGGCGACACAAAAAGGGCACCAGCTTCCAATGATGAATTTCTGTATCCAGAGTAGCCGGAATTCAGCGCCAACGCCGGAAAAAAGTGCTGCAGAAAGCACCCAGTCAATCAGATAGTGATGGCGCCGCAGCCAGAGCAAACAGAGAATGACGCTGAAGTAGGCGATGCCGAACCACCCCAAGCCAACACCGAATATGGTGAAGACGGCTGCATCACTGCACGCGGTAGCCAAACAGAGCTCATTTATCAAAGAAATTATCGATACAAGCCAGCCGGTAGACACAGCAACCCATATCAATAGCGATAAGGCGCGGTTACCTGTCTGCACAGGCAATGTATTCTCACTGGTATCTGTTTCAGCCATGACACACTCCACCAATATACGCTATTAAAATCAGATTGTTACGAGTACTGCGGCCATTCGTTCAGCTCGGTATTTTTCATCGGACTGCTCATTTATTCAAGTTCTTTTTTCACGTTGCGCGCCACCGACAATTGCATTACCATGCCGCATGTACTTCAGACAAGAAACATCGTAGATAATGCTCTCGACATTGTTTGCATGCTTGTTATCCACCCGAGGAGGCTTTGACGATGGGAGATCCGCTCAAGATTACACCTATCTGTAGCCGGCACCGTGCTTTGAATGCCCTGATGGCACCATTTGGCGGATGGGATATGCCGATCCAGTACGAGGGGATTATTGCCGAGCACGGCTGGTGCCGCAGCAGTGCCTCACTGTTTGATATCTGCCATATGGGAGAATTCCTCTTTGAAGGAGATTTTGAAGCCGGTGGCCTTGAGGACGTCTTTACGTTTTCGGTGCAAACGATACCCGTCGGACGTTCACGCTACGGCTTTCTGCTCAATGAACATGGGGGGATCATCGACGATCTGATCGTTTTCCGACTCTCTGCGGATTTAGTTATAATCGTGGTGAATGCAGCAACTGCCCCCCATGATTTCACAGTCATACAGGAGCGCCTGAGAGGCGGCACATTTACCGATATTTCTGCGGACACCGCTAAACTTGATATCCAGGGACCGCTCTCACGCGATGTCATGGTTGCCGCGTTCGGAAATAAAATCGCCGGGATTCCCTACTTCAGGTTCATCACCATGAATATTCTCGGGGTCGAGGCTATTATCAGTCGTACCGGCTATACCGGCGAACTGGGCTATGAAATTTTTCTACCAACGGGAAAAGGAGCTGAATTATGGGATTTGTTACTGAAGGATGAACGGGTAAAACCCGCTGGATTGGGAGCACGGGATGTGCTGCGGCTTGAAGTCGGCTATTCACTGTATGGTAGCGATATTGATGAAGAAACAACTCCCCTTGAAGCAGGGCTGGAGGGATTTGTCAATTTTGATACACCTTTTGTCGGGAAAGAAGCGTTGCTGCGCGTGAGGGAACACGGGGTAAAACGCTGCAAGGTGTCGTTCCGCGTGAACAGTCGCCGCTCTCCACGCCATCACTACGAAATATACATGGGGGACGCTCTGGCGGGGCATGTCACCAGCGGAGTATTCTCACCCATGCTGGGGTGCGGAATAGGTATCGGCATTGTTGATGCCGGTGACTACCCGCCAGGAACGCCGCTCGTAATTTGTCATGAACGTGTAAAAATGGACGCAGAGGTCTGCACACTACCATTTTATTCAGCCGGGTCACTTCGAAATTAGCTGGTTCACCGAAGCGCCAACGAAAGGAAAACATCATGAAATTTCGTATCAAAATAGTGCTAGTGGCGGTAGCAGCATTGTTTCCCGGAGCAGTATATGCGGCGGGTGAAATACAGGAGGGACAGTGGGAAATTTCCACCACCATGGAGATGCCCGGTATGCCGTTCAAGATGCCGCCGCAGGTAATGAAGCACTGTTATTCGAAAAATGATGTCAAAGACCAGAAAAATGTTATCAACAGAGACAAGGACTGTTCCATAACGGAATTCAAAACGTCCGGCAACAAAGTTTCCTGGAAGATGGTCTGCACGGGAGAAAAGAAGGGTACTTTCAGTGGTGAGACCGTTTTCAGCGGCAACTCATATACTTCCAACATGAAAATGAGCACCGAAGGGCAGAACATGACCATGAATGTGAAGGGAAAACGGATCGGAAACTGTCCGTAATTTCAATTTTGCATCACTGGAGGAGCTAGAATATGAGCATGTACTTTACGAAGGAACATGAGTGGGTAAAAATTGATGGAACAACCGGTACCGTTGGCATCAGCGATCACGCCGCCCATGAACTGGGCGATATTACCTTTGTGGAACTGCCCAAAACTGGTGCGGTCGTTAAGCAGTTTGGCATACTGGGGAGTATCGAGTCCGTCAAGGCCGCCAGCGACATCTTCTCCCCGGTTTCCGGCACGGTTGTCACGGTAAATGACATTCTTGACTCAACACCGGAACGTGTCAACGAGAGCGCAGAGAATGCCGGCTGGATGGCAGAGCTCAAGATTTCCGACGCTTCAGAATTGAAAAACCTGATGACACGGGAGCAGTACGACGACTACCTCAAAACCCTGTAGGAGAGGTACATGAACGACAGCCACTATTGTCCTCACACCGCCAAAGATATTCGGGAAATGCTCTCCGCTATCGGAATTGCAAGTGTCGAAGAACTCTTCGCTCCAATTCCCGCAGAACTGCGGGCAACAACCTTCAACATCCCCCCAGGTATGTCCGAATTCGAGACATTCAGTCGGATGCAGGCGATAGCCGGAGAAAACAGCCAGGGAATGATCGCTTTCATCGGTGGCGGCTTTTATGATCACATCATTCCTGCTGCAGTCGATCACCTCGCCGGGCGCTCCGAGTTTTACACCGCCTATACCCCTTACCAGCCGGAATGTTCACAGGGCACGCTCCAGGCACTGTTTGAGTACCAGACCGCCATCTGCCGCCTGACCGGGCTGGATGTTTCCAATGCATCGCTTTACGACGGCGCGACCGCATGCGCCGAAGCAGCCATGATGTCCCTGCGCGTGACCGGGCGCACCAAGATCGTCGTTGATGGCTGCGTCAGCCCATTTTCCCGGCAGGTGCTAAAAACCTACCTGTACAACCTGAATGTGGATGTTATCGAACTGGAGCCACTGGACGGACTGCTCAACCGGAACGGGCTTGACGAGGTGCTGGATGATAGTGTGGCTGCCGTGCTGGTTCAAAATCCTAATTTTTTCGGCTGCATCGAGGATTTTTCGCAATTAGCAGTGCAGGTTCATGGCGTCGGGGCTCTCCTGGTCAGTTCGGTCTATCCGATCTCGCTTGGCATGCTGAAGTCCCCCGGCGAGATGGGGGTTGATATCGCCATAGGCGATGGCCAGAGCCTGGGCAATCCACTTTCGTTCGGCGGCCCCTCTTTCGGGTTTATCGCCGCCAGGAAGAGTCTTATCCGCAATATGCCCGGCCGTATCGTCGGCGAGACCGTGGACCGGAACGGCACGCGCGGCTACGTGTTGACCTTGCAAGCACGCGAACAGCATATCAAACGTCACAGGGCAACCTCGAACATTTGCAGCAATCAGGGGCTCTGCGCCCTGCGTGGCCTCATTTTTCTTTCTGCCATCGGGAAAGATGGCCTAGCCGAGCTGGCCAGCCTGAACCGCGACAAGGCCGAATACGCTAAAAGCAAACTGCTCACGATTCCGGGAGTAACGGTGCTGCAATCAGCCCTTACCTTTAACGAGTTCACCCTGTTCCTGCCGAAAGATGCTGACAACGTGGTGGCGGCACTTCTGGAACGGGGCATTGCCGCCGGTGTACCTCTGGGGCAGTATTATGAGGGTTCGGAGAAATGTCTGGCAGTGACGGTGACCGAAAAACGGACCAGAAAGGATATTGATCTGTTAGTCAGGGAACTGGAGGTGGCGTTATGCAACTGATCTACGAGCAGTCAACTCCCGGGCGCCACGGCATCAGGCTTCCGGCCTCAGATGTCCCTGTTGCCCCCGCACTCCCGGCCGATCTGCTACGCTCAGAAGCCGCCAAGCTGGCCGAGATCTCCGAGCTCGATCTGGTCCGGCATTTCACCAACCTGTCCCGCCGCAATTTTTCGGTGGACACCAATTTCTATCCGCTTGGCTCCTGCACCATGAAATACAATGCCAAGGTGCTGGAGAACTCGGCCGCGCTGTTTGCGCCGTTTCACCCCATGACAGCACTGTTACCGGGGGGGGCGGAGTTCTGTCAGGGGACGCTGGGGCTGCTCTATGATCTCGGTCAACTGTTGGCCGACATCACTGGCATGGATGAAGTGACTACCCAGCCGCTGGCCGGTGCGCACGGGGAGATGACCGGAATTCTGCTGATTTCTGCCTACCACGCTGCCAGAGGCAACAGGGCAAAAAAGAAATACGTGGTAGTTCCCGATTCTTCACATGGCACCAATCCTGCTTCGGCAGCTATTGCCGGCTACGAGATCATTACCGTACCGACCGCTCCATACGGTGATATGGATCTGGAACTGTTCAAAACGGCCATGAATGACGAAGTAGCAGCGGTCATGATGACCTGTCCAAACACACTCGGCTTGTTCAATCCGCACATCAAGGAGGTCAGTGACATTGCCCACTGCCACGACGCCCTGATGTACTACGATGGCGCCAACCTCAACGCCATCATGGGCAAGGTCAAGCCAGGCGACGTCGGTTTCGACGTCGTTCATGTCAACCTGCACAAAACATTCGGCACCCCCCATGGTGGCGGCGGCCCCGGTTCCGGGCCGGTCGGCGTCAAAAAATCGCTGATTCCGTTTCTGCCGCAACCGCGTATTGTTATGGCTGCTGACGGTGCAATACATCTCGAAACCGCCAATCCCGAGGCCATTGGTCGCACTGCCAACTTCTTCGGCAACTTCGGGGTTATGGCAAAGGCCTACTCATATATCATCATGCTCGGCCGCGAAGGATTGATCGAAGTTTCCGAGTTGGCGGTACTCAATGCCAATTACCTCAAGGAAAAACTCAAGCCGTACTATGATCTCCCTTACGATATGACCTGCATGCATGAGTGTGTCTTTTCGGCATCGCGCCAGCTGGAGCATGGCGTGCATGCCATCGATATCGCCAAATTCCTCATCGACAAGGGGTATCACCCCCCCACGGTCTATTTCCCGATGATCGTCAAGGAAGCGATTATGATCGAGCCGACTGAAACTGAGAGTAAAGCCACTCTCGATGCGTTTATTGAAGTAATGATCGATGCAGCGCAGACCACCGAATGTAATCCGCAGGCACTGTTCGACGCACCATTGACCATGCCGGTCTCGCGACTCGATGAAACCAAGGCGGCCCGGGAGCAGAAAATCTGTTGCATCGGATGACTAACGTCGACGGTTTTATGGGCAATACGTTCTCAGGCTGGCGCCTCATTGTGACACCACCGCATTCCGGAGCGGTGAACATGGCGATTGATGAGGCACTGCTCCATTCATTCGATCCGGCATCTTCCCTGCCGGTGTTGCGGTTGTACGACTGGCGTCCTGCGGCACTGTCGTTGGGGCGTTTTCAAAAAGCAGCCGAAGTGCTTGACCTTGAACGCTGCCGGGATGACGGCATGGCAATCGTACGGCGCGTGACAGGCGGCGGTGTGATTTATCATGCTGACGAACTGACCTATTCGCTCATCTGCACCCCCGGGCAAATTCCCGCAACAACTTCCATCAAAGACTCTTTCCGGGTACTGACCGGTTTTCTGCTGGCCTTTTACCGGTCTCTCGCCCTTGATCCATCATTTGCGACCGATGCGCTACCCGCAGGAACACGTTTGGGCGAACGGACTGCATTCTGCTATTCCGGAAAAGAGAGTTTTGATATTCTTGTGAATGGCCGCAAGATAGGCGGCAATGCCCAGCGCCGCCTTAAAGGGGTAATCTTCCAGCATGGTTCGATACCTCTACAGAATCGCGCTGCGACTGGTCTGTCATACATGAGAAAGGTGCTTCCCGAATCTGTTGAGTGCGTCACAAGCCTGAGTGAGCATGGGGTGAATGCCACCGTGGAGCGTCTGGTGAATGGTATCGCTGAATCATTCAGCAGTTATTTTGGCATCGAGCTTCTGCATGATTCACTCTCTTCACGAGAGCAGACCATTGCATACGAGTTGCAAAAAAATAAATACTCGACGGATGGCTGGAACCTGGAAGGAGTTGCTGTGTGAATATCCAGCGTAAACCGGAGTGGCTCCGCAAAAAAGCCAACCCCGGTGAGCAGAGCGAGATGCGTCGACTGCTGGCTGAGCTTAACCTGAATACTGTCTGCCAACAGGCGCTCTGCCCCAACATCTCGGAGTGTTTTGCCTCCGGTCAGGCAACATTCCTGATTCTGGGAAAAAACTGTACCCGCCGCTGCCGTTTCTGTACTATTGATAAAGTCGCGCCGCTACCGGTCGATACCGGTGAACCGGCACGGGTTGCCGAAGCGGTGGCCCGCCTGAAATTGTCATATTTGGTTATCACCAGCCCGACCCGCGATGATCTACCTGACGGAGGTGCGGCGCACTATGCGGCTACAGTGGAATCAATCCGCACCGTTTCTCCCTCTACGCAGATCGAAGTACTGATCCCAGATTTTATGGGGAACCGGGCAAGTGTCCAGACAGTTGCAGCATCCCAACCCGTCATCATTGCCCACAACATCGAAACAGTGCCGCGTCTCTACCACATCCGCAGCGGCGCCGACTACCAACGGTCGCTCGAAGTGCTGCGCGTGGTAGACGATCTGGCGCCAGACATTCACACAAAATCGGGCATTATGCTGGGGATGGGAGAGCGCGAAGGGGAAGTGAGAGAGGTCTTTCGGGATCTGCTGGGCGTGGGGTGCATGTATCTCAGTATTGGCCAGTATCTGGCACCCGGTCGCAACAGTTATCCCGTCCAGGAGTACGTCCCGCCGGAACGGTTCGAAACGTTGCGCTTACAGGCGTTGGAGACGGGGTTTCTGCATGTCGAAAGTGGTCCATATATACGCAGTTCGTATCATGCGGAAAAGTACCGGTAATCGGGAGACCCTGTCTGCCATCAGGTTTCGGCTCCCTGACTCCCGTCAGCAGCTTTGTCACTGTTTGTCTTCCTGATATGTTGCCTGCCGCGATACCCGTCACTCCGGTTTTTCAGATCCATAATCCGGATCTCTTCGTCAGTCATTGCAATCTTTTGCGAATGATTTTCGTACGTCGCCTTGCTTTTTCTGCTCGCCTGCCGCGCTCTTTCCGTGCCTGTCGCCTTCGATTCATCGCCACCGCCTGAACAGACAATCTCGAATTTGTAGGGCATATCCGTCATAATGCAGTCGGCAAAAGCCGCTCCCGGCGGAGCTAACGACCACACCATCAATGCGCAGAACATGTGTACCATCAGAGTCATGGTTTCTCTCCTCATTCCTCACGGAGTTGGTTAGCCAACTGTCTCCGCCGTTTCTCATGATTTGCCATGGCAATGTCTGTATCTGCCGACAAACTTTCCAC
This sequence comes from Desulfuromonadaceae bacterium, assembly GCA_028712075.1. Taxonomy (GTDB): domain Bacteria; phylum Desulfobacterota; class Desulfuromonadia; order Geobacterales; family Pseudopelobacteraceae; genus JACRCG01. Next base: position 41,873 of record JAQTQX010000008.1, read on the forward strand.
CAATTTGGATAACCGTTCCCTGGTATCCGCTTGATATGAAATAAACTTTATTCCTGCCATGGCAAAGGGAACGCAGACAATCTCGGCAACAAGCTGGAGGGGAACACTTTCATCGGCGACGTGGACCGTCAAGCCGAATTTGTTTCCGAGAGGAAGAGTCGTGCCATGTTCCAGGCGAATCAAGGCCCCACTCATGGAAATATTTTCCAGTTGCCCCGAATACGTGGCACCATTGAAGGCCAACACCGTTTTTGTTGAAAACGGTACCCGGTGAAATCTCCGTTTTTCCAACATGACCCATTCCTCCACAAAAAGGTCACACCAATTTCCGGCATGACGCAAAAATGTGCTGCGTATCTTCGCCTAGTGAGTATAGCAGACACAAGCAGAAAGTGAATAGTATGAAAACTATTTTGGTGACACTCATGAAAAAAGTACCTCCTCATGGCTCGATCTAATGCTATAGTGGCGGCAGGTTTTCATACAGTCGCACACACAGAGAATGGCCATGGATATTTTACAGCAAATATTGGACAGCTTTGCATATCAGGTACCTAACTCCCGGTTTTTATGGCTTATGGTGATTGCCATACCCGTTATGGCACTGTTTTCTGCAATTGCTACGGCAATTTCTTCTGCACTGGAGTCAGGCGAAAGAAAAAAGGAGTTAAGCCGACTGGTACATAAAACCCTTATTGAACAGATGAAACATGATGAAGAGTTGGACGCAAAGAGCAGGAGAGTAACCGGACAATAACCTCCTCTTGGAGGCGCCGGATTTATGGCCAGGGAAATAGCAACATGAATGATATAAAACAGTTTTTTTCACGCGAAGATATGTTCGCAAGGCATGCCGGCATTGAATTGGTTGAGGTGGCACCCGGCTCGGCAAAAGTTAGAATGGAAATCAAGCCGTTCCATGTTAACGGCGCCGGGACAGTTCATGGCGGAGCCATATTTACGCTGGCTGATTTTGCCTTTGCGATCGCCTCAAATTCTCACGGTACCCTTGCAATGGGGATCAGCACCAGCATGAATTTCGTCAAGGCAGCTTATGACGGGACATTATATGCGGAAGCACGAGAGCAGTCGTGCAATGCAAAACTCGCCTCATATGGGGTAACAATCACGGACGATGCTGGTGATGTTGTGGCCCTGTTTCAAGGCATGGTGTACCGCAAAAACAGGCCAACGATTCCGCCTGAGAGTCAGGCGGCAACGAAAGGCTAAGCTGCTACCTTTTCCTGGTTTTTTCCGGCACCGGCAATTTCAGAAGCTGCAGAACCTGAGTCATGTCATCCCAGACACTCCAGAACGAATCTGAGTTGCCTCCACTGCGGAGCAGGTACGACGGGTGGTAGGTCGGCATGAGCGGGATGCCGTGGAAATCGTGAAATTTGCTGCGCAGCTTCGAGATAGGGGTTTTGGTCTGCAGCAGCGCCTGGGCGGCGGAAGTGCCCAGTGCCACAATTACCTCCGGTTTGACCGAGGCGATCTGCCGCAGCAGAAATGGCGAGCAGGTGCTGACTTCATCACTTTCCGGCGGGCGGTTCTGGGGGGGACGGCATTTGACTACATTGCAGATGTACACCTCTTCACGTTTCAACTCCATGGCCGCAATGACGCGATTCAAAATTTTACCGGCATCCCCGACAAACGGCTCCCCCTGGGCATCCTCGTCGGCTCCCGGACCCTCGCCGACAAACAGAAGCCGCGCCTTCGGATTTCCGGTTCCAAACACCAGATTCTTCCTGGTTGCTCCCAATTTACACCTCTGACATGCCCCGATGCTTTTTCTGATCTGTTCCACTGTTTCGTGAAGCTCCGGTGGAATATCCTGTCCGGTCGTGGCGGATGGCCCGGACGCTTTTTGTGCAGACTCCGCGTAAGGCGTCGTGTCAGAAATAACAGGCTTCATGAGCTCCAGCGGAATGCCATCCACTCCGCTTTCCTGGAGATCCTGCAGGTAGGCGGTGAGCGATGCGAAAAGATGTGCTTTGGTGGAAGGGGCCATTGCCAAAATACTCCCGAGATCAATTTATTGATCAATTTTATGTGCAACAAAGCGCCAATTGGCGTACAATCGGCGATGCAATCTACCAGTAAGCACCTGACCTGTCAAAAGAAAGAACTTATATGCTATTTCTATTAATCGCAATCGCGGCAACCCTGATTCCAACAGATGCATACGCCTGGGGAGGAGGTATCCATCTTCAGCTGGGGGCTCAGGTTCTGGCGAATCCCGGGTTGTTGCCGGGTGACATGGCAACACTTCTGACACTTCATCCAAAGGATTTTCTCTATGGCTGCCTCGCGCCGGACATTACGCTCGGGAAAAAATATACCCACTCTCTGTTACACTGTCATCGCTGGGGTATCGGGCGAACTCTGCTAAAAGAGGCCGAAAATGACCATCAGAAGGCCTGTGCGTATGGTTATCTCTGCCATCTGGCCGCTGATACGATCGCCCACAATTACTACGTCCCCTATAAAACAATCCGCTCATTTCCCGCACTGACCATGAAACATACCTATTGGGAGATGCGCTTTGAGGCTTTCGTCGAGAAGGATATTTGGAAACTGGCACGTATTGTCTGCCGCGCTGACAGGCGCGCCAACGATGTTTTGCTGCGCAATGTGCTGACTACTACCATCTTTTCGTTCGGTACCAACAGGAAAATTTTTAATTCCATTATGGTGCTGTCGCGTATGGAGAGGATGCAAAAACTTGTGCAGGCGTTTTCCAGCAAGTCGCGGTATCAATTGACAGAGAGTGACCGGGACGAGTACATGCAGTTGGCCCGTGAGGCGATGGTTGATTTTCTGAATAACCCGGGGGATTCAAAGTTTCTTAAAGTTGATCCTACTGGTGAAAAAGCGCTTGCGGCGGCAGACTCACTGCGCAAAAAGCTACGCCTGAGATATAAAAACGGGTTCATATCAAAGTCTCAGGCTTTTGAACAGGTCGAAGCCATGCGGAGTACTCTGCGCAACTCTCTGCACAAGCCAGAACTGCTGAAAAAACTGCATGTCTAAATAACGGAGGAACTGAACCTCTTAATAAAGTGCCGGCTTACGATCATTGAAACAGGGAATTTGCGCCCGCCAGTCGGCCATGATCTGCATGTCGAGCACCGCGCTGATTTCCGTTTCATGTTCGCCCGCCTCAGCCAGCACCTCACCTTTGGGATCAATAATCATGCTCATGCCGAAGAAGTCAAGTTTGCCGATGATGCCGCAGGCGTTACAGGCGACAACGAAAAGCTGGTTTTCAATTGCCCGTGCCCGGAGCAGGGTACGCCAATGTTCCTGGCGCGGTTTCGGCCATTGGGCCGGCACACAGATTATCTGGGCTCCTTCAAGCGCCAGACGTCTCGATAGTTCGGGAAAACGCAGGTCATAACAGATGATCACCCCGATCTTTCCGATTGAGGTATCGACAAGCAGCCACGAATCACCACCGGAAAACGCTTTATCTTCACCAAGGAGCGAGAACAGATGAATCTTCCGGTAACTGCCAGCCAACACCCCATTATCGGCAACATAAATCGTATTGAACACCTTGTCACCGTTCGGTTCCGGCATACTGCCGATAATGACCAGTTTGTGCAGCGCTGAAAGCTCTAAAAGCTCCTGTACGATTGCCTCAGTGCGACGAGCCAGTTCGTTGAGGTTTTTGTACGCAAACCCGCTTGACCACATCTCCGGCAGTACGGCCAGGGTTACCCCCTGTGCGGCAACCCGTGGGAGTGCTTCGCGAATGTACGCCAGATTGGCATCGACATCTCCCTGTTTGACTGTGAATTGAAGTGCTGCAGCATGTATGGTCATATATACTCCGCATATTTGTAATGTCGCTATGGATTAAATGCAAATACGATATCAACAAAACAGCCGGTCAAGTCAACTCAAAAAAACCTTTTTAAAACAATCTTGCAGTGCAACCATCATATCATGTATCTTGGCACGCCTAAAATCTGTTTATAGGAGTCTCCATGCTCGACCCATCCCTGATCGCCGAACTGACGGCTGTTGTCGGTCCGGACAATATAGCTGCCGGTAAACAGGATTTGATCTGCTACGGGTACGATGCCACTCAGATGGAATTTCTTCCGGATGCGGTTGTCCATCCCGCAAATCCTGAAGAAGTTTCAGCCGTTCTCAAACTGGCAAATCGTGCGGGATTTCCGGTCTTTCCCCGTGGGGCCGGCAGCGGTTTCACCGGAGGAGCGCTGCCCAAGGGGGGCGGTGTTGTGCTGGTCACCACCCGCATGAACCGTATCCTGCGAATCGACACTGAAAATCTGATTGCCGAGGTTGAGCCGGGTGTTGTGACCGAGCAGTTCCAGATTGCGGTCGAAAAACTTGGTTTTTTCTATCCCCCCGATCCCGCCTCGCTCAAATTTTCAACTCTTGGAGGAAATGTTGCGGAGAACGCCGGGGGGCCACGCTGTGTCAAATACGGAGTCACACGCGATTTCGTCATGGGACTTGAAATTGTGCTGCCGACCGGCGAGATTATCCGCACCGGTGGGGAAACCTACAAGGCGGTGGTCGGCTATGACATGACCCGGCTGCTCTGCGGCAGCGAAGGTACCCTGGGCGTTATCACTAAAATTATTTTCAAGATTTTGCCCCTCCCGGATGCAAAAAAAACCATGCTGACGATCTTTGATTCCATCGATGGTGCTGCCAAAGCAGTTTCGACAATTATCGGCAACAAAATCATTCCGACCACCCTGGAGTTCATGGATCACGCCACCCTGCAGTGCGTGGAGAAGCGCTTCAGCCTCGGCGTGCCACCGGAAGGGCGGGCGGTGCTGCTGATCGAAGTGGATGGAGACCGGGATCTCATTGAAAAGCAGGCAGCGCAGATTCATGAGTTGATCAAACCGCTCGGGCTTGTGCAGTTCCGTGCAGCACAGGACGCTAATGAATCTGAGGAACTCTGGCGAATACGGCGGCTTGTTTCCCCGTCGCTCCGGGATATCAATCCGACCAAATATAACGAGGATATCGTGGTGCCGCGCAGCAAGGTGCCGGATATTATCCGTACCATTGAAAAAATCCAGGCGAAATATGATATTCCGATTGTCAACTTTGGTCATGCCGGAGATGGTAATATTCATGTCAACATCATGATCGACAAGGCAATCCCCGGTATGGAAGAGAAGGCTCACAGTGCAATCAAGGATGTTTTTCAGGCGGCGCTCGACCTGAACGGCACCATGTCCGGCGAACATGGGGTTGGACTTTCCAAGGCTCCATACATTGAGCTGGAATTGTCCCCCGTGCAGATTGCCGCCATGAAAGCGATCAAAGCAGCACTTGATCCGAATAACATACTGAACCCAGGGAAGATGTTTCCCTGGAGGGAGAAATAAGATGGCTCATGACGGGCAGAGAAAACAGCAAAAGAGCCCACTGATAGGGCGGATTCAGCCAATGGAGGTGTTTCTCCTGACGATGGGGATCGCATTGCTGGTGTACGGCATTACCAACAGCCAGAGTGGGGTTATCTTCTTTGGGCTTGTGACCATCCCCGGCGTGCTTCTTCTGCATAAGGTCAGGCAGAAAGACTGGGCAAAACACTGGGAGGAGATGGAGGCCGAGCACAAAGCGCGCGCTGAGTTTGACGCACACCGCACTGCTGTTACCAAAGAGGCGAGGAATGCTGTCGATGGGAAATAACCAGGATGCCATAGTGCTCGCGTCTGCGTCACCGCGCCGGGTTGAGCTGATGACACTGGCGGGCATGCAATTCACCGTTGTTCCGGCCGATATCTGTGAAGAGCAGCATCCGGAAGAGGAGGCGGTTGCTCACGTCATGCGCCTTTCACGCGAGAAAGCCGATGCAGTTGCCGCCCACACTGAAGGGCGCTTCTTTGTTGGTGCCGACACAGTTGTGGTACTGGACGGTGCCATACTCGGCAAACCTGTTGATGATGCTGATGCGCGGCGGATGCTCTCTGCCCTCTCGGGGCGGGATCATAACGTTGTCACCGGTTTTACGGTCTTTGACAAGGTCAGCAACATCCATATCAGCCGCAGCGTCAGTACGGCCGTCACATTCAAAAAACTGGAACAATTTGAAATCGCCGCATATATAGCCACCGGCTGCCCGATGGACAAGGCAGGCGCCTACGCAATTCAGGGGGGAGCCGTGCACTTTGTCCGCTCTATTAATGGGTCATATACCAACGTCATCGGTCTGCCGATGACGGAATTATACGAAGTTCTGCACACCATGCAGACGGTCGGATAGCCGTTATGTCGATTCCCGGCAACCTTGAACGTATTAATGACCGTATCCGCGCCGCTACTGAGAAAGCCGGCAGAGATGCGGAATCCGTCCGACTGGTGGCCGTGTCAAAAACCCGCCCTGCGGCAGACGTTATCACCGCATACAAAGCAGGACAGGCAATTTTCGGCGAAAATTATATTCAGGAACTGGTGCCGAAACTGGCCAAGGTGCAGGAGCCGGTGCAGTGGCACATCATTGGCCATCTGCAGAGCAATAAGGTCAAATACATTGCCGGCCAGGTTGCGATGATCCATTCCGTAGACCGGCTTTCTCTTGCCCAGGAAATAGACCGACAGTGGAGCAGGATCGGCACAATATGCGACATTCTGATCCAGGTCAATATTTCCGGTGAAGCCACCAAGTCAGGTACGACCGAAACAGAGGCACTTCAACTGATACGTGAATGTGCCCGGCTGCCAAACATCAGAGTGAAGGGGCTGATGACAATGCCCCCGTTTTTTGACAATCCTGAGGCTGCCCGGCCATACTTTTCAGAGCTGAAGAAACTGTCGGAAACCATTGCATCGCATCATATCACGGGCGTTGACATGGCAGAACTTTCCATGGGGATGTCGGGTGATTTTGAAGCGGCGATCCAGGAGGGAGCTACACTGGTGCGGGTCGGTACGGCAATTTTCGGGGATCGGTAACGCTTATTGTCGTGTTCCCGTTTTCTGGCCAGCCATAGAAGCTGGTCGGTCTAATTCCTCAAGAAACTTCAGCACAAAGCGCTGGGTGGCACCGACGGCACACGGAATATCCCACGCGTCCAGATCCCGTTCCTCCACCATGTTACTTACCCCGCGAATTTCCAGACAGTCGACGCCGCAGCGAAAGCAGATCTGTGCCACCGCAGCCCCCTCCATGCTTTCAACAATAGCGTTCCACCGTTGCGACAGCTCAGCACCGTTAAGGCGGGTACCACTGCAGGTTGAGACGGTGGCGAAGCGGCCTCGCGTAAGAGACACTCCGTACGAATCAGCCAGCTGCATTGCCTTCTCCGCGGCATGCCGGGAAAGCGGCACAGTATTATAACAGCGCACTCCCCGCTGCTCAACGGAGGGAATATTCATATAGCGAAGATCCCGCCAGCCATCTGCCGTTGCGACACCTTCATCCGCCAACAGTTCCTCTGTTGCAACCACAAGGCTTCCGATATCGAGCCCACTGCCGAGGTAAGCTCCCGCACAGCCGGTATTGATAACAAGATCAGGTTGATAGCGATCAATCATGACCGCCGCCGCCGCCGCCGCATTAACTTTGCCCACTCCCGCTGCACAGACCACAACCCGCAGTGCGCCGATGGTTCCCTCAACATATTCATACCCGCCGGTTTTCACCCTTCCGGCATGCTCAAGAGCCTTTTCCAGCAGTTCTGATTCCTGCGGTACGGCCGTGATAATTATGATCGGTTTCATGGCGTCATGACCGCCGGTCGAGTTCCACCGCAGCGTATGCCGAGTGGTTGTGGATTGATTCGAAATTTTCCGCTTCAACAGAAAACCAGGTAATGTTGTCAAGCGCTGCCAGGCGGGAATGGGCTTCACGCACCATATCTTCAACAAAGCGGGGATTCTCGTACGCCTGTTCAGTGACGAACTTTTCATCTGCTCGCTTGAGAAGAGAATAGAGCTGGCTGGAACCACACTGTTCGATTATTTCGACCAGATCTTCAATCCAGATAAAATCGCGATAACGGACACGCACCGTCATGATGCTGCGCTGATTATGGGCACCGAACCGGGACAGTTCACGACTGCAGGGACAGAGCGACGTAAGCGGCACCTTGATGCCAAGCACGAAATCAAGTTCGTTCGTCATTGAGGCGCTGAATTCGCAGGTGTATTCCATCAAACTTTTGGCTCCCGATACCGGCGCCGCCTTGTCAATAAAATAGGGGAACTGGATTTCCAGGTGAGCACTCTCTGAACCAAGTTTCACCTTCATCTCGTCAAGAATCGTCTCAAGCTTGTCAAGGGCGATCTGTTCGCGATACTTGTTAAGGATCTCCACAAAACGGCTCATATGGGTGCCTTTAAACTGATGCGGCAGATCGACGTACATATTTATTCTGGCAACCGTATGCTGAAGCGTGCTGTTCTTGTCCATGACTACAATCGGATAGGTGATGTCTTTTACACCGACCTTGGCAATAGGTATTCGGCGGGTGTCCGGACGCTTTTGCATGTCCGGCATGGGAGTCGAACCGGATGGGAGAGTCTTCTTCATGACACTTTTCCCGTTTTCAGAGTGATGTCCAGCACTGTTCCAATCTCGTTCCAGATACCGTCACGTCCCTCTCTGGAAAGCGCCGAAAAGGGGAGCAGCATCGCCTTGTCCCGCTTGATAACTGCCGCGATAACGCTCCTCTGCTGTGCCTGCTCATTTTTTGACAGCTTGTCGCATTTGGTCACCACGAAAATCGGCCTGATATTATACATCTCAAGCCAGCGAAGCATTTGCAGGTCACCATCCGAGGGTACCCGGCGAATATCGAGAATCAGCACGACTCCCTTGAGGCTTTCACGTGAAGAAAGATACGCCTCGATCATCGGTCCCCACAGTTTGCGCAGCGCAGGAGGTGCTTTGGCATAGCCGTAGCCAGGGAGGTCAACAAGCGTCAGAATCCCGTTGATATCAAAGAAGTTGATCAGCTGGGTTCGACCGGGAGTCGAACTTGTCCTCACCAACCCCTTGCGTCCTGCCAGAACATTGATCAGGGAGGATTTCCCGACATTCGAGCGGCCGACGAACGCTATTTCCGGCAGTCCCGGAGGAGGATAATCTTTCGGTTTCGCTGCACTTTTTATGAACTCAGCCTGAATAACCTGCATTGATCTGGTCTCCTTGGAGCGGGCATTATAGTGCTCCGGTGCCGTGATATTCAAGCGCTTATATTGGTCGGCGGCATTTTTGAAATCCGCACAATTATCAAGTGCGTTCGATATGATTTTGTGGTATATGGAAACTGCCTTTTCTGCTCTTTACGGGCACTATGCCCGATCATGTAACTACGGGAGGATTCAAGCATGGAAAGTGTGAATTCAAAAGACCGTCATGGCCACACCCCGCTCATCAGTGCTTCCAAAGAAGGGCTCAAGGACTTTGTCCAGGACCTGCTGCATCGCGGCGCCGACATTACCGCCAGCAGCGACAAGGGAAAAACCGCCCTCCATTATGCTGCCGCTAACGGGCATACCGAGATCGCTAAAATGCTGATCGAGAAAGGTGCCGATGTCAATGCCCGCGACCGTGAGGGACACACCCCGCTGATGCTGGCTGCAATTTACGGATGCAACTTGACGGTTCAGGCACTTCTGGAAGGCGGGGCAAATCCGCTGCTTAAAACGCCGGCCGGCAACACCGCGATTCTGTATGCTGAAAACAACAGTCACCCGCTTGCCTCCGCGTTGCTGAAGAAGGCCGAACGGGTAAAAGTCGGGCACGCCTGATCAAAGTTCTGCTGCGTTTAAACGTGAAGAGACGCTCCCACAAGGAGCGTCTCTTTTTTTCTGTTGTATGGTGACTCTGTAAAACCGGTAGTTGGCTGCAGGTTAGTGCACGCACTTCAGCTTTGCCTGCCCAGCCTCCTCCGCTCGCGTTGGCAGCATACGATTTTTATCATCCACAAACACAAGCTTTGGTTTATGCTGTATCGCTTCCGCATTATCCATAGTGACAAAACTGGCAATGATCACGAGATCCTGTGGTGCCATCAATCGTGCCGCAGCACCATTCAGACAGATCACTCCCGAACCGCGTTCCCCTTCAATTGCATACGTTTCCAGCCTGTTCCCGTTGGTAACATTCCAGACCGCCACTTTTTCGTAGGAAACAATGTCAGCCGCATCCATCAGGTTGCGATCGATGGTAACACTCCCTTCGTAGTGCAGATCCGCCCCGGTAACGGTGGCCCGGTGAATTTTGCTCTTCAACATGATTCTCTGCATAACTACAGCTCCTCTCCGAATACGGTATTGTCAATCAGTCTGGTTTTTCCAATTTTTACGGCAAGAGCCAGCACGGTGCCGGCATCGACGTTTTCCAGCTCATGGAGCAGCACACCATCGCGAAATTCTACATAGTCAATAACAACGGCGGCTTCCTTCTCGAAAATTGCCCGCGTTTCCCGTGCCAGAATGGCAACGGATCGTTCCCCCGCTGAATACAGCTCCCGGGCTCGCGTAAGCGCACGAAACAGGCAGAGTGCACTCTGCCGCTCCGAGGAGGACAAATACGCATTGCGGGAGCTCATTGCCAGCCCGTCTCCCTCGCGGATGATCGGCATTCCAACAATTTCAACCGGCAGATTAAGGTCGGCGGTCATTTGACGTATCACCGCCAACTGCTGATAATCTTTGCGTCCGAAAAGTGCACAGTCAGGGCGGACGATATTGAACAGCTTGGTAACGACCGTCGCTACACCGTCAAAGTGTCCCGGACGGCTGGCCCCACAGAGCGGCAACGCAATATCGTGCACCGAAACGGTGGTCTGAAATCCGGACGGATACATATCAGCGACCGTCGGGATGAAGACGATGTCGGCTCCGCACGCGTCAGCTAGTTGAAAGTCTCGTTCCAGATCGCGTGGATACGAGTCAAGATCTTCATTTTTTCCAAACTGGATCGGGTTGACAAAAATCGAGAGCACCAGTACATCGCCCCGCCTTCGTCCCTCTCTCAGTAGCGAAGCATGTCCTTCATGCAGATAGCCCATGGTGGGAACAAAGGCGATGCGCCGCCCCTCCCGTTCTGGAGCAACGGCAAGTGCCTGCATGTGAAAAATGCTGTTGATGATTTTCATCGGTTCCTCAGGAAAAAGAATGTTCTTCTGCTGGAAAGACGCCGGAACGCACATCGGCAACATAGTGCGCGACAGCACTCGAAATAAGCGGTGCCAGGTCAGCGTAGCGCTTGACAAACTTTGGCGAATATTTTTCACAGAGCCCGAGAATATCATGGATCACCAGCACCTGGCCATCGCAGGATGGTCCCGCTCCAATGCCGATGGTCGGGATAGTCAATCTGGAGCTGATGTCTGCCGCCAGCACGGCAGGTATCCCCTCGAGCACCACGGCAAACGCTCCGGCATGCTCGACGGCCAAGGCATCGGCCATGATTCGCTCGGCCTGATCATTTCTCCCCTGAACCTTGTATCCCCCCATGCGGTGCACTGACTGGGGCGTCAGGCCGATGTGTGCCATAACCGGTATATCAATCGATGAAACAGCGCTGATAACATGGGAGATGTTGCTCCCCCCCTCCACCTTCACCGCAGCGGCCCCACCATCTTTTATCATGCGGCCACAATTACGGCAGGCCTCTTCAACGCTGGTCTGGTAAGACATGAACGGCATATCGGCAACGACAAGTGCCTTGGGTTCGGCACGCGTAACCGCCCGAACATGGTACAGCATTTCATCCATGGTGACCGGCAGTGTTGTCTCATGGCCGGCAAAGACAACACCGGCCGAATCGCCAACCAGGATGACGTCGACCCCGCCACCATCGACTAGACGGGCAAAGGGGAAATCGTATGCCGTCAGGACAGTTATGCGCTGGCCATGCTGTTTCATCTTCAGGAGTTCAGGTATCGTCATCTTCTTCATTATTTCTCCCTGCACAAACAAAAAAACGCGCCGGAAGGCACGTCGTGAACAGTCGGAGCAGCACACCGCAAAGACACCTCTCCGTGGGGCTACCCATTCCGTCCCGGTTCGCTTCCGAATCCGTGCGGTATGTACGTGGTTGCTGGCTGCCGGTTATTGATCAACTCCCCTGAAGGGTAGCCGTCACGACAGGTGGGCACAGTATCAGAGTCGGCACTTTAAATCCAGATAAATCTGTTCCGCGTCAGGTCCACCAACAGCTTAGATGGAACTGGTCTGGCTTTTCATCTGTTCCAGCTCCTTGACGACATCCTTACTCTGTACCCGGCGCATTTCCATATTATCAAACATTTCCGTCACCATACTGCTCACCGATTCCACACTGCGGCGAATCAGCTTGCCATCATCAACCTGCTGCGTTGTAGATTGCACCATTTCATGCGTCATATCCTTGATAGTTTCGATAGACTTGGCAATGCTCCTGGTCGCCTTGGCCTGATCTGTCGACGCAGTAAAAATCTGCGACGTCATAGTACTGATCTCTTCCATTGAGTGAGCAACCAACTGCACGCTGACCACCTGTTCCTGGGTTGCCAACTTGATCTGTTTTGTCATATCGAGAGAATAGTTTGAACTGTCAAAAATTGCGGTGAGAGACGCCCCGGTTGATTCCCCCAGCTCAACGCCGCGCTGTACCAGATCCCTGCTCGTTCTGATATTGCTGGCCGCAGTCTTCGATTCCGTCATGATCTCTTCAATAATAGAGGTGATTTCACCGGTTGAATGGCCTGTCTGCAGCGACAGATTACGGATTTCATCGGCAACAACGCCAAAGCTCTTGCCGTATTCACCGGCTTGGGCCGCAATAATGGAAGCGTTCAGCGCCAGCAGATTGGTACGCTTTGTAATATCGTTAATGACGTTTACAATGTTTTCAATACGGGTGCTGTTCTCAACCAGACGCTGAATAGCGTCAAATGAAAGACCGACAGAATGTTTAATCTCATCGAGCGCTTGAATGGTCTCAAGAACCACTTCACGCCCTTCTTCAGCGCGGGCCTGCACCATGTTGGAAACCTCATGAGAGAGAACCGCATTCTGTTCGACATTGCCAATGGTACTGTGAATCTGTTCCATTGCGGACGCCGACTGGTGAACGACCCCTGCCAGATGATCAAGGTTTCGGGTTACCTGTTCAATTGCCACGGATATCTCATTGACAGCCGAACTTGTCTCGTCAATCGAGCTCATCACCCCTTCAGAGGCAGAAGCGATTATCGACGTGCCGTCGGCAACGGAATCGACACCATCCCTCAGGTTATTCACGTTTCTCGAATATTGTTCGCGACTTGCCAACAGGAACTTGAACGAATTTTCCATCTCTGAAGTAAGCGTGTCTATCGAAGCCAGCAGGTTGATTCTGGTGATGGCAGATGCAACCTGGTCTGCAAACAGAATGATGGTATCGACATCAGAATCGTTGAGAGCACGGCGACTGTTTTTGTTGTCGATTGCAAAAATGCCGACCGTTTCGTTCTTGACGACAATAGGGCAGAGAATGAAGCTTTTTGAGCGGAGCGGAGAAAGGCGGTTATGGGGAGACTTCAAGTGGTAATCTTCCGAATAGTGCGAAATATTGTCAATAAGGAACACTTTGCGTTCCTGAAAGCACTTGTTGATGACACCGATGCTCGCGTCTATCGGCAAAACAACATTACTGGCATCAAAGCCATCCGTACCGACTGCCGCAAAAAAACGGAGCGTTTTCCCCTCCTCGGCCATCAGAATATTAACCCGTTCGTACCCCAAAATATTATGCAAACCTTCGGCACAGAGCAACAGCACCTCATCACGATTGAGTGATTTCTGAATCCTGCTGCTAATCTGATGAAAGTTTTTTATATTCCGGTCAAGCACCTTGTAACGGTTTTCAAATATCTCTTTCTGCGCACCGACCTCCGTATGAAGCAGATCCAGTTGCACGGCGCGCTCGCCCAACTCATCACCGTTCTTGCCGATCATATAGCCAAGTACTGCAATGACAGAGGCGGTCCCGCCCCCCATATAACAGTACTGGGCAAAGTGTTCACCGTCTTTGGTGATGTCCTGGACAATCTGGGCAAAGAAACCAAGCCCGGGATCATAGTAGAAAAACATCCTGATGATTATCCAGCCAAGCGGCGCCGCAATACCCAGCAAAAATCCAAAGAGCGAAAACAGGGACGCATGGCTTTTCATCTGGAAATTCTCCCGGCAGCGGCCATCGGTAAAATAGCCGGTTTAATCGGTGGCGTAATCATCGTAGGTACTATTTCTTCGCCGCAAATTTTTCATCAATGGATTGGCCGATCTCTTCCATCACCTTTTCAGCATCGTCAATGTTATAGGCGATGATATTTTTAAGGTGCATGTACGAATCAAGATCGATTTTTTCAAAGGTGAATCCGACGCCATTTTCAGCAATGCGGGTTACAATGCCGGAGAAGCTCACTGCAATTTCCGGAAAAGTGCCGGTCAGAACAACGGTTATATCCACCGCATCTCCGACGACAAGCGATTCATTGGTCACCAGAAACATGCCGGTCATACTCAGATTTTCAACTGCACCCTGAAACTGTCGGTCACCTTTTTTGATGGTCGCCGTAACACTGAAATTAACGCGAGAAAATTTGCGGGTACTCATGCCGTTACCTCCTGCCAAACTGAATCACAAATGTATACACTCAGGCTTTGCCCGCTGAACCAAGCACCGATTCGTTTTTGTGTTTGACAAGCTTGACCAGTTCTTTGCGCGCTTCGCCCAGATATTTGCGTGGATCAAACTCTTTCGGCTCCTTGGCAAAGTATTCCCGGATCTTTGCGGTTACCGCCAGCCTGCCGTCTGAATCGATATTGATCTTGCAGACTGCGCTTGCAGCCGCCTGACGGAGCTGCTCCTCCGGTACTCCTAACGCGCCTTCAAGGTTGCCGCCATACCGGTTGATCAGTTCGACATACTCCTGAACCACTGATGAAGCTCCATGAAGCACAATCGGGAAACCGGGGATACGTTTTTCACACTCTTCCAGAATATCAAAACGGAGTGGCGGAACCGGCTTGCCAGCCGGGAATTTGTACGCACCATGACTCGTCCCGATAGATATTGCCAGAGAATCAACGCCTGTTTTCTTCACAAACGCTTCAACTTCTTCAGGCTTGGTATAGCTGGAATGTTCTGCGGAGATTTCATCTTCAATACCGGCGAGAACGCCCAATTCTGCTTCAACAGTAACATCGAACTGATGGGCATACTCGACGACCTTTTTGGCAAGCGCCACATTTTCTTCAAACGGGAGATGTGAGCCGTCGATCATAACGGATGAAAAACCGCTGTCTACACAGGACTTGCACAATTCAAAAGTGTCGCCATGGTCAAGGTGGAGGCAGATCGGAATGTTTGAGCCGGCCTCTCGTGCCATCTGCACCGCTCCCATCGCCATGCAGCGAAGCATGGTTTCATTGGCATAACTGCGTGCACCCTTGGAAACCTGTATAATAACCGGTGAGTTTGTTTCAACACAGGCGGTAATAATTGCCTGAAGCTGTTCAAGATTATTGAAATTGTACGCCGGAATGGCATATTTGCCAGCCATCGCCTTACTAAACATCTCCTTGGTGTTGGATAGCCCTAAGTCACGGTAATGAACCTTCTGCTTTTCCATTTCTTCCCCCTCGGGTGCATTGTCATGCGAAGATATGCGCAACAAGGCGCATGTACGAATGTATACAGATGAATACCACGCAACTACCGAATAATCAAGGTATAACTAGGAGATGAGTGTGAACTTGAAACGCTGCAATTCCGGACATACAGATATGTTTGAATGTTCATCCATTATCCCGTGCTGCATCCGAAGGCATCGCACGGCCCCGAGGCAGACATTTTCCTACCTGAATTTCATGTGCGCTCTTGCGGCAGAAACATGCATTGTGCTAATTACTCACATCGTCCAGAGCCTCGGTATCTACAGGTTCAAGATGCTCCCACGCAGGACAGACAGCTTATACGGTTTCTGAATAAAACCGGCCAACCCTTTGCCGACAAACTTCTGCGTTACTTCCAGCTCACTGAATCCGCTGCTCATAATAACTTTAACATCGGGATTCAGCATGCGCAGTTCGCGAAAGCATTGCTCACCATCCATATGCGGCATGGTAAGGTCAAGAATGACAAAGCTGATATCCGTTCTGGATTTATACACCTCTACTGCTTCACGACCATCGTTGGCGGTCACGACAGTGAAGCCCAGTTCCTTGAGCATTTCAGCACCGATTCCCCGCACCGTTTCCTCATCATCAACCAGAAGTACCGTACCGCTACCCTTCCAATGATCATGCGGGGAATCGTGGTTGAATATTTCTGAAGGCTTGCCGCTGGCCGGAAGAAGGACCTTGAAGGTGCTTCCCTTGCCCGGTTCGCTATACACTTTGACAGCACCCTTATGGCTGCGCACAATTCCAAGGACAGCGGCCATTCCAAGGCCTCTTCCGGTGAACTTTGTGGTAAAGAACGGGTCAAACAGCTTTGCGAGTGTTTCTTTGCTCATGCCGCAGCCGGTGTCGGCAATTTCAATAAATACATAGAGACCGTCGCCGAGGTTCTCGTTAAGCCAGACATCTTTCAGATAGCTGTTGTCACAATCCATGCATCCGGTGGTGATTGCAATAACGCCGCTTTTGTCCCCGATGGCTTCTGACGCATTTATGACCAGGTTCATGATTATCTGGCGAATCTGTGTAGCATCAGCCTCGACAGGTGGCAGGGGGCGGGTAAGGTTAAGGCGCATGACCGCCTTTTTGGAGATGGAGACCTGGAGGATATGAAGCATCTCCTCCAGCAATGCGTTCATGTCATGGTTGCAGATGACAAATGTACCTTTGCCCGAATAGGCGAGCATCTGCCTGGCCAGGTCGGCGGCTCGTGCAGCCGCTTTTTCTATACTGTGCAGGTTGTCGATCGCGGAAGATTCCGGATTGATCCGCATAAGAGCCAGATCGGCATTCCCGATTATGGAGGTAAGGATGTTATTGAAGTCGTGAGCGATGCCGCCGGCCAGCACACCGAGGCTTTCCAGTTTCTGGGCATGAAGGAGCTGTTTCTCAAGATGAAGGCGGTTATCTTCTGCACGTTTGCGCTCCGTTATGTCATGAAAAGACCAAAAGCGCCCTACAATTTCATCGCCGACTTTCTGCGGCTGGGAGTACCGGTCAAAGATACGGCCATCAGCAAGACAAAGAGTGTCGGCACTCGATTCCTCCGGATGTTGATACAGATAGGTGACTTTGGCGATAAACTCATCCGGGCGAGACATCTGGGCAACAACATGCTCGAGTACCGGAGCGTCTTCAAAAGGTGGTTCAAGGAGCGCAGCCGGAACATGCCAGATATCGATAAATTTCTGGTTCCAACGGGCGATCTTCCCTCCGCGGTCCACAATCAGGATTCCATCCGGCGTCGATTCCAAAGCTGCAGTGGCTAACGAAGTAGAGTAGAGCAGTTCCTGGTCAGCGATCCTGCGTTCTTCCTGCTTTTTCAAAATGAGGCCGATAAGCGTCGTGAGGACAGGATAAATGAGCAGGATCGGAAGGGCTGCGCTCTTGAAGATAGTGTTACGCAGTTCGGCAGGAAAGAGGAACATGCAGGAGAGCATTGCCAACTGAACAACCACACCGAAAAAATAGAGCCGCAGCCAATTGAGCGGTTTACCATGGTTGTCCTGCCAATATTTCCCGGCGATCCCCACACAAGCGGTCACGACTATCACAACGGTCCCTACAATTCCTCCGGGACCACCCTGGTAAAGCCGGAAGGCACCGGCGATGACTACCGCGACCAGTGTTGGAATCAACCCGAAATAGAGCCCACACAGACTGAGGAGCACCCACCGGGTGTCAAAATACAATCCGGACTGTAGCGACCATGGGTTCAGCATCACGGCAATGCAGATAAGCCCGACCAGGATGCCGGTCAGAACATACCTCAGTTTTTTGTCTGAAAGTGAGTGGATGCTGAAGGTGTCATACATGACACAAAGAATAAGCATCAAGGCTGCATTATTTAATAACACCGAAAAAATATTCATCTGTAGCCTTTGCCTATCCTCAGTCTACTCACATCGCAACAGTGTAACGCCGTCTTCTTATAGCGCAAGGCAATTTCGGATTATTCCTGAAAATTCAGAAACAGTCCCAAATCATGGAGGCATATCAAAAGCAGTCAGGGCAGTATCACACCGCCACGGGTTGGAATGTGCGACGGGTCGAAGTGCGCAACACCCCACTCCAGAAGAGCTCCGCAGGGAGCACCGTCAAGATCCCGGGGAGGATTGAGACCAAGAAAACGGAGAACAGCTAAAAGCACTGCCCGTTCTCTCCCCGCCACACTGCCAAGCTGGTGTGAAATCAAATAATCGCGCTTGCTCAGCTTCATTCCGTCTGGCCCGGTCACCAGCGGCAGATGGCAATATTCCGGTTCCGGATAGCCGAGCAATCGCTGCAGATATATCTGACGTGGCGTTGAACTGAGGAGGTCATCGCCCCGCACTACCTGGTTCACCCCGGTCAAAAAGTCATCAACCACCACCGCCAGTTGATAGGCAAACTCTCCGTCGCCACGCCTCAGAGCGAAATCACCCGAAACGTCAGGGAGCTTCTGGCAGATATGCCCCTTACGAAAATCGACAAAGCAAATCTCCTCCTCCGGTACTCTGACCCGCCAGGAACGAACAACGGCGGCATCATTAATGCCACCGCGACAGGTACCGGGATACGGAATACCGTCATCATGATGATGCGGTGCCGAGGCGCTGCCGGCTATTTCCCGGCGGGAGCAGCTACAGGGGTAGACAACCTCCTGTTGTTGCAGCGCTGCAAACGCCCGGCCATACTCTTCAAGATACCGACTCTGGCGTGACACCTCGCCATCCCAATGCAGACCAAATAACTCCAGCGTCCGCATGATGTCATCCGCCATCCCCGGTAGCTGCCGCCGGGTATCGAGGTCATCAAGGCGGAGCAGCCAGTCCCCGCCGGCATGCTTTGCCATCAGATAGCTCCCGATGGCCGCTACCAGCGAACCGGTATGCAGTGCACCGGTCGGTGACGGGGCAAAACGACCGACAACCCCGGCATGCGGATGACTCTCTCTGCGGTTCACACTGTTAGCTGATGAAGGAGCAGCAATAATCGGTGACAACCGGCACCTTCATCAGAAAAACGGCATTGGCAGGCACATTAAATGCCTGGCCGCCGCAAATCTTCTGCCATCCGGCCCCCCCCTTCAGCTGCCATTCAAGCTCTCCGGATTGGATCTCCATAATCTCGGCCGCCCCGGTAGAAAATTCATATTCCCCCGCCTGCATGATGCCGAGAGTTTTTTTCGTGCCGTCGGCAAACAGCACCGTATGACTGACAACGCGGCCATCAAAATAGATGTTGGCTTTCTTTACGACAGTGACATTGGTGAATTCGGACATTATTCCCCCTGATTGAATATAGATGCGATTCTTATATCTAATTTCAGGCGCAGTGGGCAAATAAAAAACCCGCCGGATTTCTCCGACGGGTTTCAACGATTTATCCATTCTTATGCAAGATGCTAATTGAACGTGCCTCTCAGCAGCTCAGCCTTCCAGGCGACAGTCATCTGGCCTGACGACGGAGACGCCACCAGTTCCGGCATTATCGTCGGCATGGCTATTTTGACCCGACCATTTTCAACTTCGGCAAACGCACGGGCTGATTTGGCCAGTCCGTAGGCGGTACCCGCGAGAACGCCCGAGGCCGCTCCATATGCAATATAATTGAGGTGATCGGCAGGTTTGTCGGTGAACACTATCAGAGCGCCGCCAACAAGACCGCCAATGGCGGCACCGTAGAACGCGTCGGTAAACACCTCCCTGATGGTGTCCTCTGAGGCAAAAGCCGAAGACGTTGTCGACAGAAGTGATACCAGCGTCATGACAGCGAAAAGCGTTTTAAACTTTTTCATAGTGATGCCCCCACGTAATTTCAAGTTGAGTTGTCATCCGATAGCATGCAATGACGCAATCCGTCAAGACATAATTTTATAACTATTCAGTATTACAGATGTTATTTAATTTTTCCTCGAGATGCCACCAAAGAGCGGGCCAGCGCTTCCTCTTCATCCCTGTTGTCCAGCTCACCATCAAGCCGAGCCATGAGCAAACGTTCCTTGATGTGCCGAAGCTGCGGGCCAGGCGTGAGACCGAGACGGCAAAGATCGTTGCCGTCAAGAGACGAAGTAACCGTGCGCAGCCGCGTCAGGTAAAGTGAGACAAAACGTCTGACCTGTTCGCTGTTTGCCCGCGCCGCCACATACAGCAGCATCTCCAGGGTGAAGCGGCGGAACCAGGTATACAGCTGGCTGTTGCACACTCCACCCGCCTGCTTCAGGTGGCGCTTGATCGCAGTCAGCGTTGTGAACACCACATGACGCTGACTGCGAAGCTGCGCAGCAAGACGACCCGGAATTGCCAGGCGACTGCAGGTCTCACTGAACTCTTCGGGCTGAAGCCCATCGCAGAGGGCCATAAAGTACACCTGCCACGTTGCACAGTGATCCTCCAGGTACAACAGCCGGAACCACGCCAGCACCTGCCCCGTTTCACGCACGACACGTCCGACAGCCGGTGACAGCTTGAGCGATGGATGAACAAACACCAGCAAACCGAGAGAGGACATGCGCTCAATGGCTGACAAAGGCTCCTTCTCTCGCATGATCTGCACCAGCTCACTCAGCAGCCGTTCACCTCCCAGCTTGTCAAGAAGATGCATCCGGACCGCACTCTGGATAAGGTTCTCGGTGTGCGGAGCGATATGAAAGCCGAGGCGCTGTTCAAAGCGGATGGCACGAAATACGCGGGTCGGATCCTCAACAAATGACAGGTTGTGCAGCACCCGCACCACCCGTTCCTGGATATCCTGCTGGGCGCCGAAATGATCCGTCAGCTGGCCGTAGCAGCCACTGTTGATGCAGAGCGCCAGAGTATTGATCGTAAAGTCGCGCCGGTAAAGATCATGCCGAAGCGATGCGCGCTCCACCGTCGGCAGTGCACCGGGAGAGTCGTAATATTCCAGGCGGGTGCTGGCAATGTCTATCTTACGTTCGTCGGGCAGTACCAGTACCGCAGTGCCGAATTTTTTGTGGCTGCGGACCCTGCCGCCATAGCGGCCCGAAAAAACTTCCGCAAAGAAGATGCCATCCCCCTCAACGGTTACATCAACATCCAGATTATCAATCCCGAGCAGCAGGTCGCGCACAAAACCACCAACCAGATACACCGCCAGACCCAACTCATCACCGACAGTACCAAGCTGCTGCAGCGTCTCGCGGGTTTCAGCCGTCAGGCGCTTGCCCAGCAATGCGGCCACCGACCTGGTTCGCGTCGGTTCTTCCAGCGACTCAAGATCGTAAAGCACCGATCGCTTGCCCGGACGCCCGCCATGAATGTATCTCATAAGGTCAGTCCGGGTGACAACACCGGTCAGTTTCGCACCGACAAAGACCGGCACCAGCCGACGATTGCCGGTGACCATGTACGCCTGGATCTCAGCCATCGGAGTATCGGGCGTTGCAGAGAGGTATTCCGTATGCATCAAGTCGGTCACCGGTGATTTCCCCAACACGTGATGCAGCGCCTTTTCAACCGTCTTGCGCGAGATGACGCCTATCATGGTCTCACCTGACATAACCGGCATGGCATTGCAGTTATAACGAGTCAGCAGCTCTCGGGCTCCGGAGATGTCAAGCGAGTCAGGAATTGTCTTGACCGGCGTCGACATAATTTCTCCTGCGCACAAATCACCCCTGACGGAACACTGCAGCAGTTCATCAAGCTGCTTCAACACTTTTTTCAGTGACTGATTATGCACAACTGCCGAGGCCGCAGTGGTATGCCCACCCCCCTGAAAAACTTTCATAATGCCACCGGCATCAATACGAGGACTATGGCTGCGCGCCACGAGGTACACATGATCTTCCATAGCGACTGCAACAAACAGCGCGTCCATATTTTCGATGTCACGCACGAGATGCACCACTGTGGCAATATCTCCGACGTACCGGTCACAGGAAGCATATGCGATTGAAATCATAACCCCGTTCACCGCACTGGTTTTAATGGTCTTCAGCAGTTCCCTGAGCAGCACCATCTGCGCCCTGCTCAGCTCGGGAATAAGAGCATCACTGACAACAGAGAGTCTGGCTCCCTGTCCCAGCAACCAGGCCGCCATGCGGTAATCATCAACCGTTGTCGAGCTAAACAGCAGACGCCCGGTATCTTCATGGATGCCGAGCATGATCAGGGTAGCCTCTTCGGCGCTCAGTAACATGCCCTGTTCCGCCAGCTGCACGGCAACGATGGTGGAGGCGGAGCCGTATTCCGCGATTCTGCCGCCGGTTGCTCGAATACTTTCCGGAGTCGAAGGATGATGATCATAGATATGAATTTCCAGTCCGGGGCGCTGGATGATTTCGGCAAAACGGCCAATGCGTGAAGCATGCTGGCAGTCAACAATGATCAGACGGGAGATTGATTCGAGGGGGATATCTTTGGCACGGGTAAACGGGGGAAGGTATTCAGCGTGACGCTCGATAAAATCACGCACCCCCTTTTCCTGTGATCCGGGAAAGACCAGCAGCGCTCCGGGATAGAGCCGGAGCGCTGCTGTCATAGCACCGAGACAGTCAAAATCAGCGTTGGTATGAGTGGTAATAATGTCCATAATAGGCCGCAGGCATCGTCATGCCACAACCGGCCGAACAGTCCCGATCGGCATGGCCTTCAGATGCCAGATATCATCGTTGTAATTGCTGATTGTCCGGTCGGTCGAAAATTTGCCGCTGCAGGCGGTGTTGAGAATGCTCATGCGCACCCAGCGTTCACGATCCCGATACGCGTCAGCCACCCGCTGCTGCGCATCGATAAAACTGCGGAAATCGGCAGCAACCATCCAGGGGTCACGCGCAGAGCAGATTGCGCTGATAATCGGGTTGAACATCCCCCCTTCAAAGAGGTTGAAATGACCGCAGAGCAGCAGATTCATGACCCTCTGCAAATCGTCGTCACTACTTATTATCGCGTGGGGATCATAAGTGCGGCGGGATTCATCGACCTCCTCGCTCGTCAGGCCGAACATGAAGAAGTTATCTTCGCCAACCTCCTCGCGGATTTCAATATTTGCGCCGTCAAGGGTGCCGATGGTAATGGCGCCATTCATCATGAATTTCATATTGCCGGTTCCCGAAGCCTCCTTACCCGCCGTCGACAACTGTTCAGAGAGGTCGGTGCCGGGGCAGATTATCTCCATTGCGGTGACATGGTAATTGGGCAGGAATGCCAATTTGAGTTTATCACCGACGGCAGGATCGGTATTGATGACGTTGGCCACGTTATTGATCAGCTTGATAATCAGTTTCGCCATTACGTAGCCTGGCGCGGCTTTCCCGCCGATCAATACGCAGCGATTGGTCCACCCCGCCGTATCCCCCCGCTTGATCCGGTCATACAGATGAATAACATGCAGCACGTTAAGCAGCTGCCGTTTGTATTCATGGATTCGCTTTACCTGGACATCAAAGAGCGCCTCAGGATTGAACACGACACCGCATTTTGCTTCGACCATATCGGCAAGACGCCCTTTGTTGGCCTGTTTGACCTCATGCCAGCGCTGCCGGAATTCCGAATCGTCCGCATACGGTGCAATTGTGCTGATCTGCTGCAGATCAGACACCCATTCGTCACCGATCTTTTCGCTGACCAGTTTGCTCAGACCAGGATTACAGCTGGCGATCCAGCGGCGCGGCGTCACCCCGTTAGTTTTGTTATTGAATTTGTGCGGCCAGAGTTCATAAAAATCCCGGAACAGCCCTTGCACGAGCAGCTGGGAATGCAGCTCGGCGACGCCGTTAACGGAATAACTCCCGACAATAGCCAGATACGCCATCCGGATCTGGCGCGTTTCTCCCTCCTCGATAATGGACATACGCCGCATTCGCTCGTTGTCACCCGGCCAGCGACTGGACACCTCCGCCATGAAGCGGGCGTTGATTTCGAAGATGATTTCCAGAATCCGGGGAAGCAGCTGGCCGAAAAGCGACATCGGCCATTTTTCCAGCGCTTCCGGAAGAAGCGTGTGATTGGTGTACGCCATGGTCTGGCTGGTGATTCCCCATGCCTGTTCCCACCCCATCCCCCGCTCGTCCATCAGGATGCGCATCAGCTCAGGTACGGCACAACTCGGGTGGGTGTCATTCAGCTGGAAACAGTTTTCAGCGGAAAAGTTGGTGAAATTGCCCTTGTTTACCACCTTCCAGCGATCGACGACATCCTGGAGACTGGCAGAGGCCAAAAAGTACTGCTGGCGCAGCCGGAGCACCTTGCCGTTTTCGCTGGCGTCATTCGGGTAGAGCACCATGGAGATATTTTCAGCTTCATTTTTGGTAGCCACCGATTCGGCATAGCCGCCGGCATTAAATTCACCGAGGTCGAAGGCATCAGTGGCGGCCGCTTTCCAGAGCCGCAAGGTATTAACCGTCCCGTTCCGGTAGCCGGGAATCGGAATATCAAAGGGAATCGCCAGAACATCGCGGCTGCCGACCCAGCGAACCCGCTGCTGCCCGTCATTACCCCAAAAGCGTTCGCAGCGGCCGCCAAACTTGACCCGCTGGGTGAACTCGGGGCGTTCCTGCTCCCAGGGATTACCGTCCCGCAGCCAGTGATCCGGCTCTTCAACCTGGCGGCCATTGACAATCCTCTGACGGAACATGCCGTACTCATAACGGATTCCGTACCCCATGACCGGCAGCTGCAGGGTGGCGCAGCTGTCGAGAAAGCAGGCGGCCAGCCGCCCGAGACCACCGTTGCCGAGTCCGGCATCGATTTCGGCATCGGCAAGTTCCTCCAGCTTGATGCCAAGCTCCTGCATCGCCTCGGCAGCAACATCGGTTATGCCGAGATTCAGCATGGCGTTGTTCAGCGTCCGCCCCATCAAAAACTCGAGCGACAGGTAGTAGCCGCATTTGCATTTCGATTCGATGTAGCGGTAGCGGGTCTCTTTCCAGTGATCCATCAGGCGGTCGCGCACTGTCAGCGCCAGCGCCTTGTAATAATACTTGACCGAATGGCAGTACTTGTTCTGGCCAAGGGTGTAGGTAAAATAGTGGCGGAAATCATGGGTAAGGGCGGCTGAGTCGAGCAGCAGCGGCGGCAGTTCGGTCAGACCGGGTGAATTAATGGAATACTGCTTTCTTTTGGCCATTCTGGTGTCCTTTTGTGGCGGCGGTAGCCGTGTTGATGTTGAAACATTTGAATTATCTGCACTCTCTGCGCGGAGAATTTACACGCTTTTGTTTCGGAAGGCAATTTGCGGCACCCGTTTCTGCCGGCGCATCGAGTCAACCACTCATCTCACGAAAGCGCCGGACCGCCTCGGGGATGGCCTCCTCGCGAATATTACCGAACGCGAGCCTCAGATACCCTTCCAGCCCGGGGCCGAATACTTCACCCGGCAGACAGAGAATGGCGGCTTCGTCGACGAGACGCTTTGCCGCCTGACGGCCGCTGCAGTAGCTGAACGGATGGCGCACCCAGGCAAAGAAAGCGCCACTGGCCGCCAGGTGGAACTGATTGCCCGGCCGGATGAATTCAGCGCGGAACAGATCATGGCGCCGACACATCATCTCCCGGTTATCGGCAACCCATTGTTCAAGGTGCTCAACACCGTATCTGATCGCATGCTGGGTGATGCGCGGCTGGCAGACCGCCATGGTATCCTGCGCTTTGAGGGCCTGGTGAATAATCGGTTGTGAAGCGACCAGCGTTCCGGCCCGGTATCCGGTCAGCGCATAGGTTTTGCCGAATGAGGCGATCTGGACGAGATGATCGCCCCAGTCCGGATCACAAAAAAGTGCATGTGGAGCGGCGCCGCCGGGGATAAATTCCTGGTATGTTTCATCCAGTATCAGGGCAATATCGTGGCGCCGGGCTATATCGAACAGCTCTCTGATCCTGTCCGGCGGCGTGATAGCGCCGGTCGGATTGCTGGGAGAGACCACCAGGATAGCCCTGGTTCTCGGAGTGATAAGCCTTTCAATTGTGGCCGGGTTCGGCACCCCACCCTCGGCCTCGACAAACGGCGCGTACACGCCGTGAACACCAAGAATATCAAGCGCCATCGGATGATCGAAATAATAGGGTGCCTGCACCACGACTTCATCGCCGGCACGGCAGAGCGTCACTACCGCCAGCCAGAACGCCTGGCTGGCGCCGATCGTCAAACAGAAATTTTCCGGTGAGAGCTGCGCTCCATATCTTTTACGGTAATACCCGCAGACCGCTTCGCGCACCTCCGGCAAGCCTTCATCGGGCGAATATTTTGACAGCAGCGGATCACCCAGCAGTTGCGCCAGATGCCGGGTCAATTCCTCGGCAGGTGCATAATCCGGCACCGCCTGACAAAGATCGACCAGCTCCCGGCCGTCATCCTGCCGTTCAGCAAACCAGCGCTTTACCTCGGAAATGGGGGGAAAGTGAACAGCGGCAATATGTGGCGACACCTGCAACGCCATCGTCAGACTCCTTGTCGACAGTAATGTCATCACTATACCAGAAAACTTGTGCAATGCTTTTTTTGTGGTAAATTTTCTTACGGCAACACTTTTGTGGGGTACCGAATGGCAGACGAAAGAGTAAAATACATCGTGCCCAGTGTCGACGATGAGCCGAGCGTGCCGAGCGCTCTGCCGCTGATTCCAGCCGGAGGCGACGATGTTGTTCACCCGGGCCGGTAACAGAAAATCCAGCATCAAGGCCAAGATCACCGCGACTGTTTTTCTAACTGTCTCCGTGTTGGTCATTGCCACTTCCTGGACCCTTTTTTCCTACTTCACCACCCTGCTTCGTGAAAGCATTTTCAAACAACAGTTTGCACTGGTGTCAGAAATCGCCGAACAGTTAAACGGACGTCTTGAGCTTGCACGACTTCAACTCTCACTGGCTGCGACCGAAATAAACGAAAACTCGCTCGCCTCCCCCTCAAAACTGATGCAGATTCTTACCAATGCCAGTCCGGCCAGCCTGATTTTTGACGCCGGCTTTTTGGTTATAGGGACTGACGGGAGCGTCATTGCCGAAAGCATGGGCCTCCCGCAGTTAACCGATTACAACCTGTCAGTGAGCGAATATGTGCAGCGAGCCCTGAAATCAGGCACCCCTGTCATTTCGGCTCCATTCCAACTGAGCATCCCCCCCAATTCGCCCATGATTGCGCTTGCAGTTCCGGTCAGGGACAACCATGACCGTATCATCTGCCTGCTTGCCGGTTATCACAGCCTCGGCACCAATCAGTTTCTGACCAGCCTGTCATCACGGCGCTTCAGTACAGGCAGTTATCTCTATCTGATGGATGGTCGAACCATTTTGATGCACCCGGACAGCTCCAGAATTATGGAAACGATTCCGGAAGGGAGGAACCGGGGCATTGATCGAGCTCTCAAAGGTTTTGAAGGCTCACTGGACAATATCAACTCAAAAAATCAGCATATGTTGACCTCGTTCAAAAAAGTAGGAGAGAGCGGATGGATTCTGGCTGCCAACACTCCCTACGACGAGGCATTCATGCCGCTTACGCAGCTGGCGAAAAACGCTCTGATCATCATAAGCATCGGCATCATCGTTTCTCTTGCAGTAGTCTGGCTGGTGACCCGCAGCCTGACGCTGCCGATTGTCCACCTGACTGATCGCCTCCTGAAAGATACCGCCCTCATTGGCGACTGGGAGCCTCTGGAAATAGCAGCAGATGATGAGGTCGGGCGCTTGGCAACGACGTTCAACATTCTGATGTCTGAAGTGCGCAGCGCCAGAAAAACCCTTTCGTACGAAAATGTTTTTTTTGGCGGTATCATCCGTAATTCAGCCGCACCATTGTTTGTCATTGATACAAACCATACCATTCTGTTCTGGAACAACGCCCTGGCAAAACTGACCGGCAGGAGTTCGTCGGAGATGGAGAACACCACACTGCAGTGGGCACCGTTTTATGACTCGGAACGTCCGGTACTTGCCGACCTTGTTATCGACAAAAAGCTTCAAAACATTGAAAGTTTCTACACAAACTACGAATCTTCGCTGTTTGTTGCCGGTGCATACCAGGCGGAAGGATGGTACGAACATATCGGCGGCAAGCGGCGCTATCTCTTTTTTGAGGCGGTACCGGTACTGGACGGCAACAATGAGATTATTGCCGCCGTAGAAACGCTTGAAGACATTACTGACCGTAAACTGGCACAGGAAGCAACTGCCAGCCACAATCTGTTCCTGCAGAATATTCTTGATGCCATTCCTAATCCGGTATTTTACAAGGATACGAACGGCGCCTATATCGGGAGTAACAAATCATTCCAGGCGTTTGTCGGAATGGAGTTCGACGAATTGGTCGGAAAAACCGTGTACGACATTATGCCTGGCACCTACGCAGCAGAAACGGAACAGCACGACAAAGAATTACTCACCAAGAAAACCGGGTGCAGCTATGAGAGCACGCTAAGGCGGTATGACGGCCAGGAACGCCATGCCTTGATAACCAAGGCACCATTTTTTTCCAGCAGCGGCGAGCTTCTTGGTATCATTGGGGCTTTTATCGATCTGACCGAACAGCAACAGTTAAACGAGCAGCTCCGCAAGATGTCGCGGGCACTGGAACAGAGTCCTGCCTCTGTCGTCATCACAGATACGGAAGGTATTATTGAATATGTAAACCCCAAGTTCTGTCAAACCTCCGGGTACAGTGCGAAAGAGGCAATCGGCCGGAATCCGAGGATTCTCAAATCAGGGGAGATGGCGGATGAGGGTTACACGGGACTGTGGCAGACCATTTCTTCAGGAAAAGAGTGGCGCGGTGAATTTCATAATAAACGCAAAAATGGCACTCTCTTCTGGGAATTCGCCTCGATTTCGCCGCTAATCAACACGGACGGACGGGTAACCGGATACCTTGCGGTCAAGGAGGACATTACCGCGCGCAAGGCGGCAGAAGCCGAACTGGCGCAGAGCCGCCTGGAAACTGAAACCAAGCATGTCGAACTGCAGAAGCTCTTCAAGCGGGTTGAATATGCCAAGCTGGAATGGGAACAGACGCTCGACCATTTACGCGACTTTGTGATTCTGACCGACTCAGAACACCGCATCCGGCGTTGTAACAACCCGCTCTCCAGCATCACCGGCATTCCGGTAAGTGACTTGATCGGCCTGGACTGGCGCGAATTGATTCATGACGCCGGGTTCGAATTCACCACCTTTGATGGCACCGCCGGAGAGGTGCATTTCCCGAAAACAGAGCGCTTATACGATATCGCCCTTTATCCGATCCGGGACGCGGGGAAAACAACCGGCCATGTCGTGTCACTCCATGATACGACCGAGTTGCATGCCGCCACACGAGAGCTGGAAAAAGCGTACGCAGGTCTTAAAGAGGCCCAGCTCCAGATTTTCCAACAGGAAAAGATGGCCTCGATTGGCCAGTTGGCAGCAGGAGTAGCACACGAAATCAATAATCCGATGGGATTCATCTCCAGCAACCTGAGTACCTTGAACAAATATATCGACCGTCTGGCTGAGTTCATATCCGCCGGCGACAAGTGCCTTTTATCGTACCCGGAGAGCGATGAGGCTGAACATCTGAAGGAGACAAGAAAACGGCTCAAAATTGATTATGTCATTGAGGATTCCCGCCAGTTGATTGCCGAGAGTCAGGACGGCGCAGGGCGAGTCAGGCGGATCGTTCAGGATCTCAAGAGCTTCTCGCGAGTCGACCAGACCGAAAGCGCCCTGATCAACCTGAATGATGCGCTGGAAACCACTATCAACATTGCATGGAACGAAATCAAGTACGTTGCAACCCTTAACCGGGAGTTTGGCGACATCCCTCCGATCAAATGTCATCCGCAGCAGCTCAACCAGGTTTTTCTCAATTTGCTGGTAAATGCCTCCCATGCCATGGATGGGGTTCAGGGAACCATCACCGTGAGCACGCGGTGCGAAAACGACGTCGTCTTCGTCTCGGTTGCCGACACCGGCTGCGGTATTCCCGAAGAGATTCAGCAACGGATTTTTGAGCCGTTCTTCACGACAAAAGAGGTCGGCAAGGGGACCGGACTCGGGCTTTCAATAAGTTATGACATTGTGCGGAAACATGGCGGAGAGCTCTCCGTTGTCAGCGAACCGGGCAAAGGTTCAACCTTTACCGTACAGCTGCCATTGCACCCTCAACCATGTGTCAAAGAGGTATTGAAATGAGCCCCGTCGAGAAAAATCGCAACGAAAGGATGCTACTGGAGCGACTTAACCAGCAGTTGCGCTTCACACAGGAAATCATCAACGCCATCCCCACACCGGTATTCTATATTGATCGTGTCGGGCATTATGTCGGCTGCAACCGGGCCTTTGAACAGTTCTTCGGTGTAACGCAGCATGAGTTGATATCCCGGAGCATGTGCGGCGTAAATCCGATGCAGCCACGAGAGCTGCACGAGCAGATGGATCGGGAGTGCCTGAGCAGCAACCAGCTCTGCCGGTATGACGCTCAACTGGTCGATTTCCACGGCAGAGCCTTTGACGTGATTATCACCAAGGCTCCCTATCTGGCTGACAAAGGGAAATCAGGGGGCATTGTCGGCACATTCACCGATATAACTGATCGGAAACAGAGCGAAGTACTACTGCAGCAGATGCAGGGGCAGATTATACAACAGGAGAAAATGGCGTCGATCGGTCAGCTTGCTGCCGGCGTGGCGCATGAAATAAACAACCCGCTCGGCTTTATTACCAGCAATCTGACGTCTCTCGGCAAATATGCCGGTCGGCTGGACGAATATATTGCCGCCCTCCAGCAGTCGCTTGGCGAGTGCACCGTCCACCCTGACAGAGACGAGATCGACACGCTACGCCAGAAACTGAAGGTGGATTATATCATCAGCGACATGTGCGAACTGGTGAACGAAAGCCTCGATGGCGCCAATCGGGTCCGGCGTATTGTTCAGGACCTGAAGAGCTTCTCCCGCTTGGATGAAGCTGAGTGCTGCCGGACCAATCTGAACGAGTCACTGGATACAACCATCAACATCGCCTGGAATGAACTGAAGTACATTACCACGCTCGACCGGAATTTCGGAGAAGTACCTGATATCGTCTGTTATCCGCAGCAGTTGAACCAGGTATTCCTCAATCTGCTGGTCAATGCCGCGCAGGCGATGGAGAAGCAGGGAAACATCACGGTGAGTACCTGGCACGATGCCGGTAATGTGTTCGTTTCGGTTGCTGACACCGGAAAAGGGATGCCCGACGAAGTGAAGCGGCGCGTATTTGAGCCGTTTTTTACCACCAAGGAAGCCGGAAAGGGTACCGGTCTCGGCCTGTCGATTTCCGCCGACATCGTGCGCAAGCATGGCGGCGAGATTTCAGTCGCTAGTGAGCCGGGCATCGGGACGACCTTTACGGTGCGATTACCGGTGAACAGCCAGCTGGAGTGAAACAGGGGAGCATGCATGCTGACAAAAGCGGAAGGGACCTGCCATGAATAATCAACAGGAACAGATCAAGATTCTCTGCGTCGATGACGAGCGCAATGTTCTGCGTGCTCTGGAGCGGATTTTCCTTGATGACGAGTATGAAATCGTTCTGGCCAACTCGGGTGATGAGGGGCTGAAGGTCATGGAAGAATCCGGCCCTTTCCAGGTGGTTGTTTCGGACTACCGGATGCCGGTCATGAACGGTGTTGAGTTTCTCAGGGCGGTGTACGCCCGCTGGCCTGAAACAGTGCGCATTGTCCTCTCCGGATATGCTGACGCCAGTGCCATAGTCGCCGCCATCAATGAGGGGCATATTTACCGTTTCATTCCAAAACCGTGGAATGATGAAGAGCTGCGGGTCACCATAAACAACTGCCTGGAGCGTTATTTCCTGCAGAAGAAGAATCGTGAGCTTCTTGATGAACTGGGCATTGCCAATATGGCTTTGGAAGAGAAAGTGCTGCTGCGCACCGAAGAGCTTGAGCTGCGCAACCGGGCACTTGAGTTCTCCCAGAATATTTTGGGGAACCTGCCGGTGGGTGTCGTGGGGATTGATACCAATAACATGATTGCCTATTGTAACAGCGTTGCCACCACTATTTTGAAGACGGCCTGCAGTGACATTTTTGGTGGCGATGTCAACTCCTGCTGCGATGCATCACTGGGCGTATTCGTAGAACAGGTGCGGCGCGACAAAAACGTGGCAGCAGAGATCGTCCTGGCCGGCACCCCGCATAAAATCATCGGACGCAGCATGATGTTCAATGATGGCGACTCGGTTGTACTTGTCTTTCCTGAGGATTAATCATGAGAACGGTCCTCTTCGTCGATGACGAACAGTCAATTCGCAATAATCATGGCGCGCAGGTCTGACACCGTTATCAACATCATTCTGTATCACCAGGACACTTTGACGGCAAAGGATTTCGCGCCGGACTCGCCGGTGAACATATTCCGATCGTCCCTGCCGCAAGGCGTTCGACTATGACAAATCCTTCATGTAATGACAGACACTTTTTTTGACGCCCATTTGATATAGTTTTTCTGGCCGATTGCCAAGGAGGTTCTCACCCATGACTGAAGAACAATCGCGCGTAACCGTCCTGCTTGTTGACGATGAGGAAAACATTCTGCGCGCCCTGCAGCGGCTTTTGATGGATGAAAATTTTGATGTCGAGACCGCCGCCTCGGGTGAGGCCGCGCTGGCAAAGCTCCGCACCCTGCACAACGTCGGGCTGATCGTTTCCGACCAGCGGATGCCCGGTATGAATGGCGCGGAATTCCTCGGCTACTCCCGCGAGATAGCCCCTGATGCCGTGCGGATCCTGCTGACCGGCTATTCCGATATCAGCGCCACCATCGATGCCATTAATAAGGGGGGCGCCAGCAGATACCTTTCTAAACCGTGGAATGACGATGAGCTGGTGCAGGCCATTCGTGATGCGGTGCGGCAATATGAACTGATTGCCGAGAACAAGCGGCTGAATGCGATCATCGTTCAGCAAAACGACGAACTCCTGGAGTGGAACAACAACCTCAAGGGGCGGGTGTTGCAGCAGACGACCGCTATTCGTAAAAAGAGTGAGGAACTCCAGGAAACGTTGGTACAGTCGCGGGCAAGTTATCATGGCGTCATCGAGGCGCTGTCGAATCTGGTCGAGTTGCGCGGCAAACGAACACATCAGCATTCCCGCAATGTTGCTACCCTGGCGGCAGACGCCGCCAAGGAGCTCGGCTTGAAGAGCGAGGAGATCGAGACCATCCGGATTGCCTCGCTGCTGCTCGATATTGGAGAAATAGGCATTCCTGAACGGATACTGCTGATTACGCCGGACAGTATGGGGCCGGAGGAGTTCCGCGAATACAGCCAGCATCCGGTGCGGGCGCAGTTGCTGCTCGACAACATCGAGGAACTGCGCCCGGCGGCGCTGCTTATCCGGCACCACCATGAACTTTTCGACGGGAGCGGCTTCCCGGACAAATTATCGGGAGAGCAGATTCCCTACGGCGCCAGAATCATCGCGTTTGCCGATGAGATTGACCGGGCTGCCATGACGCCCCTGCTCTTGGGGAGTATTGCCGACCAGTCACTGGCGAGGGCCAGTCTGAAATGCGGGAGTTCGCTTGATCCGGCACTCCATACCGTCTTCAAAAAGGTTGTCAGCCATTTCTATAATTCCGGTCCGAAGCATGAAGAGTATTCAACGGTAGAGCTGGAGTTGAAACCGGAACAGCTTCAGCCCGGCATGCCACTCTCACGGGATCTCTTAAGCGGATCAGGTTTGCTGCTGCTACATAGAGGCAAGGTGCTGGACGCCGGAAAAATTGAATCCGTGAAACGATATTATGCGCTTGACCCTGCAAAATCAGGAGTTTTTGTCCTGGTAAAGAGATAGTTCATGATCGAATTTGATGAACAGCTGAAACGACTGGTTTTAAAGCTTGTCTACTACGGCCCGGCCATGTCAGGAAAAACCACGAACCTGTTGACCCTGCATGACCAGTTGTCGCTGGAAGGGCGTGGTGAGCTGATGCTGCTCGACACCACTGAAGACCGTACCATCTATTTTGACCTGCTCCCCTTTTTTTATGTCGCCCCGTCAGGTATGAAAATAAAAATCAAAGTGTATACGGTGCCGGGGCAGGTGCGGCATGACGCCACCCGCAAGGCGGTGCTGCAGCGGGCCGACGGGATCGTTTTTGTCGCGGATTCCCGGTCGACCGGCATGTCGGTCAATTACGAGAGTTTTGATAATCTGGAAAAGAATTTGAGCCTGGTGGGGCTCTCCATTGAACAGCTGCCGCTGCTGGTCCAGTTCAACAAACGCGACCGTGACGATATTGTTACGGAGGATGAAATCCGGCGCGCCTGGGGAGGAACCGGCCTGCCGATTCTGATGGCATCGGCGCTGGAGGGGTGGGGTGTACTGGAAACATTCCGCACCATACTGGAGCTGACCTTCGACAGCATCAATGAACGGTTTGGCCTGACAAACCGTTTCGCGGTTGAACGGGATGATTTTATCGACGCCGTTCTGAAACCATCCTCACTATGACGGAGAATACCGAGATGCAGACTCCGCTGGATTTTATTATCGGATCCGAAAAAAGACTTGCCGAGATCATCTCCCGCGCCGAAATGGAACCGCTGTTGCGCAGCCTGGTCACAGCCGGCCCGCTGAAGGCTTCCGTCCTGGATGAAAACGAGCTGCCGCTCTGCCGACAGGGGGAGGAAGCCGCGCTCCGTCCGGTGCATGAAATCAGGCACGCACTGCTGGTCGAAGGAGAACCGAAGGGGACACTGGTCGTGCTGTTTACTGACGAAGCGAACGGCGCACTCGATGCGCTGGCGCTGCTGGCGCGTGATGCCCTGCAGCTGATCGTCAACAATAACCTGAAGCGGATGCTGACCACCGAGCTCCATACATCCGTTGTTCAGGAGTCGTATGATCAACTGGTGGAGACCAACCGGCAGCTGTCCGCTTCGGAAAAGCGCTACCGCGAACTGGCGGCCTCCCTTGAACGGAAGGTCGAAGAACGAACCGCTGAACTGCAGAAAGCCTACACCCGCATGCTGCAGCAGGAAAAACTGGCGGCAGTCGGAGGCCTTGCCGCAGGCATGGCCCACGAAATTAATAATCCCAACGGTTTCATCCGCAGCAATCTGATGACGTTCAGCCGCTATATACAGAAAATCCGGGAGATGCTTACCTTTTATCAGCTGCGCATCGCCGGCAATACGCCCCTGATGCAGCTGCAGCAGGAAACGGATACGAAGCGGCGGGAACTCAAGATCGATTTTATTTTATCCGACGCGACGGAACTCCTGGCGCAATCAGTGGACGGGAGCGACCAAATTGCCCGGATCGTAGGGGATTTGAAGAGCTTTTCGCACGTTGATGAAACGGGTGAGGCCGATGCCGACCTCAATGAAGAGCTGAGAAGAACTCTAACCGTTCTTTCTTCCCATAAAGCGGAAGATACCGAAATCGAACTGAACCTGCAGCCGTTGCCGCTCTTCGGCTGTAATCCGGGCTTAATCTCCCAGGCTTTTTTCAACCTGCTGCTCAATGCGCTGCAATCGCGGAAAAGAGGACTGAAGCTGGTACTGTCAAGCCATTGCTTCGATAACATGATTCAGATCCGTATCAGCGACAACGGCTACGGCATTGCCGCCAAAAACCTCCCCCGGGTATTCGAGCCGTTTTTTACGACAAAAGAGGTTGGCAGCGGCACCGGTATGGGGCTGACCGTGGCACGGGAGATTATCTGCGCTGCTGGCGGGAGCATCGATATTTCATCTACGGAACATGCCGGGACAACGGCAACCATTCAGCTGCCGCTGGAAGCGGGGAACAGGTAAGTATGTCGAAATACGCCGATTTATTCAAAACCATGGGAAGCCAGCAGTCGCTGGAAACAGCCGGTGGCGCTGCTGACATCGATTCCCCCGATACTCCGGAGCGGGGTTTCACCCTCCTGTTTGTTGATGATGAGGACAACGTTCTCAATGCCTTGCGGCGCATCTTTCTTGATGAAAACTATGTCATACTGACCGCAAATTCGGGGGAGAAGGCACTCGAAATCCTGGCTCGGGAATCGGTGCAGCTGGTCATCACCGACCACCGCATGCCGGTGATGACCGGAGCGGAATTGCTGAAGCAGATTCGGGAAAAATATCCGGAAACGATCCGCATCATGCTGACCGGATATGCCGATGTCAATTCCATCATGGGCGCGGTCAAGGATGGCGCCGTTTACAAGTTTATTACCAAACCGTGGAACGATGAAGATCTGCGCCTGACGGTAAGCCTGGCTCTGCAGCAGTACGTACTGCTCCACGAAAACCGGCGCTTGAAGGATATTGCCAAACAGCAGCAAAACAAAATTACGAGTTTTGCCGGACTGTTTGAGCAGAATCGCGGCATGCTCGGAGATATTCTTGTCAAGGCCGCCCTGATTGACTCCCATGAGTTGGAACTGGCCAAAAAGCAGAAAGACAGCAATGAATATCTCGGTGATTTTCTCGTCAGGGCCGGTCTTCTGACTGAATCGAAAATAGTTGCTGCCCTGCAAAAACATCTGAATGTCGAATTTGTTGATCTGCGCGAAGTGAACATTCCGCAGAATGTTGCCCGCTGTCTGCCGAAGGAGCTGTGCGAGAAGAGCCGCCTTGTGCCGACGAGGCTTGAGGGGAATGTGCTGACGATCACCATGGCCGACCCGTCCGATATCGTCACCTGCGATAATATCGGCCGTGTCACCGGTCTGCGTGTGGTGCCCCTGCTGGCGGCATCTTCGCAGATCGGGGAAAAAATAACCCAGACCTGGGCGCTCGATGCCGAGTCTGCCGGTCAGGAGTACGACGACCTGGAACCGTTGGACGAGATTGATATCGTCCTCGAAGAGGAAGAGGAAGAGGCCAGCGTTGAAGAGCTGGTCGGTTCCTCCAGAGTCCCTCCGGTTATCCGTATCGTCAACGCCATCATCTCGGAGGCGATTCGTTACGGGGCCAGCGACATTCATATCGAGGCCAAGACCAAATACACGTTGATCCGCTATCGTATCGACGGCATGCTGCACGCCAAGATCAAGATTCCGGCAGACCTGCATCCGGCGGTCATCTCACGCATCAAGATCCTCTCTAAAATGGACATTGCCGAACGTCGTCGTCCCCAGGACGGCCGCATCACCGTCAAAGCGGGTACCCGCATCGTCGATATGCGCGTTTCATCACTCCCCACCATTAATGGTGAAAAAGTCGTCATGCGCATCCTTGACAAGAGCGCCTCTATAAAGCACCTCGACGAACTTGGCGTACTTGAGGAGGACTCCCGCAATATCAGAATTATCAGTTGCAAACCGCAGGGGGTCGTCATCGCCACCGGTCCGACCGGCAGCGGCAAGACCACCATGCTCTATTCACTGCTTGCGGCGATGATGACCCCCAGCAAGAATTTTGAAACAATTGAAGAGCCGGTTGAATATTTTCTTGAGGAGGCGAACCAGGTCTCAATCCATGAGAAAATCGGGCTCTCGTTTTCCCAGGTGCTGCGGGCAACACTGCGACAGGACCCCGATGTGATACTGGTTGGCGAAATCAGGGATTTCGATACTGCCGACGTTGCGTTCAAAGCGGCTCTTACCGGCCACATGGTGCTCTCGACCCTGCACACCAACAGCGCAATTGCTTCAATTACCCGCCTGGTGGACATGGGTATCAAACCCTACATTATCGCATCGGCTCTCGAGGGTGTCATTGCCCAACGTCTGGTACGGAAAATCTGCAGCGGCTGTGTTGCCAGTGCCCCCCCGGATGCAGCGCTGCTGGAACTGCTGCGCCTGCCGGCCGATTACTTCGGCGCGGAGATAGCAGTGGGACGCGGCTGCCCCCAGTGCAACAACACCGGTTATCGCGGTCGGGTCGGTATCTATGAAATGTTTGTGATGAATGATGACTACCGCCAGATCATCGGTAGCAGTTACCACGAATCCGATCTGCTTTCCCTGGCCCGCAGGAATGGCATGAAGACGCTGCTGGAAGACGGCCTGGAAAAGGTGCGGCGCGGCCTGACGACGCTTGAGGAGGTGCTGCGGGTGGTCGGCCCGGTGCTGAAACTGGAGCGGATCTGCGAAGTTTGCGGCATACATATGGATTCAAAGTTTCTGTACTGCCCGCAGTGCGGATCCTTCCGGCATAATTGTTGTAAAAACTGCCGCATGACGCTGGAGGAGGGGTGGCTGGTGTGTCCCTTCTGCGGCGCAGCACGTGACATCTGAGGTGATAAGGAGCAGTGACATGAATAATACAATTCTGCTGGTCGATGATGAAGACAATGTGCTTACGGCTATCACAAGGGCCCTATTTGACGAACCGCTGGAAATAGTGACATCTTCAAGCGCGGAACAGGCGCTTGAAGTCATGAAAGGACAGAGCTTTAAAGTCGTCATCTCCGACGAGAGGATGATCGGCATGCAGGGTTCTGATTTCCTGGCTCAGGTCAGGTCCCTTTACCCCGAGACCATCCGTATCATGCTGACCGGCCACGCCACGCTGGAGGCCGCCATGAAAGCGGTTAACGAAGGTGAGATCTACCGGTTCTTTGCCAAGCCATGGAATGATCATGATCTGAAATTCGCCATCCGCTCGGCTCTTGAGAAGTTCGATCTGGAAGCGGAGAACCGGCGCCTGCTGGCGACGGTAAAGAGTCAGGCGGTGGAGCTCAAATCCCTCGAAAAATTCTATCCGGGCATATCGGACGTTGAACGCGACAACTGCGGGAGTCTGGTGCTGCAAGAACTGTCCGACAACGAAATGCAGGAACTGTTCAGCGAATGCGAACAAAAGTACGGGGTTAACTTGACCGGTTCATGATCGTGAAACGACCGTTCTGCTATGCTACGACTACAGCACTCAGATGACTACCAATAAGTACGGAAAGAGCTGAGCCTCTTGCAAAAATCTTTGAATGTGATTCCCCCTCCCCTGACGGGAGGGGGTTGGGGGGTGGGTGAAGTTGCAACATGCTGATTTCATGGCAACACCCCCCCACCCTAACCCTCCCCCGCCAGGGGGGAGGGGACTTTTTAGACTTTTGCAAAAGCCTCCGCTTGTACATTTAAATTGTTTTGTTTAAGGACTTGCTGGAGACAACGTTTTGCGCGGAGGAGATATGACTGCCGAAAGCACCAGAATA
The DNA here is from genome assembly GCA_028712075.1 of Desulfuromonadaceae bacterium. Taxonomy (GTDB): domain Bacteria; phylum Desulfobacterota; class Desulfuromonadia; order Geobacterales; family Pseudopelobacteraceae; genus JACRCG01. Next base: position 81,107 of record JAQTQX010000008.1, read on the forward strand.
TCAGTAATTGAAGCGATTCTTGGAGGCGAGAGAGAACTGGCCAACAGTTTGCTTGACACCTATGCGGCGGCGAATGGCAGTTACCGGAGAGCGATGAATGAAGTATTGGAACCTGTTCTGGTGGAAATCGGGATCAAATGGGCTGAGGAAAACACGTCTCTTGCCCAGGGATATGTGGCGGGTAAAGTTGCCGAAGACACGCTTTTTAAAATAATTCGTGATGAACAGGATATATTACATACACAGGAGATCAAGGGAACCGTCGTTATTGGCAACATCGAGGACGACTTCCACTCGCTGGGCAGAAAGCTGGTGTCAATTTTTCTGCAGTCGGCAGGCTGGATTGTCCATGATCTGGGGAGTGATGTATCGCCGGAGGAGTTTGTTGACAAGGCGGCCGAAACGGATGCCTGCATAATAGGTGTTTCGGCCATGATGTACACGACAGCAGCCAATATAAAAAAGGTCCGTGATGAACTGGACCGGAGAAATTTATCCGGCAGAATAATGCTGGCTGTCGGAGGGGCGGTCTTTCGGCTTCGGCCGGAACTCACCAGAGAGGTTGGGGGTGATGGAACCGCTGCAAATGGATATCAGGTACCGCAATTATTTGCAGAACTATTGGCACGGTCACAGCGGGAGACACTCCAATGACAAGCATGGAACGAGTTGTTGCGGCATTGCAGGGTACCGAAGCAGACCGGCGGGCATTTACCATGACCCTGAGCCTCTATGGGGCAAAATTGACCGGCTGTCCCCTCTCTGAATACTACACTTCTCCTGACAGGTATTTGCAGGGACAGATCGCGGTATATGACCACTGTCGCCCTGATATTTTATTCACCCCCTTTGCCTTCGCACCGGAAGCCCAGGCATTCGGAAGTGAAATTTTTTATCTCCAGAAAAACCCCCCCAACGTGAGAAAACCGTTTATTCGTGATCCAAAGGATATAGATAAGATTACGGTTCCTGACATCGGGAGCGATGAAGGACTGCAGTATCTTCTGTCATCAGCACGACTCCTTGCAGACCATTTCAAGGGAGCAGTGCCCATATGCGGAGTACTCGCCTCTCCGCTTGATCTCCCGGCAGTTATCATGGGAGTGGGAAACTGGCTTGAGATTCTGCTCTTCGACGACGAGAAAGCCTCTGCCGTCATCTCACTGATGTCAGAATATTTTGTCACTATGGCAAACAGCATGTTTGACAATGGCATCAATTTTTTGGCCATACCGATGATGTTCAGCAATCCGAGACTGGTTTTTGAAAAAACCGTCAAGGAGACCGTTGTTCCGGCGCTGGCTGATATCTTCAGTCGGCTCAAGGGGCCTGTGGTCTTTCATCATGGCGGCAACCCGCTCGCAGGTTTTTTGCCACTTTACCGCAACATCCCCAATATTGCGGGGTTTGCGCTTGACCAGCATGATGACTTCTCCGAAGCACGGAAGAATATCGGCGAAAACATGCTGCTGCTGGGCAATCTTGAAGGACCGACCTTGGGACTTGTCACTACGGCACATGCACTCGAAAGGGCACAGAAGATTCTCGACAACAGAAGAGACGACCGTCATTTCATCTTCGCCACTTCGGGTGCTGACGTGGCGTGGGACACTCCAATGGAGACTATTACCGGAATTTACGATCTCATTCAGCACTATGGTGCTGGTCATGCATGATGCAAAAATAACATGCCTTGGTTGCGGTGTGTTCAAGATGGAGATCGAAGCGCTTGTCAGGCAGAGAAAGCTTGATTGCGACATCATTACACTTGATTCCATGCTCCACATGAAGCCGGTCAAACTGGAGCAGGAGATGGAGCAGGTACTGGATGCCGCCACACGTGAAAGATATCTCCTGTTATATGGAGATTGTCACCCCCACATGCACGAAATGCAGGAGAGGCAAAATACTGCGAAAATTTCCGGGATTAACTGCTGTGAAATTTTGCTGGGCAAGAGTACTTACCGGAAACTGCAGAAGGAAAAGGCCTTCATCTTCCTGCCGGAATGGACGCAGCGCTGGCGGGAGGTTTTTACGTATCAACTTGGGTTTAATACGCCGGAGATGGCGCAGACATTCCTGAAAGAGCACTGCACGCGTCTCGTGTACATTGATACCGGCGTAATGCCGGTGCCGGGCACGACTCTTCAGGAAATATCCGCTTATTTTGATATGCCGATTGAAGTCATGCCAATATCTCTCGACACCCTTTCACAGGGTATTCATGATGCTTTGCAGAAATTTATTGAGGACGATTCCAGTGACTCCTGACAGAACAGATACCATGGCATTTCAGGCCCTGCTGTGTGATCTCGTAGAAAACATTCTGAAACATTCGGATAACCCCGGGACCTGCGCGCAATATATTACAACCCAGATCCGGGAACTCATCGGCGTCCGCGTGGTGGCAATTTTGTCAATCGATGAGAGATCAGATTGCACTTTGGTTGGTATTTGCCCAAAAAAAAGAGAACGCGAATGGAATCAGCCTGAAATCCAGGCATTCGTCGTCAGTACCCTGCCGAATAATGTCCCCTGTTTTATTGACCCGGTTCCCGACCACGAAGGCAGGAGTCCCTCCTCGATCAGCATTGGCAAATCCTTTGTTATTCCACTCATTGTTGGCACTGAAAAAGTGGGAATGCTTGTCCTGCTGGATCTCATGGATGAAGCCGGCGTCAAGAGTATTCTTAATGTGCTGACGAAGATATCAAGCATCCTTGCGCTGATACTAAAAAACTCATTACTTTACAAGAACCTTGAACAGCGGGTTGCGGAACGTACTTCTGCTCTTCATGAACAGAAAGCTCTGTTTGAAGCAATATTCAGATGTATTCCCGATGCCATCGTCTACGCCAACATTGATCGTGAAGTGGTCGGAATCAATACTGCGTTTACTTCAATTTTCGGATTCACTATTGATGACCTCGCAGGGAAGAAGACATCTTTCTTTTATGAAAATCTGGAGGAGTACGAGCGCCAGGGCAGGATCCGATTCAATATGACGGCTGCCGAACACACCCTGCCGTATGAGGTCAGTTATCGGAGGAAGGATGGTACGATATTCCCCGGAGAGACTTTGGGAACAGTGGTAAAGAATGATTGCGGTACGGTAACGGGATACATCGGAGTCATCCGTGATATCACCGGGCGAAAGCAGGAGGAAGAAGATAGGCAGATCCTTGAACAGCAGATGCAACATACCCAGAAGCTGGAAAGTCTTGGCGTTCTGTCTGGCGGTATTGCTCACGACTTCAACAACATCCTGGCTATTATCATGGGGTATTGCTCCCTGACAAAGATGGATTATGAAACTGCCCCGAAGAATATCATTGAGATAGAAAAAGCCGCCGAACGTGCCGCTGCCTTGTGTCGCCAGATGCTGGCGTATGCGGGAAAAGCCCAGCTTACCATAACTCAGGTTAATATGTGGGTGATGGTTGACGAAATGGTCGCCATGCTGAAATCAACCCTTCCGCAGAATGCGGTAATCAAACCAAAACTATCAGCAGGCATCCCCTACATAACTGCCGATGCCAGTCAGATCAGGCAGGTTGTAATGAATCTGATCATCAACGCATCGGAGGCGATCGGAACAGAACAGGGTGAAATTATCGTTTCACTCACCAGGGAAACGGTAATCGCCGGTCACCCGGAAAAAGATTATCACGGCAAAGAAATCTCGCCAGGCAGCTACGTCTGCCTTGAAGTTACTGATGACGGATGCGGTATGGATGAGGAAACCAAGTGGCGTATCTTTGAGCCGTTCTATACCACCAAATTCACAGGGCGTGGCCTTGGCTTGTCGGCAGTGCTCGGTATAATCAACTCACACGGCGGAGCGTTGCAGCTCTTCAGCCAACGGGGTCAGGGTACAACATTTAAAGTCTATTTTCCTGTTCCGATGAACGACGCAGCCGGGGAGGAAGACAGAAACCATTCGATTCCTTCAGCCCCGTGGAAAGGGAGCGGCACACTCCTGCTGGTCGAAGATGAGGAGCAGATTCGGTTTTTGGCGAAGACTTTGCTTGAAATGTTCGGCTTCACGGTTCTGGAAGCTGCAAATGGCGCGGAAGCGTTGGAGCTGTACCAGAAGAACGCCGCAGACATCAGGCTGGTAGTAACAGACATGGGCATGCCGGTCATGGATGGCTATGCTTTGTTCCCTGCATTGAAAAAGCTCGACCCCGAACTGCCCATTATTGTTTCCAGTGGTTTTGGTGATGCCGATGTGGTCTCAAGAATTGGACGCGACAACATTGCCGGGATAATCAGCAAACCATACAACATGAACCGGTTGCGGGAAGTGCTGAAGAATGTTCTGGAGGGGCCTCAGCCGGATTTCAAATGTTTATCGTGAGTTACCCCTTATCCAGCAGTTCGCGGACCTTTTTCAACAGATCGTACGGCCGGAACGGTTTGCATATTAAATCCGCACCGTCGTCAAACGCCTTGTTCCCTCGAAGCGTTTCAGCCGGATAGCCGCTGGTGAAGAGGAATTTCATATCAGGCTGAAGTAGCCGTATCTGCTGAGCCAGCTCCGCACCGGCCATACCCTCCATGAATACATCCGTTACGACAAGCGCAATCTGTTCTCTCTCTGCACGGAATGCCTCAACCGCATCCTGCCCATTACCGGCACCAACCACCGTATAGCCGTATTTTGTCAGCAACAGCGCAAGCAGTTGCTGAATCTCTGCGGAATCATCGACAACAAGTATGGTCTCCGTTCCCCCCGGCGGCGTTTCTTTGGGCGTTTCTGGCACAGCGTCTTTTTCCTGATTTTTGGCGATCGGAAGGTACACTCGGACGGTAGTGCCGTTATCCGGTTCGCTATACACATTGATGAAGCCATTATGCGTCTTGACGATGCCAAGGCTCATGGGCAATCCCAACCCTATTCCCTGGCCTATTTCCCGCGTCGTGTAAAACGGGTTGAAAATATGCCTGAGCGCCTCCTTATCCATGCCGATTCCGGTATCGGACACTGAAACAAGCGCATAATCACCTGATTCTGCAAAACCGTGCAGCTGTACGAACGAATCATCCACCTTCTGCAGTGATGTTTCAATGGAGACCACTCCGCCGTTTTTCATGGCATTACAGGCATTACTTACCAGATTTTTCAGCACCTGATCGATTTGAGCCCTGTCAACGAGACACTCCAAAGGCGTGCCGGCAGTTGTTATCTGCACACGTATAGTGTCGTCCGGCACCGGCACAATCTTTGACTTGATTGTTCTGACTACGTCATTGATGTCAGTTTGTTGGAGTTGTACCATCTGTTTCTGGCTGAATGCGAGAAGGCCCTGATTAATCTGGGCGGCGCGATGGGTTGCCTCGATCACGGTGCTAATTCGTGCCCGGTTCGGATCGTCGTCGGAAATATGCATCATGACAAATTCGCAGTTCCCACTGATAACCTGCAAAATATTGTTGAAGTGATGGGCGACCCCACCTGCCAACTGGCCGATGGCTTCATTCTTTTCGGCCTGGCGCATCTGTTGGTCATGCAGCTGATGCTGTTTCTCGAGCCACAAACGGTGTGCGCACGCCAACAGGGCAGCCTGCAGTTGATCAAGCATAATCGGCTTCAGTACGTATCTGTCAACACCGGCTGCGATTGATCTCTGAAAATAATCCGTCTCTTCAAAAGCGGTGGTGACGATGATCGGGACATCTCGGTCAAGGGCACAGATTTCCTCGGCCATGCGCAAGCCATCCATAACCGGCATCTGGATATCCGTAACAACTATGTCAGGATGATGTGCCTTGAATAACTCCAGACCTTCGGCGCCGTTGCACGCTTCAATCAGCGTACCACAGCGATGGGCAAGAGATCCCGCAAGGAGACCGCGGGCGATGCTGTCATCCTCCACATACAGAACTGAAAGGGTTTTCAGATACCTACTGACTTGCTCGGTATAATCCATGTCTGGTCCTCCGGGGCAAGCGGGCATGCAACAGTAAACTCCGCTCCGCCGTCTATGTTTTTAGCCTCAATATGGCCGCCCATATTTCGTTCGATGATCATCTTTGACATATACAAACCGATGCCGGTGCCGGATTCCTTGCTGGAAAAATAGGGGTCGAAAATCCTGTCCAGAATGTCGCCAGAGATACCGCCGCCGGTGTCGCGTACCGTGATGCACCCCAGGCCGTCCTGTTCAAACAAGCGCATCTGAATTTCGCCGGCGTCTGCTCCCGACTGCTCGATCGCCTCTCTGGAGTTAGCAAGCAGGTTGAGCAGTACCTGGGAATATTCATTGGGAAATCCTGCCAACAAGCAATCTGATTCTGCATCTACCAGAATACTGATGTTGTGATTTCTGAAGCTCGTCGTCACCATGGTCAGAACGCTATTGAGCTGGGCCCGTACGGAAAACACCTTCATGCTTCTATCGGGACGGAAGAAGCCGGCGAAATCGCTGATTGTGGCAGACATGTTCTGTAGCAGAAGGTTTCCGGTGGTCAGTGTTTTTTCCAGATACGCTCGGTCGAGCCTGTCAGTCTCCCAGGCCTCCCTGATTCCCGCAAGAAGCAGTCCCATGGAGTTCAGCGGCTGGCGCCACTGGTGGGCAATGTTATTGAGCATCTCTCCCATTGCCGCCAAACGGCTCTGCTGAATCAGCAGCTGATCTTTCTCGCGCAGTTGCAGAAGAGAAGCGGTAACCCGCTCTTCAAGAGTTCGATTCATCTCCTCAAGCTGCGCGTGCTTGACGGCCAGCAGTTCCTGAGCGCACTGGCGCTCCGCAATTTCCTGTTCCAGCTGCACTGTTTGCAAATGCAGTTCATTCTCGGCCCGCTTGAGTATTGTAATGTTGCGAGCGGTCGCAAAAATTCCGATAACATCCCCTTTTTCGTCCCGGTACAGTGATGCGTTATACAGCACCGAGACGGTATGTCCATCCCGATGGCAGATTTCCAGAAGATAGTCTTGTACCTGACCATCCCGGAAAACCTGCTGGTATCCTGCCCGTGCACGGGCAGGATCGGTAAAATAATTGCAGAAATCAGTGCCAAGAAGTTCTTTTCGCGAGCGTCCGGTGACAGCCTCCGTCGCTGCATTCACATCTGTTATCGCGCCGTCGGGACCGATGGTAACGAGCGGATCAAGACTTGATTCAATAAGGCTGCGGGTATAGTGCGACACTGCCCGGAGCTCTATCTCGACCCGTGTACGTTCACGTATCTCGCTGTCAAGCTGCCAGTTGCGCTCCTCCAGTTCGGCAGTGCGCTCTTCAACCCGTATTTCCAGTTTACTGTTTAACTCCAGCAGGGCATCTTCGCTCTGCACCCTCAGTTTGCTCTGTTCTTGCAGCTGATCGAAGGCATCGTTGAGGCGGGTATGGTTATGAATCTCATTTTTCAGGATCAGTGCCGCATGCGAGAAGAACGCTGGCAGCGGCTCCCGCATCTCCCCAGCAGCTATATGCAGCCCTTCCAGCTTGAGAACACCGATTGTTTCGGCGGAATCCTTCAGCGGGATTACCCAGGTGACAGAAGTACGAAAGACATCCTCCAGCATGAGCGTCTTGCTGAAATCCTCCTCTTTTTCGATAAATATACCTTCGGTAAATACCTGCTGCACCAGCGGATCATCTATTGTTTCACAGTGCCTGACAGCGCCGTACACATTCGTAGAAGTGATGTCATCATCCATCTTGTAATAGATGACAATATGAGTGCCTCCAAGGACATTAAGCACACCTTCCAGAAGGCGCCTGATTGTATCATCAAGGCCGCTCGCTTCACTGATGCGGGTCATAAGGGCGTTGACGAGCTGCAGGTACGATTTTTGGGTGGAAAGCTTCCTGATCCGTTCCTGCAGTTGTGCCAGCTCCGCAGCAGGTATGGTGACGGTTTCAGTGATCATGACAGGTCTCCGCCCCAGCCAAGGGTTTTCTTCAGCAATTTTTCAAGATGATCAAGGGGCACCTGAACATGACGAAGCGGCAGCCCGATTGATGCTGCAGCTGTTTCAGCCTGAGCGATGAAATCTGCAGAGCAGGGTGTATGAAGCGCCACCAGCGAGCTGCGATCTGCCTGGAATATTTCCCGGGCAATTCTGTCGCCGCCAAATGTCCGTTCGAGAATATCATCCCAGTGCTGGGCCCACTCCTCAAGAAGGAAGTAGGAACCTTCAGCCAGTGTCCTTGTGAACTCTTCGTGGCCAAGAAGCATTTCCACACAGTTCTGGCAAGAAATACGGGTTCCACCCCCCTGTTCTACGATTCGGTCAATAGCCGGGTGACAAGCACCGTACAGCACAACTGCATGCCGGCCCGGAAAGCGTGCCAGCGCCGCAGTCAAGCTCTTGTGCAGGAGATCGAAATCAAAATGCAGCGTCGATGGGAGAAAAAAACACTCAATATTCCAGCCGTTGCAGCGGATTATGAACTCGATTTCCCGTTTTATAATGCCGCAGGAGATTATGAGAGGAGGAGGTCTCATCGCTTTTACCATGGTGATGAACCGAATTCTCGTACGGCGTCTATCATGGCCCGGATGTTGGCCTCCGGTATGGCCAGCGGCATGACCAGCGTGCCGAAAAAGAAACGACCTCCCGGCATTCCGGCCTTCAGCATCGTCCGCACCTCTTCTCGCACCTGTTGCGGCGCCCGGGCAACCAGCCGGATATCGTTGATGACGCCGGCACAAAGGGCACGACCGGCAATAATCCGCTTCCCTTCGCTGATAGCATCCATCGGGCTCAGGTAATAGGTTGCAATACCGGTTTCGGTGATGACCCGCTCAAGGACAGAATTCATGCGGGCTCCGCCGCAGTAATAGACAATCCCCGCTGTTCCCCCCTCCTCAAGATCACGTTTCATCCAGGGGAGCGACAGGTTTTCAAAGAAAGTTAACGGGACAACATCGGTGGAGCCAAACGGATTTGAGTAAACAAGAATATCCGCTCCCTCGGCGCGGTAGGCGGCGGCCTGACGACGGAAGAAAAGAGAGCACTTCTCCAGAAGTTCATCACGCACCTCCGGTGGACCGGTGAACAACAGCTCTATCCACTTTTCCATGCCCATGAGAATGGCCGGCAACGTCATTGATGCAGTGAGGTAAGCGCAGACAGGATAGCGACCACCAGTTTCACGGCGCAGAATGCGCAGACATTTCCGCGTTTCGGCAAAGGCGGGATGATCGACTATGTTGTCAGGAATCTGCAAATCATGAATGTCGTCATACGTTTTTAAAACCAGATGGCCGACGTTTGGTGGACCATTATCGGCATAGATAATATGGCGGCAGCCCAGCAACTCCGCCTCCTTGCCGACATAAAAAAGGCTCCAGAGGTTATCGTGCCCAAACCGTTTCAGCATCTTGAGCTGCGCTTCTGCGACATGGCTGCCGTCCGAAAAATACTCCTTCGGTGACATGCCCAGCTCTTGGGCTCCCTGGTCAATGAGGTTGCAGAACAGAGGAATGCAATCCGGAGTGCCGCCTGCAGCCACTGTTGCCAGCCGCTCCAGTGGCGTCATGAGTGTACCTCCCGCAGAAGGTGTTTAACAACTGCGCCGGCCTCCAGTGCGGTTTCCGCCCAGGCATCGGCGCCAACAGTGCGGTACAGCTGATTATCATAACGATAGGGTGCTCCCCCGACAATGATCCTGATCCGCTTCTCAAGGCCACGCTCCTGCAGAATACGGCGAACCTTGCGACAGCCGTTGTCACCTGTGGCTGTATGCATCATCATCGATGATATGCCGATGATGGAAGCGTTCCGGGCAAGAACCTCTTCGACAAAATGGACGGGATCAACATTCAGCCCAAGATCCACGACATCAATCATCTGTGCTTTGAGACAGCCTGAAACGATGCGCTTGCCCAGACCGTGAAAATCACCACTGGACGTGCCAATAACCATGCGCCCCACGATGTTCGGGGGTGAAGAAAACCGGCTCATCATCTCGTCTGTGACTTCGGCGGCAATCTGCGACGCCATGAAATGCTGTGCCAGGCTCACCCCTTGTGCCCCCCGCAAGCGGGGAATCATCCCCTCGAGCGCCGGTACAACAATGCCAAATACCACCTGTTCCGGGGTGACCCCCTCCGCGAGAGCATCATGAACAACCTGTATGGCCAACGCACGATCGGTATCAAAGACCGCTTCGTTGTACTGCCGCACAAATTTTTCCATACTGTCTCCGATCCGCACACCGCACCCGACGCGTAACACAACGATACCGGAAGTGTAGCAGATGTTTTCCGTTATTCAATGTGACGTCTGAATATTCAGGCGACATGAAGAATGGCCGCTATCAGCCTGGAACATCGAATATCCACCACAAGCCGTCGCTACTTCATGGCATCTGCACGAAATCCCCTACAAAATTCATATTTTATATTGACACGGGACTTGACCACCGGTATAAGTTCCCATATTGTGGAAAAAAGTGGAATATTGTGGAATATATCACCAAAGAGGCGCCCATGTTCAGGGGAATATTCGGGACAACTATAGACACCAAGGGGCGCACCAGCCTGCCTTCCAAATTCCGCGAAACACTTGTTGAGGAATATGGCGACGAGCGGTTTTTCCTGACCAATTCGGTCCCGGTTGATCTGGGTGGCGGCCTGTTCAGTTCAGGCCTGCTCATTTTTCCTTACAAGGCATGGTTTATTTTCGAGGAAACTTTCAGAGCCAGCAAGGGGCTGACATCCGAGCAGCGTAACAACATCATATACACCATCATCTCTCCGGCACAGGAGTGCTGCGCCGACAAACTGGGACGTTTCCTGATTTCACCCAGCTTCCGCAAAAGAGCATCCCTGGACCGTGAAATCCAGTTCGTCAGTAAAATAGATAAAATTGAGATCTGGAGCATGGCCGAGTGGGAGAAAGTGGATGCCCAAAACGTCAACAAGTTCCCCATTCACACTGAAGCTGCTGCGGAGCTTGGTCTGTAGTGGGAGAATTTCATCATCTTTCGGTACTGCCTGATGAAGTCATCCGTTTTCTGGCACCGACCGACGGCAGGACATATCTGGACGGCACGCTCGGTGGCGGCGGTCACACAGCCCTGATCCTTGAAAAAGCACCCAAAGCGGTGGTGGTCGGCACTGACCGCGACCAATCGGCGTTGACCGCTGCGGGGACACGGTTGGCGGCATACCGCGAGCAGATCCGCCTGGTTCATGGTGACTTTGCCGATGTTTCCGAACATCTTCGCCATCTTGGCATAGCAACATTGGATGGTTTTATCCTCGATCTGGGGGTTTCGTCGCATCAGCTGGATACGAGGGAACGGGGCTTCAGTTTTCAACAGGATGCCCCGCTGGATATGCGGATGGACAGTAGCAGCGGCGAAACGGCGGCAGATCTGGTCAATCATCTTCCTGAAGGTGAGCTGGAACGGATTCTTCTGCGGTACGGCGAGGAACGCTGGGCAAAACGGATTGCCTCTTTCATTGTTAAAGAGCGAGCCGAGACGCCGATAACAACGACATTCCGGCTGGTGGATATCATCAAGGGGGCAGTTCCGAAGGCCAAGTGGGACGAACGGATTCATCCTGCCACCCGAACGTTTCAGGCGCTTCGTATTGCGGTCAACACCGAACTGGACAGCCTGGAGCGCGGCATGCGAGCGGCTCTTGACCTGCTGAAGCCGGGCGGGATGGCGGTCGTTATTTCGTTCCACTCGCTGGAAGACAGGATCGTCAAACACATCTTCAGGGAATACGCCGAAGGATGTACCTGCCCCCGTCAGCTGCCGGTGTGCGTGTGTGGCAGACAGCCACGGCTGAAGATACTTACCGGTCGTCCCGTAACGGCGACTCCGGCGGAAATAGAGCTGAATCCTCGCGCACGTAGCGCCAAACTTCGGGCTGCAGAAAAATTGTCGGACAGGTCGGACAAGTCAGGAGGAAATTAGTCATGGCACAGGCACGAACAGATTACACTAAAGTCGCCGCACCACCGGTGCTTGGCGGGTTAGATGCGGCACCACATCGCATTGACCTGTTTAAGTATCTCATGATCTGCATGATCGTATTTACGATCGTCTCTGTTTTTCATGTCTGGTCCCGCTTCAAACTCGTTGATCTTAATCTTCAGGTATCAGAAATCAGCCGACAGTTGCATGAGGCCGAGCAGGAACAAAAACGGCTGAAACTTGAGGCTGCTTCGCTCATGGCGCCGGCCCGTATTGAGATGATCGCCAAAAACGATCTGGGGCTGGCTCTCCCGACAAAACAACAGATCATACAGGTACGATGAAAGACGATCGCGAAAAATGGGCCCGCATCCGGATCATCATGATCGGGACGGTGTTCAGTCTGCTGTTTCTAATCGTGGTAGGCAGGGCCTTCTACCTGCAAATCCTCCAGCACGAAGAGCTTGTCAAAAAAGCGGACAAGCAGCATATGCATAAAGTCGATCTCACCCCGGCGCGAGGCAGCATCCTTGATCGCAACGGTACAACGCTGGCTGAATCCATTCACATGGATTCCTGTTATGCGGAGCCGCGGCGCATCAAGAATGTTGCCGGTACGGCCGGCCTGTTGGCGCCGATTTTGGGCGTCCAGAAACGAGAGCTGATTAACAGACTCTCCGTCAACAAATCGTTTATCTGGCTGGAACGATGGCTGGCACCGGAAAGCGTGCAGCATATCAAGGAACTGAAGCTGACCGGTATCGGGTTCGTCCCTGAATCAAAGCGTTTCTATCCCAACAAGGAAATTGCCGCGCATGTAATCGGTTTTACCGGAACGGACCCAAACGGGTTGGAGGGAATCGAACTTAAGTACGACAGTACAATTCTTGGCAATACCGGCTACATGATTACGGAACGAGACGCACTTGGCCGGAGCATTACGGTAAAAAGTACCCTCGTAAAGAATTCATCTCCCGGGAAAAGTATCGTTCTTACGCTTGATAAAACCATTCAGTTTATTGCTGAGAAAGAGCTTACAAAGGCGGTGCTTGAGAGCAATGCAAAGGGAGGCATGGCACTGGTGATGGAGTCGGAAACCGGTAAGGTGCTTGCTATGGCGAACTACCCCACGTTCAATCCGAACGCATTTTCACACTATTCACTTTCTCAACTGCGCAACCATATTGTTACAGACAGTTTTGAACCGGGCTCAACGTTCAAAATATTTACCATTGCGGCCGCACTTGATTCAGGCATCATCAAGCCGACTGATGTCTATAACTGTGAAAACGGCACGTATCGGGTGGCAGATCGTATTATTCACGATGACCATCCCTATTCACACCTGAACGTCTCGGAAATAATCAAATATTCGAGTAATATCGGCACCACAAAAATAGGCACCAAATTGGGTAAGGAGAAACTGTCTGGTTATCTGCACAACTTCGGCTTCGGCACACGCACCGGCATTGATCTGCCTGGCGAATCACCAGGAAATCTGAAACACAATTGGTATGGCGTCGACCTGGCGACCATTTCATTCGGCCAGGGTGTGAGCGTCTCAGTGATTCAGTTGGGTACGGCACTCTCTGCTGTTGCCAACGGCGGCGTCCTTATGAGACCGTATCTGGTTGATCAAATTCTTGATGACACCGGTGCAACCATACAGAAATTTGAACCACAGACCGTACGGCGCGTTATTTCACAAGAAACGGCACAGAAAGTCACGAAAATGATGGAGACCGTCACCGGACCGGGCGGCACCGGTACCAACGCCGCACTTGACGGTTTCAGAGTTGCGGGAAAAACAGGCACAGCACAGAAGGTCGATCCGGTGAGTCGGACCTATTCCTTGACGCGGCGGATCGGCTCATTCGCGGGATTTGTACCTGCGGACAACCCGAAGCTGACGATAGTCGTCATTATTGATGAACCCCAGGGGGTCAAATACGGCGGTGTTGTTGCCGCCCCCACATTTCGCACGATTGCGCAGAAAACACTGGCATACCTGAACATACAGCCGAACCTTCCGACAAAAACGGCAGCCAGGCAGCCTGACGTAAAAGTTCCGGATCCACCGCCCGACGAGCAACTGTCAGATGAAGAAATAGCAGAAATGCCCGGCAAAGGTGAAGTTATGCCAAATTTCAGGGGCATGAGCATGCGCCGGGTACTGCAGGTTATGGAAAAGCGCAAATTGAATATCCGCTTGATCGGCAGTGGGCGGGCCACAGAGCAAAGCCCACCGTTCGGGCACGCGATCCGGAACTCCGATGAAGTCTGGATCAAATTTGCCCCTTCCGCGTAATGGAGCAACCGCCTGCCGGGCAACCGGCAGGTTTCACCGTTTTTACTGGAGAATGCATGAAGCTGTCCGAACTGCGTGCCATACTGCCTGAATCAGAAACTCACGGCGATACAGCTGTTTCGATCGAGAATCTTGCCTGTGACTCGCGGGCGGTTCAGCCGGGCACCCTGTATTTCGCCCTGCGCGGTGTACAGGCTGATGGGCACCGCTATATTGAACAGGCCGTCACCAACGGTGCGGCAGCGGTAGTTCTTGAGGATGTACAGTACGCACCTTCCGGAATACCCTGGATCGCAGTGGCCGACGGACGGGCCACAATGGGGCGTATTGCGGCTTATTTCAATAATGATCCGACTGCGCAGTTGCCGTTGGTCGGCATCACCGGCACAAACGGCAAGACGACCACCACGTATCTGATTGAGGCTATACTGGCTGCAGCGGGGCAACCGGCAGCCGTACTCGGTACAATCTGTTATCGTTTTGGCACAACAACCATTCAGGCTTCTCATACGACACCTGAATCTATCGAACTGCAACGTGCACTCCGGCTATTAAAAGACGAGGGGGCACGGGCGTTTGTCATGGAGGTTTCCTCGCATGCACTCGAACAGAAGCGGGCTGATGGCTGCCATTTCGACGTCGGAATATTCAGTAACCTGACGCGCGACCATCTGGACTACCACGGAACGATGGAACAGTATCTGGACGCAAAATGCCGGCTCTTTTCCGAACTGCTGCGCCCAACGGCAATAAAGCAGCGGCGCCGCGCAGTTATCAATCTGGACGACCCGTATGGTGAGGTAATCGCCGGGCGTGCCGCCTGTCCGGTGATAACATTCGGCATCAACGGTCACTGTAATGTACGACCAATCAACGTTTCGTCAACAGATGCCGGCATCAGCGCCACCCTGATAACGCCGGCAGGAGAACTCCACTTTTCCTCAAAATTGCTTGGACGCTTCAATCTTGCCAACATTCTGGCGGCAGCAGCTGCAGGGATTGCTCTTGAGCTGCCACTGCAGGCGATCAAACACGGCATTGAACAGCATACAACCGTTCCGGGCCGCATGGAACGCGTGGAAAACCGGCATGGCGTTATTTGCCTGGTCGATTACGCCCATACAGGTGATGCCCTGGAGAACGTTCTTGCCACTATCAAGGAGATCGCGACAGCCAGAATCATCACCGTCTTCGGCTGTGGTGGTGACCGTGACAACGGCAAGCGCCCGATCATGGGGAAAATAGCTGCTGCCATGAGCGACCTGGCAATAGTCACTTCCGATAATCCACGCACTGAAGATCCGCTCGTTATACTTGAACAGGTTAAAGCCGGTATTACGGCCATACACACAGCCCTTCAGCGAGAGGGAAGCAGCGATGGCGGGGTTATCCGTGAATATTCAGCCGATGAACTGACTGATGGTTTCTCTGACAAAGGCTTTGTCGTTATGGAAAACCGGTGGGACGCTATCCGATGTGCTATCCATCTTGCCCGCCCCGGTGATATTGTTTTGCTTGCGGGCAAGGGGCACGAGGATTACCAGATTATCGGAACGGCCAAGTACCATTTTGATGATCGCGAGGAAGCGGCTGCGGCCTTCTTGGAGAAAGGTGCATGATGTTCAGCATCAACGACATAGCCGTCGCAACCGGCGGGCGGATTATGGGCCAGGCCGGCGGTGCGGTGTCTGCCATATCGACTGATTCGCGGACCGCAGCTCCCGGACAGTTGTTCATACCGCTTCGCGGCGAACGCTTTGACGGCCATGCCTTCATTGCAGAGGTCTCCAATAACGGCGTCACTACCGTGCTTGCGGAAGAACAGTGGCTGAAAGCGCACACGGTTCCCGATCACCTTACCTGCATAGCGGTCAAAAACTGCCTGCATGCACTCGGTGATCTGGCCACCGTCTGGCGACAACGCTTTGAAGTGCCGGTTATTGCAGTAACCGGCAGCAACGGCAAAACAACGACCAAGGAGATGCTGGCAACTATTCTTGAACGAACCGGACCCGGCCTCAAGACAGGCGGAAATCTCAACAACCTGATAGGACTGCCGCAGATGCTGTTCCAGCTAAAGCCGGAGCATCGTTGGGCAGTGCTTGAAATGGGGATGAGTGAACCGGGTGAAATCAATCGCCTTGCGACAATTGCCGCACCGCGCGTTGGCATCGTTCTGAATGCGCTTCCGGCACACCTGCAGAGTATGGGTACCCTGGAGGCGGTTGCCGCCGCCAAAGGTGAATTGCTTCACCGTATCAGTGATGGCGGCCTGGCGGTCGTCAACGCTGACGACTCACGGGTCGCGTCTCTGTCGCAGAATGCCTCGGCCCGCAGAATAAGTTTCGGCATTGATCGTGGTGAGGTGCGTGCTCGGGACATTGAATCGCTCGGGCTCGAAGGAGAGCGTTTTCAGCTGATTACTCCGGTCGGTGACGCAATCATCAAACTGAAGGTCTGCGGCCGTCACAATATGTACAACGCACTCGCCGCTGCTGCAGCGCTTCTTGAAAAAGTTGAATTTTCGGTCATCTGTGCCGGCTTGGAGGCTTTCACCGCCTATAAAGGACGTTTTCAGATCGAACGGTTCGGCTCCATTACGATTATTGACGATAGTTATAACGCCAATCCGGCTTCAACAAAGGCTGCACTCGAAACAATGTCGCGTGGTGCCACTGCGGGGCATCGCATAGCCGTCCTGGGTGATATGCTGGAACTCGGCGACCACGAGGCTGATGCGCATCGTGCCGTTGGAATGGTCGCAGGTCACTCTGTTGACCGCCTGTACCTGACCGGCAGTCTGATGATCAAATATGCTGCTGAGGGTGCAATGATTGCGGGTATGCCGGCAGAACAGATCATCTGCTGTCCCGACAGCAGCGACATTGCCAAACAGTTGCATCAATCACTCGAAGCGGGCGACGTTTATCTCTTCAAGGGATCACGCGGGATGGCCATGGAAAAAGTGGCGAATGATCTGAAGGTTCTGATCGAATCAACCAAAGGGAAGTAGCCCATGCTCTACCACATATTCTACCCGCTTGCGTCCAACATAAAGCTGTTTAACATATTCAAATACCTGACCTTCCGCACCATCTACGCGATGATCACGGCATTGGTGGTCTGCTTTATTCTCGGTCCCTGGATAATCCGCAAGCTGGAATCGTTGCAGGCACGTCAGGTTATTCGCACAGACGGGCCGGAGTCACACCTGCAGAAGCAGGGCACGCCGACCATGGGGGGCGTCATAATTCTGGCAGCAATTGTTATTCCTACGCTACTCTGGGCCGACCTTACCAATCAGTATATCTGGATTACTCTCTTCATTACGGTCGGTTACGGAGTGATCGGTTTTGTTGACGACTACCGGAAGGTAGTGGAGAAGAATACCAAAGGCTTGTCAGCACGACAAAAGATGTTCTGGCAGGTCATCCTGGCAGGAGCGGTTGCCGTATTCCTCTTTATCAAGCCCGGTTTCAGCGAGCAGCTCTATTTCCCGCTTTTCAAAAACTTTCATCCCGATCTCTGGATCTGGTTTATTCCGTTTGTCACCCTGGTGATCGTCGGCGCCAGCAACGCCGTGAACCTGACCGACGGACTTGACGGGCTTGCCATCGGGCCGGTTGCAATCAACGCTGCCACCTACATGCTGTTCTCCTATATTGCAGGGCATGCCACTCTCTCCGCTTACCTGCAGATTCCCCGAGTAGTTGGAGCAGGAGAACTTGCAGTGCTCTGCGGAGCCATGGTTGGGGCAGGGCTCGGTTTCCTCTGGTTCAACTCATATCCGGCAGAAGTGTTCATGGGTGATGTCGGGTCACTGTCTCTCGGCGGAACTCTCGGCACTATCGCCGTGCTGACCAAGCAGGAAATCCTGCTGGTGATCGTCGGCGGCATCTTCGTCGTCGAGGCTCTGTCCGTCATATTCCAGGTCGGCTCTTACAAATATCGCGGCAAGCGTATTTTTCGCATGGCACCAATCCATCACCATTTTGAACTGAAAGGTGTCGCCGAACCGAAAATCATCGTCCGCTTCTGGATTATCAGCATCATCCTGGCGCTGGTGGCAATCTCGACACTGAAGATGAGGTAACCTGTCAATGAAGTTCACCAATAAACAGATACTTGTCGTCGGTCTGGCCAAAACCGGTGTTGCCTCTGCCCGGTTTCTCGCAGCACACGGTGCTCTGGTCACTGCCACAGATATGCGTGATGAGAGCTCACTGGCCGGAGTACTAACGGAGTTGGACGGTTTTGGCATACGTTTTGTTTTGGGACGACATGACGAAACCGATTTTACTGGCGCAGACTTGATTGTTGTGTCTCCCGGTGTCCCGATGGACCATCCGCTGCTGGTCGCGGCACAGAGTGCCGGAGTCGAGATTATCAGCGAAGTCGAACTGGCAGCGCGCTTTATTGATGCTCCTTTTGCAGCGATCACCGGCACCAACGGCAAGACAACGACCACTACCATTCTCGGAGCGATCTTCAAGCATAACGGATATCTCACCTTCGTCGGCGGTAACATTGGCGACCCGCTGATTGAACTGGCAGAGTCACACCAGATATGGGATCAGGTTGTCGCTGAAATCAGCTCGTTCCAACTGGAATGGATCACGACGTTTCGCCCCACAGTGGCAGCGCTGCTCAACCTGAGTGAAGATCATCTCGACCGGTATCCCGATTATCAGGCCTACATCAACGCCAAGCTGCGTATTTTTGAAAACCAGACAGAGGACGATTTTGCCGTGGTCAACCGGGATGACCCACTGGTTTGGCAGCATGCCCAACACCTTAAAGCGGAACTGTTTCCCTTTAGCCGTAAAATCGAACTCGAACAAGGCATCTTCTTCAAGGACGGCGTCATCACGTATCGCCACAACGGTCAGGAGGAGTGCTTTCCGACCGCTGCCATCCGCCTGCAGGGGGTACATAATCTCGAAAACATCATGGCTGCCATGGCGTGTGCGCTGCTTCTCGGCTGTCGGCCTGATGAAACCTTCGAGACGGTTCTCTGCTTCGAAGCACTGCACCACCGGATGGAGTTTGTGCGCGAGGTGAATGGTGTCCGCTATTTCGAAGACAGCAAGGCAACCAATGTAGGGAGTGTTGAAAAAGCGCTAGAAAGTTTTACCGATATCACGCTCATCGCCGGCGGCAAGGACAAGGGGGGCACGTATGCGCCTCTGGCTCCACTGGTAAAAGAGCGGGTGCGGCATCTGATTCTGATTGGCGAGGCGGCCGAGCGCATGGAGCTGGAGCTGGGAAGCCTTACGGACACCTGTCACGCTGCGTCACTTGAGGACGCTGTGCGTCGTGCGGCTGACATAACCTCTGCAGGCGGCACGGTATTACTGTCGCCGGCCTGCTCAAGTTTTGACATGTTCCGCGATTATGAGGAACGGGCGCTGCGCTTTATTACTGTAGTAAAAGGGCTGTAAATGCTCAAAAAGCTGGAAGAATATGATCTCGTGATTATGCTGATGGCCATTGCCCTGACCTGTTTCGGGGTTGTTATGGTCTATTCGGCATCTTCGGTCATGGCCGCAAAACGTTTTCACGACGGCTTTTTCTTCCTCAAGCGCCAGGGGCTGTTTGCTCTGATCGGGTTAGGACTGATGCTGGCAACCATGCGGATCAACTATCAATTCTGGCGCAAACTGGCGGCGCCGATCCTGCTGGGGTGCATCGTTTTGCTGGTGCTGGTGCTGATTCCCGGCATTGGCGGCAGTGCGGGAGGAGCATCGCGTTGGATACGGTTCCCCGGCTTTAATCTGCAGCCGGCTGAAATCGCTAAAATTGCCCTTATCATGTACATGGCATATTCACTGGACAGGAAGCAGGACAAAATCAAGCAGCTTGGCGCCGGCTTTGTCTCATACATGCTGATTCTCGTCGTCATGCTGGGACTGCTGCTCAAGCAGCCGGATATGGGATCTGCACTGACACTGGCAGCCGTCGCTATCGTCATGCTGTTTTCCGCAGGAACCCGGCTGGTGTACATAATTTCGATATTTCTTATGTCTCTGCCGTTCATTTACTTCCTGATCATGAATGTTGCATACCGAAAAAGACGCATTCTGGCTTTTCTCGACCCGTGGCAGGATCCACAGAACAGCGGCTTTCAGATTATCCAGTCATGGCTCGCATTCGGTACCGGAGGACTCTTCGGACAGGGGCTTGGCGAGGGAAAACAGAAACTGTTTTATCTGCCGGAGGCGCACACGGATTTTATCCTTTCTGTTATCGGAGAAGAGCTCGGTTTTCTGGGTGTTATTGTCATTATCGGGATGTTTTTTTTACTGGTGCAGCGCGCCCTGCGCATCGCTGTTGCCGCCCCCGACGCCTTTGGCCGTTTTCTCGCCTTGGGCATTGCCATATTGTTCGGCATCGAGGCAACCGTCAATATGGGAGTTGTGACCGGACTGCTGCCGACCAAGGGATTGGCACTCCCCTTTATCAGCTATGGCGGCAGCTCTCTTGTTATCAGCCTGTTTGCCGTTGGTATTCTGCTTAACATTTCGTCGGGACTGAAGATATCCTCCATCAGCCTGAAGGAGGAAAAATGAAGCTTATTATTGCCGGTGGCGGCACCGGCGGGCATCTCTTCCCCGGCATTGCCGTTGCCGAAGAATTTCTCACCCGCAACAGCTCTAATGAGGTGCTGTTTGTCGGAACAGAGCATGGTATCGAGGCGCGTGCAGTGCCGGCAGCCGGCTACCGGCTGGAGTTTATTTCAGCGGCCGGTATCCGTGGCAAGGGTGCCTTCAGTCAGATCAAAGGGGCTGCCAAGCTGCTGCATGGGTACGCCCAGTCACGTAACGTATTGAAGGAATTTCGCCCTGACATGGTGCTTGGTGTTGGTGGCTACGCCTCGCTGCCGATGGTTTTGGCCGCCCGCGGCATGCAGACACCACGCTACATCCATGAGCAGAATGCCATCCCCGGCCAGACAAATCGGCTGTTGGCACGATTTGCTGATAAAGTTTTCATTACATTGGAAGAATCGGCCCGCTATTTTCCCGCGGCAACTACACAGCTGACCGGTAACCCGCTCAGGCGGCAGATACTGAATATGGTTGAAAATGCCGTACCGTCCAGCGCCAAGGACGACATCAGACACGCCGAAAAGTTCCATGTTCTTGTGTTTGGCGGCAGCCAGGGTGCCCACGCAATTAATGATGCCATGATTGAAGCACTGCCGTTGCTGAGAAAGAGCAGAATCAGGGTAAGCATTACCCATCAGACCGGTGAGAAAGAATGTGCCGAGGTAACGGCTGCATACCATGCCGCAGAAATAGAAGCGCGGGTCGTGCCGTTTATCAGCAATATGGCGGCGGAATATGCTGTTGCAGATCTTGTTGTCTGCAGGGCAGGCGCTACGACCATTGCCGAAATAACCGCCTGCGGTAAGGCGTGCCTGTTCATCCCTTTTCCTCATGCGGTTGATGATCACCAGCGCCGCAATGCAGAAGCGCTGCTCAAAAAAGATGCCTGTTTTATGATGCTGGAACGGGAATTAACCGGCGGCAGTCTGGCTCAATCTGTTCTCACGCTGGCAGAAGATTCAAACCTTGTCCGACGCACCGGGGAATTGGCTTTCAGTCTGGCACGATTGGATGCGGCCAGAATTATTGTTGATGAGATGATGAGTGCACATCTGATTGAGAGGACGTAGCCATGTACGGAAAAATAGATAAAATTCATTTCGTCGGCATCGGCGGTATCGGCATGAGCGGAATCGCGGAAGTGCTCCTGAATCTGGGCTACAAGGTTTCCGGCTCTGACCTGCGCGGCTCAGACATTACCGAGCGCCTGTCCGGCCTCGGCGCAGAAATCGGCATCGGGCACACAGCAGAAAACCTCAAGGATGTAGATGTCGTTGTTATATCTTCTGCTGTTCATGACGACAACCCCGAGGTTGTCGAAGCGAGAAGGCTGCATGTGCCGGTCATTCCGCGCGCCGAGATGCTGGCCGAATTGATGCGGATGAAATATGGCATTGCCATCGCGGGAACACATGGCAAAACAACGACGACCTCAATGGCGGCAGCCATTCTCGGCCATGCCGGCATCGATCCGACTATTGTCATTGGTGGAAAACTGAATGCCATCGGCACAAATGCCCGGATCGGCCAGGGTAAATTTCTGCTCGCCGAAGCGGACGAATCGGATGGTTCATTTCTGCTCCTGTCACCGACCATAGCCGTTGTCACCAATATTGACGCCGATCATCTCGATCATTATTCCGGCATCGAAGAGATCAAGGACACCTTTGTCGAATTCATCAACAAGGTGCCGTTTTACGGGTTAGCAGTCCTCTGCCTGGACGATATAAATATCAGGGCTGTCCTGCCGCGCATCAAAAAACGCTACATGACATATGGACTCTCAGCCCAGGCAGATATTCGGGCGACTCATATCAGGCATGACGGTTTCCAGACATCCTTCATTGCCCATTTCAAAGGTTATCGGCTTGGTGAGATCAGCTTTCCGATGCCCGGTCCGCATAATGTGCTGAACGCCATGGCCTGTATCGCCGTCGCGCTTGAACTGGACGTGCCGTTCACCGCTATCCAGGAAGGTTTTGCCGGTTTCAGCGGTGTCGGACGGCGCTTTACCGTAAAGGGTGAGCCGCACGGTATCATGGTGGTTGACGATTATGGGCATCATCCGGTTGAAATCAGGGCGACGTTGGCTGCCGCTCGGCAAGGATGGCCGGAGCGTCGGATTGTTGCGGCATTCCAGCCGCACCGCTTTACCCGAACTCATGAA
The DNA here is from genome assembly GCA_028712075.1 of Desulfuromonadaceae bacterium. Lineage (GTDB taxonomy): Bacteria > Desulfobacterota > Desulfuromonadia > Geobacterales > Pseudopelobacteraceae > JACRCG01. Next base: position 104,075 of record JAQTQX010000008.1, read on the forward strand.
CTGTTCAGCGAATTTGTTACCGCATTTTATGATGCCGATGTCCTGATTCTGACCGACGTCTACGCCGCCGGTGAGCAGCCGATAGAAGGGGCCAGCGCCGAACGCCTCGCCGCCGAAATGCTCCGCCACGGCCAGAAGGATGTCACCTGGATTGCCAACCGTGAGCTGATTCCTGAACATCTGGCCGGAGTCGTCCGAAAGGGAGATATCGTTATTACTCTTGGTGCCGGTAATATCTGGCAGCAAGGGGAAACGCTTGTCAGGTTGCTTGGCGAAAAAGGGTAAGGCACAGCATGAATATTCGCGGTCAACTGCTGCGCAACGAGCCGATGTATCTTCATACGTCCCTGAAGGTTGGAGGACCGGCCGAGCTGTATGCGATTCCCGCGGATGGCGCTGATCTACAGGATCTACTCACCCTTCTGGGCCGGCAGGGAATGCCGTGGCTGGCCATCGGGAGAGGATACAATCTGCTGGTGCGCGACAAGGGGATCAGGGGGGCAGTTATCTCGTTGGAGCGGCTTAACCGGATTGAGGTAGTGCCCACTCTCCATCCTGACCTTCCGCTTGAAGGGAGAGGTACTCTTGTCAGAGCAGAAGCGGGTGCTGAAAATCTGGCGGTTGTCCGTTTTGCCCAACACCTGGGATTGGGCGGTATTGGCTTCATCTCCGGCATTCCCGGCACGATCGGCGGCGCGATCAAAATGAATGCCGGGGCTTACGGAAAGGGAATTCTGGAGCATACCGACTCCCTTACTCTGCTGCGAAACGAAATTATTCATGACTTTCGCATTGCAGAACTTGATTACGGCTATCGCCACCTGAAGCTGGAGGATGGCGATATTGTGCTGGCAGCAACATTGAGACTTGATGAATGTGACCCAAACCTTACCGAAGAAGAGATTCGCAAGGATCTTGAGCTGAGGCGAGGCAAGCACAATGTCGGGTTCCCGAGCGCCGGATCGTTTTTTAAAAATCCGCAGGGTCATCAGTCTTGGAAATTGATTGACGCAGCTGGCATGCGTGGCGCAACGGTCGGTGGCGCACAGGTTTCTAAGGTTCACAGCAATTTTCTGGTCAATACCGGTGGCGCAACCACGCAGGATTTTCTTGAACTCGCTGCTCTCGTTAAAAATGCCGTGCTGACAACGTCCGGCGTGAAGCTTGAGGAAGAGGTTCGGATAGTGGGCGAGATATAAACACACTATCTTCAGACGCTTTTGCCATGAGAAAGGGCTTGGTATGAATACATCAAAAAAAATCGGGGTGCTGCTGGGTGGCCTTTCCGCTGAACGCGATGTGTCACTAAAAAGCGGCATGGCGGTTCATCAGGCTCTCACTGTACAGGGGTATAATGCGGTAACCATTGATGTCGGGCGTGATCTGGCCGACGTCCTGAAGCGTGAGGCAATTGACGTTGCGTTCATTGCCCTCCACGGCCGCTACGGTGAAGACGGCTGTGTACAGGGGCTGCTGGAACTGTTGCAGATTCCCTACACCGGTTCCGGTGTTCTGGCCAGTGCGCTTGCCATGCATAAACGCTTCAGCAAACAGGCTTTTGCTGCCAGCGGCATATTGACGGCGCCTTTTTGCTGTTTCCGGCGTGGTGACCCCATACTGCCGGCCGAGCTGCCGTTCGGACTGCCGCTGGTGACCAAACCGGTGCAGGAGGGATCATCCGTCGGCGTCTCCATTATCAGGGACGAGAGCCAACTTCCTTCCGCACTGGAACTGGCGTTCCGTCACGATGACGAAATTCTGGTTGAACAGTATATCAAAGGTCAGGAGGTGCAGGTCGGCATCCTGGACGACCAGGCGATCGGTGCCATTGAAATTGTCCCCAAGAAAGAGTTCTACGATTTTGAAGCAAAATATACCGACGGCATGGCGGAGCATATTTTCCCCGCCCGCCTTGAACCATCCCTCTACAACAAGGCCGGTCAAATCGGCCTGGCTGCCCATCGCGCACTGGGATGCAAGGGATACAGCCGCGTCGATTTGCTGGTGACGCCCGCAGGTGACTGCTATGTGCTTGAAGTCAATACCCTGCCCGGCATGACATCGCTCTCGCTCTTCCCGGAAATTGCGGCAAAAGGTGCAGGTCTCTCATTTGAAGCACTGGTGTCACGCATTGTTGACTCTGCGGCACTCTCGGTGACAGGTATCTAGTCGTGCGTGACTATGCAAACTCCTCATATCAGCGCCGCAAGGTGGCGCCGAATAAAGTAAAGATCCAGCGGAAACCGCTTGATCTGTCAAAATATCTGCGGTCGCTGAAACTGGCAGCAGGAGGATTTACTGCGCTTGTACTGACGAGTGGCCTTTTGTATGGTGTCTATCGGGCTATCATGTCAGTTACGCTCTTCCCCCTGAAAAACATTGAGGTAAGCAGTGCAACACATTTGACGAGAGACGAAATTCTTGGCATAGCCGGCGTCGAGCAGGGGAAAGCTCTGCTACGCATGAACCTCAAAACCATGGGGGAACATCTCCAGCAAAATCCATGGATTGAAGCCGTGCGCATTAATCGGCACTTCCCGGACACAGTTTCTATTGCCGTCACCGAACGTGAACCGGTAGCAATCGTCAACATCGGCTACATTTATTACCTCGACAAAAAGGGGAAGGTCTTTAAAGTTCTCAATCAGGGAGACAGTCTAGATTTCCCAATCGTGACCGGTTTTAGTGAAGAAGAGTTGAGTAATGACCCCAAAGGAACCGGGGAAGCACTTGAAGCAGCGTGTGAACTATTGAAAATATTACACGAAAAAGGTGCATTTATCCTTGCGGATGTATCTGAGATTCATTACGATACCGGATACGGTTTTACCCTGTTTACCGCCTCGGGGTCACTTCCGGTCAAGGTCGGCTCGGGCGATTTCTCTGCAAAAATTGAGCGGTTCGCCCGTATATATAAGGAGTTGTCCGTACAATTACCGTTAATTCACTATATCGATCTTGATTATAACGACAAAATAATCATCAAGAAGAGTTAGAGTTTTGTTTATACAATTTGAAGCAGGGGGGTATGGGTATGTCAGCAACAAAACGGGATAATCTGATCGTCGGCCTCGACATTGGTACAACCAAAATATGCGCCATCGTCGGCAATGCCACTGACGAGGGGATCGATATTGTTGGCATAGGGACCAGCCCTTCCAGCGGTTTGCGCAAAGGCGTGGTCATTAATATTGAAAGTACCGTAGGCGCAATTCGTAAAGCCATTGAGGAAGCGGAGCTGATGGCCGGTTGCGAGATCAAGTCGGTGTACGCCGGCATTGCCGGCGGTCATATCAAAGGGTTGAACTCCAATGGCGTGATTGCCATCAAGAATCGCGAAGTTTCTCAGGAAGATGTGCGTCGGGTTATTGATGCCGCCAAAGCGATCAATATTCCGATGGATCGGGAAGTGCTGCATATCCTGCCGCAGGAATTCATTATCGACGAACAGGACGGCATTCGCGAGCCACTTGGCATGAGCGGTGTGCGGCTTGAAGCTAAGGTGCATATCGTCACGGGTGCGGTAGCCAGTGCCCAGAACATCGTTAAATCGTGCAACCGCGCCGGACTTGATGTCGCCGATATCGTGCTGGAGCAGCTGGCTTCCTCACACGCCGTACTTTCCGATGATGAAAAGGAGTTGGGGGTCTGTATGGTCGATATTGGTGGCGGCACAACCGATATCGCTATTTTTGCCGATGGTGCGATCAAGTACACATCGGTCATTTCGTTGGGAGGCAACCAGCTGACTAATGACATCGCTGTCGGCTTGCGTACTCCGTTTGCTGAAGCTGAAAAAATCAAGCAGAAGTATGGCTGTTGTCTCGCGTCACTGGTTGGCAAGGAAGACAAAATCGAGGTGCCGAGCGTCGGCGGGCGCAAGCCGCGCGAACTGTCGCGCAACGTGTTATGCGAGATTCTCGGTCCCCGTATGGAAGAAATTTTTGCGCTCGTCAATCGGGAAATTATTAAATCCGGCCTGGAGGACTCGATCGCTTCCGGAGTTGTCATCACGGGAGGCTCCAGTGTGCTGGAGGGAATTCCTGAACTTGCGGAGCAGATTTTCAACCTTCCGGTACGACGCGGATTGCCACAGAAAATCGGCGGCCTGATCGACGTGGTAAAATCACCGGTATATGCAACCGGGGTCGGCCTTGTCGTCTATGGAAGCAGGAACACCAGCTCACGGGAGTTCCCGACCGGCAAGCCGGAAGCCAACCTGTTCGGTTCGGTGTTCGGTAGAATGAAGAGCTGGTTCAGCGAATTCTTTTAGCAAACCGTCATAATACCAAATGTGTAATGTACCCGGGCCGGCCAGCATTTAACTGCAGAACGGCCCGTTTTTTGTTCCACGTATATGCCCTGTTATCGACCCGTATACAGCTAACACTCTGTTTTTTAAAGGCACCTTATTTTCGCGAAAAAATTATAATTTTTTCCTTTGATTCTTGGTCAAATAGGGGTTACATTTCTGTCGTTAAAATTACTTTTGCCAGTTAATTTTATATAGAGGAGGTACGCATGTTTGAATTTGATGAAGCTATTGAACAAAGTGCCGTTATCAAAGTAATCGGGGTCGGTGGTGGTGGTGGCAATGCAGTCAACACCATGATTTCCAGCTCTATCCATAAAGTTGATTTTATCGTGGCCAACACGGATGCCCAGTCGTTGCGAACATCAAAAGCTCCGGTCAAGCTGCAACTCGGTCGGGAACTGACAAAAGGGCTTGGCGCCGGTTCAAAACCGGAAGTCGGAACTGCGGCCGCTCTTGAAAACAAAGGGCAGCTTGCTGAAGCCATCAAAGGCGCCGACCTTGTCTTTATAGCCGCCGGCATGGGCGGCGGTACCGGCACTGGCGCGGCGCCGGTGATTGCCGAGGCCGCCCGCGAAACTGGCGTACTGACTGTCGGGGTCGTTACCAAGCCGTTTACCTACGAAGGGAAAGCACGCTCCGTACTTGCCGAGCAGGGAATCGCAGAGCTGAAAAAACATGTCGATTCTTTAATCATCATCCCCAATGACCGTCTCATTAGTCTGGCCAGCAAAAATATGTCTCTTTTTGATGCGTTCAAGCCCTCCGACGATGTGTTGCGCCAGGCGGTGCAGGGAATTTCCGAACTCATTACCTCGACCGGCCTGATGAATCTCGACTTTGCTGATGTCAAGACCGTCATGAGTGTTCGTGGTATGGCGATGATGGGCATTGGTGTCGGAAACGGCGACAATCGTGCCTCCGATGCGGTGAATAACGCCATTTCGAGTCCGTTGCTTGAGGAAAACGACATCTCGGGGGCAAAGGGCGTGCTGGTCAATATCACCGGCTCTGAATCAATGACCATGGACGATTACAACACGGTCAACAGGATTGTTCATGAGAAAGTGCACGAAGACGCCAACATTAAAATTGGAGTCGTTCGCGATGACGACATGGGGGACACGATTAAGGTAACGGTTATTGCAACCGGTTTCGGCGACAGGTTTGATGCTGAAAAGGGGCGCGAGTTCCGGAGAAATGCATTATCATTGGCAGATAAGCCTGTTGTCACACCCCGCTCACTTGAACGGCCGACTTTCCAGCGTGATCGGGAAAAAGCGGAGAGTGTCACGCGCATTCGTCAACCACTATCGTTTGCTATTGAAGAAGATGAAGACCAGTATGATATTCCAACTTTTTTGAGAAAATCAGTGGACTAGAAACGGACCGGCACAGTGGGACCGGCTGGTGTATGCCGCCCCGCTGTGCCTTTTGCAGCACACATGTTTTCTCTCCCGCTTCGCTCGTACTATCCATCCACGCTTACCTGTATTTTATTATCGTTACGTCTCCATTGATATTTCGTTAGAGTCTGATATCCTCCTGATATACGTGTGTGCCAATCAAATACTTGAGGTGATTTCAATGGGATTATTTGGCAGTAACAACCGACAGGAACTGGCCGAAAAAGACTCCGAGATCAGCAAGGTCGTGCAGATGCTGGATAATGTGGATAACATTGTCATACTGTGTGACACTACCAATGACAATAAAATATTCTATATGAACCGGCGGGCAAAAGAGATGATGCAGCAGCATAGATCAGCTCTGAATGCCGGTTTGCGCGGTGCTGACGTCGGAAATGCCTTTAACAATTCAATTCACCAGTATCACAAAGATCCGGAGCGTATCAGAAAAATTTTTTCCAATCCCCGCACAGACCTGCCTCATACGGCCGAGATTCCCATCGGCTCCGTTACTCTTAAAACAACCGCCTATCCAATCTGGGACAGCGTTGACAGCGGAAAAGTGCTCTGTTTCATGGCCTGCTGGAGCGATATCACTGCAGAAAAACTGGTCAAGGAACAGCAATACGAACAGATTGAACGCAAGAACTATCTGGAGGAGCGCGTCCATCAGATCGCTACCGCCATGGAAGAAATGAGCATGACCGTCAATGAGGTCGCCGGCAATACCAATAATGCGTCTGACTCTGCCGTACTGGTGGCAGATAATGCACACGCCGGGCAGGAGGTTGTCAACCTGGCGGTACGCGAGATGCAGAAGGTTGCCGAGGTAGTGCGTTCATCGGCGGAAATCGTCGGTAAACTCGGTGCCACCTCTGAAAAAATCGGCGAATTTGTCAACGTCATTAACGAAATAGCCGATCAGACGAATCTACTTGCCCTGAATGCAGCCATCGAAGCGGCCCGTGCAGGTGAAATGGGGCGTGGTTTTGCTGTTGTAGCAGATGAGGTTCGCCGTCTGGCTGAAAGGACTACCGCTTCAACAAAGCAGATCAGTGTCATGGTTACCGAAATTCAGAACGGAACCCAGTTGGCGGTAGAGTCCATTGAGCGCGGAAAGAGCGAAGCGGAGAAGGGTGAAGCGCTTTCGCACCAGGCTGAAGAATCCCTGAACTCAATTGTTCTGTCAATTGAAGAAATTAAAAATGTGATCGCCCAGATTGCTACGGCATCTGAGGAACAGGCTGCAACGGCCTCGGTCATTGCCAGTAACCTCGAAGAAATTTCTCGAAAATCATAGGAAGTCTGTTTCGTCATGCTTTTAAACAGAAACGCCGGGAACTGTCCCGGCATTTCTGTTTAAAATCTGAGTATAGAGGAGAAAGCAACCATGGCACATTTTGCTATTTCAGCAGGATAGAGCCTTAAAATCCGCCTTTGATGCAATGGCAGATATTGAGCATTGAGCGCCTGGTCCGTTACTGCCGTGACCTTCTGCCGCTGGCCAATAATTTTGTTTTCTACACCGGACGCGGCAAAGCAATATTCCAATCCGGCTCCCTCTTTCTTGATGGTCGTAGCCTTGAACGTTGCGTTACCGTCTCCGATATTGTCAAACATGCACTGTTCGCCAATTTGTGCCGGGTATCCCCGTCAAATAGCAGACAATTATTCTGATGTGCGTATACAATGTAAAAAACTGAAATTTTTTCTGGACGAATGACCAACTCTCCCGTAGTTTGTCCGGTCGCAACATATTTCTTTGGACAAACGAAAGGCTAAAAAAATGGCACAGGCAGAAATAGGGAACATGGTAACCATCAACTTTACCGGGAAACTGGACGACGGGACAATATTCGACTCAACCCTTGAAGCTCTTGAATGTGATGACGAAGGCTGCTGTGATGACGATTGCGAAGACAGCTGTGATGAGGAAGGATGCGGATGCGGCGGCCACGAAAGCGGGCCGATGACTTTTAAATTGGGAGAAGAAATTCTTTTCCCGCAGATTGATGCGGCAATTGTCGGCATGGCACCGGGCGAGAAAAAAACGATTAAAATAGCCGCTGCGGATGCGTTTGGCGAGTACGACAAGGAGAAAGTCTTTACCGTACCACGCAACGATCTTCCCGAGGATCTTATTCCCGAAGTTGGCGATGAGCTCGGCCTGTCCAATGATGACGACGAGGAGCTTGAGGTTGTCGTCCTGGAAGCAAATGAAGATCAGGTCACTTTTGACGCCAACCATCCACTTGCCGGTGAGGATGTAACCTTTGAGATCGAGCTGGTCAGCATTATGTAACAGTACCTGATTATTCTGAAACAGGGTGGCCTTTCTACAGAGTGCCGCCCTGTCCGTTTTCATTCCGACCGCCTGCCGACTTTTTTCGTAATGTTCGCTCTCACCCCGACAAACATGTCACCGTAATCTTCCTGAATATGCTTCGCTTATTTTTGCTGCCGTGCCATTTTTTACCTGCCTTTCGATAGCTTTCGATATTTTTTCAAGTGGTATTGTCTGGTTTCGTCGGCTTTAAATGAAAAACCGAGTGAATATTCTGTGTATTCATATGTACGGCAAAAAAATCAATGAGAAAATCAGTTGTAATTACTATCGGAAACTGAGTCACAGAATCTGAGGGTTTTGAATCTTCTTTAGTGCCTCTTTCAGTACCGATAATTTATAGGGTTTTTGAATGAATCCGGTAAGCCCCTTCCCGGCAAACTTCTTTATTACCTCGTGTTCACTGAAGCCACTTGACATAATTACCTTCACGTCAGGCATCAGTTGCCTGAGTTCGCGGAAGCACTGCTCTCCGTCCATCTGCGGCATGGTCAGATCCAATATAACAAGGGAGATGTCGGTGGTCGCCTTGAAAATCTCCAAAGCCTCTTGGCCGTCATTGGCAGTAATGGTGCAATAACCTAATTCCTGCAGCATTGCTGTTCCGATATCCCGGATAGAATTTTCATCATCTACCAGCAAGACCTTTCCTTCGCCTCTCCAGTCGTCATGTTGAGTACCAAATACTGGAATCACAACCGGCTTGCCGGATGCAGGCAAAAGAACTTTGAAAAAGGTGCCTTTACCCGGTTCACTGTAGACGTTGATGGCGCCTTTATGGCCACGAATGATGCCGTGAACAGCAGCCATCCCCAGCCCTCGTCCGGTAAACTTTGTCGTAAAAAATGGATCAAAGATCTTTTCCAGGGTCTCTTTATTCATACCGCAACCGGTGTCGCTTATTTCAAGACAGACATACTCACCGGCACTGATATCCGCTGCGAGCCAGAAGCTATTCAGGTAATTCTGATCGCATTTGATAAGGTCAGAGGTTATTGAAATGACGCCGCTGTTATCACCTATGGCTTCAGAAGCGTTAATGACCAGATTCATGATGATCTGCTGAATTTGCGTTACATCGGCTTCGACGGACGGAAGAGCAGGCGAAAGATTGAAACGTAACTCCACCTTCTTGGATATGGATACCTCCAGCAGGTGAAGCATGTCTTTCAGCAGTTGGTTTATGTCCAGATACTTAACAACGAATTGCCCCTTACCGGAATAGGCGAGCATCTGTTTGGCAAGATCGGCTGCCCGTGCTGCTGCCTGTTCGATTCGGTACAGATTATCGACAGCAGGTGATTCAGGGTTCATTCTCATGAGTGCCAGATCGGCGTTTCCTATGATCGAGGTGAGAATATTGTTAAAGTCATGAGCAATGCCGCCAGCAAGCACTCCCAGGCTTTCCAGTTTTTGAGCGTGAAGCAGTTGTTTTGACAGATTGTCGCGATCCAGTTCAGCACTCTTGCGTTCAGTGATATTTTTAGCTGCCCCGAACAGTACGAGTTCGCCTTCGTTATCTCCCGTTACACAGCGGCTCGTTTCCGATATCCACCGGGTGTGTCCTTCTTTTGCTGTGATCCTGAATTCGATCTGTTTATAATCACCTGGCACCAGACTAAACAGATAGGACATTACGTCCTGTTTGTCATCAGGGTGAACAAGGGGAAGCCAGCAACCAAGTTCGAGAATTTCTTCAGAGCTGTATCCGGAAATGGAACTTACTGAACCGCCAATCCACTGAATACGGAAGGGATCCGAGCCGGTCCGTGAGCAGCGGTGAACGTAATCAGACGTGAGTCCGGTCAGGCTACGATAGTTCTCTTCGCTGGTTTTTAGTTGCTCTTCGTTCCGTTTACGGTCGGTTATATTACGGGTTATCCCAAGAAGGGCGGTTATTTCGCCCTGCTCATTGCGAAACGGAACGGCATGAGTTTCCAACCAAATATGACGGCCTTTAAGCCCTATTGTCTCAAATTCAAGTGTTCCGGGTATTCCCAGAAAAACCCGTTTCGTAAGAGCCATAAAGGCATCCCTGTAAGGTTCGGTAATCAACGGACAGACGCAGGCCCCTTTCACCTGTTCAAAAGATTCGGCATCAATCATATCTAGTCCTGCCCGGTTCATCATAAGCAGATTGCAATCTATATCGAGCATTTTGATGCACTCTGGTTCTGTATCTATGATTGTATTCAAGAATCGTTCGCTGCTTGCCAAGGCTTGTTCGCGCCGAACCAGCTTTTCAGCCATTACATCAAATGACTTTGCAAGTGTACCCAGTTCACCCCCTTTGACAAGATCAACAGCTTTTACCTGGTATTTACCATTGGCAAGATTTCGAGTGGCATCCTTGAGAAGTTCAAAGGGGACCAAAATAGAACGTTCGCCAATAATTCCGGAAAAAACGAACGCAAGACCAAGTACCCCACCGAATAACAACAGACTTCTAAGAAGATGTGTGTTTGCATCCGAAAGGGCAGACTCTACCGGGATTCCCGCACGGATGGACATATATGGCGATACTTCACCTTCCAGGCGTAGTTTCCTTGTTGTGATGATTCGCTCATCACCTACGGAGATACTTTTACCTATAACGGTGCTTTCGTCAGGCCCTTCTTGTATCTCCTTAAATTGAGCAGAGTCAGTTTGCCTCCCGATATATTTTTCAGGCTCAACGGCTCTGAAGAGTACTGTTCCCTTGTAGTCACGAAGCACAAAACTGGCATTTTTAGGCAAGTGACTTCGTTCTAGAAGTTTCGTGTATTTTTCCAGCAGGAACCCGATGCATACGACGCCATTAATGTCACCCCGTGTGTTTCTAATCGGGTAACCCAGGGTAAAGGAAGGTCGGTTGACTGCTCTCGCAACTATGTACTCACCAGATGAGAGTTGACCTGTAGCAAGAGTGTTTTTGAAGTACCTTCTATCAGAGACAATAAAGGGTGGTTTTACTGTTACTGCAGACGCCCATACCATTCCTGAGCGGTCAGCGATGAATATGTTTGTAAAATCTGGGTTTAAATGGTGAATTTCTTTCAGGAGGGTATCAACTTTGGCAGCATCTTTTCGAGCCACTTCAGGCATTTGTGACAATGATGCCATAAGTTGCCGGGCTACAGCAACTTTGCTTTGCTGTTCGTATGTTATTCTGTCAGCAAGTTTTTGAGTATCTGCTTTGGCAACATTCAGTGCCTCGTTTCTCTGTTGAAGACCTGCATAAACAATAATCCCTATTGCCGGTAGGCCCACTATTATTACTATAAGAATCAACTGAAATCTTATGGGTATTCTCAACAATAAGCTCATAGTCTTACCTTATAATTTTAGAAAATACTTAAATAATGGTGCATTTCCTTTGGCAATGACAGAATGACAATACAAATACCACTTCAGTTTGAAATAAGCGGAAATCTAAAGAGGGCCACTGCAGATTCGGAGGAGCTGAACTGTACAGTTCCTCCGGGTACCTGCTCGCCGAACTCGACAATGGAGTATGCTGCCTCAACCAGATGACGCGTTTAGAGTTCATTTTCTTGCAGCAAATCATGCCTGCTTGTAACGAGCAAATACCACATCTCCAATAAAGCAATAAGTACGATAAGCCACCGTTTTTGACCGAAAGCCAGGTATCCTGGCATACATTGAATTCTCTCAAGTTTATTTGTGGATCGGATGACAAAACGATTCAGCTATCTTCCAATTCATTCCAGACTCGCGAACCCTCAATGGCGGTCCGTATCAGTAATGTTTGTTGCTCCAGCGCAGACAACATATCCATGGCTGAGTCGATATCCCCGTTTTTCGAGGCTGATTCTATATATTGGGCGGTATCCCGTAATGTGGCCGAACTGATAATTGATGCAAGTCCTTTCAAAACATGAGCCTGTTTATACATAGTTACGTTATTACCATCAGCACCGAGTCTCCGTAAAATTTCTATATGCTTCGGAATTTCGATCAATGCGTCCTTGAGAATACTTTTGATGAAATGATAGTCGTGATCCATCCTCTCCAATAGGTCAGCTTCATCAAAAAGAGTCAGAAGCTGATAACCCGCAATTTTACAAGGATTGCTAGCTGATGCAGTGCTGCCAGGTCTGCTTTCCGGCAGCCATTTTTGGAGCATTCCGGCGAGCTCTTCCTTTCTAACAGGTTTGGCAAGGTAATCGTCCATACCTGTTTTCAGACACTTTTCGCGATCTCCTTTCATGGCGTTGCCTGTCATTGCAATTATTGGCACTGCGTGATTAATGACTTTCGACAGCGGTTCTCGGATCATGACCGTTGCTTCATACCCATCCATGTACGGCATCAGGCAATCCATCAGGACAAGATCATAGTGTATAAGTTCAAGAGCCCTGACAGCCTCCTGTCCGTTACTTACAATGTCCGCCTTGTAGCCGAGCTTGTTAAGAATGCTCTGTGCCACTTTCTGATTGATAGCATTATCCTCTGCCAGCAGGATTCGGGAACTTCGTTTGCCGGCTTCTGCAACAGTGTGACGTGTAACAATTCCGGATGTGTCTGATTTTTGTAAAACAGATCGGCCGAGTACAATAGAGAGGCACTCAAATAGCTGAGACATTCTAACCGGTTTTGTAAGGTACCCGTCAAATCCAATCCGTTGCAAATTAGCTGCGTCCCCACGTTGCCCCATTGATGTAATCATAACCATGATGGTTGATTTCAGATCAGGATCTGCCTTGATGCGCTGACCAAGTTGTTGGCCGTCAATTCCCGGCATCTGCTGATCGATCAGGGCAATACGGAATGGTTCTCCCTCCTCATTTGCTTTGTACATACATGTAAGTGCCGTTTCACCATCTCCGGCAATCTCATTAGGGCACCCCCAACTGTTCAAAAGAGTCGTCAAAAGCTTCCTGTTTGTAGCATTGTCATCAACAACCAGTATTCGAGTGCCCGAGATATCGGCATGAACTTCAATTAGCTGGCGATCACTTACGGTTTGTTTTTCGAAGCAACCTGTGAACCAGAATGTCGAGCCTTTGCCCTCCGTACTCTCTACGCCAATCTCACCATTCATCAATTCGGTCAACTGTTTACAAATAGTCAGGCCAAGACCGGTCCCGCCGTACTTGCGCGTAGTTGATCCATCAGCCTGGGTAAAAGGGTTGAAAATTGCCTCGAGTCGTTCCGGGGGGATTCCGATTCCGGTATCACTGACTGCGAAGCGGATAGTGGCATGAGTCTCATCTTCCGTTACAAGTGATGCAGATATGACAACTTCGCCCGTGTGGGTAAACTTGATGGCATTGCCGGCAAGGTTCATGATTATTTGGCTGATTCTACCCGGATCACCTTTCAGAAATGAAGGGACGGTTGGATCTATCTGGCAGATCAATTCCAGTTCAGAATCCGCTGCACGCACGGACAGAATTTCTGCAGTATCTTCCAGGGTGACCCTGAGATCAAAATCAAGTATTTCCAGATCTAGTTTGCGTGCTTCGATTTTTGAGAAGTCAAGCACATCCTGAATTAACCCAAGAAGGTTTTCTCCGCTTTTTTTGATGATCTCGGTATATTCGCGCTGTTCAAGAGTAAGCTCCGTATCCAGTAACAAACCGGTCATACCGATTACTCCGTTCATCGGAGTACGGATTTCATGGCTCATATTTGCCAGAAATTCGCTTTTGGCTCTGTTTGCCGAATCCGCAGCATCGCGCGCTTCCTTGATGTCGAGCACCAGATTCTGCATCGCAGCCAATAGATGGCGGGTTTCATCACTAGTACCGAGTTCAGCCACATCATTTTCAGAATCACTGTTCGCCAATCGGGAAGCAAATTGCATAGCCTCCTTCAGTGGACGATTTATTCGTTTAGCGGCATAAATCGAGTAGGCAAGGATCAATACCGAGAGCAGCAGGGCAGAACCTGCAACATTCCGCCGCATGGTTGTGCTGCTGGCCTGGACATCCTCAATGTATATGCCGGTGCCAACTACCCACCCCCACGGGTTAAAGAGCTGAACATACGATAATTTTGAGATAGGAATAGTGTTGTTCGGACGTGGCCACTGGTAGGAGACAAAACCGCCACCTTCCATTAGAACAACTTTGTTCATCTCTGCAAAGATCCTTTTGCCTGTCGGATCCTGATAATTTTTGAGGTTTTGGTTATCAAGTTCAGGCCGGGTTGGATGCATAACCATTCTTAAATCCAGGTTATGCACCCAGAAATAATCATTTTCGCCATACCGCAGCATCTTCATATCCTGTAGAGCTTCGCGCTGAGCCTCAAATATTGGTTTCAATCCCTGACGGACTTGCTTGTCATGTCGCTCCAATATGGACACTGCGACATCGACAAGGTGCTTTGCAGCTTGTTTTCGTTCATTCAACAATTGTTTTTCGTAGAGGGGAATAAGAAGGAAATAGACGGCACTGAGGCAGATAAGGACACTAACAAATGAAATACCAAATATTTTTGCAAAAACATTCCAGTTGCGAAGATCAAGATATCTTTGAAGGTTCATAATGCCATCCTTTGAAATACCTGAAGGCAGAACCAACCCTAAGTATCTGTATCCATGGAACTATGTTGAGTATACATATAAAGCAGGGAGACAAAGGAGTGATTGTGGCGTTATGGAAATGAAAAATCCGTATGCATCTAACATTACTCTCTCGGAAAAATTCACCAACCAATGCTCAGAATTAGTATGATTTTTTGGAATATGGCTTGGGTACAAACTCCTTGGAATTGTTACTGTGCATCGCTCTTATAGCATGACGTTTATATATTTCCACGTACATTATGCGCTTTTTAGATTTTTTGATACTCAAGGCACCGATGTTTTCTCTGTAATGGAGATAAGCCTCTGAACTAACCTGATTTATGAAGGGTATAGCGAGCCCTTGCTCCCGAAGCAAAATATCAAAAAAATCGGTGTTGCTACCCATAGACAGCCCACAAAAGCAATGAAGCCTCTGATCAGTACCAGAAGCTTCATTGCTTTTATCTTATGATGTTAACTTATTTAGATGCGAGCAGTGTTGGGCAGAACAATGCGGTCTTCGTTTTCTGTGCGAGTAATTATTAACTCACGGCTGTCCCCCTGTATGTAGTGCTGGACCCGATTTAACAAATTCCTTGAAAGCATTTGATAGGACCTGTCAACCATTCTGTGTAAATGACCTTTCGGTCAATTGAGTAGAATACTCTTCAGCATGTCCCGTAATTTCTCGGGAGTATAGGGTTTGCTGATTAACCCGGCTATTTTGTCAGGGTCTATTCTCGCAGTGACATCGGCTTCACCGAAACCGCTGGAAATAATAATCGGCAATGTCGGTTTTATCTGTTTTAAAGCATGGAATAACGCATAACCATCCATGACTGGCATGCCCATATCTGTCAGCACTAAGGAAATGTCTGAAGCGCTCTTTTGATACAAATCAAGTGCTTCCTTCCCATTTACAGCCTCTATAACTGTAAATCCAAACATTTCAAGAAAAGTTTTTGCAATATGCCGTATCTGGTCTTCATCTTCTGCAAGCAGTATCGTACCGTGCCCGCGCCATTGAGATTCAATTGTTTGCTGTACTGATCTATCCTGGGCAGAGTCATTTATCTGGGCAGGAAGATACACTTTGAAGGTTGACCCCTGACCAAGCTGGCTATGAAGTTGTAACGCGCCTTTATGTGAGTTAATAATGCCAAGAACAGCAGACATACCCAAGCCCCGACCTGTGAATTTTGTGGTATAAAACGGCTCAAAGATGCGCCATTTGGTTTCCTCATCCATACCGCAACCGTTGTCTGTTACTTCCAGGCAGACATAACTACCAGTTGCAATAGCCTTTCCGTTGTAATCCTTCTCTGGGTGCCCATCATTTATCGTCGTTTCGGTAAGCAATACTCTAATCTCTCCCTGTACTTTGCCGATAGCTTCAGAAGCATTAATAATCAGGTTCATGACAACCTGATTGAGCTGACTGGAATCTCCATGAATCAAGGAGATACCGGGAGTGCAGTCCAGTTTGATCTCTGCATTTTGAGGGGTAGTCTTTTTCAACATGTCGACCATCTCACCAACCAACGATTGGAAGTTCACACTTGCCTGTACAAACCGGGCTTTCCCGGCATAAGCCAACATTTGACGACAAAGCTCTGCGGCACGTTCAGCAGCCTTTTCAATTTCGGGTATGAATTTTCCAGCATTCTCTTCGTCTATCTTTGCCAGGGAACAATTGCCCATGATGACTGCCAGGATGTTATTGAAGTCGTGAGCAATACCACCCGATAGGACACCAAGGCTTTCCAGTTTCTGAGTTTGCTGCAATTGCGACTCCATTATATTCTTCTCTTCTTCTGCCTTAATACGATCTGTGATATCTATGAGAGCACCCGTCCAAAGAACATCCCCATTTTCGAGGGGTCGGGGCAAAGATTGAAAACGGACCCACCTTATCACGCCGTCTATGAGGAGGCGACCTTCCCAATTGAACTCTTCAAGATCTGTCGCTGCTTCCTCGTTTTTCCTGGCAAATCCTCCCCTGTCATCGGGGTGGATCAAATCAATAACCATGCCGGGGTTGTTCTCAAAGGCTTCCTTTGTGGTGCCCAGAATTTTGCAAAAAGGTTCGGATGCCAATTCGACAACATAAGGAGAACTCTTGGAGCTTCGCCACGCATCTTTTTCCCAGGTCTCCGGTGCAAATACGCGGATTCTGTAAATGCCGGCGGGTTGAGCGTTGAGGATATCCATGGAGAGATTACGTTCATATTGGAGGGTTTGTTCCGCCTGCTTACGCTCAGAGATATCCCGCAGAAAACCAACAAGGAGTCCATCATATGCAGGCAAACACTTGACACTGACTTCCACGTCAAAAGTAGTTCCATTTTTGCGGCGATGCCTGGCTACAAAACGATCCTCACCTTTGACCTTGATTTTTTGGTTATGAGCAACTACGTCGTCGGCAGACTCGTTGACCTCAAGATCGGCAATCCTCATTGAAAGAAGTTCCTGCTCACCATAGCCACTCATGTGACAGTAAGCCTCATTAACTTTCAGGAGTCCACCCTGCTCGTTTACCAGCCAAAATCCATCCATAGCAGTATTTAATATAGTTTTATACCTTATTTCGGAAGCAGCTAACTGTTTTGCGAAGAGGTTGATTAATGTGTACAGAAGTGCTGATGTGCACAGAATGAAGAGAGAACCTTTGATGACAGCAATTTTCACCATCACTGAGGAATCTTGAACAAGCCAACCCAGTACTGTATCAGATCCGTAAATCCAGGCAAAACCGAACAGGGCATAGACCGCAACGATCCTTGAGGTACCTAACCTACGCTTTTGAGAAGTTTGATAATCCATTGTATAATCCTCATGCTAAAAGTGAGAGTGAACCGTTGTTTAAAGCCTCGTTCTTCAAATAGGGGGCTCTTTGTCCAACCCGTTATTGACCGGTTTCCGGTCATCTGCCCAGTAATATCCTTATTGAATAACTGCATGCAAACAAAATACTATGTATGTAGCTGTTATTTTTATACTATACACGGGATAATATTCCGTTCAGCATGATGGCCGGATTCTGGTCAACAGGCAGAACCACTGCAAATTTCTGTTTGGCACCCCCGTTTCAGTAACACGGGGGCCTGGAAATATGTTAAGCCTCGTATATCATATTTCATCAGTTAATCAAATTTCATTTCCCTGGAAACTCCTCAGCTGGAAGCTGGAAATGGTCACAAGGCAAGCCCGCTCTGATCACCGCAGCGGCCATTCACATCGTTGCACTTTCCGATTTTTTCCATGAAGTTGTTCCCTACCACACGCAACAGCCTGATTTTCCGCAGATAAAAGAAGCCCCGAATCTACCTTCCAGAACTTTTTGGTGAAAGTTTTAGTGGTAGTCGGGGCAAATCGATCAGAATATTTAACGATTATATGTGGTTAAATTGAGAGTGAAACGGGATTCGCCCCCGGAGTGATCTGCACTTAGAAGTGGGAAAATACCCGTACACTATCAAGTGCCAGCATATAACTTTATTCCATGTTCAAATTATCAAAAACAACGTTGGAAGCTACTCCACCGTTACGCTCTTCGCAAGATTCCGTGGTTGGTCGACGTCGGTTCCTTTCAGAACGGCAATGTGGTACGCAAGAAGCTGAAGAGGCACCGAAAGCAGCAGTGGATCAAGGTCTTCGTCAAGATTCGGCACCTCAATAACCGTTTCAGCCTTGCCAAGCGAGTCTCCGTCACCTGTAGAGCAGATTGCAATAACACGACCGCCCCGAGCAATAACCTCCTCCATGTTTGAAAGAGTTTTTTCGAAAGCACTCCCTTTCGGTACAAGTACGACTACCGGCACATCCTCATCGATCAGGGCAATTGGGCCATGTTTCATTTCGCCGGCGGGGTAACCTTCCGCATGGATATAGGAAATTTCCTTCAGCTTGAGTGCACCTTCAAGGGCAATGGGGAAATTTTTCCCCCGACCGAGGTACAGAAAATCACGTGCGTTCATATACTTCTTGGCAATATTTTCCGTGTCCTCATTCAGCTTCAGCGCCTCTTCCAGTAAACCCGGAACCTTTTTGAGCGACAGTATCATCCGACGGCCATGTTCGACATCAAGCGAGCAGTTGGCCCGCCCCAAACGGATAGCAAACAGATAGAGCGCGGTCAGCTGGGTAACAAACGCCTTGGTTGAAGCCACTCCTATTTCCGGGCCGGCGTGCGTGTAAATGACGTTACCTGATTCGCGCGCTATGGAAGAATCAACAACATTGCAGATTGCCATGTTCATGGCGCCACGCGATTTTGCTTCACGGAGAGCGGCCAGAGTGTCAGCAGTCTCACCCGATTGTGAGATGACTATTGCCAGCGTATGATCATCGACAACCGGATTCCGATAACGGAACTCCGAGGCGATATCTACTTCAACCGGAATGCGGCACACACCCTCGATATAGAATTTGCCCACAAGAGCGGCATGCCAGGAAGTGCCGCAGGCAATGATTACAATCCGCTTGATTGCCGCCAACTGGCGATCACTGAAGGTAAGATCCTCAAGATACACATCCCCCTCTCCTTCAAGGAGCCGGCCGGCAATGGTGTCACGAACGGCACGCGGCTGTTCGTGGATCTCTTTCAGCATAAAGTGCCGGTATCCACCTTTTTCAGCCATCATGGGCGACCAGTCGATATGCCGTGCGATTTTTGTCAGCGACGCACCGGCAATAGTTGAAAAATGTGCAACTCCCCTGCGGAACAGAACCAACTCGCCATCTTCCATGAAGACCATTTCACGGGTATAGGCCAGAATGGCCGGAATATCGGAGGCGACAAAAAATTCAAGTTCGCCGAGTCCAACCACCATCGGTGAACCAAGTTTGGCAGCAATCAGGCATTCGGGATCGTTCTCGTTGAGAATGCACACCGCGTATGCTCCGCGTAATCGGGCAAGCGAAAGCCTGACGGCCTTTTCATAATCTGGCTCAGAGCGAAGGGTTTCTTCGACAAGATGGGCAATGACTTCCGTATCTGTTTCACTTTTGAAGTTGTGGCCGGCCTGTTTCAGCTCTTCCCTGAGCTGCAGATAATTCTCAATGATGCCGTTGTGCACCACTATGACCGACCCCGCCTTGTGAGGATGTGCATTTATCTCGGAGGGTCTGCCATGAGTCGCCCAGCGGGTATGGCCGATACCGACCGTTCCAGACAGCGGCTGCTCCCGCAGGGCATTTTCAAGATTGACCAGCTTCCCCTGACTTCTGCAAATGGCAGACACGCCATTACCGAGAGTGGCAATACCTGCAGAGTCATACCCACGATACTCAAGTTTTTTGAGCCCTTCCAGGATGATCGGAGTTGCCTCCTGGTTCCCAATGTACCCGACAATGCCACACATAGCTTACTCCTTAGGGGATCCTTAGTAATCAACTCTCCAACGCCACTTTACTACCATAAATACATGCCAGTGACACGTATTTTTGTGGAGAGGGGTACCATCCGACCGCCGCCAGAAGCACATGTTCGTAATACAGTTTGAATTCCTGACATGATATGCTATTTTTTGAACTCGCAGCACGACCTATAATTATCATTACAGAATCCGCTGCACCAGCACATCAGGAAGGTCCGCTCCATGAAAAAAAGACTCCTATTCTTAAACAATGGCTTTTTATCAACAGCATTATTGTTTCTTGTTACATTGGGTGTTGTTGCTGTTCTTGGTGTTTCCGGCTACGTTTTTTTCCTGATGGCAAAGCTTCCCAAAATTGATCGGCTTACCGACTATAAGCCACCAATAGTTTCGCAGGTTTTTGGCGACGACGGTACGCTGGTGGGAGAATTTTATCTTGAGCGCCGCATCGTGGTTCCGATCAATAAAATGCCGCGCAAGCTCATCCAGGCCTTTGTTTCGGCGGAAGATTCCAATTTCTATTCACATACGGGGATCGACTACCTGGGAATTATGCGCGCCGCTTTCAAAAATGTCCTTTCCATGAGCAAAAAGGAAGGCGCCTCCACAATTACCCAACAGGTCACCAAATCCATGTTGCTGTCGCCGGAGAAAAAGTTTTCCCGTAAAATCAAGGAGGCAATCCTTGCCAAGCGAATGGAAGAACGACTCACCAAAGATGAAATCCTCTATCTGTACCTGAACCAGATTTACCTCGGCAGCGGTGCGTACGGTGTTCAGGCAGCTGCCGAAACGTATTTTGGCAAGAATATCGATGAATTGAACCTGGCTGAAATGTCAATGCTTGCAGGTCTCCCGAAAGCGCCTAATGCATATTCTCCGATCAAACACATGGATAAAGCGCGAGAACGGCAGGGATATGTTTTGGAGCGCATGACAATAGAGGGCTACATAACGCCGGTCGAAGCTGAGCATGCCAGAAAATCCCCCATTATTCTGCAACCGATGAAAAAAGTTAACAACGAGCAGTCCGCCTATTTCCTTGAATACCTGCGCATCCAGCTTGAACAGAAGTATGGCGAGGACCAGCTCTACAAGGGGGGATTGAAGATATATACCACAATGAATGCCACCATGCAGCGCGCTGCCTATGACAGCCTGCGCAAAGGGCTCAAAGAGGTGGACAAACGCCAGGGGTTCAGAGGAGCGGCGAAACACCTGAGTGAAACAGAGGTTGATGCTTTCTGCGGTAAAATTGAGGATTCAATTGACTCGGCCCTGCTGAAAACCGGCGAAACCTACCAGGGGGTTGTCGTCGGATTCAATAAACGTAAAGGTGAGGCACTGATCAGAGTGGGGGAGCGTAAAGGTGTCCTGTCCAGAAAAAATATGGCGTGGGCAGGCAAAGTCGGCATGGTTGACCATTACGGCAAACCGGATAAAGGGAGCAACAGGGCGTTGACTCTCGGATCGGTAATCGAGGTGTCGGTTATCACTCCGGAGATTGACAAAGAGGGCGCACAATTTGCGCTTGACCAGACTCCGGAAGTGCAGGCGGCTCTGGTGGCGCTTGACCCGCGCACCGGGGGGGTCAAGGCGATGGTCGGCGGGTATGACTTCAGGAAAAGCCAGTTTAACCGTGCCATGCAGGCAAAGCGCAACGCAGGTTCTGCTTTTAAACCGATAATATATGCAGCGGCTCTGGACAAGGGGTTAACCCCGGCAACAATCATCGAAGATGCACCGGTGGAATACCCGGATGGCGCAGGGGGAATCTGGAAGCCGCAGAACTACGATCATGAATTCCGTGGTCCGGTGACCATGCGCGAAGCGCTGACCTACTCCATCAATATCGTCAGCGTCAAAATTATGGAGCAGATCGGAGCACCATATACGGCTGAGTACGCAAAAAAGCTTGGATTCACGTCCCAAATTCCGGCCAATTTGGCATTGGCCCTGGGAGCAGCGTCCATCTCCCCCTTTGAACTGACATCGGCGTACGCCGTTTTTGATAACGGCGGCATGCTGACTCCCCAATATTTTGTAACCAGAGTTACCGACACCGACGGCACAGTGTTGCAAGAAACTCCTCCACCGGTTCCGGTTCCGGTAATTTCTCCCGAAACGGCGTATGTTATTACCAATCTCATGCAGAGTGTGGTTTCCAGCGGCACGGGACATCGCGCATCCATCATCGGTCGACCGGTTGCGGGGAAAACCGGCACAACCAACGGAGCCAAGGACGCCTGGTTTATCGGGTACATTCCGCAATTGGTAACAGGTGTCTGGGTAGGCTATGATCAGGAGCGCTCGCTGGGCAGCGGAGGAACCGGTGGTCAGGCAGCCGCACCGATCTGGGGAGACTTCATGCAGCGCGCAGTTGCATCACTGCCGACGGAAGATTTCACCGCTCCGGAAAATGTATCGTTTGTGCTGATAAACCCGCTTACCGGGAGGCTTGCCAAGGAAGGAACCGCCGGAGCGGTGATGGAATGTTTCATAAAGGGGACGGAGCCGACTGCGTACGACTAATGCCACTCGCGTACCACTGAAGGCAAAATCAGTGCCGAGCCGTTTACAACGTGATATCCTCGGCGATGCCGTTTTTCTGGGTGACCACCGTTTTGAACTTTTCCCAGTCTATCTGGTGTGAAAGATTCTTCTTTTCCACCATCTGCCGGGCTTCCGTAACGAGATTTGAGCCCTTGTTGTAGATATCATTGTGCACTTCCAGAAAGACCCGCCCATCTTCGGTCACCGCAAGCTTTACCGGCTTGTAGATTATTTCACCCTTCGTGTTAACCCGAATTTGCGGAAAAAATTCTCTCATCTGATTCGGTGAAAGGCGAATGCATCCGTGGCTGGAAAATCCGTAGATTGATGACGGCTTGGTTGTGCTGTGAATCATGATTCCGGGAATAGACGTTCGAATTGCATATTTGCCGAGCGGGTTCTCCGGACCGGGAAGAACTCTGGATACAACCTCTTTACCCTGCTCTTCCATTTCAGTCTGGATTGATGTCGGCACCGTCCAGACGGGATCCTTTACTTTGGCCGTGATCTTGAATTTTCCAACAGGGGTCTGCCAGACGTATTTTTCATTTTTTGTTGCCGAACCCACGGCCACGGGCAGTGATGAGACAAGCTCCCCCTTCTGGAAATAATAGAGCGTTCGATCGGGTATATTGACTATGATGCCATCTTTCATTTGGCGAGGAATTATTTTACGGTTATTATACGCGAGTTTTTGTCCAACCTTGACGGTCGCCCTGGCCTCAAGATTATTCATACTACGCAGATGTTTCTGGCTTACGCCGAGCTTTGCGGCAACAAGACGAAGGGAGTCGCCCCTCACTACCGTGTAGACCCCTCGAGAACCAACCAGAAGGCTCGAACCGGGTTCTGCAGCAAGCCCGGCACCAGAAACAAGGGAGGAGTCGACAGGAAACAGCACGTCCTCCAGCTCCGACTCCTTCATCATTATTTCGATCATCCGGGACTTCTGAAGTGCCAACAGGAAAAATTTGTCGGCAGTTTCGCTGTCATTACTTGATACATACCGCTCGGCAACTTCGTAAACGAGATCCAGACTTTTCATATCATCCATAAACTTGCCGGCATCACTATTCTGACGAAGTTGTGCCACGGCAAGCTCGGCCTCCTGCCTGAAGTCCGCCATCGAAGGAGTCGCTGTCAGAAGAGTAGAGACAACGATGACCGACAGCAACTTTATGAACAATCCGAACTGTGTTAAATAAATATTCATAGCCGTCTTTTCTACAATACTAGTGGCCATTAGTGCAATTTTTTTTTGGGGAGTCGAAGGGAGCCACGATCCGATTTGGAACCGAAAAAGAGCGCCCCCGCTGCGGAATCAAACGGGGTCGCTCTTCGCGTAATTGTACGACAGGTAATAATGCTACCCGAGTATCGCCTTCATATCAGCCTCAACAGTGGTGATCGGGGCGATGTTAAAGTTCTCGACCAGGAAGTTAAGGACATTCGGAGTGATAAACGCCGGCATGATGACCCGAGCTTGATGTTCTTGATGCCGAGGTGGAACAGGGTGAGGAGAATAACGACCGCTTTCTGCTCGTACCAGGAAAGAATCATTGAAAGCGGCAGGTCGTTGACGCCGCACTCAAACGCGCCCGCAAGAGCAACTGCAATCGGAATGGCAGAGTAGGCGTCATTGCACTGGCCGACATCCACCAGACGCGGAATATCGCCGATGTCGCCGAAATCAAGTTTGTTGAAGTGAGTGACGGTAGCGTCGTCATAATTTTTTTCTTCATCCTCAATTGTGATGCTTGAGTCTGGACCGCAGAGTCATCGAACTCAACAATCAGATCCTGCGATTCACCATCTGCCAATTTCGCCCAAACCTCATGCGACGCCTCATTCATATCAACGACCTCGGCACATCCCAACTGCGGAAAACATGACATAATCAATATGATTGTCAAGTCTATGCTTCGCAGTAAATACATGGATTCTTCCCTTCAATTCAGGGACTATCGAAAATCAATCCTTCCGGTTTGTGTAGCAAGCACGGATTTTAATATAAATTGGAGAAGAATTGAAAGACAATTGGGCCTGATAATGAATACCCGCTGCACCTGCCGACATCCATCGGCAATAAAACTGTATTACGCCCATCAGAAATTCCTGGCGAGGCGTAATACGTTGGAAACCTTTTGGAATCAGTGCACTAATTAGAGGTGAAAGCCCCCTGAGAGCCTATCAGTAATTTCATGAAACACGAAATATATTTCGGGAAATTACTTGACATGTGTATCTTTTGTTACTAGGATCCTTCTCATGATAAAGGTAAACAAGCAGAGGCTCAGCCTCCAGGTATATGACATACTTAAAAAAATGATAGCGGATCACCGTTTCAGTCCCGGTGCCCGCATCAACGTGGAGCAGATCACCAAGGAGGTCGGCGCGAGTCGCACTCCAGTATGGGAAGCGGTCCACCGGCTCATACAGGAAGGGCTTCTGGAAAATATACCCAACCGGGGTGTTTTTATGTTGACCCTGACTCCAAAGGTTGCAATCGAACTCTATGTAGTCAGGGAGGCACTTGAAGGGCTTGCCGCCCGGTCTGCCGTACCGAATGCAAATGAGCGGGTGCTCAAGAAGATGGCCAAGCTCATTGATGACCAGCGAAAGATGGTTGAGGGGGGAGACCTGGTGGGTTACTCCCGGCTTGATTACGAATTTCACGCCCTTGTCTATGAGTTGAGCGGCAACCGCACGCTTCTCGAAGTACTGGGCACCGTGAAAAACAAGATGCGCCCCCTTGCCTTGCACATTACCCCGATACTATCGAGACTTCTGGAAGACCACATGGAGATTCTTGCGGCCTTTCAGGCTAGAGACGCAGACAGGGCGGAGGCGGCATTCCGCAATCACAATCTTAAAATGATCGAGCAGATAAAACAAAACATGAATCCTGACGAATGGGAGGAGGTGCAGGTGGGGCACGGTGTCGGGAAGAAGAACAGCAACAGTGATGTTGGGGATGCCCGAAGTAAATAGCGGGCACGCAATGACGAAATCCCTCCATTGGCGGGAATAACTAGTGATCTACGATGGCGAAAGGAGAATTTGCAATGAACAAAAAGTCAATTCTTTGTCTTATGTTTTCTTGTGTATTCATGGTCGGTTTCCTTGTGCCCGGTGAGTCGCGGGCCCAGGCCCCTGACAAGGTAAAAATCGGACTTATGTTTGGTTTAACGGGTGCGGCGTCTCCTATCGGCCCGGTGCAGCTTGACGGTGCGAAGCTCGCCATCAAAGAGATTAATGCGGCAGGGGGTGTGAAGTTCGGGAGCAAAAAAGTTCCTATCGAAACTTTGGTGAGGGATGACGAGTCAAAACCGGATATTGCAATCCGTAGATTCAGGGAACTCGTAGAAGAGAGCAAGGTCCATGTTATCGTAGGCCAGACCTTCGCGCCGATTTCAGCAGCTCTGAATAAAGAGGTGAAGAAGACCACCGTACCTTATTTCCCTGTGAATGTAGTAGCGATCAACATGTTTGAAAAGAGCGAGATGGCCGAAACAACATTTGCCATTCACGGAGCCGCATATTCTATCGGCTACGCCGGCGCTGCCTATATAGTGGACAAACTGAAATATAAAAAAATCGTGTTCTTCGGACCTGCCTATGCCTTTGGTCGTGACCAGTGGGCAGGTGCCAAGGCTGCCTTCGATAAGCGAGGAGTCAAAGTGGAATACGTGGAATCTCCGGTTGGTACGAGCGACTATACTTCCTACTTGCTGAAGATCGGGGAAAAGAAACCTGACGTAGTGATGCTGGCCCACTGGGGGGTGGACGCCATTAACGTCCTTAAGCAGACCTATGAAACGGGCCTCAAGAAAAAGAGCAAGGTATGGTTTGACTGGATGACCAACTCCTTTGGCAGCGGTGTACCGCCTGAGGCTCTCGAAGGAGTCTATTCTCTCATGTCCTGGTACTACGATATGAAGGGTTTCCAGGATGCAGCAATCGTAAAGGCATCCGACGCATTCACCAAGAAATTTACGAAAGAGTACAATTACCCGCCAGATCCTTACTCCGCAATGGCCTACGAAGGTGTCATGGAAGCGGTGCGGGCCATGGAGCTCGCCCAGTCAACTGACGGCAAAGCAATGGCAAAGGCCCTCATGGCCAACCCCAAATTTAATTCCATGAAGGGGCAGGGTGTATGGAGAGCGGACCATCAGCCTCTCTTCAAATACGGCGCTTACGTAGTAGTCGGCAAGGGCGCAAAGGAAAGAAAGGACCAAAAGTGGGACCTGGTAAAGATTGTCGGCGCCTACACTGGCGAAGATTATCTGCCGGCGCTTTCAACACTAGGGTACTGACATTGAGCTGGGGCGGGATAGAATATCCCGCCTCCAACCCTTTGTGGGGAGAGGGTTATGGAAAAAAGAAACATCATTGAAACAAAAGGGGTCACGATCCAGTTTAATGGTCTGGTTGCCGTTAATGACGTAAATTTCTCCATGAAGGAGGGAGAGGCCGTCGGTATCATAGGATCCAACGGCGCGGGGAAGACCACGTTTTTCAACCTCCTCACCGGCATGTTTCCCCCCACGAGCGGCACTGTTTTCTGCGACGGGAAAGATATTACCCGGGTGCATCCCCACAAGCGGGTAATGATGGGGATGGTACGGACTTTTCAGCTCGTTTCAGTCTTTGATTCCCTCACCGTAGTGGATAACCTCATCCTGTCGGTGACGCGGTTTCGCGAAAAACAGATTTCTAAAGGCGGTTTTTTCTTTGCCGATGCCCACCACCCCTCTGTACTAAAAACCTGCGAAGAGGCACTGGCAACCATGGGTATAGAAGACAAGGCAAATTTCATGACCTCCGAACTCTCATATGGTGACAAGAGGAAGCTCGAGATTGCTGTCGCCCTCTCTCTCAAGCCGAGGATACTCCTCCTTGACGAGCCTTTTGCAGGCCTCGGCGATTTTGAGATAGAAGAGGTTTCCTCCATCATTCGCAGGGTCAAAGAAAGTTTTTCCTTCATTATTATTGAGCACAAGATATCCCGGATAGTGGATCTGGTGCAGCGTTTGAGTGTCATGCATGAAGGCAGGCTCATCGCAGAAGGTGTGCCGGCCGAGGTGCTCTCTAACCCCCTCGTGAGAGAGGTCTACTGGGGAAAAGAGGAGGGTCTTGTATGCTCAGTGTGACTAGTCTCGATGTTGCATACGGAAACGCCATGGCTCTCCATGGAGTATCCATAGAGGTTGAACAGGGACAGATGGTTTTTGTAGCCGGTCGGAACGGCGCTGGCAAGACCACACTCTTCAAGTCAATAGCGGGTTTTCTGGAGCCCAGATCAGGTGCAATTTTCTTTGAGGGGAAGAGCATAGTGGGACTGCCACCCGAAAAGGTGGCTCTCCTCGGTATCAGATATATATTTCAGGACAAGCGCGTCTTTTCCAACCTGACAGTTAGGGAGAACATTGAGCTTGCTGCCTATCCCGTGAACGTGAATATGAAAGAAGCTGTGGGCAAGGTTCTCCAGATCTATCCCAAAATGGAAAATTTTCTCTCCCTGAGGGCAGGCAGCCTGAGTGGCGGACAAAGGCAGATACTGCTTATCGGCAGGGCGCTCATAGGAAACCCGAAACTCCTGCTGATTGATGAACCCACAGAAGGCCTTGCTGCCGGAACAATAAACGACATTCTTAACGTACTCTCGGCCATGAAGGGCAAGGTTTCGATGGTAATCGTTGAACAGAACCTTTCCGTAGTCGGTATGCTTGCAGACAAGGTTTACATGGTCAAGGAAGGCAAGATCATGAAAGAGATGGTGGAGAAGGCGGAGATTAATGACAAGATGGCAATGGAACGCTATCTATAAATCAACCCGTGACGCATCATTCTTGATGCGCTGAGACTGAAACCTACTTAAGAAGGAGGATTTAAACATGGCAAAGCAGAAGATTGAAGGAGCAAAGACGGCAATAGTTTTGATTGAACCCCAGTACGATTTCCTTAAACCGGGCGGTTCCATGTACCAGTTCATTGCTGAACAGCTGGAAAAACGGCAAGTAATACCGAATCTGGTTAACCTCGTAAAGTCGGCGAGGAGCAAAGTAAAAAAGATTATTTATGTTCCGTTCGAAGCCTTTGAGCCTGGGTTCCCGGAGATAGACAAGAAGGGACCGGGCATGGGGGGACTGAGGGGCCTTGAAATAGATATGCCCACTGGCTGGAAGATAGACGGGAAGCCGGTGAACGGCGCGTGGGTGGCAGGGACCCCCGGCCCCGAGATCATACCGGAACTTACCCCGAAAAAGGGTGATATCATCGTGAGAGGCAAGAAAACTCTTGATGCCTTCTGGTCCACCGCCCTCGACTATACACTCCGGGTTAACATGGTTGATACTGTGGCAATTGTTGGTTTTCACACCAACTGGTGCGTGGAATCAACTGCCAGGTCTGCCTATGATAAGGGGTACAATGTTATCGTAATCAGCGATTGCACCGGCACGGACACGGATGAAGAACAAAATTACGCTGAAAAATGCATATTCCCGAAAATTGGCACGGTCATGAAGTCTAAAGATTTCCTCGCGAGCCTCAGTTAAAAAACGGGAATTCCCTTTCCCCATGTTCGTCCCGGAGTGCCCGGCATACGGCACTCCGGGGCTAACGGGCGGGTGCAATCTGGGAGTAGACGATGAAGAGGGAGAGGAGCTATACATTGGCCATCCAGAACAACACCGGATTAAGAAGCTTCCGCGATATTTTCTTTATTGCCGCCGGGTTCCTGGTGATCATGCCCATACTGGGCTTAAACCGGACCACTGACTTCATTATCTTCTCTATCTTCGTAATGGGCTTTAATATCCTCTACGGTTTTATGGGGAGATTGTCCTTTGGCCACATGCTTTATCTGGGATGCGGGGCTTACGGGATGACCCTTTTCACCGAACATGTTTCCCGGAACCCCTTCCTTGCCGTCATTGCGGGCGTCTGTGCGGGAGTTCTTATCGGCACGATCCTTGGACCCATCGTCGTGAGGACCACCGGGGCCTGTTTTGCTCTTATCAACCTTGCCTTCAATCAGATCGGGTACTTTCTTGTAGTCGTGGCTTTTTCAAAATACACTGGGGGAGAAGACGGCATGTCGGTCTCCTTTTCCAAGTTCGGATTTATTGACTTCAGCAACAAACCGTTCAAATTCGGTTTTGTCCTACTCTGCCTCCTCCTCACCTACTATCTCCTCAGGAAGTTTATCTCTTCTCCATACGGGGTACTCATAAAGTCCATCAAGGAGAATGAAACCAGAGTCAAGTTCCTGGGTTACAATACGTTTGTCTACAAGTGGATCACATTTATCATCTCCACGGCTCTGTCCGCCTTTGCAGGTGCCCTATCCATGCTGAATTACGGGTATGTGACGCCAAGTTTTATTGATCCATCGAGGGCTGTTGAAGTAATCTTTGCCGCCCTTATCGGCGGCGCAGGAAGCCTCTACGGGGCCATAATCGGCGGAGTCATCTATATGGCCATCAGTAACTACCTCGCCTCATATATACCAAGATGGGAGATGTTCCTGGGCTTTACCCTGCTGATTGTCGTATTCCGGTTCAGGACGGGAGTCTGGGGCTACGTTTCCGACAAGCTCAAGGGCCGTACCAAAGCAGTGCCGGTGAGGACGTTATGATAAATACAATTGCCTATGGGCTGACAATCGGTGCCATCCTGTTCATTATCAGTATTGGCCTTTCGCTTACCTTCGGAACCATGAGAATCGTAAATTTTGCCCATGGCCTTGTATACACGATTGGCGCATACATGATCGTCAGTGTACTGCCAATTGTCAGGAACAACTTTATCCTCGGAGCCCTTATAGCTGTTCTTGCCGTCATACCGATAAGCTACGTAATAGAGCGTTTTGTTATCAGAAAACTCTATGGCGTCTCCATCGACTACGCAATCATTGCGACCTATGCCGTTGCTCTCATCGGCATAGATGCCATAAAATGGATCTGGGGTGCCTCACCTATACCTCTTTCAGACCCTGTGGGTATTGATGTGAGTTTTTTTGGCATCACCCTGCCCCTCTACCGGCTCATTATTATTCTGCTCGCCCTTGTCATCTTTTTTGCTCTGTCACTCTTTTTCAAGAAAACCATGGTGGGAAAGATCGTTGTTGCGGCCCTCGATGACAAGGATGCGGTGAGGAGCCTGGGTATCAGTGTTGATAAGTATTTTACCTATGTCTTTGTCATCGGAAGCTCTCTTGCCGCCCTGGGAGGAGTTCTATACGCGCCTATCACTTCTGTCCATCCGTATATGGGGATGATGGTCCTCCTGGTCAGTTTTGCCGTGGTCATCATAGGAGGGCTCGGCAACATAAAGGGGACATTTATTTCAGCATTTGTTCTGGGAATGGTTATGGCCATAACGGGAAGATTCTGGGGGCCTGCGGCAGAAACCATGGTGTTCGTAGTCATGGCCATTGTGCTAATCTTTAAACCCATTGAAGTATGATACGGGTTGGCTTCAGTGTTTCAGTCGATACATCAAGAGAATGAATTCGAGGAAATAGTGATCCGCACTTCTGACCGATTATTAACCGATATTTTCCATGCAGCTCTCAGTGCCGCAAACCCTTATGAATGCGTATCACACCACGTCGACCACATTTCCCGGACATTCCGGGAGGGTGGTTTTGAGAGACTCTTCCTTGTAGGTTTCGGGAAAGCAGCTTATTTGATGGCCAAAGCGGTGAGTGACGAGATGCCCCAAACCGTAAGCCACGGCATGGTGATCACTAAATACGGCCACACGCAGGAAGCGGCTCTTTCTCCAATGGTGGAAATCTTTGAGGCAGGCCATCCTGTGCCTGATGAAAACGGACTGGCCGCGACCGGAAACGTTTTGGATCTGTTGAAGAGCGCTGACGAAAAGACCCTTGTCCTCTGCCTCATTTCGGGTGGAGGTTCAGCTCTTTTAGTGGTTCCGGCCCCCCCTGTGACGCTCGCTGAAAAGCAGGAGGTGACTACACTTCTCCTTAAGGCGGGCGCAGACATTGAAGAGCTCAATGCCGTGAGAAAGCATATCTCGCTGGTGAAGGGGGGGCGTCTCGCCGAGTTTGCATATCCAGCCAGACTTATCTCCCTCATCCTTTCCGATGTGATCGGCGACAGACTTGATGTTATCGCATCGGGTCCCACGGCACCCGATGATTCCACTTTTTCTCATGCCCTCGAGGTGATCAGGAAATATGGTCTGCCGGGCAGGATACCTGCATCCGTAATGAACCTCCTCGACTGCGGTGTCACTGGCAGGCTGCCAGAAACTCCAAAGCAGGGAGACCAAATCTTCGACCAGGTAGAGAACATAATTGTGGGGAGCAACAGTAAGGCTACAGAAGCTGCCCGGCAAAAAGCCCTTGAAATGGGATTTGATACCACCATCCTTTCGTCGGAATTGCAGGGTGAAGCCAGTGTCATCGCGAAAGTGCTTGCAGCAAAAGCCAAGGAAGTTGCCAGATCGTTACTCGCCGCCCGCTCTTCTATTAGTCCCGTATGTCTGATTTGTGGTGGTGAGACGACTGTAACCGTAAGTGGGGAGGGGAAGGGTGGCCGTAACACCGAGCTGGCCCTTGCCTTCGCGTTAGAAGTGGAAGGCCTCCCTGGAATTACACTATTGTCCGCAGGAACAGACGGTACCGATGGGCCAACGGATGCGGCGGGAGCTTTTGCAGACGGAGAAACCGCAGGTCGTGCACGCAGGGCAGGCCATGATCCGGAAAAATATCTTGCCAATAACGACTCTTACAACTTATTCGTAGAGACAGGTGGCCTCTTTATCACGGGGCCCACCGGTACGAACGTTATGGACCTCCAGATCATCCTTATCGAACCTGCAGGCATTACCAACCAGGGAGGCGTATTTAATGAACAGTCATGATGATAAATATAATCACTTGCTTGATAAGTTGGAGCGACTTCTGGACCACCTCACCCCTGTTGACATCGTGGAGCCTGATTTCAATGCCAACCTGGCTTTTCGCTGGGAGCGCTCAGGAGAAAACAGCGGCCGACTGGCTGCGGTGACGCACCCGCACCTGTTTGATCTGGATGATCTTATCGGGATCGATGACATCCGCGATGAGGTCATGCGGAACACCAGCCAGTTTGTCAAAGGTTTCCCGGCCAACAACGTTCTGCTGTGGGGTGAGCGGGGATGTGGCAAGTCTTCACTGGTCAAAGGTCTGTTAAAGCCGTTCGGGCGTCATGGATTGCGGATCATCGAGCTGAAACGATGGGATCTGTTGTCTCTGCCACTTATTATGTCGATTGTACGCGATGTTCCGAACCGTTTCATTCTGTTCTGCGACGACCTCTCATTTAATGAGGGAGAGGGCGATTTCAGGGCGCTTAAAACCCTGTTGGATGGAGACATCGAAGAGCGTCCGGAAAACATCCTGATTTACGCCACTTCCAACCGCCGCCATCTCATGCCGGAACGGATGAGTGACAACAGCGGTGAACTCGAGATCCACCCCGAAGAGGCCGTTGGAGAAAAGTTGGCGTTGTCGGACCGCTTCGGCCTTTCTCTCGGATTTTACTGTCTCGATCAGGACGAGTACCTGGCTGTGGTCCGCAAGTATGCAGCGCGGAGAAAACTGGCGCTGCCAGATGATGAATTGTGCGTAAAGGCTTTGCAATGGGCCGGGGTGACTGCAAGAAGGAGCGGTCGCTCAGCCCTGCAATTTATTAATGATCTGGAAGGTATGATGTTGCTGAAAAATTAATTAATTTAGTCTATGGACTCATAATCTCTAAAATTATGTAAAGAAAAACCGGGGAATTTTATGAAAAATCTTGAAGATCGGCTGAAAAGTGGTGATGTGATTGTTGGAGATGGCGGCTGGGGCACAATGATCATGCAGCGCGGCTTGAGGCGCCGGAAACCGCCAACTTCTCTAATCCCGATATTCTAAACGAAATTGCAGGCCTCTATCTGGAGACCGGAGCAAAAATAATTACGACAAATACGTTCGGCAGTTCTACGTTGCGACTGGAACCCTTTTCTCTCGGCGATAAAGCCGATGAAATCAACCGCAAAGGAGTTGAGATCATCCGAAAGGCGGTCGGTGGACAGGCGTACGTTTCAGCTTCCGTTGGTCCGACAGGCCAGCTGATTGCACCCTATGGGAAAACCACGCCGGATGAGGTTTACGCAAGCTTTCTGCGTCAGACCAGGGAATTGCTGGTGACCGGTCCGGACATGATTTGCATTGAAACCATGACCGACCTGCAGGAGGCGGCGGCGGTACGAGCCCGGAGCATATTCGCGCCATTCGGAAAGTCATTGATGAGTATCGCCGCACGTCTGCCTAGCAGGGTACTCTCGACTGCCACGAGATAGAAGGCTGGATATAACAGTTGATTTGCCTTAATCACTGCAACGCGTAAACGCCCCCGTTGGAGATTCCAGCGGGGGCGTTTACGTACAGATTTTATGTGAAAATGCTACCCAAGAATTGCCTTCATGTCGGCCTCGACCGTGGTAATCGGACTGATGTTGAAGTTCTCGACCAGGAAGTTCAGGACATTCGGGGTAATAAAAGCCGGCAGTGACGGCCCGAGCTTGATATTCTTGATGCCAAGAGAGAACAGGGTCAGGAGAATAACGACCGCCTTCTGCTCATACCAGGAAAGGATCATCGAGAGCGGCAGGTCGTTGACGCCGCATTCAAAGGCGCCTGCCAGGGCGATGGCGATCTGGATTGCCGAATAGGCGTCGTTGCACTGACCGACATCCAGCAGGCGAGGGATGCCGCCGATATCGCCGAACTCCAGCTTGTTAAAACGGTATTTACCGCAGGCCAGCGTCAGGATAACCGTATCCTGGGGGAGTTTCTCGGCAAATTCGGTGTAGTAGTTACGCCCTGATTTGGCGCCGTCGCAGCCGCCGATCAGAAAGAAATGCTTGATCGCGCCGGACTTGACGGCGGCGATAACCTTGTCGGCCACTCCCAATACGGCATTATGGCCGAAGCCGGTCAGAATTTCCTGGCCGGGGTTATCCGGGAAACCGGGAAGTTCGAGAGCTTTGTTGATGACCGCGGAGAAATCCCAGTCGTCAACATGCTTCACATCCGGCCATGCGACCAGGCCCCAGGTGTAGAGGCGGTCTTTGTAACTGTCGGACGGTTTCTGAATGCAGTTGGTGTTGAATATGATGGAACCGGGGAAATTTACAAATTCTTTGGCCTGGTCCTGCCAGGCGCCGCCGAAGTTGCCGACCAGGTGCGAGTACTTCTTCAGACCTGGATAGCCGTGTGCCGGAAGCATCTCGCCATGAGTGTAGATGTTGATCCCTTTCCCTTCGGTCTGCTTGAGCAATTCTTCAAGCATCTTCAGGTCGTGGCCGGTTACCAGAATGGCTTTGCCCGCCTTGGTGCCGAGCTGTACTGCTGTCGGGACCGGGTGGCCGTAGGCATCGGTGTGGGCACTGTTGAGCAGCCCCATAACGGTCAGGTTCTGCTTGCCGCATTCCATGGAGAGGCCGACATAATCCATCAGGCCGAGGTTGGCATCGGTGGTGGCAGCGAGCGCTTTCTGGAAGAAAGCCATGACTTCATCGTCGGTTTTGCCGAGGATCATGGCATGATCCATATAGGCTGCCATCCCTTTGAGGCCATACATGAGGATTTCGATGACGGAACGGATATCTTCGTTGACATGCTGGGCGTTGATGCCATAGGCTTCGCCCTGTGCAGTCATGCCGGCCAGATCGTCAGCCGGTTTCCACCCTGCCACCGGACCGGAGAGTGTTACACCGGCAGCGGCCTTGGCTTTTTCTTTCAACTCAAAGCAGCGCTTGATCATACCGCCGATCCGGGCCGGTTCAAAATCAACATTGGTGACGGTGGTAAAGAGCGCCTCAATGGTAAAGCGGTCGATTTCAGCGTTGCGCCCCAGTTTATCGGCGTAAAGCGCCAGACTTTTCAGGCCGTACAACAGGTGATCCTGCAGTACCGCTACTTCAGGTTTCTTGCCGCATACGCCGGAAATATTGCAACCGACTCCGT
Source organism: Desulfuromonadaceae bacterium (assembly GCA_028712075.1). GTDB lineage: Bacteria > Desulfobacterota > Desulfuromonadia > Geobacterales > Pseudopelobacteraceae > JACRCG01. Next base: position 139,618 of record JAQTQX010000008.1, read on the forward strand.
TTGCTGCCTGCTCGCATTGGTTACAAAACATACTCATTTGTGTATCCTCCCTTTTGGTGGTTGTATTAACTCGTTGGTGAGTTTTTTCTGTTTTTATGATAGGAAGAGTACACTGCCTTTCCGACCAATTACTTGACGCTTGTCAAATAAATCATCTTTAAAGGAGAAATCCGATGGCAAAAGTCTTTTTTAGCGATATGCGCGCCGGTCACAAAGAGAACCTGTTTGACAAAATTGCACGGCTGCTGGCTGTTGCAGGACTTCCCCAAGCTGTTTCCAAAGGCGATTTAACGGCCGTCAAAATTCATTTCGGCGAAAAAGGTAATCATACCTACATCCGCCCGGTGTTTGCCCGCCGTATTGTCGAAGAGATCAAAAAAACTGGCGCGCAGCCGTTTCTGACCGATTCTTCCACGCTCTATCCCGGGCAACGCAAAGAAGCTGTTTCTGCGCTGACCTGCGCCGTTGAAAACGGCTTTGGTTTTTCCTGCGTCGGCGCGCCGCTTATCATCAGTGACGGACTGCGCGGCGTGACCGAAACTGAGGTTGCCGTAGATGGCGAACTGCTGAAAAAAGCCTATATCGGCACAGAAATAGTGGAGGCTGATTCGCTCGTCTGCGTGACCCATTTCAAATGCCACGAGCTGACCGGTTTTGGCGGCGCGATCAAAAACATCGGCATGGGGTGTGCCAGTCGAACAGGGAAGCTTGCGCAGCACTCAACCGTTGGTCCGAAAGTATCAGCGAAAAACTGCACCGGCTGCGGCGTCTGCCCCCGCTCCTGCGCCCATGACGCTATTTCATTCATAGACGGCACCGCCTTCATCGATCCGCAAAAATGTGTCGGCTGTTCACGCTGTATCACCGTCTGCCCGGTCAAAGCCATCAATATCCAGTGGAATGCCGCCGCTGACACGGTCATGCGCAAAATGGCCGAATATGCCAAGGCGGCCCTGACCGGCAAGAGTGACAAAGCAATCTATATCAATTTTATCACCCAGGTTTCCCCCGCCTGTGACTGCTACGGCCACGCCGATGCACCGATTGTCAATGACATCGGCATCTGCACCTCAACCGATCCGGTGGCGATCGATCAGGCCTGTGCCGATCTCGTCAACGGCGCACGCGGCAATGAAGGCTCTGCCTTGCAAACCGGACACGAACCGGGGGGCGACAAGTTCCGCGGCTGCTGGCCGGAAATTCCGTGGGAAGTGCAGTTGGAACATGGGGAGAAGATTGGTTTGGGGAGCAGGGTGTATGAGTTGGTGAGGGTGTAATAGTTTTGTTCTTACTTCTGGCTGTTATTGATTTGTCTTTTTGTAGCCTCGTGTTTTCTGCATCGAACATATCATAAAAGAATTCATTCCGCCGCACAGCATTTCACTTGCTATGCGGCGTTTAATTTTGTATGGATTGAGCCTGCTTCATGAGCGAATTCAATATGAGGGGGCGTATGCCCGTACTGTAGTATTCATAACCGCTTTTATCGGTCTTGCACCGGTGGGCGTTTTTTTGCTGGTTATCGAGTGGAGAGTATTCCATGGACAATGAAGATTTCATCATGCTTAAGGAGATGAAGGCGTATGGCCACTTAAAGCCGGGTCAGAAGGGCACACATCGGTTGGTGGATCGGTTTGGCGCTGCTCTGATTTGCGTCAGGTATCGTTATGATGAGCGAACCGGCGACAACCTGACCACGGCTGAGATCATTGTGGATAGACGTCCCAGGGGGGCACCCCGCTATCGGGACGCAGACATGGTTAATGTTACTGTGCCGTATACCGAAATGTCGTTACGGAAAAGGCTTAAGGCTGCTGGAGGACGTTGGAATCCGGAGGAGCATGTCTGGCAGGTCTGTTTTGGAGCCATTCGAGGGGACGCGGAGCTGGTGGAACTGATAGTGAGGGATTAAGCCATCGGGTCTATGACTGAGCCGGAGGGTCGGCAAACTGCACGCAAATCACCAATACCGGTTACCTGAACTTGCTATGGGAATAGAGAAAAAATCACGTATATAGACTACCGCCTGGTAACGTATATACAACATCGATTACGTATATAGATGACAAGTCACTTATATACGGATACAGGTGATTTACGAGTTATACACCCCCAAGAAAGAGGAGGCTCGCATCGAATCTCAAACATTTGAAGAACTTGAAAAGAAACTGCTCGACCAACACCATGAGCAATACCTTGCTTTCACAAGACTTATTCTCACGCTGAGTACCGGAAGTTTTTCTTTGCTCGCCTCTTTGAGCGGAAATTTCTTAAGCAGTAGTCAGTACATCGAACTTGCAAAAGTAGCTTTGCCGCTTCTTTTCGTATCAATTCTCTCTGGAGTTTTTGTTCAACATCGCGTGACGATGCGTCCCCTAGATACTCTAAATAGCGCCGCAGAAGTAAATCGCTTGGCGATTCAACAAAAGGAAACATCTTCTCCAATAAGACTGTCACAGCGTCCCACTTTTGCTGAAAGAATTTTTTACAGGATTCAATTATTTTCATTTACAGGAGCCTTTGTTTGCTTAGGTGCATATACACTACTGTGGAAGCATTAAATTTGAGACAAAGGACAAACTCATGTTAACCCTCATCATAATACTCGTAATTATCTTAATCATACTTGCGCCTATGAAGCGTAGATAACGTTCAAACCAAAAGGAGAAACAAAAATGCCAACAAGAGAATCTGTTTTAGAAGAACTTACTTATCTGGACGAAGAGACTGTTAGCGGTCGCATTTTTAGGTCACTCCATACTCCAAACGACAACGATTTTTCAAAAATAAAAACTATAAAACTCTTAGGCGAGTTGATAAGCATCTTGCGCCAAAAAGATTTAATTACAGACGATGAAATTGACGACATGTTGTTAGAGAGTGTCCAATAAACGCTCAATTATAAAAGCCAAGCGTCGTACATACAGTTCTTCACAGTTCGGGTATATCATCGGATCAACGCCTAATGTGATAGCGTCTTTCGAGGTTACTTTTCCACTTTCTAAATACCTTTGTACGCATTCCAATTGAACGCGCATAGGTACGTCTAACGGTGTGAGTGCTACCTTTTCGTGTCTCATAACAAATTCGTTTTTCATCACTATTTCTCCTTTTGTCCCCGAAGGGAAGTTATGGAGTGCGGCTGGAAATAACCCAATGTCATAACCAACCTGTCGGACGCTGACCGTGCGGAAAAGACCCCGCACGGCAGGTCAACAGGGCACCCCGTTGAACACAGAAGGAAACAGAAAGAGAAAAATTCAACGGCATGGAGGAGATAATGTTTCGTAGATACTCAAGAATTATAGCGGCTGTGGTAATTTGCTTCTTCACATGGACATCCGGCGGAGTGTTCAGCATTGCTCATGCGGCGCAGGATGCTGTGAAGAAAGAGAAGGCAAAGGAACAGCAGAAAAAGAAATCGGAGGGGCCGGAGGAGCGTTTTGCAAAGGCCACCGAGGAACTGCAAGAGGCACTATCCGCCCCGAAGGCGGATGCTGAAACCAAGAAGCAGCGGCTGAAAGCCGCAAAAACCGAGATTGAAACCCTCGATCCGGAAATCCGCAAACAGTTCGCCGAGACGGAAAAGAAGCTCAAGGACGCGAAGCTCCCCGATGTAATCCTCCAACGCCATCATAAGTTCGTTAAAAGATATGATGACAACCTTGCCGAACTGAAAGGCAATATTGAGCGGGTCGAGAAGGCCAAGGACAATAAAGAAGCAGAGATAGAAATCGATAAGGTTGAAAAGCACCTGAAGCGGGTAAAAGCCCCATCAAGACACCAGAAGCTCGACCCGAACAACCTTCCCCACCGGCAACCGAAATCGATCAAGCGCGAACCACGTCTCAAAAAAGAAGAATTCGATCAAGACGTTAAAAAAGACAAACACGCTTGGAAAAACGAAAAGCGGATTCAAGTCGCCTCGGCCGGTTCACTGGCCGGACTCCTCACCTCCAGCGTTGTTAACGCCACCATCCCGCCTACTGCCGCCGAGCTGGCGGAAACCATTGATGTTCAACTGACTCCGGAAATCAGAGCGAAAGCACTGGAGCTGGAATACAAACCGGTCAAGCTCTACGAGTGGGTGCGCAACAACATCGAATTCGTCCCTACGTGGGGTTCAATTCAGGGAGCCAACATGACCCTGCTGACCAAACAGGGGAACGCCTTTGATAGCGCTTCGCTGCTCATCGCACTGCTGCGGGCATCTGGCATCCATGCCCGTTATGTTACAGAATCGGTTACGCTTCCGATTGATAAATTTATGAACTTGGCCGGTGGCTTTACCGATCCCATGGCGGCACTTGACTTCATGTCGAGCGGAGGAGTACCGACCAAGGCTCTGACCGAAGGCGGTAAAGTGACCCACGCTCGTTTTGAACATGTTTACGTTGAAGCATGGATCCATTATTTTCCTTCTCGTGGAGCAAAACACATCAATGGCAAAGGCCAAATTTGGATACCACTCGATCCCTCTTACAAAGAGTACACCTACACCAATGGCATCGACATAAAGAGTGCCGTCCCCTTTGACTCTCAATCATTCCTGTCGCAGATACAATCCACCGCCACCATCAACGAGGCACAAGGATACATCACCGGCGTAAACTCCCAACTCACCCAGCAGGCCATGCTGGATTACCAGACCAACGTACAGAGCTACATCAAGCAGAACTACCCCAACGCCACCGTCGGTGACGTCCTCGGTAAGAAGGAAATCGTCAAAAAAGAATATCCCTTTCTTCTCGGGACGCTCCCGTATCGCACCTCAATAAAAGGGAGCACGTTCAACGAAATTCCAGACACCTATCGCCACAAGCTGTCATTCAACATCAAGAATGACACCGTAGATCTTTCCGCTTACGATCCGGACGCAGTAATCGTTGACACATCCTTGAACATAATCAAAAGCCTGCCGGAACTGGCTGGTAAAAAGATCACGCTCAGCTACTCCCCCGCCACCCCTCAAGACGAAGCGGTCATCAACTCATTTCTGCCTACGCCACATGCGGACGGCACACCGATTCAGCCGAACGAGCTACCATCCCAACTCCCGGCGTATCTCATCAACGTCAAACCGGAATTGCGGATTGACGGGCAGATAGTAGCGACCGGTGCGCCGGTCGGACTCGGTGGAACCAATATCTTCACCATGACCTTTTCTGACCCGTCGTACGGTTCAAGTCAGGTCGTCAATTACATCGACGCCGGAGTGTATCAGGCAATTGGGCTGAATCTGGGAAGAATCAGTCAGGAGCAGTTGTCGGCTATCACGGCCAAACTGGAAGCGACAAAAGCAAAACTTCAGAGCAATGATTTTGCAGGGCTCAGCAAAGACGACCTAATCGGCGATGTGCTGTATACCACCGCCATGTCCTACCACGCCGAACTTGGCTCGATGAACTTAATTACCGCTAAAACCATGAACGTCATCGCCATAACTCTACCTTCGGAAACCATTTTCGCGACGAAGCTGAAAGTGCTTACATTATGGGGCATACCGAGGTGGGTGCAGTCTGATGGTCTCAACATGGATGCGGATTATTTGATGCAAGTGGTAAAACCGAAAGATGGCAATAGCGAATATGCGAAGCAGTACATGATTGGCAGTGGTACAACCTCATCGGCATTAGAGCACAGCATACCGGAGCAGATCTTTTCGACGTCGGATAACCCGGCACAAGGTATCAGTACGGTTAAGGCGCTCAAAATTGCCAACGACCAGGGCATACCAATCTACACTGTCAATCAGGCAAACATAGCCACCATCTTGCCGCAACTCCATGTCAGTCAGGAAGTAATAACTGACATCCAAAACGCCGTCAATGCCGGGAAGGTGGTCACTGTTTCAAAAACCAACATAAGTTTTAACGGTTGGATCGGGTGTGGATATATCATTAGTGACCCCGACACCGGTGCTGGAGCATATATGATCAGCGGCGGGTCGAACGGAGCGGCAATATTGACGTACATTGCTATGTTTATAACTTATTCAGCATGGGGTGACGCATGGGTAACAATAAGTGAATACTGGGTTAATCTAATTGTAAAAAATGCTGACTTTCTGAAATGCATGGTTCCATGCAAATTGGCGTTTTATGTCCCATGTGGAGCGTTTACCATGGGTGTAGGAGCAATTCCAGCCGGAGTATTAGTGACAAGGGGTGTTTGGTTAGCATGTCAAGTTTCAAGTACAAAGTTATGTGGAGCTATTTGCCCGAATTTCACAGGTTTTTAAGGAGTGGCCTTAATGATATGTCCTGTTTGCAAAATTAAAATTAATATTTTAGTGATACGAAACAACCATCTATGTGCACATTGCGGCGCTAAACTATCTTATAATTATGATAACGCCATAATTTTTATGGGGTTGTCTTCTGTTGTAACTACAGTTTTGATATCGAGCTTCGTAAGATCTCTATGGTTATTTGTTGTGGTTGATATTGTTTTGAGTTCGCTTATTTCAATTATAGTTTTTGAATCATTAGTAAAGATAACTGTGGATAAGGAATAACACATGCACGAAATAACAGTGATTTGTGCTGGCTTAGGTTGCGCACTGCTCTCTGCGATTCTGGTTAAAAGGAAAGTGAAAAAGCTTCCTGATTTGAGTGATGATGTTTTTGTGAAAAAGTTCAACGATATCTACAAAGGTGTCTCAAAAGAAGCAGTACTGCGTGAGAGGGATAGTTTGGCAAGTCAATTAGGAATTCCATGTCAAAAGCTCGATCCTTCGTACACTTTTGACGAACTCTCGAAGCATTTGGATTCTTTCGGTAGTTATCAACTTGCCATTGGCGATTTAGAAAATACAACGTCAGAGTTGTTTGAAAAACTCGGAGTGAATAAGCCCTATAAGAGCCCATCCAACATAGGCGAATTTATTCATGAAATTATTAAGGTCAAAACAGCAGCCCTTAGTGGATAACGTAATTTCTTGAGCGAGAAAGGACAATGTCCAACGAAGCGCAGCACCGGTCGGCTAAAAACCGCCGCCGGTGTGCTCTCAGCCGTTATACACCCCCAAGAAAGAGGAGGCTCGCATCGAATCTCAAACATTTGAAGAACTTGAAAAGAAACTGCTCGACCAACACCATGAGCAATACCTTGCTTTCACAAGACTTATTCTCACGCTGAGTACCGGAAGTTTTTCTTTGCTCGCCTCTTTGAGCGGAAATTTCTTAAGCAGTAGTCAGTACATCGAACTTGCAAAAGTAGCTTTGCCGCTTCTTTTCGTATCAATTCTCTCTGGAGTTTTTGTTCAACATCGCGTGACGATGCGTCCCCTAGATACTCTAAATAGCGCCGCAGAAGTAAATCGCTTGGCGATTCAACAAAAGGAAACATCTTCTCCAATAAGACTGTCACAGCGTCCCACTTTTGCTGAAAGAATTTTTTACAGGATTCAATTATTTTCATTTACAGGAGCCTTTGTTTGCTTAGGTGCATATACACTACTGTGGAAGCATTAAATTTGAGACAAAGGACAAACTCATGTTAACCCTCATCATAATACTCGTAATTATCTTAATCATACTTGCGCCTATGAAGCGTAGATAACGTTCAAACCAAAAGGAGAAACAAAAATGCCAACAAGAGAATCTGTTTTAGAAGAACTTACTTATCTGGACGAAGAGACTGTTAGCGGTCGCATTTTTAGGTCACTCCATACTCCAAACGACAACGATTTTTCAAAAATAAAAACTATAAAACTCTTAGGCGAGTTGATAAGCATCTTGCGCCAAAAAGATTTAATTACAGACGATGAAATTGACGACATGTTGTTAGAGAGTGTCCAATAAACGCTCAATTATAAAAGCCAAGCGTCGTACATACAGTTCTTCACAGTTCGGGTATATCATCGGATCAACGCCTAATGTGATAGCGTCTTTCGAGGTTACTTTTCCACTTTCTAAATACCTTTGTACGCATTCCAATTGAACGCGCATAGGTACGTCTAACGGTGTGAGTGCTACCTTTTCGTGTCTCATAACAAATTCGTTTTTCATCACTATTTCTCCTTTTGTCCCCGAAGGGAAGTTATGGAGTGCGGCTGGAAATAACCCAATGTCATAACCAACCTGTCGGACGCTGACCGTGCGGAAAAGACCCCGCACGGCAGGTCAACAGGGCACCCCGTTGAACAATATTTAAAATAGACTAAAGCGGAGGAATTATGCATTCACCAGAGGTAAGTTGTTTTCTTTCATGCTCATTTAAACCAGAGGATTCTGATTTAAACAATTTGATATTGACCATTTGTAACTCACTGGATATCAAATGCAAAAATGTTGATGGAGGATTTTCTGAAGTACCTTCAGAAGTGGCTAGGCAACAAATCGAAGATTCACAAATAGTTATAGTAATAGCCGTTAAAAGGGACAAAATTAACGACACCTCTTGGCAGATGCCACCGGCTGTTCATGATGAAATCTCAATGGCGTATGCATTAAAAAAAGACATTTTGGTCTTAAAAGAAAAGGAAGTCAGCGTCACAGGTTTTTTATCAAGCTATTGTACTTTTTATGAATTCGACAGAGCTCTGATTTGCCAAAATGCAACGCTAGAAAAAATCATTTCATCAATTCACAAAATTAAAATAAAAGCTGTCAAGTCACATGATCTCATCCCAAGGCAAGATGCTACTGGATTTTTTGCGGAAAGCGTTAATTTCTTGGCTGAGCTTTTAGTTGAGAATGGAGAGTATATTTGGAAATATAATTCCAGCAGAACTCTTAAGTTTTCTGACAAATTTTCAGGAAAATTAAAAAATGCCGCATGGACAGCAGCAAAACCAGACAATCCGCAACACAAAATAACCTGGGATGCAGCTTTACTCGATAGTTCACGAAAATTTACAATGACAACAGAAGTCGAGAAGGATGAACCAGAATGCTTAGAAGTTGCAGTTATTTTAGATCCAAAACCTAAAGAAAATGACACAGCAACAGTAAGCTTTGAATATAAATCAAAATATCTAAATCCTATTAAGAAGGAAGATATCCCAGCAAATTTTACTAATAGAGTTGGAAGTAAGACGTTTGATTGCCTTGACGGTTTTTTACCAATTCAAAGAACAAAGAATTTCAAAGGCCAATTCAGATTTCCAAGAGAATATAAATTAAGACCTGAAGACATTTATACGTTTGTAGCAAGTTATAGTTCTGGTGTTGATTATATCGTCGAAAGCGAAATGGATCGGATGAAAGTGAATATAGAAGACTTTGGTGGAGTATTAATCGTCACAATATCAACACAAAGTCCGCTAGAAGGTCATGTTTACGGATTAGCATGGAATATCCCTATTTAATCAGTTCAACCAACGGCAGCACCGGTCAGCGGGAAAAAGCCCCCGCCGAGCCGGTGTGCCTTTCCACGTTGGCAGGAGTCAAAGACTCCGGTGCATCACCTAACCAAAGTCAAAATGGAGGAACTGCAATGCTAATGTTTCGCACCTATTTCATAATTGCGTCTATTTCACTCAGTCTTTCATGTCTGGAAACTAGGGACACTCCCCATATTTCTGTTGCTAATGTGAAAATCGTACAGTACTATCTCACCCATGCCAAGAATAGCCCGCATCATAGCACCCGGCCACCCACATCACATCACGCAACGTGGCAACA
>JAQTQX010000009.1 GCA_028712075.1 Desulfuromonadaceae bacterium
ACATGAGCTTGTCCTCCCATACCATCGTATTTAACCAGAATCATGGAGGGAGACAAGGCAAAACTTAGTAACAAACTGAAATAAAAGAATAAACAGAAGAAAAAGTCAGAAATTCTGACCAATTCGGTTAAAAACTCAAGGAGACGAAAATGAAAAAACAAATTGTCAAAGTATTTGCACTGTTGGTTGCTGTCTTATTTCTGAGTATCACAGTACTGGAATTCAACGCTCATGCAAGGGCGGGTGGAGGCCGGTCATTCAGAGGCAGCGGCTCACGCAGCTATTCCAGACCCGCAAGCCCCTCTTCTCAGCCGAACCAGTCACGGCAACAGGCCGCACCGGCACCAATGCAGCAACAGCAGGGGGGCGGCTTTCTGCGGAGTATGGCAGGCGGATTAGCAGGAGGAATGCTGGGCAGCATGCTGTTCAGCAGCTTTGCCGGAGCAGGAACCGGAGGCGGTATGGGCGGCGGCGGTGGCGGAATCGGCATCTTCGGCATCATTCTCATCGCTGGATGTGGTTATCTTGCCTACCGGTATTTTAAAAACAAGCGAACCGAAAATTCCTTCGTTCCTGCAATGCAGGGTGGTTATCAGAGAGAGACCATAATCCCTATTTCCGGCACGTTTCAGAGTAATGATCAGATACCTGATTCGGTGGGTGCTGGCCTGGCAAGCATCCATCATAAGGATCCCTCCTTCGATGAAAACCGCTTCAATGACTCAGTAATGGATATGTTCTTCAAAATTCAGGGGGCCTGGATGAATCGTGACTTAACGATGGTATCTGGAATCCTGACCGATGAGATGAAGCGGATACTCCAGACAGACCTTGACCAGCTATTGCGTGATAAGCGGGTCAACAGGCTTGAGAACATTGCGGTCAGGAATGTTGAGGTAACCGAGGTGTGGCAAGAGGCGGGGCAGGACTACATCACCGCTATGATCTATGCCAACCTGCTTGATTACACAACCGAAGAGTCGACCGGGGTGATCGTGTCCGGTAGCAAAACAGACCCGGTCAAATTCGAGGAATTCTGGACATTTGTCAAACCCAACGGCAACAATCCATGGCGGCTGACTAGTATCAGTCAGGCATAGACAAAGAGGGGACCATTATGAGCAGCAGAGATGAGTACATCAACAGGATGCAGGAAAAACTGGAGGAGTGGAATGCCGAGATTGACACACTGGCTGCCAAGGCTGGTGAAGTTACGGCTGATGTCAAGAGTGAGTACCGTGAACAGATTGAATTATTAAAGATAAAGCAGGCTACCGCAAGGCAGAAGATCGACGAACTTCAGCATTCCGGTGAAAGTGCTTGGGGAGACCTGAAAACAGGTATCGAACTTGCCTGGACCAGCATGGGAGAGGCTATCGATTCGGCCAGATCACGCTTCAGGTAACGTGTCACATGTTGTATCAGTACACAATTGCACTTGTCTGCGGAATTATGACGCTATGCTGCTGCACAACAGGAATAATTTCAGGTCTTTTAACCAATGACATCAGTACCGCAGGATTTTTGAAAATCTATGCCAAAATTACGGACGGCTGATGATTTCGCTGCGGCATATGTTGTTTCTCCTTTCGAGTTGGAATATAATAAGCCCCGATGGCCTGATATGGCCAAAGGGGCTTGAGATGATTGATATTGTGACATGAACAAACCGCCTCAAGCGAAGCGGTTTGTTAAAATCAGGCATGAAGTCAAAATACTTTCAGTAACTATGTTAACCGAGACAGATCAGACAACGTGCTCGATATTCGTCCTTTCAGTTCATCTCCTATATCTCCATTCATCTGTTCTTCGGGCGTAAATGAAACTAATGACAGTTTTCCGCCTGATGATATTTTCAGGCTCTTTCGGTTACAACTGCTGAACGCAGAATTATCAAGAATCGACACATGGGATAATTTAATGCCCATTTTTGCCGCAATGTCATGGGTAAACTTGAAAATCATAGACACCATCCACTTGTGGTTATTCTAACATATAGTCCGGCATGATTTTATTTTGTGCTTTTCAATTTGTGTATTCTAAAGCGTATGAGATGATACATGAAAAATGCGTAGGTTAGAGGCCAGAAGGTGATCATGCCCAATATTATAACTATGGCATTCTTCTGATATAGCAGGGATGGACGAAGCCATATGAAATGAATAATGAACAGACACGCTCCCACCCAGTAAACATCATGGAAATACCATCCTGAATGAGAAGTGATTGCAAACAATAGGGCTACCTCATCAAATAACGTGTCAATTTTTAAAAGATTACACTGCAAGATATAGCCTGCAATTTAGTAAATAATCTGCAGCATCTTATACGTCTCTTCTAATGCCTGAACATCCTCCTGATTCTGATTAAATACTTCAGTCACGCAGACAAGCAAATGAGGTTGCACTCAGTCCCTGTATCTGCAAGCCAGCACCAGACTCTTCTCTTCTGACAACCTTTGCATCAAACTTGAGCCAATGATTTACATGCGATACAGTAACGTGAGCCGAAATGTTGACTGGCATTTCATGATCTGTGCGCAGGTACATTCCATATAAACTCAAGTTTTCGGCAGTGCCACAAACCACATTATTGATTATATCGTATTGATGCAGGAGCAGAGTAGTTAACCCTTGTGAAACTTCTGCCATTCATTGCTTACGTTTCCAATTGTGGCTTTGCGTGCATACACCTCTGAGGAGTTACCCTGAGATGTAATCATAGTAAGTGAATACATAAGCAATTTTTATACCGTTTACAAAAGTGTCGGTATTCTAAACAGTTGAGTTTATGATGAAAAGTACTGCTGGCTATATCGCCTCACAATGACATGTGAAATAGCGGATTGCATGGCATCCAGAATTATTTACATGATGCCGCTGTACAGGACATCTGAGGAAGGGCTGGCTATGAGAAATAACCCGAAAGTATCTACCGTGAAAACTCACCAACGCTTCCGCCGGTAATCCTCACCAGTTCAGTCGCTACCAGCTCCAGTGTCCGGTCGGGACGACCGATGCCGCAAAAGATAGTTGGCAGGATTGTCAAAACATCCTCATCGATAAAAACAGCGACATCACCTTGGGGCAACAGAGGCGAAACGCTCCCCGGTTCTACTCCGAGGAACTCTCGCACCTCATCCGGCGAGAGGGCGGCAAGGTCACGGCGGTTCACCTCAACAAGGGCAGACAGCCGGGGGTAATCGACCCTTGCTGTCCCCCGGAGCACCGCCAGTACAATTCTGCAATCCTTCGTGCGAAAAGCGATAGTCTTGGCAAGTCGAGCAACATCGAATGGCAGCAGCTCCTCTGCATCCGCCATAGTTCTCATCGCCATGTGTTCATGTATGACAAACGGTGCTTCGCTCTGCTCCAGTATTCGCACCAGAATATCAAATAGTGTGTCCGTCACCCTTATTTCCCCAGATAGCGGCTCTTTACATTAAAACCGATCATCCAGTCAGCCATTGAACGCTGCGGAAGGCTCTTTTTCAGCTCTGTTGCAATGAAATCGGCATCCTTTGACGTGGCCGCCAGTTCCCGCGCTTTCTTGTCGAACTGCAGCAGATATTCTTTCATGTCGCGCAGGTCCTTCTTGGTCGAGAGCGGACCATGACCGGGTATGATTTTCTCCACATCCATGTCAAGCAGGGCGTCGATAGTCGAAGTCCAGCCGCTGATGTCACCATCTGCCATAAAGGGGTGAAAATCAGTAAAGAGAACGTCACCGGCAAAGATCAGTTTTTTGGCAGGCAGAGAGACGACAATGCTCCCGGCAGTGTGTGATGGAGCAAATCGGATCAGTTCAACTGTTTCGTTACCAAGATCGATTTGCATCCGGTCGCTGAAAGATAGCGTGGGAAGGAGTATCTCGGTGCCAACCATATCTTCCGGTTTCAGACCGAAATTACCGATGTTTTTCAGTGTTCCTTCGCCTACCTGCTTCAGCAGATCACGGTCAGCGGTATGCGAGATCACTGTGGCGCCGATTTTGGCAAAGACGCAGTTGCCGAATGCGTGGTCCAGGTGGGTATGTGTGTTGACCACATACTTGATCGGCTTGGATGTTACCTTGCGGATGTCTGCCAGGAACCGTGCCCCCTCTTTGGCTGAGATCAGGGTATCCACCACCAGCACTCCGTCCGTGCCGATAATTATTCCGGCATTGGCGGCAAAACTGTGTTGAGGGGAACCGTCTTTCTCTCCAACGTAGGAGTAAACGTTATCAGCGATCTTCGTCAGTTCAGCGAAGGCGCTTTGGGTGAACAGCAGTGTAACGGCGACAAACGACATCATGAGCATTTTCTTCATTTTTTCATCCTCCCTGGTTTGTGGTTGTTACTCTCTTACTCCGTTCCCTTCAAGTGTCGTCAGGATGCGGCGCAGGTACTCTTCAAACTGATCTATTTCTTCACCGGAAAATCCTCCGTAAAACAGTTCTGTCATCTCGGATGAAACCTGATCGTAGATGCCACGTAACCGTTTATTCTTCTCGGTCAACCGGATCATGATTTTACGCCGGTCGTCGCAGGAAGGAACCCGGCAGATATGCCCAGCTTCTTCCAGGCGATCCAGCATGCTGGTCAATGTCGATTTTCCCAGCGAGGTGCTTTTAGACAACTCCTGAATAGAGATATTATCCGTTCGCCAGAGGGCAAACATGATTCTTCCCTGAGCCGGGTTGATCTCATCAATCTGGTACTCTTTAAGCTTCCTTGCCAGTATTCGCCCGGATAACTGGTGAATCCTGGAGAGCAGAAAACCTCCTTCACGCTGAGTTTTCACGAGGTCTGCCGCAGATCTAATTTGAAGTTGTTCTGCTGGTGGTAATAAGTCACTGCTGACGGATTAAAACAGAGGATTGTATATTCCGGATCAACTACCCCGCCCGGATAGTACATTTCCCATCCCGGTTGCCAGAGAGCGAGCTTGATTACCGGATCGGTTACGATCTCCATTTTTCCTCCCAGCATCAGGCCACGCCATTCAATCGGAAGACAGTAATAAATCGAAACTGCTTTATTTAATCTGATCTGTGCAACCTTGGAAGAAGATGTGTTGGTTGTGAAATAGACAAGAAAGTCGCTCTGGTGAGCGGAAAACAACGGCGTCAGGCTCGGGAAGGATTTTGTATTGCGCAGGTTGAGCATGGCGCGGGTCTGCGGGAGACCTTCGCCATCTATAGTGGTAACAATGGCTGTTTCGGCAATCGCCATCAATGAAGCTGCCAGGTTCCGCGCCTCTTGTTCATTCATTATGAAATCCCTCCGAGGAAAATATAACGGGAAATATAGTTCTATATAGAACCTTTGTCAAGCTGGTTTTATTCCGACGTGTTGTCCCGGATTTGCAATTAATAGAGGCTCAAATATTCTGATTTATCTGGCTACATTCTGCTGATTTGTAAGTACGAGGAGTATTCCCTGGCATTTGCTCTGTCGCAGATGTTTTAGCCGAAGCAGAATGAGTTGTTTAAGAAGAGGCTTGAAGGGTTGCCCCTGACAAAGACGGAACAGGAGTATTATTCCCGTTCGGTAAAGAAAAAGGTGGTCGCGCTGGCAAACGCGTAACTGCGTGGTCTTTCGAGGAAGTTGTTTGAGAAATAAGAGTTGAAGTCTGGTGGTAAACAGGAACGATGGCCGATTGGCCGCCTTTTTTTGATTGAAATACGCTGAGTAAGCACCCCTACGGTTCCTTTCAGGACTGAGTACATATTGTAAAATGAATTGACAATTTGTACCGACGTGATATTGTCACACTATGATCAAGCGAACGGCACACACCACCATCATGCGACTGGCAAAAGGTTTTCCGGTTATTGCCATTACCGGCCCACGCCAATCCGGAAAAACCACCCTTGCCAAAAGTTCATTCCCGGACAAGCCCTATCTGACACTTGAAGACCCGGACACGCGACTTCTTGCCGAAAATGATCCGCGCGGTCTCCTGTCAGCTTATCCGGACGGCCTGATTCTCGACGAGGTTCAGCGGGCTCCGCAACTTTTTTCATATCTGCAAGGGTTTGTTGATGACAACCTGATTCCGGGAAAATATATCCTGACCGGTTCCCAACAGTTTGGCCTGCTTTCAGGGATAACCCAATCACTGGCTGGCCGGGTGGGACTGGTACAACTTCTCCCATTTGCCATGGATGAGCTGAAAGCCGCAGGCAAATTGCCGGACAGTGCCGACAAGCTCATGCTGTACGGGATGTATCCTCCCTTTTATGACCGCGACCTGGCCCCGACGGACTGGTTTCCCGCTTACGTCAACACCTA
Source organism: Desulfuromonadaceae bacterium (assembly GCA_028712075.1). Classification (GTDB taxonomy): domain Bacteria; phylum Desulfobacterota; class Desulfuromonadia; order Geobacterales; family Pseudopelobacteraceae; genus JACRCG01. Next base: position 6,278 of record JAQTQX010000009.1, read on the forward strand.
CATCGAACGGGATGTACGCCAACTTATCAATGTGCGCGACCTTTCTTCCTTCCAGCGTTTTGTCAGAATGTGCGCGGCACGAACCGGTCAACTGCTTAATCTCTCATCTCTTGCCTCGGATTGCGGCATCACCCACAATACCGCTTCCGCCTGGATTTCTGTACTGGAGGCGAGTTACATAATTTTTCTGCTCCGTCCCCATTTCACCAATTTCAACAAGCGGCTCATCAAAGCGCCCAAGCTCTACTTCATCGATACCGGCCTTGCCGCCTGGCTGCTGGGTGTGCGCGAACAGGAGCAGTTGGTTTTCCATGCCCAGCGCGGGGCACTTTTTGAGAACATGGTGGTGATGGAGTTTTTGAAGAGCAGGTTCAACCGGGGAGAACAGGCTGACCTCTATTTCTGGCGCGACAGCAAAGGTTTGGAAGTTGATCTGCTGCTGGATGACGGCGCATCCCTGAAACCGGTAGATATAAAGTCCGGTCAGACCATTGTTTCGGATTCGCTGACGCCTTTGAAAAAATGGTGCGAATTATCCGGCATACCGGATCGCCCGGCGTGGCTGGTGTACGGTGGCACGAGGGAGCTGTCGAATGGGAATGTCTCAGTAGTTCCTTGGGGAAAACTGGCTACTGACTTTGTTAAATAAATTGGATTTGAAGGGTTGCCCCTGACAAAGACGGAACAGGAGTATTATTCCCGTTCGCGCTGGCAAATGCGAAACTGCATGGTCTTGCGAGGAAGTTGTTGGAGAAATAGGCGTGTAGCTTGGTGGTAAACGTGGAAGACGGCCTATTGGCCGCTTTTTGTCCTTTAGTATATTACTACCGGTAGACCTCGTCATGACTGCCAATGTCAAGCAGAATGATCTCATGCTCGCTGATCAGCAGAGTCAGAGTAATGCGGTAGGAATAGGTCAATCTGACGGCATGGCATCCGGAAAGTTTGCCGGTGAGTTGATGAAGGCCAAGACCCGGCTGAAACGGATCCTGTTGCAAAGCGCTGACTGTCGCGACGAAGCGGGGTTTAAGATCAGGGTGTTTCCTGAAGAACCGGCTTGCCTGACGGATAAACTTTTCCGATGCGGTAACACAGAACATGCTCATTCTCCGTCAAGGTCGAGCGCCTTCAGCAGTTCATCAGCAGAGGCAAATTTTCGCACCCGCCCCGCCTTCACATCCTCCAGTGACGCCTTCACCCGAGCGACATACGCCTCCTCTGCTTCGGCCACCAATTCCTGGTAACGCGCCTCGGTCAGCACCACGTACTCGGGTTTGTTGTTGCGGATGACATGTACGTCACCCGTGGCGATCATTCCGTCAACTGCGGCAATGCCGCGCCGTTTGATCTCCTGTGCCGGGATGGTATTCATAACAGCACTCCTTCTGATACCTGATTAAGTACTTAATAGTATGCCACTGGTGAGAGGGGGCAGCAAGTAAATTGTATCCGAGCAGAATACCGAAAGAGCTGGCAGCGCAAGGAAAAGGACGAGGAGTACTCCCTTGCCTTTGCCCTGTTGCAGATGTTTTCGCCGAAGCAGAAGGAGTTGTTTAAGAAGAGGCTGGAAGGGTTGCCTGGCAAAGACGAAACAGGAGTATTATTCCCGCTCGGTAAAGAAAAAAGTGGTCGCGCGGGCAAACGCGGAACTGCATGGTCTTGCGCGGAAGTTGTTGGAGAAATAAGTGCTTTGGTTTGGTGGTAAACAGCAAAGGCGGCCTATTGGTCGCCTTTTGATTTAAGTATGGTAACCCCGTAATTCTCAGTGACTATTGAGCGCGTGCTTGACAAAAGAATATTTTGTATGCAATCGTACAATTTAGTGTACTTTTAAATACAATTTATTGCCTAAGAGTGTACGCATGGAATACAGACTTAACAAAGATCATCTTCTTAACGTCATGGAAGAGTGGAACCGTTTCCTTAAACGCAAGGTTCATCTGATCGCGTGTGGAGGGACGGCCATGACCTTGTCTGGGGTCAAGCCATCGACCAAAGATGTTGATTTCATGGTCCCGAATATTCAGGAGCATCAGTATCTGATAAAGCAACTCAGGGAGCTGGAGTATGAACCGGTCACCGGTTTTGGCTGGAAGCGCGCCGGTGAAATTTTCCAATTTGATATTTTTCGTGGCAATTTCATTCACACGACAGAGCTGCTGACGTCGCCATTGGAAAAAGATGGCAACAGTCCGCTCAAGGAATATTCTCATCTATACCTCGGGATTTTGAACGACTACGATCTTATCTCCAGCAAGCTGATGCGCGGGACCAGGGTCGATTTCGATGACTGCCTGAGTCTGGCTGAAGCGCACAGGGCGGATCTTGATATTGACCGGCTGGCGGGACATTTTAACGAGCTGGTAAGCTTTGACGTCGCGGAAGCGCGGCTGCGACCGCATATGCAGTACTTCCTTGAGTTGCTGCAAAAGAGAGGTCTGTATGACTGACGCAAAACTTATGAAGAGTTTGAGCAGGCTCGGCTTACCGATGTTCGAACCGAGTGAAGAACTGGATGTCAACGAAACACTGGCAGAGGTGGTGAAGAGCCGGGACACCAGGCTTTGGGAGGGGTTTCCCGTACTGCTGGCAAATGCCGCCGACACCTACCAGTTTGCGTATGATCTGGTTGAGAAGCATCTGCCCGCCCAGGAAGACAAGGATCGTTTTCATCGGCTCCTGCTGTTGTCGTTGTCGCTCTATTCTTTCTATCACTTGAGTTTTTCCTGGTCGAGCAGGTACAAGAAGCAGCTCTCAAGTGATGATGCCACCCTGGTGAAACAGTGGCGCAACGACCTTGCCCGCAACCGGACTCTCGCGTGGGGTGATGTGGATCTCGACCCGGAACGGTTGAAGGGGTTATTTGAACTCTATTTTGAGCAGAATGCCGACAAGAGCAGACAGCGCAGGGAGAAGTACGAGGAGTATTCCCTGGCCTTTGCACTGTCGCAGATGTTTTCGCCGAAGCAGAAGGAATTGTTTAAGAAGAGGCTGGAAGGGTTGCCCCTGACAAAGACGGAACAGGAGTATTATTCCCGTTCGGTGAAGAAAAAGGTGGTCGCGCTGGCAAACGCGGAACTGCATGGTCTTGCGCGGAAGTTGTTGGAGAAATAAGTGCTTTGGTTTGGTGGTAAACAGCAAAGGCGGCCGATTGGCCGCCTTTTGTAGTAATAAAATAAATCTGTCCCGCATTTTTCTTGTTATTCCAAAGAGATGGTGGACAGCTTACAATGCCCGATACTTTCGGGAATTATAATTGTCGTCAGTCGGGAGTTCTAATTGTCGCTCATCATTTTGTAGTAAATAAATAAATCTGCCCCGTTTTTTTGGTCCTGAAAAAAATTTACATCTTAACTTGACTTGTTGCCCATTTTGGTTAGATAATCAATCAAGAGACTACGTTTATGATGTCTTATACGCAATTAGCGACAACAAGTTTTTAAGAAAGGGGAGATTATGCTCCTGACATTTGGTGCAAATAATTTTTTTTCATTCAATGAAGGTTTCGATATATCGCTGGAGCTTGGCGTAAAATGTCCTAACACTATATCAAAAGGAAGGCAGGTCTCAAATCTTTTATGTGTAAAAGGTGCGAATGCTTCAGGAAAAACGAACGTACTAAAAACGCTTAGTTTTTTGCAATTTTTTTGCTGTAATTCTTTTGCAATGAAGCCAGAAAATGAAATACAAATTGCATCATTTTTTATGAATGAGAAACCAACAAGTGTTTTTTGTAATTTCAAAGTAAACAATATTGCTTATCATTATGAGGTAGAACTAACGCCTAAAGAAATTATATTTGAGAAGTTGTCTCGAAAATCAATCCGGCTATCACCTGTTTTTGAAAGACGTGGCAACAAATTGATATATTGCAGCAAAGAATTCGGTGAGTTAAAGAATGTAAAACAACGCTCAAATGCTTCGTTGATTAGTACTGCAAATCAATATGAAGTAAAGGCTATGTCAAGTATTTATAATTTTTTCGCAAGTATTATAACAAATGTAAGTTCATTCGGTAAATTTGACTTTTCATCTGACTATAGAAATACCTCAAAATACTACAAAGAAAATCCTGAAATTTTTGCAGAGGCAGTTAGTATAATAAAAACCTTTGATCTTGGGATCACTAACGTTGAAATTAATGCAGCTACTAATGAAGATGGAAGTGAGTATTATTTCCCTACATTTAATCATGAAACCAAGGTACAACGAAAATGGCTTGTATTCCATAACGAGTCATTAGGTACGCAAACTTTATATAGAACACTCCCCTACTTCATCTATGCTCTCAATGCTGGTGGCATACTTGTGATGGACGAGTTTGATACAGATTACCACCCCCACATGCTTCAACTTTTAATTAGTTATTTTGACAGTGAAGCTAATAATAAAAAAAATGCTCAGCTAGTTTTTTCTACCCACAACACTGAAATACTTGATTATATGGGTAAGTACCGAACAGTACTCGTCAACAAAGACTCTAGTGAAAGTTATGCATATAGACTAGATGAAATTCCTGGCGACATCATCAGAAATGACAGGCCTATTTCTCCCGTCTATAATTCTGGGAGAATCGGGGGTGTTCCCAGAATATGAATAAATTTGACAACTCAAAAACAAAACAATTCATCAAAAGTCTATCAAGTCTTTGTAGTTTGGAAGCAGATGATAATGACCTTGTGATAAGGTCAAAATTCAACTTTTCATACTTTGATCCAAGCCAACAAGCAGGGCAAGATTTTAATGATTGGTCTCCCCAACAGCAATGTTGCTTATTGAATCGGCTTAAAGAATATACAACAAAACCTCTTGAGTATTGGAGAAATGAACGTGTTGGTAAAGGAGGGTTGAAAATGCTTGCAAACTATGGAGCTTTTCCCGCTAAATCTTCATTTACTCATCCAAAGCACGTGCCACATCAAGCTGAGTGGGCACGTTTCAGACTCGGCTCCAAGCTCAGATTGATTGGATTTACTGTCCCGGCCGAATTGCATAGAATCCCACACAATAAATTAAACGAACTTTTTGATAAAAACACTTTTTATGTAGTTTTTTTAGATAGAGAACATAGATTTTATATAAAAGAGGATGATTAGCCTCAGTGCTATAATCATGAAGGGCGGCCACTTAAGGCCGCCCTTTCAATTACAACCTACTTCAAATTCTTCTTAATCCTCTCCACCGCCTCAATCACATTCCTGCGATGACCGAAAGCCGACAACCAGGAGTACCCTTCCCCTCTCGGGCCGAAACCGGCCCCCGGAGTGCCGACCACGTTGCATTCGTTGATTGATATGTCGAAGAAAGAAATGACCACGTCAGCGCCCGCCGCAACAGTATTAACAAACACACAAAAGGTCAATGAAGCTCTTGGAACAGCACCAATGCAACCAGCCTGACCTCTTCCGCCAACTTTACCGCCTGCCGTGCGACTTCTTTATCCGCAGACTCACCGGGATAGCGGTACTCGACTGCATAGGCATTCAATATCGCCAAGGTAGAGCGCAGCAATTCAAGCTCCGGGTGGCGATCCTTCAGTAAATCCAGCAGCAATGAGAGATTATGGGTCTTACCGAATGGGGTTTCAGCTTCCTGCAACAGTGCTTTCAGATACTTCTCGGCGCACTGTTGGGCATGGAAACAGGCGGCATCATAGTTTGGGGCCGTGCGGGCGCGCAACTCCCGCCGGGCTGTTACCAAATCACCTTCTGCCTTATTGATCCACTCAGTGGTGAGGGGCTGCATACAGTTCTTTTCCCGTGATCATGATTTCGCGCAAAAAGAAATCATTCAAAGCCAGCCGTTCCTTGATCTGGCGAGATGAGCGGACCACAAGTTCAACCGGCAGGGTCGGCTTCAGGCGCGTGATGATGTCGGCGGCCACTCTTGCACCCGAAACATCCTCGGGCATAACCACCAGCAGGTCAATATCCGACTCAGTCCCGGCGCTGCCACGAGCATATGACCCGAACAAGATCACCTTTTCAGGCAAAAATTCACGAGCCATATCAGCCACAAAATTTTGTATATCCGTTAACGCTACGACACCCATACAATAATCTCCTGTAACGGTCATACCATAAAAAAAAGGGCGCTGCAATCAGCGCCCGCCGCAACTGAATTAACAAACACCTAAAAAGTCAACCAACCATTCCCCTCACGCCGCCTTATGTCAGCACAAGGTGATAAAAAAAAGGCACTGTACCTCGAAAATCCTCCGGGTCATGGTGGAATTTCAAAGTAGTGCCCAACTTTTGTCATCCCGGCACCCGCGGTACTGAGGTTTACTGTATGTTGCCAGGGGCAGCGAAAAGAGGCAGGCAACTTGATAAAAAGCAGCCTGCCCCCCTGTGTTGTCCCTTTAATCCGGATTCTATTCTACAGCATCGCCGCAATTGCCGTTGCCAACGGCCGTGGCGCGTTTGTGCACCGCCGGCTGAAACTGACAGCGCGATGCAGGTTCACTTTGCCGCCACGTGGTTCGTGGTCACATCGGCAATCAAGCGGTCACTCTTGCCGTAGACGATCGTCCGTACCACATTGACCCTTTTCCCCTTCTTGACAAAGGTAGAGACCGCCCTCAACGTCCCTTCCTTCTGGTTGCTGACAAAGTTGGCATTCAGCGTTATGGCAAGCGGGAAGCCTGCCATGCCTTCTGTGGGAAGGTCTGAAGGTCCCATCGCCAGTATTGTGGCGGTGACATCCGCAAACCAGAGGATTGCCCCCCCATTGACTACACCATAGGGATTCTTCACGCCGGGCAGAATGGGCATTTCGGAAACTACCCGCTCAGATGTTCGTTCCACTACCTGGAATTCTAACTGTCCTTCAATTTTCATATGATCTCCCTGTATTTATTAGCTTAATAATTCAGGGCACTTTTCCCTGAATCTGTACCTACGTTATTTCTACATTTATTACTCACTTCCCCCGCCAAGCACCTTGTAGAGCGTGACTTGATTGCTGAGTCGCATGAGGTTGACGCTGATCAGCGCCTGCTGTGCACCGTAAAACGAGCGCTGAGAATCCAGTACGTTCAGATAGCTGGTGACACCACCGTGGTAACGGGCCTGGGCCAAGCGGTAACTCTCGGAGGTAGCCTCGGTGAGCGACTGTTGCGCCTGTAACTGTTCGCCCACCGTACCGTTCCGGGCCAAGGCATCGGCCACTTCCCGAAAAGCGCTTTGAATCGCTTTTTCATACCAGGCCAGAAAGATATCCCGGCCCCGCTCGGCTACGGTGAGGCCGGCTTTATTCCGTCCGTAATCGAAAATCGGCAGAGTGATCTGCGGGACGAATCCCCAGGCAAGGGAACCGGGTGAAAACAGTCCGCTCAGTTGGCTGCTGGAAGTCCCGATGCTCGTATTGAGAGTGATTCGCGGGAAGAAGGCGGCCCGTGCCGCGCCAATGTTGGCGTTGGCGGATCTGAGCTGATGCTCAACCTGCATGATGTCAGGACGGCGCTGGAGCACCTCGGACGGCATTCCGGGTGGCAGCTCCCGCAGGGTTTCCACCGAACTTAATACGGTCGGCAAAAGCTCGACCGGTATCTGAGCACCGACAACCAGGGTCAGCAGGTTTTCATCCTGAGCCACGTGTGTGGTTAAGCGGGCAACCTCCACCCGTGCCAAATCCACGCTGGTCTGAGCCTGATGCAGATCCAGTTCTGATGAGGCGCCCGCTGAAAAGCGGCTCTGGATGAGCCGGTAAGAAGCCTGCTGGCTTTCAAGGGTGTCAAGGGCCAGTTTCAGCCGCTCCCTGTCAGCGGCCAGTGTCAGGTAATTATTGGCGACCTCCGATACCAGGCTGATCTGGATACTGCGTCGCGCCTGATCGGTGGCAAGATACTGCTCCAGGGCCTGATCCTTCAAACTCCGGACACGACCGAACAAATCCAGCTCATAGGCGCTCACTCCAACATTCACGCTGTGATTTCTGGCAATAAGAGATTGCCCGGTTCCGGAGACATCTGCCGGTAAGCGCTGGACGCTGCTGCCGGCATTGGCGTTTATTGTCGGCAGGAGAGCCGCGCGCTGAATCCCGTACAAGGCTTGAGACTTTTCCACATTCAGCGCTGCCACGCGCAAATCACGGTTGTTGGCCAGAGCCAGGGCGATCAGCTTCCGGAGCTGCGGATTGACAAAGAATTCGTTCCACTTCAGGTCTGAGGCCGCAGGATCACCCGCTTGAGCGGCGTTGTTCCTGTAGGCCGGGCCGGTGGGCCAGGTGGCGGTAACCGGCGCATCCGGCCGGGTATAGCTCGGCGCCATGGTAGTGCAGCCCGCAAGGCAGGCGCTTGCTATGCTGAAAATTGCTATTCTGCGGATCATTTCAGTGCTCCTTCTACTGTAGCGGTGCTGGGCTGTTTCACCTTGAACCAGATCGCGTAGAGAGCCGGCAGGAAGAGCAGCGTCAGAACCGTTCCGACCCCGACTCCGCCGATCAGGACATAGGCCATCGATCCCCAGAAACTGGAAAAGGTCAGGGGGATAAAGGCCAGCATGGCAGCCACGGCGGTCAGGACTACCGGGCGTGCACGACGTACGGTGGATTCCACGATGGCATTGTAATCACTCAGTCCCGCCTCCTGATCGTGGCGAATCTGGTCGACGAGAATCAATGTATTGCGCATGATGATCCCCGCCAGTCCGATCAGCCCGAGAATTGCGTTAAACCCGAACGGCTGATGACAGATGAGAAGGGTCGGCACGGCCCCGACCAGGCCAAGCGGCGCGGTGGCAAATACCATGAACATGGTGGCGAATGAACGGACCTGAAGCATGATGAAGATCAGCATCAGCAGGATCATCGGCGGGAACAGCAGCCCCAGGGCATCATCGGCTTTCTTGCTTTCTTCCACGGAACCACCCGTTTCCATGCGGTAGCCGGGGGGGAGGGCTGCTTTCAGCTTTTCAAGTTTGGGGAGAATCTGGGCAGTTACATCCGGAGGCTGGACCCCATCGACAACGTCCCCCTGAACCGCGATGTACGGCTCCCGGTTGTAGCGTTTCAGCAGAGGATCTTCCATCCGGGCTTCGAAATGCGCCAACTGCGATAGCGGGATAGAGCGCCCTTCTCTGGTTGTCAGGGAAACATTGGCGAGGTTGTCCAGGTTGTGGCGCTCGGAACCGGGAGCGCGAACCACCACGTCGACCGAACGGATACCGTCACGCATCTGCGTGGTGGGAGCTCCATTCAGAATCGCCTGCAACTGCAGCCCGGCGTCCTGCGGCGTGAGGCCAAGGAGGCGCAGACGATCCTGATCAAGGACGAGGCGCTGGCTTGGCGTCCGTTCCCCCCAATCCAGATGCACATCACGTACATTCGAATTTTCAGCCATGATGGCTTTGACATCACGTGCAATCCTGCGAAGCTCATCAACATCCGGTCCCATGACACGGAATAGCACCGGAAACGGGACGGGCGGACCGAATACGTATTGTTTTACCCGCACGCGCGCTTCGGGGAAAGCGCCCTCTGCTATGACACGGCGAAGTTTTATCTTGAGCGCATCGCGTGCCGAAGAGTCTTTGGTCAGGATGACGATTTGGGCAAAGGCCGGATTGGGTAATTCGGGATTCATCGGCAGTATGAAGCGGGGAGCGCCCTGGCCGATATAGCTGGTCACCACTTTGGCCTCCGGTTCGGCCAGAATCGCTTTTTCGATGCTCTTGACCGATCTGGCGGTTGCTGCAAAGGCGCTGCCGGGTGGAAGGGTTATCTCGACCGTCAATTCCGGGCGGTCCGAGTTGGGAAAAAACTGTTTTTCCACAAATCCCATCCCGACCACCGACAACAGGAAAAAAGCAATCGTTACGCCGGCGGCAAGCCATTTATGATCCACCACTCTCCGCACGATACTGCGAAAGCGTTGATAGTTCGGGGTGGCATAAATAGCATCGTGCCCACCGGAGACCGGTTTTATGTCAGGCAGAAGCTTGACGCCCAGGTAGGGGGTAAAGAACACCGCGACAAACCACGAGGTGATCAATGAGAATGCCACTACCCAGAAGATGTTTCCCGCATATTCCCCCGCCGTTGACTTGGCAAAACCGACCGGCAGGAAACCGGCAATGGTAACCAGCGTACCGAAAAGCATGGGGCTGGCCGTGGATGTCCAGGCAGAAGTTGCCGCCTGGATTCGATCCAGCCCCTCTTCCATCTTGACCACCATCATCTCGATGGCGATGATCGCATCATCCACCAGGAGCCCCAATGAAAGAATCAGCGCCCCCAATGTAATTCGGTCGAAATCCCTTCCGGTCAGCAGCATGATGACGAATACGGCGGCCAGGGTCAGCGGCACGGCGGCAGCCACGACGATCCCGACACGGAACCCCAGTGTCGCAAGACTCACCACTATGACAACGGCAAGCGCAACCACGAATTTGATCATGAATTCGTTAAACGCCTCGGAAATGACGTGGGACTGATCCGACACCTTGGACAGCACCAGTCCGACCGGTAATTCCTTGTAAATCGCCGCTTCTTCGGCTTTCAGCAACTTGCCCAGTGTCAGGCCGTTAAAACCTTTTTTCATGACCAGGGCCAGAATGAGTGATGGCTCTCCCTGATGGCGTATCTGCTTTGTTGCCGGGTCTTCGTAGCCACGGATGACCTCGGCCACATCGCCGATTTTCAGTAATTTCCCTCCGCTTGCCACGGGAATCGCCTTGACCGCTTCGACGCCGTTGATGCCTCCGTCAAGCCGCAGATAGACCCGCGGTCCGGCGGTATCCACAAATCCTGAAGGGGTAAGATCATTCTGGGTTGCCAGTGCATGGAACAGATCGGTCGCTTTTACGCCGAGAGTTGCCAGACGTTTGTAGGAGATCTCGACATAGATCCTGGAGTCCTGCTCCCCGAGAATGATGACCTTTTCTACGCCACCTACCCGGGAAAGGCGCTGACGCAGCGCTTCCGCCTCCAGCACGAGCTGGCGCTGGGGCAGCCCTTTTGCTTCCAAGGCATACATGGCGAAATACACATCGGAAAATTCATCATTGAGAATCGGGCCAATCACCCCTTTGGGCAGATTGATCTTTTCGTCTCCCAGCTTTTTTCGTGCCTGGTAAAATTCGTCCGGGACATCCCTGGGAGTCGTGGAGTCTTTCAGATAGAGCTTCATCATGATCATTCCGGGATATGCGGCGGTTTCCACCCGGTCGTAATGTTCAAGTTCCTGAAGACGTTTTTCCAGTCGATCGCCCACCTGATCCTGCATTTCCTTTGCGGTCGCACCTGGCCATACGGCCGTCACGGTCAAGGTTTTTACGGTAAATCTGGGGTCCTCTCCCCGTCCCAGTTTCAGAAAGGCAAATCCCCCCGCCATTATGATCGCAATGATAAAGAACAGGGTGATGGCGCGTTCGCGGACCGCAAAAGCGGATAGATTGAAGCGGCTCATTATTTTTGCTCCTTCGCCGGGCCGGAGAGGATCTTGACTTTTTCCCCTTCCTTGACGAGGTGAGCGCCCAGCGCGATAATCCGTTCTCCCGGCTTGAGCCCTTTGCTGACCAGAGCGGTCTCGCTGCCAAGCTTCGCAACCGCGACCGGTCGGCGTGATAATGTCATTGCATCGGAATTTATCACCCAGACGCTTGTGCCGGCGCCGCCGTCGTACAGCGCGCCGACGGGAATTTCGTACTGCGGAATCGCACCACTACGGGTCTCGCCATTCAGATGGACCGTGACCGTTGCGCCAAGGGGTGCGTTCTTGCCGGCACCATCCAGACTGAAGCGCGCCTCGTAGGTGCGGGTGAGCGGATCGGCCATTGCGGACAATTCACACAGTTTTGCCGGAAAAGAGCGGCCTGAATCGCTGTAGAGGCTGGCAGTAGCCTTCGATTTTGCACTCTTTGTACTCCCTTCAGGCAGGTTGACGACCGCTTCGCGGGCACCATCATGGGCGAGGCGAACGACTACATTGCCGGCGGCAACAACCTGACCAACGTCCGCTGGAATATCCATGATGACGCCGTCCGCTTCAGCCCTGAGAACAGCATACCCCTCCTGGTTTTCCAGCTGCCGGGAATAGGCAACGGCGGAATTGAGCTGTGCGGTTGTTGCGTCTGCCGCTGATTTGGCCTGTTCGTATTCCTGTACTGATACGGCCTTTATGGCAACCAGCCCGCGTTGCCGCACTTCATCTGCAATAGCGCGTTTGTTCTGCGCCCGGGCCGCTTCGACCGCCTCCCGGGCCGCATTGGCGGCCAGCCGCAGGTCTGCCGGATCAAGCCGCATCAGAGCCTGTCCGCGTTTGACGTGGTCTCCGGCCTTGACGAGTTTGTCGATGATTTTGCCCGGCACGCGAAAACCGAGATCGCTCTCCGTGCGAGCGTGGATCGCACCGGTATATTCCATCGAGTCGCTCCCGGCGGAACCCACCGTATAGCTGCGTACCAGGCGGGGAGTGGTCGCATCAGCAGGCAACGGCTTCCTGTCTTTTCCAAATACACCGCCGATGGCAATGACAACCACTGCTCCCATGATGAGCGCTATGCGATACCTGCGTGACAAGCTGCCTAACTTCTTTAACGCTGTTGTTTTCATATACAATCCTCGCCATTGTCTATTGTAGTCATTTTGTTTACCTCTTGTTTGCAGGCTGAATACGCCTAGACCGGTCTACGTAATAAATAATAAAATATGGTAACTACTCAGGTCATGAAAGCAGAAATTTAAAACCAGTTTCACACGGAGGCACAGAGGCACAGAGAGAACCAAGATTAGACCATGAAGCTTATTTTGGGTAAACAATAATGACTTTGTTTTTGACTTTCTCCGTGCCTTTGTGTCTCCGTGTGAGTTGCCTTTGATTTGTTTTTGATCTGATGCTGTTACAAAATATGTGTGTATTTTTCATACACGAAACCAAATGGTTATTCCTGACAGACTCCTCTGCCGATCGGGCACACTGCGAAGCAACGAAAGCAGTAGTACTGGTAGCCTATGAAGGCGGACTGGTACAGACTCAAATATTCAGGGCTTCGGAGCATTGTTTTTTGTTCTTCGCCGGTTGCGTCACCAAAACGGGACCAGAATGCGATATTGGCGCCCATCCCGTACGGCTGACTGTTCCGGAGGCATTTCATAACGTTGGTCTTTCCCTCTTTGTCCAGTGCACCGGCAGGGCAGCTGCTTACACAAAGGCCGCAATCGGTGCAGGCATTTTTCTTTACTGGCGGATCCGGAGCAAGATCCAGCTTTGTGAGCACGGCAGCGAAAATCACCCGGGTCCCGAAACGCGGATGAACAACCAGGTTGTGGCGGCCAAAGGAGCCCAAACCAGCGACTACAGCGGCATGACGTAGCGACACTTCTGCCACGCCTGTTTTTTCCGGAGTGCTATAGTCCATGGGGTAGGCCACCGGAACGGTCATGGCAGGGCTGCCAAGCTTGCCCTCCACGAAGCGGGCGAGACGGTAACATGCGGAACGGGAGAATTCCATGAGATCAAGCCTGGCGCCCATCGCCATTTGCGGGCTCGGACTCTCGCATGCCGACAACTCCTGGAAGGCCAGAACGATCATGGTTCTGGCGCCGGGGAACAGGGACTCTATCGAAGGGGATTTGGGACTCCGGTAATCGAAGACCGACGCGAATCCCACATCATCAACTCCCCACCCCTCGGCTAAACAGCGTATGCTCTCCTTCATCTCCACCCTCCGACGTTGTTTTTTTGTCACACGCATCAAAGTTTGCCTAGACCAGTCTACGTAATGATGGGTAAAAAATTGCGTTGCGTTAGATCTATTCTCTCCGACCAAGAAATACATCGAAATACAAATGGATGAAATTTTTCAATGGTTCAGGAGACTTCTTAACCTTGGAGTAAAGCAGCGCTCCCTGGAATGATGAAATCAGGTTTTCCGCCAGCATTTCTGTGTTCATGTCTGTGGAGATTGCATGTTCCTTCTGTGCTTGTAAAAGCAGTCTGGACACCGCCTTGATCCACTCTTGCAGAGAATGCTCAAGGCGTTGCCGGACGTTAGCGAATTGATCAGCCATCTCCTGGCCCAGGTTGCCGAGCAGGCATCCTTTGGAGCATTCAGCACCTTCAAATGTCTCAATCAAGGTTTCGAAGCTCCTTTTGACGCGCTCCAGAGGTGGTAAAGATTGATCGCTGAAAATGGGGGAGAACACCTCAACCCTGTCTGCAACGAATTTATCGATTATTGCAAGGGCAAATTCTTCTTTGCTGGAGAAGAAGTTGTAAAATGAACCCTTTGGAATGTTCGCCTGCTTCAGAATCGCTTCAACACCGGTAGCATTGAACCCTCTGCTTAACACGAGGTCGAGTCCAACCTGAATAATATCGTCTTTGTTGTGTGTTCGTTTCATGATCATAACTTAGACCAGTCGGTCTAATGAGTCAAGTGTTTTTTTCGGTTCTTCATTTTCTACTTGAATTTTACATTGCCTGCCGCAAACATTTGGCTAGAATCGTCGATGGGGGGCTCTCCCGCTGAAACCGATACGTAGGAGTACCGCTGTTGCGGCCAATACCAACCCCGGTAATTGCAATACGGTCAAGTTGCATATGCGACAACTGGTTCAGCAGGGGTATCTGGAACAACATGGCAGTCATTAGGAACGGGCAAGAGTGATCTGTACCGAAGTGACTTCCTTGCGCCGTGGACAGAGATGAAGCCCAGTCCCTATAACCTGGCGTTATATCAATAACTAAAGGTTATAAACATTTTCAACCTACTGTAATATCAGTATTAAATCAATCAACACATCTACAATCATAACCACCGGTTATTGATTGTTACCAGCCAAACATCCTTTCTCTACCAAAATTTGTTTTATAATTACAATAAGTTATATCGTTTCAGTGCATTTGGCATGCTCCATGCTCAAGTTAATGCTGAGTGTAGAGAAGATAATAAAATTGCCTGTAATTATGCTCGCATACAATATCAAGCCGTTGGAATAGTAGATTGAAACCTGACAAATTGCGCATCAGATTACTTTGAAACTCATTTTCATGGGGATACGCTTCAAGTGGGGAAGATTTCCAGAGACAAACGCAGCAACTAAAACGAGAGGAGACAAATCATGGACTACATTATTGCACTGGAATTCCTGGTTATCATTGTGTGCCTGCTGCTCGGCGCCCGTTACGGCGGTTACGGCCTTGGGTTAATCAGCGGCTTCGGCCTCCTCGTGTTTGCCTTTGTTTTTCATCTTGCCCCTGGCAAACCCCCGGTGGATGTACTGCTCACCATTATGGCCGTCATCGGCTGCGCTTCGGTGCTGCAGACTGCTGGAGGACTCAACGTAATGATGCGCGTCGCCGAAAGGATATTGCGGCGCAACCCCAAGTATATCACCCTGCTCGCCCCGATCACGACCTGGACGCTCACGGTCATGTGCGGCACCGGCCATGTGGTCTATACGATGTTCCCGATCATCTATGACATTGCCATCAAAGAGGGGGTTCGCCCCGAACGCCCCATGGCGTCGGCATCTGTTGCCTCACAGATGGGGATCTGCGCTTCTCCCGTATCCGTGGCGGTTGTCTCCATGGTTGCGATCATGTCAAAATCCACCCATCCGGTCAGCTTGTTGCAATTGTTAAGCGTCAGCATTCCCGCCACGTTCTGCGGGGTAATAATGACTGCCCTCTGGAGCCTCAAACGGGGTAAAGACCTGGAAAAGGATCCGGCGTTCCAGGCAAAATTACAGGATCCGTCTCAAAAGGATTATATATACGGTGAATCAACCACCTTGCTGGACACGGTATTCCCGAAAGAAGCCTACTGGTCTGCCTGGTTTTTCTTCGCCGCCATCGCCGTTGTCGTTCTCCTCGGCGCCTTCCCGGAACTGCGTCCGGTCTTCATGGCAGCCGGAAAAGCAAAACCGCTCTCTATGAACATAGCCATCCAGATTATGATGCTGTCAGCCGGCGCGATCATTCTTATGACATGCTGTAAAGGCAAGATACAGGAAATCACCAACGGCACCGTATTCAAAGCCGGCATGGTCGCCGTCATATCCATCTTCGGCGTAGCCTGGATGGCAGACACCTTCTTTCAAGCGCACTTTGAGTTGTTGAAAGGAACCCTTGCAGGTGTTGTGGCAACCAAGCCATGGACCTATGCCATCGTCCTGTTTATCGTCTCGAAGTTCGTTAACAGCCAGGCCGCAGCGGTCGCAGCCATGGCACCTCTGGGGGTCAGCCTCGGTGTAGATCCCTTGATGATGATCGCCTTCTTTTCCGCCAGCTACGGCTACTTCATACTGCCGACATATGCCAGCGATCTGGCCTGCATCGGCTTTGACCGCTCCGGCACCACGCGCATCGGCAAGTTCATCATCAATCACAGCTTCATCATTCCGGGTTTGATCGGTGTTAGCACCGGCTGCTTCGTAGGCTATCTGATGGTGAAAATGCTGTACTAGTGCGGTGTCGCACCACTACCAACACTCCGCTATTGAAGAGGCGGCCATTTGGTCGCCTTTTCAGTTTCGTAAACTGCCGGTTCGTATGGTAAAGTTATTCATCCTTTTATCCATGGAACGTCCCATGCCATTTTCAGGTCACAATTTTTCTCTCATTACCCGGTTCGGGCTGCTGCTTCTGCTGCCGCTGCTGATTTTAACCCTGTCCCACCCTGCCACAGCCGCACCGGCTACGGAAGGCGCTCCCCAGCCGGTCATAATCGGCGGTGACCGTGATTACCCCCCCTATGAATTTCTGGACAAAGGCGGCAAACCTGCCGGGTACAATGTGGATCTGACCCGCGCCATCGCCGAGGTCATGGGTATACGGATCGAGATTCGTCTGGGCGGCTGGGCCGAGATGCGAACCGCCCTGAAAAACGGAACGATAGACGCTCTGCAGGGAATGTCATGGTCGCAGGAACGCGCCGGAGAGGTTGATTTTTCTCTCCCCCACGCCGTGGTCAACCACGCTATCTTTGCCCGCAGCAACTCCCCGACGGTCGGTTCTCTTGATGATCTGGCGGGGCAAACCGTAGCCGTCCACCGCCTCGGAATCATGCATGACTACCTGGTCAGGAACAGTTCACTGGCGCGACTGGTGCTGACCGATACTCCGGCGGATGCCATGCGTATGGTTGCAGCCGGTAAAACCGATTTTGCGGTAGTGGCCATCGTGCCGGGAATGTACCTGATCCGCGAGTTGAAGCTTGCCAACGTCCTGCCGGTGGTGCGCAACGTGGCGACACACCGCTACTGTTACGCCGTGGGCAAGGGGGACGACGAACTGCTCTCGCGCCTGAACGAAGGGCTGGCAATTCTCAAAAAAACCGGACAGTATGAAAAAATCTACAACAAGTGGCTGGGGGTACTGGAACCGCCACATGTAGATCTGCGTACTACAGCCAAACATGCCGCCGTGGTGGTCGTGCCGCTGCTGCTTGTACTGGGTGGCTTCGCCCTCTGGTCGCGCACCCTGCACCGCCAGGTGGCGCTGCGCACCGCCGACCTGACCAGGGAAATCGCCGAGCGGCGCCATGCTGAGGAGGAGCTGCGCCGGGGCCAACAGCAGCTGGTGCAGGCTGACAAGATGGCGGCTCTCGGAATTCTCGTTTCCGGAGTAGCCCACGAGATCAATAATCCGACCGGCCTGATCCTGCTTGAAGCACCGACGGTGAAACGCTTTTTCGGAGATGCCTCAAAGATTCTGGAACAGTACTACCGGGATAATGGAGACTTCACCTGCGGCGGCCTCCCCTATTCACGCATGCGGGAGGAAATTCCGCGCAGTCTGGACAAACTTCAGGATGCGGGCAAACGGATCAAGCGTATCGTGGATGACCTGAAGGACTTTGCCCGCAATGGCGATGTATCCTGTTCGGAACTGGTGGATTTAAACAGCGTCGCCCAGGCTGCTGTGCGTCTTGTCGAGCCTTCCATCCGCAAGGCTACGACCCGTTTCACGGCTTCTTACGGAGATCAGCTCCCGCAGTTTTGCGGCAATGCCCAGCGTATTGAGCAGGTGCTGGTCAACCTTATTCTGAACGCCTGTCAGGCATTATCAGACATGGAGAGATCTATCGAACTTACAACATATTGCGACACACATCGCGCTACGATAACATTCCGTCTACGCGATGAAGGAAGCGGAATTCCTCCCGAGAACCTTGTTCGCCTGACCGATCCGTTTTTCACCACCAAGCGGGACAACGGCGGCACCGGCCTTGGCCTGTCGGTGTCGGCAGGCATTGTCAAGGAGCATGGCGGCACGATGACATTCGATTCAACCCCCGGCAGCGAAACCGTGGTGACGCTGACCCTCCCGGCGCATAAGAAGGAATTACTCTCATGAACACTGCCACCTACCCCGATTTCGGCGTTCTTCTAGTGGATGACGAGCCCGATTGGCTCAGTTCATTGGCACTGACCCTGGAAAGCTGTGCCGGCATCAGCAACATCTCTACCTGCAGCGACAGCCGCCAGGTCATGGCCATTCTCGATCAGGGGGGTATCGGTCTGCTGCTGCTGGATCTGACCATGCCCCATCTGTCCGGAGAAGAGCTGCTGGAACAGATCGCCGAGTTTCATCCTGAGATCGTAATCATTGTGGTCAGCGGCCTGAACCAGCTTGAAACCGCCGTGCGCTGCACGCGCAAAGGAGCTTTTGATTATTTCGTCAAGACCGATGATCAGGACCGCATGATCGGCGGGGTGCTGCGGGCGATACGGATGCAGGAGCTGCAGCGCGACCATCGGGAGATGGCCAGCCGCCTCAATGCACCGGCCATCCGTCATCCCGAGGCATTCGCCCCCATCATCACTACCGACCGGGCCATGCGCTCACTGTTTGCCTACGTGGAAGCGGTATCAAAAAGCCCTCAGCCGCTGCTGATTACCGGAGAGAGCGGTGTCGGCAAGGAGTTGATAGCCCGTGCCACCCATAGCTTGAGCGGCTGCAGTGGCAAACTGGTTACAGTCAATGTGGCCGGACTGGACGACACGGTCTTTGCCGACACCCTGTTCGGCCATCTGCGCGGTGCCTATACCGGCGCTGACCACCCCCGGCGCGGCATGATCGAGGAGGCCGCCGACGGCACACTGTTTCTGGATGAGATCGGCGACCTTACAATCGCCTCCCAGGTTAAGCTGCTGCGTCTGCTTCAGGAGGGGGAATACTTTCCCCTCGGCAGTGATCTTCCCAAGCGGCTCAAAGCAAGAATCGTCGTTGCCACCCATCAGGATCTGACAGCTAAAGAGGCTTCAGGGACCTTCCGGCGTGACCTTTACTTCCGCCTGCATACTCACCAGGTACACATGCCGCCGCTCAGGGAGCGACGCGACGATATCCCGCTGCTGGTGAAACATTTCTGCAGGGAGGCTGCACGAGCCTTGAGCAAACCAGAGCCGATCCAGCCAAAAGGACTGATCCCGCTGTTGACCGGCTACAGTTTTCCCGGCAATATTCGCGAGTTGAAAGCGATGATCTATGACGCCGTCAGTCAGCAGCACGAGCAGTCGCTCCCGCTGGAACCCTTTGTTAAAACAGTCGGTCGCCCCCACACCGAAAGTGGAGCGGGTGCGGCTCCGCTTCCCCGTCATAACCCTTTCGCCGGATTCGAGGAGCTGCCCACTTTCAGTGATGCCGCTGCCTTTCTTGTGCTGGAGGCGATGGAACGAGCCGGAGGGAACCAGACCACTGCGGCAGGTCTGCTGGGCATCTCCCAACCGGCACTTTCCAAGCGCCTGAAAATGATCAGGGGATAAAATCGGGAATATGACGCCTTAGTAGCACGAAGTTAAACCAGGGTTCTTTTCTGCCGCACCATGCCAAACTCCCGCAACGCATCCTTGCCAATCCATCTGGCGCTGCGTGACTCTGCCCCGGCCAACTTTTCCGCAAGTGCCGTAGCTCCCTGCAGATCTTTCCGTTTACCGATTTCCCGCAGTCCCCAGTTGATCGCCTTTTTGACAAAGTTACGCTCGTCTCCAGCTTCTCGCCGCATGAGTTCAAAAAACGGCTGAAATAATTCGGCAGGCGCCTTCTTCTCCTGCACCGCCAGGCGGGCCATCAGCACGAAACCTGCCCGCTTGACGTACTCTTCCGGGCGGCTGCTCCACTCTACCGCCTTGCTCCATCCAAATGGAGTACGGGCAAACAGGTTAGCGCAGCACTGGTCGCAGACATCCCAAGAATCGAACTCCGCCACCCACTCTTCCAGCTGTCCCACTGTAACCAATTTTGGATCATCCACCAGCGACGCCAGAATGCGCGCCTCGTGAATGCCGGTCTGCCACAGCTCCAGCGCCAGTTCGTGATTGCGGCGGTGCGCTTTTGCCAGTTCGCGCAGCAGCGGGATGTTGACGCCCAGTGTGTTGTTCGTGCTGATGCCGAAACGGGCCATACCGGCCACGTTATCAGGGTTGGCCCTGCTTTGCAGGTAGGTGATGATTTCGGTGCAGGTCATCCGGTTACCGGTCTCCTTTACCCGCTGATCCGCACAGGCTTCATTGGCGCCAGATTCGTCGCCATGGTCCAGACGAAGGCTTGGCACTCTTCCACGCGGAACACCTGAAGCATCCCGATTCCCCACTTCTCCACCAATGGTTTGAGAAATTCGCGGCCAGGGGCGTCTACGATCTCTTCTTTCAGTGCAAGGTCATCCACGAGCCGCGCCGTGCCGCGCACCCGCACCTGAACCGCTGTTTTCGGGTCGAAAAAACAGAGTTCGACCGCCGGATTGGCTATCATTTGCCGGTACACATCCTTCATGTCGCCGGTGTGAAAGAGTATCCCCCTGTCATCGGCCCGGTAAAGGAGCATGCCGCGTACGCGCGGTTCACCCGCTTCGATCGTGGCGAGGTGAAAAACCGGGTTGGCGTTGATGAGTGCCTGAATTTCCTGTCTGTCCATAGTTAACCTCCAAGTTTAGTAATGTTGAAGTGTACGCTATCGGTTAAACAGGCAGCTACCGGAATCCCGCCTTTCTCGGGGTGAATCCGATCATTCGGCACATTTGAGATATTCCGATGGTGACACCCCGCACTGTTTGCGGAAGCAGTCGGTGAAATGGGACGGAGTGGCGAAGCCGCATTTGAGGGCGACGCTGGTGACGGAATCGGTTCCGGCGCGGAGCAGGATGCGGCTGCGCTGGATGCGTGTCCTGATAAGGTAGTCAAGCGGCGAGTGACCGGTTTCCCGTCGAAACAGGCGGCTGAAATGGGGGGGCGAGATTCCGGCGACTCCGGCCAGATCGGCAACCGTCAGCCGTTCGGCAAAATGATCGTGCAGATAATGGATGGCGCGGTGAATTTCCAGCCGGACAGTGCCGGAAGAAGGACGGGCGGTCACCTTGAGGGCGGCGCGAATGAGCGAGTGGATGATGCGCTGTCCCATGGCCGCAAGCAGTTCTATACGCCCCGGCAGGTCATTTTCGCATTCGTTCATGAAGCTGCGTAACATCACGATCAGATCGGGTTCGGGCAAAAACTGCCGGTAGCGGAACGTTTCACGGTTGCATTCCTCATACAACGCAAGTTGTGTTTCGAATTGCTCGCGGTCAATGATAATGGCGACATAACGCGGCGGGTCGTCACGCTCCAGTTCATGATGGGGGCTGTCCGGCATCATCGCCATGACCATACCCGGCTCGCTGTAAATGGTCCGGCCATCGGCAATGACTCCGGTGTTGCGGTCAAAGGCGAGGACAAACGAGTAGCCCGGATGTGTATGATCGTGCGACAGGGCATACTGGCACGGGCCGACCGCCGGGACAAACAGTGAGACCGGCTTGGCAACGAAACATTCCACGTAGCGAAGCTGCTCCGGCGTTGCTTCACCCACTAGCCCCCTGATTATGGCGAGTTCCTGTCTGGTCAGGCTGCGCTGCATGGTTGTTCCTGCTTTCTCTCTCCACGGAAATGCATATAGGCCAGGGTCAGCGAAGCGGCCTGCAACAAGGCGCAGAAATACATGGGGGCGCCGATGCGCCAGTCGCCGCGCGGCAGGTGCGATACCAGCGAAAGCAGCGGCGCGCCGAAAAGTGGTGCTATTACTGCCATCAGGCTGTTCAATGAACTGACTGCTCCCAGTGTCTGCCCCTGGCTTTTGGGATCGGCGGCACTGGAAATGATACTTTGCAGCGCCGCCGTGACCGTATAGCCGAGCACGTTGAGGCAGATCACTGCATACATCATCCATCCTTGACTGGCCATGCCCCACAAGGCGTGGGCCAGCGCCGACGATACCAGTCCAGCCACCGCAAGGCGGCGCGGACTGAAGCGCTTCAGCAGTTTCCCCAGCAGAAAGCCCTGCACGATCAGCGACATGATGCCGACCGCAGCAAGCGACCAGCCGTTTTCCTTTGGTCCCCAGCCGAATTTGAAGGTCGTGTACAACACCCAACTGGTGTACAGCACGAACTGGGCAAGGCCGCTCAAGCCAACCACCGCCACCAACCGGCCGACGCCGCTCAGCCGTGTCAGTGCGCGCAAAGATGTCAGCGGGTTTACCGACTGCCACTGGAACGGGCGGCGGCGTTCGACCGGCAGCGATTCGGGCAGGACAAAATAGCCGTAGAGCCAGTTGAGCATGGCAAAACCACCGGCCACGAAAAACGGCAGTTGGATACTGATTGCCCCCAGCAGTCCGCCCATCACCGGTCCGATGATAAAGCCGAGGCCGAACATCGCCCCTATCATGCCGAAGCGCTTGGCGCGTTCTTCGGGAGGAGTGATATCCGCCACATAGGCGTTTGCCACGGCCGCATTGGCCTGCATCGCGCCACCCACCAATCGAACTGCAATCAACATCCATAACGCCGTTGACAGGCCGGTGGCGAAAAAGTTGAGGCCAAGCCCGCAGAAACCGAGCAGCAGCAACGGGCGGCGTCCGTAGGCATCAGACAGCGCGCCAAGGATCGGTGAAGCGATAAAGTTTGCAATGCCAAAGGCAAACACCACCACACCGTACCAGAAGGCCTGGTCAGCCTGCGAACCGGTGAAACTGCCGACCAGCGTCGGCAACACGGGGATGATCAGGCCGATGGATATCATGTCGATCAGCACGGTCAGCATGATGAACGGCATGGCCGCGGTGCGGTCTCGGCGGGGGGAGAACAGTTTGAAGGTGGTCATGCGTGACTATTGTCCTTTTTGGGGTCCACGAAAAACACGAAAAGCACGAAAAAGTCAGAAGACTATTGAGTAAACATGCAGTGTTTTACCAGGATACATTGTAGTTATATGAATGGATTTGTAAATTTCGTGCCTTTCGTGTTTTTCGTGGACATATTTTCAGGTTCAAAACTTAAACTTTTGCAGTCAAAACCTGAAGTCTTTAAGCAATCTTGAGGTTAAACCCTTTCGTTGCCAGGCTCTTTTGAAACAGGCAATGTAATGCCGCTTTGCTGCCACAACTCCTGCATATTTCGCTCAAAAGCCTTTGCGCTGTTATACCCCCGTTCGCCGAACGGCTGCAACTTTTCCAGCCAGTGCAGCTCAAGTGCGGCAAGCAGCCGCTTCACATTGTCGCCCGGTTCCGGTTTGTCCAGCACATCCAGCACGGAAAACTCGAAGCTGTCCGCGCCGAATGCGGTCACATCTTTTTGCAATTCCCGGCTGAACACGATTTTGCCCATCTTGATCTGAAACATCCTGCTGTTGCGTGTCCCGTCCAGGTTTGTACTGCTGTCGATATAGATCTTTCCGTTAGCCTTGTTTTTGATCTGGTAAATCCCCATGTTCGGGGTGTTCTGTTTATACAGCCGCTTAAGGTCGGCGCGGGTGCTGTCCTTTGGCATGTGTGATGATCCTTTCACGGTCTGCACCGGCAATGCCGATTGCGCTACGGGTTCGCCTGCTTTCTCCTCCAGCCAGTAGGTCGCCCCTTCCCGGCGGATCAGCCCTTCATCCACCAGCAAACGGCGGATGGTGCAGTAATCGTCGAACAGCGGCATAATGAGGCCGGTTACTTCCTGCTCCGAGTAGCGCTGCTCCGGTTCGAAGCGGCTGGCAAACTGCTCCAGCACGATAAGTCGCTTCTTGTGCTGCGTCGGCAGCTTGTCCAGCATGCCGTGGCGGAAGAACGTTTCCAGAACCTTGCGCCGGTACTCCTCCATCCGCCCGTCCTGAAGTTCCCTGCCTACAGCCGGGGCTGACACAATCTCCCGCAGGGTGGTGTCAAAGATTGCGTCGTTCGCCTGGATGACCACGTAATACTGCTCTTTCCGGCTGCTGACCAGACCGGCCTGTTCCAGCTTGCGCAGGTGGAACGACACGGTTGATGGCGCCAGTCCGTGGCGCTTGGCGATTTCCTCTACATATTGGGAACGCTCCAGCAGGGAATTGATGATAGCCAGCCGGGATTGATCGGCCAGAGCTTTCATGATGGCGATGCTCTGTTCGGATTTCATATGGTGGCTCCTGATTCGATGTTTGTCGAATCAAAAATAGTCAAAAGGTGGGTGTATTGTCAATCTGTTTTTATTTGTATAGAAATAAAATAATGGTGCGGCAGTGCTGGAAAAAGCAGTACAGCTTTTATTCATCAGCGTTGCACGCGGTGCGTGTTGATAGTTGCGGCCAACTGCCGTGCCGCAAGAGGGCGACCGCTCTGCTCCAGCAACACCATGAGCTGGGTTTCCAAAAGTCCTGCCTTGGCACGCAGTTCATCCCGGGTGGCGCTGTCGGTCTGCTCATCGCTGTCTTTGTCCAGTAGCGTTAGTATCTCCTTGAATAACTGCACTTCCAGCGGATCGTCGCTGAGCGGGACGGAAGGAGTTTCCTGCATGTTTTGTGTTGTATCAGGAACCCGTTGCTGCCATTCACGGATACGTGTTTCTGTCAGTAAGTTGAAAACTCCCATTTCAGTGGCTTTCCGCCATGCGGCTGATCGACAATGCGCGCTCTCTTCTACGATGGTTGGCGGAGTAGCTCTTCTCGCCCATCTTTTGGGTGAGTGGCCAGATAAAGGCGTACCATGGCACCGGGGTTCCCCACATCCTGCCATATCGCTTTGGTTTGTTCCTGCTTTTCGGGCGTTGTCCCAGGCTGACATCCGCTATAATAATCCCTTCCTCATCCCCCAGCTCAGCCCGGACTGTGCCATCAGCATCGACTATTGATGACAATCCGGGGAAGCTGCTCTTCAAATACGGGAGATTGCCGGGAAGCTCCGTTTCCAGAAGACCGGCCCGGTTCGCCATAATGACCGGCACACCAAGTGTTTGGGCATACACACCCCTGCTGTTGACCAGTGCTTTTTCAAAGCGGGCAATATCACCGGGAATAATCGGCTTTGGTCTCCCTGCGGCCGCAGGCGACAGTACCAAATCCACATCGTTTTCATACAATGAGCAGATCTGGCTATAGAGAAGGTTCTCATAGCAGATACCTACTCCTATCCGTCCAAAATCTGTTTCTATGATATGGCTGCCGTTGTCCGCCGCAAAAAAATAGGCTTCGATTGAGGCAGGCGGGTTCTTGCGTACACGACCGAGCAGTTTTCCTTCCGGGCTTGCCAGAACAAAAGAATTATAAAAATGCTCTCCCTCTGCTTCAAGGTAGCTGAAACCGAGATAGATACCATGGTGCTTGGCCGTGCTGTATAGCCACTGAATTGACGTGCCATTGTCCGGCTCGGCTGAATCCCAGATAGCTTCCGTTGCCATATACCCGCTTGGCATCAGTTCAGGAAGCAGTACCAGGCACGCCCCCTGATCCGCCGCTTGTTTTACCATCTCTCCGGCGTGGGCAAGGTTGCGCGCGATCTCTCCCGGCGCACAATCAATTTGTATGGCTGCAACCCGAATTGTGCGTGACATGATCATATCCTCCCTGGAAATCAGTTTTTGTTATCCAGACCTTTCCGTTGTCACCATCCACCATAATCTGTGCGCCATCCTCCAGTGTGTTCATCACGCCACGAACGTTGCCGACTGCCGGAATGCCGTATTCACGCGCCACAATGGCGCCGTGAGAGATGAAGCCGCCGGTTTCGGTCACCAGCGCCGCTGCCCTGAGAAAGAGCGGTGTCCAGGCCGGGTCGGTGGATGGTGCCACCAGTATGTCGCCAGGTTGAAGCCGTCCGCCATCCATGGGGTGCGTGATCAGCCGGGCCGGGCCTCGGGCGTGGCCGGATGAAACGGCCAGCCCGCTCAGCCCGGTTCCGTTTGACTCCGGGAACGGCTGCGCATTGTATGAATGTCCTTCCTGGATCAAATCCGGCGCAGGCATGGCTTCGCAGGCTGCATAATGGCCTTTCCGGTCTTCGACCCGCGCCGTAATGCCGGCGCCATCCCACGCGCCGCTCATCAGCGCCTGAAACTCGGGCCAGAACAGGAAAAAAATATCATCACAGTCATTTATTATGCTGCGCTCAACCAGCCGCCTGCCAATTTCTAGGATGACGCGCCGATGGATGTCGCCGATTCGCACCAGTACGGATTTCGACATCTCGCGGTTTGCTGCGTCAATGCCACCTTGGGTCGCCATGCGCCTGATCATGCCGTGCAACAGGCGCGGTACTCTTGCGCGGATGGTTTGACAGGCTTCCGCCTGCCTGTTCTGCTGGCGCTCACGGCTTTCCTGAACGCTGGCGCCGCGCATGGAGCGGATGGTGTGCAGCAGATAGGACGGATCTTCGTGCCAGCGCGGGTTGCGGTAATCCAGTTCGTAGACGCAGCGATGCCCGTAATCGTCCAGAAAACGTTGGAATGCCGCACGGAAGGGGGAATCATCGGGAAGTTGCGTCCAGTTGTCCGGACTGAATGGTTCCGCAGCGAAATAGGCGGCGGCTGCCGGGTCCTGCTCCAGCAGCGCCGCCAGTTCTGCCAGCCGGGTGCCGTGGTCGGCGCTGGTGATTCCTTCCTGCCCGCTCAGCAGCGCCATGGTAAGCGCCAGCCCCTGACCTGGCACGTAGCGCTCCAAGAGCGGCGGCAGGGTCATGAATACTGCCCCCCCGGAACTGAGCAGCACCATGAGCGGCTCAGCCTGACAGATCAGTTGGATTGCTTCGTCAAGTATTCCTATCAGTGAGTTGTTAGAAAGCGGCGCAAGATCGCGCCGGCGCAGCGCGTCGATCTGTTCGACCAATGTGCTGAACGTCTGTGCCGCCTGCTTTTTCAACCGGGACAGGGTGCGCATCAGGCGCAGGTTGTGTCCAATCCGGCGTGCGCGGCTGGTGAACGGGGTCTGTTCCGGCAGGCGGATTTCCGGTTGGTGACCTCCCATCATCGTATTGTAGCGTGCCGGGGAGATGCCGTAGGTGTCGTAGCATTCCCACTGAAGCTGGGCGAGATTGAAGTAGGCCCGGCCATTGAACAGGCGTGAGCGGGTAGCGGAACGATCAACCTGATACCCGGCGGAACCGTACTGGGTGATGAAAATGTGGTCGATCAGCGGCTTGCTGATGCTCCAGTTGAGTGGTGTCTGCACCATCGGAGCGGCGTCGCGCAGGTTGGCGTTTGACCAGAACACGGGCTGGCTGCGCAGGTGGGGATAGGTGTAGTGCGGCAGCGCGGTAACAGGACGAGCCTGCACCAGCAAAAAAAGTTCGCCGTCGTAGACCCACTCAATATCCTGGTGGGTTTCACCATTGCCGAGGGCACAAAACACCATCTGCACCAGTGCGGCCAGACGCAGGATCTCCTGCTCCGTTAACACCTGTTCGCTGCTTTTCGCCGTTGCCCTGTCCTGCACGGTGCCACCGGTGGCGGCGGTAATTGTCCGGAACTCCTTGCGGCCGAGGTGAGCCTCCGCCAGCCGGGGGTGCGGCGCCAGGTGATCAAAAAGCACCAGATATTCATCCGGATCAACAGCGCCACTCACCACCGACTCACCCAAGCCGAAATTGGCAGAGATGACCATCCGCTCTTCCTGGCCGCTGCGTGGATCACAGGAAAAGGCGACCCCGGCACTGAGCGCAGGCGCCATCGCCATCAGCACCACCGCCGGGGCGACGCCGAAGTCGCTGATACCGAGCTTGCGCCGGTACGCAACAGCCCGCTCGCTCCAGAGCGAGGCATAGCATTTCTGTATCGCAGCCATAATGCCGGGTACTCCGCATACATTCAGGAACGAATCGTGGATACCGGCGAACGATGCTTCCGCCGAGTCTTCACACGTTGCGGACGACCTGACGGCAAGCGGGCACTCCAGTAATCCGGCTTCGCGCAGAGTCTCCGTCACGGCTTCCACCACCGCCGGGGGCATTGTTCCGGTCACAATTTGCTCGCGCAGCAGGTGTAACGCTTCGGGCGCACCGCTGGCGAGGGACTCCAGGGAAACCACAGTGGCAATCCGCTTGATCAGGTCTCGCAGGTTGTTCTGCTCGATAAAATCTTCATAGGCCACCGCAATCAGAGCCACGCCCGGTGGCACCGTAAAGCCGTAACGCGCCAGTCGTCCCAGATTCCACGCCTTGCCGCCAACAATTTGCGGGCCTGCGGCATATGCATTTTGCCAGTTCAGTACCAAGCGGTCTTGGGTGCTCATCGCCCGGCTCCTATTCTTTCTGCCCGGTGGTGACGCCGGAGAGGAACATGTCAACCATCTGTGTGAAACTTTCGGTCAGATCGACGTTGTCATGCGCCAGCCATTGCAGGATGACGGTCAGGTAGCCGGATTGCAGGTAACCGACCATCAACGCCAGCGGCAGGTCGCTGCGTACGTCGCCTGTCTGCTGACCGTGCTCGATGATCATAGCCAGGTTGCGGTCAAAGCCGCTGCGTTGTTCCGGATTACGGAATGATGACAGCATATTCGAGAACCGGTACCCGAGATAATGTTCCAGCAGGTCGCGATGCGGGATTTGCCATTCGGCGATTTTGGTAAACATGATGGTCAGCCGGGCGCGGGTGTCGGCGGCATTTTTGAGCAGCAGCTCGACATCCGGGATGGCTTTGATGGCGGACAGGCGCATAAAAGCGCTGATGATCGCTTCCTTGACCGGGAAATAGTTATACAGCGTCCCCTTGGCAACATCGGCTACCTCGGCGATCTGCTCCATGGTTGTCCCGTCAAACCCCTGTTTTTCAAACAATTCCATGGCAACATTTACAATCCGGGTTCTTGTTTCATCCTTCTTCCGCTCGCGGCGGCTCTGGTCAGTCATATTTTCTCCATAAAAATATACGATATATAATTTTATACGACGTATAATAATTTTGCTGGAGTGATATGTCAACAGGAGAAATGCGTTTGGGAGGATGTATTGTTCAGGTTAACCGGAAATGATTTACGTTGAGCCGCAATTATTCATGCAGGGTGTAACTGTCTCTGGAGGTGTGCCGACCACTTCATCTTCATATAGACCCCACCCCGCTCCAGTTCGTCGAGCATCTGAGCCAGACGCTTCTGCTGTGTAGCAGGGAGTTTGGCACGGCTGATCCAGCCGATGTAGTCGTTCTGCTGGTACGGAGGGCGCTGGCGGTAGGCGGCCATGAGGTTACGCTTTTCCAGGGCGGAGAGTACGAAATCGGGTATCGGATATATGGGGCGTTTCAGTCGTGACGATGCATCAGCCATGGGTTCCTCCGAGATTCGGAATCAGCTCAACATCAGGCAGGTTGTCAAATACTTCTTCGACTGTGGTGTAGTCGGTCAGAACCTTTATGATCACCGGCAGCGGCTCCGGCCAGATCTCCGGCAGGTCGGCTTCGAGCTTGTCCTTTGTAGGGAACGCTAACCGCTCCACCGGCGGACAAAATTGCGCGTCCACTCCCGGTTTGTTTCCTCGCGCATCGATACGATACCAGCCGATTTCCGGCAGCCAGACGGCATTCAGTCCATGCAGGCAATACGGTGGACCGTTGTCCTCAAGCGAGAGCCGCTGATAGCAGAGTCCTGCCGGGATGCCGTTGGCCCGCAGCAGCGCCGCCAGCAGGTGGCTCTTGGCGTAGCAGTAGCCGGTTGCATGGGCCAGCACGTCGGATGCAGCGCAGGTTACCGGGTTTAGCCGGTAGTCCCAGCTATGACGGATTTCGTCCCGTACGAATTCGAAACAGCGCCGGGTGATTTCGGTGTGATCAGTAGTGCCAATGGCCAGTTCGTGTGCCTTGGCTAACACTGTCGGGTGCTGCCAGTTGATCTGCTCGGTTGATTGGAGAAATCGCTGCATCTCAAGGTCCTCGGTTCAATCGGAATTTTATATGTAACTCATAAGCCGGATATGCAGGACACCCAAAACAAATTCACTATATCATTCGAACACCAATTCTACAAAAGCACGTGCCGCCCGCGACAGGTAACGATCCTTGTGCTGGATCAGGTAGAGATCTCGAGCCGGTTCACCACCTGAAATCGGAACGGTTTTGATTGTGCCGTCCGTCAGCTCATGGCTGAGTACATGCCGTGACAGCAGCGCAACTCCCATGTTGGCGGCAACCGCGCGTTTCACCGCTTCGCTGCTTCCCAGTTCAATGGTTCTGCCGAGCTGCACCTTTTTCCGCACCAAAAGCGACTCAACAATCCGCCATGTTCCTGATCCGCGCGCGGCCAGCAGTACTGTCTGCTGTGCCAGTTCCGACAGACGCACTGCGCTCTTCCGCTCTCCCCAGGGATGAGAGGGGGATACGATCAACTGAACCGTTTCGCTCATGAACGTCTGTACCAAAAGACGAGGATCAGGCCGGAAATACCCGATCAACCCCAATTCGATCGAGTTATTGAGCACTTTTTCTACTATCTCTCTGCTGTAGTTCATCTCCACCTTGATCTCGATACTGCTCTCAATGGCCGGATAGCGCTGCCGGAACTGCACCAGTTTGTCCGGGAGGACGTAGGTGCCGATGGTATGACAGGCGCCGATGGCAAGTTTTCCGGTGGTCATATTGTTCAGGTCGTCAATGCGCTCCTTTGCAGAGTCGAGCACAATGAAGGCTGCTGTGGTGGCCTCAAGTAATGCTTCCCCCGCCTGAGTCAGAGAAAGCTTCTTTCCGAGTCGCTCGAATAGCGGTGTCCCGTAATACTCTTCCAATTCTTTCAGATGTTTGCTTATGCCGGGCTGGGTAAGGTGCAGTTCTTCAGCGGCACGAGTAAAGTTCAATGATTTTGCGGCTGCTTGAAAAACCCTGAGCTGGTTGAAGTTCATAGTAACCACCATAATAAATAGTTATCATAACTATCATATCTATTCATTTTACTCATACCATTATTTGCCCTACGCTGGCAATCAGGGTTCAAAGTTGGAACATGTATGGAAAGCAAAAGGAGAAGCTGTCATGAATAAGATCTCAACAGTACTGCTCGTAGCAGTTTTGACCATGCTCTGTGCCGCATGCACATCACCTGCGGGAGACGGTGGAGTCCGCAGCGGCAAGATCGGCGACCAGCGACTTGGCGCATACACTCAAATCCGCAGGCTGACCTATCGCAATGTCTGCGGCAGCGGGGGACCACTGACAGTCTGTGTGGACAGAATCACACTGTCCGATTCCGCTGTTTTGGTGGAAGCGAGGATTAAGAACGCCGCGCCTGAAAGATATGTACAGAGCGCAAAAGAAGGAACATCGATTCTGCTGGCCGACAAGAGCGGCAGGACATTGGCCTGGGATGGTGGATACAGTATGGAATATCCGGGGATGAAAGAAAAGTCCGTCAGCTTCAGAATGGAGGGGCATTTCAGCGAAGAACCGCACGCCGTCATGGTGAACAGAATCAGAAAAAAAACGGGTGATCATGCGGATCAAGGCATATCCGTTGTGGCGTTGCTCGAAGAGTAATTGAGGATTCTATCTACAAAACCTTGGGGCTGCTCTGTGTAGAGTGGATTAATGGAAAGGTACCGTTTTGTCTGGCGGCAATTCTATCATCAGGTTCGGATGCTGACGCAGATGAAATACAGATCCTCACTGCCCGCTTTGGGTGACTGATTGAAGGGGGACAACTTAAGAACAGCTGCCCCCGTATTTTCCCGATTTATCCCGGCTCAGCTCTACGTCATCGCCGCAATTGCGGTTGCCAATGGCGTTGTGCCCCGGCCGATGAGTGTGCTGAGCTGACGGCTGTCATCAAACAACGCTCCTTTGGAAGCTGCCGTATCTGAATTGGCAAATAATTCGGCGATCACTTCCGGCAACCCCACCTTGACAAGAGCACTTTTGTACTCGGCCTCGGGCAGGTTCACATACCCGATGTTTTTGCCGGACTGGCGGGAGATTTCCGCAGCCAGCTCCGTCAAGGTGTAGCAGGTATCGCCGGCCAGCTCATACACACGCCCCGCCTGGTTGTCCGAGGTCAACACCACGGCTGCGGCTTCCGCGTATATTTGGGGAAATTCTGGGGCATAAATACAGATTCTTTTGTTCAAAACAAAGGACACGATATTGGGCTGCCTTAGTTTATTTAACTCAATATGAGCTAACCCATTTTCTTTCAAACCTCCCGCTATTTTTTCACCAGCAAGAATAGCCCCACAACGCCGCCGACCGCACCCCCGATGTAGCGGTACATCACTGCATCAGGGGGTGCCCCGGTAAACGCCCGTGATAAATTGGAGGCAAACGAGTGAGACATCTGATAGCCCCAGTACGCAAGGCTTGCGCCACCGACCAGCAGTACCAGGCCGATTACAGTCATCATGGTCTTGTCACTACTAGATGCCATATTCTTGCTCCTTTACGGTAATTCCTAGATAGTTTGCTGGACGGTATTCCGGGAACACCAAACTTAATTGTCTCCCGGCAATAACCGCTCGGCGGATTCCACAAACTGCTTCGCCCCGAGCACGTGAATCGAACACACGAATGTCCAGCGGATGGAACCGTCTTTGTACCAGATGCTTGAAACTGCGGGCAGTAGCAAAATCTTTTCTGTTCATACAATCCATCCCTTGACTCTTTCTGGCGGGAGTATACGTTTGCACTTCCCAAAAGGCAAGAAGGGCGACCAATCGGCCGCCCTTCATCAACTCTGCTTCAATTTTTTTATCCTCTCCAACGCCTCAATCACATTCTCGCGATGGCCGAAGGCCGACAACCAGGAGACCCTTCCCCGCTCAGCGTCCGGTTAGTTGCTCCAGTTTTTCGGGGTAGCGAGCACCGTGCACCGTTATTTGTGCAGCGGCGTTCTCTAAGTTGCTCAGATCGTCGGCGGTGAGTTCAACGGCAACAGCACCAATGTTCTCGTCCAGACGCTCCAGCTTTGTAGTTCCCGGAATCGGCACGATCCATGGCTTTTGGGCGAGCAGCCAGGCGAGGGCAATCTGGGCCGCAGTTGCCTTCTTTTCTGCCGCTATCTTGCCGAGCAGATCAACCAAAGCTTGATTTGCCTTCAATGCCTCGGGGGTAAAACGCGGCAGGGAACTACGGAAGTCAGTACTATCGAAGGTCGTATTTTCATCCATCTTCCCCGTGAGGAACCCCTTGCCGAGCGGGCTGTATGGAACAAGGCCGATGCCGAGTTCTTCGAGGGTTTGCAGCAGTCCTTCTTCAGGACGCCTGAACCAAAGCGAGTATTCATTCTGGACGGCAGCGACCGGCTGCACGGCATGGGCGCGTCGGACTGTCTGAACGCCAGCCTCTGAGAGACCAAAGTGCTTTACCTTTCCTTCCTGGATCAACTCTTTTACCGCTCCCGCCACATCCTCAATCGGCACGTCAGGATCAACACGGTGCTGATAGAACAGGTCGATAACATCGGTTCTGAGTCTTTTTAGCGAGGCTTCGGCGACCTCTTTGATATGCTCCGGGCGGCTGTTCAGTTGCGGGCCTCCTCCAGTTGTCGAGCGTGGATCGACGCTGGTATTGAAACCAAACTTGGTGGCAATCACCACTTGATCCCTCAACGGCGCAAGCGCCTCACCGACAAGCTCTTCATTGATAAACGGCCCATAAATTTCCGCAGTATCGAAGAAGGTGATGCCGTGCTCTACGGCTGTCCGAAGGAGTGAAATCATCTCTTGCTTATTTTTGGGCGGGCCGTACGAAAAACTCATGCCCATACAGCCCAAGCCCAGCACAGAAACTTCCAGACCGCTTTTTCCTAATACTCTTGTTTTCATTATGCTCTCCTTTCACCTGCAAGCACTTCTGTATTTGATGATCATACCGTACTCCGGAAAATGCTCAGACCGGTAGACCAATCCTGTCGTATTTTTGCCTAATCATCCGGATCGCTGGATAATAGTTGTATCGATAAATGGAGTTGGCTAGTATTTGCACAGGAGGAGACGACGATGAAAGAGAAATTTATACCGGAGAGTGATAATAACGATTTGGAAGCAGCGATTGGAACAGTAGGAAAGACACTTGCCCGATTGACCGAAAAAGAGGAGCTACATACAACCGCTGTCCCGGGATTGTCGCTGTTTCGACGGCCTGAACCAACCGAACCGATCACCGGCATGTACGAACCGAGCATCTGTCTGGTAGCTCAGGGGGCCAAGCGGGTGCGGCTCGGAGACGACACCTTTGTGTACGATGCACACCATTATCTGATTACGTCTGTGCACCTGCCCACGGTCGTTCAGATCGTCGAGGCAAGCCCGGAAAAGCCATACCTTGGGCTCAGGCTGATGCTTGATCTGCGCGAAATATCACAACTGATGGTGGACAGCAACCTCCCCCGGCCACGCGTACAGCTGTCAAGACGCGGCATGGCGACCGGCGAGGTAACGCTTCCCCTGCTCACCGCCTTTCAGAGATTAATCGACCTGCTTGCCGAACAGCAGGACATACCAATCCTTGCGCCGATCATCCAGCGGGAAATCATTTACCGCTTGCTTGTGGGGGATCAAGGTGAACGATTGCGCCAGATAGCGTCGGCGGGGAGCCAGAGTCATCAGATCGCGCGGGCAATTGCCTGGCTGAAGGGCAACTTTACTCAACCACTGAGCATCGATGTTCTTGCGGAGCAGGCAAGCATGAGCAGTTCAACGTTTCATCACCACTTTCGGTCAATGACCGCAGTAAGCCCGTTACAGTTTCAGAAGCAGCTCCGCTTGCAGGAGGCCAGGCGCCTGATGCTGGCGGAACGATTGGATGCCGCAAACGCAGCGTTTCAGGTCGGCTACGAGAGCCCTTCCCAGTTCAGCCGTGAATACAATCGGCTGTTTGGCGCTCCACCGTTACGGGATATCACAAATTTGCGACACATGGCTGTCGCTTAGCGAGAGAGATATGACAAAAGTTGCCTTGCGTTTAAGAACAGTATGTCAATACGCTTTAATTGCCTTACGCCTTGCCGGAAAGCATCGTGAACAGTCTTCTGTTGAGCGCGGAAATATCATCTTTTTCTGGCGCTGAAGCGCCGATCCCCTTCAGCCAAAATCTGTCAAGTGCCGTTTTACCCTTTGTTGATATTTCAAGTTCCGTCGGGAACAGGGAATAAAAACTGAAAATCTTCAGCACACCATAAAGGAAGCCGATACAGTCGGCTCCGGATATCTCTGCATAAATACTCCCACCGTGACGTGTCGAATATTCAATCTGATAGTCGGTTAACACCAGAGGAGTTCCTGCAACCTGCTCAGTGGTTCCGGTGACTGCCGGGAGCGGATTGAATTCCTCAAAGGCAAAGCCACTTATTGTCTCGATCTCGAAGGAGGCGTCCCAATAGAGTGGAGAGTGCTTCAGGGCGGTTCCTTTCAAGATGTTGATTGTATTGCCCGACAGATTTGAAGAAAGCCTTCCCAGCCATCCGGGTTTCAGATCTCCGGAAAGATTCAGAACAGCTGTGCCGGACGGCA
Organism: Desulfuromonadaceae bacterium; assembly: GCA_028712075.1. Lineage (GTDB taxonomy): Bacteria > Desulfobacterota > Desulfuromonadia > Geobacterales > Pseudopelobacteraceae > JACRCG01. The sequence goes on from JAQTQX010000009.1 coordinate 41,910, forward strand.
GCGGTGCTATTTCCCAGTCAACTCCGGCGCTGCCGCTTTTGTATAAACTTTCGGGACGAGTTTTCGGTGTTGGTGATGTCATATGTGCCCCCATTGCGCAATTATTCTGATTTTTGTTCATACAAACGAGTCAGCATAGGGTATGCCAACACGCACGCAACGTAAAATCAGGAAGTTATGCGAGATTCCGCGCACAGGAGATGAGTATACATGGGCCGAGTGCATAAAATATGAGCAGACTGATTTCTGAGAGGAGCGCTACAGGACAATCAAAGCGCTGCGCCAATATAGAACAACGTGAGTGGAACATTCCTGAAACTGATTTTATATATACCGCTGCTGATTTTCCGATTGAAGAAACCGCGCAAATTTCTCTCCCATTGAAAATGCCTCCAGCAACAGTTCTGCACTCTCTTTCGGCGCTTTACCTAATTGGGCGTGAGTCACCAGAATAGAATCAACAATTGAAAGATTCACCTCGGGGGACCAGAGCTCAAAAACGGGAAGCACACATTCCGGATTCGATCCGTTACCACCGACAGAAACCACCATCCCTTTTTTCTTCTTTTTTACGGCACTTTCGTAGATTCTTTTGCCGGAGGGAGCTATTACCGGCTTCGCCAGACAGTAAGAGCGGTCAATCATGAGCTTCATCTGACTCGATACACTGTTGTAGTACACAGGCGTTCCCAGAATGAGGCCATCAGCTTTTTCGAACAATTCGTAGATTTGCTCCATACCGTCTTGATAAATACAGCCGGAGCCATCCTGACTCTTACACGCCCGACATGGCTGTATCACTAAGTCGCTCAGGTAGATTTTGGAGACAGCGGCTCCCGACTTCTGACATCCATCCAAGATCCTTTGGACAAGTGTGTCAGTATTCATCTGCTTCCGCGGACTTGCGACAATACCTGTTACCTGGATTTGCGTCATTGATGTAATCTCCCGTCCGTGTTGATCTCAGATCCGCCTCTCCAGACTTTCCGGATAGGTGTATTCCATGTGACGAGCTGTTGAGCGGGCGATATCTTCACCGAAATATTCAGCCGTTACAATCAGCGCCAGATCAATACCAGCCGAGATTCCCGCCGACGTAAAGACGTTGCCGTCACGCACCACATGCAGCTGCTCTTCCACAATTACATCCGGTAACAACTCCTTCATCCAGCCAAGTGATTTCCAGTGGGTTGTCGCGTGGCGTCCGGACAATAGCCCGGCTTTGCCAAGCAGCATGGTGCCGGTGCATACCGAGGTGAGCGTAGCCACTTCCGTGGCCCGCTCCGCGATCCAGTCCAGCAACGGCGCGTTGCCAATCTCCCGCCGGGTGCCCCAACCGCCCGGCACCAGCAGAATGTCAAGCGGCGGGCACTCCGCCGTGGTCACATCCGGCAGTACCCGCATGCCGCCGCTGGTCCTGATAACGTCGTTCTTTTCCGCCACCAGCAATACATGAAACGGTGACGGTTCCTCCCGTCGCCGCTCCTCGTTCAGCCGCACCGAGCAGAACACCTCGTAGGGGCCGCAGTAATCCAGCACCTCAACATCGTCAAAGATCAGTATACCGACGGTCATACGTTGCATGAGTTACTCCTTCGTCCCCATGGTGTACAGCACACCGACATCAAGCCAGATCCCTTCATCGGTCGCCAGTTCGGCAACCTCTTTCAGATGCTCCTGCCGGAAACGTTCCAGAACATCCTGCTCAAGTTGTTTCAGCAGGCCGCGAAACCCGGCGTTCCAGATCAGATCCCACCACTCGTTTTCATCGGCAAGATAAAAGCCCATATTTTTCTCTTCCACTCTGATATTCCGAATGCCTGCCGATTCAAAAAGCACCCGGCAGCCCTCTTCGGTGGCGATGCGCCGCCATGTCTGCGGCGGCAACTGCACACCGTAGTTGACCAGCCGTGTTACCATGAGATCGCGGAGCGGGTTGAAGTAGCCCTCCTGGAAATTGCAGATGGCGATGGTACCGCACTCCCTCACCAGTGACGCAATCTGCGCCAGTTGGCTGTCCATGTCTTCGACAAAGAATATCCCGAATGCGCAGGTTGCCACGTCAAACCCGGCTTCGGCGAGGTTGATCTCTTGCATGTCCATTTCAAGGAACTCGACGTTGCGGACGTTCTGCCTCGCGGCTTTTTTCCGCGCCTGCTCCAGCATTCCCGCAGAGAAATCGATCCCCTTGACAGAGCCGTGCGGAAGATAGCCAGACAGCGCCAACGCGGCATTGCCGGTGCCGGTCGCGATATCGATGATGCGCTCATTGCCATGCAGGTTCAGGATGGATGCCAGATGTGCCGCTGTGGCGGGGAAAAAACGGAGCGCTTTGCAGTCGTATGCTTTGGAAACGGTGTTGAAGGTTTCCTTGATAATGGTTGTGCGTTGTGAAGGTTCCATTTCGTTAGTTCCGTGTAGAAACGGTTTAATGTAAACGCCGAATTCTCAATACTGTTTCCCTGGGCTGATCGGCCCTTGCCAGTCGGTTGACAAAAGCTCTTTTGCTACAAAACCGATTCAGAAGACCATGGCCGACAAGCAGTACCGTTCAGTGTTCCGCAGCCAACTCCTTCAGACATTGCGCTCCGGCTATCGCCCTGCGCCTGATCACGTGCCGAAGGTTACATACTCAGAAGATTGGCCTGGGGAAGCCGCCGGGATAGCCAGAGCAGATACGTACCGACAACGACATCAATCATGGCACAGAAAATCGGATACCACTAGGGGACGCCGGGGTTTACGAGTAATTGTCCGATTCAACACCATTAATCGTCGATTCTTACTATGCGAAGCGCAACGCCATTCGCCGCTGCAGCTCCTCCTCCGACACGTCCTCAACATGGGTCGCCAGGTTCCAGACATTGCCGAACCGATCCTTTACCGCAGCCATCCGGTCGCCCCAGAACATGTCGGTCGGCGCCATCGTGGAGGTCGCCCCTGCCTCCAGGGCACGCTGGTAGGTAGTTTCCATGTCAGCTACGTACAGGTAGAATGCGCCCGGCATCGGTACGCAATCGCCCCCCATCGGTTCGCCCATCATGATAATGGAGTCGCCGATCCAGACTTCGGCATGGGCGAGGGCACCATTGGGCATCATGACCCGTTCCTTCTCCCGGGCATCAAACGCCTGCTTCAGGAATTCGATCAACTCTACGGCGCCAGCGACTGTCAAAAAGGGGGTTATGGTGTGGTATCCTTCGGGGATTGATTTCACGCTCATCTTCATTTCTCCTTTGCGGTTGATTTTTCGAGCAGCAGCTCTTTCCCCAATCTACACAACCCCCATGTCAGGGGGTGTCAGTAGTGTCACCGGCTCATATTCAACCGGCTAGCCGGGATCACGCATGCCGATGACGCTCCGCATATAGTGAGCGATACTGATATCGTCAGTCGGTTGGAACCGTTCTTCCAACCGTTCCAACGTCTCAAAGCGGTCGAAGCGGAAGTTCCGGTAATCCCTGCGCAGTTCGCACCAGGCCAGCAGAGTCCATTTCCCGGTCCAGCCGACTATGGCCAGTGGCCAGATGGTTCGCTCGGTTTGCTCCTGTTTTTCGTCCAGGTAAACGGCGCGGACTTTGTGCCGTTGTTCGCAGGCCCGGCGGAGTTTGCCATGCACCTCCCGCAGGCCGTCGTCGCTCTCCATGATCGGTATCCGGTATGGCTGCTGTTCCGCATGCCGCTGCAACGGCTCCGTCAAAATGGACCTGATCTTCAGTTCCGCACTGCGCGCTGCCTGCGCCAGGTCCATGTCGGTAAACGCTTGCACCATGCGCCCCCCCACGATCAACGCCTGCAGTTCATCGGGGGTAAAGATGAGCGGCGGCAAGTGGTGGACGGGACGGATCATGTATCCGACCCCTGCCTCTCCTTCTATCGGTACGCCGGACAGAGCAAGAGACTGCACATCCCGGTACACGGTGCGCACCGAGACCCCCATGGTTTCCGCAATCGTCTCCCCTGTCATGGCGGTGCGCCGGGAGCGAAGCAGCATCACCAGTTGAAACAGCCGTTCAGCCTTGTTCATGACGGGTCCAGATTCATGGCTATCTCCGCGCCTTGCCGGAAATGGCGTCAATTTCGACCCTAAACACCCGCGTCTTGTGGCTGTCTGTGGCAATGTAGCGCTCCCCGGCATCGCGGAAGCCGGCGGAGTACTTGGCCACCAGCCCTTCCAGCCCCCGCTGCTTCTCGGCGTCGAAGACCTCCGTCACCCGGCCGGAGACAATGACGCTCTCATAGCGGGTGGAAAATTTCTCAGGCAAGACTTCGGTTGCTCCCACCACGCAGAAGGAGACGCGGTTATCAGCAGTCAGGTTCTCCAGCTTGTGCCCTTCAAGGGCGCAGTGGAAATAGATCCCGTAGTCGATGACGCAGTAGCTAAGAGGGACGCCGTAAGGGGCACCATCAGCGGAGACAGTGGCAAGCACCCCATATTCGCCCAGCACCAACAAATCCAGTGCCTCCGATTCCGTAAGCCCCCTGTCATTCCTGCGCAGATTGCGGTTCATGGCTTCCCCCCTCGTTTGATTGCGACATACTCACCTTTTCAAATTTCCATTTTCAAGGTCAGATGTTTCTGATTGTTCCTTCAACGGTAAATAAACATCCGTTATCATTTCTTCTTCCTTCACATTCGGCCCCACGTTGACATAGTGAAAGATCATGGGGAGATCGCAGAGCGCTTCACCGCTTTGAGGCAACCATGTTTCATAGAGATAGACGGCAGCCCGGTTGTTCGAGCGGGAACCAACGTCTCTTGCGCGAGCGCATCGTTGTGACGGAATCATCTTTGTCCCGATGCCGTAAGGATTGTGGCCAACGTCATCTTCCACGGAAAGACAGAAGTCGACATGGTGCTCAACAGGCGAAGTGTTGCGTGGATCTGTGTAGTGTAGTCCATAATTACGGTACTTCGACTGATCCAGCAAACGGTTCTCGAGCCTCCAGGCAATCAGCCTGTGCGCGGTTTCGTGTTCGAGCTCTGGTGAACCGTAGTGCTCAATGCAGGCAACTTTTGTTTCAGGAAATGTGACTATTTCAACTTCCATGCAGATAGCTCCTACGACCGGCATGAGAGACGCGCGGCTTTTTGCGCGTCCTACTCAATGCCTTGGTTCGGCAATGCTTTGATTGTAAAGTCGTTGATAGGAACCTCGCTTTCCCATTGTGGCAGCCTGTCCATCGGGCCATCGATCCTCACCAACGGTGGTTCACGCTCCGCGAGCGCATTGATCTTTGCCCAAAGAGTTATGTCTCCCCAAAAATGCGGAGGTGCATCAGCGGCAGCCACGGATGTGAAGATCTTGCTTGGAGTTTCGCAGCCGGCACGAATAGCCGCCAGGGCAAGTTCTTCAAGCCTCCCCAGGCCAGTGACGGGGTTGGGACATTCCTGCAGCCATCGGACGACGGCTGCAGGAATCCAAGGCAACGGAGCGTTGGTTGTTTTAGACAGTTCGGTCAACACGCCAGAGTCTTGAGTTGCGAAGGCCTCGTCCACTCGGACAGCGAACTGAAACTGGGTTTCGGTGACGAGCCGACGGTTGCCATACAAGGAAGCCAGTTGATCGGGCTGAATCTGCCCGAGCCCGTGGAATGGCGCGATTCCAGGGAATGCGTCAACACAGAGAAGCTCCACTCCTCGGGCGCCTAGGTGCAGCAGGCATGTGAGGATATGTGCGAGCATGGACTGATCAAAGAGGCAGGCGTCAAACCACAGGACGATATGTTTATCCACCGCTGCCTCGGCCAACTTGCGATACTGATTGTGAAGCGTCTCCAGAACGCGCCACCTATCTAATCCGTCTCCGGTGGCTTTTTCGAGAAAGACCGCCCGGGCATTGAGGTACTTTTCGTCGGGCCAACCAGGACACCTGGGACCGTCATACAATATGTCGTGCCAGACGAACACTTCGCCGGGCAGCCCGGATTTCACAAGACTCCCTCCTGCGATGTCGCCACTAGCTATGTGAAGCGTTTCGACCATCGTTCATTTCTCCTGTCGAACTTAGTTATTGACCAGTTCACGCACATGTGCGCGTGAACTGGTGATCTTCCCAAACGGAACATTTTCAAATGAAGCAGTTTAGGTGAATTCACACTCCGGCGCGGAGCCATTTTAGCGTATCATGCCATGCCGCAGCAGATTCGCGAAATCTCAAAAACACGCAAAACCAGCGCAGTTGCCCGCTTCCTACGAATACGGGACATGGAATGCCGGATTATTGCTTTTGCTCTCGCATCATCCGCGCCACCTGACCGAAGAACTCCCGGCGATAGTCCGTCCCCCCGGCCTGTAAGCGATGATCAGCAGCAGGATATACGGTAAGCTTCAGGTTTGTCTTGCCCGCTTCCCTAAACTTCGCTTCCAAATGGCGAGCCGACTCCACCGGCACACTCTCGTCCTGCTCACCGACTCCCACCATGATCGGGATATTCAGTTTGAAGTAATACGGCAATGGGTCCAGGTCCATCACATCGGTCCACCAACGGTAACGGTTGCCGAACCAGTTCTTGTCGATACTCCGGGGATCGGACGCAATCTCTTGCCACCCTGTCTCCACATTGAATCCAATTGCCCCCTTCTCCTTCAGAGTGACAAGCGAACGCCGCATTGTGTACCCGCCACTGCCGATAATCGCCAAGTGGGTCACCTCCTGCACCATGCCGGCTACCCGGGCGGCAACCTGACTCCCCTCCGAGACCCCCACCAGCAGGAAACGCTTCGGTCGGTCGCCTTCGGAATCGAATTGAGCCCGGATGAACTCGGCATAATCAGCCACCCACTGTTCCGGATTGTTGGACAGGTGAAACGCTTCGCCGCAGCCAAACATGCCAGTGCTCCGGTCGCTCACATGACGCTTGTTGAGCACGAAGACCCGGGACGGCAGGTCGAGTCCGGCGATATAGTTGGGCATTACATACTTCCAGCTCGGGCAGCCGGAGCCACCGTAAAAGAAGACAAACGTATCGGGTCGAGGATTATCGTCGATGGTAAAGGTGTAATAGATGGCCGAACCGCCGTCTTTGAAGTGGAAGACATTTGCCTCCGGTGCGTTGCCGACGTAAACATGGGCAAGGCGCTGGAGGTTGGTGCAACCAACAAGTGCGAAAAACATGAAAATTATCGTGAATCGAAGTATGACCATCACGCACTTTCCTTAAATATTAGTGAAACGTTATCTCGATACTGACCACATCCCCTTCCTTGATGCGCTCCTTCTTGCGCACGTCGGCCTTGATGGCGATCAGATACCCCTTATCCTTGTCCGGGAAAAGCGTTGTTTGCCATTCGGTACTGCCGATACGCGCCGAAACTGCCACAAATCCCCGCCCCACCTTGGTGACGATGCCGCTCTTCCTGATAAAACTTGTGATCGTGTCGCCGGCAGTGACAAAATACCACCCCCCTGGTCTCGGATACCGCCACACAGTGCCTTTGATCAGCATCACCAGTAATCCTTCCTGGGAGGCGAGAAACAATCCACTATCTCGCCCGACTCAATAATTTCGATACTATGTTCCATATCATTTGGAATGGAATAGGAGTCTCCGGGGCCGATCACCTGATCTAATTCCCCGAAGCAAAGCCGGTATTGCCCCGAAAGCACATATCCGCTCTGTTCATTCGGGTGTTTGTGAGGCGGAACCCGATCCCCTGATTTGTACAGCATCTTCGCGATCATGGTGTCTTGCCCGCACGCCAGGACAACAAAATCCACTCCGAGAAAATTTCTTCGATAACCATCAGAGAATTTCACGATCATTTTGTCTTTCATTAGCGACATGATTAGCAAGCCTAAAACTTCAACACGTAACGCGCATAGGGTGCACCCGCGATCAAGCTCAGTTCCTTGTCCATCACAAATCCCATCCGTAGATAGAGCGGCAGCGCGACACTCATGACCGGGCTGGTATGCAGGCCGATACAGTCGGCCCGGTCGCGTCGGGCGCGGCGGATACACTCCTCGGTCAATCTCCTGCCGATCCCTTTTCCCCGGTAGTTGGGATGGGTAACCAGCATTCGGACAGTTGGCCACCCTTCCGGATACATGTCGGGATTCGAGGCATTCGGCGGCATGTAGCAGACGGCACCTACATCACGGCCATGGTCTTCGGTGACGATCAGCTCTCCGTTTGAGGCAAGATTAGCCATGGATCCGACCGCCGCAATCATACCGTCCCACTGAGCCGGGTCGTACCCGGCTTTCAAAACTTGCCACGCATCCGCCGTCAGCACATTGACCGCCGAGAACTCTTCCTCACGGGCATTTCTGATGTTGTACGGGAACATCCAATTCTCCTAAAATGAGATTCCTTCGTGCAGTGCTACACTCTGACCGACATCGCTGCGGCCGGTGTCAGGAAAGATGGCCGTGGGGTGCTCAGATCCCCTTCCTGTCCAGCCATTTTGTCACGACCGGCGGTGCATAATGCCGGAACCGTTCCAACAGGTTCTCGGGGACACTCTCAACAATCAACATGGAGCGATGAACCTGTTTGACGAACTGCTCGTCAACGGTGTGATCCAGAAACGTCACGAGAGGGTCAAAATACCCTTCAATATTGAGCAGACCGCACGGTTTGTAATGAAATCCCAGTTGCGCCCAGGTCCAAACCTCAAAAAGCTCTTCGAGTGTTCCGATCCCGCCCGGCAAGGCGACAAAGCCATCCGAGAGTTCAGCCATAAGGGCCTTGCGCTCATGCATCGACGATGTCACATGCAGTTCTGTCAAATCGGCATGTGCGACCTCTTTTTGCACCAGTGCCGCCGGAATGACCCCAACGACCTTGCCGCCGAGGCTGAGCATCGTATCGGCCAGCACGCCCATAATTCCCACGTTGGCGCCACCGTAAACGAGCCTTACGTTCTGTGCCACCAACGACGCGGCCAGCGCCCGTGCAACGTCCGCATAAGCTTCCAGTCGGCCCGGACTGGAGCCGCAGTAGACACAGATGCTTTTGATTTCTGTCATGGTTGCCTCGCTGTCTTCGGAACCAGTTCCCGCCAACGGAAACAGTCCACCGTGTGGTCATTGACCATGCCGACCGCCTGCATGTGAGCATAACAAATGGTGCTGCCGACAAAACGGAATTCCCGTTGCTTAAGATCGCGACTCATGGCGTCGGAAACGTTCGTGCTGGCGGGAACTTCCTTAATGTCCCGCCAAGTGTTCTGGATCGGCGTGCCATCCACGAAACGCCACATGTAGGCGTCGAACGAGCCGAACTCTTCCCTGACCTTGAGGAAGGATCTGGCATTGTCTATAGCCGACTTCACCTTCAGACGGTTGCGGACAATGCCGGGGTCGGCCAGCAGCTCCGCCACTTTTGCATCATCGAACCTCGCCACAGCCTCGGGGTCGAAACCGGCAAAGGCGGCGCGGTAGGCCTCGCGCTTTCTCAAGATCGTAATCCAGGAGAGGCCTGCCTGTGCTCCTTCCAGGATCAGGAACTCAAACAGTAACCGATCGTCGTGAATCGGCACCCCCCATTCCCGGTCGTGATACTTCTGATAAAGCGGGTCGTTGCCGACCCAGGCGCAACGGGTGATTGTCATACTCGTCTCCTCTCTCCATTCAATAACGCACTACTACCCTGAAGAACATCGTAAGGGGTCAAGTATCCAAATATCAAATTTTAATTTTGGAGACTTGACCCCGCTGTTATTCTGGTGATCTCGCCCAGCCGGCTGTACAGCATCAACGGGTCCTGGGCGATCAGGTCGGCAGGGGTGTGGATACCGAGCAGCAGGAGGTCTTTTGCCATCGCCGGACCGACGTTCGGCAGATCTTCCAGCCGGGTGAGGCGGTTTCTGTCAACTTTTGCCGGGTTCATTGTCTATGCTCCCAAATTATTATCAGCTACAGACTCTAGCTGTTCGCAATGTCGCCATTTACCGCGGCATCAGCACAAACACACCCCAGCCCAGGTATTCACGCGTGTAAGCGGCGTAGCGCTCGGGTTCCGAGGTCAGTTTGGCTCGAACATCTTTGGCTAACTCGTCGTCGGGATTGGCTTCAAGCCATCGACGCATGGTGAGCCATTTAGCCGCCTCGTATCGGTCCCAGCCGTCCTGGTCAGCCAGAATCATTTCGACGACGTCGTAACCAAGGTGGCTGAAAGACGCGAGAAGTTCCGGCAGCATGAGAAAGTCGGAGATTGAGTTGGCAAGACACCCCTTGGCAACATCTTCCGTCGGCGGTAACTGCCGCCAGTAGGGCTCGCCGATGAGGATGATCCCTCCGGTGAGCAGGCTCCGTGCCAGAAGCTCGATAGTTCCGGCGACTCCGCCAGCGATCCACGTGGCGCCGACACAGGCTGCCACACCGGCCTTGTCGTCTGAGACGTAGCCGGTAGCATCGCCATGGATGAACTCTACTTGATCGGCGACGCCGAGTTCTTCAGCGCGGAGTTTCGCTTGTTCGGTGAACAACTGGCTCATGTCGATACCGGTGCCGCTGACTCCGTAATCTCGTGCCCAGGTGCAGAGCATCTCCCCCGAACCGCTGCCGAGGTCGAGCACTCGGGTCCCCGCTTCCAGACGCAGCGCCGCGCCGAGAGTGGCGAGCTTTTCGGGTGTGATTGGGTTGTGGATGCGGTGAGCACTTTCAGTGATGTTGAATATTCGGGGGATGTCCATTGTGATAAATTCCCTTTTGGGTGTGAATGGCTTCAGTCAGGGCCTGAAGAACATCGTAAGGGGTCAAGTCTCCAAATATCAAATTTGAATTTTGGAGACTTGACCCCGCTGTTATTCTTTTCAACGGCTCGGCAGAACAGCGGCGGTTTTTGGCCGCTGCTTCTGACTTGTTGGGCATACTTCTGGTTCTTGACCGATACCAATAAATATTATAAAGTGATATTATAACGGCGTTGATGGAGGTAATCTCATGCAAAAAAATACCAGCGTTACCCTTGGCAAACACTACGAAAATTTCATTTCTCAGCAGGTTGTCCAAGGCCGTTTTGGTTCAGCAAGCGAAACAATTCGTGCCGGTCTGCGACTATTGGAAGAACGGGAAACCAAGTTGTCCCTGCTACGCCGTGCGCTTGTTGAGGGTGAAGAAAGCGGCTCCGCTGATTATTCGCTCAAGAGCTTACTCTCTGAACTTGACGGCGAAAGTTTTAACTGATGCCCTCATTTTCACTTACAAATATGGCAAAGGCCGATTTGAAAGAGATCGCCAGGTTCACACAAAACCGTTGGGGGCGTGAACAGCGCAACTTGTATCTACAAATGCTGGATATTTCATTTCAACAGTTGGCTGCCAACCCGCTCAAAGGGAAGGATTGCAGTGATATTCGAATTGGCTATCGGAAATTGAATGCTGGCAGTCATGTAATCTTTTACCGCCAAACTCTCGTCGATACGATCGAGATTGTCCGTGTTCTGCACGGTCATATGGACATTGAAACACGACTTTCTGAACCGTAAGTCGCTTCACCCGTTTACTTCTCCGGCAGACTGCACAAAACCAGCAAACTTCTCGGTTTTTAGGTTTTAAATTCGCCTTTTCGCCTTTTTATGCCGTTTCGGTTTTTCTTCGTTTCCTTTATGGCAAAAAGCCTACAACACGGGGTGCATCCTGGCCTCGCTGGTTTTTATGCTTTTTCCGCTTTTACAAGCTACTCCACCAGTTTATTTCTCCGGCTCCGAACGCGAAACCAGCAAACTCCTCTTAGTTTTTGCTGTCCTCGCTGCCACGCTCCTGCAACTCCGGGTGACTCCGCCAGCAAAACCTCCATACTCCTCGCTTTGCCTTTTCTTTTAGTCGTCCAACGGCTATGAGCGTGACCGGCTGCGGCGGTTTTTTTCGCCGCGACCGAGTCCACGCGAGAGTTGGGACATTTTCTTATGCTAAAGCAATAAAGCAGCTACGTCTTGGGTTCCTCCAGACGGAAGCTGCTCTCATTTTCCCTTTTTGAAAAGTGGCAACACGCTGACGAAAAATTGAAGTATTGCTATCGCAATTGATATTATTATGGCAACTTTCGCCAAATTAACTGCTTCTCTTGATAATGTTGTATTGGTTTCGGCTACTATAGCGTTTGAGATATTGTTTAGCTTGCAGCGGCAGGCGCAGCGGCAGGCGGGACGTTGTTTGTTATTTTGCTATCTCAAGTAAAATGCTTTTCAACAGTTCTGCATCAGCCTTTAGCACCTTCTCGCCGCGCCTTGAAGCAAGGCTGACACCACTTGCTTTAAGGTGCAGGAAAGTGCCGACGTCCTTTCCTGTGTAACCAAATTCAAATATTGCCAGTTGGCATATTATCCCGCGAGCTGTCGCCGGAGATCGGCTTTTACTCGGTCTTCTTACGGAATCAGGATTAAGGTTTAATGCGGTTGCGACTATGTGCAACAGTTTCTCAAGAGTAATGGCGCTCTTCATCTTATCCCGCAGGTTGGAATCCAATTTCATACTATCAACGAAATCGCCACAACCCAGGATACGATCGTCGTAGCTTTCATATTCGTTGGCAGGTCGTTCTCCCTGACTGCGTTTAAGGCCACCACCGACAAGATCATCCCGATTGCCTGTTGATATTCCATCATAGACGAATTGATGATAGTTCAATTGTGCTTGACTTGTAATGGCGCCAAATCGCTCAAGAATGGCAGTTGTATTCTGTGTTTCAAGCTGTTTATTTCCCATAATTACAGCATGCCCAGTCCATTTATAATGATCAAGTTCATCGAGGTTCGCAACCATTCCCGCCCGCAGCGGATTTAAGTGAATGTATCTGACCAGCTCAAGCAGATAAGGTTCTTCTTCGCAAACTATGGATTTGTAGCGATTTTGGAACAAATGGCCGGAACGTTTGTTATGTCGGTTAAATGACAGTGCATATCCGGTAAGGAGTCTGCGCATGAAGTACGACAGTGGAGTGGAGGTGGGCATTAATAACAGGTGAAAATGATTGGATAAAAGCGCCCAAGCAAAGCATTGAACACCAGATTCTGAGAGAAGTCTGGAGAAGCGGTCAATAAATAGCTGCCGGTCATTTTCGTCATTGAAAATATCGCGGCGTTCAATACCGCGTACGATAACGTGCTGGAGTAAACCAGATATGTCAAGTCTTGCTAAGCGTGGCATGGCTGTAAAATATCAAAAGGTGGAATATGAGTCAATAACAAAATAACAAACAACGTCCCCATTGGTTTCCCCATTGGTTCCCGCTGTTATTCTGTAAACCGGGGAGTGTCCCTAGTTTCCCTCTAGTTTCCCTCTTCGGCCCGCAAGTTGATCATCCCTTTCCCCTGAAATAATTTGGCGAGTATCGTATGGAATAGCCACCGCTGCCGATGGCTGCATAATCGATTTGAACCCTCAACTGCAAACTTGCTGCCCCCACTACTTTATTTAAAACTGCCACTATTACTGGTTACAATTTCGACCTAAGCTTAACAGTAGTGGCGCTGAACAATGCATAAAAAGAACAGGAGGAAAAACCATGAATCATAAAAGAATCCTTAGACTGCTGAGATTGGCAATGCTGTTAATGGTCGCTTCCGCGTCATCGCTGTCATTTGCCGAAAAGTTGACTTTTCCCAAAGGAGTCGCCACTCCTGCGGAAACATGTGGTGCCTGTCATCAGGCGATTTACCGCGAGTACGTTCTCGGCGTGGGGAGCGATAATCGTGTCCCTTATGCTGCCAATCGTCAGGAGCAGGTCGGCGAGCTCTTGTTACCGGCCAATACCTCCTCCACTGCGACCGCCCACGCCAATTCGGATTTTCATATAACCGACACTGGCTCATGGGGTGACCCTTTTTGTGTTAGCTGCCATTTCCCCGAACCGTTTGCCATTTCTGACATGGACAAAGCCACTAAATTCAGGGCCAAAGCGGGAACCGGCGGCAAGACCATGACCTGCGCCAGTTGCCATCTGACGCCTGACGGCAAGATCAGGGGGGTCGGAGCCACCAGCATTGCGCCACATGAAGTCGTTTTAGACCCGGCATTGCAGACATCTGCCCTCTGCGCACATTGTCATACCGATGATCATGCTGACCACCGGATAGTCGGGAAATGGCTCCAGACATTCAATGAGTGGCAGGAGGATTTTGCCAAACCTGGACTAGGCAAACAACAGTGTCAGGATTGTCATATGCCGCGTACGATCCGTAAGATTGCTGAAGGATTCGATAGCAAGCCACGAGCGGTAGCCCGGCATCTATGGACTGGTGCCAACTCGCGGCAACGTCACCTAGGTTCGCTGTCCTTATCGATTATTCAGCCCGTAGCCGGCAAATCAGGACTTGCATTCAATGTTACCAATATCGGCGCGGGTCATTCGGTTCCAACCACAGCAGAGCCCCGGGCTGTTTTCCTTCAGGCGGAAATCGCAGACAAAAAGGGATTCAACAAAGCCAAAAAAGTATGGATGTTCGCCCTAAACCACAGTAGTCGCCCGGATGACAAGGCTTTTTTGGAAGAGGACAAAAAACTGCCCGCAGCGGAAGCTGCAGCGCAAGCGCGGGCCGATGCACAAGGCCCGCACGAATCAGCGATCCGTGCCGGTGAGGAGCGGGTTTTACCCTGGGAACCCACTCTTGATCCGGGGGAATATATCGTGACAGCAAAATTGTATTACACACTCGACCGGTACAAAAACAATCCGGTCAATGACGGTAACACGGAAATTGGTCATTCGACACTGATCATAACCACCAGATAACCGACGAACGGAAAGCGGTTGACTGCCGTTAGCAGATTCGGGAAAGCAGAGCAATACCCTGCTCGATCTCTCCGGCAGCCATACCGCCAAACCCGAGTATCATATATGTCGAGTCGGGCTTACCACCGGCAATGGTCCTTTCGAAAGGGTTCAGGCAAATGCCGTTACGGCCGGCTCGTTCGATCAGTTCTGATTCCTTTAGATCGAGACCCGGAAGTTGCAACAAAATATGAAGACCGGCACCCTGTCCGACTACAACGGCGCGATCGCCAAAATGGAGTCCAATGGCTTTGAGCAGGGCGTCATGTTTTTTATGATACAGCGTGCGCATCCTACGGACATGGCGGTCCCAATGCCCCAGCTCCATGAATTTCGCAAGGGTCAACTGTTCGAGCAGAGAGACGCGGGCACTATGACCCCGGAAATGTGTGCCGTATTTTGTCAGCACGGAATGTGGCAGTACCAGATAGCTTACCCGTAACGCCGGAGATAGAATTTTCGAGAACGTCCCAATATAGAAGATGTTTCCGTCCGGATGCAGCCCTTGCAATGAGGGAATCGGCTTGCATTGGTAACGCAGTTCGCTGTCGTAATCGTCTTCGATGATGAAGTTGTCGTTCTTGGCCGCCCATTCGATCAGCTTCAACCGGTTAGCTACCGGCATTACGCAGCCCATCGGCATCTGATGGGACGGAGTCACATAGGCAATGGTCCCATCGCTGGAGCGAAGGCGCTCCTGGTCAATCCCTTCACGGGTCACCGGAACCGGGATAACCTTGTACATGTGGCTACCAAAAACGGAGCGAGGCAAAAAAAAGCCTGGGTTTTCGACCGCAATCGCCGAATGGCTGCCCTTCAGCAACTGGGCAACAATATCGAGACTGTTCTGGAGGCCGGCAGTGATAACGATCTGCTCCGGGCTGCAGATTACCCCTCGTGAGCGCTCAAGGTAGTTCCGGACCAAACGTCGAAAATGCAGTTCCCCTTGAGGTTCAGGATACCCGGAGAGGTCCCTGGCTCTCTCGCGTAGAACCTCAATAAAGCACTTTCGCCAGAGCACAGCGGGGAAGCTCCCCCGGTCGAGCTGCGCCGGGTGAAAATCGTACCGGCAATAATACAGCGACGGCTCGGAACGAGATTCTTTTTTTCGGCTCTGTGGAGATACTGACAGCCGTAAGGCGCGCTGATCCAAAGCCGACACAAAATAGCCGCTCCGTGGTTTGCTGTAGATATATCCTTCGGCAAAAAGTTCCTGATAGGCTCCATCCACGGTGTTACGGCTGGCCGAGAGTTCGGCGGCCAATTCTCTTACTGACGGAAGCTTGTATTCCGAAGGAAGTTTTCCAGAGAGGATACATGCCCGAATTTGATTGTAGAGCTGTTTATAAAGCGGGACAGGGTCATCGGTTTTGAGAATGAACATAGCGTTCCCTTGCCTGAAATATTCATGGATGCATATGCAGTCCACTGTATCATCAGATCGATATCAAATATGCTCCCCCGTCAAGCTTTCAATATATGCCGGAGTTCATGAATGCAATCACGCCTGCTCACCAGGCTACGACACTGCAAAAGGAGAAGGTCAAATGGTCCCGGAAAAAATACGAGAAATTCTAAAACAGGATGGCGAGGTTGCCATCGCCACCCTAGGTCCTGCTGGGCCGCATCTAGTCAATACCTGGAATAGCTATATGGCCACTCGGTCACCAAGGGCCGTACTAATCGTGTAGAGCAGGTTTACCATGCCGACAATGGCCACACCATCCCGCAGTACAAGGATATGGCCTGTAGCGGGGTTTTCAATGATTAGCTGCAGCCCAGAGACTGCTTGATCGGGTCTGGCAGGAAATCGGCCTCCCGCAGTGCAGCAGTGCAGGGGTCAGGTCTTGAAAAATTAGTTTTTACGATTAAGCACCTTGCTAATAGTCGTGTAATGAATATTCAGAATCTTAGATATCTCTTTCAATGAATAGCCATGTTTAATATGTGCCTCATGGATTAACCGGTTTCTCACTTCTTTTTTTAGATTGTCAATTACTGGAAACATTTCCGCAAGCGACGGTCGTCCCGCAAAGCGCTGTATCCTTGGTATTTCTGATATTCCTACCTTCTCACCCAGAAGATATTTTAGTTTATTCAGGAAAATTTCCGAACCAAGGACAACTTGGCCTGATAATTTCTCCCACGGTGATTCCTTGCCCTCAATGCCATCCTTTACAAACTGTTGATACTCGCTTCTTGCCTTCAGCAACGCAGCAGTGCAGGGGTCAGGTCTTGAAAAATTAGTTTTTACGATTAAGCACCTTGCTAATAGTCGTGTAATGAATATTCAGAATCTTAGATATCTCTTTCAATGAATAGCCATGTTTAATATGTGCCTCATGGATTAACCGGTTTCTCACTTCTTTTTTTAGATTGTCAATTACTGGAAACATTTCCGCAAGCGACGGTCGTCCCGCAAAGCGCTGTATCCTTGGTATTTCTGATATTCCTACCTTCTCACCCAGAAGATATTTTAGTTTATTCAGGAAAATTTCCGAACCAAGGACAACTTGGCCTGATAATTTCTCCCACGGTGATTCCTTGCCCTCAATGCCATCCTTTACAAACTGTTGATACTCGCTTCTTGCCTTCAGCAACGAAGAAGAAAAATTTGACAGAACCCATTCCGTGGTCAACAAATCCGGCTTTTGCCGCTTGCCAAGCGTGGGAAGGTAGCTACTCCATTCATAGTCACCTGGCACCATTACCATATGCGCACGAACAGGATTCAAGACAACGTAGCGACATAATTCCAGAAGGTGGCTCTCCTTCTCGACCAGTACAGACTTGAACCTACCCTTGAAAAGATGACCATCCTTGCAATGTTTTCGATTGAACGCTTGAGTATAAATGCCGTTAAGTTGTCGCATGCCTGCGGAAAGATTTCCATCGGGCGTTTCTATAAGAAGGTGATAATGGTTGCTCATTAGGCAATATGCGTGGCAGATCAAGTTGAAACGTTTTACAACCTGTCCTAAAACCGAGCAGAAAAGATTCCGGTCGTTGTCGTCTTCGAAAATATCAGCACGGGCATTACCACGAGTGGCTACATGATAGACAGCACCAGGAAATTCTATGCGTAGAGGGCGGGCCATAAAAGGACTATAGCAGAATAATATTATTTTTCAAGACCTGACCCCAAAGGTACTTCTATCCTTCGGCAAAAAGTTCCTGATAGGCTCCATCCACAGTGTTACGGCTGGCCGAGAGTTCGGCGGCCAATTCTCTTACTGACGGAAGCTTGTATTCCGAAGGAAGTTTTCCAGAGAGGATACATGCCCGAATTTGATTGTAGAGCTGTTTATAAAGCGGGACAGGGTCATCGGTTTTAAGAATGAACATAGCGTTCCCTTGCATGAAATTTTCATGGATGCATATGCAGTCCACTGTATCATCAGATCGATATCAAATATGCTCACCCGTCAAGCTTTCAATATATGCCGGAGTTCATGAATGCAATCACGCCTGCTCACCAGGCTACGACACTGCAAAAGGAGAAGGTCATTGGTCCCGGGAAAAATACGAGAAATTCTAAAACAGGATGGCGTGGTTGCCATCGCCACCCTAGGTCCTGCTGGGCCGCATCTTGTCAATACCTGGAATAGCTATGTTCAGATTTCCAACGACGGTCACCTGCTGATTCCAGTAGGCTATATGCACCGGACCGAAGGAAATATTTCCGCGAACCCTCAGGTATTGATCACTGTGGGAAGCAGCAAGGTGCAAGGGCTGCAGGGGGCGGGAACCGGTTTCCTGATCAGGGGCACGGCAGCTTTTATCACCTCGGGACCAGAATTCGACTTACTGGCGGCACGGTTCCAGTGGGTTAGGGCCGTCCTGGCGATCTTTATAGAGTCAGCCACCCAGACATTATGAGTGCGACTGAAGTATCTAATCAGAGCAAAAGCCTTAGGGTCACCATTTCCGACAAATTGAATCCATGACGCTCATAAAAACGAATGGCGCCACTGTTGGCCCGGTCGGTGAGCAGGGTTATACGCAGGCACCCCTGTTTCCTGGCTAATTCAATCGCCCCGGTCAGTAGATGTGAACCCTCTCCACCACCACGATTATCGGGATCGACGATCATATCCTCCAGAATGGCTACCCGCTCGCCGAGAGCCGTGCTGACGGTATTGAGCAGATTGACCATGCCGACGATAACCCCTTCTTCCCGAAGTACAAGAATATGGCCTGTAGCGGGGTTTCAATGATTAGCTGCAACCCAGACGACTGCTTGACCGGGTCTGGCAGGAAATCGGCCTCCTGGGTAAACAGGATCGTCAGAAGTTCATTCAAGCGCGGGATGTCTTCAATAGTTGCGAGTTCAATACCAGTCATCTCGATCCTTTCATATAGCTATAAACGGCAGTCAAATCCGCCGTTTCAGATTTTCGGGATAGGGATACTCCATGTGACGCGCCGTGCTGCGGGCAATGGCCTCACCATAATACTCTGCGGTTACCAGCAGCGCCAGATCGATACCTGCCGAGATTCCGGCGGAGGTGAAGAGGTTGCCGTCACGCACCACATGCTGTTGCTCCTCGACAATCACATCCGGGAACGATTCCTTCATCCACAAAAGCGACTTCCAGTGGGTTGTCGCCTGCCGCCCGGCCAGCAACCCGGCTTTACCAAGCAGCATGGATCCGGTGCAGACCGAGGTAAGGGTCGCCACTTCAGCAGCCCGCTGTGCGATCCACTTCAGCAACCGCTTGTTGTTGATCTCCCGCCGCGTACCCCAGCCGCCGGGCACCAACAAAATATCCAGCTGCGGACAGTCGGCTGTTGTCACATCGGGCAGCGTCCGCATACCGCCGCTGTTCCTGACCAGATCGGCTTTTTCAGCCACCAGCAGAACATTGAACGGTGATGGCTCTTCTCGCCGTTTCTCCTCATTCAGCCGCACCGAACAGAACACCTCGTACGGGCCACAGTAATCCAGCACTTCAACGTCATCAAAAATCAGTATGCCGACTGTGGTACGCTTCAGCATGGGTTTGCCTCCTGTTCGTGCGTCATTTCCCGAATTTAACAGCCAGTAAAGATCATCGCTGAAATCCCAAGCCGTTCATAAGCCAAATTGCGCCCGGTAATTGTTTTGAAGTTTTCCGCTATCTTCTGGCGAAGAGTGTCGAGGCCTTTTTCCTTCTCGCCAAACTGAAGGTATTCAAGATAATCGGCCTCCCAAATGATCTGGAAATCGATGCCATCAATCTTGGCTGGCGTATGGTGATTACCGACGATGTAGCAGACTCGATTGGCGGTTGCCGCTGGCACTCCGATACGCTCAAGGATGGACTGCGCGATAGGAGGTCCCTCTATTTCCTGAAAATGACCTTCCATTGAGCCGTGCTTCTTCTGCGCTTCGATAGCGCCTATATCGTGGAGGACTGCCGCAAGTGAGACTATTTCCCAAGTTGTGCCGGTAATCGATTCACCATTCAAGATGAATTCGGCATTACTTAGCACACGGGTTGTATGCTCGATACCGTACGAGATGCTTTTGAACACCAACTTCATTTCTTCAACTGCTTTTTCGAGGTGCATCTGTACTCCTTGTTATGCGCCGTTCTTCTGTGAAAAGCGCTGACATGCCTTGTGCTCTAACAGATCCCAAAGGTTGCCATACAGATCCTCAAAGACAGCCACCGTTCCATATTCATGTTCTTCCGGACTTCTCACGAATTTTATTCCAATTGCTAAATATTGGTAATAATCCCTCCAGAAATCGTCCGTACTCAGAAACAGGAAAACTCGGCCGCCTGCTTGATTCCCGATGAAACGTGCTTGTTCTGCGCTTGATGCTTTGGCCAGCAGCACTGCCGCTCCGTTTGAATTTGGTGGCATAACCAGCACCCAACGCTTGTTCTGTTCAGGGATGAAGGTGTCTTCAACCAATTCAAAACCCAGCTTCCCAGTATAGAAATCAATCGCTTCATCATAATCGTCAACGACTATCGCCACATGCACAATTGACTGCCTCATTGCCTATTGGCTCCTATTTATTCGGGCATAACGTTAAAGAGAGCAGGTCTGAGCGGCGTTTTGCTCAGGTCCGGTTGACTCCCGATTACAATTCAGCATAGGAGCGCTCAACTGATATCTGTAATTTTGTAGATTGCCCCATCTCGGAACTCGAACTCTGAACGACCGGAAAGATTTAGAACCTGGCCGCTCTTTAAGCCGTTCGGCAGATCGTTTGCAACGACCGCACGAAATGCCACGGAAACCAGCGCCTTGGGACCTTCGCACTGAAAGGACTCAATAATCTGCTGCCTCTCGGAAAACAGCGATAGCGACTGCAACGCAAGGGCCCGGAGTTCAGAGATGCCGGTCGTACTAGCGTTCACCACGCCCCCCGAAACATTCGTGAACGCAACATCCGGATGGACAGTTGCGAGCAGTTCGTCGACATTCATTCGGTTGTATGCCTCGATGTATCTCTGAATAAGCGTTTTCATTTCATCAGGGGGCATTGTTAGCTCCTCGCTCTGTTTCGCCATCTCACCAATCGGGGCATTTTTCGCGGCACTCACTCATAATGCGCAAACGCTTCAACAACCTTGCCGTCCGGCCCGAAATGGAACACTTCGGCAGACAGGCGGTCCCGCGCGCCCTTGCCCCGCCAAACATCCAAGAATAGTGCATGGACAGGAGGTTTTGATAGTGAGCTGCAATGTCATGTCAGACATGCTAGTTACTCCGCTCCATCCTCGTTGAGTATGACATCATCCAACTCAACCTTTGTCAGTGCTTCCGCTATTCGCAAAGCCTTGAGCCTATTTCGCAGCAACGTATATTGGGAAGTTCCCGGCGAGAATTTAGACTGAGCTTTGTCAGTCTTGCTCATCATCGCAGCAAACGCTCGGAGGGCATCTTGTAAGTCATCCCGTGTTAAATTATCCGTATCGCTAGTTTCCATGTTCATCAGCGCAGACGCAATGTGTAGCGCTTTGAGGTTGTCTCGCAGCATTGTGTGCTGCCACGTTCCGGACGCCAATTTCTGCTGTGCCTTTTCCAGCTTGCTGATTAGTGAACCTATCGGTCGACGCGCTTCCTGCAATTCGTCTGTTGTGGGATTATCCATTGTCGAGTCTCTTCGTATGCGACAACAACCGAGTTCCTGAGTTGCATTGCTACAGGTCAAAAAAACACAGGGTAGTCAGCAATATGTGGTCAATATGGCCGGAGCCGATCTTGCCGGCAACGCTGTTGCCGGCCCAGATCAGGCTGGTCAGGGTCAGTGTCGAGGTCTTTTGCTTTCTCACCAAACTGGAGGTATTCAAAGTAATCAGCCTCCCACACAATCTGGGAATCGATGCCGTCGATTCTTGCAGGAGTGTGATGATTGCCGACGATATAGCAGACTCGATTGGCGGTTGCCGCTGGTACTCCGATGCGCTCAAGGATGGACTGGGCGATAGGAGGCCCCTTGATTTCCTGAAAATGACCTTCTATTGAGCCGCCATCAAATTACGTAAAAAGTCTTCCTCGGCCGATATTCAGCCAATTTCTTTTTTGTCACCCTCTCGGCCTTATGAACAGTGTATGCAGGCTCTGACCGACTTTGCCTATGCCATCAAATGTGGTAGTCGCGGTTTGACCGATTCCATCATCCCCGATAGTTGTACGTGCATTCATTCCAATCCACGGACCTTCGGGTTGACGGTAGATCCCGACAGTCAAATCTACCGGAACAAACGACCATTTTGAAAATTCGAGTTCCGCGCTAATCCCGTTAGCGGAATCGATCATCAGCACAAGAGCTTCCAGTCCATTAATATCCTGGTTTTCAATTAACGGAATTCGCGGTCTGGTCCAAACGGTTGCCGGACCTAACGTGTCATATCCTCCCTTGGTGAACCGCCATTCAAGAGCCTCTCCGTAAGGGAAACGGCCGGATTCCGGAAAAAATATTTGAGGTTGTGATTCCGGAAATAATGGTAGTTCGAATGGATCCGGTATCGCTTCGGTCACGCCAACCTCGGAAATAATACGCCATGCGTGGGCAATCAAATATGTCTTGCCTTCCGATATGTATTCTCCTCTGAGAAGCTCTATCCTTTTGCCGCCCCTTACAACTTCCACTTTGATTACGCAAGGTTTTACTGGGATCGCACTCAATAATTCAATTGTGACCCTTGTGATCACAAAATTTCCGGATGATTGGTATGTTCGCAAGGCGCGAGTAAGCAGTGCCGATGGCGGCCCTCCATGCTGGAAATCCGGGGACCACGGGCCTGTCGTGGCGATGCTGGGTTCAAACTGGTTTTCAGCTACTTGATAAAAAAATGCATTCGGCAGTTCGTTCATAATCATCTCGTAGGCACCTCAAGAGAATTCCCGCGACTTTCATTTTCTTCATGCAGCATTTTCTGGAAAATATGCACATCAAGGAACCGGCCGAACTTCAGGCCCACCTCCTTCATGGTGCCGATATGGACAAACCCCAGGCTCTCATTCAGGTGCAGGCTTTCGTCGTTTCCTTCGACAATACGGGCAATCAGCGTATGCAACCCCAGGCGGTGCGCTTCTTCAATCATCGCTTCCTTCAGCTTTCGGCCGATACCCTTGCCGCGATAGTGTGTTGAGACATAGGACGATGACTCCGCGGTCAGATTATAGGCCCGGCGCTCCGACCACCGGCTGAGCGAAGACCAGCCAATGACCGCGCCGTCAAGTTCCGCTACGAGAATCGGATGAGTCTCGTCGTGGTCGTTGAACCACTGCACGCGATCTTCGGGCAGTTTCGGTTCAGTATCGAACGTTGCGGTCGTGGCGCACACCGCCTCGTTGTAGATGTCGGTAATCGCCGGCAGATCAGCCAGCGTCGCCCTTCTGAGCCGGACAGCGGAAACATTTTTTGAGTCGCACATATGGATTCTTACTCCCAGCTTCTTAGCAGTTGTGGGCAGCATATAAGTATACGAAGTCCGAATTACCGACTGGATAGCAGGTTAAGACTTTTGTGCAACAACATAAGCATGCTTTTCCGGGAACTGGTCCAACTCCAGGTGCATTACGGTCAGCCCGTTGTTCATCAGCGTCGTCAGATTGCCATTTATACCGATCGAGCTGTAGTAGAACTCATCCTCATGCCACCGGTCCGTATGACGGAATAATGGGTTGGGCGTCATTCGGGCAGCGTGAATTGGTCACGAATGCACCTTTTCGTGACGTTCCAGCATTTGTACTAACTGGGCAATTTTCTTCGCACGTGTTTCGGCCTTTTTGGCAGTTTGAATCCTGAACAGGAAAGCGTATAAATTTCGGCTATCAAGAGTTGCAAAGAAGTTCTTGGCCCGCGTATTACTGTCCAGTGCAGACTGGAAATCGCTTGGACTGTGGCCTTACGTGGAAGTGAGGGGCGGCCGGAGCAAAGCGGAGGGAACCACAAGCGCAACTTGTGGCCGTCCCTCTCGACTGCAGTGTTATGTGGCATTACTCATATGCCTCCAGCGTGTTGAAAATTTCATGCGACAGAGCTGTAAATTGACTGTGAATGGACTCCGATAGCTTTTTTGAATTATCAAAGTCCGGGGCCAAAAGTAGAGGAGCTTCGAAAATCGAATACTCTGGCATTGCCTCTTTCTTGACCCACTTCACTTCTTTTAGTTTTATCCAATAAAAAATCTGCACATCCTTTGTTTGCCCAAGAAGCCACAGCTCGAAGTTTGCATTTTTATGGTTGAAAACGATTGCAAGCTTTAGCTTTTTCTTCTTGAGATAGTCGTTTTGCAAGTAGAAGTATGTGAAATCTATATAGCCATGCAGTACATTCGCAACCGAGAATTCACTTTTATATTTCTTTGAGAATTCAGTTCTTAGATTTTGAACGATACCAACTAGACCTTCATGGGTCTTCTGGAGTTCTCCGCTGGATAATGCGTTTCTATAAGCCGGTATACGCTCATTCAGACTTTTGCTCGGCATCACCAATTCCCTCCAAAATCAACTGACACATAATCGGGTAGGAGGCGGGGGGCTCTCCCGCCGTCCTCACACACCACCGTACGAACGGTTCCGTATGCCTGGCGCTAGATAGAAGTGGCAACCGCCGTTTCACGGTAGACCTTCCACCCTTTCTCGGTCAGTCGCAAACTAAGCGAGAACACAAATCGTAGTGGCTTATCTGATAGTTGCACTTGTCTAACAACGACAACGTATCCAGACTTTCCAACAACCTCTATATGTCTGAAATTTGCGGTTGTATCCAGTGGCACCGCACCAGAGTCGCGCTTCGCAATAAAGAAGTTTAGGTTCTCTTGATAATTCAATGTGATGACAGAATCATCCAAATTGACAATGACGATTCTAAGATCGCGGTCATAAAGATCTGCAAGTGTTTCGATTTTGTAGTTACAGCCATTGAATATCAATTTTTCAACAGCTTCCTTGAGTTCGATTTGTTCATCATTCAAATTCATTGATGTACTCCAAGTGTGAGGCGTAACGGCCGGATGGGCTGGCGAGCTATCTGTTTTTGGCACTGGCCCCGCACAAGCAGCCAAAATGCTCGCACCCAAGATCAACAACAGTCCTCTCGTCATGCTAACCATATGAAACCCTCCGGCGATAAATGTAAGAGGCATAACGAAAAAAATCAAGCGGCCAGACGCTGCCGGGTCCGCTTAAACAAGGGTTTAGGCCTAGTGACTGCGTTTGTTGAATTCGGTAGCGATAAGTTTGCCCACCTCAGCGAGCACTGTTTCTCGCTCTGAGTTGGGAGCTGTGGAACCGGAATAATAGACTGCAACGAAAATCGGTGACCGATTTGGTGGCCACATGATAGCAATGTCGTTGACGGCTCCGTTACTGCAGGTGCCAGTTTTGTCCCCTACGCGCCAATCCGAAGGGATACCGGCGCGAAGCCTGTTTGCACCCGTAGTATTAGCGAGCAGATAATTTTCGAGGATCTTGCGAGAAGATGGAGAAAGGATATGGCCCGAAAGAACCTTGTTCATCGTTTCCACCATCGATGAAGGGCTGGTAGTATCGCGATCATCATTCGGCAGGTTTTCGTTTAATGATGGTTCGTTTCGATCAAGGCGAGTTACTGAATCGCCCAGAGATCGAGCAAAGGCAGTGACAGCCTTAGGCCCGCCAATCAAGTCGAGAAGGAGATTCGCAGCGGTGTTGTCACTGTAGTCGATGGCCGCTGCACAGAGTCGCTCTACAGTCATGGCCCCATCAGGTAAGTACTTTTTTGTGATAGGTGCCCAATCGAGAAGATCGGCTGCAGTATATGGAATTCTACGATCCAGGGAGATCTTCTTTTCATCAACTTGCTTGAGAACCGCCGCCACAAGTATGAATTTGAATGTGCTGCACATTGCAAACCGTTCTGCCGAACGGTACTCGATACGCATGCCGGTCGCCGTATTGAGCGCAGCAATACCGAGGCGGCCACCATGACGGTTCTCGATCATAGTAATTTGTTCACCAATCGTTTTTGGAGGTTCGGCGGAATTTGCCTGAGATACCCAAACTGTTACTGCAAGACAAAGGATTGACACGCTCTTGATTAATCTCTGAATAAGAGTTTTCATTTCATCAGGGGTCATTGTTAGCTCCTCGCTCTGTTTCCTCATCTCACCAATCGGGGAATTTTTCGCAGTACTCACGCATAATGCGCAAACGCCTCAGCAACCTTGCCGTCCGGACCGAAATGGAACACTTCGGCGGACAGGCGTTCCCGCGCGCCCTTGTAGTAGAGTGTGACGCTGTTTACTCCCACCAATGTGGAGATCAGCTCGAAATGCAGGTCGGGTATCATGGCGAGGGCCTTGGCCCAATAAGCGCCAACTGCTGCTTTCCCCTTCAGCCGGCCGCTCGGTTCTCCGGCAATCTGGACGATGTACGGTGAATTCATTTCGAAATCGTCGGCATAGTGAGCAAGTACCCGTTCCAGATCGTGGCTGTTCCAGGCTTCAATCCATTCCCGTGCGAACTGCTGTACAAACACATTGTCCATAAGCATCCCTCCGTGGATGTCGAGATTCACTCCACCAACCCGGCCTTAACGGCGAACGGGTCCCATGACGATTCGCGGTGCGGCTCATATTCCGTAACCTGCGCCAGCCAGTCGGCCACCCTCTGGCCGTAGAGCCGACCGATCACCGCCAGGCTCATATCCATCCCGGCCGAAACGCCGGACGAGGTGACGACGGCGCCGTCATCAACCCAGCGGGCCTGCTTCACCCATTTCACCTTCGGACCCGGATCGGTGGACATCTTCCAGAACATCTTGTTGGTGGTGGCCGGACGGCCATCGAGGATTCCTGCTGCCGCCAGAAACGAGGCGCCGTTGCAGACCGACATCACCAGCGGCGTCTGTTTAGCCTGTACCTTGAGCCACTCCATCGTCGACTGGTGCTTCAGGAGCGGAAACACCGCCATACCTCCCGGCACCAGCAGGAAGTCGAGACGCGGTGAATCGGCAAAACCGTAGTCCGCCACCGTCTTCGGTCCCTGGGCTGAGGCGACCGGCCCCGGTTTGGCGGCAATGGTCACCACCTGGACATCGACCCGCTCTTTCCCGGCCCATAGGGCTGCCGGGGCATGGCGCAGGTTGCCCCACATCTCCATCGGTCCGTAAGCGTCGAGCATCTCGAACCCGGGGAATATGAACACCCCCATGACCTTCTGTTGTACCTTTGGCGCTGTGGCCTGTACATCCAGATCCTTTGCTTCGCCTCGGTCGACGATGCAGGCCAGCACCATAAGGAGAGCGGCTACGACTCTCAGCAGTTTTCTGTTCATCCGTTCGCTCCTTTTGTCCCCTCAGGCAGGGGAACAGTAGTATTTGTCCAGACGTTATAACAGCGAACAGGGCAAGTAATGCAATTTTCTACGAATGGCTCAAGAGTAACGATAAACGGTTCATATGAGCTCCAGTACCCGTTTCAAATCCGTTGCCTTGCGGCGCGAAATAGGGATAGGCGGGATATCGCCATTGTCCAGGACAACCATCCGTTGATTGCTATCTGAGCGGATCGTTTTCCGTATGTGGCGGAGATTGACGACATAGCTCTTATGGACCCGGAACAGGGCCTGGCATGGATATCGCTCAAGGATAGTTTTCAGGTTCAGATGCAGATACCAGGATCTGGCTGCGGTAAAGATTCGGCAATAGTCGCCGTCTGACTGGATTGCGAGCACATCATCGATTGCTATGAACCGGTAGGACCCGGACTCGGTCACCGGGATTCTTTTCATCTCCACCATACCGCTGAGAGGATTTTTCTCAGCTCCGGTCTGGGCGGTTACATCGACAAATGTCACTGCCCAGCAGGTCTGAGCAACTGGTGATGAGATGGTAAGCTGGGACAGATTGTTCATGATCGCCTTGCCCAGTATGTCGATGATCATGGTCCTGCTTCCCCCCAACGGTGAGTTGATCATCTCCTGCAGAAGCCCGCGTACTTTCTCGCGACTCTTTCTTGGATGGTAGTGAAAAAGGCTCTCCCCAAACTCTCCAAGAGCGGGGCCGAAGACTTGACGAGCATGGTCATTTAAACCGATTACACGAAAATCTGACGAGAGGAGGACAATGCCGTAATTTAGTTTACTCAGCTCTTTTTCCATGGAATTTCACATTGAGGTTTTTGGGGTCATTTTGACTCCTGATGGTTACGTATACCGAATGACATTGAAACCTTCATCCGGAGATGGTGGCACAAAGTAGCGCGTGATTTCGGCAAAATCACATTCGCTTGCCGTAAACGGATGGGATTCGGCAGCATTGCGTTCACGCAGGCGAGTTTTGCACGTTTCATCCGGGACATCGAGATAGTGAAGTTCGTGGGCAACCGCCGCTTTCTCGAAGATAGCCTTTGCCCATTGTCTGCTGGCCAGCGTATTGGCCGGAAAATCAAGGACAACCGAAAGTCCTGCTTGTAGCAGTGCTTCAACATGTCCGGCAAGTGCGCTTCGAAACCGTCCGGTGCAGCGTACGTAGTCGGAAAGGTCGTTGATTTCTTCGGGATACATCTGTGAAAGCCAATCGTCCTCGCTGACAAGGATGGCTTTCGGGGTTGCGGCCAGTTGCCGGGCAAAGGTTGATTTTCCCGAACCAATCTTCCCGCACACGAGATAGAGGACCGGCGCCGACTCAGGCCTCACCAGTTCTGTTCCGTACGAATTGTCCACGACGCAGCGCCAGGCACCAGCGGAATCCCGATTAAAAACGTACGTCGCGTGCCGTTCCATGGCAAAGGCTTCACCGCTGTTCTGCGTGCCATTCAGAAGAGTCTGTGCCAGAACAAGGGCCGTGTTGCCGCCTTCAACCACAACCATATCACCTTGCTTCACCACGAGGCTGTGGTTGAAATACTCCGCGATTGCGCCAAAGGCCTTGCGGATTTGCTGCTTTCCGGTGGCGTTCTGGCCGGGACGCACTACGAGGGTGGCATCCTCGGAATAAAACTCCATCAACGCGTCAAAATCTTCACGATTTATAGCGCTATCTGCGGATTCGATAACCTGTCTGAGTTCATGTGACTGCATAAATACTCTCCTGTGCTTTTGAAATAACCCAGGAAGCGGAAATAAAAAAAACCCGCCTCCGTGGGGGCGGGTTTTTTGTGATTATGCAAACGCGCGCTAGCCCACCATTCAATGAATGGTGGTAATAATCTGCGCGGTGTGAAGTTCGTAACGATTCATATTTTTCTGCTAACACAACAGGAAATCTGTTGTCAATATTTTTGTACAGCTCCTATCCTAAAACCACTTCCTGTTCGTTTTTTGCAGATACTTTAAATAAACCCAGCTTAGTCTCCGCTTCGCAGGTAAAATTGTCGAATAATTGCTGTCTGCTGTTAACAGCTCCGCCCGTCTTGAGGCCAAATCGCCCCACAATTTTGTTTCTGAGTGCAAACAGATGGTCTACCCACTCCGGCCTCATTGTCCAGGCTTTCGAGACGTAGTCTCCCAATACTTGACGAGCATATTTGAAGATGGGACGGCATATGCAACTGGTTCCGTCTCCGCTCTTCATAAGATGGAAAGAGGAGATCCCTACGAATGCTTCACCAAAACCCGCCCACGGATTCCTCCCAGCAGAATCGCCTGTATCTTTTCCTCCAGACCTTCCAGGGAAACCTCCGTCACCATATCGTACAACTGCTCGGGCTTCCACTCTTCAGCAAGTTTTTCCCATACCTGTAATCTGAGGTCCGATGGGCATTTAACCGAATCTATCCCGATGAGACTTACCCCCCGCAAAATGAAGGGAAAGACATTCAATGGAAGTTCTGCAGATCCTACCAGACCGCAACAGGTGACTGCTCCACCGTAGCGGGTCGCCTTAACGGCTGCTGCCAAGGTATCACCTCCAACGACATCCACACAACCAGCCCAACGCTCTTTCATCATCGGACGCTCCGAGCCAGCCGTCACCTGATCGCGTGTTATAATCTCCGCTGCCCCCAGATTACGTAGAAACAGTTCGTCGGAACTTTTTCCTGTGGCTGCCACTACCCGATATCCAGCCTTAGCCAGGATTGATACGGCAACGGCGCCTACCCCTCCTGTTGACCCGGTGACCAGAATATCGCCATCTGACGGCTTCACTCCGGCCCGCACAAGTTTCAACACCGAGAGTGCCGCCGTAAACCCGGCTGTGCCGAGTGCCATTCCTTCCTGCTCTGTCAAGCCGTCAGGAAGCCGCACGGCCCATTCGGATGGAATACGGATGTACTCCCCCCAACCGCCGTCGGTCTCCATCCCCAGGTCGTAGCCGGTGACAATGATCTTGTCTCCAACGGCAAAGGCGGCGCTTTCGCACGAAAGCACCTCACCAGCCGCATCTATGCCGGGAGTATGCGGAAACTGCCGTGTCACCCCCGGATTTCCCGTTGCAGAAAGTGCATCCTTGTAGTTGAGCGAGGAGTAGTTAACCCGCACAACGAGGTCTCCTGGCGGCAGGTCGTCTATACACCGATCCCTGATTTGCCGCACGAACTGCCCACCATCTGTTTTCTCCACTACAAGCGCCTTGAACTGTGTTGACGTAACCATGTGTTGCCTCCCATTTAATTAGACTGATCGTCTATAAGCTGGCAAAAAAATTATTTGCGCAGCCCTGCTAAGAAAAAATCTGCAAAGAGGTCAAGTGCATCAGGAGCCCCATCCAGTTTGGCACGCAAGATTGCGCCTTCCCACCCAATCCAGAAAGTGGCTGCCAATTGCTGGCAATCTGACATTTCTCCAATCTCACCAGATGTTTTTGCTTCTTCGAGACAACGAGCGACACGCGCCTGCCAGTCATGAAAAACCGCTTTAAGTTGTTCCCGGAAAGATTCCGGCAATGTACCCATCTCTTGACCAAGGTTTCCGACTAGGCAGCCCCGTCTGTACTCATGACGAGCCATTCCGCTCCGCGCATCATTAGTGAAGGCTCGCAGACGCTGCAACGGTGGCAAAGTGTTATCGAGAAGAAATCGATCTAACTTACTCGCAAAATAGGCGGCATAACGCCCAACCAATTCTGTTCCAAAGGCTTCCTTGCTTCCGAAAAAATGATAGAAGGAACCCTTCGGCACACCAACTCGACGCAAGATTTCATCAATCCCGGCTGACGAAAAACCCTTTTCAGTTAAAATCTCTACTCCGGCTCGAAGCAAAGATTCCCGTGTTTCGTTATAACCGGCGGCTTCTTTAGGTGGGCGACCGCGACGACGAGTTTTTATATCCATATTAGTCATATGAAAATAAATAGACCGATCGTCTTTGAAAGTCAACCGTTTTTCTGAGCGTATTCTTGAGACTGGGCATATTATCCCCACTTGAAAAGTAAACGGTTAGAATTTCGGCTCTACAAACTATATTATTAATTCGTTTTAAACATTGTCTGCACGTATGGTTCTTGAGTAGTGAAAAGTGGATGCTAACGTAGTCCATTGTTGATTACGGCTGCACTCCCACATACCGCGCCCGTGGCCGGATCGGCTGGTTCTGGGCGTATTGTTCCATGATATGCGCTACCAAACCGGCCAGCCTGCCGAGATAAAACAGATGCGTTCCGGATTGCTCCGGCAGTGCCAACTCCTTTTCCATCACCACCAGGGCAAAATCGACGGTCGGATACGCTCCGCCCAGTAGTGTGCTTGACGCTTCGAGCGCCTGGCTGATGAAGCCGTTTCGATCCGGTAGGCGCGGCAACAGAAAGCGGGAGCGGGGATCGGCGTTATAGAGGCGATGGCCAAAGCCGGGCACCGGGTCGCCCCGTTTGACCCGCGAGCCAATCACTTCGTACAGGCTGCCCCGGCCGTTTGCTTCATCAAGCAGTCCGCGAATTCGCTCGGTGTTGCCGCCGTGCCGTCGTCCAAAAAAGGCGTGGGTGGCAGCGGCAACGGCGGCATAGGGAGAACAACCGGCAGAAGCGGCGCAGCGGGCGGTAAACGAGGAAATGTTCAGCTCGTGGTCGGCAACCAGAATCAAGGCGCTGTCCAGCAGAGTCGCATACGCGCTCTCAACTCTCCAGGCTGTAGCAAGGTGTGAGGCTATCCCTTGTGTGGGCCATGTTCCGGTCACAATCCTCAGAAAGCAGTTGATCATCATCGTACCCGCACTGATCGTCGCTTCCGGCGTAAAGCGAAACGCTGCCACATCCTGCTTGTTCAGCAGCGCCAGCAATCGCAGAAATAGATCTACCGGAGGGTCGGTCTTGTTATGCTCAATAAATGTTTCCCCCCATGTGCACATCTGCGGATTTGGAACTGTCAGCGGGGAGTCCCACAGGAGAGTTGCTACCTTCTCGAAGGTCGCTTCGGCGGCCAGTTGCGGCACGGAGTGGCCGCGATAGTAGAAGGTTTCATCGCCAATCAGGGTGATTTCTGATTCCAGAATAGGCGCTCCCCAATCAATAGAGCCTTGCAGCGCCTTTGCCGGTGCTTTGTGCAGTTCGCTTCGAGTGGCCATCCGCTCAACATCAAGAACGTGATAGCGGCTGGATTTTGCCGCCGGGCTGACCGGCTCGGAGCGGATCAATCCCCTGCTGACATAGGCATAAAGCGTATTTCGTGAGACTCCCAGACGCTCGCTGGCTTCCTTGGCAGAATAGAATCTGGTCATTGCACGGCTCCATTTATGTTGATTGCGCTATCAAGATTGACAATATATCTCTCAAATTTGATGATGTGGTCAATATATTTGTATGGAGGTTTCAGATGATTGAACGGATCGACCATATTGTGTTCACGGTGGCGGATGTGGCGGCAACCTGTGCGTTTTATGAGCGGGTTCTGGGCATGAAGGTGGAGACGTTTGGCGAGGGGCGCAAGGCGCTGTGCTTCGGGGTGCAGAAAATCAACCTGCATCCGTACGGCAACGAGTTTGAACCCAAGGCAAAGGCGCCTGCGCCGGGGTGTCAGGATATCTGCCTGATTACCAGCATACCGATTGTCGAGATTATGCGGCATCTGGCGGCGTGTGGCGTAGAGATCGAAGAGGGGCCGGTGAAGAGAACCGGTGCCACGGGGCCGATCAATTCGATCTATTTCCGCGATCCTGACGGCAATCTGATCGAGGTGTCGAACTATCTGTAGTGTATATCGTGATTCAGGCTTTTTTGAGCAACGCCGGAGGCACCTGGGCCTCGCACGGGATCCTGACCTGGCATAGACCGCAGGGGGTGGCTCCGGTGCCGTAGGTTCTGGTGGCAAAAGGAGCGGTTGTTTCCCGGATATAGGTGAAACAGGCCTGCTTGTCGTGTCCCTCGTTTGTCGTGATGGCGTTGGCCGGACATCGTTTTGCGCAGGCGCCGCAGGTTCCCTTGGCATACCAGAGGCACCAGGCGTGATGGTCGTCGCCGTAAATTCGTTCTGTAACCGGAAGGTTGATGCGCGACACCACCGAGCCAAAGCGGACAGCCTTCCCCCAGCGGGTGATCATTGCGTCGGAGAGGCTAAAAGTGCCGTGCCCCGCGACGAAGGCGGCATGTCGTTCCGACCAGTTGGAGGCCAGACCAAAACGCTCTGACTGCTGATAGCCGAAATCGGGTAACCGCTCCGGCGCAACCGATGGATGACCTGCTCGTGTGAGAGTTTCTGCCAGATGGAGTCGCAGGTCGCAGTTGAACTCTTCGCCATGGAAACGTGAACGTGCCCAGCGTTCAGCCGGCACGGTCGTCTCTCTACGTTGGTCAGCGCGTGTTTCCGGAGTCTGCGGCAATAGATAGCTGATGACCCGTAACTCGCTGGCAGATGCCGTGCTGTCAGGAAATGCAAGGGCATAGGCCTCTTCAGGCGTCCAAAGAAAGGGGCCGATCATCGCTTTGTTGCGGAGAAACAGGGGATCATCGCCTTGGGCAACTGCCACATGCGGCATCGCCCAGGCCTTCTCTCCTGTTTCGAGATGAAGGCTGTTTCCAGGGGCGGATGCCCAGAAATCACGGATAATGCTCTCCACTTGAATAAGAGAATCAATCATATATTTCTCCCCATCCCTCATTTACTTTGTCCGGGTGCATCAACGTTGCAGCTGCGTTACGACGCCTTTGAGCATTGCCGGAACAATCATCCGGTGAAACTGCTTCACCGGTAAAAAATAGAGTCTGCCAAGCCAATTGTGAAATGTGACAACGGTTGAAATGATCAGCTCCTTGTCGTGTTCGTTATTCGAATCACCCATGAATAGCGACACACGAAAGTTCAGATGCTTGTCATCTTCTCCTAAAATAACTTCCTGTTCATTTTTTGCAAATACTTTGAACAGGCCCAGTTTATCCCCCACGTTGCAGGTGAAATTGTCGTGTAATTGCTGTCTGTTGCCAGCTCCACCCGTCTTGAGGCCAAACACTCCGACAATTCTATTTCTGAGAGCAAACAGACTCTCAACCCACTCCGGCCCGGATGTGAAAAAGGCTTTCGCCACTTCGTCAATTGCCAGGTTTTGTCCATGCTGTTCAATGACCGATGAATAGCTATCGACGTAGTCCGAACGTTGATCCGGTGTGTGTAATATGGATGCTGATGGCAGGCTGGTTTTATTGATTGATGTGTTAGTCAATGCAGGCATTTCTCTACCTCTTTGGGTTGGCAAAAGGGGGGCAGGCTGCTTATCGCCTTCCGTGTTGGTATCGCACGTCCCCCTATTGTCTACTCGACCCTGATAACCACTTTCCCTTCGGCATGCCCTTCTTCAAGGTAGCGAAGCGCTTCGGGCACACTCCGGAGAA
The DNA here is from genome assembly GCA_028712075.1 of Desulfuromonadaceae bacterium. Taxonomy (GTDB): domain Bacteria; phylum Desulfobacterota; class Desulfuromonadia; order Geobacterales; family Pseudopelobacteraceae; genus JACRCG01. Next base: position 76,819 of record JAQTQX010000009.1, read on the forward strand.
AAGCGCAGGTCATCATGGAAAGTGTACTCAGCAGGACGGGAAAAAAACGTGTTTTCATAGAGATCTCTGAAAGCCTGATGAGTGAAGTGAAACAGGTCTATTTGCCTGTTATGCGACGACACCCGTTACACAATAGAATAAACCCTGTGCAGGGTCATTCCCACTCGCAACCTCAATCTCGCAGAAGCCCGCGTCGGTCAGCATCTCTTCAACCTCGGCAAGGTCATATAGCGTAAATTGATGTACATGTCCCGGCCACGCGGCCAGATCTGATTTCGAGTTAAAACAGAGAGCGATCATTCCCCCGTCCTTCAACACGCGGCGGCATTCAGCCAGGGCCGCTGAAGGAGATTTCCAAAAGTACAAGGTATTAACGCTGCAAAGTTTTGAAAATTCCGCGTCCTTGTACGGTATGTTCTCAATGTCACCGAACCGAACTTCCGCCCTTCCAGCATTGATAGACTCACGGAGACGGCGGAAGACACGTTTCACCATGTCGTTAGATATCTCTACTCCGGCAGCAAACGCGCATGAGTTGCCAGTAAGTATCTGTTCAAGCAAATAGCCGCTCCCAAACCCAATCTCGATGAGCCTGTCATCAGCGTTCAGGGCAAGGCGATCCAACGTTAACGCATTCATCTCTGTATTAGCTTTTTCCAGCCACCGAGCGGTAAACAGGCGACCAAACAAACCGGATGGCCGGGCCAGTTGCTTTGAAATGAACCTTTGAAACATTTTGATAATTCACCACCAATATTATTTTGTCATGGAACGGTTCGCGCAGTTGGCCCGTTCGGGCAGCCTTTCCGCTCGACCGGATACTACTTGGTTGTGACTTCGCCTTTTTAGCCTTCTGCCTTTTTACTTTTGTCTCGTGTCAAGGGATAGACCGCTCCGGGGTCTTATAGACTGCACTCCTCTGTTTTTGAAATAGCCCAGGAAGCGGAAATAAAAAAACCCGCCTCCGTGGGGGCGGGTTTTTAATAATCTTTAAAACATGCGCTAGCCCACCATTCTATGAATGGTGCTAAAAAACAGCGCAGTGTTAAGTACGTGGCGGTTCATTTTTTTGTGCTAACACGACAGGAAATCTATTGTCAACATTATTATCCACGACCGGTATGGTTGAAAATACGGGTTTCGTGGCTTTTTCCCCTACTGAACAACTCCGTGACGGCGCAGCACCTCAAGATAGACGTCCGGTTCAGGGCGGATACGGTAATTATCGGTTTCGTGCGTCCATCGGCCTGCCGCTCTTTGTATTTAATCATGATGCTTCAGGGCAGTGGCTATTGCTGTTATTACCTGCGAAGAAAGAGTGGAAAGATACTTCATGGCACGATTTTCTTGGATTGCATGATTAATGTCCAAGGCCGAATGATCGCGCACTTGGGAAACGGACAATGTACCGTGGCATGAAGCGCAGTTAGCCGCATACTGGGCGGCGCCATCGGTAGGAGACTGCGCTGTCGTAGATGTTGACGTCGTTACCGGAGTCGGAGCAGAAGACCATGTGTGCTTTCCATGACAGGAGTTTGAGCAGGAACGCGTTAACACATTCCAGCCGATGGTCGTCGCTACGTTATAAACGCCGTTGTTGTGCGTCGCTGCATTGACGGTTGTGGTACTGTAACCCGTGCCGTGGCAGGTGGCACAGGATACCCCTTCACTGCGATGTGTTGAATGTTTGCCTGTCGCCGGCGGAATAGCGTGGCAACTGCCGCAGGCCGGAGTCGTGGTGGGTGACGGCGTAACTGTGGCCAGGGCAGTGGCGATGGCGGACAACTGGGTCGAAGTGAGCACCGACAGCGACCCCATCCCCCCGGTGTTGTTGGTGATTGCGGTCTGAATGCGGCTGACCGTTGCCCCTCCCTTGGCCGAGGAAGCCAGCGCAGCGTGGCACCCGGCACAGTAGCTGTCGTATAGCGCAACTCCGTCTGTAGTGCCGGGAAGCGGGGTTGATGAGGATGGAGCAAGCGCCGCCGCAATGCCGGAGATCTGGGTGGCCGTCAGCGATGAGAGCCAGCCCATGCCGCCGCTATTGGCACTTATGGCGCTGGAAATCTGGTCTGCCGTACGTCCCGACTTGGACGATGTGGCCAAGGCACCGTGGCATCCTTGGCAATACTGGCCGTACAGAGTGGCGCCGATGCTGTTATCTGACGATGGCGGTGTCGTAGTTGTGCCGCCGGATGAAGGCAGTTGCGAATTTGCGTGCGGAGGCACGCCCCAACCGCTGGAACCTTCGGAAGTGTGGCAACCGTAGCATCTGCCAAGCGGTGCAACCTTGCCGCCGTTAAAATCCGAGAAGAAGGTATTCTCCCAGGAAATCTTCGAAGGCGCCTCAGCGTGTGGCGCCCCATGACAACTGGTACAGAGGAGTTTCTGCCCGGCGTGTCCGCGACTGTTCAGAAATGCTCCGCCGAATTGAATCTTGTTGTAACTTGTAATCTGTGCGGACGTCCATTCGCCGGTATTGGAGTGGCATTTGTCACAACGGGGAAGTGTGCGGAACGACCAGGGGTCGGCAAGCTGACCCGATGTGTAGCGGGTGTTCAGGTCGCCATGGCAATCCGAGCACTTGAAGTCGAGTGTTTTACCCTGAGGAGTCGTGTTGACATGGACACCTCGCAGGCATCCGACAGTTTCCTTGCCGGGATGACAGGCTTCGCACGATTCCTTGAAACCCAACGCAGCAAAACGGCTATGAAACTGGCTTTGGCTGTTATGGAACTGGTGCAGCGCCAGACTGAGGGTCATCTTGTTCGGAATTGGCAGTTTCAGGCCCCGTGCCTGAGGATAGATGCTGACCGGATAGCCGGGTGTCTTCCCGCCGACGGCAGGATCGATGTGACAGCGGCTGCAGCGCACCGGAATACCGGCCTGGGTAAGTTTGAGCAATTCTGTGCCGTGCTCGGCGTCATGTGGTTTCAACATGGTTTCGCGGAAGCTGTCGAGCGGATTGGCGGGATATGAGCCGAACTTGTCCTTGTAGATTTCACGGTGGCAGGCGCAGCAGTTGGCAAATGCAACCGGTGTGGTCACATTGGTGTTCTGTGCCAGGATTGTGCCTGTTTTGGCATCACGCACCGTCACGGTCACCCGGGGAAACGCCTGACGGGTATCGCCAAAGGCATCCTTGAAGGTGCCTTCACCACCAGCGGGTTGCTTGGGCGGGAACGTCGGGATGAGTTCGGCAACCCACATGCTATGTTCGGGTTTTGCCGTAAATGCGCCGCTCTTGAGCGGGGAACCGCTGATGCCGTTTACGTTGTTTCGATCAACCTTCGCCCATCCCTCCTGAGTCGGGTACAATTTATTAGCGTTATCGACATATGTCAGATATTGCAGATCCTTCATCAGTTCATTTGCAAACGGGACGGTATACTCCACCTTGATCAGATTTGAGTCAGTAATGATCTGAGGGTCTTCACCCGGCCTGTTATACAAAACCTGCGCTCGGAGCGTGTTTGCTGGAGGGAGAATCGAAACCAGCGAAGAATCCGGGCAGGTACAATGGATGCCAAGATCATTGTTGACCATGAGCACGTAGGTTCCCTTTTGACTGGTTACCCTCTTATTAACCGAATCAGCCGTGTTTGATGATGTGCCACTGCCGCAACCGGAAAGGCCAATCACCGCCAGAAAACTTCCTAACACCAAGATATATCGAGTCATATTCTTTATTCCTTTCGTGAAAAGTGCATTATTTGTGATATCGGCATGCTAATCCTCAGTTCGTCTCGGGAGTCCGGTGTGGAGAAATTTCCTGGCACAGTCTCCTCCTTCGATATTTCGGCGACCCGGCTGTCTGCGTGAGACCCGTAGGCTTTCCGTCCCGTCCTCGCGGAAGGTTTAGTATTGTCGTGTATCAGTAATGCTACGGGAACATCCCTGGTGTTGGTCGGTAAGCGCTCACCTCCTTTACGTTGTCTCTACCGTATGGCTCCGGGCAGTGCAAATTTGACAAAAAAAAGCCGGGCGCTTCATATCGGTGAATTCGATATTTCGGCGACCCGGCTATCTCGGTGAGACCCGTGGGCTTTCCGTCCCATCCTCGCGGATGGTTTAGTATTGTCGTATATCAGCTCTGTCTCTGATGATCTGATTGCATATACCCTACAAAAAAGGAGTGGAAAAGTCAACCATCAATGTATAAATATGTTTGGTTTATTGAATGTAGTAGAGATGCCGTGGTATCATGTAATAATGGATATCTGGGGACATCCTCCCAGGCGGGAGTAGGCGGCAATAATTCTATCCGGTAACAGTAAAGGCGGCCAATTGGTCGTCTTTTGTATGTATCGGCTTCATCTCACACGATTGTATTCCGTACATACGATGGCAGTATCTGCATGAACGTTGTCATTGTGCCACCGCAAGCTTCGTGCAATTATATCTCCAGATCATCAGTACCTGCAGAATATGAAGTCAAACGGAGAGAACGTGATGAAATCCATTGCCATCGTAGTCTATGAAGGGGTTGAAATCCATGACACCGCAGGGGTCATCGAGGTTTTTGAGCTGGTTAACCGCGGACTCCGGGAGCAAGGGGACTGCAAGCCCGCCTACGACATTAAACTGCTCGCAGCGGAAGCGGGGCCATTCGCCACCTCTTCCGGAGTGCGCATGATTGCCGATGCGGGCTGGTACGATGCTGGCGGGGAGATCGATACACTCGTCGTGATCGGCAGCACGGATGAGCATCTGAATCGGGCGCTGACGGACAGAAACCTTATCGAATGGCTGAAAACAAACGGCCACAAAGCACGGCGCCTGGTATCGGTCTGCACCGGGGTGTTCCTGCTGGCGGAGGCAGGCCTCCTGGAAGGGCGGCGGGTGACAACGCACTGGATGGATGTTGCACGCCTGCGCCGGGAATACCCGGGGCTGACGGTTGAACCGGATGCCATCTATGTGCGGGATGGGCAGGTAGCTACCTCGGCGGGGATCAGTACCGGCATTGATCTGGCGCTGGCGTTGGTGGAGGAAGATTGCGGCCGGAAGGTGGCCCTGTCGATTGCGCGCAGGATGGTGCTATATCTGAAGCGGCCGGGGGGGCAAACCCAGTTCAGCACCCAGTTGCGGGCGCAAATGGCCGTTGAAGGGCCACTTGCCCACCTGCTTACCTGGCTGGAGGAAAACGCCCATCGCAAACTTTCAGTCGAAGACATGGCGGAACGGGCCGCCATGAGCCCGCGCAATTTTGCACGGATCTTCATGAAGGAAACCGGCATGACACCGCTGAAATATCTCGATCAGATCCGTCTGGAACGGGCGATTCGCCTTCTGGAAGAGACCGTCTGTCCAATGGAGATAGTGGCCTCGGAAAGCGGCTTTACATCGGCAGAACAGTTGCGACGCGTGTTCCGGCGGCGTATGGGGATTACCCCGATAGAGTACCGTGAACGGTTTTGACGGCATCCGGCAACAACCGGGTGCGCCAATCAGAAGGGAGGACAACGTATGGAATACATTCTGAAAAAAGGGGAAGTGATGTCACTGACCGCTGCCGAACGCTCCGTCATCCGGGTGCAGGTGGGGGAGGTCTGGCTGACCAGCGGAGATGATTCCCGTGACTACTTCCTGCAGCGCGGCGACAGCTTTGCCAAAAACGGCGATGGGCTCGTGGTGCTGGAATCTCTGGCTGACTGCACGTTCACTATTCGATCTCTTGATGCCGCACCGGGCCGGGTGACAATCCAGTTGACACTTGCGGGAGCGCCGAAAGCCGGCATTTGACTTCTTCAGCTCTCTGTGGCAATTTCTGATTCCAATTTCAAACCAACGAAGAGAATGCTTTGACCTGGAACAGGAATCTAAGAAAGGACGGTCCCATGAAACTGATCGGCATTATCGGCGGCCTCGGCCCGGAATCAACGGTTGATTACTATAAAAGCATCATCGACTCTTTCCGGACAGAGGGGAGCCTCGCTGCCCCGGAAATGGTTATCTACAGTGTTGATATGGAGGAGGTGCTGGCGCTTGTCTCGCGGCAGGAGTGGAACAGCCTGATTTACCTGCTGGTTGCAAAGATCAAGGCACTGCACCGGGCCGGTGCCGATTTCGCCGTTATTTCGGCAAACACCCCGCACATTGTTTTTGACGAGGTTCAGGCAAAATCACCGGTGCCGCTGCTCAGTATTGTCACGGCGACGCTGGACAAAACAATGGAACTGGGGCTGAAGAACGTGGGGTTGCTGGGAACAAAGTTCACAATGCAAAGCAACTTTTTCTCGCCGCACTTTTCCGCTCGGGGGGTCTCGGTCGTTGTGCCTTCAGCAGCCGATCAGGACTATATCCATGACAAGCTGATGACCGAAATAGAGCGTGGGATTATTACCGGCGAAACGAGAAAAGGGCTGCTGGCGGTTATCGAACGAATGATATCCGTAGAAAAGATAGACGGTGTAATTCTCGGCTGTACGGAATTGCCGCTGATTCTTGATACAGGCGATTTTGGCATCCCGTTTCTGAATACGACCGCTATTCATGTAGAGAGTATTGTCAACTACTGTCGTCAGGGTTGAACGGTACGTATATCGGTGCTATATCAGACAGACGAAAGGCGGCTGCCCAGATATCTGGGGGCATCCTCCGACGATTTCGCTGTTCTTTCGGCGACTTTCCGCAATAATTTCGCAGTATCAACCTGTCGTCCAAATTCTGATCAACTGCTTCTCCCAAACCGGACACCACCAGCTTTCCTCCCTAAACTAACTACCGTTGGTTATCCCAACCTGCACTTTATCGCGGCCATTTGCATTTTGTCGCAGACATTGTGCATAAAACTATTTTTCGTGTATTCTCCACAATCATGACGGCACCAACAGAAAAAAAATCAAGCATTGAAAACGCGCTGGCAGCTTCGATCTTCTTCCATCTGGCAGCATTCGGAGCGGTCGCTGCAATGCAGCCGGGAATGCCGAAATACACCATTAAAGAGTACATCCAGGTGGATCTGGCGCAGTTGCCGCCCATGCCGCGGTACGTCGCGGCTACTCCCGCCGCAGCAGCCCCGAGGCTTCCGAAGCCTGCGCCGCCGGCAATGGCGCCGGAGAAACCAGCCCCCGCTCCCCCGCCGGTGGCGCAGAAAGTTGCCGCGCTGCCGGCGCCGACCACAAGCGCCCCGGTTACCGGGCCAACAATTCCCGCCCGCGCTCCGGCAGCGACCGTAACCGGGGCAACCGGCAAGGGGCAGCCGGGGAGCATCGGAACCGGCGCGCCATTATCACATCCGGGAACCGGCGCTACCGCACCGGGAATACGGGACAAGGGAGATTACCTGGCGTTCCACCGGTTAAGCAAACTGCCGTCGTTCCGGGTGCACAGCGAACCGGTCTACCCGAACGCGGAGCGGATGAGCGGCGCTGAGGCGCGGGTACTTGCGGAGATCTACCTCGATGAGCGTGGCGCGGTTGATGATGTGGTTATCAAAAAGAGCGGCGGCAGGCTGTTCGACAAGGCGGTGATCGAAGCCATCCGCCAGAGCAGTTTTCACCCCGGCTACATGGGGGAAAAAGCCGTACCGACGGTGATACAGATTCCGTATTCGTTTAAGTTGAGATAATCCCCCCTCCCCTTGCGGGAGGGGGTCAGGGGGTGGGGGAGATTGCCATGTGAGACTCCGTGGCCAATTCACCCACCCCTCGATCCCCTCCCGTCAAGGGAGGGGAAGAAAACCATGGAGACCCAAAAAATGCCACTAAAACATCTGTTCCTCACCACCCTGCTACTCCTGACCACCATCATACCCGCCCACGCCGCCGACCCGCTCCTTACACTGCATGGCACGGTCTTTGAGAAAGGCACCCGTCGCCCGCTGGACGGCGTGACCATCTATGTGCCGGGGAAAGACGCGCTGACCGCCACCACCGAGCCTGACGGCACCTTTTCACTTGAGGTTCCCTCTCCCGGCGATTATCCGCTTGCCGCTGCCGCCGTCGGCTTTGTCAAGCCCGCGCCAATCACGGCCACGGCGGGGAAAGAGGGGGGAAACCGGGAGCTGGCCTTCTACCTGGAACCGGTTTATGCGATGACCGAAGTGGTGGTGCAGGCGGAACGCAACCAGGACAAAACCGCCAAGACCATCATCACCGGCAAGGAGCTCACCTCGGTACCCGGCACCGGGGGCGACCCGCTGCGCGCCATCCAGGCGCTCCCCGGCATCACGACCTCGGGCGACAGTAACAGCGCCCCGGCCATTCGCGGTTCCGGGCCGCAGGACAACGCCTACTACGCCGATTTTCTCCCGGTCGGCTATCTCTTCCATATGGGGGGGATGGAGAGTGTCTTCAACGCCGATCTGGTCGATGATTTCAATATCTACAGCTCATCATTCGGTCCGGAATATACCGACGTTACCGGCGGCATCATCGATGTCAGGCTGCGCAAGCCGCGCACCGACCGGGTCGGCGCCAAAATCAACGTCAGCATGCTGGAGAGCGACGCCCTGATCGAGGGGCCGTTTAGCAAAAACCAGAGTTTCTATCTCGCCGGGCGGCGCAGCTACATCGACCTGGTCATGCCGAAAACCGGCGAGATGGACACCGGCGTGGATTACAAGCAGTTTCCGCAATTCTTCGACTACCAGGGGAAATACGTCTGGCAGATTTCGCCCGACAGCTCGCTGACACTGATGGTCAACGGCGCGGGGGACGAAATGAAACTCAACCTGACCAGCGAATCCGACGAGGTAAAACATGACCCGATTCTGGCAGGCGACGTCCAGATGAAAACCGGTTATCATTCCCAGGGACTGCTCCTCTCATCACGCCTCTCACCAGCCATGGCCAACCGCTTCGGCCTGTCACACATGTTTAGCGACATGCAGCAGCAGTTAACTCAACTGGGGCATGCGAAAGTTGATAACGACACCCTGTACCTGCGCGACGAACTGACCGTTCAGGCGGGGGAGCGCCACGAACTGCTGCTCGGCGCGGAATCGGTGGTCAGCAGAACAAAACTTGACCTTGATATCGTCAAGGCGATGCCTTCGGAATTCGGCAATGACCCGCATTACGGCAGCTCGGAGCGCTTTACCAACCATGACACCATCAACGCCCGTCAATTCACCCTTGCCGTGAAAGACCGCTGGCGCTTTCATGACCGGGCAACCCTGGTCATGGGCGCGCGCGGTTCGTACGAAAATTATTTCGACAAATACATGACGGAGCCGAGAGTGGCGCTGGAGGTGACACCGGTCAAGAACACCCTGCTGACCGCCGGATGGGGGAAATACCACCAGTTCCCTCAGGGGCCCCAGGTCATCAACGGCATGGGCAATCCGCACCTGACCTACGAAAAAGCGGATCATTATTCTGCCGGAGTGGAGCAGCAGTTGCCGGATGCCTGGAGCGCCAAACTGGAGGGGTATTACAAGAAGCTGTATGACCTGGTCGTTCCGCACGATCCGGAGAACTACCTGAATGGCGGCAGCGGCAAGGCCTACGGGGTCGAGGCGCTGGTGAAGAAGAACAAAACAGCCGGCTGGTCGGGCTGGCTCTCGCTCGCCTACACAAAAACCAAACGGCACAACGACCTGACCGGCGAAGAGTTCCCCTTCAGCTACGACCAGCCGCTGGTCGTCAACATGGTGTACGAATGGAACTTCGCCAAAAACTGGACATTCGGCGCCAAGTGGCGCTACCAGAGCGGAGCGCCGTTCACCCCGGTAACCGGCACGGAACCCTATACCAATAAGGACGGCAGCACCGGGACACGCCCCGTTTACGCAGAGAAGGGCTCGGAGCGGCTGCCGGATTACCACCGGATGGATCTGCGGATCGCACGGGAGTTCCTGTTCGATAAATGGAAAATGTCCGCCTATCTGGACATCATCAACGCCTACGCCCGCAAGAACGTGTCGGGATACCAGTACAACGGCGATTATACCTCGCGCAAGAAGATCACCGAACTGCCGATCATGCCCGCGTTGGGGATACGCGGGGAGTTTTAACAGGTATAACTCCCCCCGCCCCCCCTCGTATCTAAGAGGGGGAGGCTTTCTCCTCCCCTTATGTAAAGGGAGGCCGGGAGGGGTTAAACTTCGGGGATAATTTTACCTAAATAGGAGGCGCCACCATGGCCATATTACTTAACGCAGGTATCATCGTAAAACTCGTGCTCTCACTGCTGTTGTTGTTCTCACTGGTCTCCTGGGGCATCATCCTGTTCAAGCTGTTCCAGGTGCGCCGCACAGGTTGACAAATTTTTCTACTCCCCACTGACCGTGCTGTTCAACGAAGGATACGACGAGCGGTAAAAAGGGTGTCGAGCGGGGGAAGGACACGGGGGAAATACGAGGAAATCAGGGGACATTCATGCGGAAGATATCCTCGCAATCCCTGTAATTTTTTGTTGAAATACGACCATTATTTCGGCATAACACTTCCCAGAAAACACTGTAATATTTTAATGTTATTGTTTGACTATACTCACTATTGAAGAGGGGGTGTTATGAAAAGGATGTTTGGTCTGGGAGTCGTAGTTTTGCTGTGGTGCAGCGCCGCTTATGGATTTGATTTTGGTAAAATTATTGAACACAGCGTGAAGCGTACCGACAAGAAAGCAGAACGAAGCGTTGAGGGTAAAATTGATCAAACCGTGGACGGTGCTTTCCAGACAGTTGAAGATGCTGTTTCGGGAGACGGGAAACCTTCAAAATCGTCGAAGAAATCATCCCGTAGCTCTAAAAAGTCAGATACAATTACAAATGACGATACGCAATCCACTGAGGGACAATCTTCCGGTGTAGTTGGCTGGAGCAGCTATGATTTTGTTTCGGGTGACAATATCATTTTCGAGGACACTCTTAAGGGAGAACGTAACGGAGAGTTCCCGTCCAGATGGGAACTGACCAAGGGAACTGTTGAAAATGCCACTCTGGACGGTGAGAACGTAATTTATTTTATCAAATGTAATGCCAACAGCGGATGCATCACCCCGTTGCTTTCGAACAGTGACAAGGACTATCTCCCCGAAGAATTTACCATTGAGCTTGACGCCTACTTTGAAAACGACTCTCAGGGAAGCTATGTGCTGCATCTGGCGGATATGAAAAACCAGCAGCGCCTAGATACGACGGTTCGCGGAAATGACAAGTGGATCCGGTTCGGGAAAAACGGCGCTGAACACAGGGGAAATGTTTCCCGGACATATTACCCCGGCACCAACAGCAGAACAAAGTCGGGGCCCGGCTGGCGCCACGTTTCCCTGTCGTTCAACAAGCGCGCCTTGAAGCTGTATATTGATGATGCACGGGTTATGAATGTGCCGAATCTTGGTTACAACCCCACCGGGATAACTCTCGGCTTCCATAACCCGAACGGTGGAATCAAGAGTTACATTAAGAATATGCGGGTAGCCCAGGGAGCCGTGCCGCTGTACGATAAAGTGATGAGCGATGGCAGAATTGTCACTACCGGGATACGGTTTGATGTAAATCAGGCCACAATCAAACCGGAATCAACAGGTGTCATCATGGAAATAGTTGCGTTGATGCAGAAAAATCCCGGGCTTAATTTTAGTATTGAGGGACATACCGATAGCGATGGAGAGGAAAATACCAACCTGAGCCTGTCCGAAAAAAGGGCAGAGGCCATTCGTGATTCGTTTGTTGCACGCGGTATTGATTCTTCGCGACTAAGGACAAAGGGATGGGGCGAAACCAAACCCATTGCCGATAACACGACGGCCGATGGCAAAGCCAACAACCGCCGTGTTGAATTCATCAAGTTCAACTGACCATCTTTCAACGGAAATGCAGCTGAATGGTGGCTGCCGGAAAATTAGTACCAATCACCCGTAAAAGCAAAAAATCTCTCCTTCCCTTTAAAAACCGGGGAGGAGAGATTTTTTATTCTGAGCAGGCTTTTCGTTTCGTCAAACCGGCTGGAGCCAGCCGATGTTCCGACATTGTCCCTGCCGAAGCGACATCCTCCGGAGCGTTTGGCGAGTTCGCTAAAGCCGACCTGGGAGTGATCATTCACAATTGCATTGGTGAAAGAACATTTTTAGCACAGAGTTAATTGGCCACGTCATCCGTGATTTCACCGCTATCACTGGCTAGAAAAACCGGCGAAGAAGATCAAGCATGTCAAAGTTGCCAAGAAAAAAGGCCGTCCAGCTAGAGGAGACGTCCGGCAGCCTTCTGAACCGCAGGACGAAAAGGGGACATGCATTTTTTCTGGAGTGCGAAGAGATCAGCGTCTGCACCATGGCCAACTTCTATTCTACCCCGCCCGTAGCGCAGCTATCATTTACTACCGCCTATGCCGCGTCCTGTGACCCGTTTTCGGGTGCTCTCAAGGATGTCAGGCAAACTCCCCTTGGTCATCAGATCGACAATCCAGCCGGCACCGAAAGGAATGCCGCCGGGATCGGTGCGGACCTGATACTCGACCAACGTCTTATCCCCCGGCAGACGGGTCAGCCTCCAATAACCGCTCGTGTCGCGGATGGTCTCCGATGCGGACAGTTCCGGCCAGGGAATCAGTTGCCAAGCGATTTCGGCGGCATCCTCCGCGATCTTGTAAGTCATCTTCAACCGGTAGAGTTTCTTTACACCCATCGGCAGTCCCAGATGATAATCGAGACGTGCCCCCTGTTGATCTGCGGCACGGACAACGACCTTCTTAACGTTCGGCATAAAGTCGGGATAGGACGAAAAATCGATCAGAACTTTGTATATTTTGGCGAGTGGGGCCGCGATGACGGCATGGGCGAGGAAAGTTCGGTAACCCTTGACCTTCTCCGGGACTTCCTTGACCAGGATATTCCCCCCTCGCAGGGTCTTGAGTTCACCTGGAGTGACCGTTGCGGCGAAAGCAGCCGGGGTGAACAGTGCAAAAAAGAGCAGGAAGAGGAGCAGAGACGATTTCATTACAAACCTTTCCGGGCGTGCGTAAGGCGGCACGGTCACTTCACCCTACCCCACATCTCCGCAAATTGTTTATACAACAATTGTCCCGTATAGTTACTATATCAAATAAAGCCTCTTCAACCAGCTTGCTAACTCCTTGCCTGCTCTGCCAACAGTGTTGCCTTTTATCACCAAACCGGATAACCGAGTCGATCCTTCTCCATCTGCCCGGTTAAACCCGACATGAACACCTGGAACAGCCAAGAACATCCTCAGTCGATACAGTTTGGTTTTCTGTCGTTTTGCTACGTGAGAGCAATCAGAATTGGATTTGCGCTTTCTTCGCCGTACCCTCCGGTTTAATCCATAAAAGTGTCTTTTTGGCACGGAGGCACCAATCGCGCACATCTTTCTCGAACGTAGGGCAATCGGCAGTAACTTCAAGAATATCTCCAGGTTTCATCTTGACCGACATGACGGTTATCTTGAGGGTAGGCTGAGGACATTTGAGCCCTCGTGCATCGAATGCGGTAACAGCCATAAATAACTCCTTATCTGGTTAATCGATACTTTCCTGTGCCACGCTGAGCGGCCCCAGCGCACGAACAGACTCGACCATCTCGGTGATAACCTGAGCGAACTTTTCCCCTTCTCCGGCAGAGACATAATCGAGACGGTACCGCTCTTTTTCGATTCCAAGCTGTTCCAGTAGCAGCAGCAGCATGCTGTGACGCTGCAGTGCCCGGCAATTGCCCTCTTTGTAGTGACAGTCACCGGGGTGACAGGCCAGAACTATAACACCATCGGCACCATTTGCAAGTGACGATAGAATAAATTGCGGATCGACTCTGCCGCTGCACATAACCCTGATGACCTGGACATTGGGAGGATATGCTTCCTGCGCCCCGCCAGCCTTGTCGGCACCGGCATAGGAGCACCAGTTACAGAGGAATCCGATGATTTTAGGCTCAAAAGCTTTCACTGGAATCATTTCAGGACTCCTTCTATTTCGGCCATTATCTGCTCATTGGTGAAGTGATGGCCGGTAATAGCTCCTGACGGGCAGGCGGTCACACAGGTGCCGCAGCCATGACAGAGAACTGCGTTGACAGCAGAAACATTCTGTTCAACATTGAAGGTTATGGCATGATAGGGACAGACCGAACCGCAGAGACGACATCCTGAGCAGCGTGTTTCATCAACCTCGGCGGTGATCGGTTCAATTTCAATCGTGCGCCCCGGCTGCAGCCCTGCAAGTGTGTAGCCGACACTGGCCATCCCTTCGAGCATCGCCGTTCTGACATCCATCGGCTCCTGACAGGCCCCGGCCAGGTAGATTCCCTTGATGGTGCTCTGTGCGGCGTCCATCCGTCCGTGCAATTCGCGATAAAACCCAAATGAATCGCGACTGACGTCCAGCATGGCTGAAAGCTCGTCAGCCCCCTCTGCAGGAGTAACGGCCGGACAGAGAATGACCATATCGACGGTATCAGCCCCCCCCTCGAAGTTCACCAGAAGCTGGCCGGAAGAATTCCGGGTAATCGCAAGATCCCCGATACTGTTATACCGTTTCAGAGAGCTGTTCTTGTTTTCAACAGCGTGGTGGAATAAGCTGTGCGCCTCTTTTCCCGGTACGACCAGCTCCCGGTGATAGTGAGTGATGGTTGCCTCCGGCAGTTTTGCGGTAATCATATGGTTGAACTTGAAGGCGTACTGGCAGCAGATGCCGGAGCAGTACGGTTTATGGGCATCGTCCAGGCTTCCGACGCAATGAATGATTGCTACCGATGAGGGAGCACCGCCGTCTGCCGTCATAATTTCTCCGCCGGTCGGTCCGGTAGATGACAGCATCCGTTCAAATTGCAGGGCGTCATACACGTCAGGCAGAGTGCCAAAGCCCATGCCAACCACCTGGGAAGCATCATACAAACCGGCGCCGGTGGCAATAATAATGGCGCCTATAGTGCGCTCGATCACCGTCTCCATTTCATCCAGATCGACAACGTCTTCCCCCATCGGACAAGCATCCTTGCAGGCTCTGCAGATCTCTCCCCGTGAGCGGATACAGACATCCTCCATCAGGAACGGGGCATTCGGCAGGACACCCGCAAAGGCAAAATCTATCGCCTTGCGTTCGCTGGTGCTGCTGTTAAATACGTTCAAAGTTGTTGCGGGACACGCCTCCACGCATTCGCCACAGCCGATGCATTCGTGAAGCGACACGTGGCGTGGCTTCTGCCTGATTTTCGCGATAAAATTGCCATAGAAGCCGGTCACCTCGACCACTTCCGCCATGGTTATCAGCTCAATCTTTTCGGCGTAGTCACCATGGAGCAGATCTCCCATGAGCGGTTCCAGCATACAGGGGGCGCACTCAAGAGCGGGAAAGAGCTCATCAAAACGGACCGGCAGACCACCCATAAACGGCGTCCGTTCAACCAGCACCACTGATCGCCCCGCTTCCGCCAACGACAGAGCCGCTTTCATACCGGCAGGACCTGCACCGATAACCAGCGCGTCGGGACAAACCTCCAGCTGTTTTTTCTCCAACGGTTGCTGCAGCCGCACCCGGCAGACCGCACCCCGGATGGCTCCAATCGCCTTTTCAGTTGCAGCGGCAGGATCTTCGGTCACCCATGCGATCTGCTCGCGGATATTGACCATCTGCATCAAATAGGGGTTCATTTCAACATTGGTCAGGCAACGACGGAACGTCGCCTCATGATCCCGTGGCGAACAGGCGGCCACAACAACCCGGTCCGGTCGCTCTGCCTTCAGGCTCTCCTCGAACTGCTGCTTGCCATCTTCCGAACAGATAAAATCCACAATTGTTACGTACGTACCCTCCGGAAAGCTTTTGGCGGCCTCCGAAACCGCAGCGGAGCTGATCTTGTCGGCAATGTTACTGCCGCAGTTACAGAAATAGACGCCTGTTTTCATGCTGCTTCCTCCCATTCCATAATCTCAGCAACAATCCGGCTTACAGCCTCCGGCAACGCAGCAGCCACCTCGTCGGTGAATCGTTCGCCAAAAAGGTCAAACTCACCGGCCTCGATACCCCAGAAGGAGACCTGCTCCGGAAGTGGAACAGCTGCCATCACCCCCAGATCATAGGCTGTGGCAAAATCGGTATCATGACTTGAAAACGTATTCTTGGTGGTAACAAACTGTTTCGGGTCGAACCGCTGGACAGTGCCGGGAGTTACGCCGCTCAGCATGGCATCCACCACTACCGCACGTTTGAAACCGATCATGGCCTCCATCAAGCGGATCCCCCCACTGGGCAATTCCTTCACCGTCAGTTTCACGCGCTGATTTATACATTCCGCCACAGCACAGGCGACAGCAATCCCGACACCATCGTCGGAGAGCAGCCGGTTCCCCATACCAATTATGACAGTTTCTGACAGACGTGACGCTTTCAACCCTTTCTCCTCATCTCCCGAAGCATTCCACCCTGACTGTCACGTATCGCAACGGTCAACGGCATTTTACCCGGAAGAAAGTGGGTGGCACAGGAGAGACAGGGATCATACAGCCTGAACGCCATCTCCACCCTGTTGAGGATTGATTCATCAGGAGCGTCGCTGGTTATCAGCTTTTCGGCAGCACGTTTTATGGACATGGATATGGGGGCATAGTTATTGGTGGTACCGACGATCATGTTGACCATGGTCAACACTCCCCGGTCATCGGTTACAAAATGATGGGTCAGCGTTCCCCGTGGCGCCTCGATGGAGCCGACACCTTCACCGACAAACCGGGCCGGAGCAGGAATATTCCGGGTGTCCTGGGAGGTTATTTCAGGGTCAAGCGCCAGTTCCAGCATCCGCTCCGAGGCGTAGAGTAGCTCGATGAGTCGCGCCCAGTGAGTGGCCAGACGGTGATGGATCGGTTCATAGCGGGCAGCTGTAATTTTTTTACAGCCGAAAGTTTCGTATAAGCGCTGGTACTCGGCATTCGCCAGAGGAGTCGCCATCCCCTCGGAGACATTAAGCCGCGACAGGGGTGTAGCAGTATAAATGCCGCTGTCGATCCCGTCGGTCAACCCCTTCCACCCCACTTTTTTCAGGTACGGATATTTCAGATAGGTCCAGGCTTCCACCCGTTCGGCAATATGCTCACGGTATTCGGAAGGGTCATATCTTACGAACTCATTTCCCTCCGGGTCCACCACCCTGATCATACCGTCATAAAAGTTGACCTGATTGTTGGCATCCACAGTCCCCATCGAATAGGTGCGGTGCAGATAGATGTCAGAAGTTACCAGATCAAGGTATACGGGGTTCTTCAGGACTATTTTCTCAAAGATTGATAAGGAGAAACGGGCAAACTCGATATTTTTACGGGCGGCGTCCTCAATCTGTGAGCGCTCCTCCTCAGTGATGGGGCGGCTCCAGCCTCCCGGAACCCCGGCCACCGGATGGATCGATTTGCCGCCCAGAAAGGTAATGATCTCATGGTTCCGTTTGCGGCAGGCGATCACCTCACCGGCAACTTCCAGCCCGACTTTGCGGGCAACACCCAGAATGTTCCGTTCCGAAGGGGGGGCGTCAGGCCCGACGATGAAATCCGGGCCACCGAGGGCATAGAAGTGGGTCGTGTGATCGGTGACAAAAAAAGCCATGTAGAGAAGTTCGCGCAACTTTTTTGCTGTTGGGGTCGGTTCAGCGCCAAAGACTCGATCCAGCGCCTTGGTGGCCGCCAGGTGATGTGCCTCAGGACAGACCCCGCAGATCCGGTTGGTGATGGCCGGCATCTCCTCGGCCATGCGACCGACACAAAACTGTTCAAAACCACGCAGTTCCGGAATCTGGAAAAAGGTATTCTCCACCGTTCCCTGGTCATTCAGAAAGATATCTATCCGGCCATGCCCTTCCAGGCGGGTGATAGGATCAATTGTGATGCGTGCCATTTTGTTCCCCCCCCATTCCAACCCGACCGCCCAGTGTCGAACTGGCCAGAGAGTATTTGTAAAACAGTCCGGCATAATCCGGAATCGTCTTCAGAAATTCATCCACCTTCCCGGCAATTGCTTCTTCCGAAAGACCGGTGGTATCGCCGATGTCCATAATTGACCCAAGTGCCGCCACCATCTTAGCCCCCTGGTCAGGTATCCCCTCCGGAGCGCCATAGCAACCGGTGCAGGGCATATTGGCCTTGGTGCAGGGGGCACCGCAACCGTTCCGGGTGGCAATGCCCATACAAAGTAATCCCTGTTCAAGCAGGCAGGTTTTGGGGTCGGGATAGAATTCGTAAGTACGTCGGAAAGCGGGGATGCGCTTCTCCTCTTTCGTGCGGTCACAATCGTCGCACACGGTCAGGGTACCACAGCCGATCGTGCGCCCTTTGGGGGGCAGATCACCCGAAAGGATTGTTTCGATAACGTTCCAGATTTGATGCGATTCAGGCGGGCAGCCGGGGATGTAGTAGTCGACGTCTACCTCCTGAGCCAGATGCCGCACCCGCCCCAACAGCGCCGGAAGATGCATGTCTCCCTCGGGAAAGGTTGTCGTGCCGGAGGGAATAATGGCCGCCGGATTATCAACCGAAGGATTGTCGCGGTAGACGGAATTAAGCAGTTCTTCCTTCGTGGTAAAATTAGCCAGCGCGGGGATGCAACCACCTTTGGCACAGGAACCGAAGGCGATCAGAATCTGCGATTTTTTCCGCAGCAGATGGGCCATCTCGACGTTCTCCTCAGTGCGAAGGGCTCCATTGAAGAGTGTCACGGCGATGGCCCGGTCCGGGAGAGCCTCAATATCTTTTTTCTTGGTGTCCATCAGGCAGGGACAGAACATGAAGTCCAGTGCAGCATCAACGTCCAGTATTTTCTCGTGCAGGTTGACAACGGCAATCTCGCAGCCGCCGCATGATGCGGCCCAGTAGACCGCCAGTTTCGGTTTTTGGTGCACGTTTCACCTCCATGTGTTTCCCTACGCTATGTGGTCGCTTCGCAAACTTGGTTTCGTCCGCTCTCTTTTGCCGTGTAGAGGGCACTTTCAGCCGCCTTGCAGACACTTTCCGCATCTTCATACAGTGAAAGAGAGGCAACTCCGCAGCTGAATGATGGTGAAAAAATGTTGTCGTTAACCGTGAAGCGCATTGCAGCAAAACTCTCCCGCAGTTGATCAATTATCTGTACCGCTTTCTTTTTGTTGCAGTCGGGAAGAATAACGGCAAATTCATCACCACCATAGCGACCAACTATACCCGATTTACCCAAACACTGCTGAAGCAGACGTGACAGGGTTATCAAGATCTGATCACCCATTTTATTCCCGTAGTCATCGTTTATTGACTTGAGTGTGTCGACGTCAATCATGGCAAAGGATACGTCCTTTTTCTGACTTTGTGCCTGAGTAATGACATTTTCCAGATATTCCTTGGTGGTTGAATAATTAAACAGTCCGGTCATGCTGTCTCTTACCATATACGACCTGACTATTTTCATCCGCCCGGCACGCCCGGCTACTGCAGCAATAAGATTCTCAGGTG
This sequence comes from Desulfuromonadaceae bacterium, assembly GCA_028712075.1. Lineage (GTDB taxonomy): Bacteria > Desulfobacterota > Desulfuromonadia > Geobacterales > Pseudopelobacteraceae > JACRCG01. The sequence goes on from JAQTQX010000009.1 coordinate 96,179, forward strand.
AGATCGGTTTGGTCAGAAACTCATCCCCACCCATACGCATCGCTTGAAACTGTTTCCCGACATCAGTCTCACTCGAAAGGAAAATAATCGGTATGCTCGATGAAGCGCCCATCTGACGGATAGTCTTGGCAAGTTCCATTCCATTGCAGCCTGGCATGTACATGTCGGTAAGCACCAGATCCGGATTGAACTCGACAAGTGGTGACATAATCTGCAGTGGATCATTCACGGTTACAGTGGTCATTCCAGCCGACTGCAATATAGTGGAATACAACTCAGACAGGTTCGGGTCATCGTCCACGATCAATATTCTGCACGGATCAAGCGTAACCGTATTCGTGAGAGTATCAAGAGTGGAGCAGAGCTCTGCAACGTTAACCGGTTTAACAAAATAAGCATCTGAGCCGGCACGAACGGCCGCAAGGCGGTTCCTGAAACCATTTTGCGATGACATGAAAACCACCGGCACGTTACTTCCGTCCTTCCGCACGGCTTTGATTATCCCGGCACTTTCTTTTGAGGGGTCCGGCAGAATCATATTCATAATAATCGCGTCGGGCGGGGAGTTCTGAACCGCATTACACACCAACTCCAATTGGCCAAAGGATGTTACTAAATAGCCGAAACATTCAATTTGGGTAGCGAGGGACATACGCTGATAAGAATCCTCTTCAAAGATATAAATGACTTTTTGGGCTCTCTCACCTGTCGTTTCTGTCGCTGCAACAAGCTCAACCAGACGGGTGTCAATTGATTGAGAAAGGTTGATATTTTTTATTTCTTCTTCCAGTGAGGCGAGACATTCCTGAATTTTTTGATACCAGATTTTGTCTGGTGGTGTTTCGGGGTTCATGGCTTCTTTTGCCAACAATTCCCCCGATGCGGCAATAACACTCACCGCTTTCAATCCAAATGAAGCGCAGGCCCCTTTCAGGGTGTGTATGTTACGGTGGAATATCTCCAGCTCGGCAATTCCGCATGATTGTTGTTCAGTGTCATAGTACGATTTACGAATTACCTCCAATTGCGTCGGAAGCTGTTTTACATACGCTTCGCGTATTCTTTTCAATTTGGTTGTTGCTGTCGCTACTGGAACGCTCACGACTGCACACCACTTTTTGCCAATAATGACGCCACTATTTCCGGTAAAATTTCCTCAAGATCGGCATCTTTGGTGACAATGGCGTCCAAGTCAGGATATTCAAGGCGAAGTGGCGGGGAATCATCACCGGTCAAGAGCACAAACGGGAGGTTGAAGCCCCGCTCCCGCATCCCGGTAAAGAGCTTAATGCCGCTTATACCCGGCATATTCATATCAGACACAACGATGCGGATCAGAGGATCGTTGGCAAGCTTCCCCAGAGCGTCCAAACCACCATCGGACAGGATTATTTCGTATTCCTCTTCCTCGAGGATCATGCCAGTCATCTCGGCGGTGAACGGATCGTCATCAACTACCAGAATATGTGTTTGTGCTGTGTTCATGGAACAACTCCCCTCTTGTCTTCAAATTAGACTACGAACGGTGTCTATTAAATTGGACTGGTCAAATGCCCCTTTGACAATATAAGCGTTGGCTCCGACGACTATACCACGTTTTTTGTCTTCAACCTTTTCCCGCGAGGTCATGATAATAATCGGCACATTACGGTACCGTTCGTCGCCACGCAACTGTTCCGTGAGAGAAAACCCATCAAGTCTCGGCATCTCCACATCGGTGATGACAAGGTCGTAAAGTTCCTCACGCGTCTTGGCAAAAGCTTCTTCACCATCTTCTGCGGTAACAACGACATAACCGTACGCCTCCAGAATACTTTTTTCAATCTCCCGGGTATTGAGGGAATCGTCGACCACCAGCACCGTTTGCGTGCGTTCCGCCTTTGACGCAGATGCTCTCCGTCCCGGTTCTGATATTTCGCGGGCCTGGATAAGCAGTTCGGGGACATGCAGGACATTGACGATGCTGTCCCGCTCCCCGATTGTGACACCGGAGACCATGCGCAGGTTCTGCAGGTGAGATGGCAGCGGCTTTACGACCATTTCCTCGCGTCCGATGATTTCGTCGACCAGGAGACCAAGCTTTTCTTCTCCATCCCGTATAATGACGATTTGTACCTCGTTTGACTCCGGGCCAGAGTCGCGGGGAAGTTTGAGGAGAGCGGCCAGGTGCTCGACCGGGATAATCTGTTCACGCAGGCGGATTGCACGCCTGTTAACAATATCAATGATATCGCTCGGCAGAACCGAGAGCATTTCAACGAGTGAGGTGGCCGGCATTGCGCACGTTTTGCCACCGGCAGAGACGAGGAACAGGGGGAATACCGCCAGGTTCAGCGGCAGGCGCAGAAAGAAAGATGTGCCGATTCCTTCCCTGGTTTCAATAACGATGGTTCCTTTCAGCTCATCAACGATGCTTTTTCTCACAACATCCATGCCCACACCCCGACCGGAAAGATCGGTGATGATCGGGCTCGTACTAAAGCCGGGCATAAAGATCAGATCTGTGATCTCCGCCTTTGACATACCGGCCAGCACCTCTGCATCGAACAGTTTTTTGGCAAGGGCTTTCTCGCGAATCATTTCGACGGACATCCCTTTGCCGTCATCACTCAAAGCAATGGTGACACAACCACTGTCGTAAAAAGCGGAGAGCGTAATGGTTCCTTTCGCCGCTTTTCCCGCTGCAACCCGATCTTCGGCACTCTCCAGCCCATGGTCCAGTGAATTGCGGATCATGTGCATGAGGGAATCTCCGATACGATCAATAATTTTTCTATCCAGCTCGGTATCTCCCCCATCCACAACGAAATCGATATCTTTGCCATGCTCATGGGCAAGATCCCGCACCGTACGGCGCAGAGGGTCAAAAACAGTCGAGAGTGGCTGCATGCGCAGCCTGAGGGAGGTTTCCTGCAGATCACCGACGAGATGATTCTGCAGTTGAGATGCATCGTACATGCTCCGCACCGCCTGGCGCAGGGAAAGCTGCAGTGCAACACCATCTTCCAGCAACGTCTCGTTTCCGGAGTCATTGCCGGTGAAACGCTCTGCAACGTTGTTAAGATGTCGCGTTACCGCACGTTCGATCTCACGAAGCTCGCTGATTTGCCTCCTGGACCTCCCATGTTCCGAGACGATCTCTCCCATAAGCCTGATCAGGTCATCGAGCTTGGCAGCATTGACTCTGAGATAATCTGCCTGGCGGGGCTTTGCAGAAGCGGGCGGAACGGTAGTTGCTGCTATTGCTGCAGTGGCCGGCAGGAGTTCTTCAGCAGGCGTAACTGCGGCTTGTTCAGCTGTTTTCGGGACATCTGGAACAGCGTTGATGGACAGATCAGGAGGAAGAGCTAGAGCGACAACAACCGGCGGCGAAACACCGTCAATCGGGATCTTTGCTGAGAGTTCCAATTCTTTGCAGAGCGCTTTCGGCGCCTCTACTGACAAGTCGCCAGCTGTTATCCTCTCCAACATAGCTGAAAGAGCATCGACTCCACGAAAGAGTGCGTCCGAAACAGAAGCAGCCAGGGGAATTTTCCCGCCGCGTATCGCATCAAGGACATCCTCCATCTTGTGCGCAAGCTCGGTGACACCCGTAAGCTTCATCATCCGTGATGACCCTTTTATGGTGTGTGCAGAACGGAACAGCCCATTAAGCATTTCGGCATCACCGGGCGAATGTTCCAGATTAAGCAGCCCTTCGCTTATGCGGGAGCAATGTTCACGCGCCTCTTCGACAAAACGAGCTATAAATTTTGAATGGTCTAGTGCCATGTTTTACCCTTTAATGCTGCATTGACGCGCCAATCCTCTGTGCAACGGGATGGAATCAGAAGCGACAATTTGTGCCGGCAGATAACGAGGAATTGTTCCGCATTGAATGAGAGTGGGAAGAAATCCTGCCCATGTTTTTCAGGAGAGCCGTTCTCCAATATGCGCAGTGTCGTCTCGTAGTGGCCTCGTGCCCGCTTTTCGTCATTATTGGCATAGTTGATCTCTGCAGAATAAAAGTGAGCCAGCCAGCATGAGGCATTCAGATAGATAGCCTCTCTGAAACGCTTGAGTGCATACTCATTATTTCCCCTCTGCCGTGCAATAATGCCGAGCACGAGATACGCTTCCAAACAGAGCGGATCCCGGCTGAGAACGCTATCGAAAATGATGCTGGCTTCATCAAACCGTGACATATCCAAGAGCACCCCCCCCTTGAGGCAGTACGCCTTCTCGAAGGTGGTATCCTGTTCGATGATAGTATCGAGTATGGCAAGCGCTTTGTCGCACTGCTTGTCGTGAGCCAGTTGAACGGCCGTGTCAAAATACTCTCTCATGTCGGGATTCGTAGATGTCACCGGTGTACGTGGACGTTCACTAATATGCCTCTCCTGCACTCCGGCACCCTGTACCTCAAGTCTGGTTGCACATCGTGCAGCAGTTTGTAGCTGCCCCCCTCGTGACGGCTCTGAAACCCCAAAAGTGCGGCTTGACGTGCGACGTTCTTTTATGACGGGCGCCGGAATTTTACGGTAAAAAAAGAGCGATGCCTCTTTTACCAGGGACAGAATGCCTATATCATGATGAAATGTTTCAGACGCCCCGACCAGCAGACAACCACCATCGGAGAGATGCCCCGCAAGCTTGGCGAAAATCTCTCGCTGCACCTGTCCGGGAAAATAGATGGACACATTCCGGTACAAGATAATATCTGACAACTGCATCCTGTACGGATAGGCCGAATCCAGCAGATTTACCACTTCGAAGCTAACCTGTTTTCTGATGCTTGCGGTAACCTGGAATTTCCCCTGGGCATCCGCTTCGAAATAGCGTTCCTGTAAGGAGTTATCCATGCCTCGAAACGAGCTCTTCCCATACACACCCTGTTTTGCCGATGCAATCGCACCGGAATCAATATCTACTCCGGTAATGGCAAACAGCCGCTCACTTTCGGTTCCAAACCGCTCCCTCAGCATAATGGCGATGGAATAGGGTTCCTCTCCGGTGGAACAGCCGGCGCTCAATATCCTGACCGGCCTTTGGTTACCGGCAGCCATGAACTCCGGCAACAGCATAGTGACTATCAGCTTCAGGTGGTCAGGCTCGCGATAAAAATAGGTCTCGTTAACCGTCAGCAACTCCGTCAATCGAAGCAGTTCATCCTGATCGCTCAAGAGCCTGTTGTGATAGCTTTCACACGTACTAATAGCCAAAGCAGACATTCGACGACCTAGACCCGCAAGAAGAGCCTGCTCCCGCTCTTGTTCGAAACTGTGCCCACAGGTACGCAGCAGCAGTTCTTTAATAGGTGCAAGATCAATTGTCGCATCCACTTTATGAGACCACGTTGTGATCGTCATAATCCGATTCCTGTCAACTGCAGCAATGCGCCGGGGATATCGGCGAGAGGAACGATTCTGTCGATGATCCCGCGGTCAATGGCAACCCGGTTCATCCCGAATATCACGGAACTATTGGCATCTTGAGCAAGTGTAACGCCTCCAGCCGTTTTGATTGCCTGCATACCTTCAACACCGTCATCCCCCATGCCGGTCATAATCAACCCTATCGTCCTGTTCCGATATGCAGTGGCAACCGAAGAGAGCAGCGTGTTGCAGCAGGGTTTGTATATCTGGTGGGCCTCTCGCTCGCCAAGGAGAATCACCCCCTGTTCAGTGACCTTCATCGAGTGTTCAGCTGGATTGATATAAACATGTCCAGCGACGAGAATATCGCCATGGGCCGCGCACCTGACCGTAAGGGCAGTTCCGCCGTTTAACCAATCAGCCATGCCTTGTGTAAACCCTTCTGCAATGTGCTGGGTTATGACAATTGGCACGGAAAACCGGGACGGAAGATGTGACAAGATAGTGTTAATTACCTGTGGCCCCCCGGTTGAGGCTGCTATGGCAACAATTGCACGTCTCGAAACGTTCTTCTGAACCGGCTCACTCTTTGCTCCTGCGGTTCCTCTCAGGCCCCTTATTGTCTGCAGATGGGCAGTGATATCTATGCCGGCAAGGTAGCGGATCTTGTTAATAAAAGTCTGAACCATTTCAGGGCTGAGATCCGGTTTTTCAATAACATCCAGCGCACCCTTGGATACTGCGGCAAACGCTGTGCGCACTCCGTGAAGAGCAGTTACGGCCAGAATCGGCACAGGGGTAGCAGACATTATTTGCTCAATTGCATCAAGTCCTCCCATAACAGGCATCTCGATATCCATGGTCACGATATCTGGTTTAAGTGAGGCAACCTTGCGAATAGCCTCCACGCCGTTTGAAGCCTCTCCAACCACGACGATGCCCGGATCCGACTCGAGGATAGCACGGATCATGTCGCGTACCATCGTACTGTCATCTACCAACAGTACCCGTATGGCCCGCTTGGAGGTCATCATTTCTTAGCAGGTTTCCACGTTGGCAGCGGTAATCAGAGCATCATCTCCTTTAGAGACCTTGAAGGTCCTGACCAGTTTCTTCATCTGTTCGGAGAGTTCCAGCAGTTCGTCCGTCACACTGTTAGAGTTGCGGACCGAATCAGTAGCAAATCGCATGCCCTGTTCGATATCCTTGAGCGCCAGCACCACTTGGCTGCTGGCAATCTGCTGCTGTTGCGTGGAAAGGGATATCTGGCGGGCAGCATCAGCAGTTTCCTCAACGCCTTCCACACTCTCGATCAACATCAACACGGTATGGGAGGCGTACTCCTGCCCCTCCTGAATCAGTTGGAAACTCTTTTCCGACGACATGACCAGGCGGTTGACCGAATCAAGGATCTCCGTAATCTTGCCTTCAATCTCGGAGGTCGACTCGACCACACTGTCAGCCAAACGCCGAATCTCAACTGCGACGACTCCAAAACGCTTCCCCGCCTCTCCGGCGCTGGCAGCTTCGAGTGCAGCATTAAATGCAATCAGCTTGGTCTGGTTTGCAATATTGTTGATAATTTCCATAACTTTGTTGATTTCTTTCGACTTTCTGCCCAGTTCAACTATTTCGGTTAGATTGGTCTGGATATTCTGGCTGATATCATTGACCTTGAAATTAAGGTTCTCAACCTCGGCAGCGCCGTTTTTAGTATCGTCCAGGGTTTTGTCGGCCCGTTCTACGACACTTTGGCTGTGCCGGGCAATCTGGCTGGCCGTGGAGGTAAACTCCTCCATGGTGGACGATATTTCCACCACTGAACTGGAGAGCTGGGTGGAAAATCCGGACTGCTGCTCGACACTGTTGGAAAGTTTACCTGCACAGTCGTGCACCCGGCCGGTCACATCGGAAAGTGTGCCGACAATGTGGCGTAGATTGCCGGTCATGGTGTTACAGACCCGCGCCATTTCTCCCAGTTCATCCTGGGAAAGTACCGGCACCTCAACCGTCAGATCGCCTTCTGCAACCTTGAGAGTCACATCTTTGGCTGAAACGATCCCGAAGCGCACGGAGAGATAACAGGCAATATTCAGATAAACGCCGATCAAAAAAAGCACAAACGAGATCGATAGGTAGGTCGTCATCCGGGTGCGGAACCCGGATACGCGCGCAGCAAGCAGACCATCCAGCTCGCGGGCCACGACCTCATTGGCCCGGAATACAGCAGCATCGGCATTCTTTGCAGCCTTGGCCAGTCCGGCTGGAGTGGAAGCAGCGGTGACAATCGCGACACTCTTCAGAAATTCTGTGACTGAGTAATCGATCTCCTGCAGTGGCGTCTGGAGGCGTTCACTCAACTTCATATTTTTTTCACAGGAAGCACGGATATTTTTATTGACTCCCTCAACCAGGGTCTTGATCTGTCCGGAAAGCACGATCAGGTCGGTCCTGTCGCCAACCGGGGCGGCAGAAATGCCTGGCAAGCGCGACGCAATAATAGTGGCCCGCGACAGCGCCTCAGCCAGGGCCGGCAGTTTCGTGCTGAAGGTATCCATCAGGTAATAGCTGTCGATGTCCGGATCAAGGGTCAGGTTTGAATTATCCGCTACCAGCACGATCAGTCCGAGTAGATCGGTTGTCACAGCGTTATAGGCCTCAAAGGTCTGGTGGGCAGTGCCCCCGCGAAGCCCACTCAGTTTGCCCATTTTCAACTTCAACTCCTGCAGTTGCCCTTTTGTCGCCAACATATCGCCGCGCGGGGCATGGGTCCGTTCAACCCCAGCCAGCAGCTGATCACTTGAGGTGGGTGCCCCACCAGCTTCAGCACCTAAGAGGGCCGTACTGCGTTCTTCAAGCACTCCGTGCAAAAGTTTACCCAAGGGCGTAGCATACTCCACACCGATGCGCTCCTTGCTTGAAAACTCAATCTGTTCCAGAATGTTGGTAATGAGGAAATAGGAAAGCAGCGCGATCGGAACACAGAAGAATAAAGCGGCAATGAGCATCTTGCGCGAATAGGTAAGCCTGTTCATAAATCGGATTGCGGGCTGAACGATTAACATATTTTGGTACCTCCATTAATTTCTGTGCAGTAGAAACCGTTGAAAATCAACCAGTAGAACCATCTTCCCATTGCGCAGCAAAAGTCCCCACAACCCACCGCGCGCGACAAAAGGTTCCAGCAGTGATGGAAACAGCTGAAGATCATCCAGGCTGAATGCAGCGACATCTTCCATCATATCGATAATAACCCGGTACGACCGGGCATCATCCGTTCTGATGGAAAAAACCATTGGCGAAAGATACGGCTCCACAACGGCAGCATAAGCCAGTTCTTCATGAAACCAGAAGAGATCATCAGCCTGATGACCGTCATAGCCCGCAACCTCAACCACCTGGTCGGCATCAACGCCGAAATGTATGCCGCCAACTGAGAACAGTAGCAGGTTAAGTCGTGTACTCTCCTGGTCACTCATAGCGCTATGAGAGCAGCCAACTTGCCGACATCAAGCAGCGAAATGGTTTCGCCGGCATAGGCGATCTCTCCGATCACCAGATCGCGGGCAGCACCATTCAGGGTTGCAAGTGGCGGCTGGATCGTACTGAGCGGGATATCGACCACATCCTGTATGGCATCGATAATGACGCCGGAGTGAAAATCCCCCCGCACAGCCATGGCAATCAGACGCGTGCCCTGATCGGTCAGTTCCTCTCCAAAAAAATAGCTTATATCAATCACCGACTCAATATCCCCACGAACGTTTATGAGTCCAGGAATATATTCCGGCAAACAGGGAACCCAGCAAATATCGCATGCGGGGAGTATTTCCCGGATGTCAGCTCCGTAAAATGCATAGCGGTTCCCGCTGCACATAAATATAACAACCTTGACTCGTTCCTCTTCAACATCGACAATTTCTTTTGTACGCTGCCGTTTTTTGAGTTCGTCAACGACGTGTTCACTTTTCGGTTTTACATCGAATGGTAACATGGTGCGGTCCTTCGCAGTCAGCCCCGGAAGCAGCACCCAGGGTGATCAAACTGACAGGTCGATTTTGTTGATTGTAACCGACATTATTGATTTGTAAACGTCACGTTGATAAATAATTTGCTACGCCGTAGACATGTACGCAAGCAGCTTGATTCCGTCGCTGCACATACAAAAAGACTTCCGATACTGAGAGACCGGAAGCCTTTTTGTTTACATGAATAGATTCGGTATTAATTGTGACGGTATTCTCAGCGGAAATACCAAGTCCCCATTCCGGTCAGAAGTAGCGCTTCAGCAGTCCGGCAAATACTTGTCCATGGCGGGCTTCATCCTTGCACATTTCATGAACGGTATCATGAATGGCATCGTAGTTGAGTTGCTTTGCTTTCGTCGCAAGATCTTTTTTACCTTTGCAGGCTCCGTTTTCCGCCTCGACACGCATCGCAAGGTTGGTCCTGGTATCCGTATTTACAACTTCGCCCAGCAACTCGGCAAACTTTGCAGCATGTTCAGCTTCCTCGAAGGCAATGCGTTTATAAGCCTCGGCGACTTCGGGATACCCTTCGCGGTCAGCCTGACGGCTCATCGCCAGATACATGCCGACTTCGGTACATTCACCCATGAAGTTCCTCTTGAGGCCTTCGAAGATTTCCTGATCAACGCCTTGGGCGACACCGATTCTATGTTCATCGGCCCAGCTAAGAGCAGTGTCATCCTTCAGGACAAATTTATCCGCTGGTGCCTTGCATTGTGGGCACTCGACCGGGGGAGCATCCCCTTCGTGAACATAACCACAAACGGTACAGACAAATTTTTTCATTACACTCTCCTTTTCGGTTTTTTAACGGTGCCATTTAGGCACGTTTCTGGATGATACTTACATAAAACCGGCGCTGAGCACATCCAGTGCTGTTCGCGACGAGCACAGTTTTTCGTTTGCCAGAAGAAATCAGTTCCTTTTCTACGACCGGAACCGGGAGGTGAATAAACTATACCCACTATAATCTACTTCGCAACTTCATAACCGCTTTTCTTTTGACTGATTTCGATCGTGGAAAACAGAATGGTATTTAAAACAGGAGAGAGTTTCAGGAAACGGGAAGAATATGTACATCAAAGGCTGGAGGTAAAATGCAGGGAAGGGTAACCTTCCGATGACGCCCCAACAGTTGTTACGGGAGCATCATAGCAAGTATGTTTTATTGTCCAGAAGCATCTCTAATTCTGTCAGGGCAGATCTGACAATTACTTCCAGTCGGTCACACGCTGAATCGTTTTGAAGTTTATTAAGATCGGATTGATTGACCAACGTGCTGACAAACCGCCCATTTGACGATATATCCAGAATAAACATATCGCGACATCCCAGCGCCTGGGCATCGGTAAGGGATATTCCAGAGAGAAAAATGCCCTTTTGTTTTGCTAAATCTGAGGTAAATTCCTGGATCATATATTCTGTAAAGCACATGACATGCCAGAATGGCAAATTCAACAATGAAAGCATGTTACAGGATATATCGTGGGACTGACCCCGTTAAATGGCGTTTCTTTACGGTTGTTTTGCGGCCATTGATCGTTTACTCTTCCGCCACACTTTTTTCATCTCGACGTCGCTGAATTTCTCATTAAGCATACTAAGTTGCTGTTTTTCAGAGGCGTGGACCATATCCACAAAAAATGTGGATAACCCTGTTGAAGAAGTTGATAAGTTTCAAAAATGTCATAGAAAAACAGGGTTTTATCGGTTTGCATAGGGAATAAGCACAGCACATAACCACTTGATATTACGTGTCAATAGTTATTTTTTCATGCGCCGGTTCATAGAGGAAAATGCTGATCAGGTCATATCCTAAAAAATAGGCACTTTCTTGGCAGTAAACAAAAATCAGAGTAATTTTGCCAACCCCATAGGCAGATATCTCAGGCAACCCCGACAGCAGATGCCGCTCACAGCGCGGCACAAAATGCCATTGCTGCAATTCCCCGCTAATTTGGATGCTTTTACTCTGAATACTGGTTGGCATATCAAGAGTGTACTACCTGTTTTAGACCAAAGGTGGATTCAGGGCGGCAAGGCTTGAGTTGGCGAAAACGCACCATCCGTAGGCTGTGGAGCCGAAGTAAAGCCGATAAAGAAGACTCTTTGATGTAAAATTGATTTAATTTCCGATTATCGTATGATTCCTTCCAAAATAACTGCCAGCATCGTTGTACTGACAATTATCCACAAAATGACCCCTTGAACAAGGGGGCGCATTCCCACCCTGCCGATAACCTCGCGAGTTAAACCGTTACCGACAAGAAAAAGGGTCACAACCAGGCCTTGACGGGAAATAGCTGCAGCTGTTTGCCACATATTGTGGAAAGAAGGCGCCAGAGAGCGCAGGGAAGCCGCAGCAACAAAACCTATGATAAAAAGCGGGATCGGCAATTTCGTCCGGGTACGTGTAAAGCGCGCTGCAATCAGGACTGCTGGCGCAATCCAGACAGCTCGTGCCAGTTTGACGGTCGTTCCGACGGCAAGAGCCGAAGCGCCGAAGGCAGACGCCGCTCCGACGACACTGCTCGTGTCATGGATGGCAAGAGCCGACCACAGGCCGAACTGGCGTTCTGTCAAGGCAAAGTAGTGGCCGAGCGGTGGGAAAAGAAGAAGTGCAGCTGCATTCAGGCTGAAGACGGTCGCCAGGGAAACGGCTATTTCCTCATCATCGGCGTTAATGGCTGGAGCCATTGCAGCAATGGCACTGCCACCGCAAATAGCAGTGCCGAAGGAAATCAAGGCCGATGTTCGCGTTTGGGTATGCAGCAGGCGCCCCAACAGGAGACCCGCTACGACTGTCAGAATTATACTTATCGGGGTGTAAAGCACTGCTTCTCGACCGGCCTGCCATACATCAGTGATGCTTAGTCCAAAACCAAGCCCAACCACTGATAATTGCAGGAGCTTCTTGCTCCAGACGGAAGTTTGTCCCGGCCAAGGAGTGCCGGCCAGTAGGCTGAATAGGATTCCTGCGCATAAGGCGGTCGCAGGACCACACCATGGGGTTGCCGATCCCAGGATCAGGAGAAAGAAAAGAGGACGTTGTATGGAATTCATTATCACATTTGTTGTTATCACGTTACCAGCGGATGCCCGTCTTTCCGCCAGCCAGCCATCTGCCCTTCAAGAAGAACCACATTCCGGTAGCCGAACATTTTGAGGAGCCCCTTTGCTATCTGCGCACGGGGACCGAGTTCGCAGGTCACCACCAGTTCAGCATCTTTTTCATCAGGAAGAGGGGCAAGATGCAGCAGTATTTTCCAGGTCGGCGCATGCAGAGCATCCGGGATGTGCCCCCTGCGGAATTCAAAAACTGTCCGGACATCGACAAGATATGGTGGGTTGGCACTCTTCTTCCGTTTCAGCAGTTCCTTTGGTTTCACGGCCACTCCTTACGCCTTATGCATCTATTCAGTTCCATTGTTTTGCTTTCAATATAACTTTCACTTCATTGCTTCTGGAATGCCTCGCTCAGAAAGCAACATTGCCAGCGATGATTGAATACAGTCCAAAAACAACCAGCACACCACCGGTAACGTAGCGCAGGATGCCTTCGTGCTGCAAAACTCCCTTTATTTTGTTCTGAATGATTTGTGAAGAGTACCCGACCAGCAGCATGGGCAGTGCGAGCCCAAGAGAGTAGAAACCGAGCAAAAGTACTCCTTGGGTTAACTGTCCACTGGTGCCGACCATAGTCAGAACAGTAGATAGGAAAGGACCGACACAAGGAACCCAGATCAATCCCAGCGCCATTCCGAGTACCAGCGCGCCGAGTCTTCCTTCACCCTTAACCTGAATATTTGCAAGCCGGTAAAAACGCTTGAAAAAACTCATATCCGCAATAACCATCACGCCCATCAAGGTAATAATGAGAGCGCCTGCCAGTTCAATGTAGCGGGTTTTCCCTATCAGCATGGCCCCAAACAAAGACGAAACCGCCCCCATTGCCATGAATGACAAGGAAAGCCCCAGAACCACAATCAGCGGCCGGAGCCTGTCCTTTCTTTCCGCACCGGCCATAATAATCGGAATAACCGGCAGCACGCAGGGCGACAGCACACTTGCCACCCCTGCTCCAACCGCCAGTAAAATGTTAACAAAACTTACATCCATTATTTGACCCCATCAAGCGCCGTTGTCAGGGTTTCAACAGTCTGAATTCCCGGGGGAAATATCCGCTCAATTTTGCCCTTTTTATCCACCAGCACCAAAGACGGAAGACTTCTCACGCCATAATCGTAAAACGCCCTCTGGTCACTCTGGTTATTTGTGCTCACTCCGACAATATTGAAATTGCCCTTACGGTTCTGATGCAATTTTTCGAGAATTTCTTTCTGGAATCTGCATGGCTGCCCAAAGGGGTTCTGGAAAAATACCACCGTTGGCTTCCCGTTAGAGCCAACAATTTTCTTGAGTTCCTGGGTACTGAGCGGAGCAGGTGTATTTCCTGCCTGCGAGATCGCAGCAATTGCCAAAAAGGCGGTTATCAATACCAGCATGATACGATTTTTCATTTTTCTTTCTCCTTGAGTATGGTTAAAAAACAGATACTTTAAAATTCAAGCTGCCATTGACTACACAGAGAAACCGGCTACAGTTGTACTCGTACTGTCAGGTCACGAACAATTTTGTACGCCAACAGCGCAAATGGCCATGCATGCCATAACAGATCAAAGATATCGATTGGGCGCTTGAGAGTACCTGCTATAAGCATGCTGATTTTTTCAACAATATGCGGCTGCGGATAAAATGGCGCCAAACCGAGAAGAAGGGCGGCCGGGATGAGGAATCGGTACTCCAGAAGATTGTCCACGTAACTTCACCCCAGAATAAAATAACTGCAACTGAATCTAAAATACAACATATATGAATGTCAATATATTAATCCGCTTCATTACTTTTGATTTCACAGTCAAACAACTTCTCGGTTATTTGGCCGCAGTAATTCCGTCAAATAGCTTGAATACATATGAAATATTATTCTATTACTCAACAGGTATCATAATTTTTGGACACATATCTGTTTAACTATATATTTATATTATAGCTTTTAATATACCATCATTATTTATTCGTTTATTCATATACTTGGAATAATGTTTGCACCAGTCAAATCAATCAGTCTTCACATCTGCACATTAGTTGCTCCGCAGGAACATTTTGTTTTGAAAGGAAAGAGAATATGGCAAAAGAAATTGCAGTACTTATGTTGGGATGCGCCTTGCTTGCAACCACCGCTCTGGCAGCAAAGGAACACCCGGGAAAAGAGCAGATACTCAAAGATGGCTATCAGGGGCCAAAGACCTGCGAAACCTGCCATCCCGGCAAGGCCAAGGAATTTCTCGGCACAGTGCACTGGAAACATGCATCAAAAGTGGATCATGTTGACAACCTTGACACCAGCATTGAGCACGGCATGAAAAATCGTATCTATACCATGTGCAACGGCAACGATATTGTCAACAACCTGAAGGAAGTACCGCCAAATGCGCTCGGCAAGACCAAGTTCACCGGATGCAATACCTGCCATCCGGGCGATCATGCCAGCGACGTCGGCAGCACCGGTCCAGAGGCAGAGCAGGCCATTGACTGCCTGATATGCCATTCAACCAAGTATGACTTCAGCAAAAGAAAGCCCACTAAGGATAAAAATGGCAAAGTTGTCATGACCCAGGATCGCAGCACTGAAGCAGCAGCCAACATTGGCAGACCGGGCATCAAAAATTGCATGGTCTGTCATGAGGCGGCCGGCGGCGGAGCCATGATCAAGCGCGGCTTTTCCATGACAAAGAGTGCCGAGGTGCATGTAACAAAAGGCATCATCTGCATCGACTGCCATCAGGCGAAAAACCATAAAATCCCTACCGGCCGTGATCCCAACAACTGGGCCAGTGACGGAATCTATATGACCTGCGTCGGTGAATGCCACAGCGAAAAACCGCACAAGGATGCTGATTATAACAGGCACACCGCCAAAATTGCCTGCCAGACGTGTCATATTCCCAAAACGGGCGGCGCTTTTTCCAAGGACTTTACCAAATGGGAAAAACAGTCGAACGGTTTCTATGAGCCTTCAACGTTGAAGAGGGAAGTGAATGAAACGACGCCGGTATATGCGTGGTATAACCTGACTGTCACTAACACTCCGCACTTTATTGGCCCCAAAGGAAGCAGAACCGACGGGAAAAGCAAAATTTATCCCTTCAAAATTTTCCAGGGGAAAGCCTACTTCAACAAGAAAGATGGCCAACTGTTGTCAATGGACTTCGCTCCACCGATTGCCAACGGTGACTCACTTGCCGGAGTTGCATCCGCCGCCAAAATACTCGGCATAAAGGATTATGAGCCGGTACCGGGATGGCAGACTATCTATTTCGGCAGCAATCATCAGGTCGCTCCAAAAAACAAGGCGTTAAGCTGTGCCAACTGCCACGGAGTAAATGGCGTACTTAACTTCAAGGAATTGGGGTATAGCGAAAAAGAAGTGGAGAAACTCACCACGCCGGAACTCTATTTTGAAAAACTGCTCAAAATACAGCAGGAAAACGAGTAAGTACCTGACCTGAAATATCCACCGTACAAATTCAAATTATAGATGGATTAATGGGGCGCGGAGAATTGCGCCCCTTCTTTTTTTTGGCTACGGCGGGGATACTTACGATTGACACCAGCTCCTGCATTTCAGTAACAGTAAGCGAAACAGGCAGCATCTGCGCCCAGCGGCGTGTTTCCCGGGGATTTTTCAGCCAGGCATCCAGATGCTGTACGTTCCAGGCTTCACCGTTTTTAAACGTTTTTGGATAATACTCAGAAAACAAACCGGATAGATTTGGGGCGACAGTGCCAGTTCCGAGGGCACCACGCTGTTGGCTCAGTAACCGATGACAGCTACCGCACTTTGTCGAAAAGATATCCGCACTCTTGCTGCCGGAGGTTCTGAAATGAACCTTCACCGGGGCAGCACTGTCTGTATGACGTCCCTGCGTTCCGGACAGCACAGTATTTACCAGCAGCTCTACCTGTTCCTCTCTCAGCGCAAAATTTGGCATCGCCACCACGGGATTCCGGATTGAGAAGGCCAGATCTTCGGCCAACTTCCTGACTGCTGAATCATCAAGGTTGACCGCCAGTGAATTGCCATTGCCGGCACTAGTATGACAGCGCCGACAGGCGAGCTGCACCAGCAGCTGTTCACCCGTCCTGTTCACTCCCGCACCGTCGAGCATGAATCGGGCATATTTCCCTGAACGCAGACCGGTATGCGCAATATTTTTCCGTTCCGCAATCGGATTACCAAGGTGACAGACAACACAACTCCCCTGCGCGGCATAATGAACAGAGTGGCACGACAGGCACAAGCTGCGCGGTTTCCCGCCCCATACCGGATTAACGGTAAAAATGAGGAGAAGAATCAGAAGGCGAGCGACCAATTGGCACCCCGGAAAAACATCGCAACGACAGTCAGTAAGACAATAACGATGCCCGTAATGACCGTGATTGCCGACACCACTCTTTTCTCGCGCGGGAACCACACTGCCCGATGGATATGAGCGCCAACGGGAAGCCAGGGGAGCAGCAGAAAAAGGAGTGCAAACACCATAACCGGATACACCATAAGCCCAGACCAGCTGACCAGTTCCTGTATCCAGAGGAGAAACCAGGCCGATTTCGCCGGATTTGGCGTTACAGCAACATTTGCCTGTTCCTGAAGCGGTGCGGGAATTAGCGCCGCACAGAGAAGAAGAAACAGTATCAGCAGATACATCGAGCGGCTTATAAGCCGGAAAAAATAGGGGAAGCTTTTGACAAATCCGCTTTTCATAAATACGGCAAAACTCCCTTGTTTTTTCTGACCCGATAAAAATGCAGAGATGAAAGTATCAGCAGACTGAGCGGAATAATCATAATGTGCAGGGCATAAAATCGGAGCAGCGATAACCCCTGCCCGACACCGTCCGGCACGAGAAGTGAGCGCATACTTGCACCGAACGGCAGCGTTGCCATCAGCTCCATGCCGGTTTGGGTTGCCCAGAATGCCAGTTGGTCAAACGGCAGCAGATAGCCGGTGTATGCCTCGAAAACCGCAAGAAACAGCAGCAGACAGCCGATCACCCAGTTGAGCTGCCGGGGACGCTGATAGGCACCGGTCAAAATAACCCGCAGAGTATGTAACAGTATCAGCACCAGCAGGACATGAGATGTCAACCGGTGAAGGCTGCGCAGATACTTACCTCCCCATACTGATGATTCAAGGAACAGTATCGAATTGAACGCATGTTCCGGAACCGGTTGATAATACACCAGCAGCAGCGCCCCGCTTGCCAGCATAACCAAAAAGGCGCTGAAAGCGAGCCCCCCCAGACAGAAGGTATAGCTGAGACGCAGGTTCCGCTCCAGCACCACACGGGGGAAAAGATGTTTCATAAACTCGGCTATCATGCGCCGTAAACCTCGATAATTCCATTATGTTCTTCAATGCTGTACTGCTGAAGCGGCTTATCTGCCGGCCCCTGCAGCACCAGACCGCGCTGGTCGAAACGGCTGCCATGGCATGGGCAGCTGAGCCCCGTTTCCGTGACGGCAACCGTACAGCCCAAGTGTGTACAGACGAGGCTTAACGCATAGAAAGATTCGCCTGTACGCATCAGTGCAATACGCTGTTCCCGGAACACCAGCGCTCCTTCAGCCGGGACACTGACTCTTGCAGCAGTCGCAAGAGCGGTGCGCCGTTTTGTAGCGCTCGGCGTCAGATAGCGCCACAATAATCCTGCTGACGCAGCCAGCAGGATTATTGTGGTGATGAAGTGTCGACGCGATTGAGGAATGCTTTCCATTTTTCGATGTACGCCCTTGTGTATGTCGGACTCTTGCTGCTCATTTTTGCGAAACGGTCAGCCGGCATAAAGCTGCCGTTGGCGACCGACTGCCCTTCCCTGCTCCAGAACGATTCAAGCCCCAACCCATCCGTATTCAGTTGATAGATACGCTCCTGTGCCGGCTCCAACAGGAAACGGCGCGGAGCATCATGGCACCCTTCACAGGTAACCGTGCCACGCTGGATCGTATGCGGAAACCAGGCGCGCCATTGCGCCGCCAGCAGCACATTTTCCGGACCGTTATTCCGTGCCGACATGATATCGGTATAGTAGGCGATAAACAACGGCCTGATCGGACTGACCCTCCCCCGACTGTTGATACCGAGCGGCGGCGTATCCTGGCTTCGGAGATAGGCGCTGCGCAGGTACTCGTCACTCGGGCCCGCTTTCAGGTCAAAATCCTCCTTCATGCGCCGGTCGCGAAAGCGGAGGAAAAAAGTGCCATACTCCTGAGGAGCCCAGGCTGAATGGCAGGCGGAGCACTCCAGTTTTTCCAGATGAGCCGCGATGCGATGCTCCGCAACCGTCAGGTCAGGTATATGGCAGTCACGGCACTCTTTGGATGATTTTTTACCTTCCGCCAAACTAGCCATGGAATGGCAGGCGCCACAGAGCATGCCGGCACTGTAGTGCACATCAGGCAGCATCTTCAGGAAGGTTTCGCCATTCACTGCGATACCGCGCTGATAGCGCATGTTGTCTTCCCGGGGAGCGCGACCGGAGTAGTCCCAGCCGGTATAGTAACCCCGGTGGCATATCTGGCAGTCGGCAACTGTCGGCTTTCTGATATGGTCAGCATCGCCATGACAGTCACGGCACCCCTGCAGATGGCATGAGTCACAGTTTTTGTTCCAGAAACCGGAATCAAAGCGTCCATAGCTGCGCTGAACGAACTGTTTCTCTCCACTGCGCTGCCCCATTGCATGGTCAAAAATCCGCTGGTGGCCGCGATGGCAGACCGCACAGCCACCATACTGATTGAAACCGACTGCAGCAGGGCGGTGGCACGAGACACAGACCAGGCCGCCATGGGCCGCCAGAGCCTCAGCGCTGATGGTCAGAAAGCAGACGGCGATGTAAAGTATCATCCAATGCACGCTGGTCAATTCCTTTCCGGTAGATCGGGTCACGCGCACTACCATGACAGGGTAGGCAGAGATTTACCGCCAGGGTCCGTTTCACTTCCGCTCCGCTCAATGGCCGGGCATTTTCCCGGGTAACGGCAGAAAATGCGTTTACCCGGCCATTGTCCATGGTGAGGAAACCATCGAGCGGCTTGCGGTCCGACCGTTCACAGATCAGCGTACCTTTGATGCTGTTCGCCTCCACAATGTGCTGACCGAAACCGAGAAAGCGCGCATTACCATGGCACTCAGCACAGCCGGTCGCCTTTTTCCCGGTGTTGTGTGAATAAAACGGTGCAAACCGCAACTGCTGGGAACCCTTGAATTTTGTGACATATTCTGATTTTGAGAGCGAGCCGTCCGCTTCCGCCACCGTGACAAACGTCTGGCAGCCAGGCGTCACCGGAGAAATACGACCACGCTGGTTGAGTGCCAGCGGAAACGGATAGAGCATGCGATAGTCTTCCGTCTCGCTGAAAGCGCCCGGAGTATCCTCTCCCTTGATGAAGTCCATACCTGTCTCACTCTTGTCATACCGAGTGTGGCAGCCATAGCACTGCGGCACAGCCCGGGAGTGGCAACTGTAGCACTCAAGCCGCTCGTGTCCGATGACGGTGTGTTCCGGTGTGCCGGTAATCACCTTGCTGCGGTGCAGTTTACCGCTCCGTTTTCCCTGCAGCCAGATTGTCCCGTCCTTGTAGAAGACATTGGAGTAGTTGCGCCCTTTAGCCGTCTGGATCATGCGCATGCCGTTCTGAACCGGCAGCTTGTATGAGCGGGACTCCCGCAGTGCCTCATCGTTTTCGCGGGTGACCTCACAATAGCGTGGCAACTCAGTGGCTCCACCGTGGCAATCTTCACACGCAACTTCCGTCTGGAGGTACATATTCCGGTACGCATAGCCGTCTCCCATCACGTCGCGTGAGGTGTGACAGTCAATACACTCCATGCCGGCAGCAAAATGGACATCCGGGACAATGTGCACAAGGTTGCGGGCACCACTGTTCATCACCGGCCCGGCCGCGCCCCCCCTTGTCGGCACCAGTCCGTTATTGCCGTCGTACAGTCCCTGATAAGAGAACGCGATCCTGCCGCTCCGGTTGTGGCAGCGCGAGCAGACCTGGGTGTCCGGCAGCGGGTTCATGGCATGGCTGGCGGAATGGCCGGCCTTTCCCTGCATGGTTTTGTCGTCGCCACTGTAGACCCCTTCATCATTCCAGGGAAAATGGCAGGCGGCGCAGCCGGAGGCGTGTGCGGCAGAATAGGAAGTGTCGTTGGATGTGCCGATATGGCAGCGGGAGCAGAACTTGCGGTACAGTTCTCCTGAGATAATATCCAGTTCTTCGACTGATTTAATTTCCAGAGGTTTGCCGAATGAATTGAAAAAAGTGCCGCTGTGAGTGAAATAATTGTGCCCGTCACTTCCTTCCCAGGTCAGTTGTATGTTACGGATCATGCCGGCATTGGTCTGCATGAGCGTTGACGTAACCCTCTCCAGCTGATGTCGGTGGCAGTTCCCACACGCTTTTTCCCACGTTTCAGGTGCAGACGGGTTGCCTTCGCCGTGCATGGCAGCATGACTTTTCTCTTTGCCGGAAGCCAGTGGATCTCCGCCATGACAGACAACACAATCGGTATGAGTTGGCGAGACATGCTCCAGCGCAGCATGGCAGTTAATGCACGTCGAAGGATTTTGATGTAACGACGTACATGATGATGCCAGAGTAACCAGCAACAGTATGATAATCACGCGAAGCAGCATAGCATCCTACACAAAGACCTCCGGAAACGCTCCCGGAGGTCTTTTGACAATCATCTGATATGCATTGCAACTCAGCAGCCGGAAACTTCTTTTTTACCTTTAGCGGCAGGCTTGGCTTCTTCTTTTTTCTTCTCGCCCTTCTTAGCAGCCTTCTTCGCTTTTTTGGTGTCTTTCTTTACGTCCTTCATTTCAGCCTTTTCGGCAGCCGGCATTGCTTCGGCTTTTTTTTCTTCCGCCATAACGTGCGCAGCAAATGACAGGGCAACCAGGGCAACAGTAACGAGGCTCAGAATTTTTTTCATAGTAAATCTCCTTTATTTTTATATTCCGGCGAGCCGGCATACATGTTTTTTCCAGCTTTTAGCATATTCATCTGAAATATCCAACTGTTTCAATCGATTCCGGTCAATCGTAAATAAGCGTGTCAGGTCCTTTTTTGGGATGACATCTGTCACAGTGGTGGTCAATACCAAATGCGATCTTACCGTTATGGCACTTCCCGCAAAGCTTACCCTGCTGGATTGCCTTCATGGTTATGACTGTTGCACCTTTTTTCTTTTCCGGAAACATCTCCTTATTGTGGCAGTCATCGCATTTCAGGCCTCTCTTCAGGTGTTTGTCTCCGTGGAATATGGCCTCATCCGTGGCTTTATCTCCTTGGTAGATAATATCCTGCATGGCCGCCCCGAACGCTATTCCAGTGACTAACATACTCAATACCGTCAACATACAGATAAATTTAGCTCTCATAGCGCCTCCCAACGTCGCAATTATGATTACGGTATATAGTAAACCATCGGCTTTGTCCCGATCTCTTCCTTATATCTGAACACGTTCGGTTTTGAAATCAGCTTGGTAATGAGCGCCTTTGGATCATTTATATCTCCGAAGAAAGTCGCACTCCCCAGGCAGGTGGTGGTACAGCGGGTCAACTCACCTTTTTCAACGCGATGGATGCAGAAGTGGCATTTACGGGCGTTGCCGATCGGCGAGTGCCAGTGACTTTTGCGCTTGAAAGTTTCCCCATACTCTCCGGAATTCTCAACTTCGTAGGTTTTATCACGAAAGTCACCCGTGTAGTAGTGCCCGGAATCAGCCGAGCGAGCCCCATACGGACAGGCTACAATGCAGTAGCGACACCCAATACATTTTTTGTAATCAATGACGACCAGACCGTCGTCCCGCTTATATGTTGCCGTTACCGGACAGACCGGTGTACAGGTCGGCGAATCACATTGAAAGCAGGGACGGGGAAGAAAACGCATACCGGTGTTGGGAAACTCGCCGACTTCCTCTTCCTTGACCGGCCGATAGTGGATATCAGGCGGCGTCAGATTCTCGGACATGCAGCCAGTGGTGCAGGCATGGCACCCGATGCATTTCTTGAGGTCAATAGCCATGGCCCATCGCCGCTCCTTACGCGGTTTCTTCAGGGCACGCTGCAGATCAGCATGCATGATATCCAGAATATCCTTACCATCAAACTGTTCCATGGTCAGTGCCCCTCCTTGATGTTTCTGGCTTCAAAAACACCTGATCGTTCGAAAACAATATAGAGCACCATCACAAGCGAAGCAGAAGCCACGACGACGAGGTTCTCGTAAATTGAAGGCGTATAGTGAACTACTTCCGGCATGTCGTAGACTCTGAACAGAGGAATCTTGAATGCACCGACGACCAGATCGTTACGGGCTTTAAGCTGGGTTCCCATAATAAACAGTCCGACAAATATCAGCCAGTTGGCGCTATTTCCCATCTTAAGGAGTATGTAGGGAATGACGATAACGACGACAATCCCGAACAGTACGCTGTTTATCAGTGTCAGCGAGAAAACTTCGGAACCTCCGAGATGAGCCGAAAGGCCGATCATGGTGCGCCAGAACGTGATCACAAGCGCCAGCCCCAGGCCGACTTTGAGTAACGTTACAAAGGGGTGGAGATGGTATTTCTCGTCCAGTTTTTTCTGCTTGACTGTTATGGCAGCGATGATGGTTGTCAATGAACAACCGGTCAGAAAGGCGATAAACAGAAAGTAGATCGGCATCAGTGCGCTATAGTAATAAACACGTGAACTGACCGAACCAAGCAGACTTCCCAGGGTGCTGTGGGTGAAAATTGCGACGAAAAATGCCCCCCACATGACTTTTTCAGAGTGTTTATTGGTCTGAATATTTATGTATTCCCAGATGATGACGATCAGGTAGCTGGTGTACCAGATGGCCATCCAGAACATGGGTGACTTTGGATTCGGGGAAAGCAGGAAGTTGTACATCCGGTCGATTCGCCCCATTTCGGTTGCCAGGGAGAAAAATGCCGCTACGGCCGTAATAATGCCGACAAAAATAATTCTCGAGGCAAACGGCTTGTACTGCTTTTCAAAGAACACGTGTCCGAAAAAGTTGACAAAGGTGCACCCGGTGCTGAGAAGTGCAAAATAGATGTACGTTGAAATCTGCAATCCCCACGGTACCAGGTTTGACGTGTTGATAGTATGGGCATGCCCCTGAATGAATATGGCGGCTATTGCATAGAAACCGATTGCCAGGCCAAACAGCGATACATAAAGCGCCAGACCAGCCTTGCCTTTTGCCACATCTGAAGCGGTGGCAATAAGCTGTTCCTTTTCAGGAATAAGAACTCCGAATAGTTGCATGTCAGGCCCCCTTGACAATCTTGACAAAAGTACCGCGCATGGCAGTTCCGCCCATGATCGGGTCAATGACATATTTCGAGATCAGATCGTCATCTGCAATCCCCTGATTATTGGCGCGCTTCATACCTTTGGCATGAACTCCGAATCCATGGTACATATACACTGCATCATCGCGCATACGCTGGGTAAGCTTGACTTTTATCCTGCCGGGAGCGAGTACTCCGTCCTGATTTACGAGTGATACGTAATCACCGTTCTTTAATCCCAGTTCCTGTCCTTTTATTGCGTTGATCCAGAGTGCATTTTCTTTCTGCAGATCGGTCAGCATAAAATTGTTGGTAGTCCGGGAGAACGTATGGAGAGATGCACGCCCGAACAGCAGGCGAAAGTGGCCGGCCGGAGGCTGGGGATGTTTGGTGTATGTGGGGACCGGGTCAAATCCTGCTTCCTCCAGCTGCCTCGAATAGAGCTCTATCTTACCGGACGGAGTCCCGAATTCAGGCTGATTGTCTGCCGTGATATAGGGTGCCCCACCCTTTTTGATTATTACGCCATCCCGCTTTAACTGAGCGAAGTCGATTCCGCCTGCCTCACAGCGTTTGGCAATGTACTCCTCGCCGTCCTTCCAGGCAAAATAAGCGGCAAGCCCCAGTTTGTTGCCAAGCTCCTTGGTGATCCACCAGGAAGGTTTTGATTCCCACATCGGTTCGACCGTCGGTTGCCGCAGCGCAATTTCGGCCTCTCCCTTGAACTTTCCGACATTGATATTGTCATAGCGCTCCATGTAGGTACACTCCGGGAGCACCACATCGGCCCATGCGATGATATCGACCGGCAGCACATCTATGGCAACCACAAGCTCAAGGCTTTGCAGAGCCTTGATGGTCTCCTGCTTATCCGGCAAAGTTTTCATCAGGTTGCAGCCATAGATGAACCACCCCTTTATCGGGTGCGGTTTACCGGTTATGGAGGCATGTTTGATGGAGGTGGTCGTCTGCAATGCAGCAAACGGATAGGCGGCATCCAGCTTGGGTACGTCCTCGTGAGGCGGGTACTCCGGCAGACCGGGATATTCAGGAACTTTTGCCCCCGTCGGGAAAAAGTAGCCCCCTTCCCTGCCCCAGCTACCCAAAAGAGCGTTCAGAATGGCAATTGCCCGGTTGCGCTGGGTGTCGTCACCATACCAGACTGAGTAGCGACCGGCACCGACACAAACATGCGGCGCATTCCTGCCCATCTCGCGAGCAACCCTGACAATCATGTCACTCGGGATGGTTGTCTCTGTCTCTGCCCATTCAGGTGTGTACTGCTGTACCGCCGACCGTAGTTCGTCAAATCCGGAAGCGTACTTGTCAATATACTCCTTGTCGTACAGCCCCTCTTCGATAATAATCCTGATCCAGGCCAACAGAAGCGCCAAATCGCTGGCAGGCCTGATCGGCAGCCAGTGATCGGCCTTGGAAGCAATATTGGAAAGACGCGGATCAACGACAGTCAACTGTGCGCCATCGGCAAGACCGCTCATGATGTCCTGCACCTGGCTGTTATGGGCATTCTCACCGAGGTGCGAGCCGAGCAGGACAATATATTTGCTTTTACTGAAATCGTAATATTCAGGAGATCCAACATCAGACCCGTACGTCAGGTAAAAACCCATATCACGCGGTCCGCGGCATTGGGCAAATGATGGGGCCGTATAGTTACTGCAGCCGTAGGCTTTAAGCAGATGTTTCCAGAAAGCTCCGCCGGTTCCATGCGAAAACAGCGCCATGGACTCTGCACCGTATTTTTTCTTAATATCGTTCATTTTTTGGGCTATTACGCCCAAAACTTCGTCCCATGTTGCCCGTTTCCACACCGGTTCACCACGCTTGCCGGTATTGATCATCGGAAACTTCAGCCGGTCAGGATCATACAGAGCCCCCAGCGCCGCATTGCCTCGACCGCAGAGCCGACCGCGCCCCCGAAGACTCAAAGGATTCCCGTCAATCTTGACGACCTTGTTATTCTCAACTTTGGCAATAAGTCCGCAGTTCCAGAAGCAAAGTTCGCAAAACGTCGGAATCTGCTTCATCTCCTTCTGACCTTCCGCTTCTGCCCAGGAGAGAAATCCCTTCGGCATTGAGGTAACAGCGGCAATCCCTGCCGTAGCCGCCCCGGCTGCTTTGAAAAAAGTCCTTCGTGAAAATTTATGCGTCACTATGTGCCTCCTGGAAATGACGTTGATACCGCACCGATTGGATCACAGCTTAATATAAATACACAAATTGATAGATAACGATGATTGTTTACGAACAATCGAAGGGGATCCAGAGCATAATTCTGCGTGCACTTTCAGTAGGGGGTTGAAGGCTGAAAGTGCACGCATGGGATAGTCTACTCTTTTGAAATCTTGTAACTGCCGTCTTTGGCAAAAGTCACTTTTGCATTGGCAAACTTGACATCTGTGTAGCCTAGGCTCTTGAGGGAGTTATAGGCCACTTCAGCTATTACACCGGTGTTGCAGTAGAATACGATAAGTTTGTCTTTGGGAATCTCCGCCTGACGATCCTTGAGCTCTTCGGCCGGGATATTTTTGGCGGTCTTGATCATGCCGGCTTTACTTTCGGTCACGGTGCGGGCATCAATCAACATGACATTTGCAGGAAGTTCCACCGCATACTTTTTGAACTCATCCAGATTAATCTCGCCTGGACGCGGTTTGGAAACATAGGTAGCCTTGGTCGCCAATTTTCCGCTGGCAACATCATATTTATCTGCCTGCCAGGCTTCGAAACCGCCAGTCAGCATCGCAACTCTCTTAAATCCGGCCTTAAGCAGCGAGTTTGCAGCTTTTTCTGCATCCTTGCCCCCTTTCTGGTCATAGACTATGATCGGAGCATTTTTCTTGACGTCCAGTTTCTTGGCCAAAGCTGCCGCTTTCTTTGCCGGGAAGGTAACAGCCCCGACAATAAAGCCTTTAGCAGCTTCCTTTTCTGTACGAGTGTCAAGTAATACGTGCGGAATTTCCTTTGCGATCCAGGCTTCTTTCAGAAACTTGGGCGATAACACACCATAATGCTTTTCTTGCCAGGCGGGCATGCCATCTTTATAGACTTTGATATTGGTATAGCCAAGCTTCCTGGCCTTATTGGCAGAACCGGGGCTCATGTTGCAGGTAACGCCCTGACAGAAGAAGATGACGAGTGCGTTCTTGTCTTTCGGCAGCAGCTTCTCGGCAAGCTTGTCGAATGCCGGAAACGGCAGGTTTACTGCGGTAGGGATTGAACCGTCCTGAAAGCGCGGCAAGGGGCGTGAATCAAAAAGGAAATATTTCCCTTTTTCCGGCCCTAAAGCGACGAGTTTTTCGATATCAGCTGTTTTCATCAGCATATCATCAGATATTTTCACTGGTGGTTTCTCTACCAGCTTTACCGCAGTCTTGACACCGTCCTTTTCTACATATTCAACCTTGACTTCGTGGCCTTTCTTGACCAGGTTATCCTTCAAAAACTCTCCATCTCCGATCTTCCCGGCACCGTTTACCACCTTGATTTCGTCTTCATCAAACTTGAACTGCTCGACAGAATCATCAATCTTCACCTGAATTGTTTTGGCCTTGAACGTCACAAGATCAAAATTTCCCCGAACCGTATTCGGCTCGGCTTTGTGACAAAGAGCGCATGGCTTTGCCATCGATGGCTTGGCAGGTGAAGCTGCCGGAACAGCAGGATCAGCAGCGAATGCAGTCGCCACGGTTAGTGAAGCAGCAACGGTAAAAAGAAGCGTTTTCATGGTCATGAATTGTATCCTCCCGATAAAATTTGGCCTAGCAGCCGGCTGTCTTTTTAAACATCTTGGATGTGTTCTTTCCGCCATCGGCATCATACTTTGTGCGGATTTCATCGCCTTCCACAATGCGCTTGTCCTTGAGTTTGTCGAGGGTCAGTTCGTCGGTAATTGTAATGGTTACCAGTGCTTCCGTCTTGCTATCTTTGAGTATTGTTGTTGCAGACTTACCATCTGCGGCAAGTTCGATTTTGGTGATTGTGCCGGTCATTTTTGCTTCCTCGGCACTGGCAGTGCTGACAACAGCAAATGAGGTGATAAATGCAAGTGCCATAACCATGATCATCGATGCTAATTTTTTCATTGTCTAAACTCCTTGTTAAGTGTGCCGTTAAGTGCACGGTTAAATTAATTGTTTGCCAGTAAATAAGACCGGGGGGCATTGTGCCCCCCGGCATCAGATAACATTAAAACTGGACTTCAAAAGTTCCATACACATTTTGTGCAGATTTCAGAGGCGCCATCAGCATCAGATCGGTTGACTGGATTTCTGAAATTTTCTTCGGTGCGCCAACCCAGTTGTTGCTGCCGGTGTACTCAAAATCATAATACTGGTAACCAAGCTTGAAGAACGCCTTGGCAAAATAGTTGGAAATCGGCTTCAGATCGAGTTCCTGAATGATATACGGTTCATAGACATTGCCACGTGTACCGACTTTGCTGGTCCACATGTCATCTGCCGAAGGAGCAAAGGTGATCCAGTATTCAGAACCGTGATTAAACTCAAAACCAATTTTTGTCTTCGATGGAAGGTCATACCGAATGCCTGCATATGCGGCCCAACCAGTACGATCTTTGGGAGAGAAATCCTGCGCAAAAAACTCGCCGCTCATCAATCCCTGGAATCCGGCATTCTGGGAAACGTTGTTGTTGGGGTGAGTGACACTCAGACCAAGATCACCAAATATCTGTAATGTACCTGGTCCAATATTTTTGAGCGTACTCATGGCGCCGGCACCGTACCAGTCAATGTCGCCAAGGTTCGTTGCCGGTGCAGTGTTGCCGAACACGGTATTGTTCATGACTGGGAAGTCAAATATATTAAAGCCGCGATTCCACTGCAGCCAGACACGAAGTGGATCGGTATCTACCGGAATCACTGCAACTCCGAGCATATCAGTATCCTTGATGCTGTTTGTTGTATCTGTTTTGAATCCGCTGTCATAACCACGGCCATAACAAACTTTGGTATAAAAACCTGCCAAGGCATCGATATCTGGGGCATAGCCCACCGTCATCCCGTCAAAGGCGTAATCAACCAGTAG
Organism: Desulfuromonadaceae bacterium; assembly: GCA_028712075.1. Lineage (GTDB taxonomy): Bacteria > Desulfobacterota > Desulfuromonadia > Geobacterales > Pseudopelobacteraceae > JACRCG01. The sequence continues at coordinate 125,075 of JAQTQX010000009.1, forward strand.
TGCCGGAGTGCCCCCATTGCCAGGTCTCGCCTTGTTGAGGCGCAGGTTGCTTGGTGCCCCATTGGTTGAAGGACGGCGACCTACCGAAAACCAGAGTGGCTCGTCGGCAATATTGCTCCAGGTAGCATAAGCACGATCAACATTCAGTTTACTGTCGGTGGGAATGTGGCCGATAGTGCCGTCAAAGGCACCAACGCGATCAGCGAAGAAGTTACTGTTTGTTGTTGAATCACTCTGTGAACCGAAGGCTTTATAAATTCCCAGACTTGCATGAACAGTGATGTCCTTGATAGGTTTTGCGGTTAGATCAAGACCGAACTTGTTGGTGTAGAGGGTTTCGTTCTTGGGTTTGTATGAGGCAACTTTATTCAAGTACGTTGGCTGTCCGGCAACTGCAGGGTCGCCAAGGAACCCCTGCAACAAAAGATTATTTAATAATGTTATTTGGTCGGCACTAAATGCACCACTTTGCATCAAATCACCAAGTGTAGAGCCTGCAGGGCCTCCAAAAGGAACAGCACTCATTTGCATAACTGCGGGCATCACTTTCGCCGAAAGCGTATTCATGACGCTTTGCTGCTGTGACGAGAGTGTCGTTGCTTGTAAAACGGCCGCAGGCACTGCTGCACCAGGAGCAAAATATGCCTGCATTGGATTTGCTGTAAGCAGTAATTGCTGCATGCCACCGTACATGGCATTTGGCATATACGAGTTTAAGATAAGATCAAATTGTCCAGGCGAAAACAGTGCGCCAGTTTTTGATTGCAAAGCAAATCCGGCAAAACCACCGGTTGGGCCTGAAATAGCGGCTGCATTGGGGCCATTCAAAAAATCCCCTACCATACTTTGCATCGTTCCAATTGCATCAGAATACGCCACAGTTTTGCCGTGCAGGCTGTCAACTCGGAAGCGATAATCGCCACCGATAGTCAGCCATTTACCGATCGATTTATTTTCGACCTTCTTTACCGAACCTTTGAGGTCGTTGACTTCTTTGGTCAACTTGTCAATTTTCAATTGCAAATCAGCTTCTTCCGCATGTGCGGCAATTGGAGCGAACAAGCAGACCATCGCTGTCATTACCGCCAATCTTTTCATGGATCTTTTCCTCATATTTCCCCCTTTGGAAAGTTGGTTCCCTGCTGCTTTGAAACATATGATCTGCAAAATCAACGCCCATTTATATGAATAATTACATATCAACTTATCAGAATATAGTTTTATTCAAAATTATAGATACTTATCAAACAGAAACCAGCGAGCAGCGACAGAACAAAACCTCGTTCTGTCAAGTGCCTATGATTGTCCCGCCAAATAACATTGCTTTTCGGCTATTTGACTAGTAATATTTGTTGCGCATATACCACTAATTGTGGAAATTTTATCAGGTAAATCAATGATTCATAGCAGAATACTTCTTATCATGTCATAAGAACAACTTATTAACAGCGGGGGGGCCACTATGGAAACCAGATATTTTCAAACGCTCCAGACCGTTATGGAGTGTGGAAGCTTTAATAAAGCCGCGCGCATACTTTGCATCACCCAGTCAGCAGTTTCACAGCGCATCAAATTTATGGAGGAGTATTATGGCTGTCCTCTGATTGACCGAAGCGGTCAGCTTGTACAACTGACTGAGGCGGGTGCTATTGTCAATGAGAAAGCCTCACAGATTTTGACTATCGAGAGGAGTCTGGAAAAAGAGCTGAAAGGGCTTAGCAATAAAAAGCGCTTGTCGTTATGCAGCACCCCTACTTTTGGCGCTGTATTCCTGCCGCAGGTGCTTAATCGGTTTTTTCTGAAACATTCAGGCGATGTGGACTTCAAGTTCACGCTCAATACTCCTGAACTGACGATGCAGGGATTCATCGATGAAGAATTTGACCTTGCCGTCATAGAACATTGCGGCCCTCTGGATGTGCCAGGCGCCCAACAGCTGGACCTGCCACCTGACGAGCTGGTGTTCATTTCTGCTCCATCCCTTTCTTTACCGCACCCGCTGATCACACTTGATGAACTGCTGAAGCAGCGTCTTATTGCACGGCGCGCTGGCTGCAGCTCACGTTGCCTGCTCCAGAGCAATCTCCAACACTTCGGCAGAAGCATCGATGATTTCAGGGTGATGATTGTGTACGATGATCTGCATCTGACCATTGAAACAGTGAAGTCAGGAAAGGGCGTTGCATTTGTATCAAAAAGTCTCGTACAAACTCTGGTTGCCAATGGCGAATTGACACAACATGTTGTCGAAGACTTCAATAACGTGCGCTCACGCAGTGTCCTCGTCAACCAGAAACGTATCAATGATCCACTCACTGGACAGTTTCTTGCGTGTATTTACGATGTTTTTCCAGGCGCGCCAAACAGTTTATCCGTAAGCCTCACATACCATGCCGCTGACTGAACCTGGATAATATATGCAAGGGCGATCACCAGAGCCGCGTCAGAGCCTGACGCGCCAAAGCCATTCATGGCCACGGCAAGAGCAATAGAAAGATTGCGCATGACTGTACCGTATACCAGAGCGATTGCATCACCTCGTTTCAGAAACATTTTCCCGATAAAGGTGCTGAGCAGATAGTTGATACCGTAAAGAAGCAGCAGTGGGACGGCTATGTTGAGAAGCGCCTCGGGTGCAGCCATGACAGCACGCGCCTTCAACGCGATAGCTATGAATACGATCCCCAGCACACCGATTGTTGACATTCCCGGAAAACGGGGCGCCCAGATTTCCTGAAACACCTTCTGTGTATAACGCTTTACCAGCCACTGCTGAGTCACATAACCGGCTATCATTGGCAAAAAGACGATAACGGCGATCTGCTTCATTACTGCTGCCGTGTCTATTGCAACAACTGCACCGAGCAGCCACTGGATATAGAACGGTGTCGCCAGGGAACCGAGAATCAGTCCGATTACCGTCATTTTGACCGCTGCTTCCAGATTGCCTTTTGCAAAACCGGTCCAGGATATGGTCATACCGCTTGTTGGCACCAGGGCTGCCAGTAGCAGACCGAGAGCCATATACGGCTGATCTGTGAAAAAGAATCTGCCGAGGCCGTATGCGACAAACGGCACAATTGCGAAGTTGATCAGCTGTGTGAGCAGTTGCGCTTTGCCGTCTCCTCCTTCCAGAACTTTTTTCAGTTTGAGGGTTACCATCATCGGATAGACCATCAGGAAAGTGAAAGGAATAATCAACATCTTCAAGGGAGATGCATCAAGCAGGGCACCGCAGACAAAGCCGGCCAGCATCATGACCGGAATAGCCAGAACAAGCTTTTTGTTAATTTTTGTCAGAACGCCCCACATCTCAGAGCACCCCTTCAATCATGTTTTTGATAGCATCGTAACTTTCTATCAATGAGTCCGCAAAGGCCGTCTCTCCAAGCAGAGCCTCTATCATCGGCCGATTATAGACCAGAAAGCGTACCTGGGTTTTGCCGTCACTGGTAAACGTCATGATGAACTTGGGCATCAGGGCGGCTCGTTCCGGATTAGTCTGGAGGCTCATCGCCGCTTTTTCCGGTTTACATATCTGGATCATGTGCAGATCAAAGCCGTGAGCCACTTCTACTCCATGAGCACCAAACGTATGCGCCATCTCCATGCCGTTTTCGTTATGGATGACAAAGCCACACTCTTTGCATGCACTTTTCAGATCTTTGACAAATTGTGCGAGCGGTTTTGCTGTATCTTTACGGTAAAGTTCTGCCCATTGCATTGTGTATGCTCCTCTCCATGCGTTTTTCGAGACTTCAGGTGATATTGATACCCTGCCCACCAGTAATATATTCCGGAGGTATTTATATTCTGACGGAGGGCAAGGGTAGTAAGTTCGGCAGACTATGAATTCCGTGCGTTAATTTCAAACTCAGGGGGATCCATGAGCACTTTTTTGACCGAACAGAGCCCTGCAGTTTTGATGATGGCGTTCCGGTATTTCTCGGGAAAACCGGGAGGAAGGTCTATCGACAAGACTATTTTAGAGAGCTTATTTTTCCCGTCTTCAGTTGCGATAAATTCCATTTTCTGGGTAAGTGCCAAACCTTCCGTCGCAATCTGCCGTTGCTGACAGAAACTGAGAACATAAATGCCGGCACAGGTGCCAAGGGAAGCCAGAAAATATTCAAACGGGCTCGGCGCTGTTCCCTCCCCACCCCCTTCCACCGGTTGGTCAGTATAAATGACGCGGTTATTGATCTCCGCGTTTACTTTTTCCCCGCCGGGGAATGTTATTTTCATCTCCATGGCAGCTCCTTCATGCGTTCGACGTCATCAATATTTCCCCGGCGGTATCACCGGCAATAGCGAGCGCTTTGTGCCCAACCAGCGCCTGAGCAACTTTGTGGCGGGCGCTGGCAAGAAGACGCTGCACGGTTCCGCGCGAGACCCCCATACAGATGCCGGCCTCAATCTGACTTTTGTCCTCGCCGTCACACAGATGCAGCGCTTCCAGCTCGTCATGGGCAAGTCGGATAATTTCCATATCTTTCAAAGGTGTCCCGGCGGGTTTAAATACAGCCGAAAAGCCTGCCCGGTGCGGACAGCTGCAATTTCTTGGTTTATGCGGCCTACCCATGTATCAGTGCGAACAGCCGTGGCTGTGACCATGACCACCACACGTATGGCCCGGCAGATATTCTTCAAGTGTGCCGATTTTCAATGACGCAATATTTTCCGAAATAGTACTGCCAGTTGCCTTGAATGCACGGATACCCGCTGAAGTAAGCTTATGCAGTGCCCCTCCGCCGATGCCGCCGACGACAATAGCGTCAACATGCTTTCCACCGAGCCCTGCAACCGGATTGCATGCGCCATGTTCATGTACTTTATCGCTGTTGCTGACTGACTGCACCTCATTGGTGATCAGATCAACAATGACAAATTCAGGTGCTGAGCCGAAATGATTGAATACCTGACTGTCAAGACCACGATTTTCTGCTACTGGAAAACAAATTTTCACTGTGTACCTCCGTTTATTGTGTGTATATGCACACAATATTATTCAATTATATGAATGTCAATATATTTATTTTGAGAGAAGACGTCGAAAAGAAACGGCTGGTTTACGTGTTTTACTGGCAGGGAGCACTGGAAGGTGATTTACAGTGCGAATCTCTGGGATCTGCATCAAATAGTTATTTGCCTCACAAGCACAAAAAAAACCGCCGGTCCTTGTTGGAGCTGGCGGCTATTTTTTCGAATTGAGTGTGACTGCTTACAGTTTGCCCGCGCCTTGTGCACCCTTTTTCATCTTCATTTTCATCTGCCTGCGCTTGTCACGGATCATTTTAGAGTCCTGGTACATATCCTCATACGCACTCTTGACAGCTTCCTCAAATCCGGCAATCTTGCCGCCATGTTCTGTAACGAATGCAGCTGCTTTCTCCTTGGAAGCAAAGGCCCATTTGGCTTTTTTGGTCATTACTCCCGGCCTGTCACCACCGATTACCCACACCGCCTTTTCTGCATCAAGCAGTTCCTTGCTGCCATAATCAGCAACCTGGATCGACGTGGGTGTTTTATCGATGTTGATTGCCAGATCAACAGCGGTGCAGTGCAAGCTGCAGGTTGCTGCGACAGACCCGTCATCAAACTCGACCAGCATCCTGCTGTGACCAAACTTCTCACGATCCATGCCGCAATACTGACATGACGCATGGGCTGAAATGTCCGCATCATGCCCACCTGCTAGTACCTGACCGACATTTAATACCGTTCCCATTACACATAGGGAGAGTGACAAACAGAACACCGCGAATACTTTTTTCAAGCGACTACCTCCAGTTATGATTTAATTTCGCCATGAGAACGTTGGCGCTATCTGTTCAATCCATGCAGCTCCGCCGCATCTATTCCTCCTTAACCTGCAGCCCGAAATCCTTGATCCGATACTGCAGCGTTCGTAAAGAGATACCAAGCGCTTCCGCTGTTTGACGCCGGTTGCCCCGGAACTTCTGCAGCGTTTTTAGTATATCGTCCTTCTCATGATGTTTGAGGAGTCCTTCACCGGTCTCCACGGCAGGATGTAACTCCTGCAACTCCTGCGGAAGTTCACGGGTGGTCAGCTCCCCACGGGCCAGAATGATGCCCCGTTCAATAATATTTTGCAACTCCCTGACATTACCGGGCCATCGATACTGCCGGAGAATATCCAGCGCATCTGAAGATACCGTAATAGCGCGACGGAGACCTGCAGCGGCCGAAAATCGCGCAGAAAAATACCGAACCATCTGTGGAATGGCATCAGCACGCTCACGAAGCGGCGGCAGGGTAATCGGAAATACGTTCAGGCGGTAGAACAGGTCTTCCCGAAAACGCTTTTCGGCAACTTCCATAGCAAGATCACGATTTGTTGCAGCAATAACCCGCACATCAACCTTGATCTGCAGAGATCCGCCCAGCCGTTCAAATACCCGTTCCTGAAGAACACGCAGCAGTTTGGCCTGCAGGATTGCTGGCATTTCTCCGATTTCATCCAGAAAAATCGTGCCCCCCTGTGCCAGTTCGAATTTTCCTCTCCGGGCCTGAACGGCGCCGGTAAAGGCACCCCGTTCATGGCCAAACAGTTCGCTTTCCAGAAGGTTTTCCGGAATTGCCGCACAGTTGAGCGGTATAAACGGAGCCGCTTTACGCTGACTTGTCAGATGAATCATCCGGGCGATCAACTCCTTGCCGGTGCCGCTTTCTCCATGCAACAGCACTGTCGCCGAGGTACGGGCAACATCCTGCACCAGTCTCCTGATGCCCTCCATCGCTCTGCCGGAAAAAATCATTTCCTCCGATGGAAGTCCTGCCCGCTCACTCTCCAGGAGGGATACCGCCAGGCGATCAAGATCCACCTGTTCCAGAGCCATTTTTACGATAGCAAGCAGACTCGCCGGATCTTTAAGCGGTTTGGCGATGAAGTCAAAAGCGCCCTCCTTGATGGCCGCTACCGCTTCTTCCACACGACCAAAGGCGGTGATAAAGATAAAAAGAGGGGGGTGCGACTCGTTACGGGTTGCCCGAAACAACTCAAGCCCGCTTCTAACCGGCATTTTCAAGTCACTCAGCACCAGATCGAACTGTTCCCGCTGAATCCTGCGCAGTCCCTCGCCGCCGTCAGACGCGGCGGCAACGGTATAACCTGCCGAATCAAGTATGGTTGTCACCAGCTCACGAAACACCTCATCATCTTCAACAACAAGTATGGTTGCCGACATATGTTCCTTTCTCGGCGCTACGGTGCCAACGGCACGGTCAGGGTAAAGGTCGTGCCCGTTCCGGGGATGCTCTCGACAGCCAGGCTTCCACCATGTTCCTGGGCCACTTTGCGACACAAGGCAAGACCAAGACCGGTGCCTCGTGCCTTGCTGGTCCAGAACGGCTCAAAGATATGCGGAATGTTTTCCGGAGGAATGCCGATGCCGCTGTCACAGACGGTTATGACCGCCAGGCCCGCTCTCCGCTCCAGATCAATGTGTAACTGCCCTCCGCAAGGCATCGCCTGGAGCCCGTTCTTCAGCAGATTAATCAATAGCTGTGTGATTCGGTCCGGGGCCGCCATAACCGTCAACGGAGGGTGCGACGAATAAGTAACCTCCACACCAGTCGGATCGGCTTCCACGCGGATTATTGCTACCACATCGCCCAGTAATTCTGACAGATCCGTTGGCAGATGATCTCCCCGCTCCTCGCGAACAAAGGTAAGCAGGTCATTCACCAGTAACTCCATACGAATCGACTGGCTGACAATTTTATCGGCGTACAGACACGCCTGTTCCAGATCAGTAGCGTTCTCTATCAGCTGGGCAAAGCCCTTGATGCCGGCCAGAGGATTCCGAATCTCATGAGCCATGACAGCGCCCATCTCGCCCAAACGAGCCAGCTCGGCACGGCGCAGCATCTCCACCCGGTGCTTTTCATCACGGCGCAACAGAAACATGACGCCCAGAATAAGCAGCCAGAGAGAAATCGTAAGAGACGTGACAACCGATATGCCGGTATGGGCTCGCCTGATTACCTGATCGGCACGATAGGTATGCAGTGCCAGCGTAAGAATATAGCTGGCTCCGGCAGGATGGATGCGAGTTTCAAGCAAGTATATTTCTTCACCCGTTCCAAGTCGTTTCCGCCGTTCAACAATCCCGTCATTGAGGATGGTTGCCTGCGGAGCCTCCGCAGAGACCGTTCCGATGAGTGCCGGATTGGTATGAAACCGGATAACGCCCTGATCGTCAACAAGGAAATAATAGGCAAGATCCGGAGTACTGTAGCGTGTCAGAGCCCGTAAATCGGGGCCAACCGCAGCGAATTGTTCGATGGCTGACGCCATGGTAAGCCCGGCACCACGGAGATTTTCTCCGGCGACCTGCGGAGCAGCAAAATACGCGCTCCAGGAAAACCACCCCACCAGCAGGGTGAAACAGGCGGGAATAACAACGATGAGAAGCCTGATCCTGCGCATCAGAATGAATAGATGATTGCAGCTCCGCCGCCATAATCAGGACTACTGGCACTGATCCCTTTGGCAACGAACAGATCAAGAGTTGTTGTCGGCGCCAATGCCCAGAGCAGACGGCCACGTGCTTCCAACAGATTATCGGAGTAATCGGACGGTGCTGTTGCTCCTTTAAGAATGAGCATCGGCTGGACACTGTCCGTCACCTGATAACCAACTACCCCGCTGTAGCTGACATAATTTTTCAGGGCAAAACCAGCTACACTGCCTTGGTACGTATACAGAGCTTCACCGAACAGATGCATGCTGCCAAACCATTTTGAAAGATCGGCACCTCCGCCAAAATCAAACTCACCGGTTCCCAGTCCGTCTGACACGGATGCGGTGGGCACTTTGACAAACAGAGAGGCTCTTATCTGCGGAACCGTGTCACTTTCAGGCAGTAAAACATATCCGCTCCGCAGAATAATATCCCCAACTCCATATACAGATGAACTGCCGCCTGCCACTGGTTCATCGCCGGTCACTGGAGAAATTCCGCCAGAAGTGCCGGTTCCGGTCGGCGTAACAATTCCGCCCGGCCCCCCGCGACGGGCAACGGACTGAACGTCGGCAGTTACAGTGGCGCCCTGGAACAGGGATGTTGTAACACGAGAACTGCTTTGATAAATAAAAGGAATTTCAGCACTCACATCAAAACGATCCCCGGAATACCAGCTGACAATCAGCGGCATATATGCGGTGCGGGTTGTGCTGTCGCTATTGTAGTCCCCGGAACTGAATTCCGACCCGAAGCTGACCGAAGTGACGGAAAAATTTTCAGGTGTCTCAACACCCAGGGAAGAACGTTGCGAACAGAGCACCATTGTAAGGACGCACACGACTAATGCCATTGGTGTAAAGTTCGTCATCTTCGGCCACCTCCGCCCATACCACCCATGCCACCCCGAAAACCGTACCCTCCGCCTCCCGTTCTGCCGAAACCTGAACCACTGCCGACACCGACGCCGGCGCCGTTGCGGTTCCACAATGGCGAGCCTGATTCCATGCGCAGTGTGAGCGCAGTACCGCTCGATTTGTTGTCAAGCCGCTGGGCAAAAAGATACAAGGCGCCATCTTTGCCCTGCGCGCGCGAACCGGTAATACTGATCTCCTGATTCGTACTGATCGTGTACGCCTGACGTTCCCAGTATGACCACGGCCCAAGCAGTACGATGACAGGCCCCTGCGGAGTGGCAATAATCATCTGACCTTGCCCTCCCTGAGCACTTTTGACCGGAGGAGTGGTCACCTTGCCGCTCACTGTGACGACCGTGTTGACATCGTAGCCGCTCGCAACATCCAAGCCACCTGGATTCTTATGGTCATTATCACCCCAGAATGCAGATGCATCGTTATATGCAGTGGCTATCAACACAATAGTTGTTAATAAAAACAGAGCTCGGTTCATAATAAACTCCCTTTACAGATATCTCCGGTCAGAAACGGTAAGGTAACCTGACCGGAGACATACCGATACATGCTACTACTGGGCAGTTGTCGTAGCCGTAGTGGTCACAACAGGCGTAGTCAGACAGGTGCCATCCTGGAGGCCGGTCCCTTTACCGTTGCGGGTAGTTGAGCCGTTTGCTGTTGTGCCGGTAGTGAGGAACGTGCCGTCACGACGCTGTGATCCAGCCGGACGTGCGACCGACGTGGAACCAGCAGACTGCCCTTTGTTCCCGAAACCAGACCCAGCTGCACATACGTCGCCTGCTGCCAATGCAGCCAGAAGTCCTGCTACTGCTACGGTGGTGATAATACGTTTTTCCATGATTCTGCTCCTTCGTGTGGTGAGATAGTCAATCTGACCTTATAAGAGCAGAAGGCGTGCCAAATATATAACTAGCCGATATTGCGTCACTATTAAACAATTGGCTTGTCGTCAAACCGACACATTAGTGCAGATTCTGCACCTGTTCGTCATACCGGTTGCATCATTTTGCAGACATCAACCGCCAAATTGCAGGTATCACCAAAAGTCATCTAACCTACGACAGTGGCTAGTTTCAGAATTGAAAAGCGGGGAGGTTCGTCTGGCAAGGAAATCAAGGAGTTGCACGGAGGCGTACATGAGTACGCTGCACAAGCAAATCCGAAGATTGACGCCGCCAGGGGAAAAGAGTACCCTTTCCGGACGTAAACCAGCTATCTCTTCCCCCACATCGGCACATCCATAAACTGCTGCCGCAACCGTTCATCCGGGTTCTGTTCGTAAAACTCCCCTTCGGTAAATGAGAGTTGATATTCTGCTACATAGTCGAGCACAATTCGGTACGCTTCATTGATCGCCTTGATTTTATTTTGGTCAGCGCAGTTGCCGGCATCTGGGTGATATTCTTTTACCAGCTTACGGTGTCGTACCTTGATCTCATTGATGGTCATCCGTTCCCGCAGGCCCAGAATCTGCCGCGCTTCCTGAAGTTGGAGATATGTCATGATTTTACCCCAACAATCCGAGCTATAAGCACAAAACCGAACCATACCGGTTCGCGGTAACGCTTATTCCACATAGGTTTCATGTCTCCTCTGCTGGAAATTAACAAAAAACGCACCCCGTGAGACAAAGGTGCGTTTACACTGCAACAATGGACAGGCTCTCCTCGCTACCCTTCCGTCAGAACCCGATCTTCATAAATCGCCTCAATACGGCGGCGATGGCCAAGCTCGACATCAGCAAAATTCATCAATATTTTCTGCAGCTTCGGATCATCTGTCATGCCTGCCGCAGCTTTATAGAGCTGATAGGCATTTTCCTCGGTTTTGAGCGCATACGCCAAAATCTCGCTGTACGTCAGGTCCTCGCGAAAAGTGACATCAGCAAGGTATTTGGCAATACTCGATTCCGGAAGGATACACATTTTGTGGTGCTCTGCCTTCTCTTCGTCTATTTTTACAAATACGTCCTTATGAGTTGCCTCTTCTGCAGCCAGTTCTTCAAACATCTTTTTCGAGGCGATGCTGGTTGAAAGTTCTGCTGCCCGCTTATAGAGCTTGTAGGCGGTATCCTCGCGCCCAACGGCAAATTTAATAACATCTTCAAGTGTTACAAATTCCATTCCGATAAACCTCCAAAATTTTGAGAATTACCCAACCGCTACATATAGCGGAGTTGCCTGTACGCGTCAGGCATGCTATCTTCCGACCGGCATTATGTCAACAGCGGAGTGTATACAATACTGCTATCCTCTCAGATACGACAATACCTGATCCGGATGCTGTTCGGCCTTGGCAACTTTGGCCCACTGTTTCTTTACTATTCCGTCCGGTCCGACAACTACCGTTGAACGGATAATGCCGAGCGACTTCTTGCCGCACATAATTTTTTCACCATAGGCTTCATACGCCTGCAGCATTGAACAATCGGGATCGCTCAGCAGCACGAACGGCAGATTATAATTGGCAATGAACTTGCCATGCGCAGCGATATTATCCTTGCTGACACCAAGGACAACTGCCCCTTTGGCAATTAATTCAGCATAATTGTCGCGGAAACCACATGCTTCCTTGGTACAGCCGGGAGTATTATCTTTCGGATAGAAATAAATGACCACCGTTTTCCCGGCATACTGTGCCATTGAGTGCAGCGTGCCATCACTTCCCTGTAGCGAAAAATTGGGTGCTTTTTCCCCCTCAAGTGCCATATCAGAACCTCCGCAAACTTAACAGGATAATTTTTGTCCACTTTATCACGCTACGGTAAAAGGTCAAGAGTAAAGTAATTGATGCCTACTTCAGAAGGTACTCTGACATCCTGACAAAACGAAAACCACGCTTTTTAAGCTCCGGAACCCCAGCCACGACCCCTTCACCGGTCCCCGCTTCCGGATGGTTCATATGCAGCAGTGCTATATCCCCAGGTACTGCGCGCAAAAGTGCTGCCTTCACCTGAGCGGAACTCCAGGTTGCCCCGGCATCTCCCAGTAGAGAATATCCGGCGACCTCATGTCCGAGATACTGTGCAATCTGCACCGCAATTTCATCATAATAGGCGGTTCCTGATCGATACAGCGATGGCCGCTTACCGGTGAGTATTGCAATTTTTCGGGCATTCAGCTCAATCTCCTCCAATACCTCAGCGACGCTTTGTGTTCCGGCAATCCCGTAAATGTTGCGGCCGTTGATCGATGCTGGCTTGTGATGAATTCCATGGTTACCGATTTCGAAGAGCGGATTTGCCGCCAACTGCAGGAACAGATCGTGATTGGAATCTATCCAGCGGCCATTGATAAAGAGTGTCGCCGGAATCTGCTCCCGGATCAAAAACTCCAGCAATCGCGCATCAACACCGCTACCCGTAGCACTGCCACAGGCATCAAACGTCAGAGCGATAACTTTATCGTCGGTATCAAGTCGCGTACGTACACCAGGTACCCGTTCACCCCACTGAACTGCAGTAATACCGGCGTATCGTGAATTGATCTGTTTTTTCAGACTTTCCAGCGATGGTTCTGGAGAACCGGCAAACAGAGGTGATACGGACAGTACACTATTCATCAGCAACAATACGACGATTCTCCACATGGTAGCTCACCTCAGGGGAGTTCTGGAATTTCCGATCCACATTCTTCTGTAAATTGTGCATGGATGCAACGACATTCCCGCTTGACAGAAAAAAATATAACGATAGTCTGTCGGCATCCGGCTTCACGCAGGTATAATTGAATTTCCAGGAGTAGCGCAATGACACGCCGCCTGCCGAAAATGTTGTATGCCGACCATAAAGGGAACATTTTCGACCATCCTGAACTGTGCATGGCCGGAATGAACGGTGACCTGCCGGTTCTGCCGGAGGAGGTTGAGCTGATGCCACTTCCGGAAGACAGCAGGCTTTTCACGATGCCTGCCATGCCGCCGATTGCCTGGGATCCGCGCAAGAAAACCTTTGTCACGACAGCCTCTCTACGGGAGGGGAAACGCAGCCAGCCGATCCAGGCGGTATCAGCCTTCATGGCCCCCGGCTATATGCGCACCCTGCTGCCGGCATGCGACTATTCCCGCAAGACTGAACTTCTGCCGCTCTGGTCGTACACTGCAGTCGGATGGGATGAGGAGCGCGACTGCTTTGTTGTTGCCGCCAGCAAAGTGGACAGCAACAGCAACTGGAACCCGGTAAACTACGATGATCGTACTCTGGACCCGCTGGTGCGTCAGATGTTGAAGAAGATGCCGAATAACCGCCTGCTGGAACAGCTGTCGCGCTGTGCGGTCGATTATCACTGCTTTGCAGCCAAGAACCTGTTTTATCGGCGCTGGGAGGCACCCCTGCCGACCTCTCCGGCATGCAATTCCGCCTGCCTCGGCTGCATCAGCCTGCAGGAATCAGAGTGTTGCCCCTCCAATCATGAGCGGATAAACTTCGTTCCGACCCCGGAAGAGCTCTGCGAAATCGCTGTCCCGCATCTGGAACATGCCGAGCAGGCTATTGTCTCCTACGGACAGGGATGCGAAGGCGACCCGATCCTGCAGGCGGATACTATTATCGAGGCCACCCGGCGCATGAAAAAAGAAGCTACTCGTGGAACGGTTAATTTCAACTCGAATGGTTCGATACCGGAGCGTGTTCAACAACTCTGTGATGCCGGAATGGATTCATTCCGTTTTTCAATGAATTCAGTGCGCGAAGATACCTACAACCGCTATTATCGACCAAAAGGTTATTGTTTTGGAGATGTCCTTCAATCAGTAAAAACAGCCAAGCAAGCCGGCCTATTCACGTCAATCAACTACCTTGTTTCACCCGGTGTGACAGATGCCCCGGAGGAGGTTGAGGCTCTGCTGGCCTTTGTCGCAGCGACACGGGTCGATATGATACAGTTGCGCAACCTGTCAATCGACCCTGAGTACTACAACCGCGAGATAGGGGTGCAGGGGAGAGGCATTGGCATGTATCGACTGCTGCAGCGCCTGAAGAGTGAGTTCCCGCTCCTCCAGTTTGGCTATTATAACCGCACGAAAGAGAATTTTTTCCCGGATGGGTATGAAACCGGCTGGCCGACTTCAGGTGATTAGCTTAACACTTGAATCAAGTATATGCCGCACCATTTCCCCTAATGAACTGATGACATAAGGCTTGTTAAGACAGCCGGCAAACAGCGACTTCATATCATTATTGGAATTCAAGACTTCATTGTACCCGGTGCACAATATGATTGGAGTGTCCTGACGGATGGCTTTGATCTGGCGTGCCAAGACTATCCCTGTCATCACCGGCATAGTCAAATCGGTAATAACCAAATCAAATCCAATCGGGTCATCACGAAACATATCCAGAGCTCTCTGGCTCTTTGTCGTTGTAATTACCGTATATCCCAATTCTACCAGCATTTCTTTTCCGAGCTGTCCCAGTGATTCTTCATCATCGACAAACAGTATTCGCTCATTGCCGGTAGGTATTATATCTTCAACAGAATGAACATGTTCAGGTTCATTTTCAATGAGAGGCAATATAATCTGGAAAGTCGTGCCACTTCCCGGTTCGCTGTCTACCAGTATGGTGCCTCCATGGCTTTCAATAATTCCCTTTACCACAGCGAGTCCCAAACCGGTTCCCTCGCCTATTTGTTTGGTTGTAAAATAGGGATCAAAGATTTTCTCAAGCGTTTGTGCGTCCATGCCGTGACCGGTATCGCTGACAGTCAAACGCGCATACCCACCAGGCTGTCGGCCATAAAGTTTCCCCATTGCTTCGTCCAGATCTACTTTATCAAGAATGACGCTCAAAATCCCACCCTTGGCTTTCATGGCGTGCGAAGCATTGGTCCCGAGGTTCATCAGCACCTGATGAATCTGGGTGTCATCGGCCATGACCATGCAACGCAATCCGCTCTCAGGAATATTCTGTCGCATTTCGACGGTTGACGGCAAGGTAGCGCGAAGCAATTTCAGTACTTCGTTGGTGACGGAACTCAAGTGAACCGGGTGCATTTCATTTTCGCTCCGACGGGCTGTGACCAGAATCTGTTGCACCAGCTCCGCTGCCCGCAAACCGGCTTCATGAACGCGCTGCAGGTTTTGAGAAATAGGTGACCCGCTATCAAGTTTTAATAGGGACATCTCTGTATAACCCATGATGCCCATCAGGATATTGTTAAAGTCATGGGCAATACCGGCAGCTAGAGTGCCAATCGCCTCCATCTTCTGGGAATTTCGTAGTTCCTTTTCCAGAGTTTTTAGTTCAGTTATGTCACGTCCCTCAGGAATAAGCAGCACGACAGAACCCTGATCATCGATAACCGGCTTAAGCGAAAAGTCGATAATATGGGCTTTGCCATCCGACGTAAGATGAATGGCTTCAAATCGTACAAACTCGCCAGCCGCTCCTCTGGTAACGGCGTTGCGAGCTTTGTCCTTCATTTCTGTGCTATGTGCCCACCACGGACCTTCCCAGAACGGCTGACCGATAACCGACGACTCACCGACACCGCAAAAATCAAGGGAGGTCTGGTTGGCCTCCAGCAGTGTTCCTCCAGAATCCAGTACCCCCATCAACTGGAATGACTGATCAAAGACCGTGCGGAACTTGCGTTCACTTTTTTTAAGAGAATTCTGGGTCTGCTGAAGTTCCTCTACCTTTTCTTCAAGGGCAGCGGTCTGGGCCTGCAACAGCTCTTGAGTGATCTGTCGCTGGGCAACCTCTTCCTCCAGCTCGCAATACGCAACTGCCAGATCGGTTGTCCGCTCTTCCACGCGCTTTTCAAGGGTCTCGTTGCTTTCCCGCAACTTTTTGGTAAGCTCCCTGACCTGCAAATGCACAGAGATACGGGCGAGCAGTTCCTCTCGCTGGAACGGCTTGGTAATATAATCTATCGCCCCGGCTTCAAGACCTTTAACTTTGTGGCCGGTCTCTGCCAGCGCCGTCATAAAAATCACCGGAATTTCATTGGTGCCTTCAGAAGCCTTCAATCGGCGACAGGTTTCGTAGCCATCTATTCCCGGCATCATAATATCCAGCAGGATCAGATCAGGATTAGCGTACTCAGCCCGGTCAATGGCACTTTCACCATCCTCGGCAACCAGGATAGTGTAATTGCAGCAAACCAGACTGTCGCGCACCACTCCCAGATTTACCGGGTCGTCATCAACAACCAGGATAGTCGCATTATCTATTGCAAGGCCAAGCTGTCCCGGTTTTTTTTCAGTCATGATTATTTCTCCTGAATTGTTCCACCAGCGCAAGAATTGCCTTGGTTTTAAAACCCGAAGCAAGCTCATGAAGCGTCTCGGCAAAGCCGGCATACATCGGGTCCACCTCCGTCATTTCAGCAGCCCATTGATCTATTTTCAGCATATCGCCGCGTCTTGCAATTTCATAAAGTTCGTCAAGTTTTTCCGCGGGGGGTGCGGCTAACGGCTCTGCACCTCTCGCGGTGGCAGTGCCGATTCTTGATTGAGCCAGCCTTTCCGGGGACGTCTTCCAGGTGATGGCAAGTAGTTCACTTATTTTTTCCAAAAGCAGGTCAATGTGAATAGGCTTTTCAATAAAATCATCACAGACCGCTACAAAATCTTCTTTCCTGGTTCCCTTGGTGACTGTTGCAGAAGCGCCTATGATCTTTATCCCGGGAAATCTGCTCTCCCTTCGTATCTGCTTAACTGCCTCGAGACCGTCCATTTCCGGCATGACCAGATCCATCAGCACCAGATCCGGAATACGGTGTTCAACACGCTGCAGTGCTTCCACACCGGTCATTGCCGTATCAAGTTCAAATCCGAGCGGCTCAAGCAACGCTACCAACATCGCAGTATTACCGACCGTATCATCAACAACCAGAATCCGCTTTTGATCCCCGATATAACCGGTAACAACAACAGCAGACAGCTGTGGGGCAACCTCATGTTCCGAAATAGCCGGCAAAGGCGCCTCCAACCGGAATACACTCCCCCTGCCGGACTGGCTTTCCAACGTCAGTGTGCCTCCCATCAGAGTAAGCAATCGTTTGGTGATATTAAGTCCCAATCCGGTGCCAACCCGTGCCTGCCCGCTGGCTGCCAACTGGGTGAATGGCTCGAAAACGGCTTCCTGCTTGTCAAGCGGGATACCAATACCGGTGTCGGCAACCTCGCAGAAAAACAGACCTGCTTCATCATCGCGATAGCCGACGCGCAGGGTTATTCCCCCTTTTCGGGTGTATTTTACCGCATTAGAGAGGAGGTTAAGCAGTATCTGTCGCAGTTTGCGCTCGTCGCCATGTACGTACCGCGGCACAGCGCCGATTTCCTCGAAGCCGAAGTGCAGCTCCTTCTCTTCTGCATGCAGTCGGGTAAGGCTCATCACCTGCCGCAATAGGGCAGGGAGATCAAACCCCTGATCTTCGACTTCCATTTTGCTCGCCTCGATCTTGCCGACATCAAGGATGTCATTGATCAAGGTGAGCAGATGCTCGCCGCTGCTGTTCATGATTTCAAGCTGCTGCCGCTGCTGGTCGGTCATGTTTTCCTGCCGCCGCAGAATCTGTGCGTAGCCGAGGATAGCGTTAAGCGGAGTACGCAGCTCATGGCTCATACTTGAAAGAAAATCGCTTTTGGCCCGATTTGAGGCTTCGGCCTGATCCTTGGCGATAGTTAACTCTGCGGTTCGTTCGGTTATCAGCTCTTCAAGATGGTCGCGATGATTGATCAGCTCTATCTCAGCCGCTTCACGCGCTTCGACCTGTTGCTCGAGCTCCTGTACATTGTCCTGCAGGGTCTCCTGCATCTGCTCCAGTTCCTGGACGTTCTCCTGGAGTGCTTCTTCACGCTCCCGGATTGCCTGGCTCATTCTGTTGAATTCGCTGGAAAGCCTGCCAATCTCGCTTTTTGGAGAGACGGCCCGCACTTCCGCATACTCCCCTTCACCGACCTCCTTGACAGCAGCGATCAGGTCATGCAGCGGACGGGTTGCCAGTGAGATGAAGGGATACACCAGTGCAATGCCGCACAGGGTAAATATGATAGTAAGGACCGTGCCGCGCAACAGAATGCCACGCTCGGCATGCGAAAGAATATCTTTGGAAAGCCCGATACGCACCCAGCCGATATGCACTTTTTCCGGCGACGGAGCGGGTGATTTGCCGTCGTCAAGCAGGAAGAGTTCTTCCTGGGCCTTAAGTGTCACCACTGGCGCAATGAATTCGAACATATCTCTATGTTCATAAAAATGATTGGCCATTTCGGCGCCGGCCTGCAGCTTTGGCGGATGCGGATATGGCTTTCCCTCATGGAGCAACGAGTCGCAGTTCTTGTTGTAGAAGGAGACAAAGGCAATATCTTTGAGTCCGATTACCGACCGGGCCGTATTTTTCAAATGCTCAATGTTTTCGGATAGCACCGGCAACTCGGCTGTGCTGGCAACAATGGCGGCGACGGCCTCCCCTTTATTGACGATCTCTTTTTTGAGGATTTTCCGCTCGGTCGATATGGATTCTATGTTGTACACCAGCGACATGATGACAATAGCAGGAACAAGTAACAGCATCGCCTGGCCGCGAAATGTCAGCGGTAGCCACTCCCGGAGTTTATCAAGTACTCCCAGGCGCTGCTGAACCTGTTCAGGGTTCTGTCGATTTTCTTCTGTCATTCTCCGGTCCGGTGTCATGGGTAAATTTTCTTCGCATGGTTCAATGCATCAGCCGGCACAGCAATCCCCATCTTCTTTGCAGTGTTGATATTTATGAACAGGTTCAGCTTCCGGGGGGGGGATTGCGGAATATCACCGGCATCATCTCCATTAAGTATTGCCCGCACCTTCTCACCGATCTGCACGCTTACCGTTTTTGTATCGAAAACAAGTGCAAAGAGCGATCCTTGTTTGACGTTCCCCTCAGAAACCCCGAGCAGCGGTATATTATTCCGGAATGAATAGGTATAGACGTTATCCATAACCGATGATGTCAGCAAAGCAGCCTCCGGCAGCAGAACCAGCGCGCTAATCCCGCTCAGGCGCCCCACGGTGTTGACCAATTCGACCGGATTGTTTACCTGATACGTTACAATATGGTCGGTTGCTACACCAGCCAGCATTTTGAGCATCGCCGGGCTACCAACGACAGCAAGTTTTCCTAAGGCAGGAAAGTAGCGCCTGACGGCAATCAGGTACTCGCTCGCCGGTGGGGACATATACACCCCGGTCAGGTTTGCGCGGGAACTTCTGGGTGGCACCACAATCAGGCCATAGACAACTGCTATCTCGGGGGGAAGTCGCAACGCTTCAATGATTGCGCCTCTCCCAAGTGCCACAACCACCTGGGCATTCTCCCGTTCCACAACAGCCCCAAGCTTTCCCCTGATCTCTGATATTGAGTAATCCCGGGCGGGCGATTTCAGTGTGGAACTGATCTCGCTGGCAATATCGGCGACAAATGAATATTGCAGGTCTCCGATAATGAGGACTTTGGCGGCACAGGCCGGAGTGGAAAAAAATGTCGCGGCACAGCACAACAGAACAACTCGCATGACTGAACGCCATGCGGGAATGGCAACTCTGCTGTTAATGGACGTAATATTCAACAAGCCGCGACCGGATAGATGCTAGAACTTGTACGAAGCTGTCACGAGGGTCGAAAGCCCTTCGCGTGGGAAGTCGCCGGGGACGAGTTTGGCGGCACCCGAAGTGTCAGGGTCGCTATAGTGCTTATCGAATATATTGTGCACCGCCGCCTGGATTTCCAGTGTCTCGAAGAATCGTTTGAGCGTGACCGCCAGATCAACGGTCGTGTATGATGGCATTTTTGAGCGGGTATCGGCATCTGTACGCGAACGAGTGCCGGTCCAGAGGACATCGGTGTGCAGGTTCAGGTATTTGACCGGAGCATAGTTGAGACTCGCAGAAGCCCGGTGCATTGGGACATATAGAAGGCGTTTATCAGTCTTGTCATCACGTGGGTCCTGATACGTGTAGTTAGTCTTCCAGGAAAATTCTCTGGTTATGGTACCGTTAAAGCCGAGTTCGACTCCCTGAGTCTTTGATTTACCGATATTGGCGTTAACTGTTGCCTGTCCGGTAGTTGCAGAAGGAACCCAACCTATCTGATCGGTGATAGTACTGTAGAAGTAGTTTGCCGATGTGCCCAAATAGCGATTCAGACGATAACTTACACCAGCTTCATAGGTCTTGATCTTTTCTGGTTTGAGATCGGGATTGCCAACCACATACGGATTGTTGATGTTGTACAGTTCCTGAAAGTTCGGTGCCCGGAAAGCTTGGCCGTAAAGGAGCTTCAAGTCTGCATTGTCATGGAAACTCCACACCATACCGATGCGCGGGTTAACCGTATCGCCAAAATCGCTGTAATGGTCATAACGCACTCCGGCGGTAAAGTTGACCTGACTCGGCAATTGCCATTCGTCCTGAAGATAAAGCGCAATAATATTACGATTTGCATCTTTATTCCAGTTGGCAATCTCCTGCAAATTGGGCAACGGAGCAGGGTTGAAATTAGCAAGCTGCTTTACATCATATTGGTGTAAATTCTCAAAGGAAGTTCCAACAATCAAGTGGTTGCCTGGGAAAACATCCCAATCGAGTTGGAGTTCGGTGTTTACAGTATCGTTCTTAACTAACGGTTTGGCAATCATGCCATTTACGTACACGCCTGCAAAACCATTAGAGTATATTTTCACGAAAGGGTCTTGTTCATAATGATCATAGGAGAGTTTTGCTTTAACAGCTAACCCGCTGACTATAGTCCGGTTATAGGCGAGCTCTCCCCAATAGTTTTCAACGTGATCTACACTTGGCTCATCGGTTAAAGCATAGGTAACTCCGATATAAGCATCCTTCTGGCGTTTGATATAATGGCTTCTAAAAGACAGGTCACCATAATTTACTTTTAGGAAGGCGTCGGTCTGTTTGAATGCAACATACGGTGAGCCAGGCGCTAGCGACTGATTCGTAGTTCCAGTCAGGGCATCAGCTTCAATATTTAAATTTTGGCCATCCGATTGGTGATGGTCAAGGCTCCACGAAATAGTTAGCATATCCCTTAATGTGGTTCCACCAACCATATTACCTTTCCAAGTACCAAAACTGCCACCTCCAGCTTTCAATTCAAGACCGTTGATTTCTTCAGCATTACGGGTGATGACATTTACTGTCGCGACAAAGGCGCTGTTGCCATAAAGCGCTGAAACTGGACCGCGTACCACCTCAATTTGTCGGACATTTGCCAATGGTAGCATTTCCGCAACATTATAAAGGGCACTACCGTTAATATTTCTGTTTAGTGAATGACCATCGATCATGAAAAGAATTTTTTCGCTGAGTACAGTCCTGATACCACGAACTTCAATCATGTTGGCTCCGATCTCGTTAATCGAAATCCCCAACCCCGGCACCATTTTTAATACGTCAAGTAAGTTTCGAGCTCCCATGTTTCTGATTTCATCAGCGTCGATAATTGTGGCTACTGCAGGCGCCTTACGCACTGTAGTGTGTCGCTTGGTCGCAGTAACCAGATCTTGTTCTTCCATGAACAGAAGCAGGTCTTGTGCGGTGCTGCTTGTTGCTATGGCATTCTGTTTCGATTCTAGCGGTACTGTATCTGCTGCCAGCGCTGTCCCAGATCCCAGAAGCCCGACAAGTATGGCACATGAAGTGAGAAGATGAATTTTCATAGTGTCGTTCTCAGCGTAATCGAACAAAGTTTTATTTTGTAAATATGAATTCGTATATACCAAAATACAGTGGTCTGCAAGGGTTTACCCTGCTATTTAATTAAATTTTGCGGCATTTCCGCCTAACGTGTATGGGACCGGTGTCGATTCTCCCCGCCATGCGTAATTTCTCATATTTATTGAATTGTCGAGGATAAATCGATTGAGAGTTCCATGTTTTGGACCTGTTTTACTTAATATTTGACCTGCGTCATATTACCGACGTCTGCAGCAGGGTACCCTTGCGCCTGTTATATGTATTTCATTACAGTCGTCAGGAGTATATCAATGTGTGATTGCGGATCATCTGGAACATCTGGAGCTGGACCTTTTGCTTTCGGCAGGGAACTGGTCGAGTTTGTACTTACCGCCCTTGGCGGGGCAATTGCGGGTTCTCCTGTGCCGCACGGCGACTTTGAGGCTACCTGCAAGGGCTGTGGCGAGGCTCTTCGTCTGGAAACATTTGTGCAGAACTGCCCGGCATGCGGCGGTGTACACGCGGTATCGCCGCCCCGTGCGACTGACCCTGCAGCGGTTCAGTTTGCCGGTACCGACTTCAAGCGTTAGCAACCGCTGTACATAGGAACAGAAGGCAATAATCAATGCTCACCACAACTGAAATTGCGGTTACTGCAACAATCTGGGTGCTGACGACTGCCGGTCTGTTTTTCGGCATTCGGGGCGTGTTACGCAGAATGGAAAAACGAGGAAGCATGCACAAAGCTGTGTATCTCGCCTTAATTCTGGCATTATTTTCTCCTCTGCCATTGCTTGCAGCTCCGGCAATTACCTGCCACTGTTTTACTGAGCGCACCTTTGACCCTGCCCATCCCGTAGCTGCTGACCCCTATTTTATTACTTCAGCTCAAAATTCATTTTTTTCTGCTCTGTTTGCCACAGATATACATACAATCGTAATGAAAAAACAGGGGGGCACCTTTTCCGACGATCTTTGGATTGCGTACTGGATCGCAGCCAAGGATGGTGTTCTTACTCCGGGCGCCACTTTGAAGGCTAAACAGGGGAAAACGTGGCAAGCTGCTGTTTCGTCAATTATCATTACCAATAGCAAACTGAAAACCCGATTGGCGCCCTGATGCAAACTAATCCGTCAGCAGCCCGGTTGGCTATGACTGTTGTTGATGATCTGTTATTTCAATTCAGACTGATAAGTGTTGCTGATCTGGCGTCTTTGCGTAAGACCGGCGCAACAAACCAGGAGCTGATTCTTTCCGCCTTGATAGCAGCCAAGAAGCAGCGCTCTGTTACCAAGGTATATTCAGACGCTAAAAACGGCTTCAAAAGCTGGGGAGCTTTACTTGACAAGGCTCAAATACACCCTTCCGAAATTCAGCAAGAGTTTTCTGTACTTCTCCGCCGTTCCTGATACGTATATAGTTTAGCGGTTTACAACATTAATTGAGGTAAATTGAAAGGGGGATGTTATTGACAGGTTTCTGAATCAGATTCTTAATGATGCGCCCGATGCTGTTATCGTCTCTGATATTAATGGAATTATGACCTGGTCAAGTAATAATGGACACTTCGCTAAGCCACTTTTCTCAGATGATATGAATCCTCATATTCTCTGGGGCTGACATTCCCCAAATATGAATGCCGTCTCCTGCTGTTGTAAAACATTTCG